>NZ_JADKPO010000013.1 GCF_015352445.1 Nocardioides agariphilus
CAGCCACTCGGCCGACCACCCGGACCACCGCCACACAAAACGCAGGGCGAACCCCCATCCTGAGGGTTCGCCCCATGCCGATGTCCCGAGACATCACAGAGGAGCGCCCGTAGGGATTCGAACCCCAAACCTTCTGATCCGTAGCCTTGGCGGGCTTGCGCAGGACCGGGCAGACACGCTCGACCACGCCGCCGCGGGCTGTCAGGCAGGCCCACGAGTGCGCCGTGGTGCAGCCGCGTTGCAGCCATTGTCGCCGTCAGGCCGCGAGTCGGAGAGGTTAGTCGGCCTGCGTCTGACCGCCCGCTTGTCGGACGCACGGATCTGCCGATGAGCGTGCATCGTGTCGCCCGGCGGCACTCGTCGTTGGTGGTGCACCGCGATTTGGCTCTCGCTGACCAGCGCTGACCGCGCTTGAATGAGCCATGACGCAGCAGTCGAGTGACGACGACCGAGGATTCTCGATGGTCAGAAGTGCCTCCGACGCTCTGGACGGGGCAGGGCTGGAGCACTGGTTCTTCGGGGGATGGGCCGTCGACCTGTGGGTGGGCCGGCTCACGAGACCGCACGAGGACATCGACGTCCTGGTCTGGCGACGCGACGAGGGCCGCGTCCACGAGGTGCTTCAGGGAGCCGGGTGGGTCCACACGCCGACTCCAGAGGACCTGGTTGGCACCAACTACGCACGGGACGGCTACCAGCTGCAGCTGACCTTTGTCGTGCCCGGTTCCGAAGGAGGTGTCGTCGTGCCCGTCCCCGAGCAACCGATCGTGCTCTCGAGCGGGCCCCTGGCATTCGCACGCCGGAACTTAGACGACCTATCCGTAAGAGTGCTGACGCTGGAGATGATGCTCGCTACCAAGGGCACCCCGCGTCCCGACGAGGTGGGCGGTAGCAAGGATCGCGCCGACCTTGCTGTCTTGCGCTCAGTGGCCGAGTCGCCTTCATAGCCCAGTGCCATCTCGCTCAGACCCTCAGCAACGACGCGGTTCCGAGCGCGCGCGTCCGAGTTCGACCACGGTGAGGGCATGGCACACCCGACATTCGGCCCTGCCGCGATGAGCGCGGTCGTGCCGATGACAGGGCACGCTCGGCACCCGAGGGCGGCGGAGCTCGGAGCACGGTGAGGCAGGTCGGATGGCCTGAGGTCTCCGCGCACGTCAGATAGCGTGGCTTGAGTGCCTCTCATTCGACGGTCCAAGCAGACTTCACCGGCCGGCGACGACGGACACGAAGTCTTCGGGATGCGGGCACACGTCCGAGAGTTTCGGGAGACGACCTTCTTCGTGCCCGAGTACGCGGCGCACAAGCCTGTTGCCAAGCGCATCCTCAGTGGCAGGTTGGTCGTCCCGAGGCTTCACCAGCTCGTGCGAGATGTTCTGGCCCACCGCCCGGGCAGCATGGTTCACGCGGGTGCCTTCTTTGGCGACATGCTCACGTCCTTCTCCCGCAAGACGCCCGGGACGGTCTATGCGTTCGAGCCGGTGCTGGAGAACTACCTGTTCGCACATGCGGCCGTGGAGGCGAACCGGTTGGACAACGTGTTGCTATTTCATGCCGGCCTCGGATCAGACAACGCGCTCGTCCAGGTCGAGACCGAGAATGCCAATGGGCGCCACCTCGGCGGTATGTCCTACATCATTCAGCCCGAGCGCCGGCGACCGCCGCTCAACACACAACGAGTTCCCCTGCTCACCGTGGACCAGTTCAAGATTCCCGACCTGTCACTCATCCAACTGGACGTCGAGGGATACGAACCATTCGTACTGCGCGGTGCCGAGCGGAGCATCGCGGCACATCGTCCGGTGATCGTGGTCGAGGACACGGTCGGCCGTTGCGCCGACCTGCTCAGCGCCTGGCGATACGTCGAGGTCGACGTCCCGCTCAACCTCGACCGGGCCTTCATCCCAGAAGAGCAGATGGATGAGCTGCTTCCCGTCGTGGGCGCTGAGGCTTCCGCAGATGATTCTTGAAGGGTCGGTCTCATGAACGGCGAGCCAGAGAGCGCAGTACGCGACGAGGCAAGCGGGTTCGCGGCGTACCTCTCCTACTACCGCGAGCAGATCGTCGAAGGCGTCTCGGCGCTCACCCCGGAGGAGCAAGGGACGACCCGCATCCCCTCGCAGTGGACGCCGATCCAGCTGCTCAGTCACGTGCTGCACATGGAACGTCGGTGGTTCGTCTGGGGGTTCCTGGCCGAGGACGTGGTGGACCCGTGGGGTGATTGGGACCGGGAGCAGCCGTGGGATGTGCCTCCTGGGGAGCCGCAACCGCGTTGGGAAGTTCCGGACCACATCACCGCCGAGGACCTGGTGCCGCTGTTGCGTGACCTCGGCGAGCGGACCACCCGCATCCTGGCAGAGCGCGACCTCGACGAGGTCGCCCCGCCGTCGCTGCGTTGGGACCACACCAACGGCATCCCGACGCTGCGCTGGATCTGCTTCCACGTGCTCCAGGAGTACGCACGGCACGCCGGTCACCTCGACATCGCCGTCGAGCTAGCGCATGCGAGCGCGGGCGTCGAAGAGGAGCACTGACGCGGAGGCGGCGACGTTGAGCGAGTCGGCGCGGCCGCGCATCGGGATCGAGACCCGCGTGAGGTCGGGCGTGCGCCACTCGGCGGCGACGCCGCTGCCCTCGGAGCCCACGACGATCGCGGCCTTGCCCGGCCCGTAGTCGACGGCCAGGTAGTCGACGGCGGCGGCCGGGTCGGCGACGTACGTCGTGAAGCCGGCCGCCGTGAGGTCGCGACGAGCCCGGGCCACCGAGTCATAGGTCAGCACCGGGAGCGTCAGCACCGTCCCGCGGCTGGCCTCGAAGACCTTGGGGTGGGTGAGCCGGCAGGTGGCGTTGGTGAGCACCAGGCCGTCTGCGCCCGCGGCGTCGGCGGTGCGGATGAGCGTGCCGAGGTTGCCGGCGTACTCGATGCCGTCGGCGACCAGCACCAGCCGTGAGTCCGGACGCAACACCTGCGCCGGTCGCCACTCCGGGAGGCGTACGACGGACAGCAGCGCGGGTGCGGACAGCCCCGGATGCACCCGGGCGAGGGCTCGCTCGGAGATGTCGAGGGCGGCGTCATGGGCGACCTCGCCGCACCGCAGCGTGACCTCCGGCCGGATGCCGAGATGGGCGAGGTACTCATGCTGCCAGCGTCCGGCGACAGCGACGAGGCGCTCGTGACGAGGGAGCAGGTTGCGGCGGGCCTGGGAGTAGAGGCGCGCGGCTGGAGACAGCGTGGGCATGAGGGGCTCCGGCGGAGTGGCTCGCCTGACCGAGCGTCCCTCGATGACTCGTGACGGGGCGCTACCCCCGGCACGCGCGGTACGTCGGTCGTCAGGCCGCCGATCGGGGCCTGGCTGCGGTCACTCCGTGATTCCCATGCCGCGAGGGTAGGAGTGCGAGGCCTCACCGGGCACCTGAATATCCTGGGCCCGTGCCAGCACAAGAGGGTCAGGTCAAGCTCGTCGTCGTCACGGGCTCGGGACGCAGCGGCACGAGCAGCGTGGCGGGCACGCTGAAGCGGCTGGGCCTCTACATCCCCCAGCCCGAGGTGGAGACCGACGAGAACAACCCACGCGGCTACTACGAGCCGCTCTGGGTGGCCGAGTTCCACAAGTGGCTGCTCAACCCGATCCCCGTGCGCACCATCGACTCGCGGCCCAATGCCGGCAAGATCGCCAAGAAGCACGTCACCCCGGAGGTCGAGCAGCAGCTGCGCGACTGGCTGCGCGAGCAGATCGCCACCGGAGAGAAGCAGATCCTGCTCAAGGACACCCGCGCCTACTGGGTCTACGACCTGTGGCAGCGGATGGCCGAGGAGTTCGGTGCACAGCTGACCAGCCTCACGATGCTGCGTCACCCCGCACAGGTCGTGCGGTCCCGCGACACGGCGTACCTCAGTGACATGACCCGCCACTTCCGCCGCCAGCGCGAGACGACCAACGTGGCGGCCTGGATCAACGCGGCGTTCGAGACCGAGCGCGTCACCCGGGGCAACCCGCGGGCCTTCGTGCCGTATTACGACCTCATCGGCGACTGGCGGGCGGCGATGAAGCGGGCCGGCGAGCAGCTGGGGCTGAGCTTCAACGACGTCAGCGGGCACCACCCCGTCGACGACTTCATCGACGTCAGCCTCAACCGCTCCAACCCGGACTGGGAGGGCCTCGAGGTCGCGCCGGGACTCGTCAAGCTCGCCGAGCAGTCGTGGGAGGCGATGAACGCCCTGGTCGAGTCGCCCGACGACCAGGCGGCGATGAAGCGGATCGACGCGCTGCGCCAGGAGTACGTCGACCTCTACTGGTCCTCGGCCGCGATCGCGCTCGACGAGACGACCGCGCAGGTCGCCAAGGTCCGCCAGAAGCTCAAGGCCAAGCTGGCCGAGGCCGAGGCCGAGATCGAGCGACTGAAGGGCTAGTGGCTCAGCCGCCCTTCTCCCAGGGCGCCGCGATCGGGAAGTACGCCTGCATGAAGTCGTCGACGAGCTGGTCGACCTTGGCCTGACGGAAGCCCAGGTCGTGGTGGTCGGCCAGGCAGAAGAAGTCCTGGTCACGTCCGAGCAGCTGGTTGAGCTGCCAGCCCAGGATCGGGTGGGCGATGTTGAGGAACACCGTGTCGGCGGTCGCCGGGTAGGCGGTGCCGGTCAGCAGGCCGTAGTGCTGCGCGAACGAGCTCAGCGTGGAGACGTCGGTGTCGGACCTGAACGGCGAGCGGGTCGTGGCGCTGATCGCCTCGGCGAAGCGGGCCTCGATCTCGGTCAGCACCGAGGTCCGCAACGCGTACGGCGCATGGGCCAGCGCGTTGGTCGTCACCGCACCGAACTCCTCCTGGAGCAGGCG
The DNA here is from genome assembly GCF_015352445.1 of Nocardioides agariphilus. Classification (GTDB taxonomy): domain Bacteria; phylum Actinomycetota; class Actinomycetes; order Propionibacteriales; family Nocardioidaceae; genus Nocardioides; species Nocardioides agariphilus. The sequence goes on from NZ_JADKPO010000013.1 coordinate 4,833, forward strand.
TCGGTTGTTCCACGCCGCCTTCAGCCAAGGTGGCGAGCCCGGCAGGTCGCTGAGCCCGATGGTGGCCTGGGCGAAGAACACCGAGGACAGACCGGCCGGGCTGAACAGGGTCTCGGGGCGGATCGGACGGCCGAGGAAGAAGTCGTCGTTGAAGTAGAGCCAGTGCTCCGCCAGGCCGGGGATGTGGTGCAGCGAGGTCTCGATCGCGTGCGAGTTGAACGTCGGCAGCGCCTCGGCCGGCATGATCTCGGCGTGCGGCACCACCCGGATACCGGGGTGGTCGAGGTCGAGCCAGGCCGGCACCTGACCGCTGGTGACCAGGTAGATGGTGCGTACCCACGGCGCGAACAGGTGCACCGACCGCAGCGAGTAGCGCAGCTCGTCGCGGGAGACGAACCGGGCCCGACCGCTGGACTCGCGGGTGTGGACAGTCGACGAGGCCGAGCCCGGGAGCCCGGCGATCCGGGCCTCGCGCGCGGCGTCCCACTCGGGGTCGTTGCCGTCGACCCAGGTGTAGACGACGTCGATCGGGAACCGGCACTCGCTGACCGTCGGGACCGCCATCAGGGGCAGGGTCCGCACCTCGACCCCGTCGATGACGTGGTCGACCACCCGCTCCTCGGGCGGGATCCGGGTCGTGTAGGGGTTCGGGCCGGGAGAGACCAGGTAGCCCTCGACGTGCCGCTCCCAGAACTGCACCTCGACCGAGCAGCCCTGCCCCGCGACGGTCGTGCGTCCCTCGACCTCGGGCCAGGGCTCCAGGAACACCCGCGGTGTCATGCCGCGCCGGAGGTCGTCGCCCAAGAAGCCCGGGGTGCCGCGGCGCTCGGGCCAACCGTGCTGCGCGGGGTCGCGAAGCGAGAGGTACGGCGGCACGCCCAGGCCGCCCACGGCCTTGAGGAACCCGTCGCGGTCGGCCATGGGTAGCACCACCACCGGAGCCCCCGCGCCATGGGCGGGGATCACCAGCCACTCGTCACTGCTCTCGGTCGCCGCCTTGACCGCCCACGCCAGTGCCGCCTCGCGCACCTGGGCAGGGGTCAGACCAGCGGCGTCGACCGGTCGACCACCCGAGCGACGCCCCGGCTTGGCCGCGCCGGCGGCCAGCGCCCGGGAGACCAGCCGGCCCGACGACGTACGACGGGTGCGGGCGGACGAGAAGACGCCCACCCAGCGTTCGGCGATGGCGAAGGCGTCGTACTGGCGGGAGGTGCGGTAGGCGCCCTCACCGAGCGCGTGGCGCAGGTCGACGTCGGTGGCCAGCCGGAGGAGAGCGGCCGCCATCCCGGCGATGGAGTCGGGGGAGACGAGCAGCCCGTTGACCTCGTGCTGCACGATCTCGCGCGGCCCGGACGCGCAGTCGTAGCTGGCGACCGGCACTCCCGCGGCCATCGCCTCCTGCACGATCAGCGGGAACCCCTCGGTGCGCGAGGTGAGTGCGGTGATGCTGGCCTTGGCCCACTCGGGGCGCATGTCGGCGACGGCCCCGGGCAGCTCGACGCGGTCGTAGAGGCCGAGCATGCGCACCAGGCGGACCAGCTCGCCGCGCTTGTCGCCGTCGCCGAAGATACGCAGCCGCCAGTCGGGGAGCCGGTCGGCGATCTGGGCGAAGGCCTCGATGAGGCGGTTGAACTGCTTCTCCTGCACGAGCCGACCCGCCGTGACGATGACCGGGTTGTCGAGGCGCGAGCGCGGCGTGAAGCCGAGCGGCAGTGGGTTGGGCACCACGACGATCTCGGGAGACGAGTCGCCCAGCTGGTCGTGCATCCAGTCGGCCATCGCCGGGGTGAACACCGCGACGACGTCGGCTCGAGGGGCGAACGTCAGGAGCGGTTCGAGGCCCGAGGTGCGATCGGAGGTCGACCGGTGCTCCTGGTGCACCACGACCGGGTCGGGGGGCAGCAGCTGGATGGCGGCGGCCAGCAGGCCCGGGGTCACCGTGACCAGGACGTCGAGCTTGAGATGCGGCAGCACGCGCTCGAGCCCGACGTCGCACAGGCCGGTGAACTGGCCGTCCCAGCGCGCGGGGACGAGCAGCGACGCGGCCTCGTGGAGAGCCTTGGCCCGCGCGGGTGCCAGGTCGACGCCGGGTACGGCGGGTGCGTCGCTGTCGCGCACGTCCACGAGGTAGCGCACCTCGATGCGCTCGTCGATCTCGTAGTGCGGTCGCTCGCCGCTGCGGGTCACCGACAGGAGCGTCACGTGGTGGTCGGCGGCCAGGGCGTTGGCCTGGGTGATGGCAGCACGTGAAGTGCCGCCCATCCCGTCGAGGTTGAAGACGAGGTAGCCGATCCTCATCGGGTCGCCTCCGGCTTCGGCCGGCGTACGCGCAGGACGCCGTCGGCCAGCCAGCGCCAGACGACGGACCAGGGCTGGGCCTCGTCGTCGCCCTCGCGGTTCTGGATCTGCGGGAGGAGCACGGCTCCCGCGGGCCTGGCCATCTCGTTGGCGCGCCTGCGCACCGGCAGGTCTCCGGCGTAGACGCTGGCCGAGAGACCGTCTCCTGCGGGGATGTCATCGGGGGTGACCGAGGCGGTCGCGACGCCACGTCGGTGCGTCAGCGGCAAGGTCGTCAGGACCTCGCCGCTCTCGTCGTCGACGAGCCTGAGGTCGGACCCGTCGGGAGCCCCGGTGAGGCGCAACGTGACGACGTCGTCGGCGTCGATGTCGATGTCGGCGAGCAGGGCACCAGCGGGAGCCGGCTCACGGACCAGCTCGAGCGTGCCGTCCTCGCTGCGCGTGGTGCGCCACTGGAGGGCGTCGCCGGCCGGCACGCGGACCAGGTCGTTGCGGGGCAGGGGAGGCGTCCACACCTCGAGCACCTTCCCGCCCGGTGCCGTGATCACCACCTCGAACCGGGCGTCCACGGCGCCGGGCAGAGCGGACAGGTCGCTGCGAACCGACCGGAAGCGGGGGTCGTCCTCGGCGAGGTCGCTGACCAGCGGGATGAGCTTCTCGGTGCCCGAGGGCCGCAGCGCCAAGGTGCCGGGTGTCGCGTCGACGGCGAGCCACAGGTGGCGTCCGTCGAGCACCCCTGCGAAGACCGCGCGGGGGCGGTTGCCGCGGGCGTCGAGAGGTCGGTGCGGCTCGATGCGTTCAGCGACCCGGTCGCCCAGTCGGCTGCTGACCTGGTCGGCGATGCGTTCGCGGGCCTGGCCGGCGAGGTCGCGAGCGGCGGGCAGTCGGTCGGCCAGCTGCTCGCGCAGCCGCCGGGTGACCTTCACCGGAGCGACTTTAGTCAGAGTCCGCTGATGCCCTCGCCGCCGCCCGCCTGCTCGTCGAAGTTCTCGTGCTCGAGCAGGTGGAGGATGGGTACGCCGAGCTTGCGCCGGGCTCGCGAGGTCCAGTCGAGGTGGAAGAACTCGGCCACCACGTGGGGGCGGGTCAAGATGATCGCCTCGCGGCCGTTGACGGCGGAGAGCTCGGTGGCCAGCGCTGCGATCGGGTCGTCGCCGACGACCTTGCCCACGACCGTGGCGCCGGCTGCACGCAGCGATTCGAGCGTCGTCGACAGCTCGTTGCGGGAGCGCTCCTCGGAGTCCTTGCGGACAGCGTCGACGTCGACCTCCTGCATGCCGAGGGTCGGGTTGCCCATCAGCTCGCCTCCGGAGAGGGTGCCCATCGACGCCTCGATGCGGGCAGCCGCGTCCTCGATCGGCAGCAGCACGTGATAGGCGACGGGATCGTCGAGCTCCTCGTGGAGCGAGAGCACCTGGCGGGCGTCCTCGGGGGTGAGCGCCTGCTCGACGAGCAGGACGACGTCGTAGGTCTCGCTCATGGGTTCTCCTGATCGGTGGTGGAGCCTGTCGAGGCCCCGAGGATACGGCCGAGATCGTAGGAGACCACCTCCTCGAGCTGGTCGTAGCCGCACGACTCGGGGTCTCGGTCGGTGCGCCAGCGGCGGAACTGGGCGGTGTGCCGGAACCGCCGCCCCTCCATGTGGTCGTAGGCGACCTCGACCACCAGGTCAGGGCGCAGCGGTGTGAATGAGAGGTCCTTGCCCTGGCTCCAGCGGCTCTGCGTGCCGGGCACGCGGTCGGGGTTGGCGGTGAGGAACTCCGCCCACCGGCCCCACGGGTGCTCCTCGATCGGGACGACGAGGGGTTGCAGCTCGGCCCACAGCTCGGCTCGGCGCTTCTCGGTGAACGACGCGCTGACGCCGACGTGCTGCAGGCCGTCCTCGGTGTAGAGCCCCAGCAGCAGGCTGCCGAGCAACGGCCGTTCGCGAGTCGAGGTCTTGTGCTCACGCATCCCCGCCACGACGCAGTCAGCGGTGCGCTCGTGCTTGATCTTGAGCATGGTGCGGGCGTTCTGCTGATAGGTCGCCCCGAGCGGCTTGGCGACCACGCCGTCGAGCCCGGCGCCCTCGAACCGGCTGAACCACTGCTCGGCGACCTCGGGGTCCTCGGTCGTGCGGGTGAGGTAACAGGGTCCGTCCAGCCCGGCCAGTGCCTTCGCCAACGCCGCCCGGCGCTCGGCGAACGGCCGGTCGACGTACGACTCGTCGCCGAGGGCCAGCAGGTCGAAGGCGACGAAGCCGGCAGGGGTCTGCTCGGCGAGCAGGTTGACCCGCGAGGCCGCCGGGTGGATGCGCTCTTGGAGGGTCTCGAACTCGAGGCGATCTCCGAGGGCCACGAACAGCTCGCCGTCGAGGACGCACCGGGTGGGCAGTTGCTCCTTGACGGCCGCGACGACCTCGGGGAAGTAGCGGGTGAGGGGCTTGGTGTTGCGGCTGGCCAGCTCCACCTCGTCGCCGTCGCGGAAGACGATGCAGCGGAAGCCGTCCCACTTCGGCTCGAAGCTCAGGCCGCCGTGCTTGGCCGGGTCGGGGATGCCCTTCACGGACTTCGCCAGCATCGGCTGCACGGGCGGCATGACGGGGAGGTCCACCCCGCTGACCCTAGTTGAGGGGTCGGGCGGGTACGCCGGCCACGGTGACGCCGGGAGGTACGTCGTGGGTGACCACGGCTCCGGCTCCCACCACGGCGCCGGCCCCGACCTCGACCCCGGTGAGGATCTGGGCCGCACTGCCGATGTTGCTGCCTCGCCGCAGGACCGCTGGCGCGGGGTCCTTCCCGATGGCGCCCATGGTGATGCCGGCCAGCATGATCACCATCGGACCGAGGAAGCAGTCGTCCTCGACGAGGACGCCCGTGGCCAGCCCGCAGTACCCCTGCATCCGCACACGCTCTCCGACGACCGCGTCGCGTCCGATCGTGCAGGCGTGGCCGATCGAGGTGTCGGCCCCGAGCCGGGAGCCCTCGCGGACCAGCGAGTGGTCGCCGACGTAGACGCGGGCTCCGATCCAGGCCCCGGCGCTCACGGTGGAGTGCGAGCCGACGATCGCCCCGTCGCCGAGGTGGGTGGAGACGGGCATCGCCTGCGGGCTCTTGGAGCCACCACCGAGAGCCGGAACCTTGCCGAGCACCACAGCGTCCTCGATGACCACGCCGGCGCCGAGGACCACCCCGGCGTGGATCACCACGTTGGCGCCGATCACGGCGTCGCCGGGGACGTCGACTCCCGCAGCGACCAGCAGCTGCGGTGCCCGGTCGGAGGGCTGCAAGGAGAGTGGGTTCCCAGTCATCGCTGACGCACCAGTCGCAGCGCCTCGCCGAGCCGGACCCAGCGCCCCTGACGCAGCACCTTCTCCCTGGCCGCCACCCGCCGCCCTCGCGCCCTGGCCTTGTCGCGGTCACGCTCGGCGCGGCCCAGGTCGTCTCGGGCGGTGGCGAGCTCGGTGGTCACCTGCCGCAGCGACGACTGGAGGTTGATCACCTCCACCTCGGCCCGCCACCGCAGGCGGACCTGACGGGCCAGCTCGCGGGCACCATCCGCCCCGCGCACGACGTGGGGCGCCAGCTGGTGGCACAACTCGGACAGGCCGGTGGCGTGGAGCCGGGCATCGTGGTGCTCGAGGATGAGCTGGCGGTTGAGGCCACCCATGTCGCGGTCATAGGACGCGAGGTCTTCGCGCAGCCTGGCGGCGTCGACCACCTCGGGGAACGCCAGCCCGGCGAACCCGTTGGCCTCGATGGCCGGATAGCTCTCCGCGGTGACCCAACCGTCGGCTCCGAACACGTCGTAGACGTACGCGGGCCGTCCGCATGCCATCGCGTCGAGCACCGCCCGCCCCTTGCCGACGACGATGTCGGCGGCCGCGATGTCCGCCTGCGGCTGCAGGGTCGGCCGGGTCGCCGAGCCGACCTGCACGAGCTCGACGCCCATCTCGCCCCAGGTCTCGACCAGGAGCCGGCGCGCGGGACCCGCGAGGTAGTTGCCCAGCAGCAGTGCGCGCTGCGGCGTGGGGTGCGGGTCGCCTCGCGGCGTGAGCCACTCGGCGTCGATGGGTTGACGCATCCGCACCAGTGGCAGGTCGGCGTCGAGAGCCTCCAGGCGCGTGGCCGTCCGGTCGTTCATCACCACCACGGCCTGCACGGTGCCGCTGACCAGGGGTGGCTGCTGGATGTCGTAGAGGATGCTGTGGCAGACGTAGACCTGGGGCACGCCGGGCCACCGGCCCGCCATCTCGTAGGCCATCGCCGCGTCCTGGGAGATCACCACGTCGTCCGGCTGGTCGAGGTCCTCGGGGCGCCCGACGACGTCGACGCCGACTCCGCGTGTCAGCTGGGCCATGTCGCCGAGGCGGGAGGAGTAGACGCGGACCTGGTGGCCCAGCCGCTGCAGCTGCTCGGTGATGGTGTGGACGTAGGTCTCCGTGCCGCCGACTCGGTGGTAGTTCTCGGTGGCGATCAGGATGCGCACGCGCCAACCTTCGCCGGTCGAGCCCCGCGAGCGCCAGCGAGCGGATGTCGAGACCGTGCGGCGTCGGGCCTATCCTTCGGTGGTCTATCCCCTTGGGTTAGCAATCCCCGGTTGGGCTGCCAGCCGGACAGCATTCCCCGGTTGGTCTGCCGGCAGGGCCCGCCTGACTTTGAATCAGGACTAGCGACGTAGGTTCGACTCCTACCCGGGGAGCATGAGCGAAGCCGTGCACGATCACGAGCTCACCGTCGTCGTCTTGGCGGCTGGTGGTGGCACCCGGATGAAGAGCAAGACCATGAAGGTGCTCCACCAGGTGTCGGGGCGCAGCATGGTCGGCCACGTGCTGACCGCTGTCCAAGGCGTCAAGCCGCGCCGCATCGTCGCCGTGGTCGGCCACCAGCGAGATGAGGTCGGGCCGCACATCCGCCAGCTGGTGCCCGACGTGGTGCTGGCCGTCCAGGACGAGCAGCGCGGCACGGGGCACGCCGTACGCATCGCCGTCGAGGCGCTCACCGAGCGGCTGATGGGTGCGCCCCTGCGCGGCACCGTGCTGGTGGCGTACGCCGACACCCCGCTGCTGCAGGCCGAGTCGCTGCGGGCGTTCGCCCAGGAGCACGAGGCGGCCCAGCGGGCGGTCAGCATCCTGTCTGGTGTGGTGGCCGACCCGTTCGGCTACGGCCGGGTGGTGCGTGGCGACGACGGTGACGTCGAGGCGATCGTGGAGGAGAACGACGCCACCCGCGACCAGCGGGAGATCCGCGAGATCAACTCGGGGATCTTGGCCTTCGACGCGGAGTTCCTGGTCGGGGCGCTGCCGCGGCTGAGCAACGACAACGCCAAGGGCGAGTACTACCTCACCGACACCGTCAAGATCGCCCGCGACGACGGGCTGCACGTCGGAGCCCACCTCATCGACGACGTCGGGCAGACCGAGGGCGTCAACGACCGCGTCCAGCTCGCCGAGATGGGTCGCGAGATGAACCGCCGGATCGTCACCCAGTGGATGCGCGAGGGCGTCACGGTGATGGACCCGGCCACGACCTGGATCGACGCCGACGTGAAGCTGGAGCCGGACGTGACGATCCTGCCCGGGGTCCAGCTGCTCGGCGCGACCGTCGTCGCCGAGGACGCCGTGATCGGGCCCGACTCGACGCTCAAGGACTGCGAGGTCGGAGCCGGGGCCCGCGTCGTGCGAGCCCACGCCGAGCTCGCGGTGATCGGCGAGGCCGCCAGCGTCGGGCCTTTCGCCTACCTGCGGCCCGGCAGCCTCCTCGGGGCGGGCGGCAAGATCGGCACCTTCGTCGAGGTCAAGAACTCCGAGATCGGTCCGGGCGCCAAGGTGCCGCACCTGTCCTACGTCGGCGACGCCGAGATCGGCGAGCAGGCCAACATCGGCGCCGGCACGATCTTCGCCAACTGGGACGGGGTGGCCAAGCACCACACGCGCGTCGGCAGGCTGGCCCGCACCGGCTCCAACAACACCTTCGTCGCGCCGGTCGAGATCGGCGAGGGCGCGACGACCGGCGGTGGGACCGTCGTACGCCGCAACGTGCCGCCCGGCGCACTCGCCGTGTCGGGCGGACCCCAGCGCAACCTGGCCGGGTGGGTGGCCAGCAAGCGCGCCGGGACGCCGCAGGCAGCGGCCGCCGAACAGGCGCTGGAGGGCGACACGGAGCCCGGTGGTGTGCCCGCCGATGACGGTGAGGGACACTAGACCCGTCACAGGGGAACCGCACTCAGGAGCGATGCGCGTGAGCGGACTGAAGAAGACCACCAAGAAGAACCTGATGGTCTTCAGCGGTCGAGCACACCCCCAGCTCGCCCAGGAGGTCGCCCTCGAGCTCGGCACGCGGCTCGTCCCGACCTCCGCCTACGAGTTCGCCAACTCCGAGCTCTACGTCCGCTACGAGGAGTCGGTCCGCGGCTGCGACGCCTTCGTCATCCAGAGCCACACCGCTCCGGTCAACGAGTGGATCATGGAGCACCTGATCATGGTCGACGCCCTCAAGCGGGCGTCGGCCAAGCGGATCACGGTCGTCCAGCCGTTCTACGGCTACGCGCGTCAGGACAAGAAGCACCGCGGTCGCGAGCCCATCTCGGCGCGGCTGATGGCCGACTTGTTCAAGACCGCCGGCGCCGACCGGCTGATCTGCGTCGACCTCCACGCCGACCAGATCCAGGGCTTCTTCGACGGGCCGGTCGACCACCTGATGGCGCTCCCCATCCTGGCCGACTACGTCCGGGAGAAGTACGCCGGCCAGCAGCTGGCCGTCGTCAGCCCCGACGCCGGCCGGATCAAGGTGGCCGAGCGCTGGTCGGCGCGACTGGGCGGTGCCCCGCTGGCCTTCATCCACAAGACCCGCCGCGAGGACCGTCCCAACGAGGTCGTCGCCAACCGCGTCGTCGGGCGCGTCGACGACCGGATCTGCGTGCTGGTCGACGACATGATCGACACCGGCGGCACGATCGTGCAGGCCGCAGAGGCCTTGATGGCCGACGGAGCGGCGGGCGTCGTGATCGCGGCCACCCACGCACTGTTGTCCGGTCCGGCGGTCGACCGCCTCAAGAACTGCTCGGCGGCCGAGGTCGTGGTGACCAACACGCTCCCGATCCCGTCAGAGAACCTCTTCGACAAGCTGACGGTGCTCTCGATCGCACCCCTGCTCTCCCGGGCGATCAAGGAGGTCTTCGAGGACGGCTCGGTGACCTCGATGTTCGAGGGGCACGCCTAGCCCATGCGCACGGACCTCCTCGTCGTCGGGGCGGGTCCCTACGCCTACTCCGCCGCGGCCTACGCCCGCGAGCGGGGCATCGACACCCACGTGGTCGGCGTCCCGATGGCGTTCTGGCGCGACCAGATGCCGGCCGACATGTACCTCCGGTCCGGGCCCGACTGGTCGCTGGACGCAGCGGGTGCCGACTCCTCGGGCGATTCCTTCGCGGCGTACTTCGAGGACGCCGGCCTCGACCCGGCCGACGTCGACCCCATCCCGATCGGGGTCTTCCTCGACCACACCGAGTGGTTCGCGCGACGCAAGGGCCTGCGACCCGACCAGCGTCTCGTCGCCAACCTGGGCAAGAACGGTGCCTTCGTCGCGACGATGGACGACGGCTCGACGATCGCCGCCGACAAGGTGTTGGCCTGCCCTGGGATCGCGCACTTCACCCAGCTGCCCGCGTGGCACGCCGACGTACCTGCCGATCGCCGGAGTCATACCAGCGAACTCGTCGCGTTCGACGACCTCGCCGATCGGCGAGTGGCCATCATCGGCGGCCGCCAGAGCGCCTACGAGTGGGCGGCGCTCCTGTGCGACCACGGTGCCGCGAAGGTCGACGTCGTGCACCGGCACGCGACACCCGCGTTCGAGAAGGTGAGCTGGACGTTCGTCGATCCGCTGGTCGAGCAGACGCTGGCCGAGCGGGGCTGGTGGCGCAACCTGCCCGCCGCACGACAGCACGAGATCGCGCTGCAGTTCTGGCAGGTCGGCAGGCTCACGCTCGAGTGGTGGCTGGCACCGCGACTGCGGCCCGAGGTGGTGACGAGCCACCCGGAGACCGTGGTGCTCTCGGTGGCGGCCGACGACGCCGACGTCACGCTGTCGATCTCCGACGGCGGCGAGCTCGCGGTCGACCACGTGGTCTTCGCATCGGGATACCAGGCCGACCTGGCCGCGGTGCCCTACCTCGCCGGCGTCCTCGACCAGATCGCGGTCAGCGACGGCTTCCCCGACCTCAGCCCTGGTTTCGAGACCTCGCTGCCCGGGCTCTTCGTCACCGGGTTCGCATCGACCCGCGACTTCGGCCCCTTCTACGGCTTCACCAAGGGCTGCCCGTCCTCGGCCCGTCTAGTCGTCCGGGAGATGTTGGCCTGAGTGTGGCGGCGGGCTTCGCCCGGCTTCCGCGTGGGCCGTCACGTGCTGCCACCAATGTGGGCGTTCTGTGCACTTCTCCCTCTAGATGGTGCGAGCGCGGCCTCCCTACGGTCCTCCACGGCCTGAAACCAGGCCAGACCGGGACGAGAGGCAGCATCGGATGGAGACGAGCAGTCGCATGCTCACACGCAGGACCGTCACGCAGGGCGCGGCTTGGACCGTGCCGGTCGCGATCGTGGGGGTCGGCGCTCCGGCGTACGCCGCCAGTGGGTGCGTCGTGCAGACCAGCTTCGACAACCTGACGGTGGGGCAGATGCCCGGTGTCCTGACCTTCCTGCCCTCGAGCGTCACCGCGACGATCGCCTACTCCTCGACCGGGAACGGCGGGGACCCGACGCCGGGCGACACGGGAGAGGTCGCCCGCACGTCCACGACCCCTGCGTGGAACTACATCGAGATCGAGATGCTGTCACCGCTGGTCAAGGACGACTCGGTGACGGTCACCATCACCCTGAGCGAACCGGTGAGCAACCTGGGCTTCCGGATCCACGACATCGACAACGACACCAACGACTCCGGAGGAGTCGCCTGGAAGGACCGCGTCGTCGTCGACACGCCGGGGTTCGGCTACGCGCGCGGGTCGAGGCTGACGGGCATCGGCACCTCGACTGACCCGTTCCGCAACACGGAGTTCGAGGATCAGGCCATCGACTCCGGCTTGAACTTCGTCGACCTCACCTGGGCGGGACCGATCCAAGTCGTGTCCTTCACCTACAAGGCGGGAGGTGACGGCTCCTCGGGGAACCAGCACATCGGCCTGGGCAACATCAGCTTCACCGACTGCGTGGCGGCCTCGAAGTCGTCCCTTCCTGCATCGTCGACCCGCCGGTCCCTTGTCGCCGGCGCGTCGGGCAGCCGCCGGCAAGACGGCGACAGCTGAGCGCGGCTCCACGATTGGCTCCGGTGCAAAGCGGCCTCTAGACTCGTCCGGTTGCCTCGGCGAGGGCATCCCACCGGGATGCCGTGATCGACTGGGCCGGCTCTCATCGTGCCGCCCTGTGAGTCCGCCCGGGGTCCTGAGACCACCAGCACGAGGAGAAGCATGGCCGCCGAGAAGATCACCGCCGAGAAGCGCACCGAGTTCGGCAAGGGCGCAGCTCGCCGGATCCGTCGCGACAACAAGATCCCTGCCGTCGTGTACGGCCACGGCAACGACCCGATCCACCTGACCCTGCCGGGCCACCAGACGATGATGGCGCTCAAGCACGGCGGAGCCAACGCGCTGCTCGAGCTCGACATCGACGGCAGCCCCCAGTTGGCGCTGACCAAGCAGGTCCAGGTCGACCCGCTGCGTCGCGTGCTCGAGCACATCGACTTCGTCGCCGTGCGTCGTGGCGAGAAGGTCACCGTCGACGTGCCGATCCACACCGTCGGCGACGCCGCACCCGAGACCCTGGTCGTCACCGAGAACGCGACCGTGCAGGTCGAGGCCGAGGCCACGCACATCCCCGAGTTCATCGAGGTGGACATCGAGGGCGCCGCCGCCGGCACCCAGATCCACGCGTCCGACCTCGTGCTGCCCTCGGGCACCACGCTCGTGGTCGACCCCGAGACGCTCGTCATCAACGTCACCCAGGCCCAGTCCGCCGAGGCGGTGGAGGCCGAGCTCGCCGAGGCCGAGGCCGGGGTGGGCACCGTCCACGAGGAGTCCGACGCCGAGGCCGGCGCCGACGAGGGCGCTCCCGCCGAGGGCGAGTCCGCAGGCGGCGACGAGGAGTGATCCTCGAGCGGTTCAGGAGGTTCCTGCCTTTCCTGGGCCGTGCGATCCAGGAGGATCTCGTGAACCCCACCGGCGACGTCTGGCTCGTCGTCGGCCTGGGCAACCCCGGGCCGACCTACGCCGGGCACCGGCACAACATCGGCTACCTGGTCCTCGACGTCCTCGCCGAGCGGATGGGCTCCTCGCTGCGCGCCCACAAGTCCGGTCGCGCGGAGGTCGTGGAGGGCAGGCTCGGACCGATCGGGACCGACACCCCGCGGGTGGTGCTGGCGCGCGCTCGCTCTTACATGAACGAGACCGGTGGTCCCGTCTCCGCGCTGGCGAAGTTCTACAAGGTGCCGCCCGAGCGGGTGATCGCGATCCACGACGAGCTCGACATCCCGTTCGGGGCGCTGCGGCTCAAGCTCGGTGGCGGCGACAACGGCCACAACGGCCTGCGGTCGATGCGCTCCTCGCTGGCCACCGGCGACTTCTACCGGGTGCGGGTCGGCATCGGTCGGCCGCCGGGTCGCCAGGACCCGGCCGACTACGTGTTGTCCAACTTCTCCTCGGCCGAGCGCAAGGAGCTCGACATCAACCTCGTCGAGGCGGCCGACGCGGTCGAGTCCCTGATCACCGACGGGCTGGAGCGCACGCAGCAGCGCTTCAACCGCTGAAGTGGCCCTGACTAGGGTGACCGTGTGACGAGCAATCGGGGCCACCATGACCGCACGCCGCCCGATGGCGCCGATGACCACGTGCTGGCCGAGTGGCTGGCGACCGTCGCCGGCGAGCGGCTGCTCGAGGTGCGAGCAGAAGGTCTCGAGGGACGCGAGCTCAAGGACGCCGGCGACCAGGCCGCCCACGACCTGCTGATGAGGTTGCTCGCGACGATCCGGCCGGAGGACTCGGTGCTCTCCGAGGAGGGCCTGGAAAGGGATGTCGACAAGGCGAAACGGTTATCGGCCAAGCGGGTCTGGATCGTGGACCCGCTCGACGGCACTCGTGAGTTCTCCGAGATCCCGCGCGACGACTGGGCCGTGCACGTGGCGCTGTGGGAGGACGGCGACCTGGTGGCAGGCGCGGTCGCCCAGCCGGCGCTGGGCGAGACGTTCAGCACCGCCGCGCCCCCCGTCGTACCCGATCGCAGCTCCGAGCGCCCGCGCATCGCGGTCTCGCGGACCAGGCCACCCGCTTTCGTCGAGGCATTGGCCGCCGAGCTCGACGCCGAGCTCGTGCCGATGGGCTCGGCCGGCGTGAAGGTCGTCTCGGTCGTCCGCGACATCACCGATGCCTACGTCCACGCAGGCGGCCAGTACGAATGGGACAACGCCGCGCCGGTCGCGGTGGCCAGGTCCGCTGGTCTGTTCTGCTCGCGCATCGACGGCTCGGAGCTTCGCTACAACCAGGACGACGTGTCTCTCCCCGACCTGATCGTGTGCCGGCAGGAGCTCTCCGAGGCCATCCTCGACTTCGTGCGGGTCCACGGTACGGACTGAACCGACTAGACCGGTCCACACCACCTGCGGGCCCTGCGAGCCGGATCTGGAACCACCCCAGGCCCTGGTGGGTCGCCCCCAGGTGACCCGTTCGGACTATCTCGATGAGATTCCGGATGCGTTGGGGACGAAACGGACGTATCTCTCGGCGCCCTCGACCATCCTTACCAAGGTCACGCGAACAGGAAGGAGCAGGGCCATGTGGGACACCGCCGAGCAGACCGGGCACCACCTCTCGCACGAGATGCCCTGCACCGAGTGCGGGCACGCGCCGCACACCTTCTTGCCGTGCAGCGACACCTGCGACTGCACCCCGCGCCCCATGCCGGGCTCGACCTCTGGGGGCAGCATCTCGGGCCGCACGATCGACCTCGTCCTGCGCTGAGTGTTTATCCCCTCGCCGAGCCATTGACCGGTGGGGCAGGGTCGGACCATGACCTGCTTCGTCTCGCACACGACCGTCGACTGCCACAACGCCTATGAGCTCTCGGAATGGTGGAGAGCGCTGCTGGGCTACGAGATGGTGGCCGATGACCCCAACGAGCCGGGCCACGAGGAGTGCATGATCCTCGACCCCGCCACCGGTCACCGGATCCTGTTCGTCGAGGTCCCCGAGGGCAAGGAGGGCAAGAACCGTCTGCACCTCGACCTGGTGCCGCGCTCGGGGACGCGCGACGAGGAGACCGACCGCGTGCTCGGAGCAGGAGCCTCGATCGTCAGCGACCTGCGCGGTCACTGGGGACCCGGCACCGGATGGGCCGTGATGGCTGATCCCGAGGGCAACGAGTTCTGCGTGCTCCGCACCCAGGCCGAGCGCACAGCCCAGTCAGCGAGCTGACCGTGGACCTCACCGTCGGCAGCACCACCCTGTACGTCCGTCGCTGGGGCGAACCCGGCGGGCGTCCGCTGCTCTTCCTGCACGCGCTGGGTCCCGCGTCCTCGGCCGCGTTCCTCGGCCTGGGCGTGCAGCCTCTCGTCGACGCGGGCTTCGACGTGGCGGCGCCCGACCTGCCGGGGTACGGCGGATCGCCCCCGCTCGACCCTGATGACTACGCGGTCTCGAGGCTCGCCACCTTGATGGTCGAGCTGGTGGGGACCTTGGACTGGCCGAGGTTCGACCTCGTCGGTCACAGCTGGGGCGGCGCGATCGCCTGCCACCTGGCGGCCGCCTACCCCGAGCTCGTGCACTCGCTCGTCCTGGTCGACAGTGGCCACCTCGACTACGCCGAGACCCCCGGCGTCGACCTGGACTCGACCATCGAGGAGCTCTGCGAGGCAGCGGAGGCCGGACGGCTGCGGCTGCCCGACCGGGAGCACGTGGCCGAGCTGATCGGCACCGACGTGGACGACGTCCTGGTCGACGCGTTCCTCGAGGGTATGCAGCCCGATGACGAGGGGCGCCTGGTCTCACGCACCCCGGGTCGCGCCAGCGGCGCGGCGCGCTACCACCTGGCACGCGCCAAGCAGTCGGAGACCTGGCCGTTGATCGCAGCCCAGCGCATCCCCACGCTCTTGCTGCTGGCCACGGAGCCCGAGCAGGCCCGGCAGCTCAACGAGATGGGCGCAACGCGCTTCGCTGCCGCCGTGCCCCAGGCCGACGTGCGCTGGGTCGAGGGGGCGACCCACTCGCTGGTCACCGACGAGCGCGAGCGGTTCGGCCAGACGGTCAGCCAGTGGGTGAGCCAGTGGCTCGTCCCCGGAACCACCTCGGGCTGACGGGCGTCCCACGAACCATGCTGAACGGGTTGGCTCGCCGCGACGTCCTCAAGATCCTCGGGCTTGCCGCCCTCGCCACCTCGTCGTCGGCCCTGGTGGCCTGCAGCGACAACAGCGGGCCGGCCATCGCGACCGATCCCGGTGTCGTCGCTGCGCAGGTGGATCGTGAGGCGGGGGACCCGAAGCTGATCCCGGGCGTCGTCGACGCGCTGAACCACCTGACCGGCGGCCTGTACGCGCAGCTGTCGAGCCAGCCGGGCAACCTCGCGTTCTCGCCGTACTCCGTCGCCGTCGCGTTGTCGATGACGCGCAACGGCGCGGCCGGCAAGACCGCGGAGGAGATGGACCAGGTGCTCGGTATCGGCGACCTCGCCGCGCACAACGGCGGCATCAACGCCCTGACGCAGGCCGTGGAGGGTCTCGCGGGCACGTTCGAGCAGGAGGGCGCCGACCCGGCCGTGATCGCGCTCGACAGCGCCAACGCGCTGTTCGGCGACGGCTCGGTGACGTGGAGCGACGACTTCCTCGAGACGCTGGCCCGGTCCTACGGCGCGGGGATGCGGACCGTCGACTACATCGGGCACACCGAGGACGCGCGCACGAAGATCAACGGCTGGACCGCCGAGCGCACGCACGACAAGATCCCCGAGATCATCCCCGAGGGAGTGCTCGACGAGCTGACCCGACTGGTGCTCGTCAACGCGCTCTACTTCAAGGCGCCGTGGCAGTTCCCGTTCCAGGAGACCCTCACCTCCGACCGGCCGTTCCACCGGTCCGCGAGCGACACCGTCGACGTACCGACCATGGTCGCCTCGCTCGAGGGGGCGGGGTACGGCGAGGGTGAGGGCTGGCGGGCCGTGCGGCTTCCCTACGTCGGCGGCACGCTGGCCATGTCGGTGTTGCTGCCGGACGAGGGGGCGTTCGGTGATCTGGAGCAGAAGGTGGCCGGCGGGCAGCTGGCCGTCATCTTGGGCACGGCCGTGACCGATGCGATGGTCGAGCTGAGCCTGCCACGGTGGAAGTTCCGCACCGAGGCGTCGTTGAAGGACGCGTTGACCGCGCTGGGGATGCCGATCGCCTTCTCGCTGGACGCCGACTTCACAGACATGACCGACGAGGTCGCCGATCTGCACATCGGCGCCGTCTTGCACCAGGCCTTCGTCGCCGTCGACGAGCGCGGCACGGAGGCGGCCGCGGCGACGGCGGTGGTCATGCAGGACGAGTCGGCACCTGCCGTGCGTGTCGAGGTCGTGGTGGACCGGCCGTTCCTGTTCGTGATCCACGACGTCGAGCACCTGACGCCGCTGTTCGTGGGCAGGGTCGCCGATCCCACCGCCTGAGGCCTGTCGGCGGCGTGACCTAGAGTGGTCGAGTTCCACCACCCCCGGTCGTGCTCGACCGGGGGTGATCGTGCTGCACCAGGTTGGAGACGCACCCCGTGAGCCTTGCCCCCTTGAGAGACGCCGTCCTGGCCGACGCCACGCTGAGCGAGGCGATGAGCGATGCCAAGGCGGGGCTCGTCCGCGCGCTCGACCTCACCGGCCCGGAGGCGTTGCGGCCGTTCGTGGTCGCGGGGCTGGTCCAGGCGGGTCGCACGGTGCTGGCGGTGACGCCGACCAGCCGCGAGGCCGAGGACCTCGTCGCCCAGCTGGCCGACCTCGTCGACCCGGCTCAGGTCGGCTACTACCCGAGCTGGGAGACGCTGCCCCACGAGCGGCTCAGCCCGCGCAGCGACACCGTCGGCCGGCGGCTGGCCGTGCTGCGGCGCATCTGCCACCCCGGCAACAGTCCCGAGACCGGTCCGCTCAGCGTCGTGGTCGCACCGGTCCGATCGGTGCTCCAGCCCCAGGTCAAGGGGCTCGGTGACCTCGAGCCGGTGGAGCTGGCAGTGGGGAGCGAGGCCGAGATCGACGATGTCACCAGGCGCCTTGTCGATGCCGCGTACACGCGCGTCGACCTGGTCGAGAAGCGCGGCGAGTTCGCGGTGCGCGGCGGCATCGTCGACGTCTTCCCGCCCACTGAGGAGCACCCGCTCCGGGTGGAGTTCTGGGGCGACGAGGTCGAGGAGATCCGCAGCTTCGCGGTCGCCGACCAGCGGGCGCTGGAGAAGGTCGAGCGGCTGTGGGCTCCGCCGTGTCGTGAGCTGCTGCTGACCGACGACGTACGCCGCCGGGCCTGGGAGCTCGGCGAGGCCCACCCCGCCCTGCTGGAGCTGACCGACAAGATCTCCCAGGGCATCGCCGTCGAGGGCATGGAGTCGCTGGCGCCGGCGCTCGTCGACGACATGGAGCTGCTCGTCGACCTGATGCCGGCCGACACCCAGGTGCTGGTGCTCGACCCGGAGCGCGCGCGGGCCCGCGCTCACGACCTTGTGGCGACGAGCGAGGAGTTCCTCGGCGCCTCCTGGGCCGCTGCCGCCGGCGGTGGCACGGCCCCGATCGACCTGGGTGCGGCGTCGTACAGATCGCTCACCGACGTCCGGGTGCACTCCCTCGGCCGCGACCTCCCGTGGTGGACGCTGTCGCCGTTCGGGATCGACGATGGTTTCGAGACGGGCGCTAGCGCGCCCTCCTCAACCAGCGGGCGGGGCGCTGGGGCGCCCTCCTCAACGAGCGGGCGGGGCGCTGGGGCGCCCTCCTCAACGAGCGGGCGGGGCGCTGGGGCGCCCTCCTCAACCAGCGGGCGGGGCGCTGGGGCGCCCTCCTCAACCAGCGGGCGGGGCGCTGGGGCGCCCTCCTCAACCAGCGAAGTACTGCGTGACGACCTCGGAGAGATCGTCTCGATCGACATCGATGTCGAGGTGGGGGCGGTGCCGACCAGGTCCCTGCCGGCCAAGCCCGCGGAGGCCTACCGCGGCGACATGCAGCGCGCGATCGCCGACATGAAGGGCTGGCTCGCAGAGGGCTACCGCGTGGCCGTCGTCCACCCCGGCCACGGCCCGGCCCAGCGGATGGTCGAGCTGCTGGGCGAGAACGACGTGGCCGCACGCCTGGGTCTCGACGACGCGTGGACGCGTGACGTCGTCACCGTCGACTGCGGGGGACTGACCCACGGGTTCGTCGACCCGGTCAACCGGCTCGCGCTGCTCACCGGCGACGACCTGTCCGGCCAGAAGTCCTCGACTCGCGACATGCGCAAGATGCCCGCGCGGCGCAAGCGCCAGATCGACCCCCTCGAGCTCAAGGCCGGCGACTACGTCGTGCACGAGCAGCACGGCGTGGGCCGGTTCGTGGAGATGAAGCAGCGCGAGGTGCACGGGGCGACCCGCGAGTACCTCGTGCTCGAGTACGGCGCGTCCAAGCGCGGCGGCCCGCCGGACCGGCTCTACGTCCCGGCCGACGCGCTCGACCAGGTCACCCGCTACGTCGGCGGCGAGCAGCCCAGCCTCGACCGGCTCGGCGGCTCCGACTGGGCCAAGCGCAAGGGCCGCGCTCGCAAGGCGGTGCGCGAGATCGCCGCCGAGCTGATCAAGCTCTACGCCGCGCGTCAGGCCACCAAGGGCTTCGCCTTCGGTCCCGACACCCCGTGGCAGCGCGAGCTGGAGGATGCGTTCCCGTTCACCGAGACCCCCGACCAGCTGAGCACCGTCGACGAGGTGAAGGCCGACATGCGCCGGGTGGTGCCGATGGACCGGCTGGTCTGCGGCGACGTCGGCTACGGCAAGACCGAGATCGCTGTGCGTGCCGCGTTCAAGGCGGTGCAAGACGGCAAGCAGGTCGCCGTGCTGGTGCCGACCACGCTGCTGGTGCAACAGCACCTGTCGACGTTCGAGGAGCGCATGGGCGCCTTCCCGGTCACGCTCAAGGCCCTGAGCCGGTTCCAGACCGACAAGGAGGCCCGCGAGGTCGTCGACGGCCTGCGCGAAGGCAGCGTCGACATCGTCATCGGCACCCACCGGCTGCTCAACCCCGACATCCGGCTCAAGGACCTTGGCCTGATCATCGTCGACGAGGAGCAGCGCTTCGGCGTCGAGCACAAGGAGCAGATGAAGCGGCTGCGCACCTCGGTCGACGTGCTGTCGATGAGCGCGACGCCCATCCCGCGCACCCTGGAGATGGCGGTCACCGGCATCCGCGAGATGTCCACGATCACGACGCCGCCCGAGGAGCGACACCCGGTGCTGACCTACGTCGGCGGCTACGAGGACCGCACCGTGGTGGCCGCCGTACGCCGTGAGCTGCTGCGCGAGGGGCAGGTCTTCTACATCCACAACCGCGTGCAGAGCATCGAGAAGGCCGCGGCCAAGATCCGCGAGCTGGTGCCGGAGGCGCGGGTGGCGGTGGCCCACGGGCAGATGGGCGAGCATCAGCTCGAGCAGGTGATGCTGGACTTCTGGGAGCGGCGCTTCGACGTGCTCGTCTGCACGACGATCGTCGAGTCGGGCCTCGACGTCTCCAACGCCAACACCATGGTCATCGAGCGCGCCGACACGCTGGGCCTCTCGCAGCTGCACCAGCTCCGCGGTCGGGTCGGCCGGTCCCGCGAGCGTGCCTACGCCTACTTCCTCTACCCGCAGGAGAAGCCGCTCACCGAGACCGCCCACGAGCGGCTGGCCACGCTGGCCCAGCACTCCGACCTCGGGGGCGGCATGGCCATCGCGATGAAGGACCTCGAGATCCGCGGTGCCGGCAACCTGCTCGGGGGAGAGCAGTCCGGTCACATCGCCGACGTCGGCTTCGACCTCTACGTCCGCCTCGTCGGCGAGGCGGTGCACGAGTTCAAGGGGGACGGCGAAGCCGAGCTCGGGGAGGTCCGCATCGAGCTCCCGGTCGATGCCCACCTGCCCCACGAGTACATCCCGTCCGAGCGGTTGCGCCTGGAGATGTACAAGCGGCTCGCCGAGGTGCGCGAGGACACCGACGTCGACCTGCTGCGCGAGGAGATGGTCGACCGCTACGGCGAACCGCCGGTCGAGGTCCAGTCGCTGCTGTTCGTGGCGCTCTTCCGTGCCCGGGCCCGACGGGCGGGCATCAAGGAGGTCACGCTCGCCGGTCGCAACGTGCGGTTCGCGCCGGTCCTGCTGGCCGACTCGCGCGCCGTACGCCTCCAGAGGATGTACCCCAAGAGCATCGTCAAGCCGCCGGTCGAGACGCTGCTGGTGCCCCGACCAACGGCTCCGGTCCTCGGACATCCGATCCCTGCGCCGATCACTGGCATCGCCCTGCTTGAATGGGCCCGCGGTGTGATCGACTCAGTCATTGATCCAGTGAGTGACCCAAATGTGTGACCCAGCGGTCGATCCAGCCCCTGACAAGGAGTCGTGAGCATGTCGAGCCGGTCCCCCAGGCGCCTCCGGAGGCGCGTACCCAGGCGCGTCGTTGCAGGTGTCGTCGCGGTCGTGACCGCGTCCGTGCTGTCCGGCTGCGGCCAGGCCAAGCCGGGCGTGGCCGTCGAGGTAGGCGACCAGACGCTGACCGCGTCGGCCATCGACGAGCTCGCGGTGTCCTACTGCAAGGGGCTCCAGCCCCAGCTCAAGGCCAACGGCGCGGTGTTCCCGATGAGCTACGTGCGCTCCTACGTCGTGCGCAACCTGACCGTCAAGGCGGCCGCCGAGCAGCTCGCCGACGACTACTCGGTCACCCTGCCCGCGAGCTACGGCGAGTCGGTGCGCAGCCTGCGCGACCAGATCGCGGCGAGCTTCCCCAAGAACCGCGTCGACGACGTGGTCGAGGTCGAGTCCGTCGGCGCCTACGTGCAGGCCGTCGAGCTCGAGGTGGGCGACATCCTGCTCGCCGCCGAGGGCAAGACCGGGGCCGACGACGCCGCCAAGCAGGCCCGCGGCCAGGATGCGCTGACCCAGTGGCTGTCCGAGCACCCGGCCGACGTCAACCCGCGCTACGGCATCGCCGTCGGCAACGCCGACCTCCAGGCGCCGCAGTTCGTCGACACCAACACCTCCTTCGCCTTGAGCCCCAACGCGGTCAAGGGCGACGCGACCGACCCCGACCAGGCCTACGCAGCGACGCTGCCGAGCTCGCAACGCTGCGGCTGAGCGATGGCCGGCGAGCCGGTGACCGACCCGCTGGCGCAGTTCGCCGCCGACATGCGGCGGCTGCGGGCCGAGTGCGTCTGGAAGCGTGAGCAGACCCACGAGTCCCTGCGCCGTTACCTGGTCGAGGAGTCCTGGGAGACGCTCGAGGCGATCGACTCCGGCGATCCCGAGCACCTGCGCGAGGAGCTGGGCGACCTGCTCCTGCAGATCGGCTTCCACGCCGTGATCGCCGAGGAGCGCGGCGAGTTCACCTTTGACGAGGTGGTGCAGGGCATCGTCGACAAGCTGCGCCGCCGCAACCCGCACGTCTTCGGCAGTGCGACGGCGACCGACGCGGCATCGGTCAACGAGCTCTGGGAGTCGGTGAAGGCGATGGAGAAGGAGCGCACGTCGGTGTTCGACGGGTTGCCCGCAGGGCTGCCGGCGCTCTTGGTGGCCGACAAGGTGCTCGACCGTGCGGAGCGCGCGGGCACGCCGGTCGCCGTACCCTCCGCTGACGACGCGGCCGACGTCGGCGACCGGCTGCTGGCCCTGGTCGCCGAGGCCCGGTCGGCCGGGGTCGATCCCGAGCACGCGCTGCGTGACGCCGTACGCCGAGCACTTTCCGGCTGAGCGATGGGTGCATGGGGCTGACGGGGTCTGCACCCGCATGAGCAGGGTCCAGTTCCCGTGCCTGTGGTTCGACGGCGACGCCGAGGAGGCGGCCGGCTTCTACGTCACGCTGCTGCCCGACAGTTGACCATGCACAAGATCGACGTCGACGAGCTCGAGCGCGCGGCGGCTGCCTAGCCCGCGTCTGGATAGTCCTCGGTCTCAGCCTCGCGGCGCAACGATGCGGCAAGCTCGAGCGCCGACTCCTCGAGAGACAGCGCCGTCGGAGCGGGCACCGCGAGACCAGGGTCGTCGAGAACGGCCTGCCACGGCTCGGAGAGCCCGAGCAGCGGTCCCGGCACGGGGCTGCCATCGGCATCGATGGCTCGCGTCATCGTCGTGGCGGCTCGGAGAAGGTCGACGGCACGCGGCTCGTCCGGCACCGTGGTCAGGGCCGCGAGGGCGATCGCGGTCACGACCTCGAGGGTCCAGCCCAGGTCCGACATCCGTGCGACGGCGGGCAGGACGTCGGCAAGCATGGCGAGGCCGTCCTCGGCGGCGCCGCGCCGGATGAGGGCGTAGCCGAGGTTGGTCTGGATGTCGCTCAGGGCCTTGTACTGGCCGAGGCGGCGAGCGTCCTGCAAGGCGCCGACCAGCAGTTCCTCCGCCCGCTCGACGCGACCCCGCATGAGCTCTGCCCTGGCGAGGTCCGTGACGGCGGTGGTGCGCTCGAGCGCGTTGCCCGCTGCCGCCAGACCCTGGGTGGCGTGCAGGACCGCGTCGTCGGCGTCCCCGCGCTCGGTCGCCACCCAGCTCGCCGCGCTGTGCGCCATCTGGAGCAGGGTCCGGTGGGTACCCGCGGCTTCGGTCGCAGCTTCCGCATCCGCCCGGGCGAGTGACGCATTCCCGCGCTCGGATCTCAGGGCCGCCCGGTATGCGTAGCCGAGCACACGGAAGAGCGAGTCGGACGGGTCGAGTCGCTCGACCGAGTCCAGGAGGGCACCGGCGTCGGCGCCGTACGTCGAGAACGTCGCGCAGTCGATCATCACCTCGAGCCGGGCGGACCACGGCTCCGGCGGGTCCGCCGCCAGGATCGTCGCGCACAGCTGCCGGAGGTCGTCGTCGCGACCGATCTGGTGCAGGCCCCGGCGCTGGGAGAGCACGAGCTCGGCTGCCTGGGCGACCTCGCCTGCCTCGATCTGGGCCTGGGTGACCTGCCGCAGCAGCGGCAGGTCGTCGGACAGCCGGCTCAAGTGCTGGCGAGACCAGTCACCTACGAGGTCTCGATCCTGGTCACGCCGCATCCACGCGGCGCCGACGGCTCGAGCGACGGCAGGCCCTGCTGCCGCATCCTCGCGGACCACTGCTCGGACCGTCGCCAGGAGCGCGAACCTCCGTCCTGACGCCGCCTCGAGGGGGACCACAAGACCGAGGCGGACGAGCTGCTCGAGGTCGTCCACCCGGTGGGCGTGACCGTCCAGGGCGGCGGCCGCCGCTCCAGCGGTCGCGCTGTCCACGGCCGCGTCGAGGGCGGCGAGCGCATGCAAGGTCGTCAGGGCGGAGGCATCGAGCAGCCGCACGCTCCAGCGGACCGCCTCGTCGACGGACGACTGCCGAACCGACGAGGCGGAAGGATCGCGAAGGTCGCCCACCGCGGGCAGCCGGCGGAGAAGTTCCGCGGGATCCAGGACGTTGATGCGGGCGGCCGCGAGCTCGATGGCCAAGGGGAGCCCGTCGAGGCGCTGGGTCAGCTCCGCCACGACCTCCGGGTCGTCCTCGAAGGACGGGAGGATGGAGCGGGCGCGATCGCAGAAGAGCCGGCTGGCATCGTCGACGGGCAGGGGTGGGAGCCGGACGACCTGCTCGCCCGGGATGCCGAGCGGACCACGTGAGGTGGCGAGCACTCGTACGCCGCGATGTCTCTCCAACAGCCCCCTGACCGCGCGAGGGGCATCCGCGAGGTGTTCGAGGTTGTCCAGGACCAGGACCAGCTCGTCGGTGAGAGTCTCCCCGGAGCCGTCCACCGGGTGCCCGAGACGATCCGCCACCGCCTGCGCGATGTCGGTCGACGTCTGCTCGTCGGCCAGCGGCACCCATACCGTCTCCCGCCGCGCGGAGGTCGTGGCGGCGACTGCCAGGGCCAGACGCGTCTTGCCCACCCCGCCGGGGCCGGTCAGGGTCACCAGGCGCTGGCCCTCGTCCAAGGCAGACACCACCAGGGCCAGCAGCTCGTCGCGTCCGAGCATGGGGGTCAGGGCGACGGGCAGGGATCCCCCGAGGGCGACCTCGGTGCGCGTGCCGAGCAGCGCCGGTTCCTGGTTGAGGATCTTCTGCTCCAGCTCGCTGAGCTCGGCTCCGAGGTCCAGGCCGTGCTCCTCGACGAGGAGGTCACGGGCGCGTCGCAGGGTGGCGAGCCCCTCCACCTGCCGTCCGCCGCGCACCTGGGCGAGGACCAGCTGGGTCCAGAACCGCTCGCGCTCGGGGTGATCGCGAACGAGGACCTGCAGGTCCTCGATGACCGCGAGGTGCTCACCGAGGGCGAGTCGCGCGTCGATGGAGAGCTCCCTCGCGGCCAGCTGCCTGGCCTGCAGGTACTCCAGCCAGTCGGACGCGAACGGCAGCGCGACCAGGTCTGCCAGCGCCGGTCCTCGCCACCGGTCCAGCGCCTGGTCCAGGTCCGTCCGGGCGGCGAGCGGTCGACCGTCTGCCAGCGCCCTGGCTCCGGCCTCGACACCTGCGCGAAAGGCCGCGACGTCGACCTCGTCGGGACCCGCGACCAGCTCGTAGGCCTCGTCATGCCCGACGATGCGGCTGGGAGCCGACGCGCTCCGGAGCGGCTCGAGCGCTCGCCGCAGCGTCGACACATAGGTCTGCACGTTCTGCCGGTATCGCGGCGGCACCGAGGTGCCCCAGATCCCCTCTGCGATCCGGTCCAGAGCGACCGGATGGTTGGGCTCGAGGGCCAGCTGCGCGA
This sequence comes from Nocardioides agariphilus, assembly GCF_015352445.1. Lineage (GTDB taxonomy): Bacteria > Actinomycetota > Actinomycetes > Propionibacteriales > Nocardioidaceae > Nocardioides > Nocardioides agariphilus. Next base: position 30,001 of record NZ_JADKPO010000013.1, read on the forward strand.
GCACCCCGCGCTGCTTGATCCCACCGCAGGGAGCCGTCGAGGCATCGTCTCGGCGCGCCTCGAACGGACCCAACAGGTTGATCTGCACCCGCGACTCGCTTCCGGTTCCGAACCGCCGCCTCTCGCCGATGATGAGGAACCGCGCCCGCTGCGCGCAAGGGCGCCGCGTCCCGGCCTCCTCTCGCTCCCTGTCTCGCCCTCCCTCGCCCGGCCCCGCCCCTGGCGCTCGCGCACGCGTCAGCGGCTTCTGAAGTGAGGCTGAAGTGTCGCCGGACAGTGTTCGGCCATCAACCCACCACCGGGGACCGAGGTCCCGGAACACTGACAGGAGAAGGAACATGAACCGACAGCTCACCACCCTCGAGCCCGGCACCGGCCCGAGGACGGCCAGGCCCCGCCGCACGCGTCTGGCCGGTCGCATCGCCACCGTGATCGCTCTGTTGGCCGCGGTGCTCGGCCTGAACGCCACGACCGCGGGGAGCGCGAACGCCTTCGTGTCGGTGCCCAACCAGTTCTACGCCGAGTGCTCGCCGCAGGCGGTCACGGCTCTCTCGCCCGACATGCGCTACTTCCCCAGCTACGGGGTCTCGTGGAGCGCGAAGCTCTACGTGTACACCTCGTACGGCTGGGCGACCTACGGATCCAGCAGCGTGCAGACGGCGTACGGCCAGAACCTCCTGCCGGCCTTCAGTGTCTGGCACCCGCAGGAGTCAGCCACCTGGTACTCCCTTCCCCGCGGCCGCTACTACCAGGTGCGCATCACTGCCGGCTGGTTCGGCGCGAGCTCCTTGCTGGTCAACAACGCCGTGATCCCCCACCAGCTGGTCCAGGGCAACTTCAACCTGACGCAGAAGACGTACTCCACGACCAGCTACTGCTACATCCCCTGAGCGCCCGGGTGACCCAGGGTGTCGAGCACCCGGAACCCTTGCTGGGGCCGGGTGCTCGACGTCGCTCGCGCAGGTCTGGTCCGCACTCGCGCTGACCGCGCCGGGGATCCCCCAGGGTGGGTATTGACGTGGCTCTCAATCAGGCGCAGCGTGTCGGTCACCTGTCCAACCAGAGGGGGATCGATGTTCGTCCGTCGCCTGACCACCATCGCGGCCGGCGCAGCAGCAGCCGTGCTGCTCACCAGCACCGCTGCCAGTGCGCACTTCTGCTACTTCAGCAACCCAAATCCGAACGGCGACGCCGGCCGTGCGGGGTCCCAGGGCTTCGTGTCCTTCGGGGTCATCGCAGCAGCCGAGGGCTTCTGCCCGGCCGGGGCCCAGGTCCTGGCCGACGCAGTCGGCGTCACCACGAGCACCCTCATCAACGCCCACGGCGTGATGGCCGGGCCCACCGGCGGCAACAAGGCGATCTCCCACCTGGACTTCGCGGCGCTGGAGGCCGCGATCCCAGCAGCCCTTGCTGCTTGTGAGTGAGCTAGTCATACAAGGGCTCTTGTCCGACTGAGGCCAGGAGGCCCAGCCTGGGACGCATGCCCCGACGTACAGCCGAGCAGCGCCACGCCGTCGAGCCGGACGCCACCCACGAGCTGATGGACGTGCTCGTGGCGCTGCACCATCCGACGCGGCGCTGGCTGGTCGAGCTGTTGTGGGTGGAGGGGCCGGCGAGTGTGGGGCGACTCGCCGCGCGCACCGGGCTGGCGGTCGGTTCGGTCAGTCACCACCTCAAGCCCCTGCACCGGCAGGGGTTCATCGAACCTGCCCCCGAACTGGCTCGCGACACCCGTGAGAGCTGGTGGCGCGTCACGCCGCGCAGCCTGTCGTGGAGCGTCGACGACTTCGAGCCGGACACCGTGGGCCGTCGGGTCGCCGGGCAGGCCGAGGTCGAGAACTTCCGCCACCAGGTCCGCGCGACGCGGCAGTGGCTCCAGGAGATGACAGAGGCGCCGGTCGCGTGGCGGCGCGCGGCGGGCTCGACCGACTCGCTCGTCAGCGCGACCGTCGAGCAGCTCGCCGACCTCCACCGCAGGCTCAGTCTGGTGCTGGGTGAGTGGACCCAGGAGTGCATGGACGACGAGCGGCAACGCCCGGACGCCGAGCGCCGTCATGTGCGCGCGTTCGTCCGCTGCTTCCCCAGCAGGCCTGTCCGACCGTGACCGCGACGATGATCCGTCGCGACCCGATGGTCGTGACGTGGCTGGTGGCCGTCGCCGTCTCCGGGTTCGGCGACGTCGTGTGGACCGTGGCGCTGGCCTGGACTGCTGCTCACGCGCTGAGCCCTACGGTTGCCGGGTTGGTCCTCGGCATCGAGATGCTGCCCCAGGCAGCCCTGGTCCTGGTCGGCGGCGTCATCGCCGACCGCTGGGATCCGCGACGGGTGCTGGTCGCCGGCGAGGTGACTCGCGCGGCCGTGCTGGTCGCCGGAGCGCTGGCGTGGAAGGGCGGGTACGACGGTGCGCCGACGCTGTTCCTGGTCTCGCTGTCGTTCGGGATCGCGGCCGGGCTGACCATCCCATCGGGAATGGCGCTGGTGCGCCAGGTCGTGCATCCCGACGACTTCGGCACGGTGGTGGGCTGGAACCAGGTCAGCGGCCGGGTGATGAGGCTGCTGGGTGCCCCAGCGGGTGGCGTGCTCGTGGCGCAGTCGTATGCAGGGTCAGTGGCAGGAGGAGGGCCGGTCCTGGCGATGCTGGTCGACGCGGCGACGTTCGCGGTGGTCGCGGTCGTGCTGGTCGCGGTGGTCAGGACCCGCTACCCCGCTCCACGCGCCGAGCACGCGCGATGGCGCGACTCCTTCACCGACGGCCTGGCCTATCTGAGGCGCAGCCCGACCGCGCGGGTCTTCGTCGTCGGACTGACCGCGCTGAACGTGTTCGTCACGCCGGTCGTCGCCCTCGGTCTGGCGCTGCGCGTGGAGGGCTCGGGTTGGGGAGCGCACTGGTTCGGCATCTGCGACGGCGCCCTGGCCGCAGGGGCGATCGTGGGCAGCCTGGCCGCGATCCGCTGGCAGCCGACGCGCGCCGCGGGCAGCGGGTTCCGCGTGCTCGTGCTGCAAGGCGTCGGTCTGGCCGCGGTCGGCGTACCCGCCCTGCCCGTCGTGCTGGCCGGCATGCTGACGGTCGGCGTGACGGCCGGGATGGCATCGGTATGGCTGTCGGGGGCCTTCCTCAAGGCGATCAACCCGGAGTACACCGGGCGCGTCTCGTCGGTCACCAGCCTGGGCGACATGACCTTGATGCCGTTGTCGGTCCCCGTGCTCGGTGCGTTCTCGGGAGCGACGAGCGTGCTGACCGCGACGGCCACCTTCGGGTTGGCGATGTCGGTGCTGTGCCTGGTGCTCGCGACGCGGCCGGAGATCGCCGGGCTCGTCCAGCGCTACGCCTCCCCGAAGGTGTAGCGCGCCGTCGCCTCCAGCACGAGGTGCCCGTCGGATGCGCGGGACGCGTCGAGGATCGCGGTGGCCCGGCGCTCGATCTCCGGGTGCAGCGACTCCGGGGTGCGCCGCCACAGGCCGCCCATCGGGGTCGCCCACGACCAGCGCCGCCACTGGTCGTAGTCCGTGAACGGGATCTCGTAGGTCGCGCTCTCGGTGCGCACGCCATCGAAACCGGCTCCGCGAAGCATCTCCTCCACACTCGCGTCGGTGTCCCATCGGTCGTCGGTCGGCAACGGGTCCTCGACGTACTCGTCGTACAGCGCGTCCAGCGCCCGCCAGGTCCCCTCCCACGGCTGGAACGTGGCGACGCCGACGCGGCCGCCCGGTCGCAGCAGGGCGCGCCACCGCGTCAGCCCTGCGATGGGGTCGTCGAGGAAGAAGATCACCATCGACGAGGCGATCACGTCGTACGGCGGATCGGGCGGCCGGGGGTCGGCGGCGTCGCTCGTCGCGACGTGCACCTGGGGCAGGTGGGCCGCGTCCTCGGCCAGGTGCCTGACCATGCCGGGGGCGAGGTCGAGCGCATCGACCCGGCCGCCGGGGCCGACCGCCGCCGCCAGGTGGAAGGTCACCGCGCCCCGACCGGAGCCGATGTCGAGTGCCTTCTCGCCCGGCCGGACCGTCAGGCGATCCACCAGACCGCCGGCCATCACCTGGAAGAACGGCACGCCGCTCTGGTCGTAGTGCTCGGACAAGGAGTCGAAGAGCGCGGGGTAGCCGGTGACGGCCTGCTCGTCCATGACGACATTGTCAGGCCGGGTCGGCCAGCAGGGCAGCCTCCTCGTCGGTGAAGAGCCGAGACCGGATCAGGAACCGGTTGCCGGTCGGTGCCTCGAGCGAGAAGCCAGCGCCTCGTCCGGGCACCAGGTCGATGGTCAGATGGGTGTGCGACCAGTACGTGAACTGCTCGCGCGACATCCACACCTCCACCGGCTCGGCGACTCCGACGTCCAGGTTGCCGAGGTGGACATCGGAGTCACCGGTGATGAAGTCGCCGTGGGGGAAGCACATCGGCGCCGACCCGTCGCAGCAGCCGCCGGACTGGTGGAACATCACCCGGCCGTGGGTCGCCTGGAGCTGCTGGATCATGGCGACGGCGGCGGGCGTGACGGCCACGCGCTCCACGGTGGACTTCATGAGGCTCAGAAGAAGCCCAGCGCGTTGGGCGAGTAGGACACCAACAGGTTCTTGGTCTGCTGGTAGTGGTCGAGCATCATCGAGTGGTTCTCGCGGCCGATGCCCGAGGACTTGTAGCCGCCGAACGCGGCGTGCGCCGGGTAGGCGTGGTAGCAGTTGGTCCAGACCCGACCCGCCTGGATGTCGCGACCGGCGCGGTATGCCGTGTTCGTGTCGCGCGACCAGACGCCGGCCCCCAGGCCGTAGAGCGTGTCGTTGGCGATCGACATCGCGTCGTCGTAGTCGGTGAAGCCGGTGACCGCGACGACCGGCCCGAAGATCTCCTCCTGGAAGATCCGCATCTTGTTGTTGCCCTCGAAGATCGTCGGCGCGACGTAGTAGCCGCCGGAAAGGTCCCCGCCGAGGTCCACTCGCTCGCCGCCGCAGATCACCCGGGCGCCTTCTTGGACGCCGATCTCGATGTAGCTGAGGATCTTCTCCAGCTGGTCGTTGCTGGCTTGCGCGCCGATCATCGTGTCGTCGTCGAGCGGGTTGCCCTGGACGATCCTCTTCGTGCGATCGGTGGCAGCCGACAAGAAGGGCTCGTAGATGCTCTGCTGGATCAGGGCCCTGCTCGGGCAGGTGCAGACCTCGCCCTGGTTGAGGGCGAACATCGAGAAGCCCTCGAGGGCCTTGTCCTGGAACGCGTCGTCGGCGGCCAGCACGTCCTCGAAGAAGATGTTGGGGCTCTTGCCGCCCAGCTCGAGCGTGACCGGGATGAGGTTCTGGCTGGCGTACTGCATGATCAACCGACCGGTGGTCGTCTCGCCGGTGAAGGCGATCTTGCGGATGCGGCTGGACGAGGCGAGCGGCTTGCCTGCCTCGACTCCGAAGCCGTTGACGATGTTGAGGACACCGGGCGGGAGCAGGTCCCCCACCAGCTCGATGAGCAGCATGATCGAGGCGGGCGTCTGCTCGGCCGGCTTGAGTACGACGGCATTGCCGGCCGCCAGTGCCGGTGCGAGCTTCCAGGTCGCCATCAGCAGCGGGAAGTTCCAGGGGATGATCTGCCCCACGACCCCGAGCGGCTCGTGGAAGTGGTAGGCGACCGTGTCGTCGTCCAGCTGCGAGAGGTGGCCCTCCTGCGCACGGATCGCGCCGGCGAAGTAGCGGAAGTGGTCGACCGCCAACGGCAGGTCGGCGGCCTTGGTCTCGCGGACCGGCTTCCCGTTGTCCCACGTCTCGCCGACGGCCAGCATCTCCAGGTTGGCCTCGATGCGGTCGGCGATCTTGTTGAGGATCACGGCCCGCTCGGCGACCGAGGTCTTGCCCCAGGCCGGCGCGGCGGCGTGGGCGGCATCGAGGGCGAGCTCGATGTCCTCCGCCGTCGATCGAGCGACCTCGCAGAACACCTTGCCGTTGACCGGCGACACGTTCTCGAAGTACTGGCCCTTCACCGGCGGCACCCAGGCGCCGCCGATCCAGTTCTCGTAGCGGGACTTGTAGCTGACGATGCTGCCCTCTTGCCCGGGCTGCGCGTAGGTCGCCATGGATGACTCCAGTCGTTCGGGGACGGGTGTCCCGAGGTGGGTCCGGTGACGGTAGTCACGGCGACGTTGCGCGAAGGTTGCGCGCGGGTCGGGGCCGGTCGAGACCGCGGATCCACCAGTCGCGGCCGGGGCCGGTGGACAGGCGGCGGCGAGCGAGCGCTTCGAACCAGTCGCCGGGGCCGACAAGGGACAACGTGCCCGACGTCGAGGCATCCCGGATGTCCGCGCCTGCCACCACGAAGCCAGCAAGAGTGGCGACCATCGGCAGGTGGCCATGCCGTTCGATCCGCGACCTGATCCACACCCACGTCCAGGGAGAGAACCTCCAGCCATGGTCGCGAAGGTCGCCTCGACGTGCGACGAACAGGCCGTGCGGGCACGCCGCGTCGACCTCGCCGTCGGTCAGCTCGCAGCGCGCGGCGAGCTCCTCGACGAGGTTGGACTCGTAGAGGTGGACGCCCGGCAGTCGCCTCGGGTCACCCGCGAGCCCGGCGGTCAGGGCCTGCCTCGCGCGTCGATCGGTGACCAGGCAACCGCCCACTCGCGGGCCAGGAGCACGAGGTTGTGTGGCGGGCTCCGTCCTCTGCTGCACGCGCGGTGCAGGAGCCTTCGGGGACGTCCCGATCGGTCTGCCAGGGAGTACCCAGGGAGTACATAGAGGGGCACGGCTGCGCCCCTCTAGGTACTGCTCCGGGAGTCACTCGGGGCGGGGGCGGCCTCAGGCCAGCTCGCGGGCCAGGAAGGCCAGGTGCGACTGCACACTCGGCATCCGCGGCGAGGCGGGGGCCAAGACCGCGGCCGCAGCGCTCCAGACCTGCCAGTCGAGGCGACCGTGCTCGGTGTCGCCGAAGCGGAGCAGCGCGTCGGGGTCGGCGTACTCGATGACGGCGGCGCGCACCTGCTCGTGCAGCGCTGAGCGCAGCCGCGCGACGCCGGGCGCCTCGGACGCCGGCAGGACCGGGCCGCGATAGAGGTCGACCACTCTCCCGATGTCGCCCTTGGCGAGCAGGTCGCGAATCTCGTCGACGTCGGTGCGCAGCCGGCTGTCGACGCGGTAGGGGCGGGCCTCCAGCTCGAGGCCTCCGAGTGCGGACCTCAGTCGCGAGATCGCCGCTCGCAAGGTGACGGCTGCCAGGTCCGCTTCGTTGAGCGCGATGGCCAGCTGGTCACCGGTCATCCCCTCGGGGTGTCCTGCCAGCAGGAGCAGCATCTCGCTGTGCCGAAGGCTCAGCCGCGTGGTGCCCTGGGAGCTCTCGATCGTGGCGGCCGGCCTGCCGAGCGTGCGCAGCAAGGGACCCGAGGAGGAGGTCGCACCCTCGGCCGACGCCGCGTTGAGCAGCCGCCGAAGTCGCAGCTCGCTCTCGACGGCCGCCACCGTGGCGCGCACGATCGACAGGGTGCGAGGGGCGGCGACGTCGTTGCCACCGGTCAGGTCGAGGGCGCCGAGGATGGCGCCGGTGTCGGGGTCGTGGATGGGCGCCGCCGAGCAGCTCCACGGCGTCACCGACCGAACCAGGTGCTCGGCTGCGAAGATCTGGACCGGCTGGTCGAGTGCGAGGCTGGTGCCGGGCGCGTTGGTGCCGGCTTGCGACTCCGACCACACAGCGCCGGGCACGAAGTTGATGCCTTCGGCGCGGCTGCGCAGCTGATGGGGGCCTTCGACCCACAGCAGCCGGCCCGCGGCGTCGCTGACGGCGACCAGCAGGCCGGTGTCGACGGCGTCGTCGACGAGCAGGTGCCGGATCACCGGCATGACCGACGCGAGCGGGTGCCGGTTGCGCCACGCATCCAGCTCGGCGTCGACGAGGTCGACCGGAGCCTCCGCGCGCTCGGGGTCGAGCCCGCTGCGCAGGCTGCGCCGCCAGGACGCGGCGACGAGGGGACGGATGCGTGCGTCGGCTCGACCGGTGCTGAGGAACCGGTCGTGCCCCTCGCTGACCTGCCGCGAGCGGACCACCTCGTCTGCGTGCATGTCCGTGTCGAACCCTCGTCTCAGAAGTCCCTTCCGGGCAGGGTAGACGGCGAACGTTGGCTCAACGTTGTCACGGCCTGTCCACTCGTCGTCCGCCTCTGGCGTCCGGGAGCGTGACCAATAGGCTGGGGCACAGACGTGACCCAGAGCACAAGCCATTCCAGTCCCAAGGGAGCACCACGTGGCATCCATCGAAGCTGTCGGCGCTCGCGAGATCCTCGACTCGCGCGGCAACCCCACCGTCGAGGTCGAGGTGCTCCTCGATGACGGCTCCTTCGGCCGGGCCGCTGTGCCCAGCGGCGCCTCGACGGGACAGTTCGAGGCGGTCGAGCTGCGCGACGGGGGTGACCGCTACCTGGGCAAGGGTGTGCAGAAGGCCGTGGACGCCGTCATCGGCAAGATCGGGCCGGCGATCGAGGGCCTCGACGCCGACGACCAGCGCCTCGTCGACCAGGCGATGAACCAGCTCGACGGCACCCCCAACAAGGCCAGCCTCGGCGCCAACGGGATCCTCGGCGTCTCGCTCGCGGTTGCCAAGGCGGCTGCCGAGTCCGCCGGACTGCCGCTCTACCGCTACGTCGGCGGCCCCAACGCCTACCTGCTGCCGGTGCCGATGATGAACATCATGAACGGCGGCGCGCACGCCGACTCCAACGTCGACGTGCAGGAGTTCATGATCGCGCCGATCGGTGCGCCCACGTTCGCCGAGGCGCTGCGCTCGGGTGCGGAGGTCTACCACGCGCTCAAGTCGGTGCTGAAGAAGAAGGGGCTCTCGACCGGTCTCGGCGACGAGGGCGGCTTCGCGCCCAACCTCGAGTCCAACCGCGCCGCGCTCGACCTGATCGGCGAGGCCGTCGCCGCGTCCGGCCAGACCCTGGGCACCGACATCGCGCTCGCCATGGACGTCGCGGCGAGCGAGTTCCACGACAAGTCATCAGGGGGCACCTACCAGTTCGAGGGCGCCAAGAAGTCGAGCGACGAGATGATCGCCTACTACACCGAGCTGTGCGACTCCTACCCGATCGTGTCCATCGAGGATCCGCTCGACGAGGAGGACTGGGACGGCTGGAAGGCGATGACCGACGCCCTCGGCGGCCGGATCCAGCTGGTCGGCGACGACCTGTTCGTCACCAACGTCGAGCGGCTCCAGCGCGGCATCGACACCGGCACCGCCAACGCCCTGCTCGTCAAGGTCAACCAGATCGGCTCCCTGACCGAGACCCTCGACTCCGTCGACCTCGCCCACCGCAGTGGCATGCGCTGCATGATGAGCCACCGCTCCGGCGAGACAGAGGACGTCACGATCGCCGACCTGGCCGTCGCGACCAACTGCGGCCAGATCAAGACCGGCGCTCCGGCGCGCTCCGACCGGGTGGCGAAGTACAACCAGCTGCTCCGGATCGAGGGAGAGCTGGGCGACGCGGCGAGGTACGCAGGAGCCGGCGCCTTCCCGCGTTTCCAGGGCTGATTCGCGGCCCGGGTCGGGCAGACTCGGGCCCATGCCCCGGCCGGACCGTCGTACGTCGCGCGCGCCCGCGACCTCACGCCGACCGGGCTCGCGGGCGCCCCAGCGCTCGGCGGCTCGCCCCCGCACCCCGATGGGCGAGCGCACCCCGATGGGCGAGCGCACCCCGATGGGCGAGCGCACCTCGGTGGTCGTGCCTGTCGAGACCACCACGGGGTCCACGCCGAGGGTGACCGGCCAGATCCGGCCGGTGCGCAGGTCGTGGCGGCCCAAGCTGACCGGCCGCGCCGCCGTACTCGTGCTGGTGGTGGCCGTGCTCACCGTCAGCTACGCCTCCTCGCTGAAGGCCTATCTGACCCAACGTCAGCACATCGCCGAGCTGAAGGTCGAGATCGCCCAGAGCCAGTCCGACATCAACGCACTCGAACGCGAGAAGGCCCGCTGGCAGGACCCGGCGTTCGTGCAGAGCCAGGCCCGGGCGCGGTTCGGCTACGTGATGCCGGGCGAGACGTCCTACGTCGTGCTCGGGGCCGACGGCAAGCCGCTGGAGGCGCAGACCTCGCTGCGCACCACGCAGGAGGTGCTCGTCAAGGAGCCCACCGCCTGGTACGACACCGCCTGGCGCTCGGTGCTCCTCGCGGGCAACCCGCCCACCGAGGAGGACAAGCCCCAGCCGCTGGACAAGATCGGGCCGGACAAGATCGGGCCGGACAAGATCGGGCCGGACAAGATCGGGCCGGACAAGAAGCAGTAGCCCGCCAAGAACCGCCTGCCCCTAGGCTCGCCGCGTGATCTCGGCCTCCGACGAAGAAGCGGTCGCGGCACAGCTGGGGCGTGAGCCGCGCGCGATCCATGCCGTCGCGCACCGGTGCCCGTGCGCGCTGCCCGACGTGGTCACGACCGAGCCGCGACTGCCTGACGGCACGCCCTTCCCGACGACCTTCTACCTCACCTGCCCGCGGGCGGCGTCCATGATCGGCACCCTCGAGGGCTCGGGCCTGATGAAGGAGATGGAGGCCAGGCTGGGTGTGGACGAGGAGCTCGCGACGTCGTACGCCGCCGCGCACCGCGCCTACCTCGCCGACCGGTCGGCGCTGGGCGAGGTCGAGGAGATCGAGGGGATCTCCGCCGGTGGCATGCCCGACCGGGTCAAGTGCCTGCACGTGCTGGCCGCCCACGCGCTGGCCGCCGGACCAGGCGTGAACCCGCTCGGCGACGAGGTACTCGCGTTGCTGGGCTCGTGGTGGGAGCCGGGTCCCTGTGTGTGAGCCTGTGTCTGATGTCGTGGCCGCGTTCGACTGCGGCACCAACACCATCAAGCTGCTCATCGGCGCACTGCCGGAGGTCGCCGTTCGAGAGTCGCGGATCGTCCGGCTCGGCCAAGGTGTCGACGCCACGGGCCGGCTCGCCGACGAGGCGCTGGAGCGGGCCTTCGCCGCGATCGACGAGTACGCCGCCCTGGTCGCCGCCCACCCGGTGTCCCGGATGCGGTTCTGTGCGACCTCGGCAACGCGCGACTCGTCGAACGCCTCGGTCTTCGCCGAGGGCGTGCACGAGCGACTCGGCATCTGGCCCGAGGTGCTCACCGGTCAGGAGGAGGCGGCGTTGGCCTACGACGGCGCGGTTCGCAACCTGCGCACGCCGCCGAACTACCCCGTGCTCGTCGTCGACATCGGTGGAGGGTCGACCGAGCTGGTGCTCGGCGACGCCGGCGGCCCGGTCATCTCGCAGTCGATGGACATCGGCTCGGTGCGGATGCACGAGCGCCATCTCGTCTCGGACCCGCCCACTGCGGACCAGGTGGCGGCCTGCATCGCCGACATCGACGCGGTCCTCGACGCCTGCCCGGTGCCGGTCGGGTCCGCAGCGACCGTGGTCGGTGTCGCCGGCACGGTGCTCTCGATCGCAGCCGGCGTGCTCGACCTGCCGTCCTACGACAAGTCCGCGATCGACCAGGCGGTGATCGGCACCGCCGACGTGGAGGCCTTCGTCGAGCGGTTGGTGGCGATGCCGGTCGGGCAACGGTTGGAGTTCCCCTGGATGCACCCGGGCCGGGTCGACGTGCTCGGGGCGGGTGGTCTGATCCTCAGCCGCGTCCTCGCGCGCTGCTCGGCTACCTCGCTGGTGGCCTCGGAGGCCGACATCCTGGACGGCATCGCATGGTCGATGGTCCGCTGAACCACCCGGTCACCGGTCAGGGGTTCGCCTCGCCCGTACCTCCCGGCGCCGGCTGGCCAGACGACCCCGCCACCGCATCGACCCCCGTCGCCACGACGGCCGACGACGTACGTCGTCTTGCTGCCACGCCCGACCTCGCTGAGCTCGACGCCCGGGTGTCGGTCTGCTCGGCCTGCCCGCGCCTGGTCGAGTGGCGCGAAAGGGTCGCCCGTGACAAGCGGGCCTCGTTCGCCGACCAGCCCTACTGGGGCCGGCCGATCGCCGGCTGGGGCGACCCGCAGCCGTCCGTGCTGATCGTGGGCCTGGCGCCCGCGGCCAACGGCGGCAACCGCACCGGCCGCGTCTTCACCGGCGACTCCTCGGGTGACTGGTTGTTCGCCTCGCTGCACCGGGTCGGCCTGGCGGTGCAGGCGACCTCGGAGCACGCCGGCGACGGGCAGCGGCTGGTCGGCGCCCGCATGGTTGCGACCGTGCGGTGTGCACCACCGTTGAACAAGCCGACGACGGCCGAGCGTGACACCTGCCAACCGTGGATCCGCCAGGAGATCAGGCTGGTCGAGCCGTGGCTGCGCGTCGTCGTGGCGCTGGGCTCCTTCGGCTGGACAGGCGCGCTCGATGCGCTGGCCGCCGCCGGGTACGCCGTACCCAGGCCGCGCCCGAAGTTCGGCCACGGCGCATCTGCGGTCCTGACCGGTCCCACCGAGCGAGGAGCGCGGGAGGTCATGCTGCTGGGCAGCTACCACCCCAGCCAGCAGAACACCTTCACCGGCAAGCTCACCGCCGCGATGCTCGACGACGTGCTGGCCCACGCGGCCGAGCTGGGCCGCACGTGACGTCATACGATCTGGTCGCCCCAGCGACCACTTCGTATGACGTCCCAGAATCGCCCCCGTATCCCAACCGGTAGAGGAAGTCGCCTTAAAAGCGATCCAGTCTGGGTTCGAACCCCAGCGGGGGCACTTGTATGACCTGCGGAAACGCCGGAATCCCCACCAATGCAAGGGGATCCCGCGCTCCGCGGGCGCTCCTGCATCCTTCTTCAGACACCGCGGTCCGACGGCGGTCCACCTTGCCGCAATTGACGCGGCGACGAGGCCAGCCCGCCGTGTGAGTCGGCTAGGCTGGCGTCACTAAGGCGCCACCCACTGGAACGGCAGCGGGCGTGTGGAAGGCCAAGGCTGATCCCTTGGAGAGACACCCCACGCGTCAAGTTCCAGGCGAGTGACTTGATCGGCGGTCAAGCCGCCACCGATCAACCAGGTCACCCGATCCGACACATGTCAGATTGGGAGTGACCGAGTGCCAAAGCCAGTCCTTATCCGCCGTCAGGCCATCCAGGCCATGTATGGCTTCACCGAACGCCAAGCACGCCGCTGGATCGTTGAGCGACGCATCTCGCACGTCCACCCCTCCGGCCCCAAGGGGCCGTGCTACCTGAAGACGGCGGAGTTGGATGCGCTGATCGATGCGGCGACGACTCCTGCCCTGAAGAGGAAGGGCGGTCGCGCATGAGCACGATCGGTCACATCCGCCTCGCACGCCTGAACCTTGCGTTTGCTCGCGAGTGCGAGGCGGGCCACGCATCGCGCCCAGCTGGCCATCGCTACGGCGCATCACCTGCCGTCAGGGTCGAGCCCTACACGCGTCGCTCGAACGTCTGCCCTGCTTGCTGGACGGCTCGGGCTGTGGGGACGGGGGAGTGCTTGTGCAGCCGGTGAGCACGCCCGCCGGGGGCCACACCTAGCGCGCGGATCTACGCCTGAATCATCAACGGACTGCGCCTTGCAGAGCCGTCACTTCGGCCTGCCCGCGCACCTTTCGGCGGGGGTCGGTCGTCGGGGTGGTCGAACGTAGTTAGCAACGCGGCCTCGGTAGGGGGCCTGAAAGAGAGGAGAGACCTGATGGGACGACCCACGATCTATGGCCGTCGCCTGCGGGTGTACGTGACGCCCGAGCACCTGGCCGCCATCAACCGGGAGGCGCGGCTGACGGGCGCGACGCCGAGTGAGGTCATGCGTGCGTCCTTGAGCGCGTACTTCAGCAAGGACGACGAGGACGAGGACGCGTCATGACCTACCCCTCTGGCCTCACCGCTGACCAGCGGGCGCAGGTTGATCGAGCCCGTGAGGTCGCCGCCGACCGGGCGGAACAGCAGCAACGAGCGAAGGAGCGACAGATGAGCATGAGGAAAACGGCGCAGGGTGACCGCGTCGAGAGGTTCCCTGACCTGAGCGGCAGGGGCAAGCGGCTGGGTGGTATCCGCGAGGAACTGACCGAGGCGTTTGAGGAGGCCGAGCGTGCGGCCGACCTCGCCCAGCGCATGGGCGCGGTTCACAAGGTGGATGCCGACCGCTTCCCGGTCGTCTCGGGCGGTGACCACTGATGAGCGTTCAAGAGGAACTGCAAGCCGCCCACGTCAACGCCGGTTGGTTGGACGCCTACATCGACAGCCCGCCCGCCGAGGCGCACGTGCGAGTCAACGGCGACACACCGCTGCGCCGCGTCGAGCGCCTGCGTGACCGATGGGCCAAGCAACAGCGCGCCAAGCAGACCGATCGGTACGCGGCTGTCTTGACGCCCGCACGTGAGTCAGTGAAGGACGCCGACAAGACGGTGGACCTGCTGTCCGACAAGATCAGCGGCTGGCTCGACCAGATGCGCGCGGGAACGCTCGACCCCGAGCAGGTGATGAAGAACCTGGCCGATGTCCCCGCCGTGCTCAAGGCGATCCAGCAGGCCTATGACGAGTGCGACCGTGACGCCGAGGCAGCCAGGGCGATGATCGACCTGCCTCCGGCCGAGTACGCGCAGAGGCTGGAAGAGCGCTTCCCGTCTGCCGGCCATGGCATCTACCTCACGACGGCATGGTTGCGCGGCGAGCCGGGCGCTCAGGACCCTCTGGGTGACGCGTGATGAAGAAGGTCCCGAACTCACACACGCCGCACACCGTGCAGTCGCTCCGCGCAGGTGACTTCGTGGAGGTCCGGCTCAACGCCCACCTCAGCGGTGGGCTGGTCGGCTACGTGAGGGCAGCGAGCAAGTTGCACCTCAGGCTCCTGGCTCATTCGTTCGAGGGTCCCTACGTGGAAGTGGAAGCCGCCAAAGGCGTGGATTGCCTTGCGTGGGACTTGTACATCCCCATGTCGTCAATCGCGTGGATTCGGCACCTGCCATTGAAGGCCGACGAGTGCTCATGCAGCGAGGGTCTGGCATGACGGCCTGGATGACTTGGTGGTACCACGACGCCGACGGACGGCGTGTCTTCCAGCACTACCGGAAGACACGGACGCCGACCTCGGACGACCCGCGCTGCAAGGAGTACGGGTATCGCCTACCAGTGGTCGAGGTGATCGGTGGTCAACGGGTCCTTGTGGACTGGGACTACCGCAAGCCACTGACTGCCGACCGACTGGTCTTCAGGCTGCCCATGGTCCTCGCGCATCGCGACCAGTGTCTTGTCCTCACGGAAGGCGAGCGATGCGCGGTTGCCGCGCTCAAGCTCGGCGTGCTTGCCACCACTCACCATGGCGGCGCAGGCAAGTTCACGCAGGCGATGGCGGAGTCTCTTGCACGCCACCGTGGACGAATCGTCCTTGTCGCGGACAACGATCCAGCCGGTGCCTACGACGTTGTCAGGCGGTTCGACCTCCTCCGGGCTGTCGGCCTCCCGGCAAAGCGGCTACGGGTGCGCGAGGTGACGCCTACGCACCCCGGCGCGGACCTGCGCGACCACCTGGAGGCGGGCTACCGATTGAGCGACCTCAGGGCCGCTGACGTCGATGAACTCCGCGAGGTCGCGGCCACGGTCACGGGCTCGCTTGACGAAGGCAGTTGGCCCGACGGGTTGACACCCGAAGAACGCCGGCAGATCGCTACTTGGCGACCAGTGGGCCACTCATGGCCCGCACGTGGAAGAACCCCGGCCCGCAACGCCGGGGTTCTTCGCTGAAAGGACAAGCAAGTGCCTAAGAAGAAGGCTAGTCGCGGTCGTCCGAGTGCCACTGACGCCGAACTGATGGCGAAGGAAGTCAAGAGCGCCCTTGCATCTCGAGGAATCACGGGTGAGACAGCGCCGCCGAAGGGCATCGATGGCAAGCAGTGGTCTCTGCTCCGGTATCGCCTGACCACCGAGGCCGTCAGCGACGTTGCGGACGAGTGGCGAGCAAGGCGGCTCGGTCAGGCCATCCCCGACTTCACTCCGCTGACTCCGGACGAGGTAGCGGAGCCCAGCGACCTCCCCACGTGGCGCGTGCGCGGGCTGTGGTCGCTCGGTTCCCACGGCACATGGGCTGGCCCGAAGAAGTCGTTCAAGACGACCCTTCATGACTGCATGGCGATCGGTGTCGCCTCGGGTCAACGTGTGTTGGACGAGTGGGAGGTGGTCGACCCCGGCCCGGTGTTGATCTACGCCGGAGAGGGCAGCATCGAGTGGCGCAAGAGGTCGCTCCAACGCATCGCCCACGACCTCTACAACGTCAAGCTCGGCAGCGGGGACGACCAGGCACAGGTGCACGTCGTGCCAACCGCATACCCCTTCAACACCCCCGAGTTCAGGCTGGCCCTCGCCGAGAACATCAAGGCGATCAAGCCAGCGTTCGTCACGTTGGACTCGACGTACAACTACCACCCGCGCGGCATCAACACCGCCGACATGTACGACCGAGGACCACTGTTCGCTGAACTCTCGGCGCTCGTCCGTGATGCAGACTCCGAGACCTCGCTACTGCTGATCGACCACATGCGGCAGGCCGCCTCCCACGACCTCGACGCCATCGCGATGGCCGGGGTTGGTCAGTGGGCGGACTCATGGATCCTCAACATCCCCGAGCACACCGACCCCGAGGAAGGGCTCTTCAAGATTCAGATGTCCATCGGGTCGCGTCGGTGGGGTGGGAGGAGGCGCCTGGCAGAGGTGGACCTGGGCCGGTTCGATGAGGACGACGAGTCGTGGACCCATCCGATGCGCGTGGAGGTCAGCGCGGGCGAGTGGACGTCGAAGCCCAAGGGCCGGTCGGACGACAGGATCGACCACGCGATCTTGCAGGTCGTACGTGACAACGAGTGGTCGCTGACCCAGACGGCGTTGGTCGACAAGGTCGGCGGCAACGTCGCCCGCACCCGCGACCGACTCAACCTCCTGGTGAGCCAGCGCCTCCTCGCCGTGGAGAGGCGCAAGCGTCCCGAGGGCAAGGGCGGGCGTGAGGTCGTGCGTGAACTCGTGGGGTTCCCCGACGACGCGCACGTGGAAAGCGCAACCACGACCCCTCGATCCCGCCCGGCGAAGCGCGGTCGGGGGTCGGCAGCCGCGTCCCGCAAGAAGGGTCGTGGTTAGACGTGGTTGCTCGGAGATCGCCATACGACGTGGGGAAACGAACTACGACCGCCCGGTCGTGGTTGCTAGACGCGGTTGCCCCTGGGGCGGGGTCGGGAGGGGCAACCCCGACCGCCCCGCGACCTATAGGGGTCGGGGTTCGGTTGCCCGACGACGAGAACGGAGTAGGTGATGGGCAAGAGGAGTGTGCCTAGAACGGGCACTAGCAAGAGCACCCGACCCACGGCGGGAGGGGGCCGGGAGCGCAAGAAGGCCGCAGCACTCACTGACCGGGAAGTGTGCGGCAAGTGTGGGGAAGTCCATAGGGGCTGCAAGGCCCACACCAAGCACGGCCCCAACACTGGCAAGGCGTGCGGTGCACAAGTGCGGCTCGGCGCATCCCTGTGCCCCAAACACGGAGGCAACCACCCCGCCCACAAGCAAGCCGCCAAGGACCGGCTCCTAGCGATGGTCAACCCGGCGCTCGCCGAGTTGCACCGCATCATGACCAACAAGCAGACCTCGGACACCGACAAGCTTCGTGCCATCCAGATGGTCCTTGATCGCACAGGGTTCAAGCCGGGTGTGCAGATCGACGTTGCAGTCACCGCGTTCCAGGAGGTGGCGGACGCGGCGCTCGTGGAGATCGGCGAGGACCGCTCCCTCCCCTCCTCCGAGCGCCCGGCGCTCGATGCGCCGACGTTCGAGGACGCCGAGCAACTGGCCTACTCGGCTCAGGAGGCGATCGACAACGAGCGCCACGACGCGGACACCCGGACGTACCTCGCCGGGCGCATCTACCCCGACGAGAACACGGTGCGTGGCGAGGTCATGAGCATCCTTCCCGACCCGATGCGACGCCCGAAGCGACCGACCGAGTTCGGCGGGGCCGAGGCGCCGCCGACGGATCGAGCGCCGACCGACCCGCCCCGATAGGCCACCGACGCGGACACCTAGGTGGGCCTAGGCGGACGACGAGCCCGACCCGTGGGCCGGAGTCCGCCGAGCCCGCCTGACAGCGCCGAGGGGCGTGCCGTTCGTAGCGCGTAGCCCGCTACGCGCGTCGGAGGTAGGGTCGCGCCGCCGTTAGTTGACAACGGCAACTAGTTGAAGGAGGAGCCGATGAAGGTCATCGGGTACACGCGGGTGTCCACCGCCGAGCAAGCCAAGGACGGCTGGACCCTCACCCAACAGCGCAATGCCATCGAGGCCGAGTGCGAACGGCGTGGCTGGACGCTCATCGAGGTCATCGAGGACGCCGGATACTCCGGCACGAACGACTGCCGGCCAGGACTGCGCCGGGCGCTCGACATGCTCAAGCGGCGACAAGCTCGGGCCATCGCCGTTGCACGGCTCGACCGGCTCGCTCGGTCCACCCAGCACCTGTGCGAGTACATCGCCGCGTGCAAGAAGCAGAAGTGGTCGATGGTCGCGCTCGACGTGGACCTCGACACGACGACCGCCAACGGGCGGTTCATGGTCCGCGTGCTCGCCGCCGTCGCCGAGTGGGAGTCCGAGGTCAACGGCGAGCGAGTTCGTGAGGGCATGGCCGAGGCGCGGGCCAGCGGCAAGGTGTTCGGGTTCCAAGCCCAGGTCGAGCCCGCGACCGTCACCCGGATCACCCGGGCCCGCCGACGCGGCGACTCCTTCGCGGTCATCGCCAAGCGGCTCGACGCGGCGCGGGTACCGACCCCTGGGGGTGGGGCTCGCTGGTACCCCTCGACCATCGAGCGCATATGCAAACGCGAGGCCGTCGCATGAACCGCTGGACCGACGCCGACAGCAACGCGCTCGACCTCGCAATCAAGTCACTGCGTCGAGCCGACCGCTTCGAGCGCGGGCTACCACTCACGACGGCGAGTCACCAGCCCGTGAAGCACAAGCCAACGACCCTGCGCGCCGAGTGTGGACCCGATGGCCAGTGGCAGATCAAGGGCAAGCACAAGGGCCGACCGGTCCAACGCCGGTTCACAACGCGGAAGGCGGCGGAGTCGTTCGCCCGCCAACTCAGAGAGGAAGGCAACTGATGGCACGACGTAAGACAGGGCCGCGCGCTTGGGTACGCGTGAGCCAGCGCACCAAGGCCAAGAACATCCCTGCGAACAAGCGCCGTTGGGAAGTTCTGTACGAGGACCCCAACGCCGACCCGCCATTCAAGAAGCGGACCAAGGGCGGCTTCCAGACGAAGGCAGCCGCCGAGCGCTGGCGTGACGAGGAGTCTCCGGCCGCCAAGCACAACGCCGGTCAGCCCTGGGTCGATCCCAGTCGGGGCGATGTCACGTTCCAGGCCGTCGCGGAGGA
Source organism: Nocardioides agariphilus (assembly GCF_015352445.1). GTDB lineage: Bacteria > Actinomycetota > Actinomycetes > Propionibacteriales > Nocardioidaceae > Nocardioides > Nocardioides agariphilus. The sequence goes on from NZ_JADKPO010000013.1 coordinate 49,278, forward strand.
GTGGCTGGCGACGTACACGAGCAAGTCGGGCAAGGCGCGCGGCTACAGCCAGCACGCCGCGATCATCACCGGCCCCAAGTCCCTCGTCCGTACCGCGTTCGGCCACCGGCGCATCGGGGACATCACTCACGGCGACGTGGCCGCGTGGCTCGCTGCCCAGACCGCGAGCCGAGCGCCGAGCACGGTGCGTCACAACTTCTACACGCTGCGGCGGGTGATCCGGTATGCGGTCGCCAACGGGCTGATCATGCGGGACCCGACCATTGCCCTCTCCCTCCCCGAGCAGCGGGACGTGCACACGCAACAGGCCGACCGGGTTATCCCGAGCACCGCGCAGGTGCTCGCCCTCATCGCGGCGACCCCTGAGCCCTGGTCGATGTACGTCCGGCTGGCCGCCGCGACCGGCATGAGGCCCGAAGAACTCGCGGCGCTGCAACTGCGGGACCTCTCCGACGACAACGCGACGATCACGGTGCGCCGGGTTCGCGTGAAGGGCAGAGACGGCCGCACGTGGATCTATGAGGATCTGCCTAAGACCAAGCGCAGCCGCCGAAGCATCGACTTGGACGACTTCACGGCTCAGCACCTGCGCGCGTATCTCGAGACGATGCACGAGCTTGCAACGCGATGGTTCACGGCTCACCCTGACCGCGTGCACCCCGGCGACCGGCTGCCGCTCTTCCCCCATGCCGGCGACTTCCGTCGTGGCGGTCGGCAACGCAAGACCGGCACCGATCTGGAGTGGCTGGAGTGGGTCGATGCTGACGGCGAGCCGAGCCCGTTGCGTCACGGCTGGTTCACGATGCGCTACTGGTCGGACCTTCTCGACGCGGCGAAGGTGCCGAGCACCGTCCGGTTCTATGATCTCAGGCACTTCCACGCATCATGGCTGGTTGCGCAGATTGGTCGCCAAGGCGCGCTGACCATCGTGGAGATCAGTCAGCGGCTCGGTCATGCGTCGACCAAGATGACGCTCGACCGCTACGCCCACGCCACGCCCGGCCGTGACAAGCGCAACGCCACCGCCGCGATGTGGGAGACGCCCGACACGAACGTCGTCGCCCTCGACCGGACGGCGCGACCTGCATAGGGGACTCAGGCCAGCGAATCGGTCGGGCGGGTGAGTCCCCGTGGCTCGCATTGTCTCCAAGTCCTGTGTTTGGATCCATGTATAGTGGGACATCCAAACATCACGGGGAGACGAGCATGAGTGAACAGTTGGAAGACTCGGGCGTGAAGGTGGACCTCACACTCGACGGCGGAGGGCTCTCGTTCAAGAGGGCTGTCCCCGAGGCGGTTGCGCTGAAGATCATGGCTCTGGCTATGGGGGCATCTGTGAACCTCGGTCAGACTCCAAGCACGGCGCGACGGCCTACGCCTGAGCCAGAGACCGATCTCGACTCCGCCGAGGACAAGGACACGAACACGTTCACCCCACTCGACGAGTCTGTCGGTGAGTTCGTCCACCGTCACGGCGCGACGCGAAACGTGGAGAAGATCGCCGCCATCGCCATGTACCTCACGACGGGCGGCCAGGAACGCTTCACCTCCGAGCAGTTGAAGGAGCAGTTCCCCAAGGCTGGCGAGAAGGTTCCTGGGAACTACCCCAGGGACTTCCGATGGGCTGTGCAGAGCAAGTGGATCGCTGAGGATCACCAGAGGGCGAAGCACTTCTACATCACCAACTCTGGCAAGAACGCCGTGAACAGCAAGTTCTCCAAGGACGTCCGGAAGGCGAGCAACCTGAAGACCGGCAAGAAGCGCTCGTCGTCCGCGTCGAAGAGTGCTGACAGCGCCGAGTGATGGTGTCGTCAGACGGGTTCCCGACGGAGGCGCCGGGCGATGTCCCCGGCATTCACGACCTTGACTCAGATGCACTCCAGTGTTTGTGGGTGCTCCATGTGAGCAAGGAGGCCCTTGACGCGCCTTGGATGACACCCGGAGAGATCGAGGTCGTGACCCGCGACGCGTTTGGCCTGAGCATCCCGCGGCAACGCATCGCGGGTCTGCTGACCGGAGTCCCCAAGGCGGTGAGCAAGAAGCGCATCAATGGGAAGTTCTACTTCCAGATCATGAAGGCCGGGGTAGAGGCCTTGGGGACGACCACGCAGTCAGTCGTGTTCGTTGATCCAGCGCAAGCCCTTACCCACATTCGGCAGGTTGAAGACCTCTTCCGGGGTCTCAAGGGAGTCGTTTGTGTATGCGACCCCTACGTGGACGGGCGAACGCTCGACTACCTCGCCGAGTGTGGAGACGCCACCGGGATCAGGTTGCTCACTGCAAACATCTCGAAGCCTGGCCCGATGAGGCGCGACCTTCGAGCCTTCGCGCAACAGCATGGTGCGTTACCCATCGAGGTTCGGCAGGCCGCGCAGGGCACCCTCCACGACCGATACATCGTTGATGACGACGGACTGCTCATCATTGGGACCAGCCTGAACTCGTTCAGTCGCAAGCAGAGCTTTGTGGTGAGCGCGGGTCCAGACGTGCGGGCCTCCGTTCTCCAGGCATTCGACGCGGTGTGGCGGATCAGCCCTGCGTTCCAGTAGCCGCACGCCTGACGGTGGAACCCCCTGCCGACCGCCCCGACCCCCCAGCGGCGAGCCCGCCGCACAGCGTGCGGCCAGCGAGCCCGCCGTACGCGCGGACTGCATTCGCCCTCTAGGCGGATCCGGGGCTTCTCGACCGGACCCCGCCCCACCGATAGCCCTCGCAATCCGCCTACGGCCCACCTACGTCCGCCCTCGGATGCGAATCGACCCCGGCGCGGTCTGCTAGCGGAGTCGGTTCCCAGGGACGCGGGAAGGTCACCGCCGCCGAGAGCTTGGGACGCCCGCTCTGCGGCATGAGCGGATAGTTCGGCCCGTCGGATGCATACTCGGGTCATGTACGTCTGCCGGGTTGTCGCGGCGTCCGTATCAATCCTCACCTTGACAGCCTGCGCATCGGGCACCGACGGGACGGCGACCAGCAGCGCCCCGGCACCTAGCCCAGACGCAATGGCGATCGCTGCGGGCGAGTCCGCCATGGAGGGAACGAACGGACACGACGCGACGATCGACAACGCCTACTGGTGGCTCACCGACACCGGCCCCGTCGCGTTCGAGGACTCCAACTTCAAGGGTCGATGTGCGGCGGCCTCGGTCATGCACGTGTCGCTGATTGGCGAGTTCCCTCGCATCTCCGTGCTGCCGCCCCCCGGCCTTGACGCCGGACCGGTGACGCAGGTCGACCTGCTGGCCGACAGCGAGACTGGCGAGGTATGCCGACTGTCCGTCCGTACCGAGGTGGCCGAGCCGCCTGGCCGCGCAACCGGTTTCACCTGGCCCACCTGAGAGACGCCCCCGCCCGGACAGCGGCATGAGCGTGCGGGTCGTGGGTCCGTCAGACGCGTTCCTGCTGCAACACGTCTGTGCCCGACGCAACCACGTCTGCCACCCACTCGGTCGGCGGACAGTCCGGGCCGTTGGGCTGCGACTTGACCGGCTGCACCGTGAGCCGCCCCTGGTAGACGATGTCGCCGTCCGTGGTCGAGACCGTCAACGTGACCGGAACGGGGCTGGTGTCTTGAAGCAGGTCGGGGGCGACTCTCATGCCGTTGTGTGGGCGCTGTTCGGTGGCTCGCCGGGTTTCGCAGGTGTCCTCGACGCAAGCCTCAACCCGCAGCACCTCGCCGGGGTGTGCGGCAACCACCTCGCTGAACACGAAGCCCACACCCGAGACTGCACCGATCTGGTTGCAGAAGGTGTCGTCCCCACCGCAACCCGCCAATCCCACCAGTGCGGCAACGACCAGGGCAGGGCTCCAAATGGTCGAGCGTGCGCGGAGCCAGCCTGCCCTCATTGGTCCAGGATCGCAGGCACAACCGCCCCCGTTTGGATAACCGCTCAGCGGCATGAGCGGGCGTCTGGGCTCAGTCCTTAGTCGAGGACTCGGCGTCAGTCCTCATTGCTTGCAGGACGGCCCGGAGCGGTCGGACGAGCAGCAACGGGGCCATGACGAGGAATGCCGCTATCGCGAACAGCGTGGGCCACACCAAGTAGTCGTCGTCCCACAGGTAGGAAGCGACTGTGCCGACCAGGCACAACCCGAATGCGGGATATGCGAACCACGCGTACCGCTCCCACATGAGTCTCAGCCTAGTTGGCGGCCCCGGAGGCGTGTGCGCTCATCGGCATGAGCGGGCGTGATCCGACCCGGCGCGGACGGCTACCGGGGTCGGTTCGGAGGTCGGTCAGATGATCGGGTAGTTGGTACCGCAACCGACGCACGTCCACTCGTCGTCGTTGGGGAGAGGGAGCCACTTCTCCGGCTTGCCCTTCACCCGGCCAAGGGTTCCGGCGTTGGCTGCTCCGTGCACGCCGCTCACCCGGTTGCGGGCTCCGCATGAACAGACGGCGCTGTAGCGGCGTGTGGGGTTGAACTGGTTGCGGTCGTAGATGCGAGGGCGGGTCACTTGGTCGCAGCCTTCTTCGCCGGGACGGTGGCCTTGCCCTTGACGTTGCGGGTGTCGGGCTTCCGGGTGGCCTTGGGGGCGGGGATGGGCAAGCGGTCGCCGATGATCTTTTCGGCCTTGCCCGCCGCGATGTGCGCGCACATCGCGCAGAAGTCCTGCGGGTGAGAGCCGGTGACCCACGCCTTGCCCCGGTTGGGCGCGATCGTCTCCTCGCCGTGGTTCAGGCAAGTCGAGCGCCAGGCGTCGCCGTCCTTCCGGGTCCAGGTGGTCGCGCCGGTCGAGCGGGCGATGGCGTGGCGGACAGGTGTCTCAGGCATGGGAGCCTCCATCTTCAGATGGTTGCCAGTTGCAACCAAATGTCGCGACGCTACGCCAGCGTCATGGCGATGGAAACCCGTGCAGGTCGGCGTGCAGACCCGTAACGGAGGGCTGTCGGCGCCGTTGCATACATTGAGGCAACTGGTTGACATCGACGAAGGGAAGCGCGAATGAGATTCTCGGCCGGCAAGACGGACGGACCGCAGTACTCGTGGTGGCTCTATGGAGACAACGGTGAGTTGGTCGCGTGGGCAGGGGAGACGTTCCCAACCGATGCCAACGCCCGCCGCGCCGCGGAGGCGTTCAAGGCAGGTGCCAAGACGGCTCGGTACGACATTTATGCCGACACCGGCAACAAGTGGCGGTGGCGAGCTTGGCGTTCCAGCGACAAGGTCGCGTCTTCGGGTGAGTCGTTCGCCAGCCAGTCGAACGCGCAGCGGGCCGCCGACAACGTGCGTGACAACGCCGGAAACGCCACAGGCCCGTGAGCATGACGAACTTGTACACGAAGAACGGTCGGCCACTGCAGCGCAGCGGTGATCAACTGTGGTCGCGATCGGGCGTCTACCTCGGCCGCATCAGCGGCGACAGGGTCTACGACACAAACGGCCGCTATGCCGGGACGATCGACGGCGACCGTGTGGTGTACCGCTCCACGGACAGCGCGAGCGTGGGTAGCACGTCGTCAGCGGCGCCAGTCGTTGGCTCGGCGGCTGCGTCGTTGGTGGGTTCGGCCATTTGGGGCGACGAGCCAGACTTCCCCGACTGACCGCGCTCCTCTGGCGCTCCGGCATCACCGGCAACCCACCGTCGCGGCGTTGCCTGAGGTCGGGTGGGGTACGCGCTTGCAGAAACCCCAGGTTGACCAGTGGGAACGCTGAATCCACGTGTGGCCCGACGCCGGACCGCCGCGGACCCCTACAGATCGACTCCTCGGCCTTAAAAGCGATCCAGTCTGGGTTCGAACCCCAGCGGGGGCACCTCCCAGAGGTGGCCGATTCGGTGGGAGATCGTCGGAATCCGCCCGCAACGCGTTGACTTGGCCTCAGACTGTCGCCCCAAGGGGAGGTGGGGGTCGATGCGGATCGTGTCGGTGTCGTCGGGCACGACCGACGCGCTCGAGGTCGGCGTGGTCGATGTGGGTCTCGAGGGCAGCACAGTGACCATGGAGGTCGTCGGCACGGGCCTCGAGCCGTGGCCCGAGGACCTGCGCACGGCACTGCTCGACGTGCTCCCTCCGGCCGCCACCACCGTGGGGGCGATCTGCCAGCTCGACCAGATGTACGGCGTCGCGGTCGCCGAGGCCGTCGCCCGGGTGCAGGTCCAGCTCGACCGACCACCGCACCTGGTCGTCTCACCCGGCCGGACGGTCTTCCACGACATCCGCGACGGCCGGTGCTACGGCATCCTTCAGCTCGGTCAGCCGGCGTGGATCTCCGAACGCACGGGACTGCCCGTCGTCTCCGACCTGCGCTCGCGTGACGTCGCGGGAGGTGGGCTGGGCGCGCCATTGGGCAGCACCCTCGACTCGCTCTGGCTGGCCGGCACGGGTGGGCCGCGGGTCGCCCTCGACCTCGGGGCCATCGCCTCGGTCTCCGTCGTGGGTGACGAGGGCCAGGCCGTGCGGGCGTGGGACCCCGGTCCTGGCACCTGCCTCCTCGACGCGGCGGCGGCCCGTGTCACCGAGGGCCGCCTCAACCACGACGTCGACGGAGCTCTCGCGTCGGCCGGCGAGGTACGACCGGACCTGCTGTCAGTCCTGTGGGAGCACCCGCACTTCAGCGGCGACCAGCAGGTCGCCTTCGCCGAGTCGTTCTCGCCCGGCTACCTCGACGATGTGCTCGAGCGCGTGCCCGATGTGTCCGGTCCCGACCTGCTGGCCACGTTGACCGAGCTCACCGCGGCCACCGTGGCGCGCGCCCTGGCGCCGTACGGCGTGATGGAGGTCGTCGCGTCAGGTCGGGGAGTGGCCAACCCGGCGTTGATGGAGGCCCTGCGGGCGCACCTCGACGGCGTACCCCTCGTCCCCAGTGGCGAGCGCGGCATCCCGGCCGAGGGCAAGGAGGTGGTGCTCTGGGCGCTGCTCGGCTTCTTGACCTGGCACGGCCTGCCCGGGAGCACCGTCGCCACTGGAGCCCTGGAGCCGCGCGTCCTCGGCCGGATCACCCCCGGCCTGGAGCCGCTGCGACTGCCCAAGCCGGCCACCTGGCCGCCCCGCAGGCTGCGCGTCGTCACCCGCCAGGACCCCGAGGCGCCCGAGGTGCGCCAGGAGGCCTGGTGACGACCCTGAGGGAACACCGGCTTCCTCGCGGTCGTTGAACAGGCGTCCGATCGATAGAGTCGTGAAGACTGGTGCGCGTCACAGCGACGCCACCTCGGCCTCCAAGGAGGAGACCAGCATGCAGTCCAACAACCCCGTGTTCCGTCGCTCGGAGGCGTTCAACGGGCAGGCCAACGCCTACGGCAACCAGTCCTACGCCGGCAACGGCGCCCCCTACGCCGGCTACGGCGACCCCGCGACGTGGGGCACCGGCACCCCTGGCGGGACCGGCACCTACATCCCCACCCCGACCAAGCGGATGACCATCGACTCGGTCGTCCAGGCGAGCGCCATCTCGTTCGCGGTGGTCCTGGTCACCGCGATCGCCACCTGGGTGCTCACCCCCGAGATCACCACCACCACGACCAACTCCGACCTGTCCTCGCTCTTCGCGGCGATGACGATCGGCAGCCTCGCGGCCTTCGGCCTCTCCATGGTGAACTCGTTCAAGCGGGTCGTCAGCCCGGCACTGGTGCTGGCGTTCTGCGTGGCCGAGGGCGTCGCCCTCGGCGCACTGAGCAAGTTCTTCGACGCCAGCTTCGGGTCGCCGGACAACCACATCGTGATCAACGCGGTGATGGGCACCTTCGCAGCCTTCGCCGGCACGCTGGCGGCCTACAAGTTCTTCAACATCAAGGTCGGCGCCAAGTTCCGGACCTTCGTGATCGCTGCCATGTTCGGCATGGTCGGCCTGTCGGTCCTCGAGCTCGTGCTCGGCCTCTTCGGCTCTGGCACCGGCCTGTTCGGGGTCACCGGCCTGGGCATGCTCACCGCGTTCGCCGGTCTGGCCCTCGGTGTCTTCATGCTGATCCTCGACTTCGACCAGATCGAGCGAGGCATCGCCGCCGGTGTGGACGAGCGCGAGTCGTGGCGGGCGGCCTTCGGCCTGACCGTCGCCCTGGTCTGGATCTACACCAACCTGCTGCGGATCCTGGCGTTCTTCCAGCAGGACTGAACGACCGCTCCTAGCTAGGTCTACCCGGGAGGCCGGGGGTCATGGGACCCCCGGCCTCTTGGCTTGTCCGGACCCAGCCGGGTCAGGTCAGCGGGCTCTTCCTCGGCCTCGGGCCCTTCGGTGGCGAAGGTCGGCGTCTGGCGCCGGTGCCGCAGCTCGACCCACAGGCCTCGGACGCCACGCCGCGAGCCACCGACCTCGGTCCCGTCGATCTCGGTGCCGGCGGTCTTGACCGCCTGGATCGCGGCCGTGGTCACCGGCAGCACACCCTCGCCGCGGCGTGCCTCGGGCTCCGCCTCGTCGTCGGGTGCGAACCCAAGAGCCGCCAGCGTGGACGGCAGCATCACGTCGACCAGCCGGCGGTAGCCCTCGGCCGACGGGTGGAAGCGGTCGGGCCCGAACATGATCGCCGGCGCCGCCTCGAACTCCGGCCCGAGGACCGAGGCCAGCGAGACCGTGCGCCCGCCCTCCTCGACGACCGCGATGGTCTGAGCGGCGGCGAGCCGGTGGGACCAGGCGCGGCCGACCTGCTTGAGCGGCGGGGCGATCGGCTTGACGGTGCCCAGGTCGGGACAGGTGCCGACCACGACCTCCACGCCCGCGGTGCGCAGCTGCCGCACCGCCTCGGACAGGTGACGCACGGACTGCGAGGGCAGCACGCTGTGGGTGACGTCGTTGGCGCCGATCAAGATGACCGCGAGATGGGGTCCCACGGGCAGGGCGCGCGCGACCTGGGCGCCGAGGTCGGAGGAGCGGGCACCGATGAAGGCGTAGGAGCGCAGGTGGACGCGTCGGTCGGCCTTCTCGGCGATGCCGCTGGCCAGGAGGGCGCCGGTGGTCTCCACGACCCGGCTCACGCCGTACCCGGCTGCGGCGGAGTCGCCGAGCAAGGCGATCCTGATGGCCGGACTCGGCCGGCCCCGGCCGTACCAGCCGGTCGCGTCAGGCGGCGGGCCCGTGGTCTCGCCGATCGCCCGGCGAGCCAGCTTGGCCTCGGCGCGCAGCAGGCCGTAGAGGCCCGCACCGAGCACCGAGAGTCCACCGCCGCCGTACGCGGCGGCTGATGCCAGCTTGCGTGCCGCCCCCGCCTTCCCCACCTGATCAGGTTATCCGCCGGGCAGAGCCCGGCTGTGATTCGCGAGCACCCGCCGGGTCCGCCTAGCCTGCGGGAGTGCAGTACGTGAACTCCTTGCTCGAGCTGATCGGTCACACCCCCTTGCTGCGCCTGTCGGCCTCGCTCGACGGCGCCGGAGGGACGGAGGGCGCGGGGCCGCTCGTCCTGGCGAAGGTCGAGTACCTCAACCCCGGCGGTTCGGTGAAGGACCGCATCGCCGAGCGAATGATCGATGCGGCCGAGGCATCGGGTGAGCTGAAGCCCGGCGGCACGATCGTCGAGCCGACGTCCGGCAACACCGGAGTCGGGCTCGCGATGGTCGCGCAGCGCCGGGGCTACCGATGCGTCTTCGTCTGCCCCGACAAGGTCAGCGAGGACAAGCGCAACGTGCTCAAGGCCTACGGCGCGGAGGTCGTGGTCTGCCCGACAGCCGTCGCGCCCGAGCACCCCGACTCCTACTACAACGTCTCCGACCGGCTCGCCTCGCAGCCGGGTGCCTGGAAGCCCGACCAGTACTCCAACCCCAACAACCCGCGCTCCCACTACGAGACCACCGGCCCCGAGATCTGGGAGCAGACCGACGGGCGCATCACGCACTTCGTGACGGGGATGGGCACCGGCGGCACCATCAGCGGCGTCGGCCGCTACCTCAAGGAGCAGAACCCCGCGATCCAGGTGATCGGCGCCGATCCGTCCGGATCGGTGTACTCCGGCGGGACCGGCCGCCCGTATCTCGTCGAAGGCGTCGGCGAGGACTTCTGGCCCGAGACCTACGACCGCGACATCGCCGACCGGGTCATCGAGGTCAGCGACGCCGACTCGTTCGCGATGACGCGGCGCCTCGCCCGCACCGAGGCACTGCTCGTGGGCGGCTCCTCGGGGATGGCGGCCCAGGCGGCCAAGGTGCTGGCTGCCGAGCTCGCCGAGACTCCTGAGGGCAAGGACGCCGTGATCGTGGTGCTCCTGCCCGACTCGGGGCGTGGCTACCTCACGAAGATCTTCAACGACGAGTGGCTGGCCCAGTACGGCTTCCCCGTCGACGGCGCCGCTGGCTCCGGGCGCACCGTCGGCGAGGTGCTGCGCGGCAAGTCCGGCCGGCTGCCGGACCTGGTGCACACCCACCCCAACGAGACCATTGCCGAGGCCGTGCACATCCTCGAGGAGTACGCCGTCTCGCAGATGCCTGTCGTGCGCGCAGAGCCCCCCATCGTCGCCGCCGAGGTCGCCGGATCGGTCTCCGACCGGGTGCTGCTCGACAAGCTGTTCACCGGCCAGGCCAAGCTGACCGACCCGGTCGAGGAGCACATGTCGCCGCCACTGCCGACCATCGGCTCGACCGAGCAGGCGACCGACGCCGTCACGCTGCTCGAGGGCGCCGACGCGGTGCTGGTCCAGGAGGACGGCAAGCCGGTCGGCGTCCTGACCCGGCAGGACCTGCTGGCCTACCTGGTGCGCGGCTGAGCCACCGGAACCAGAGAAGTGGCTGGGGGTGGGACCTGGACCAGGTCCCACCCCGGCGTGACGTGCGCACAGCCCCCTGTGCCGTCGTCCTGCCACAGCTGAAAGCCTGTGCCGTTCAAGCCCCCCAGCTCTGAACGGCGGTTCAGCCAGTACGAAAAAGATAGCGGTTGCGTCCGACTTGTACGAAGAAACGGCGCTTTTCGGTGCATTACCGCACGATTTCGACCGTATCCGGACTAGTCCTCCCCGAAATCCGTACCGTGGCCCAGCAGGTGTGGGGGGTCAGCGGGCGGCATCGCGGCACTCAGCGGGTGTGCAGTCGACCCACCGCTTCAGCCGCGCCATCAGGTCCTGGGCCCACGGCTTGTCATGGTCCTCGGCGAAGACGTTGACGTCCTCCCACGGACGGTCGTAGCGGTAGAGCTCCCAGGCGTAGTCGGTGCCCTGCCAGGAGGGGTCGAGGTCCAGACGCACCAGCAGTCCTCGCGCGCCGCGCACCGCGACGTAGGACGGGATGATGTCGATGGTGCCGCCGGACCCGGTGTCGAGGTCCACCTCGCCGGGCGCCGACTTGGCGTAGGTGTGTTCGAAGAACGCGTACCTCGCCGTGGCCGCCCCCGGAGTCGCCAGGGTCTCGGCGAAGGAGATGCCCGAGCGGAACGGGGCGGGCTCCAGACCCGCCAGCTCCTCGAAGGTCGGCGCCAGGTCGATGTTGTTGACGAACTGGGTGCGTTCGCCCGGCACGACTCCCGGGCCGGTCACGATGAGCGGCACCCGGGTGTCGGAGTCGTACGGCGCACCCTTGCCGCCGTTGAGCTGGTGCTGGCCGAGGTGGAAGCCGTTGTCGGCGGTCAGCACCAGGTAGGTGTCGGGGCCGATGGCCTGCCGGATGCGGGCCACCATCCGGTCGATGGACTGCACCATCCGGGCGCGGTCCTGGTACTGCCGCAAGGCCTTTGCGTCCGTGAGCGTGATCTCGTTGGTCCGCCACGCCGGCGCCGGAGCCGTGCTGCCGTCCGCACGCAAGTAGGTCGGCTGGTTGTCCTCGCGCGGGTCGCCATAGCCCTTGAGGTCCTTCAGTCGCAGATCGGCACACGCCTTCGCCCCGCAGTTGCCTCCGGGGTGCAGGCGGCTCGGGCGGTCGGCCATCGCGGCAGGGAACATGTGCTGGCCGGGATAGGCCGGAGCCAGCTGGGCGTGCGGACCGTAGACCGCGACCTCCAGGAAGTACGGGCGTCGGTCGCCGGCGTGCTTGGCGATGAAGGCGATGGCCTTGTCGGCGGCGACGTTGGTGGCGTACTGGTCATCGATGCGAGGGTCGTCGCGAGCGGGGAGGTCGTGAGAGACCATCTGGAGGTGACCGTCACGGTCGATCCGGGTGGTCTCGAAGTTCCAGCCGTTGTAGCCGCCGCCGAGGATGGCCTGGAAGTCGCTCCAGCCGGGCAGTCTCGGCGGCGGGACCAGGACGCCGCCACCGACGTCGACGGGCTCGTAGTGGTTCATGTACTTGCCGACGAAGCCCGTCGTGTAGCCGCTGTGCTGCAGCGACACGTTGAAGGCACGCTTCAGGTTGCCGTTGGCCGCGAACGCCTCGAAGCCGCCGATGGGGCTGCCGTAGTCGTTGGGGGTGTTGGTGAGCACGCCCGTCTGGTGCGGCGCCTGACCGGTGAAGATCGAGGCCCGGCTCGGACAGCACAGCGAGTCGACCACGAAGGCGTTGTCGTAGGTCGCGCCCTCGGACTGCATGCCCAGCGCGTTGGGCATCGTCGCCAGCAGTTCGAGGGAGAAGTCGTCCATCAGCACGAAGACGATGTTCGGGCGGTAGCCCAGAGCACGGTCCGCAGGCACGTCCCGGCTGGTGCTGGAGCTGTGCTGGCGTGGGTGCTCGCCGCGGACCTCCGCCGATGGCGTGGCATGTCCGCAGCCGGCCAGAGCTGCGACCGCCGCGAGGAACGCCGCCGCCGTCGCGGCGCGGCGTCGCAGGCTCGATGCCCCGAGCGACAAGGCGATCTCCGTTCCCCGTGAACAGCCGCCATTCGACAACGCCTGCCCACAAAGAGGACTACGCCACGCCCCCTGAGGTTGCCTCGGACCTCAACTGGTCTGGACCACTCGGTGGGCGCGGTGGGCCGCGGCCTCGACCAGGACGGCGTTCGCCTCGTCGACGCGTTCGACCCAGGCCTGGGCCTCGGCCGGCGACTTGCCGAACTCGACGTGCCGCGCGACCAGTCGGGCTCGCCTCACGTCGTCGTCGGTCTCCAGCTGCACGACCTCGTCGAGCTGGTCGCGGACCGCCCGCCACTCGGGCCGGTCCAGCAGCAGGTAGTTGCCCTCGGTCACCACCAGCTCGACCTCCGGAGGTACGACGAGGGCGGCGGCGATCGGCTGCTCCAGGTCGCGCTCGAACCCCGGTGCGTAGACCGGGTGGTCGCGCTCCTCGCGCACTCGCCGCAACAGCGCGGCGTACCCCCACGCGTCGAAGGTCTCTGGCGCGCCCTTGCGGTCCAGGAGGCCGAGGGCCCGCAGCCTGACGTCGGCGAGGTGGAAGCCGTCCATCGGCACGTAGGCGGCGGGCACCTCGCTGGCCGCGACCAACCCCAGCGCGTAGGTCGTCTTGCCGGCGCCCGGCTTGCCAGCGATGCCGACGATGCGGCGGGAATGCCGCGCCTGGGCCGTCACGCCGGGCACGATAGCCGGGTGCCGCCTCGCGAGTTCGACCATGTGCTGCTGACCAGGTTCAGCGCCGTGATGTCACCGGGCGCCGAGCCGGCGGGCGAGGAGTGGCTGCGCTACCGCCTCGCCTTCTTCGACGACCTGCTCTACCCGTCGGTGATCTCCCAGACCGGCGTCCAGGCGGGCCGCGACTTCACCTGGCTGGTCCTCTTCGACGACCGGTGCAGCCCGGAGTTCCGACACGACGTCGAGTACCTCGCCGCCGACGTCTTCACCCCGATCTGGACCCACGAGGACTTCCGGCGGGACTCGTTCGCCGAGCACGTTGTCGCCGCGACCGACCGCGACGGCGGGCCGGCGCCGTACCTGATCACCACCCGCATCGACTCCGACGACGGCATGGCGGTCGACTTCATGGAGACCGTGCAGGCGCAGTTCGCGCGCCAGGACAGGTTGTTCGTCAGCCTCACGCGAGGCGTGCAGGTGGACCGCTCGGGTGCGGTCTACCTGAGCAGCCAGATCTCCAACGCCTTCATCAGCCTGATCGAGCGACGCGAACCAGGTCGGCCGCCCGACACGGTCTACGTCGCCAAGCACGCCCGCGCCCGGGCCCACGGGCCGATCCGTGAGGTGCGGGCACCCGTGATGTGGATGCAGGTGGTGCACGACCTCAACGTCGCCAACATGATCAACGCGCCACGGACCAGCCCGCGCATCGTCGCGGAGCGGTTCCGTATCGACCTGGCCTACGACACCACGATCGGCGGGCGCGCCCTGCTCGGTGCCCGGGTCCGGCAGGCCGGGAAGCTGGCTCGGCTGTGGGCGGCGCACCCGGGCGAGCTGACCAAGTTCCTCGAAGCCCAGGCCGCTCGCGCGCGCGGCACGCACGACCGGCCGCAGGACGACGGCAAGACGCTGACGGACCGGGCGCTGGGACTGGACCGCGATGTCAGGTTCTGGTGGGCGGGCTCGGGGCTGCGACGGCGCGCGGAGAGAGCCAAGCGTGACGCGCGCGCGACCAAGTGGCGGGTGCAGCGCCGGCTCAACGAGTCGCTACCCGCGACGCCACGAGTCGTGGCGGGCGATCTCGACGCCGTGCTCGCCGAGGACCGCGTTGTCCTGCTCGCGGAGTACTCGTTGGGGCGGGACCTGCGACCCGAGTCCCTGAGCGGGGCGGCGGCCTGGGCCGAGGCGGGCATCCCCGTCCTTGTGATCTCGGCACGCGACGCCTGGTCGCGGTGGGGGCCGATCCTCGACGAGCTGCCCAGGGGCGTCGCTGTCGTGCAACGGCCCAACGTGGGCTACGACTTCGGGTCCTGGGGCGCCGCGCTGACGGCCTACCCGTCGATCGCCTCGAAGCACCTCGTGGTCCTCACCAACGACTCGCTCGCCGGTCCCTACGGTCCGCTCGACGACCTGGTGGGGCGCATCGAGGCGTCGTCGGCGGAGGTGTGGTCGGCGACCGGCAACCACTTCCCCCAGGACCACATGCAGAGCTACCTGCTCGCCTTCCGCGACGGAGTGCTGGGTCGTGAGCCGCTGCGAGGGTTCTTCGCCGACGTGCGCGCCCAGGAGACCAAGAAGGCCGTGATCCAGACCTACGAGTTCGGGTTGAGCCAGCTCGTGCAGCAGCACGGTCTCAGCGCAGAGGTGGGCTGGTCCAAGGAGGCCCTCGGCATCTCGTCGTCGGCGGACTCGGTGCTCGGCGGCTGGGCGCGCATGCTCGCGACCGGGTTCCCGTTCGTGAAGCGCACGCTTCTGGAGCAACGGCGGTTCGCCGACCTGCGCGGCCCGATCGCAACAGTGGTCCAGCAGGAGTACGGCGTGGAGCTGTGAGCGTCTAGCCGGGGGATCGGCGGCGACGTCGGGGACGGCCGCCGAGGTCCCGGACCTGGTCGCGCAGGTCGTCGGTCTCGGCCTCGAGCACGAGGACGCGCTCGATGCCCGCGAGGTTGAGGCCGGCGTCGAGGTACATGGTGATCCGTCCGATGCGCTCGAGATCGCGCTCGCTGTAGCGACGCGTGCCCCCCGGAGTGCGCGCCGGCATCAGCAGCCCCCGGGTCTCGTAGATCCGCAGCATCTGGGGATCGACGCCGGTGAGCTCGCCGGCGACGGAGATGGCGTAGACGGCGAGATCCGGGTTTCTCGTAGTGGCGATGGAGATCGCTCCTCTCGAGGGCTTGCGTTCGGGCTATTGCGTATGATACATGAAATCTATGTCAACCACTATCGATCTTGGATAGGGCTGACAGAGGACAGAGACATTGGAGACATCCCATTCCCTGGAGGTGAGACATGTTGATGCGCACCGACCCGTTCCGTGAGTTCGACCGGCTCGCCCAGCAGCTCGTGGGCGCGGGCACGACATCTCGTCCCGCTGTGATGCCGATGGACGCCTGGCGCGAGGGTGACACCTTCGTGCTCGAATTCGACCTGCCGGGCGTTCGCGCCGAGACGGTCGACATCGATGTGGAGCGCAACGTGCTGACCGTCAAGGCAGAGCGACCCCCCAAGAACGGCGACTGGGAGATGCTGGCCTCCGAGAGGCCCAGCGGCCTGTTCAGCCGTCAGCTCGTGCTCGGTGACAACCTCGACCTTGAGAAGGTCGGCGCCCACTACGACGCCGGCGTGCTGCGCCTGACCATCCCGGTGGCCGAGCGGGCCAAGCCCCGCAAGATCGAGGTCACCACGCAGTCGCAGGAACCCACCGCGATCGGTTCCTGACCTGGCGGTCGTCGATGTCGGCCGCCGTCCACGCGCCCGGCTGGGAGGTCCCGCGCGCCGTCACGCACGGTGCGACGGCGGACACGACCTGGATGGACATCGTGTTCGCGGAGGACGACTGGGTGCGTCGTGAGTTCGACGAGCTGGTCGCGGCAGGCTGGGGCGGCTCCCGCCCGACATGCCCTCACACGAGGCAGGGAGCGCACGGACCGCGGAGGTCAGGGCCGCGGAGCCGCCCCTCCGGTCAGCGACCGCCGGCGCGAGCCAGGACCACGGCCCCGTGGCTCGCGCCGGCACGCGGGCCGCCTGTGCGCGAGCCCGCAGACCACACGCAGAGGAGGTGAGACACGGCACCTGCGAACCGGGCGAGTGCGACCACCCGAGTCGATGACGGGTGGTCGCACTGGCTCCGGTCAGCGCCCGGGAAGGTCGTCGATCAGCCCTTGGACCAGGTCGAAGGTCGCGCGGTCGGCCGCGGCGACCAGGCCGCCTTGGACCTCCCGCTGCGGGTGGTACGCCGCGCCGCGGAAGTCGCCGAGGAACCCGCCCGTCTCGGCGAGCAGCAGCGAGCCGGGAGCGTGGTCCCACGGTGCCCCGTGGCCGTAGACCGCGTAGTCGGCCTCGCCCTCGACGATCTTGGGGTAGTCGACTCCGCAGCACACCCACGTCAGCTCCAGCACCTTGAGCGCGCCGACGGCGCGACCGATCCAGCGCCGGCGCGAGGTGATGCCGCGCAGCTCCTGGCCGAGCGGGGGCCGGACCAGGCGCTCGCGCCCCGCCGAAGAGATCCGGTAGGCGCCCGACCCCTGCTCCGCGACGTAGGCCAGCTCGTGCTGGGGCTGCCAGATCCACGAGCGCACGACGGTGCCGCCGCGGATCTCGGCGACCATCATGGCGTGGTCGGGTGAGCCGCTGACGAAGTTCTTGGTCCCGTCGACCGGGTCGACGGTGAAGGCGTGCTCGGCCGCGGCGAACCTGTCGAGCACGGTCGCATCGGCCGAGGTGGCCTCCTCGCCGAGGATCACGGCGTCGGGGTAGGCCGCCAGCAGGGCGGCGGTGATCAGCACCTCGGCCTCGCGGTCGGCGACCGTCACCAGGTCGCCCGGGTTCTTCTCGGCGACGTCGTCCTTGCCGAGGCTGCGGAACCGGGGGTTGACCACCTCATCGGCCACGTCTCGCAGCAGCGCCAGCACCTCGTCGGTCTCCACGCGCCCAACCTACCGAGACGGACACGGCCTCCGTTTCTTGAGCACCGGGTCTAGCGTGTGAGGCGTGACTCGACCAGCAACCGTCGGTGAGCTCCGCGCGAGCGGGCACGTCCAGAAGACCCTGCGGGAGGAGCTGCGCGACAACCTCCTGGCCAAGCTGCGGTCGGGGGAGGACGCGTGGCCCGGTCTGCACGGCTTCGACGACACGGTCATCCCCCAGCTCGAGCGGGCCCTGATCGCCGGCCACGACGTCGTGCTCCTGGGGGAGCGGGGTCAGGGCAAGACCCGCCTGCTCCGCACGCTCGTCGGACTGCTGGACGAGTGGACTCCGGTGATCGCCGGCAGCGAGCTGGGCGAGCACCCCTACGAGCCGATCATCCCGGAGTCCAGGCGACGCGCGGCCGAGCTGGGCGACGAGCTGCCGGTCGACTGGAGGCACCGCGAGGAGCGCTACGCCGAGAAGCTCGCCACCCCTGACACCTCCGTCGGCGACCTGATCGGCGACGTAGACCCGATGAAGGTGGCCGAGGGCCGCAGCCTCGGTGACCCGGAGACCATCCACTTCGGGCTGGTGCCGCGCAGCCACCGGGGCATCGTCACGATCAACGAGCTGCCCGACCTCGCCGAGCGCATCCAGGTCGCCCTCCTCAACGTGATGGAGGAGCGCGACATCCAGATCCGCGGCTACATCCTGCGGCTTCCGCTCGATGTGCTCGTGATGGCCAGTGCCAACCCGGAGGACTACACCAACCGCGGGCGCATCATCACCCCGCTCAAGGACCGGTTCGGCGCCGAGATCCGCACGCACTACCCCGTCGAGCTCGAGGACGAGATGGCAGTCATCGGCCAGGAGGCCACCCTGCTGGCCGACGTACCCGACTTCATCGTGGAGATCCTGGCCAGGTTCACCCGCAACCTGCGCGAGTCCAGCTCGGTCGACCAGCGCAGCGGGGTCAGCGCCCGGTTCTCGATCGCCGGCGCCGAGACCGTCGCGGCTGCGGCGCTGCACCGGGCCACCAGCCAGGGCGAGGACGAGGCCGTCGCGCGGCTGGTCGATCTCGAGGCTGCGGTCGAGGTGCTCGGGGGCAAGGTCGAGTTCGAGACCGGCGAGGAGGGGCGCGAGGAGGAGATCCTCACCCACCTGCTGCGCACCGCCACCGCCGAGACGGTGCGCCAGCACTTCCGCGGCATCGACTTCACCCTCCTGGTCGATGCCATCGAGGCCGGCTCGATGGTCACCACCGGCGAGCAGGTGACTGCGCGCGACTTCCTGACCGGGCTTCCGGTGCTCGGCGAGTCGGAGCTCTACGACGACGTGTGCGACCGCCTCGGTGCCACCAACGACGGTCAGCGCGCGGGCGCGATCGAACTCGCCCTGGAGGGCCTCTACCTGGCCCGCAAGATCAGCAAGGAGTCCGGTGGTGGCGAGACGGTCTACGGCTAGGCACCGCTACTCGCCGTACGACGGCGGGCCGGACCCGCTGGCGCCTCCGGTCGACCTGGCCGAGGCGCTCGACGCCATCGGCCAGGACGTGATGGCCGGCTACAGCCCCGAGCGGGCGATGCGCGAGTTCCTCCGGCGCGGGGGTCAGGAGCGCACGGGTCTGGACGAGATGGCCCGTCGCGTGGCCGAGAAGCGGCGCGAGCTGACGGCGCGCCACCACCTCGACGGCACGCTGCAGGAGATCCGGGAGCTGCTCGACCGGGCGGTGCTCAGCGAGCGCGGGCAGCTGGCCCGCGACGTCGACATGGACGACTCCGAGCGGTCCTTCCGCCAGATGCGGCTCGACAACCTGCCCTCCTCGACGGCGGCAGCGGTCAGCGAGCTCTCGTCGTACGACTGGCAGAGTAGCGATGCGCGTGCGGACTACGAGCGGATCAAGGACCTGCTCGGCCGGGAGGTGCTCGACCAGCGCTTCGCGGGGATGAAGCAGGCGCTCGAGAGCGCCACCGACGAGGACCGCGAGGCCGTCAACCAGATGCTGATGGACCTCAACGCGTTGTTGGCCAAGCATGCCCGTGGCGAGGACACACCCGAGGACTTCGACTCCTTCATGAGCAAGCACGGCGACTACTTCACTGAGGCGGACGGGGGGAGACCGCGCAACGTCGAGGAGCTGATCGACGCGCTGGCCCGGCGGGCCGCCGCGGCTCAGCGGATGCTGAACTCGATGTCGCGCGAGCAGCGCGAGGAGCTGATGGCGCTGTCGCAGCAGGCGTTCGGGTCACCGGCGCTGATGGACCAGCTCTCCCAGCTCGATGCCAACCTCCAGGCGCTGCGACCCGGCGAGGACTGGTCGGGATCCGAGCGGTTCGACGGCGAGGAGGGGCTGGGCCTCGGAGATGGCACCGGCGTGCTGCAGGACCTCGCCGACCTCGACGACCTGGCCGAGCAGCTGGGCCAGACCTACGACGGTGCGCGGATGGACGACCTCGACCTCGACAAGCTGGCCCGCCAGCTTGGCAACCCGGCGGCGGTCGACGCGCGGACGTTGCAGCGGCTCGAGCAGGCGTTGCGCGACAGCGGCTACCTCAAGCGGACCAGCGACGGGCAGCTCCAGCTCTCGCCCAAGGCGATGCGCCAGCTCGGCCGGGCGCTGCTGCGCGACGTCGCCACCCGGTTGTCGGGCCGTCAGGGCCAGCGCGACGTGCGCACCTCCGGCGCCGCCGGTGAGCGTTCCGGTGCCACCCGCGCCTGGGAGTTCGGCGACACCGAGCCCTGGGACGTCACGCGCACGGTGACGAACGCCGTACTCCGGGAGGCGAGCGATCGGTCCCCAACGACAGGCTCTCCCGGCGAGTCGTCGCCGTGGGGGGCCGAACGGCGCGGCGTGCGCCTCCACATCGACGACGTCGAGGTGACCGAGACCGAGGCCCGGACCCAGGCGGCGGTGGCGCTGCTGGTCGACACGTCGTTCTCGATGGCGATGGACGGGCGCTGGGTGCCGATGAAACGTACGGCGCTGGCGCTGCACACGCTGATCCGATCGCGGTTCCGTGGCGACGCGCTGCAGCTGATCACCTTCGGCCGCCACGCGCAGACCATGGACATCGAGCAGCTGACTGCCCTCGACGCGCGCTGGGACAAGGGCACCAACCTCCATCACGGGCTGTTGCTGGCCAACCGCCACTTCCGCAAGCACCCCAACGCCCAGCCAGTGCTGCTGGTCGTCACCGACGGTGAGCCGACCTCCCACCTCGAGCCGGGTGGCGAGGTGTACTTCGAGTACCCGCCGCACCCGCTGACCGTCGCCTACGCCGTCCGCGAGCTCGACAACGCCGGGCGGCTCGGCGCCCAGACCACCTTCTTCCGGCTCGGTGAGGATCCGGGGCTCGCGCGCTTCATCGACTCGATGGCCCGTCGGGTGGGCGGACGAGTCGTCGCCCCGGAGCTCGACGACCTCGGAGCGGCCGTGGTCGGGTCCTACCTGGGTTCGCGCGGGCCGGCCGGGTCGACGTACGGCCACTACGGCGACTGGTTCGGCGGTCGGGGGTTCTGGGTGGGGAGCTGACGAGTGTTGCGGGCCTGACAGACGGAGCCTCACCAGCCACCGATTCTATTGACGTGACCCCACGCTCTCTGCTCGTGCTCGCTGCCGTCGCCGCGCTGGCGTTCGTCGGCGGCGCCGCGACCGGCTGGTCCGGTGCCGAGACGCAGCCCCAGTCGTCGTCCTCGCGCCCGGCTCCCGAATGGCTGTACGTGCTCGACGCCGGGGCCGGCTCGGCCGACGCGACCACGTTGACCCTCGAGCAGACCGACGACTCGGTCGACGCGTTCACCGACCGCCCCGAGCGCGAGGCGAAGCAGGTGGCTCTGCGGACCCTGGTGTCGGGGTGGGACGAGGTGGGTTTCGGTGACGACCCGCCCAACGCGTCGTTGACGTTCCAGGACGAGTCGGGCGAGCAGGTCCGCACGATCGAGATCGCCGAGCCTCGGCTGGAGGGCGACACCCTCACGTTCCGCTACCGGTTGCTCTCGGGGGATGGCGCGCGCGCCACCGCGACGTTGCCCGTGAGCTTCGGTGCGCTGACGCTGGTCGTCGACGACTCCCCGGGCCCGCCGCAACGCGGTGGCGGCGCCGTTCTCGGTGACACCGCCGGGACCGGCCCCAGCGACGCGACCCTCGTCGTGGTCTCCAGGGACGCGTGGGTCACGGCCACGGCCGGCATGAGCTGCGCGGAGGACGGCAGCTCGAAGGTCTGCGACCGGGTCGAGCAGGACGCGGACGGCCAGCAGGCAACCTGGACCGCCTATCTCACCATCCAAGCCGTCGGCCAGACGGACATCGACGTGACGATCCAGGACCTCGACGATCTCTCCGGCCAGGGCTGGTCCTTCGAGGCCGAGGGCGTCGTGGACAACCTGTTCGTCCGGCTGCAGGTGACGGGCCTGCCGGCTTCGGTCTCGACGTACGGCATCGACCTCGAGGGCTCGCTCGGCAGGGCCAGTGTGGGGTACGACTCGCGTTTCGAGAAGGTGGCCGGCCCGACGTACGACCCGTCCGGGCAGAACCTCAGCGTCAGGCAGTACTGACCGTGCGCAGGTGACTCGGCCCGAAGCCCAGACGGATCGGGTCGAGTGTCGTGATGCAGACAGAAGGTCCCCGCCGGTGTCGATTGACTCATCCCATGCACAAGTTCTTCGCCGCCACGCTCGCCGCAGCTGTCATCACCGGGATCACGATCTCCGGGGTCTCCCTCTCCAGCGCGGAGGCCGAGGACCCGTCCGTCGGCTCTCCGGGCGTCCTGTCCGGGAACCAGGTGTCGGTTCCCGGCGTCGGGTCGCCGGGCACCGGGTCCGGCAACGTCGTGGGCGGGCTCGGTCTCGTCGCGACCGCCAGCGAAGCGACGCACCTGACGCTCACGGGGGTGACCGCCGCCCAGCTCGCCGACTTCAAGCACGAGTCCTTCCCCACCACGGCCGGCCCGTGGACCTACCACGACGAGGTACGCCGGGCGTTCGACACGCAGCAGCAGACCTACTGGGCGTACTTCGAGCTGCCGAACGGCATCACGGCCCACGACCTCAGCGCCACGATGAGCGTCGACACCTACCAGAGCTCGGTGTCCGAGTCGGTGTCGGCCAGCGACCTCGGTCCCTACGTGATGCTCCGGTGGACCGGTGTCCCCGACGACGTGACCGTCTACGGCCTGGACTTCCGCCTGGTGGCCGACGGCTACGAGATCAGCGACACCCTCGACATCGACCTCTACGACCGCGGCTCGTACCGGATCGAGAGTCGCGACACGCAGTACTCCTCGACCCCGTGATGCGCACCCAGAGGCTCTGAGTCGAGGCTCAGCCGGCGGCCGGAGCGAACCCCGGCAGCGACTCCTCGAGGATCGCCTTGAACGGCGCCTCGGCCTCGAGCTGGCTGAGCAGACCGATGCCGCCGAGCCAGGTGCGATGGATGAGCAGGTAGCTCGGCGGCAGGTTGATCTTGGTGGCGATCGTGTAGGACGGCGAACGGGGGTTCTTGATCCGCATGAACTGCTCGGACATCCACTCACGGGTGAACCGGAACCGCTCGACGCGAGTCGGCTCGACGAAGGGGTTGAGGTAGTCGAAGACCGCCTGCGGCTCGATCCGGATGTTGTCCTTGACGAACCCCTCGCGGCGCAGGCCCTCGAGCAGCGCGTCGGGGTCCTCGTCGACGGCGAGCCTCATCAGCCGACCCATCGCGGCGGGCAGCGACCGCTCGGGCAGCCGGGCCACGGCACCGAAGTCGAGGACGCCGAGCCGACCCGGACTCCCGTCGGGGGCCGGGAGCACCCGGAAGTTCCCCGGATGGGGATCGGCGTGCAGCATCCCGGTCCGCGCGGGGCCCGCGAACAGAAAGCGCACCAGTCGCTCCCCGTAGTGGTCGCGCTCTTCCCGGGTGCCGTCGGCGACGACCGACGCAAGCGATGCGGGTGACTCCATCCACTCGCTGACCAGCACGCGCTCGCCGGCGGCGACCACGTCGGGTACGAAGATCTCCGGATCGCCGCGGAAGGCATCGGCGAACGCCTGCTGCGCCTCTGCCTCCAGCAGGTAGTTGAGCTCGTCGGCGGCCCGGGCCTGGAGCTCCGCCACGAGCGGCTTGATGTCGATGCCGGGGAAGACGGGCGCTACTCCCTTGGCCACCCGGGCGAGCTGGCGCAGGTCGCCGAGCAACGCGTCGCCGGCGCCAGGGTACTGCACCTTGATCGCGACCTCGCGGCCGTCGTGCCATCGCCCGCGGTGCACCTGGCCGATGGATGCCGCGGCCGCGGCCGTCTCGTCCATCTCGACCAGCTGGTCGCGCCAGTCGGCGCCGAGGGCGTCCTCGATCTCCTCGTAGGCCATCGCCGCGGGCATCGCCGGTGCGGAGTCCTGCAGGGCGGTGAGATGGGCGCGGTAGGGCGCGATCAGCTCCTCGGGCAGGGCGGCCTCGAGCACCGAGAGGGCCTGCCCGAACTTCATCGCGCCGCCCTTGAGCTCGCCGAGGGTGCGGAAGAGCTGCTCGGCCGTGCGCTGTTGAACGTCGGTGAGCACGGATTCGGCCGACTTGCCGCCCAGCCGCTTGCCGAGCCCGAGCGCCTGGCGGCCGGCGTACCCGAGCGGCAGCGCCGCGAGCCGTGCGGTCCGCACGGCGGCCTTGCGCGGGAGCTCGGTCACGCCCTCATTGTCCCCGACCCGTGCAACAGGTTGGAAAGCTCCTCGATCCCGTCGACCAGACGGGTGCCGGGTCGAGCCCAGGAGGCGTTGGCGTCGACGGCATGCACGAGTACGCCGGTGGGCAGCGCGCCGCTGGCCACGAGCTCGTCGGCGAGCACCTGGCTGCCCTCGCGGTCGTAGCCGCAGGGCGCGACGATGACGACGTCGGGTCGGGCGGCGTGGACGTCGTCCCACGTGACGCGACGTGACTTCTCACCTGGTGTGGCGAGGAGGGGAACGCCCCCGGCGATCTCGATCATCTCGGGGATCCAATGGCCCGGGGCGAAGGGCGGGTCGGTCCATTCGAGGAACATCACTCGCGGCTGCTGGGTGCGCCAGGCCGACCGTGCCCAGATCGCGGCCAACCGCCTGCGCTGGTAGGACACCAGGTCGGCGGCCTCCTCCTCGTGGCCGGTGGC
Organism: Nocardioides agariphilus; assembly: GCF_015352445.1. Taxonomy (GTDB): domain Bacteria; phylum Actinomycetota; class Actinomycetes; order Propionibacteriales; family Nocardioidaceae; genus Nocardioides; species Nocardioides agariphilus. The sequence goes on from NZ_JADKPO010000013.1 coordinate 73,605, forward strand.
CTTGCCCACCATCTCGATCGACGCGAAGACCTCGTCGAGCGTGTGGGGGTCGATGGTCAGCACCTCGGCCGTGCAACCCAGGTGGGCCAAGGCGTCGTCGACGACGGAGACGTCGACCGCGCACACCGCGCACAGGTCCTGTGTGACGACCAGGTCGGCATCGAGTCCGGCGAGGGCACCCTCGTCGAGGTGGTAGAGGTCCTCGCCACGAGCCATCGCGCTCGCGACGAAGGTGTCGATCTCGGCGGGCGTGAGTCCCGGCGGCATCGCGCTGGTCGAGACGACACGACGGCTGCGTGCCTCCTCGGGGTAGTCGCACTCGAAGGTCACGCCGACCACGTCGTCGCCCGCCCCGATGGCGAAGAGGATCTCCGTGGTCGACGGGAGGAGGGACACGATGCGCACGCCCCTATCCTCGCCCACGTGGACGACCCGACGTACACCGTGCTCGCGCTGCTGGCGCTGGCGGCGCTGGCGGCAGGGTTCGTGGACGCGGTCGTGGGTGGTGGCGGCCTGATCCAGCTGCCGGCACTGCTCATCGGGTTGCCACACGCCGCTCCGGTCCAGCTGCTGGCCACCAACAAGCTGGCCTCGATCTGCGGCACAACCGTGAGCAGCGCGACGTACTACCGCCGGGTCAGGCCCGATCCCAAGACCTTCCTCCCGCTGATGCTGTTCGCCTTCCTCGGGTCGGCAGTCGGTGCCGTCGTCGCCAGCCACGTGCCGAGGTCGGCGTTCGACCCGATCGTCTTGGTGGCGCTGGTGGTCGTCGGGGCCTACGTCGTGCTCAAGCCCGAGCTCGGCGAGGTCACCGAGCTGAGGTTCGCCGGCGGGCACCACACGGTGGCGGCCGTGCTCACCGGGTTGGCCGTGGGCTTCTACGACGGCGCGCTCGGGCCGGGTACGGGGAGCTTCTTCGTGTTCAGCCTGGTGGGGCTGCTCGGCTACTCGTTCCTCGAGGCCTCGGCCAAGGCGCGGCTGGCCAACTGGGCCACGAACCTCGCCGCCCTGTGCGTGTTCGTGCCGCAAGGGGCAGTGCTCTGGAAGACCGGCCTGGTGCTCGGTGCCTGCAACCTGGTCGGCGGCTACCTCGGTGCGCGTACGGCGGTCTCGCGAGGCGCGAGGTTCGTGCGGGTCTTCTTCATCGTCGTGGTCTCCGGCTTCATCGTGCGGATCGGCGGTGAGGTACTCGGGGTGTGGTGAGAAGTAGCGTGCGGGCGTGAGCGACTTCGCCCGGACCGACCCACCCGCGGCCGCTGACGAGGCCACGATGCTGCGGTCGTTCCTCGACTACTACCGCGCCACGATCCTGCGCCAGACCGAGGGACTGACGGCCGAGCAGCTCGCGACGCCGCTGCCACCGGCCACCATGACGCTCGGCGGGATCCTCAAGCACCTGTCCTGGGTCGAGAACTGGTGGTGGGTGCAGGTGCTCCAGGACGGGCCCGAGCTGGACTGGGTGGGGGACGGCTTCGCCGACGATCCGGACTGGGAGTGGCACTCCGCGAAGGACGACGACTGGCAGCTGCTCGTCTCGCGCTACCAGGCCTCCATCGCCGTCGCTGACGAGGCGCTCGATCGCGTGCTCGCCTCGCCTGAAGGCCTCGACACGTTGGCCAGGCGGGCCCGCCACGGTCGGCATGCAAGCGTGCGCTGGATCCTGGTGCACCTGATCGAGGAGTACGCCCGCCACGCGGGCCACGCCGACCTGATCCGTGAGGCAGTCGACGGGGCCACCGACCTCTGAGCCTGCGCCGGGTCCCACGACTGGTCTGGGTTCTGGCGGCGATGATGTGGGGACACCGTCATGAGCTGGAGTCAGGACGGCATGGCCTCGATGATCGTCTGCACCTCGGTGGGCACCGCTCTCGTCAGGCGCCAACCGGCCTGCTGCAGCAGGTCGGCGTACTCGTCGAGGGTGCGTTCGCGGCCACCGACCAAGCTCAGCATCCAGAGGTCGATGTCGCTCGCCTCGAACTCGTCCGCGTCGTCGGGGACGACGAACTCGAAGAGCAACAGCGTCGCGTCCTGCGGCGCCGCGGCGCGGACCGCACGCAGGATCGCCAGGGCTTCGTCGTCCGCCCAGTCGTGGATGATGTTCGACAGCAGGTAGCAGTCGGCCGCGGGGAGCTGATCGGTGAAGAAGCTCCCGGGCTGCACGGTGATCCTGTCGTGTGGTGGCAGGTCCTTCACCACTTGAGCGCGGTCGACGAGGATCCCCCGCGCTGCAGGCACGGCATCGAGAACGGCGCGGAGCAGGTGGCCCCTGCCCCCGCCGACGTCGGCCACCACGCCGAAGCGCGAGAAGTCGTAGTGGGGGATGGTGCGGGCGATCCGCCGCACGGTCATGGCGGTCATGCCCTCGTCGTACACGTGCGACTCGTCGGGATGCGTGTCGAGATATCCGAAGAAGCCAGCGGGGTCGTGGAAGGTCGCGCCGGGTCGGCCGGTCCTGACGGTGTCCTCCAGCGACTCGAGTGACTGCCAGATGATCGGCAGGCCCAGCATCCGCGTCAGGGGCAGGAGGCCCGAGGGGCTGTCGGACCGCAGGACCTCCGAAGCGTCGTTGTTGCGGACACCTGCCTCCTCGAAGGCGAAGACTCCCAACGACGCCAGGTGCCGCAGTATCCGCCCGAGCGCTGTCGGGTCGACTCCGAGAGTCTTCGCGACCTCGGCGACCGGCCGTGGATCGTCGGAGAGTACGTCGGCGATGCCGAGGTTCGCGGCTACATGCACACAGCGCGAGTTGAGGTACGACTCAGCGAGCTCCCCGATGAGCGCGTCGGGCGAGACATCGGCCACGAGGGCAGCATGCTCCTGGCTCCGCCGTTGCGAAACCCCCGGCGTTACGAGGCTGCCTCGGGGCCGATGCCGGACGTCGACGTGGCTGCGCCGCCGGCGCCCTCCTTGAGCTCCACGAAGATGACGTGCGTCGCCGTCTCACCGATGTTCTCGCCGTGGTGCTCCTGCGCCGGTAGCCAGTTGGTCGTCCCCGCCTCGAGCTCGACCTCGCGCTGGTCGTCACCCCACACCAGGCGGCGCCGGAAGGACGACAACGTGTACATCACGCTGTCGGGGTGCCGGTGCGGCGTGGTGATGTCGCCGGGCTGGTCGGTGTACTCCAGCACCCGCACCCGCTCGTTCTCGAAGACGACCTTGTAGTGCTCGGGATTGCTGGTAACCGGGTCCTGGCTCATGCGGCCAGCATGCCGGGGTCGGGTCAGTGAGGGAACCACCGCGAGAACATCAGGCCGGGAACGGAACCCCCGTCGTCGCGTGGCACCTGTACCCGTTGGGGTTCTTGAACAGGTACTGCTGGTGGTAGTCCTCGGCGTAGTAGTACGTCGCGGGGTCGGCGTCGTCGACGAGCTTGATCTCGGTGGTGATCGGGTCGAGGCCGCGGCGGGCGAGCTCCTCGCCGTACTCCTTGGTCAGGTCGCGGGCGACCTGCTCCTGCTCGGGGGTCGTGGCGTAGATCGCCGAGCGGTACTGCGTGCCCACGTCGTTGCCCTGGCGCATGCCCTGGGTCGGGTCGTGGACCTCGAAGAAGCGCTTGACCAGCTCGGCGTACGTCACCACGGACGGGTCGAAGACGACGCGCACGGCCTCGGTGTGGCCGGTGCGTCCCGAGCACACCTCCTCGTAGGAGGGGTTCGGGGTGTAGCCACCGGCGTAGCCGACCGACGTCGACCAGACGCCCGGCTTCTGCCAGTAGAGCTCCTCGGCCCCCCAGAAGCAGCCGAGGCCGAAGATCGCGACCTCGAAGCCGTCGGGGATCTCGGTGGTGACCAGGGGCGCGTCGAGGACGAGGTGCTGGGAAGAGAGGTGGAACGGCCGCTCCGGTCGGCCGGCCAGGGCCTCCTCGGGGGCGGGGAGCGTGGACTTGGAACGGGTGAACAACATCGGGCCTCCTTGGCTTTCACCCTCCCCAACCACCGTGGCCGCCCAGACGTTCCACCTGCAGATGACAGAACTCTTACGCCGGCTCGATAGCGTGCTGGGGTGAGTGATCAGCAGCATCGCACCAAGGGCGGCTTCGAGACCCGCGCCATCCACGCCGGCTACGAGCCCGACGCGGCGACGGGGTCGGTGATCCCGCCGATCTACGCGACCTCGACCTACAAGCAAGACGGCGTGGGCGGGCTGCGCGGCGGTTACGAGTACAGCCGCTCGGGCAACCCGACGCGCACCGCCCTCGAGGGCAACATCGCCGCGTTGGAGGAGGGCGAGCGCGGGTTCGCGTTCGCGAGCGGGCTCGCGGCCGAGGACACCGTCATCCGAGCGCTGTGCAACCCCGGTGACCACGTGCTGCTCCCGGACGACGCGTACGGCGGGACGTTCCGGCTCTTCGACAAGGTCGCTACCCGATGGGGTCTGGTCCACGACCCCGCTCCGGCGAGTGATCTCGATGCCGTGCGCGCCACGATCCGACCGGGGCAGACCCGCCTGGTGTGGGTCGAGACGCCCACCAACCCCCTGCTCAACATCGGCGACATCGAGGCCATCGCCTCGATCGCCCACGACGCCGGCGCGCTGCTGGTGGTCGACAACACCTTTGCGACGCCCTACCTCCAGACACCGCTGACACTCGGGGCCGATGTCGTGGTGCACTCCACCACCAAGTACGCCGGCGGTCACTCCGACGTCGTCGGCGGCGCAGTCGTGGTCAAGGACCTCGACCTCGCCGAGCAGATCGCCTTCCACCACAACGCCATGGGCGCCGTTGCCGGGCCGTTCGACTCGTGGCTGGTGCTGCGCGGCCTCAAGACCCTCGGGGTGCGCATGGACCGGCACTGCGACAACGCCGAGAAGGTCGTGGAGTTCCTGGCCGGTCACGAGGCCGTCTCTCACGTCTACTACCCGGGCCTGCCCGACCACCCCGGCCACGAGGTCGCGGCCCGGCAGATGAAGCGGTTCGGCGGCATCGTGAGCTTCCGGGTGACCGGCGGCGAGCAGCACGCCGTGGACGTGTGCGGCCGCGCCGAGGTGTTCACGCTGGGTGAGTCGCTCGGTGGCGTCGAGAGCCTGATCGAGCACCCCGGGCGGATGACCCACGCCTCGGTCGCGGGCACCGAGCTCGAGGTACCCGCCGACCTGGTCCGGCTCAGCGTCGGCATCGAGACCATCGACGACCTGCTGGTGGACCTCGACCGTGCCCTCGGCTGATGATCGGTTGGTTGAGGAGGGCGCGCTAGCGCCCGTCTCGAAACCTGGTGGGCACCAAGACGTCGCCGTCTGCGTCGACTTCGGCTCCACGTTCACCAAGGCCGCGCTCGTCGACCTGACCGAAGGCCGCATCGTCGCGCAGGCCGCTCATCCGACCACGATCGAGACCGACGTGCTCGACGCGTACGACGCCTGCCTGGCCCAGCTCGTCGCCGCCGACCCGCGAGCCGCCAGTGCCGACGTACTCGCCTGCTCGTCGGCTGGAGGGGGCCTGCGGATCGCCGTGGTCGGCAACGAGGAGCTGGTCACGGCCGAGGCCGGACGTCGGGTCGCCCTCTCCAGCGGCGGTCGCGTCGTCGAAGTCATCGCCGCTGCGGGTCGTGCGCCTGACAGTGCGCTGTACCGCACTCTCAACCACACGACCCGGCCGGACGTGGTGCTGCTGACAGGCGGCACCGACGGAGGCAACACCCAGGTCGTCGTCGATGCCGCCAAGGGCATCGTGGCCGGGGGGTGGACCGGCCCCGTCGTGTACGCCGGAAACGTCGACGCGCGCGCCGAGGTCACCGCCGCCTTGGGGAGCACGCCCTACGTCGTCGCCGACAACGTCGTGCCCCGCATCGGTGTGCTGAGCCCCGAGTCGGCCAGGCTGGCGATCCGCGAGATGTTCTTGTCCCACGTGATCGGCGGCAAGCACCTCAGCAAGAGGGCCGACTTCACGGCGATGGTCACCGGTGCCACTCCGGACATCGTCCTCACGGGTGTCGAGGTCCTCGCCCAGATCGCCGGCGACGTCGTGGTCGTAGACGTCGGCGGCGCGACGACCGACGTCCACTCGGTGGTCCAGCTCGACCCCGAGGAGGCCACGCTCTCGCGCGAGGTGGTGGCGACCACGCCCGTCACGCGCACCGTCGAGGGCGATCTCGGCATGCGCTGGTCGGCCACGTCCACGGTCGCCGCGGCCGAGCTGGGCGACCTCGTTGCGGCGGCCGAGGTCCGGCACGCCGACCCCGGGTTCCTGCCACGTACCGACGCCGAGTACGCCGAGGACGAGGCCATCGCACGTGCCGCGGTCGGCCTCGCACTGCGCCGCCACGCCGGTCGCAGCCAGGTGGTGGTCGGACCCGACGGCCGGGTGGTCGAGCGCACCGGCAAGGACCTGCGCGAGGTCGACCTGCTCGTCGGTTCTGGGGGCGTACTGCGGCACGGACGCGACGGCGTCGAGCAGCGCGTCTTCGAAGACAGCATCGGCGAAGTCGCCGGCGGGTGGCAGCTGCCGGTGCGGCCCCGGTTCGTCGTCGACCGTGACTACGTGCTCGCCGCGGCCGGGCTGCTGGTCGAGCGCTACCCCGACGCCGCCGAGCGCCTCGTGCGACGTCTGGCCGATTCATCGGGGTGAGCCGCCCCTCCCTCAGTGCCCTAGCCTGTCCCGCGTGGGCAACGGTGCTGACGAGTCGCGGTCAACGGTGTCCGACGACCCCGGCACCGAGCGGCTGACAGGGCGCCTGGCCCATCAGTGGCAGCAGCTGTCCACGCTGCGCGGCGCACGACGTACGACGTACGAGCCCGAGCCGGTGGCGGGCGGCAGCTCCAACTTCTCGCGGGCCCACGTGCCGTGGGGCGTGGACCTCGCGGCCGCGTGGGCCTGGCGGTTCCTGGTGATAGCGGCCGCCGGATACATCATCGCCTCGGTGATCGGCCACCTGCTCGTGATCGTCCTGCCCGTCGTGATCGCCTTGTTCATCGCCGCCCTCGTCGAGCCGCTCGTCAGCTGGCTCGAGCGCCGCGGCCTGCCGCGCGGGGCAGCGACGGGGCTGGTCGTGGTCACCGGGATCGCGTCGGTCGTCGGTCTGCTCTTCTTGGCCGGCAACCAGGTGGCCAACGGGGCCCAGGACCTCGCCGACTCCGTGTCCGAGGGCTTCGCCCAGATCGTCGACTGGCTCAAGACCGGGCCCTTGCACGTCAGCGACAAGGAGCTCAACGACTACCTCGACCGGGCCCAGGAAGCCCTGAGCAACTTCGCCCAGGAGGGCAACTACCTCTCCCGCGTCGGCGAGATCGGCACGGTCGTCGGACACCTCCTGGCCGGGTTCTTCATCGTGCTGTTCTCCAGCTACTTCTTCCTCGCCGACGGCCAGCGCATCTGGTCGTGGTTCGTGCGCCTGTCGCCGAGGGCGAGCCGGGTGCTGGTCGACGGATCGGGCAAGGTCGCGTGGGTCTCGCTGACCCAGTTCGTGCGGGCCACCGTGATCGTTGCTGCCACCGACGCCGTGGGGATCATGATCGTCGCGGCGGTGCTGGGCGTCCCGTTCGTGATGGCGATCGGTGTGCTGGTCTTCCTCGGTGCGTTCGTGCCGATGGTCGGCGCCACCGTCGCCGGCACCGTCGCCATCCTGGTCGCGCTGGTCGACCAAGGCCCGATCACGGCGCTGTTCATGCTGGGTGGGGTGATCTTGGTCCAGCAGATCGAGGGCCACGTGCTGCAGCCGTTCCTGATGGGCAGGTTCGTCTCGGTGCATCCCCTCGGCGTGATCATCGCGATCGGAGTGGGCGTCATCGTGGCCGGCGTGCCGGGCGCGTTGATGGCCGTGCCGCTGGCCGCGACCGTCAACGCCGTGGCCCAGCACCTGGCCGCCAACACCAGACCGGGCGACGATCCCGAGGTGGAGCTCGAGGAGGACTACCGTGCCGACGGTGAGAGTCCGTCCGAGGTGGCCACACCTGACGAGGCGCCCGCCGAGCCCGAGGACCGCGACCCGTCCTACGGCAACCGTCGCGGCACCGATCCTGCAGACCCCGCCCCGGGGCTCCCCCCAGAAGTCCCTCCAGAAGTCCCCCCAGAAGTTCCCCCAGAGTCTCCCGAAGGAGGCAGCGCGTGACGACGTCAAGATCCGGGGCTGTGACCCTCGCCGACATCGAGACCGCTCGCGACGTACTCGAGGGCATCACCGTGGTGACGCCCATGGAAGGCTCGCGCTGGCTCTCGACGCTGGCCGGCGGCGACGTCCACCTGAAGCTGGAGAACCTCCAGCGCACCGGCTCGTTCAAGACCCGCGGCGCCTACGTGCGGATCTCACGCCTCTCCGAGGCCGAGCGCGCCAACGGCGTCGTGGCGGCCTCGGCCGGCAACCACGCCCAGGGCGTGGCCCTGTCGGCGACGCTGCTGGGCATCAAGTCCACGGTCTTCATGCCCGAGGGGGCGCCCCTGCCCAAGGTCAGGGCGACCGAGGCGTACGGCGCCGACATCCGGTTCCACGGCCAGTACCTCGACCAGGCCCTCGTCGCCGCCCGGGCGTTCGCCGAGGAGACCGGCGCGGTCCTGATCCACCCGTTCGACCACCCCGACATCGTGATCGGCCAAGGCACGTGCGGTCTGGAGATCGTCGAGCAGGTGCCCGACGTCAAGACCGTCATCGTGCCCACGGGGGGCGGTGGGCTGCTGGCCGGCATCGCCATCGCAGCGAAGTCGCGCAAGCCCGACGTGCGCGTGGTCGGGGTCCAGGCGGCTGGCGCCGCGGCGTACCCGAAGTCGCTCGCCGACGGCAGGCCCGTGGCCCTCGAGTCGATGCGCACCATCGCCGACGGGATCGCCGTCGGCTGCCCCGGGCAGGTCACCTTCGACGCCGTGCAGGAGTACGTCGACGACATCGTCACCGTCTCCGAGGACTCGCTCTCGCGGGCCCTGCTCTCGATCGCCGAGCGCGCCAAGCAGGTCGTGGAGCCGGCCGGGGCAGCAGCGGTCGCGGCGATGCTGGACGACCCGAGGCGCTTCGAGACCCCGGCCGTCGTCGTCCTCAGCGGCGGCAACATCGACCCGCTCCTGCTGGGCAAGGTGATCCGCCAGGGCATGGCCGCCGCCGGAAGGTACCTCGGCCTGCGCGTGCACATCCCCGACCTGCCCGGCGGTCTGGCGACGATGCTCACCGAGCTCGCCGGCACAGGTGCCAATGTCATCGAGGTCATGCACGAGCGCATCTCGCCAGCCCTGCACCTCGACGAGGTGGAGGTGCAGCTCCAGCTCGAGACCCGCGGCCCCAAGCACTCCGACCTGGTGATCCGCCGGCTACGCGAGTGCGGTTACGAGGTCTTCAGCTGAAGCCCGGTGGTTGAGGAGGTTGCGCGGCAGCGAGTGCGGTGACGAGGTCTTCAGCTGAAGCCCGGTGGTTGAGGAGGTTGCGCAGCAACCGTCTCGAAACCCGGTGATCGTCGAGCAGACCTGTTCTCGTCAGGTGATGTCGAGACAGGCGCCAGGGGACGCCTTCCTCAACCAGCGACGAACGGCTTGGCCTCGACGACCTGGACCTTCAGCTCCTTGCCGTTGGGCGCGGTGTAGCTGACCTGGTCGCCGACCTTGGCGCCGAGGATGGCCGAGCCGAGCGGCGACTCGGGGGAGAAGACGTCGATGGTGCCGTCGTCGAGGGCCTTGTTGCCGAGCAGGAACGTCGAGGTCTCAGCGTCATCGGGGTCGCCGACGAACTTGTAGGTGACCTTCATGCCCGGCTCGACGATGCCGTCGTCCTTGGGGGTCTCGCCCACCTCGGCGCGACGAAGCATGTCCTCGAGCTGGCGGATGCGGGCCTCGACCTTGCCCTGCTCGTCCTTGGCGGCGTGGTAGCCGCCGTTCTCCTTGAGGTCGCCCTCGTCGCGGGCGGCGCTGATGCGCTCGATGATCTCCTGGCGCACCGGGCCGCTCAGGTTCTCCAGCTCGGCCTGGAGCTTGTCGTAGGCCTCCTGGGTGAGCCAGATCTTGTCCTGGACGGGCTGCGTCATGGGTATCAGCTTTCTAGTGATGCGTGAGTACGGCAGTCGTGTCGCTCGTTGGTGTCGGTACGGCCTCGACGACTCATGAGGATCAGCACCGGCGGCTGCTCAACCGGTTGGTCGTGGGAGTCACGGGGCCATGTCGGGGCAAGCCACGGGAATGTTCGGAAATGCCAGGCTAGCAAAAGGCGGCCGGAAAGACCCGCTCACGTGAACTTCGGGGGTCAGCGCGGACGCTTCTGACCGGGGGTGGTGCAGCCGACAGACTCGACGGAGGTCGCCCTGCGATCGGTGCGTACGGCGACCTCGTTGCGGCCCTCCTGCGGTGCGAAGGATGCCTCGCCGACGACCGTGTGGTCCTCGGCGAAGGCCTGCACCCGGCAGGTCGCGATGACGCCGTCGCCGCGGATCACCACCTCGACGGTCGCGGTCACCGAGTGGTCGTCCACGATGTCCCAGCCGACCAGGTCGGAGCTGACGTCGGGCGCCGAGTGGAAGATCGTCGTCCAGGACAGCCACGCCAACCCGAGAATGCCGACGAGTCCCGAGGCAACCACGACCGCCGTACGACGCCATGGTTCGGGCCGCCCGTAGCGGTCGCCCACCTCGGCCGAGCGGTCGTCTGGGGCGTCGGTCACGGTGCCTAGACTCCCATCCGTGACGAACGCCGCTCCCAACGGACTCCGCCTGATGCATGTGCACGCCCATCCCGACGACGAGTCGAGCAAGGGCGCGGCGACCACGGCCAAGTACGTCGCCGAGGGCGTCGACGTCCATGTCGTCACCTGCACCGGTGGTGAGCGCGGCTCGATCCTCAACCCCAAGATGGACCGCCCCGACATCGCGGCCAACATCGCCGAGGTGCGCCGACAGGAGATGGAGCGGGCTCGCGACATCCTCGGCATCACCCAGGACTGGCTGGGTTTCGTCGACTCCGGCTGGCCCGAGGGCGACCCGCCGCCGCCGCTGCCCGAGGGCTGCTTCGCGCTGGTGCCGCTCGAGGAGTCGACGGAGCGGCTCGTGCGGCTGATGCGGTCGTTCAAGCCTCACGTCGTGACGACCTACGACGAGCGCGGCGGCTACCCCCACCCCGACCACGTCCGCTGCCACGAGGTCTCGGTCGCGGCGTTCGAGGCGGCCGGTGATCCCGAGCGGTTTCCCGACGCGGGCGAGCCGTGGCAGCCGCTCAAGCTCTACTACTCCCACAACTGGAACCGCCCCAAGATGATGGCGATCCACCAGGCGATGCTCGACCACGGCCTCGAGTCGCCCTACACCGAGCGTCTCGACGACTGGAAGCCCGACCCCGAGTGGGACGCGCGCGTGACCACGCGCGTCCCCTGCGCGGAGTACTTCGGGGTGCGCGACCAGGCGTTGCTCGCCCACGCCACCCAGATCGATCCAGACGGCCCGTGGTTCGTGGTGCCGCGCGAGATCGCCCAGACCGTGTGGGGCACCGAGGACTACGAGCTGGTCACGACTCACGTCGAGACCTCCCTCCCTGAGGACGACCTCTTCGCCGGGATCACCCCGGATCGCTGAGACCGTCCTCGTGGGGGATGATGGTCACATGCTCGTGCCGTTCCTCTGGCTGGTCGCCGACAACCCCGACCCCGTGCCCGAGGCCGACGACGTCACCGCCGGATGGATCGCCGCCCTCGTCTTCGTCTTCTTGATCGTGGCCGTCGTGTTCTTGGCGCGCAGCCTGGTCAAGCAATTGCGCAAGGCCCAGGCCGCGCGCGAGGCCGGGGTCTACGGCGACGAGCCGACGGATCCGCCTTCTGGTCCGCCTTCTGGTCCGTCTTCGGGCCCATCTTCGGGCCCATCTTCCGGGGCTACTCCGAAGACTCCCGGCGCTGCTTCGCGGTGAACTCCGAGGCTGCTGCCGCGGCGGGCGCCGGCATGCCGGCTGCCCTGGCCTCGCGGTAGGCCGTGACGTTGGCGGCGGTCGCCGCCATGGCCTGCTTGACCTTGCCGCGCGCGTAGGTCACCGAGTGCCCGGCGCCCACCCCGATGCTCATCCCGACCTCGACGGCGTCCTGGTCGGCACCGAGGTAGAGGAACTGCCAGGAGTAGTCGTTGGTCTGCCGCTCGATGAGCTGCTTGAGCTGAGTGTGGGTCCACTCGCGACTCGCGTTCTCCAGGCCGTCGGTCATGATCCCGACGATGACCGTGCCGGGCCGCTGGTCCTCGGGCAGAGCGGCCAGCCGCTTGCCGGCGTCGGTGATGATCCGGGCCACGGAGTCGAGCAGGGCGGTGGTGCCGCGAGGCTGCAGGACCAGGGACGGTACGTCGGCGATCGGGCGGTCGGCGTACACCTCCTCGTAGGCGTCGTCGAACTGCGCCAGCGTCACCTTGCACTCGCCGGCTGTCTTGCGCTGTTCGGCGATGAAGGCGTCGAAGCCGCCGACCGTGTCCTCCACGATCGTGTTCATCGAGCCCGAGCGGTCGAGGAGGAAGTAGAGGTGGGTCAGGTTGGGATTGGTCATGGCGGTCTCCTTGGGTGCCTAGTTGTTGGGGCGTCTGGGTCGAAAGCGCATCGGGGCGGGCGGCGCCGCCCCCGGTGGCAGAGGCTGGTGGCGGCCCTGCTCGACGTCGTACCTGGCCCGCTCGACCCCGGCAGCCGTCACGCGGCCGTCTTCGGACTGGTAGGCCGCCAGCGTGCGTGTGCGCGCCAGTCGAGGCCCGACCGCGTTCTCGCTGAGCCCCGCCATCGCCCCCGCTCCCCGCAGTGTCTCGCCGTCGACGACCACCGCCGCCATCGCCTCGTCGATGGCGGCCGTGATCAGCTCCTGCGCCTCGCGTAGTCGGGGAAGCGCCGTCCCCGGGTCGTCGGGGTCGACCGCCGACAGCGCGTGCCGGGCGTGCTCGACCGCCGACTCGATCGGGTTCGACGAAGCGTCTGCGTCATTCACAGTTACGAGGGTACCGCAGTAACTGCGGTGACTCAAGATGTGCGTTTTCGGGATAGTCCGGTACGAACCGAACCCTGAAGCGACGCAGAGAGGGTTCCCTTCGTACCGGACTATCCCGAGGAGGGGGTCAGTCGCGCTCGAGGACGATGAGGCAGTCGTACGCCGTGGCGTCGCCGACGGGGCGGGGGACGCGGCCGGCGTGGAGGACGTCGTACGGCTCGCCCGTGAGGTCGGTGAGGATGTCGTCGGCGGTCATCAAGACGGTCGGGTCCTGGGGGCCGCCGACCCCGTCGGTGAGGTTGGTCGAGTCGTGCGCGACCCAGACGAGCCGGCCGCCGGGCTGGAGGGCGGCGAAGGCCCGGACGGCGGCGGCACGGCGCTCGGACTCCGCGAGCTGCAGGTAGGCCACGACCACGAGGTCGAACTCCGGGGGCCAGTCGGTCGTCGTGGCGTCGGCGACGATCCAGGCGATGCGGTCCGCGACGCCTGCTGGCTGTGACACGCCCTGCGCGAGGCGGCGTCCCTTGTCCAAGCCGACTGCGGAGAAGTCGGCGGCCGTCACGCTCCAGCCGAGCGAGGCGAGCCAGATCGCGTTGCGGCCCTCGCCGGCGGCGAGGTCGAGCGCTCGGCCGGGAGCGAGATCGGAGCACTGCTCGGCGACGAAGCGGTTGGGCTCGGCCGACCAGACGAGCCCGGACTCGGCGTACCTCTGGTCCCAGCCAGCTGCGTCCATGCCGGTCAGGCTACGGGGACTGCGAACGTCTCGGCCCGGCCGTCGACCCACTGCAGGTACGCCGTCCGGCCGGGCCGCGTGGCCAGCCAGGCGGGGGCTTCGGCGTCGAGAGCCAGCGCAGCGGTCGCGTCGATGTCGGCCCAGGTCAGGTCGGGGCCGATCACGGTGACCGAGGCCAGCGTCGAGGGCGCCAGCCCGGTGCGCGCGTCGACGACGTGGGCGCCGCGGTGGGCCAGCCCCGAGGTGGCGAGCGCTCCGGAGCGCAGCGGTACGACGGCTCTGACCCGTCGCGGGTCGGTGGCGTGCTCGATCCCGATGCGCCAGTCGGGCCGGTCGTGCGCCGCGACGTGGACGACCATGTCGCCGCCCGCGGAGAGGCAGAAGTCGGTGTCATCGAGGGCGCGCAGGTGCCGGGCCGCGCGCGCCACGGCCCAACCCTTCACCACGCCACTGGGGTCGAGGACACCGTCGCGCACCACGTCGAAGGCTCCACCTGACTCCAGCCGGGCCCGCTCGCCGAGGTCGAGGACCTCGCGTACGTCGTGCGGGGCGTCCGCCGTGTCGGCCTCGCCGCGTCCGAGGCGGCTCACCCAGGACTCCGCGCGATACGTGCTGAACACGCGGTCGACCTCGCGCAGCTCCTCCACCACAGCGCGCCACGCGTCGTCGGCCGCGGGCCCGCCGGCGTGCCGACCCCGCAGGGCCAGGCTGACCGGAAGCCCCATGACCTGCTCGACGCGACGGCGTACGTCGGCCGCCTCTCCTGACGTGATGGTCACAGGCCCGCCTGGTCGAGGGCGCTCTGCAGCGACTGCAGGTACCCGGTGCTGGTCACGGTCGCTCCGCTGACCATGTCGATCTGGGCGCTCTGCGCGTCGATGGTCTCCTGCACCAGCACGGGCAGGGCGTAGGAGTTGATCTCCTGGTCGCGTCCGTTGCCGTTGGGGTACTGCACGACGGACACGTTGGTGAGCTGGTCGCCGCTCACGGTCAGCTCGACCTGCACCGGTCCCCACTCGGTCTGCGCCACCTCGCCGGTGACCGTTGAGGAGCCCGAGGAGCCGGAGCCAGAGGAGCCCGAGGAGCCCGAGGACCCGGAACGCGAGGACCCCGAGCCCGAAGAGCCCGTGGCAGCAGACGGGGACCCGGTGTTGCCGCTCGAGCTGATGGCGGGCGGGTTCTGGGTGGCGGCGAGCGTGCTGCTGGTCGAGGTGTGGTAGCCGAACATCAGCACCACCACCGTGATCGTGGACAGCAGCCAGGCCGTGATGCGGCTCATCTCTGTCTCACCACGCGAAGATCTCGACGTGCAACTGGTCGACGGGAAGGCCGGCCTGCAGCAGTGCGGCGGTCAGGGCATCGGTCCACGCCGGCGGGCCGCAGACGTAGACATCGCGCTGGGGCAGGTCGGGCAACCACGCACGAAGGACCTCGGAGTCACTGGCACCGCCCACCGGTGTGTCGGCGCCCAGCCACGATCCGTCGTACCTGCGGCGTCCGGGCAGGTCGACGACCTGCAGGCCCCGCTCGGCGGCCAGGGTCCGGAGCTCGTGGCCGAAGAGCGGCTCGTCGGTGTAGCGCTGGAAGAGGACGGCATCGCCCGGCGCGTACGGCGCTCCCTCGGCGAGTGCCCGCATCGGGGTGATGCCGACGCCGGCGCCGAAGTACGCCACGAGCTGACGCGTGCGCGCTCGGTCGGTGAGTCGACCGAACGGTCCCTCGACCAGGGCGCGGGTGCCAGGGGTCAGCGACGCGATCGAGGAGCTGCCGTCGCCGGCGTCCGCGACCGTGATCCGCAGGGAGCTGCCGTCGGGCGCGGCCGACAGCGAGTAGGGGTTGGCCCGGGTCCAGCCTGGTCGGCCGAGGAAGCGCCACCCCAGGAACTGGCCGGCCTCGGCCCGCAGCCGGTCCATCTTCCGTCCTGTCAGGTACACCGACCACACGCCCTCGCCCTCGGGCACCACGCTGGTGACCCTCAGGTCGTGCCGCAGGTTGAGCCACAGTGGCCGGCCGACGCGGAAGACGAGGACGGCCGCCGCGGCGAGGCCCCATGCCGTCCACCAGAACACCGTGCGGCCGGGTGATGACGTGAAGTCCCTCCCGGTCCACAGCTGGTGCGGCAGGGCGAGTCCGACGCCGAGGTAGGCGTAGAGGTGCAGCAGGTGCCACGACTCGTAGCGCAGCTCGCGCCGCGCGGCCTTGATGCTGGTCGCGACGACCATGCACAACGCGACCGTTCCTCCGACGGCGAGCAGCATGCCCGGGTAGTCGACGACGAGCTGCCACAGCGTGCTGGGTACGGCGGACACCTGGCCGACGGCGTACCCCCAGGTGATCAGCACGACGTGGGCGAGCATCAGGTTGAACGATGTGAAGCCCACCAGGCGATGCACGTGCGCGAGGCGGTCCTGGCCGAAGGCGCGCTCGAGCAACGGCACTCGCGCCATCAGCAGCACCTGGGCCAGCAGCAGTACGGAGGCCACTAGTCCCGTGAGCCGGCCCAGCGACTCCAGCCCGCTCGCCCAACCTCCGAGCTCCTGGATGCCCCCGCCGGCGGTCCACCAGTAGGTGACCAGCAGCACGGAGAGCCACAGCGTGCTGGCGGAGAGGGTCCGCACCAGCCTGTCGATTCCGGTCATGAGTTCGAGGTCGAGCCCTCGGTAGTGCCGTCATCGGGAAGCTGCTGTCCCTGGTCGCCGTCGCCGTCGTCGTCGCGGTCACCGAAGCCGTCCGGAGGCTGACCCAGCTGACCGGGGAACGCGCCCTGCGGGCCGTTGTGCTGGGGTCCCAGGGGGCCGCCGTCGGGGAAGTTGCCCTGGAGGTTGCCGGGTCCGAACCGGCCCATGCCGTCGCGGTCGGTGTCAGCGGTGGCGTGGCCGAGCGCGAACCCTCCACCTCCGGCGACCAGCGCGATGCCGACCGCTCCACCGGCCAGGGCCAGCTTGCCGCGGTGACGAGGCTGAGGTGCGGGAGCGTACGCCGGCGCGGGTGCGGTCGGGTGCGCCACCGGCGGGGGTGTCGGCTGCTCCCACCTCGAACCACTCGTGGGCTGGGTGTCGTCGTCGCTCATGGAAGAAGACTGCGGGCCCGGGCTGAGCGCTGATGTGGCGGAACCTGTGAACCACCTGTGGGTCGGTCCTCGATCAGGCGACGTCGGCTTCCATGGCCGCGACGAACTCACCCTTGACCCGGCGCCATGCCTCGTCGCTCATCGAGCGACGCCAGTAGGGCGAGCAGCTCATGTCGCGTCGGGTCAGCCCGCGCTCGGTGAGCAGGTGCCGGCGGATGAGGCGGATCTCCTGGGCCTCGCCATGGACGAAGGCGTGGACCCGTCCTGCCGGGAAGTCGAGCGCGACGACCGAGTCGGCGAGGAGAGCGCCGTCCTTGTCGACGTCGCCGCCTCGGTGCAGCCACTGCAGATCCAGGTTGCCGGGCGAGGACAGCGGCACCTCGTGGTCGGGACCGTCGCACACGAGCCGGACCACGACCGTGGCCCCACTCGCCATCGACTCGAGCGAGGCGGCGATGGCGGGGAGCGCGGACTCGTCGCCCACCATCAGGTGCCAGTCGGCCTCGGGGTCGGGGTGGTAGCCGGAGCCCGGGCCCTGGAACACCAGTACGTCGCCGGGCGCGACGTTCGCCGCCCACGGCCCGGCGACTCCGGAGTCGCCGTGCACGACGAAGTCGAGAGTGATGGTGCGGTGCGTCGCGTCCCAGGACCGCACCGTGTAGCGGCGGCGGACCGGCCACAGCTCCTGCGGGTAGGTCTCGCGCACGTCGGCCGGATCGAACACCGGACCGTAGGGCGCCTCCGCCGGCGGGATCGCCACGTTGACGTAGGCGTCGGTCTCCTCTGGCATCACGAAGCCATCGAGTCCTGGACCGCCGAGCACCACCCGCACGAGGGCGGGCGTGAGCTGTTCGCGGGACTGCACGATGCCATGGAAGACTGCCACGAAGTAAGGCTACCCTTACCGACTCTTTGGCGTCTGGGCGGTGTGCAACGGTCGTCGGTGACCCGTCGTCACGGCCCCAGGCATCCGATCGGGATGACGTGTACGCCGTCGGGTCGGCGGCCGCCGGCGCCTGTCGACGTGATCACGCCGAGACAGGCAGGTTCCTTGTGCCGGTCGGTATCGACGTTCCTGGCGAACTTGAGCAGGGACGCGGCCCCGGCGTCGACGTCGCGTGGGTTGAGCTTGACCTCGAAGGCTGCCCACTTGTTGTCCCGAGCGGTCAGCACGGCGTCGACTTCGTTGCCGTTCTCGTCGCGCCAGGAGTCGACGCGCCCTCGGTGCAGCTGCGCATAGATGCGGAGGTCACGGATGACCAGCGCCTCGAAGTGGAAGCCCAAGGCCAGGGGATCGGCCTTGAGTTCGGCACTGCCGATGTTCAGCGCGGCGGGTCCGATCGAGGGATCGACGAAGTAGCGCACGGGCGCGGTGCGGAGTCGGGCTCGCGAGCGCATGTGAGGTCGCCAGGCCGCGGAGTCGTCGGTGAGCCACAGGCGGGCGAGTGCATCGAGGTAGCCGGTGAGCGTCTCGTACGCGATTGGTCCGCCGTCGCCCCCGACGTCCTTGGCCAGATCGCTCAGCTTGACTGGCTGTCCGACGCCGCGACCCAAGGCTTCGAGTAGGCGGCGCAGATTGCCGGGGTTGCGGCGGTGGCCCATCTCGGGGACATCCACCTCCACGACCTGACGCAGGTAGTCGGCCAGCCAGTCGCGTGCGAAATCCTCGTCGGCGTCGAGCAGCTCTGGCCAACCGCCGGTGATGATGCGGCGGAGCAGATCGTCGAAGGACAGGTGCGTCCCCAGGCCCGTCTGGCGCTCGCCATCCAACAGGCTGGCCAGCGACATCTCCCCGGTCGAGTGGCCAGATTCGAACAGGCTCATCGGCCGCATCTGCATGACGGAGAACCGTCCCGCCCCGGAGTGCCGGTTCGCGTCGTCGCGAGGTCGCGCGGATCCGGTGAGGATGAAGTGCCCCTTCTCGGCGCGGTCGTCCACCTGGCGCCGTACGCGGTTCCAGATGTCGGGGGCGACCTGCCACTCGTCGAACAGGATCGGCGGTTCCCCGGCGAAGAGCGCTTGAGGATCGAGATCGAGCTGGGCGCGCGCTGCTGCGTCCTCGTCGAGACGGATGATGGTGTTGGCGACCTGCGATGCCGTGGCGGTCTTCCCGCACGCCTTCGGTCCCTCGATGAGGACGGCTCCCATCACGCTGAGTCGGGCCTCGAGCTCCTGGTCTGCGATCCGGGGTAGGTAGGTCGCCATGCGCTAACTCTAACGTTTGCGTAGATCGAAGTCGAACTTTTGCGGTCAATGAATCTGAAGATTCGGATCGCTTGAAGTCGAAGTTCTGCGGCTGCGCCGGGCGTGGTCTCGGTCGGCCAGCTCGTCGTCGTGGCGAGTGTGGAAGGGGACGTCGTGGGTGTTGCTGTTCATGGTTCCTCCTGTCAGGCGTTGGTCCGCGAGGATCGTGGGCGACAGGTAGGTGTGAGGGCCGAGGGGACAAGGGGGTCCCTCCTAGGCTGGACGGGTGTGAGTCGCGTCAGGCTCTCGAGAATCTGCCTTCGTGCACGTGCCACTCGTCAGGAGTCGTGGGAAATGGCCAACCGCCTCGCCTCGGCGACGAGTCCCTACCTGCTGCAGCACGCCGACAACCCGGTCGACTGGTGGGAGTGGGGGAGCGAGGCGTTCGAGGAGGCCAGAGGACGCGGCGTACTCGTCCTGCTGAGCGTCGGCTACTCCGCGTGCCACTGGTGCCACGAGGTTCCTCGCTTGGCGGCTGTCGACGGAAATCTGCGAAACCGCGGGTCAGCGGCCTAGTCGCGGTTCGTGTCGGATCGGCGAATGTCGCCGTTGGACACCGTTTCCGGGGCTTCGTGCATCACTCTCGTGCATCACTCGGGCTCGTTTGCTGGGCCTGCTCGAGGGCGGTTGTCGCAGCCGCCCAGTCGACTCGCTCCTGCTCGAGGCGAACCCGTCGGCCCAGTCGGTCGGTGACGAGATCGGTGTAGAGGTCGAGTTCGGCCTTTGTCAGGCGTGTCAGCGAAGACGTCGCCGGACGGTCCTCGCTGACCCAACGCTCGCGGTGCGCAAGCAGAGTCGCTCGGTCCATCAGGATCGAGCAGGCAGCGGGGAGCCAGGCGCGTAGACGGTCGAGGATCGCGAAGCCGTGGGTGTCGATGTCGCCCCAGTAGATGACCGGGATGTCGGCGAGCCAGGGGAGGCGGCCCACGCGGTCCACCTCGAAGCCCTTGCCCCAAATCACGATTCCGTCGTCGGGAACATCGACACTCAGATAGGTGACCTCATTCTCGATGACGATGGCCGAGCGAGGTGCGATCGCCAGCTCCCGCAGCTCTGTCGTTCGGAGAGCCAGCTCGGAGATAGGTGTTGGCAACCCGAGTGACGACGAGACGCGGATTCGCACCATCTCTGGCTTGGCGCGAAGGCCTAGGTCGGTGAGGAACCCTGCGGCCGTTGAGGACACCCCGAGCATCGCGGCGAGCACGGGCCGATGCTTCTCGGCGAACTTGGTGTCGACGCCCGGAGCGCTGATCTCGCGAAGGTACTTCCCGGTGTCGCGATGAGTATCGAGCCACTCGAAGGCGGCGAGGAGCTGGGGCATTTCCTCGGCAAGTTCGAGGGCGCGATGGGGATGGGCGAGCACCCATGTGCGCACCGCCGGCGTCGTGGCGGCGAGCTCCAACAGCTCGCCGAACCGGCCCACCTCTCGCCTGACGCCCAGGAGCGACCAAGCCTGGTCCATGGTCGAAACAACCACTCGCGACGGCAGTGCGTTGCGGCCGAAGTGGCGGCCACCGACCTGACCGAGCACGACGTCGTATCGGCGCCCGTTGTCGCTTCCCGCGCTGAGGGCCGAGATCCACTCCCGGGCCGCAACGAGGTCGTCGCCGATCTCCGATGCCTTGGGGCCTCGCACGGGAATCTCGATCGCAGAGAACGCCGCTGCTCCGGCATGGGCGCGCAGGAGCGAGCCGTCGTCCCAGCGCCGCCGGACCCTCTCCCGGATGTCGCGCCGAGTGGTCCAACCGTGTGTCACGATGCCCGCCCGTCACGGCGAGCGCGGTACTCCTCGATCGTCATGGTCTGGAGTCGGGAGAAGGTGCCGCCCGGATTGTCGACGAAACCGATGGCCTTCACATAGGGCTCGATCACGTGGACCTTCTGGAGTGGTGTCACGATGAGCAGCTGCAAGCCGAGCTTGGCGAAGAGCTCGAGGGCGTATCGGGTGGACACGTCGGAGCCGCGGCCGAACGCCTCGTCGATCACGGCGAAACGGAAGTCACGGGACTTCTCGGCGCCCCACTCCAGTCCGAACTGGTAGGCGAGCGACGCGGCCAGGATCGTGTAGGCCAGCTTCTCCTTTTGGCCGCCGGACTTGCCGTCCGAGTCCGAGTAGTGCTCCCACTCCTCGTCGGTCTCGAGGATCCGCTCGGAGGCGGAGAACACGAACCAGTTGCGCACGTCGGTGACCCGACGTGTCCACGCCTTGTCGGAGTCCGCATAGCCCTCGCGGCCGCGGAAGCGCTCGATGATGCGCTTGACGTCGAGGAACCGCTGCTCGGAGTAGTGGTCGTCGTCGCCTGACAACGCATCGTCGGTGGCGCTACGAAGATCGGACCGGAAGCTGGACACGTCCTGGTTGACGGTCGCTTGCTTCTCCAGGCGGATGTAGTGGCCCGGGTTGTACGGGATCGCGCCGAGTGCTTTGTTGATCTTCGATACGCGCTCGTCGATCTCCTCGGCCTGGCGACGCAGCCAGGAGTTGAACTGCGCCAGTTCGCGGATCGTCTCGGTGTTGAGCTGTCTCTTGAACTCAGTCTCGAACCGAGGGAGATCATCGTCGCGGACCGAGGCATGCAAGGCCACGTAGTCCGCCCGTGCCTCGGCCGTAGCGTCCATCTCGCTGCGCAACTCCGGCCAACGCCGCAGCACCTCCGCCATGTACTGGCCGAGGCTCTGGCTGAATCCACCGAGCTCCCGGTTAATGCGGTCGATCCGCCTGTACAGCTCTTCCGTCAGCCGTTCTCCGGCCTCTGGCCACTGGCTGGAGTGTGAAGGTCGGTTCCTTCCGAGTCGGTCCTCGAGAGCTTCGTACGCGTATTGCGCAGCCGCAAGATCGCTGGTTGACTGGTCAGCGACGAAGGCGTCGTCGCGAGCTTTCTCGGTCTCTGCAGCCTGCACGGAGGCCTGAAGCTTCGCGAGTCGACCGATCAACTCACCGACGTGCGTCTTCACGTCTTCTTGTTGCTTCTCCACGCGTCCGAGGGCGAGCTTGATCTCCGCAAGTCGAGACGAGCCAGCCTCGAGCCGTGCCTTCTCTTCCTCGTGCAGGGCAGCGCGTTCTCGTGCCTCCACGACGTCCAGCTCACTCCACGACGGGAATCCGGCAATCGAGGTGAACGCATCGAGGCGTTGCTGGGCGGCCGCCCGCTCGGCCTCAACCTCGCGCCACGACTTCTCCGCTGCTCGCTTGGTCTCCTCCAACTGCGCGAGCTCCTCGTGCAGGGCGGCGATCTTGCGCTCGTTGGCCCACCCGAGCACCCAGGTGCGCGGATCATCGACACGAGTGCGGTCGTCCTTCTCGTGCCGTTCACCCGAGCGGACCTGCCCCTCGCGGGTGACGGCGCGTCGTTCCTGTCCGAACTGAGCGAGCGTGTCCACGCATCGGTAGTCAGCGCGTTTGATCAACTCGTCGGCAAGGTAATCGGCGAAAGCTCCGGCCTTGGTTTCCAGGCAGTCAGCGAGGATCAGGCGGTCGTGCGCCGTCGGCCTGAGAGGGACACGGCGATCCGGAACGCGTTCGTAGACCAGTTTCGTGCCGATCTGGCGACCGTCCCGGCCGCGGTAGCTGAGTCGTCGCCCGTTGACCCACCTCGCAACCTCGTCGTAGTGGACCTGGGGAACCAGCAAGGAGAGCGCGAATCCGCGAAGCACCCGCTCGGCGGCGCCGCGCCACTCGCTTTGGAGTTCGACGATGTCGAGCAGTTCGCCGGCGTATGGAAGCTCCTCTGGAGTCAGCCCAAGGTCCTTGCAGAGCTGCTCCCTCAGGTCGGTGTGGGAAGCAGGCAGGTTGCTGGTCCGCTTGGTCAAGCTGTCGAGCTCGTCGGTGAGGACCCCGGCTTCGCGATCGATTCGCGAGATCTCGCCCAGCAAGCGGGCAGCGTCATGGCCGATCTGGCTGCGCCGCAATTCGAGCTCGGCACGCGTGTCCGCGATGGTGGTGGTAAGAGAGCTGAAGTCGCTTGGGTTCTCGACCGCTGCGTAACCAGCCTGCTTGACAGCGGCGTCGAACAGCGTGCGGCGTCTGGCACGTTCTTCGGCCTGTTCACGAGCCGCGCGGGAAAGGCGCTCAAGCTCGCCGATCCGGTCTCCGCCGGCTCGCGCCCGTTCGGCGATCAACTCGTCTCGCTCGGATTCGAGGCGTCTGGCCGACACCTCTAGGTCGGACTTCTCGGTGAAGAGCCGCTCAGCCTCACTCTTCTGGGCAGCAATCTCCTCGCCGAGCATCTGGGAGCGTGCCTCGGCGACGAAGAGTCGAACAGCGTCACGCTGCCGTTCATGATCCGCGCGCTGGGTAAGCGCCGCGTCGTACTTCTCGGCCGTCGCGACGATGGGAGCGAGGGCTTCCAGCTGCTCGCGCGCCCGCTTGACTGCGTCATGAGCCTTCGTCAGATCCTCGAAGTGGGCGATGATGTCGCGCACCCGACCGCTGGCGTCTGATGGCTCAAGCATGTGATCGCGCACGAACTCGTTGAGATTGCCGACCGACTTCATCGATACCGTCTGGTGGAAGAGGTCGAGCGCCTGCTCAGAACGGATGCCGAGAAGGCGGCGCAGCGAGGTGCCGTACTTGGGGAAATCGTCGAAGATCTCAGCGCCGCTGGCCCGGAGGCGCTTGCGAAGGTCGCGCAGATCGGAGCCGAAGTCAGCGAAATCTGTCGCGATAGCGAGGGCCTTACTCGCCGTGACGAAGAACCGGTACGGCTGGCCTGTCTGTTCGCGCTGTTGGAAGACCTGGGCCAGGGTGACGCTTTCGCCGTAGCCGTCGTTGACGAAGACGCCGAGGATCACCGAGTAGGTCTTGGCGCTGGTGCGGAGGCCGATCGCCCGTGAGTGACCAGATGCCTCGACGCGCTCGGACTTGTAGTGCCCTTCGACATACGAGCGCAGTGTCCGCTCCTTGGCCTCTGCGCCTGCGGCCTTGTTGTAGGCGATCCGGTTCGCGGGCATCAGCAAGGTCGTGATGGCGTCGACGATCGTGGATTTGCCAGAGCCGATCTCTCCGGTGAGCAGCGATGTCTCAGCACCAGGAGTCAACCGCCACACCTGCTTGTCGAAGGTGCCCCAGTTGAAGACCTCGACGTGATCGAGGCGGTATCCGGCGCGACCGCTGCTGCTGAGTTCGACTGCGGAGAACAGTCCCTCATTCATCGGGGGCCCCCTTTCCGGCGTACTGCTTCAACTTGCCGGCGAAGTCCGAGAGGGTCTGGGCATCCACGTAGGCCTTGAGGATGCGGCGCACTTCCCAATGGTCGGGCTGTCCGCGCAACGGCCGCAGGAAGCCGAGCTCGACAGCCTTCGCGATCGTGCGCTCCGCGTGATCGGTGACGCGCGCTTCGTTGGAAGAGTCGGCTTGAAAGACGCGCAGCATCTCCAGGATCTGGTCTCGCGTGAGGACCAGTCGGCCTTCACTTCCTGCGGTTTCGAACTCGAGCAGACGCTTGCGCAGGAGCACCAACAGTAGGGAGACGTTGTACGTCAGCGTCCGGCGCCTGACCAGTCGTGGCAGCGCCTCTTCGTCCTCCCCGTCGGGACGTGATCGCAGGTAGGCGTAGCCCTCGGAGTCGTCGACCACGATCTCGACGCCGATGGTCGCGAAGTGATCGCGGACACCGGCGCCGGAGCGTTCCAGTGTCAGCCAGGTGTCCTCGTCGAGCTCGCGGTAGACGACGCCTTGCATCAGTCGGATGATCGCGGACGCGATCGCATGCGCGTCGCTCATGTTCGCTTCACCGTCACCTTCGCAAGCCTGATACGTCGGGCGTGGTCGGGATCCTCGGGGTCGTTGATCTCGAGCAAGGTCTCGTCGCTGTGGTCCATCTCGACCTCGATGTCGTCGTCGGCGAGCGCGAGATATCCGACCAGCTCGGCCGCGCCCTGTTCAATCGGGTACATCGCGATGATGTCGCTCAGGAGAGCAGAACTGTGCTCGGGCAGGAGGGCGCGGATGTTGCCAGCCAGTCGTGCCGAGTCGATGAAGGTCTGGTTGAAGAGCAGGTCAGCCTCCAGGTCAGCGTCCTCTGCTGGCGGGATCAGGCTCTCGACCTCGGAGGCGGGTGGCGACGAGTACAGCGGTCGCTCGAAGGGCAGCGAGATCTCGATGCCAGGTTCGTCCACCTCCAAACCAATCGCGGGCGGGTCTGCGCGTAGTTCGAGGGCGTTTGCCTCGACGGCGCGAACCAGTTCGAGAACACGTCGATTCTCAAGCCAGACCTGGTCGTCCAGGAAGCGACGCAACTGTTCCGAGATCTGCCGCACGGTGCCCTGCGCTCGCTCGGCGGCCTCCGCCCAATCGTAGTGGATCGACCGCACGCGGTCATCGTGCTCCACCGCTGCCAAGTTGCTGACCTTCGACAGCAGATCGGAGAGCTCATCTTGGCGGGACTCGGAGAGAAGGAAGTCGTAGAACGACTGGAAGGTCCGACCTTGGTCGGATCCGGCGATGTCGGAGCGTGAACCCATCAGGTCAGCGAGCAACTCGCCCTTACTGCCGTCCCATGCCGCGATCCGCTCTCGTGCTGCCCTGTCTAGGCCGCGGAAGTTCTCCTCCACCTCACGGAAGTCGCTCAACAGGTCGCGAGCGGTCGACGAGAACTGCTGATAGCGATCTCTCACGCCGGTTTCGTCCAAGACGGGGACCTGGCCGGCTTCAACCGCAGCGATCTGCGCATCGATCTCGTCGCGCTGACGCCGTAGCTCTGCCAGTCGCAGATCGGGGTCGGACTCGGATCCGTGCACGATCTGCCTCAGCAGCTCGACGATCGTGTGTAAACGCGACTCGGTGCCGACGAAGCTCCGCGCCTTCAGCGACTCGACCCAGGCGTACGCCCGCTCGAAGGCTGGGGTCGCCTCGTAGTGGACCTCGTCGTCACCGGCCGGATAGAACCGACGAAGGAAGCCGGCTTCGGTGGCCGACCAGTCCTCCAGATAGGCGCGCGGATCTTTCGGAAAGCGGGTTTCGCCTTCGTCGCCGTCGGCCTCGCGATTGAGCGCGTAGAGCTGATCATCCAGGGCCGCTGCGACGACGCTCGCCGAGGAAGCGCCGCGGTTGTTCTGGACGAAGAAATCACCGAGGAACGAGAGGATCAGGCTCGCGTTGTTGGCGCGCAGCAGGCGCCAGGCAGGGTGCCTCGCCCGCAGAGCGTCGATCGCCTCGTAGTCCACCCGCGAAGCCTACGGATCAGGTCCGACACGATTCAGCAAACCTGACTGATCAAGCCAGCGCCGACAGCAGATCCTGGGCCAGGAAGCTGACGGAGGCGGAGACGGTGTCCGGCTGGCCGACACCTTCTTCGGCTCGTCCCGCCATCGTCGATCCGAGCGCATCTGGTCCCGCGGCAAAGAGCTGCTGGACGAACTCGAGTGCCCGGGTCGTGGCCCGCTGCGAAAGTTCCTCCGCGAGGAGTTGCCGAATGGTCTCGGCGAGCTCGGAGGTTTCGGTCGCGACGAGCAGCCGGTAGATGTCGTGGGCGTCCTTGTCGTTGAGGCGGTCCGGGGTGTCGACACGTTCGCCGAGCTTGTGGAGCTTTGCCACCAAGAGCGCGGCGGGGCCGGCGACATTGATGACCTCGCTGCGGCCGTCGCCGTCCAGGGACTGAACCCTCATGGGGGACTGGTCGATGATTGCTGCTTCGAGTCCGGCAGCTCGCCGAGCCGAGTGCTTGTCATGTGGCGGGATCCGAACGCCACGGCGACTCCCTGAGCCGGCAAGGTTCTCGGGAACCATGAGGTCGACGGGGATTCCGTTGGGCGACATCCAGGCGCCGGGCTGCCTGGTCACCGGGTTGAGGATGAAACCGGCGCGTGTCATCGCTTCCTCAAGGAGTGGGTCCTCGCCGAGCGCTCGGGCGTCGATCGCCAGATCGGAGTCCTTGGTCGCCTCAGCGATGGCGAATGTCGCATGGCCGGTGTGCAGATAGATCGCCTGAGCACCGATGAGGATCACCGAATCCTTGTGCGCCTCGAGAGCCGCGACAGCGTCCAGCAGAGCGGCACGCGCCTCAACGATCAAATTGTCGGCGCCAGGCATCCGGGTTCTCCTTCATCCAATCCAGCAGGAATTCGCCTTCGGCGGGGTTGCGGCCGGGACCTCCAAGAAGATCCGCGGCTGCCTGGCTTGGCGCGACGATCGTGATGTCGCGCCAGGTCGAAGTGCGTTCGAAGACCACGGGCGAGCGCGGTGCAGCGAGGATGACATTGGCCCCCGACTCAACGGGACGCAGTCCGAGATCCGCCGCCAGAGCCATCGGATCCTCTGCATAGATCAGTCCCAGACGAGCCTCGGCGTAGGGAGCATAGGGCTGGGTCGCCAGCGAGCCACTCACTGCGTAGCGCTGCGGTGACGTCGTCTTGCCGAGCTTCTGGACGACGCTGTCGACGCCGCGTGGTTCGAGGAATCCGCGCGTGCTGTTGGCGTTGAGGACTGGAGCATCTTGGCTCCAACGCCGCAAGAGCTCGGGCCAGTCGACCTCGGTGATTGGTCCGCGGTCTACTCGCGAGAGCAATCCCTCGTTCTTCAGGTAGTCGACGAGACGGTAGGCAGCGCCGATGGACGCCCCAGCGACCTTCGCCAGCTCGGGAACCGTGAGAGGCGGCGTGTAGTCGGCCAAGGCTCGCACCATCAGCGCCGCCGGCAGCCCGTTGAGACTCGTGGTCGGCCGGCCGACTCCCCGCCACGGATCGGCAGTCGCGCCGCGTTCGGAGATGACGACGAGCGGCTTCTCTGCGCTGATGAAGATGTTTCCGGTTGCGTCGATGTAGGAGACGTCGCGCTCACGGAGCAGGTCCTGGATCTGCCTGCTGAGGTAGCGCGTCGCAAGCAACCACGGTTCCGCCTCGTCGGTCTGTCGCGCGAGGCGCTCGGTGATGTAGCGCTGTTTGCCTAGCAATGAGAGCACGTCAGCGCGCGTGATCGTGCGCTTGGTTTCTACGCGGTAGGTAAGGACAGGTGAGCCGAAGCGCTCCAACTTGAGATTGGCGTCGACCTCGGGGTGGGTGCTTGCGGTGATCTGGACGTCCCAACCTGCCGGCAGAGTTGCTTGGAGTCGCTCGGATGCGCGCAGCAGCAAGTCCCGCTCGGACACTGGTTCTGGTCCGTCCGGCAGCACTGTAAGGGGTCGCCGCTCACTGGACACTTCTCGATAATAGCGAAGTTCCGTCTCGTGCGGAACCAAGCAGTTTCCGGAAACAATCCGACAGTGTTGGTTTCTGGAAACTCATGCCGAATCCCGTCGTCGCTTCGACTGGGGGAGTAGGTCGACAAGACTCCCATCCTCGCGGCCCCGGCGCGACAAGCGCCTCCAGCGCCGCCTCGGCCAGCTCCGCGGCGTAGCAGTTCGTCGAAGGACAGGTGCGTCCCCAGGCCCGTTTGGCGCTCGCCATCCAACAGGCTGGCCAGCGACATCTCCCCGGTCGAGTGGCCAGACTCGAACAGGCTCATCGGCCGCATCTGCATGACGGAGAACCGTCCCGCCCGGAGTGCCGGGTGGCGTCGTCGCGAGGTCGGGCGGATCCGGTGAGGATGAACTGCCCCTTTTCGTCGCGGGCGTCCACCTGGCGCCGCACGCGGTTCCAGGTGTCCGGGGAGACCTGCCACCACTCGTTTCCACGGCTCGCCCTCACCGGCTGGTGCACGGAACATCACCTGGTACTTCGTGCCACCGTTCTCCGGCGCGTCGAGCCGCACGCGCCACGGTCGCGCGCTGCCGCCCAGGGTTCGCGGCTCTTCCCTGCGCGAGCGGCGTGGGCTCCTTCCGAGCGGCCAAGGGGGTCCCTCCTAGGCTGGACGGGTGTGAGTCGCGTCAGGCTCTCGAGAATCTGCCTTCGTGTATCACTGGTGAGGAAGTGATGCACGTGCCACTCGTCAGGAGTAGTGGGAAATGTTCAACCGCCTCGCCTCGGCGACGAGTCCCTACCTGCTGCAGCACGCCGACAACCCGGTCGACTGGTGGGAGTGGGGGAGCGAGGCGTTCGAGGAGGCCAGAGGACGCGGCGTACCCGTCCTGCTGAGCGTCGGCTACTCCGCCTGCCACTGGTGTCACGTGATGGCCCACGAGTCGTTCGAGGACTACCAGACCGCGGCCTACCTCAACGAGCACTTCGTCAGCGTCAAGGTCGACCGCGAGGAGCGGCCCGACGTCGACGCGATCTACATGCAGGCAACGACCGCGATGACCGGACACGGGGGCTGGCCGATGACGGTCGTGCTCGACCACGACGGCAACCCGTTCTTCGCGGGGACCTACTTCCCCGACCGGGCGCGCGGTGGCATGCCGGCGTTCGCGCAGGTGCTGGAGGCCGTTGTCACCGCGTGGGAGCAGCGACCGGACGACGTACGCCAGGTCGCCGAGGACCTGCGCGACCACCTGCGCGGAACCGTGGCCGCGACGTCCGCACCGATCGACGACGGCGTGCTGGCGGGTGCGGTGTCGCGGCTGGGGTCGGACTTCGACGCGTCGTACGCCGGCTTCGGAGGGGCACCGAAGTTCCCTCCGTCGATGGTGCTGGAGCAACTGCTGCGCCACGCCTGGCGGACCGGCTCGCAGGCGGCTGCGGCCATGGTCGAGGCGACGTGTGAGGCGATGGCGCGCGGCGGGCTCTACGACCAGCTCGGCGGCGGGTTCGCGCGCTACTCCGTCGACCGCGGGTGGGTGGTGCCGCACTTCGAGAAGATGCTGTACGACAACGCCTTGCTGCTCGGTGTCTACGCGCGGTGGGGTACTGCGCTGGGGCTGCGCGTGGCCTCCGAGACGGCCGACTTCCTGGTGCGTGAGCTGGGCACGGCACAGGGGGCGTTCGCCGCGGCGCTCGATGCCGACTCCGAGGGCGAGGAGGGTCGCTTCTATGTGTGGACGCCCGCGCAGCTCGCGGAGGTACTGGGCCAGGAGGATGGTGACTGGGCAGCGGCGCTGCTCTCGGTGACCGCGGCAGGCACCTTCGAGCACGGGTCCTCGACCCTCCGGCTGCACCACGACCCTGATGACCTCACCAGATGGAACGACGTACGCCGGCGCCTGATGGCGGCGCGCGACCTGCGCGTGCGGCCGGCCCGAGACGACAAGGTCGTGGCCGCCTGGAACGGGCTGGCCATCTCCTCGCTCGTCGATGCCGGACGGCTGCTGGGACGCGAGGACCTCGTCTCGGCGGCGCTGCGAGCCGGCGAGGTCCTGGCCCGGCTGCACCTGCGCGATGACGGATCGCTGTTGCGCGTCTCGCGCGATGGCGTCGCCGGTCGGCACCGAGGAGTGCTGGAGGACCACGGTTGCGTGGCCGGAGCCTTCCTTGCGCTCGCAGGCGCCACCGGCGAGCTGACCTGGCTCGACCGCGCGCGGAGCGTGCTGGACCATGCGCTCGAGAGGTTCCGTGCCGACGACGGCGGGTTCTTCGACACCGCATCCGATGCCGAGGTGCTCATCACCCGCCCGCGTGACCCGTCGGACAACGCCAGCCCCTCGGGTCTCTCAGCGATGGTGCACGCCCTGGTCGCTGCGGCATCGATGACCGGGGAGGGCCGCTACCTCCAGGCCGCCGAGGAGGCGCTGGGCACGGCCGCGTCGCTGGCGATGCAGGCGCCCAGGTTCGCAGGCTGGTCGCTCGCGGCCGCGGAGGCGCTGGCCGCCGGACCGCTGGAGGTCGCGATCGTCGGCGCTGCGGGCGCCGCGCGCGACGAGCTCGAACGCACAGCCCGCCGCGCACCCGGCGTCACCGTCGTGGTGGCCGAAGCAGGCGACACCGGCATCCCGCTCCTGCAGGCCCGCCTCCCCGTCGACGGCGCCCCCGCGGCGTACGTCTGCCGCCACATGGTCTGCGACCGCCCGGTCACCACCCCTGTCGAGCTGGGGGCACTGCTCGCCGCGCGGTAGTCCCGTGCTGTGGGGTCGTCGTCGCCCCCTTGAGGGATGGCCGAGGTCGGGCGCGTCACGGGGTGGTGTGAGAGACCACCCAGAACCTCTCGCTGCCACCGGCGACGTCCTTCTCCAACACGATGCCGCGGCCGCGCGCATAGAACTTCTGGGAGATCACACCGGGTTCGAGACGGCTCCACTCGAAGGTCCGCACGATGCCGACGTACTTCCCGCCGGGCGTCTTCACAGATGGCAGCCGCTGCACGACCCAGGCCTGGTCCTCGGCCTCGCCCTTGGCGTACTCCATGTACGCCGCCTGCGACGGCCGCGGGTCCGCGGGCATGATGATGCCGGCCACGGCGCCGTCGATCCCGGCCTCCCAGGATCCCTCGCGGTCCTCGAGTCGGCCCTGTTCGTCGTAGGTCGCGGTGTCCTCGCCGAAGTACCAGACGTTGCCGTCCTGGTCGGCGGCGTACCAGTCGTCGGTCTTCTCAGCGAGCGTGCCGTCGGGCCGGCGTACGACGTCGTGGACGACCGTCGTGGTGACGCCCGCGACGACCCGGGTGCGGGTCGTGACGACGACCTTCTCCTTGAAGTGCTCGCCCTCGTCGGTGCCGCGCAGCCGCGTGAGCAGACCCGGTGTCAGGGGGAAGTACGGGTTGTCCGTCGGGTGCTTGAACAGCTGCGGGTCCGGGTTGCCCGAGGGCGGGCCGGCCAGGGGCGCGGCGGCGCTGGTCGTGAGCAGGGTGCCGACGGCGGCGGCTGAGGCGGTCAGCACGGCGATGGTGCGAGTGGTCATGGCGCCAACAGTCCTCAGGTCCGCTGAAGCCAGCCTGAACGCCCGAACGCCACCCTGTCGACGTCTAGCGCCTGTCTCGAAACCCGGTGAGCGACTCAGTCACCTGGTTTCGAGACGGTTGCTGCGCAACCTCCTCAACCAACAACACCCCCCCGCTGGTTGAGGAAGGCGCGCGCTAGCCTTGCGGTGTCACCGGATCGCGAAGACGACCGCCAGTCCGATGACGACCATCGCGCCGACCACCATCAGGGTCCAGGACGTGAACCGGTAGCGGCAGTAACGGCACGTGGTCGCGAAGGCCGAGACCATCTCGCCGCACTCGGGGCAGCGCTTGACGATGCGCGGCACGGCCGGAGACCTACTCCGAGACCCAGTCGAGCACCGCGGCGGCGAAGTCGTCGGGCCTCTCCATCGAGGGCAGGTGGGCGACGTCGCCCCACACGATCGCGCGCGCTCCGCGCACGTTGGCGAGCACGTGGTCGGCCGCCAGCCGGATGCTGTCGATGTCGAGATCGCCCACGACCACCAACGTGGGCGCGCTGATCTCGTCGAGGCGCTCATGAGCCTCGGGGTCGAGCTCGTCGTCGGCCTCCCACACCTCGTCTGGCCAGTCGAGGGTGAGGTCGAAGTTGCGGCGCTGCATGGTGCGTACGGCGTCGCGCACCGCGGCCGGCACGACATCGGGTCCGCGATGGGGTCCGTCGACCCAGGCCGCGACGTTGGCCTCCACGGCGGCGTCGATGTCGCCGGCCTCCATGGCCGCCCCCTCGAGCTCCCAGGCGGCAGCCAGCTCGTCGGTCCTCTCAGTGAGCAGTGCTCCTCCGGGGGCCGCGAGCAGCAGTGAGGCGACGAGCTCCGGCCTCTCCAGGGCGAGCTCGGCGGCCACGCCCGCGCCGAACGAGCAGCCGACCAGGTGCGCCCGCCGCAGTCCGAGGTGGTCGACCACCTCGAGTACGTCGGCCCGCCCCGACCAGGGCCCGTCGGGTCGCGCCGTCGACTCGCCGTACCCGCGCAGGTCGACGCGGATGACGTCGTGGCCGGCCGTCAACGCCGGCCAGATCGGGTCCCACATCCGGCGGTCGCAGATGCCGGCGTGGAGCAGGAGGATCGGGGTCGCGCCGGTCGGCCCGGAGCGTTCATGAGCGAGCATTGCTGCCAGCCAACCGCCCGCCGGCCCTCGAGGGCAATGCGTTTACGCCAGGCACGCGGAGTTGCCCGAGCTGGTCAGAGCCCGAGCTGCGTCAGGAGGCGGGAGGCGAAGGCGTCGCGGGGGAGGTCGCTGGTCAACAGACCGAGGCCGGTGTGGAAGGCGACCGCGACCAGGCTCACCGCGGCGATGCCGACAGCGATGCGCTGCCAGGCCCGAGGGCCGCGGTCGCGGGTGGTGATGACGCGGCCGTGGGCGCGTTCGAGCCAGCGCACGAAGACGGTGGAGACCAGCGTGCTCACGATGCTGGCCACCACGGCACCGATGACGGTGCCGACCAGGCCGAGCCTGGTGCTGAGCACGGTCGCGGTCGCGGCTGCGACGGCTCCGGCGATGACGGCGGGATAGGTCAGGGAAGGGCGGTTCTCATCAGACATGTCGTAGAGGGGACGAACCAGCGTCTGGTCGGGTTGCCATCCGGCGACGTGACGCCGGACACGCTGGCTCAGCGGAGGGCGTAGGTCGCCATCGAGACGCCGACGTAGTGCGTCACGAACGCCAGGATCGTGAAGGTGTGGAACACCTCGTGGAACCCGAACCACTGCGGCCACGGGTTGGGCCGCTTGAAGCCGTAGACGACGCCGCCCATCGTGTAGAGAGCCCCGCCGGCGATCACCAGCACGAGCACGGCGGTGCCGATGCCGACGCCCAGCCGGTCACGCGATCCCTCGGCGAACCCGGGAATGAAGAACACCGCCGCCCAGCCCATGGCGATGTAGATCGGTAGGTAGAGCCACCGCGGCGAGTCGACCCAGAACACCTTGAACAGCACGCCCATCGCGGCCACCGACCAGATCGAGACCAGCAGGATGGTGCGTTGTGCTCCCTCGAGGAGGAGCAGACTGAACGGCGTGTAGGTGCCGGCGATGAGCAAGAAGATGTTGGCGTGGTCGAAGCGCTTCAGGTAGGCGTGTGCGCGCGGAGACCAGCGTCCGCGGTGGTAGATCGCCGAGACGGTGAAGACCAGCAGCGCGGACACTACGTAGATCGAGGAGCCGATGCGCGTCGATGCGGTCGGCGAGAGGGCGATGAGCACGATGCCCGCAGCCAGCGTGAGCGGTGCGGAGCCGAGGTGGAGCCAGCCGCGCAGCCGGGGCTTGATCTCCGCAACCGTCTCGCCGACCACCTGTCCCACGGACTGGGCGATCGACTCGCGCGCAGAGCGAGCGGCATCGTTCATCTCGTTGAAGTTAGCATCGGCACCGTGGGTGAGTGGAAGGAACACATCAGACGCCTCCTGTACCCCGCATACGAGGCACGCATGCTTCGCACCCTGCAGAAGGACCGGCTTCCCCAGCACATCGGCGTGATGCTCGACGGAAACCGGCGCTGGGCCAAGTCGGTCGGCGGTGACTCCGCTCACGGCTACCGCGCCGGCGCCGCCAACATCGAGCCCTTGCTGGAGTGGTG
This sequence comes from Nocardioides agariphilus, assembly GCF_015352445.1. Classification (GTDB taxonomy): domain Bacteria; phylum Actinomycetota; class Actinomycetes; order Propionibacteriales; family Nocardioidaceae; genus Nocardioides; species Nocardioides agariphilus. The sequence continues at coordinate 107,753 of NZ_JADKPO010000013.1, forward strand.
CGAGGAGGTCGGCGTCGAGGTGGTCACGTTGTGGCTGCTGTCGACCGACAACCTCAACCGGCCACCTGACCAGCTCGTCGGCCTGCTCGGCATCATCGAGGGAGCCGTCAGCTCGCTGGCCGACCAGGGCCGCTGGCGGGTGCATCCGGTCGGGGCGCTCGACGTGCTCCCGACGGCCACCGCCCAGGTGCTCAAGGATGCCGAGGACCGCACCAGCGACGTCGACGGCATGATCGTCAACGTCGCCGTCGGCTACGGCGGTCGTCGCGAGATCGCCGACGCGGTGCGGTCCCTGCTCCACGAGCACGCCGAGCGCGGGACCAGCCTCGAGGAGCTGGCCGAGGTCATCGACGTCGAGCACATCGCCGAGCACCTCTACACCAAGGGTCAGCCCGACCCGGACCTGGTCATCCGCACGTCCGGAGAGCAGCGCCTGGGTGGCTTCTTGCTGTGGCAGTCGGCGCAGAGCGAGTTCTACTTCTGCGAGGCCTACTGGCCCGACTTCCGGCGCGTCGACTTCCTGCGTGCCATCCGCGCCTACACCATGCGCGAGCGCCGCTACGGCAGTTGAGTCGAGTGCTGCAGCCGACCCACTCGATGCCGTCGCGAGCCGACGTGCGGGTCGCGGTCCAGGTATAGCCCAGCTCGGGCGTCTCCACGCTGGTAGTGGACACCGGACGCGAAGTGTTCACCGCGGATTCGGGCGTGTTGCCGCGAAGGGCAGGAAAGGCGTCGTACTTTCGAGACATCGGTGGGTGGGGAAGCCCGCCGAACCTGGGAGGCAAGTTCGTGACCTATCGCGACCGTGCGGGGGAATCGGCCCATCGGGCGCTCCCTGTGCGCGGGAGCCGGCACTCCGGCTCACCCCCACCTTCCCGGTCCGACCGCGTGATCTGACGACAGGACCGGGGCAGGGGTGCCCGCGCCGGTCAAGAGAGGTGCCCAGTGGTTCGACCAGCGGCCCCATCAGTGGCCCCAACGGTGGCTCGGTCTCAGGCTCAGACCCGCGCGAATTCCTCGAAGGCCCGGACGTCCTCGATGGCGGCGACGAACCGGACGTTCGTTCTCGACACCAGCGTGCTCCTCGCCGATCCCGGCGCTCTCAAGCGGTTCGCCGAGCACGAGGTCGTGCTCCCGGTCGTGGTCATCACCGAGCTCGAGGGCAAGCGGCATCATCCTGAGCTGGGCTTCTTCGCCCGCACCGCGTTGCGGATGCTCGACGAGCTGCGGATCACCCATGGCCGCCTCGACGAACCCGTGCCGGTCAACTCGATCGGCGGCAGCAGCGGCACCCTCAGCGGCACTCTCAGGGTCGAGCTCAACCACACCGACCCGGCCGCGCTGCCGTCGGGCTTCCGGCTGGGCGACAACGACACGCGGATCCTCGCCGTCGCGCGCAACCTCTCCGACGAGGGACACGCGGTCACGCTGGTCTCCAAGGACCTGCCCCTCCGGATCAAGGCCTCGGCTGTCGGCCTCGACGCCGAGGACTACCGCGGCGACACCATCAGCGACTCCGACCCGGGCTACTCCGGCCTGGCGGAGCTCGACGTCACTGCGGCGGACCTCGACGAGCTGTACGACGACGGGTCCATCGACCTGCCCGCCGCACGCGACCTGCCGTGCCACTGCGGCCTGGTGCTGCTCTCCGACCGCGGCACGGCCCTGGGTCGCGTGGGACCCGACAAGCAGGTCCGCCTGGTGCGCGGCGACCGCGAGGCCTTCGGGATCCACGGGCGCTCGGCCGAGCAGCGCGTGGCGCTGGAGATGCTGCTCGATCCCGAGGTCGGCATCGTCTCGCTCGGTGGGCGCGCGGGCACCGGCAAGTCCGCCCTGGCGCTGTGCGCCGGGCTGGAGGCGGTGCTGGAGCGCCGTCACCACAAGAAGGTCGTGGTCTTCCGACCGCTGTTCGCGGTCGGCGGCCAAGAGCTCGGGTACCTCCCGGGCTCGGAGAGCGAGAAGATGTCGCCCTGGGCCCAGGCGGTCTTCGACACCTTGGGCGCGATCACCTCGCGCGAGGTCATCGACGAGGTGCTCGACCGCGGCATGCTCGAGGTGCTCCCCCTGACCCACATCCGCGGCCGTTCGCTGCACGACGCCTTCGTGATCGTCGACGAGGCGCAGTCGCTGGAGCGCAACGTGCTGCTGACGGTGCTCTCCCGGATCGGTGCCGGCTCGAAGGTCGTGCTCACCCACGACGTCGCCCAGCGCGACAACCTCCGCGTCGGACGGCACGACGGCATCGTCGCGGTGGTGGAGAAGCTCAAGGGCCACCCGCTGTTCGCCCACGTCACCTTGACCCGGTCAGAGCGTTCGCCGATCGCCGCCCTGGTCACCGAGATGCTGGAGAACGTGACGCTCTAGGACAACTACCGGGGCTGCAGAGACCCCTGTGACGAATGTGGCGAATTGTTACGTTCCTCCTGGGGGTTTCTGGACCGATATTTTGCCCAGGCACCGCCCGACGCGGCAGGGTGACGTTCATCGTTTCGTGACCTGGCGGCTCGGTGCCCCGGATCGGAACACCCCTGCTCCATGTTCCAGCTCCATGTATCGGCTTGATCGATTCAGCAGCACCCCCTGTCCTGACGTCGACCCAGAACCTTTCCCCTGTGAGCTCATCGCATCGCGCCTCCCGCGCCCAGGCACGTGACCTGCGCGGCGAGCAGACGGCTGCCCGCAAGCCGGGTGGCGCGCACAGCCGCAAGCACGCGGCGGCGCGCTCGACGGCAGGTCGCACGGCAGTGCGCACGGCAACGGTGACAAGTGGCCTGGCCTCGGTTGCGACGGCGGTGGCCGTCGGTGGCGGGATGCTCTCGGCCGGCACCCCGGTCATGGACGCCGCAGGCGAGCTGGCCGCAGCCGCCGCCGGTCCGTCGATCCCCACGCTGTCGGCCGACGACCTGGCCGCTCGAGCCAGGGTCCCGGTCTCACGCACCGACCGCCGCGACAACGTCGACGCCGACAAGGCCCAGGCCCTCGCTCAGACGGCGAGCCAGGCGGTCACCGGCAAGGAGAGCCTCTCCCAGGAAGACCCCCGCACCATCGCTCGGGCCCTGCTGGCGGAGTTCGGCTTCTCGGCCGACCAGTTCGGCTGCCTCGACTCCCTGTGGACGAGCGAGAGCGGCTGGCGGGTCACCGCAGACAACCCGCACTCCTCGGCGTACGGCATCCCGCAGGCACTGCCCGGCTCGAAGATGGCCTCGTTCGGCGCCGACTGGGCGACCAACCCGGTGACCCAGATCCGCTGGGGTCTCGACTACATCAACGACCGCTACGGGAGCCCGTGCTCGGCATGGAGCTTCAAGCGCGGTCGTGGCTGGTACTGACATTTGTACGGGCTTGTCGTGCGTGGTACTGACCACTAGACAGGAATCGGCGGTTTAACCTTCCTGGGCCTTGACCGTCCACCACTCTGGCCGGACTGGCCACGGGGGCTTTCCTCTGTGGCACACCACGGGGAGGAAGCAACAAAGTGGGCACACACAAGCCACGGCGATTCACGGCGGTCACGGCCGCCATCGCCGCCATCGCCATGACCGGCGCCACCTTGGCGGTCGGCCTCGGGTTCGGTCCGGCCGAAGCCAAGCCGCCGCCCAAGCCCGGTCCCGTCACCGGTCTGCAGATGACCCTGACCAAGCCGGCCGACAACTTCCTGGTCGAGGCGACCTGGAACGCGGCCACCAACGCCACGACGTACGACGTCGCGCTGAGCGACGCCACGACCGGTGCACCGCTCGCCGGCAACTCCGTGGCCATCACCTCCTGGTCGACCTTGGTGAACCTGACGGGAGTCACCACCGTGCGCCTGACCGTCACGCCGAAGAACCAGCGCCCGGGCACTCCCACGTCGATCACCCAGGACGTCCCCGACATCAACGCGCCCTTCGGCACCTACACCGTGTCCTGGGTCGACCTCACCGGCACGATCACCCAGACCTCGCTCAACGACGACGGCCCGATCGGGGAGGTCACCCGCACCGTCGACTGGGGTGACGCCACGACCCCTGAGGCCTGGACCACAGGCGACACGATCGACCACCTCTACGCCGCCGAGGGCCTCTACCGGCCGACGGTCACCTTGGAAGACGGTGTCGGCAACACGCGTGTCGTGGTCCTCGACCCGATCGTGCCCGGCGACGTGACTGCGCCCACGGGAACGTTCACGACCGCGCCTTCGACTGCCTGGCAGCAGCTGACCATCGTCAACGTCATCCAGACCGCGCTCAGCGACGACTTCAGCGCCGCGGCCGACGTCGACCGCTGGATCAGCTGGGGTGATGGCGGTGAACCGCAGGCGTGGGCCCAAACCATCAGTCTGGCCCACGTGTACGCCACGGCTGGCACCTACACACCCCAGGTGATCTTGAAGGACGAGGCCGGCAACACCGGCGCGGTCGACGCCCAGCCCGTCACGGTCAAGGCAGACATCGTCGCCCCCGTCGTGAGGATCACCCTGCCCAACAGGGCCGTCCGCGCAGACGTCTCGGCGTGGAGACAGGTGCACGGCAAGGCCACCGACACCAACGGCACCGGCGTCGACACCGTCTCGGTGCGTGCTATCGAGAAGCGCGGCACGGCCTGGTACTTCTACAAGTCCACGACCAAGACCTGGGTCAAGGCCGGGACCAGGGGCAGGGCCTGGCAGCGCTCCAAGCCGGTCGTCGTGCACCCGGCCGCCACGGGTGCCTGGGCCGCCCGGCTGGCGGGACTGAAGAAGGGCACGCTCCTGGTCCGCGCAAGCGCCACGGACCTGGCCGGCAACACGTGTCGGGCGATCACGCAGAAGGCGGTCCTCACCGCCTGGTAGACCCCCGCCAGCCGGCCTCGCGCGTGATGCGTCACGAAGGGGGCCGGCCCAGCGGGCCGCAGCCGCTGAACCGCCACGCTCCCGGGGTGGTTCAGCGGCTGTGTCTACTTGCTCGGCTCCGCCTCGCTGTCGCGTCGCTATGACCCCTGGTCTTCCTCCTCGACTCCCTCGCTGGCGCTCGGTCGCTCGTCGTGCAGACCAGGGGACGCTCGCGCACCGGCTGGTCAGCGCGCGAGGAAGACCGTGGCTTGGCCGTCGTACTGGCGGGGCTCGTCGAACGGCGGCACTCGCCACGTGACGTCCTCGCCGGAGGACTGGAGGTAGGCCTGGGCGACCGAGCTGTCGGCGAAGACCGCCCGGGGCTGCAGGTCCACCCGGGTCACCTCGTCGAAGTGCTCGCGCAGCTGCTGCTCGCCGTTCTGCGTGCTGAACCGCGAGACCACCGGGGCGCCGCCGGCCTCGACTCGCAGGTCGGCGAGGTGGGCGTCGCCGTTGGTGGCCGCGACGAACAGACCGCCGGGCCGGAGCACCCGGCGTACTTCGCCGAGTGCCCGCGCGACGTCGGGCACGTGGTAGAGCATCCAGAGGGCAGCGACCACGTCGAAGGCCTCGTCGCCGAAGGGCAGCTCCTGCACGTCGCCCTCGCGGGCGTCGATCCCTCGTGCTCGGGTCAGCTCCACGAAGCGCGTGGACTGGTCGATGGCGGTCAGGCGTACGCCGGGGAGTGCGACCGCCACGCGAGCGGCGAACCCGCCGGTGCCGGGACCGACCTCGAGCACCCGCAGCGGTCGCTCGTCGACGATCGCGTCGAGGGCGACCGTTGTCGGGTCGCGTCCGTCGGCCGTCGGATGCCAGACCGAGCGCCGGGTCTCCAGGTTGTCCTCGGTGAGGTACTGCTGACGCACGTGCGCCGGGTCGTCGATGATCACGGCCTGCTCACCTTCCGGTCATGCTCTCCACGTCGAGCGCCTCGTCCAGCTGTGCCTCGGAGATCTCGCCGCGTTCGACGTACCCGAGAGCGACGACCGTATCCCGGATGGTGCGACCCTCCGAAAGGGCCTGCTTGGCGATCTTGGCGGCGGCCTCGTACCCGACGTACTTGTTGAGCGGGGTGACCACGGACGGTGATGACTCGGCGTAGCGGCGCATCCGTTCGCGGTCGGCGGTGATGCCGTCGACGCACTGCGCCAGCAGTCGGCTGGCGTTGGCGAGCAGACGCTCGCTCTCGAGGACGTTGCGCGCGATGACCGGCAGCATCACGTTGAGCTCGAAGCTGCCGGACGACCCGGCGAAGGCGATCGTCGCGTCGTTGCCGATCACCTGGGCGCACACCATCAAGGTGGCCTCAGGGATCACCGGGTTGACCTTGCCGGGCATGATGCTCGACCCCGGCTGGAGATCGGCGAGGTGGATCTCGGCCAGCCCGGTCGTCGGGCCGCTGGCCATCCAGCGCAGGTCGTTGCAGATCTTGACCAGCCCCACCGCGTAGGTGCGCAACGCGCCGCTCAGCTCCACGATGGCGTCGCGTCCGCCCTGCGCCTCGAAGTGGTTGCGCGCCTCGACGAACCGCTCGCCTGTGGCCTCGTTGAGGTGCGCGATGGTCTGCTCGGCAAACCCGGGCGGCGTGTTGATGCCGGTGCCGACAGCGGTGCCGCCCAGTGGCAGCTCGCGCACGTGCGGCAGTGCGGTCTCGACCCGCTCGCGACTCCGGTCGACCACGGCCGCGTAGCCGCCGAGCTCCTGGCCGAGGGTCACCGGGGTCGCATCCATCAGGTGCGTGCGGCCGGACTTCACGGCATCGGCGTACTCGTCGCTCTTGGCGACCAGAGCGGCGTGCAACGCCGCCATGCCCGCGAGCAGGTCGCGGGTGCCGAGCACGGCCGCGACGTGGATCGCCGACGGGAAGGTGTCGTTGGACGATTGGGCCGCATTGACGTGGTCGTTGGGGTGGACCTCGACGCCCGCTCGTTGGGCCAAGGTCGCGATGACCTCGTTGGCGTTCATGTTGGTGCTGGTGCCCGACCCGGTCTGGAAGACGTCGATGGGGAAGTGGTCGTCGTGCCGACCCTCGGCCACCTCGCCCGCGGCCTGCTGGATCGCGTCGGCCTGCTCGGCGGTGAGGGTGCCGAGCGCGGCGTTGGTGCGGGCGGCGGCGCCCTTGATCAGGGCCAGGGCATGGATGAGTGAGGGTTCGAGGGGCTGGCCGCTGATCGGGAAGTTCTCGACGGCCCTTTGGGTCTGGGCCTGCCACAGGGCCTCTTCGGGGACGCGCACCTCGCCCATGGAGTCGTGCTCGACGCGGTAGCTCATGAGGTCGAACGTACCCGCGCGAGATAGAGCCAGTACTGCTCGTCGCGACCCTGCAGGTCGACGTCGTAGGCCGCCTCCTCCGCTTCCCCGAACACCTCGGCCATGGTGCGACCCAGGCTCGCGTCGCGGGCGGCTGACCACACCACGCAGAGACCGTCGTCTCGCAGGGCGCGCCTGGTCACGGCGAGGAGGTCGGGCCCGTAGAGGGCTGCGTTGGCGTCGTGCACGAGGTAGCCCGGACCGTTGTCGACGTCGAGCAGCACCACGTCGTACGTCGCCTCACCGGCGTCGGCGAGCAGCTCGCGCACGTCGCCGACCGACACCTCCACCCGCGGGTCGGCCAGCAGTGCGGGACCGTGTGGCACCGTGCCGTCGCGCAGCCACCCGACGAGCGCGGGCTCGATCTCGGCGACGACGACCCGGCGTACGCGCAGGTCGGCCAACACCTCGGCCAGTGTGAAGCCCAGCCCGAGGCCGCCCACCAGGACGACGGCGGGGTCGTCGTGGCGGGCGAGCGCCTCGGTGGCCAGCGCGCGCTCGCTCGTCGTCTCGGCGGTGTCCATCACGAAGACACCGTTGGCACGTAGCTCGAGGATGCCGTGCTGCCGGCGCCGCAGCACCAGCTCCCCGCGCTCCGACTGCGCCCGCGCCAGCTCCATGAGGCGATCCAACCCGAGGTGTGCCGGTTTGTCCCTGGGCAGCGGGACATCCGGCCCGGCACCGTTCTCGACGTCGCCCTCACCGGGCGGTCCACCGAGACAGAAGGAACCGAGATGACAACCCACGTCACCACCCGCAACCCCGTCCGGTCCGACGTGCCCGTGAGCGGCACGCCGGCCGGTCCCGCCCGTCGTACGTCCTCCAGATGGGCGCTGGCAGGCGTCGCAGCCGGCGTCCTGGGCTTCGGCACCATGGTGTCCTCCAGCCTGATCAACGCGGTCTACGACAAGTCGATCGTCAAGGACGAGGACGCCATCCTCGCCAAGGTTGCCGACCAGTCGGTCCAGATCGTCGCCTTCCAGGTCGTGGCAAGCCTCGCCGCCCTGGCCCTGGTCGTGTTCGCCGCTGGCCTGCACCGTCGGCTGGCCGCGCGTCTCGATGACAGCATCGTGCCAATGGTCGCCTCCGCCGGCCTGGTCGGCACTGCCGTCGTCACGGTGCTCGGCACGGGTCTGAACACCGAGTTCGCGATCGGCATCGAGGACCATGTGCTCGCCAGCAACGCGGCCATGTTCAACCACTGGACCGGCACCATCCCGTGGTGCTGGCTGCTGGCGGGGCTCTCGGCCCTCGCGGTCTTCTCCGCGTGGCGGCAGGGCGCCGTGCCGCGGTGGATGGGCATCACCTCGCTGGTGCTGGGCGGCCTGACGGTCGTCTCCGGCGTCGCGCCGGTGCAGTACATGGCGATCCTGCCCGGCGCACTGTGGGTGCTGGTGCTGTCGGTCGGCTTCCTGGTCGGCGACAAGGCCTACCGGGCTTCGTGAGCTGCGACAGGCAGGATGTGCGAGTGACTCAGGGCGGGTACGACGTGCGCGAGCGGATCGTCGTACCCGCCCTCTTCCCCGTGGTGACCGTGTTGCTGCTGGCGATCACGGCCGCCCTCGACGTTGCCACCCCGGCGTCCGGCCCGGGTGTCGAGTTGGCATCCGGCCCGGGGTGGCCCTTCGCCGGGCTCGGGGTCGTGTTCGGCGTCTGCGCAGGCGTCGTGCTCGCCCTCGTCCGCGGCTCGGATCCCCGCCGCTTCGGTTGGCTGCTCGGTGGGCTCGGGGTCGTCTGGGGCCTCGACGCACTGGCGCAGTCGTGGGTCCGCTACGGCATCCGGCCCGACGAGGCGTTGCCCGGCGCGGGCACTGCCTTGTGGTTCCTCAACAGGTTCGGGGCGTTCTTGCCGATGACGGTGGCCGCGCTGCTGCTGGTCTTCCCGACGGGGCGGTTCCTCGTCGGACGCTGGGGCACCGCCGGGCGCGCGGCGCTCGGCGTGATGGCAGCGTCCGGACTGCTCGTCATCGTGGCGCCAGCCAACGGCCTCATCGCCGAGGTGGACGTGCCCGCTGGGCTCGACCTCGACGCCGGCGCCCTGCCGTTGCCGGCTGGCCTCGCCGATGCGGTGCTGCCCATCGCCAACACCCTGACGCTGGTAGGCGTCCTGGTCGCGATGGCCTCGGCCGTGGTGCGTCACCGGAGAGCGGTCGGCGCGGAGCGCGACCGGACCCGCTGGCTCCTGTGGTCGGTCGAGGTCGGCGCTGTCGCGCTGGCCTTCTCGCTGTTCTCCGACCTCGGGTTCATCAACGACGTGGTGCTCTTCGTCGTGGTCGTCCTTCCGGGCGTCGCGGTGACGATCGGCATCGTGCGGCCCGGACTCGTGCCGGTGGAGGACCTGCTCAACGCGACGCTGGTCTTCGCTGTGCTGTCGGTGTCGCTCGTCGCCGTCGACCTGCTGGTCGTCGCCGGCCTCAGTGCCGTGCTCGGAGACAACCTCGACGAACGGCAGGTCGTGGTGGTCGTGCTGCTGCTGACGGCGGTGCTCTACGGGCCACTGCGACAGCGCCTCTCGGCCACGGTCCGTCGCGTGCTGCTCGGCCAGCGCGAGGCGCCGTACGACGTCGTGGCCGGGTTGGCCTCGACGCTGGAGCGCTCGGATGAGGCGGGCGAGCAGCTCGCGGCGGTGACCGATGCCGTGGCCACCGCGTTCAGGATCGGGTTCGTGCGTCTCGAGGTCGACCGGCCTTCGGGTGAGCGCCTGGTCGCCGTCCACGGCAACGAGCCCGCAGAGGTGCGCACGCTCCCCATCACCTACCGCGAGCGGGAGGTGGGCCGTGTCGTGCTGCCCGTGCGCGGGTTGCGCAGCCGGCTGAGCGGTCGCGACGAGCAGTTGCTGGCCGATCTGGTCCGTCAGGCCGCCAGCGCCGTGCGCACCGGGCAGCTCGCCGAGGAGCTGCAGGAGAGCCGTGAGCGGCTGGTGGTCGCCCGTGAGGAGGAGCGGCGGCGGATCCGCCGCGACCTGCACGACGGCCTGGGACCCTCACTCAGCGGCATCGTCTACCAGCTGGAGTCCGCACGGCTCCTGGTCGGGAAGGACCCCGCAGGAGCCGAGTGCACCATCGCGTCCCTGAGCTCGCACGTGCAGGAGGTCGTCGCCGACGTACGCCGGCTCGTGCACGACCTGCGCCCCCCGGCGCTCGACGACCGCGGTCTGGTCGGCGCGCTGGCACAGCAGGCGGAGTCGATCACCGCGTCCGGAGGACCCGCCGTGTCGGTGTCGGCCTCCACCGTGGCCGGTCTGCCCGCGGCCGTCGAGGTCGCGGCCTACCGGATCGTGTCGGAGGCGCTGACCAACGTGGCCCGCCACGCTTCGGCTACCCGAGCCACCGTCCGGCTCGCCGTCGGTGACGGCGAGCTGCTGGTGGAGGTGTCCGACGACGGGGCGGGCATCGCACCCGAAGCGCAGGTCGGCGTCGGGCTCGTCTCGTTGCGCGAACGTGCGGACGAGCTGGGTGGGCGTAGCGAGGTGACCTGCCCTCCGACCGGCGGAACGTACGTGCGAGCCTGGCTGCCCCTGTCCTCGGCGTCCTCGGAGGTGAGCATCGATGGGTGACATCCGGGTCGTGGTCGTCGACGACCACGCGATCGTGCGGGAAGGCCTGGTGGCACTGCTCGGGGCGCTGGACGGGATCACCGTGGTCGGGTCCGCAGCCGACGGCCGGTCTGCTCTGCACCTCGTGGCGGACACAACGCCCGACGTCGTGATCATGGACATCCAGATGCCCGAGCTCGATGGCATCGAGGCCACGCGGTTCGTCACCGGGCGGCACCCCGCCACCCGCGTGGTGATGCTCACCATGAACGACGACGACGAGACCGTCCTGGCCGCTGTCAGGGCCGGGGCCTCGGGCTACCTGCTGAAGGGTTCGGGGGCCGACGAGGTGCTCAACGCGGTCCGGGCCGCGGCCGCCGGCGGCATGGTCTTCGGGGCGTCGCTGGCCGCTCGCGTGGCGACGTACTTCGCCTCCGCCCGGCCGGCCGGCCAGCGCGATGCCCAGTCCGATGCCCAGTCCGATGCCCAGTCCGACGTTCCGCCCTTCCCCGACCTGACCGACCGCGAGCGCGAGGTACTCGACCTCCTGGCCTCCGGCGCCTCCAACGACTCCATCGCGCGAGCGACGTACGTCTCCGACAAGACCGTCCGCAACACCATCAGCTCCATCTACGCCAAGCTGCACGCCTCCGGTCGCGGCGATGCCATCGTCAAGGCCCGCGAGGCCGGGTTCGGCAAGGGCTGACCCTGGGTTTCGGGGCGGACGTCATACGTTCTGGTCGCTATAGCGACCACTTCGTATGACGTCCTGGCGGTCATCCACAGGACTGCGTGCGCGGCAAGCGAGCGGACCCTTGATCGGGCCATTCTCTGCCGGTGCCTTCACCCCACGATCCGGTCCGTGAGGTCGCGCAGGCGCAAGGCGGTGTCATCTCGCGCATCCAGCTGTACGCCGTCGGGGTCACCAGGGCCGAGGTACGCGCCAACGTCCGCGCTGGTCGTTGGCGACGGGTCGGCTCGCAATCCGTCTCGATGACGACAGGCTCCTTGACGCGGACCCAACAGCTGTGGGCGGCCGTCTTCGAGGCGGGGCCACGAGCCTTCCTCGACGGTGCCGCCGCCCTCGAGGTCGCTGGACTCCAGCGGTACCAGACAGACCGGATCCGGGTGTCGGTTCCGCGAGGCGCTCGCGTACGTCGGGCCCGCGGCCTCGACATCCGGCAGACGCGCCGCTGGCACGCGGACGACGTGGTGGGATCCGGCTTGCCGCGCGCCCGGCCAGAGGTCGCCGCCGTCCGCGCGGCCCTGTGGGCGCAGTCGGACCGGCAGGCCGCACTGGTGTTGACCATGGCCGTACAGCAGGAGATCGCCAGTGTGGAGGCGATCGCCCTCGAGCTCTTGCGCATCTTGCGGGACAAGCGCCGCATCCTGGTCCAGCAGGTCGTGCTCGACCTCATGGGTGGCGTGAGGTCGCTCGGTGAGCTGGACTTCGCGCGGGAGTGCCGGCGGCGTGGGATCCCCGAGCCCACGAGGCAGGTCGTCCGCCGCGGGCGTCACGGCCGGTACTACCTCGACGTCTACTGGGACGAATGGGGTGTGGTCGTCGAGATCGACGGGATCCACCACTCGTGGGCCGAACAGATCGTCGGGGACGCCCTCCGACACAACCACGTGACGCTCGGACACGACATCGTGCTCCGCCTGCCCCTGCTCGGTCTCCGGGTCGCCGCCGACGAGTTCTTCGAGCAGATCTGCGAGGCACTGCGCTCTCGCGGGTGGGCGTGATCCGGCGGGACGTCATACGAAGTGGTCGCTATAGCGACCAGAACGTATGACGTCAGCCGCAGCCAGGCGAGGCCTCACCCGTCGGAGCGGACGCGGATCCCGGACAGCGGCACGGTGACGGTGCCGGCGGGGTCGGTGAAGAAGTCGTTGCCCTTGTCGTCGACGACGATGAACGCCGGGAAGTCCTCGACCTCGATCTTCCAGACGGCCTCCATCCCGAGCTCGGGGTACTCCAGCACCTCGACCGAGCGGATGCAGTCCTGCGCCAGCCGCGCGGCGGGGCCGCCGATGGAGCCGAGGTAGAACCCGCCGTACGACTCGCAGGCCGCTGTCACGACCTTCGAGCGGTTGCCCTTGGCGAGCATCACCTTCGAGCCACCGGCGGCCTGGAACTGCTCGACGTAGGAGTCCATCCGCCCGGCTGTCGTCGGGCCGAACGATCCCGACGCCATGCCGGTCGGCGTCTTGGCGGGGCCGGCGTAGTAGACGGCGTGGTCACGGAGGTACGCCGGCATCTCCTCGCCCGCGTCGAGCCGCTCCTTGATCTTGGCGTGCGCGATGTCGCGCGCGACGACCAGCGGGCCGGTCAGCGAGAGCCGGGTCTTCACGGGGTGCCGAGAGAGCTCGGCCAGGATGTCGGACATCGGGCGGCGAAGGTCGATGTTCACCACCGACCCGCCGGCGATGTCCTCAGCCACTCCAGCAGAAGGCATGTACTGCGCCGGGTCGGTCTCGAGCTGCTCCAGGTACACGCCGGAGGACGTGATCTTCCCCAGCGCCTGCCGGTCGGCCGAGCACGACACCGCCAGCGCGACCGGGCACGACGCACCGTGGCGCGGCAACCGGATCACGCGTACGTCGTGGCAGAAGTACTTCCCGCCGAACTGCGCGCCGATACCGAAACTTTGAGTGAGCTTGAAGACTTCCTCCTCGAGCTCCAAGTCCCGGAACCCGTGTGCCGACAGGGATCCCGAGGTCGGCAGGTTGTCGAGGTAGTGGGCCGATGCGTACTTCGCGGTCTTCAGTGCGTACTCCGCCGACGTGCCGCCGATGACGACGGCCAGGTGGTACGGCGGGCAGGCAGCCGTGCCGAGCGATCGGATCTTCTCGTCGAGGAAGGCCAGCATCCGTTGTGGGTTCAGCACCGCCTTCGTCTCCTGGTAGAGGAACGACTTGTTGGCCGAGCCGCCACCCTTCGCCATGAACAGGAACTTGTACTCCGGACCGTGCCCGGCCTCCTGACCAGCATCGGCCGGCGTCGAGTAGAGCTCGATCTGGGCGGGGAGGTTGGTCCCCGTGTTCTTCTCCTCCCACATCGTCAGAGGTGCGAGCTGGGAGTAGCGGAGGTTGAGCTTGGTGTAGGCGTCGTAGACCCCGAGCGAGATCGCCTCGGCGTCGTCGGCGCCGGTCAGCACCCCCTCCGACTTCTTGCCCATCACGATCGCCGTGCCGGTGTCCTGGCACATCGGCAGGACGCCACCCGCGGAGATGTTGACGTTCTTCAGCAGGTCGAGGGCGACGAACCGGTCGTTGCCCGAGGCCTCGGGGTCGTCGATGATCCGCCGCAGCTGCGCGAGGTGTGCGGGCCGCAGGTAGTGCGAGATGTCGTGCATCGCCTCGGCCGTGAGCGCCCGGATCGCCGACGGCGCCACCTCGAGGAAGGTCCGCCCGTTCGCCTCGAACGTCGAGACACCCTCGGTCGTGACCAGCCTGTACGGCGTCTCGTCGGGGCCGAGCGGGAGCAGGTCGGAGTACTGGAAGTCGGGTTCAGCCACGGACGAACGCTAGTCCAGACTGTCGTTCGTGCGGTCCTACGCCCTGCTCGTGCACCCGTCGGCCAACCGTGTCTACGCCGACGCCTCGGTGTCACTGACCGTCGCCGAGCTGGGTGTGCTGGCGAGTACGCGGCTGGAGGGGCGGCTCGGGGAGGCGTCGCCGACGAGGATCGCCGGCGTTCCCTACCTCGCGTTCGACGGTGATCTCACGGCCGCCGACCTCATCCTCATCGGCGACGTCTCGACCGCCATGGCCCTGTTCGAGAGGGGCGGCGAGATGCTCAGACCGGTGGAGCTCTCACGTCGCGACCGATTCGACGACGACCTGCTGACGATCCTGAAGTACCCCGGCAAGACCAACGAGGTGTTCACCAAGCTGCTCCTCAACGTCACTGTCTGGAGCGGGCGGGAGCGCGAGGCTCCGCTGCGGATCCTCGACCCGATGTGCGGGCGCGGCACCACCCTCAACCAGGTGCTGATGAACGGCTGGCACGCCGCCGGCGTCGATGTCGACGACCGCGACTTCGACACCTACGCCGCGTTCCTCCGCAAGTGGCTGAAGGACAAGCGCCTCAAGCACTCCGTGGAGATCAACCCGCTGCGCCGTGAGGGCGCCAGGCTCGGCCGCCGCTTCCACGCCGAGGTCGGTGCGACGAAGGAGGAGTGGAAGGCGGGGCGGGCGCTCAACGTCGACGTGGCCAACACCGACACCGTGCACACCCGTGCCGTGCACCAGGCGGCGAGCTTCGACGCTGTCGTCACGGACGCGCCGTACGGCGTCCAGCACGGCAGCCGGTCCGGCGGCCGGCTGGCCCGCAGCCCGCTCGACCTGCTGCGCGAGGCGGTGCCCGTATGGGCAGAGGTGCTCCGACCAGGCGGTGCGATGGGGATCGCCTGGAACGTGCGGGTCGCTGCGCGCGACGAAGCCCTCGGCATCCTGGCCGGCGCCGGTCTCGAGCCGCTCGACGCCGGCCCATACCGGGCGCTCGAGCACCGCGTCGATCACGCGATCCAGCGGGACGTGCTCGTCGCCCGGAAGCCCCGGCCGACACCGGTCTAACCTTTCCCCATGTCCATGGACCGCGGTGACATCAACTGGGATCCGGCTCAGCTGCGGGTCTCCGACGACGACCGTCACAAGGTGGCCGAGATCCTGCGCGAGGCCGCAGGCGAGGGACGTATCGACCTCGACGAGCTCGACGAGCGCCTCGAGGCGACCTACTCCGCCAAGACCTACGCCGACCTGGTGCCCATCACCGTCGACCTGCCGGCCCACGAGCCGACCTCGCTCCCCGTGCCCAAACGGGAGGTGCTGCCCGCCTCCACGACCCACAACTCCTCGATCGCGGTGATGGGGGAGTGCAAGCGCCAGGGTGCCTGGCTGGTGCCGGCGAGCCACACGGCCTTCGCACTGATGGGCAGCGTCACCCTCGACCTGCGCGGTGCGACGTTCGCCGAGCGCGACATCACCATCACGGCCAACGCGGTGATGGCAGAGGTGAAGGTGATCATCGACGCCGGCACCAACGTCGTGGTGAGCGGCGTGCCGATCATGGGGGAGTTCCACCAGGCCAAGGACAAGGTGGCCCCTGCGCTCAGCCCCGACTCACCTGTCGTCCGCGTGAAGGGGATGGCCCTGATGGGCAGCGTCTCCGTGCAGCGGCTGCCACCGCCAGGCACACCGAAGAAGATCCTCGGGACCTACTGACGCGCGACCCGCACCAGCGTCACGGTCTCCGGACGCATCCGGGGCATCCAGAAGCCCCGCGACGCCAGCACCCCGCCACCCACCGGCAGGCCCTCGGTCGGCCCACCTGCGAAGGGCCGCACCGACATGCTGGTCTCCTTCTGCGAGAGCGGGCCCTCCCAGGACAGGGAGTACAGCGCGTCGCGTGAGAGTCCGGGCACGCGCACCTGGACCCCGCGGTTGTGCGCCGACTCGTCGAGCTGGACGTGCGCGATCAGGGCCTCGTCCTCGCCGACGACGCCGTGCAGGAGGACCGCCGGATCGCTGGACTCAGGACGAACGACTCGACCCGAGTGGAGCAACGGGCGGAACCGCTTGAACCGGTCGATCCACTGCGCCAGCGACTCGAGGTCGGCGTCGCTCGCGTCGGTGAGGTCCCACTCGATGCCGAACGCCCCGAACAGCGCGGTGGCCGCCCGGAAGTCGAGGGACAGCGTGCGGTGGGTGGTGTGGGAGGTGGGCGCGGAGATGTGGGCGCCGGCGTACTCGGGCGCGACGAGCTGCGTCGTCCAGCGCTGGATCTGCTGGCGTGCGACGGCATCGGTCATGTCGGAGGTCCACACGCGCTGCACCCGCTCGAGCACTCCGAGGTCGATGCGGCCACCGCCCGACGCGCACGACTCCCACGCGACGTCGGGGTGGGCGGCGCGCAGCCGGTCGAGCAGCTCGTAGAACGCCAGGGTCTGGGCATGTACGGCGGGTGCTCCCTCGCGTGCCCCGGACCCTGCCTCGAGCAGGTCGCGGTTGTGGTCCCACTTCACGTAGTCGATGGCGTGGGCGGACAGGACGGAGTGCACCCGGTCGAAGAGATGGTCGAGGACCTCGGGGCGGGTCAGGTCGAGCACCTGCTGGTGGCGGTGCTCGAGCGGGACCCGGTCACCCGCCGACAGGATCCACTCGGGGTGCTCGCGGTAGAGATCGGAGTCGGGGTTGACCATCTCGGGCTCGAACCACAGCCCGAACTCCATGCCCAGCGATCTCACGTGCTCGATCAGCGGATCCAGCCCCTCGGGCCACACCTTCTCGTCGACGACCCAGTCGCCCAGACCGGCGGTGTCGTCGCGACGGTCGTGGAACCACCCGTCGTCCAGCACGAACCGCTCGACGCCCACGCGTGCTGCCCGATCGGCGATCTGCGCGAGCCGGTCGAGGTCGTGGTCGAAGAACACGGCCTCCCAGACGTTCAGCACGACGGGCTGCACGGTCGGGTGCGCGGGCAGCGATCGCAGGTAGCCGTGCCATCGGGCGGCCAGGCCGTCGAGACCGTCGTCGGCCGCCACGAAGTACACCCAAGGAGAGGCGTACGACGCGCCCGGCGGCAGCACGACCTCTCCGGGCAGCAGGTGCTCCCCGCCGCCGATGGTGGCGCCGCTGGCGGCGGTGCGCTCGACGCGTAGGACGGAGTTGCCGCTCCAGCCGACGTGCACGCCGACGACGTGGCCGGTGGTGGTCGAGAAGCCGGGCGTGCCCGCCACCACCATCGTGGCGGCATCGAGCCCAGGACGCCCGCCGAAGCCCTCGCGGAGCCAGAGCCCGTCCTCGACCGGGTGGCGTTGCGGGCTGCGCTCGCGCTCGTGACGGCCGGTGAAGTCGAGCAGCTCCACGTGGTCATCGGCCAGGGGCATCACGATCTCCAGGCCCTGCACGACATAGTCGCCCTCGGGCGCCGAGTTCGTCACCGTCGCCCGACCGCGCAGCCCGCCGCCGGCCACCGCCTCGAGCTCGTAGACCAGCGCCAGGCCGGCAGCGTCATCGACAGCCCGGACCACCAGTCGGTCATCGGCAACCTCGTGGGAGGTGGCCCGGAACCAGGTGCTCCAGCCCCCGCCCCCCGTGCGGTGGCCTCGTAGGTGCGGTCGCGTGAACCGGCCTCGACCGTGCTCGCCGAGCAGCGGCAGGCCCGGCCCGTTGGCCACGGCCACAAACCCGTCGTCCTCCACCTCGGTGGTCGAGCTCGTCGAGACCACGCCGAGCCACGAGATCACTGGCAAGGCGTCCTCGACCTCGGTCAAGGTCAAGGCGGTGCGCGAAGGCCCGTCGTGGACGCGCGGGAACAACATGGTGATCCTCCGGTGATGCACGACGCCCGGGCAGTGACCTGCCCGGGCGTCGTACGGTCGATGCTGCTCAGCCCTTGACGGCGCCCGCCGTCAGACCACGGATGAAGAAGCGCTGCAGAGCCAGGAACACGGCCACTGGCACCAGCATCGTGATGAAGGCGCCGGCCGTCGTGAGCTCCCAGCCCTGGCCCAGCTGCTGCTTGAGGTGGGTCAGGCCGATGGTCACCGGCTCGTTCTCACCCGGACCGATGAACAGCAGCGCGACCAGCAGGTCGTTCCACACCCAGAGGAACTGGAAGATCGCGAACGAGGCCAGCGCAGGCACCGACATCGGCAGGATCAGCTTGAAGAACGTCTGGTAGTGGCTGGCCCCGTCGATCTTGGCGGACTCGATCACTGTCTTGGGCAGCGTTGCCATGTAGTTGCGCAGGATGTAGATCGCCAGCGACATGCCGAAGCCGATGTGAGCCAGCCACACCGCCGCGAAGGTGCCGTTGAGGTTGAGGTCGCGGTAGACCTTCAGCAACGGCACGAACGCCACGTAGTTGGGCACGACCAGCAGGCTGACGATCGTGAGGAACAGGAAGTCGCGACCCCAGAACTCCATGAAGGTGAACGCGTAGGCCGCGAACGCCGCCACCAGGATCGGGATGAACGTCGCAGGCAGGGCGATCGCCAGGCTGTTGATCAAGGCGTTGCCCATGTTGGAGCCGTCGATGGCGTTGCTGTAGTTGTCGAGTGTCAGGTTCCCGAGCATCGACGGCTTGGTGAAGACCTGCCACCAGCCTGTGCTGTTGGCGTCGTCGAGGGGACGGAAGGACGTCACGAACGTGCCGAAGATCGGCACGATCCACAGCAGGCACAAGATGACCAGGACCAGCTTGGTCGCCCAGCCGGCCTTGCCCGGGTTGCCTTCGCCGTGACCGGCTGCCTTCTTGCGCTCGGCGGCGGTCGGCGTGGCCGCAGCGGCGGTGGTTGCCGTGGTGGTCATGCGTTTGCCTCCTCGGCCTTGAAGTGCCGCACCTGGTACCACATGATCGGGACCACGGCGACCATCAGCATCACCACGATGGCGGCAGCGGCGCCACTGTTGAAGTTGGTGGCGAACTGGTTGAAGAACTCGTTGCCGAGCACGTTGGTGTTGAAGTTGCCGTTGGTCATCACGTAGACGATGTCGAAGATCTTCATCACGCCGATGGTCACCGTGATGAACACCGTGATGATGGTGCCCTTGATCTGGGGTACGACGACGCGGAAGAAGATCTGCCGCTCGCTGGCCCCGTCGATGCGGGCTGCCTCGAGGGTGTCGACCGGCACGCCCTTGACGGCGGCGGACAGGAGCACCATCGAGAAGCCGATCTGCGACCAGAGCAGGACCACCATCAGCAGCAGGCTGTTGAGGTGGAACTGGCTCTGCTGGAGCCACGCGACCGGATCCTTGCCGAACACGCCGAGCAGGGCGTTCTGGAGACCGATCTGCTCCTGGCCGGCAGGCGCTGCGTAGTAGACGAAGCGCCAGATGGTGGCGGCGCCGACCATGCTGATGGCCATCGGCAAGAAGATGATCGTCTTGGCGAGCTTCTCGCCCGTGGGCTGGAGCCGGTCGGCGAGCGTGGCGACCACCAGTCCGAGCACCACCGTCACGGCTGGGACGATCAGGATCCACAGCAGCGTGTTGAACAGGGTGTCCCGGAACGCGGGCGAGCTCAGCAGTTCGGTGTAGTTCTCGGTGCCGACCCACTCCCGGGAGAACCGGTCCTTGAAGCTGTTGATGACCGTGAGGACGGCCGGGTAGATGAGGTAGAGAGTGATCGCCAAGAAGGCCGGCAGGATGTAGAGGTACGGCTTGATCCGGGCTTCCCAACGCTCGGGCATGAGCTCGGCGATCTTGTTCAACAGGTAGTACACCGCCAGCGCCCCACCGATACCGATGAGGACGGTGACGAGCGCGGTAAGTGCTTTGCCTAGCATCCGCGAACCTTTCTGACAGGGAAAGACTGAGTCGCTTGGGCTGCTTCTGGGTCCAACAAAGCACCGCCGGGGACGCGGGCGCTAGACCCGCGCCCCCGGCGGTTGGTTGCTACTGGTGGTTCAGTGCCTCGGTCAGTTCGGTCAGCTCGGCCAGCTGGCGTCGATGTTCTTCAGCGCCGTGTCGAGGTCCTCCTGGCCGCTGATCCACGCGGTCATGTCCTTCCAGAAGGTGCCGGCACCAACCTCGCCGGGCATCTGGTCGGAACCGTCGAACAGGAAGCCCGTCGACTCGGAGGCGACCTTGGCGTAGCTGCGCGACGTCTCGTCCGCGTAGTTCGCGGGGTCGAAGTCGCTGTGCGGCGAGATGAACGAGCTGCTGCCCGCTGCGTCGTTGCCGATGTCGGTCGCGGCCAGCGCGGCCATGACCTTCTTGGCGTTGTCGGAGTCGTTGAGCAGCGTGGCCATGTCGCCACCACCGATGACCGGGTTGTCGCCACCAGCCGTGGCGGGCGGGAAGCCCATCACGCCGACGTTGGCGTCGAGGTCGCTCTTGATCTCGTCGGGGAAGAACCCGGTGATGAACGAGCCCTGGTTGTACATCCAGCAGCCCGGCTTCGCGTCGAACATCGGGTTGCCCGCGGTGCCGAAGTTGGTGCTGGCGATCGCCTCACGCCCACCGAGCACGTTGCCGTCGGTGAACATCAGCTGCTCGAACTCCGCTGCCGCCTGCTTGACGATGTCGGAGTCGAACTTGGTGTCGCCGGCGACCCACGAGTTGTACTCGTCGACGCCGCCGTACTTGGCGACCAGGGTCTCGAACCAGTCCGTGGCCGGCCAGCCGGTCGCGGTGTCGGACTCGATGCCCATGCACCACGGCGTCTCGCCGTCGGCCTTGATGGTCTCGGTCAGCTGGTTCAGCTCGTCGATGGAGGCGACCTCGGTCGGCCAGCCCTTGGCCTCCCACGCCTTCTTCGGGTAGAAGATCAGGCCCTTGACGTTGGCCGAGACGAGCAGGCCGTAGAGCTTGCCGTCGACCGTGCCGGCGTCGAGCGTGCCGGGGATCATGCTGTCCTGGTCGGCCTGGGGCACGACGTCGTCGAGCGGCTTGATCGCGTCGAGACTGACCATGTCCTTGACCACACCCGGCTGGGGAATGAAGGCGATGTCGGGGGTGTCGCCAGCCTGGATCTTGGTCATGATCAGCTGGTTGATGTTCTCGACCTTCTTCCAGTCGATCTTGATGTCGCTGCCGACCTTTGCCTCGAGGGCCTTCAGCAGGCCGTCTTGGACGGGCTGGTCGATGCTGCTCCAGATGGTGACGGTGTTGCCGTTGTCGCTGCCGCCACTGTCACCACCACATGCGGTGAGGCTCAACGAAGCGGCGAGGGCCGCGACGCCGAGCAGTGATGTGCTCTTCTTGACGGGGATTCGCATCCTGGGAGTTCTCCTCGTGAATCGCGTTGCGGCGCCTTCCCGAGCTGGTCGGTTGCCACGGGCGCCTCGTTGGGACTGCCGATCCGACCCCGCATGTGATAGACCTCACTGCTGAAACGAATCAGCAGGATCATTGCGGCGACCCCTCCGGGTGTCAAGCAACGATCCAGAAACAAGGCGGACGTCGGCCGTTCACTTTCGACAGCGAATTGGCTCGATCCAATCGGGCCCGTCGGCGTCAGACCAAGGGGAGGAGACGGTCGTGTCCAGGTCGAGCAAGCCCACGCTGAGCGATGTGGCTGCTCGCGCGGGCGTGGCCGCCACGACCGCGTCCTACATCCTCAACGGACGCACGCTGGAGATGCGGATCTCCAGCGACACCGAGGCCCGGGTCAACCAGGCGGCCCTCGAGCTGGGCTACCGACCCAACCGCACCGCCCAGAGTCTGCGCACCGCATCGACGCGCATCATCGGCGTGGTCACCGACTACGTCGCCGGGGGCATGTTCTCCGCGCGCATCCTGGCCGGCGCCAACGCAGCGGCCAGGGCCCAGGACCACGTGCTGATGATCGGTGAGACCGACGGCGACCAGGGCGTGATGACCGACCTGGTGCACGAGTTCGTCGACCGCCAGGTCGACGGGCTGCTGTTCGTGACGCGTACGACGTCGTCGATCAAGCTGCCCAAGGGTCTGGAGGGCACTCGGGTGGTGACGGTGAACTGCGTCGACCGCTCGACGAAGTACCCCAGCGTCCTGCCTGACGACCACGGTGGCGGTCGCCGTGCCGCGGAGGCGATCTTGTCCATCGGGGTGCGTGACGACATCGTCGTGGTGGGCCAGAGCCCGACGTCGGAGGCGCTGGCCTCCGCGCGGATCGCTGGGCTCGAAGAGGGGCTTCGCGACGCGGGGGCCCAGATCGCCGCGAGGCTCGATTGTCCGTGGAACCTCGACGACGCCTACGACGCGCTGGCCGGGTGGCTCGAGGCGGGCGGGCGACCGAAGGTCGTGGTCTGCCTCAACGACCGGATCGCGTGGGGTGTCTACCACGCGCTGGCCGACATCCCCCTGGCCGTGCCGGGCGAGGTCTCGGTGATCTCCTTCGACGGCAGCGAGCTCGGGCGGTGGATGCGGCCGACACTGGCCTCGGTCGCGCTGCCGTTCTTCGAGATGGGCGAGGAGGCCGTGCGCATCCTGCTCGACCCCCAGGCCGACGAGCCGGTCGTGATGGAGATGCCGTTGCTCGGCGGCGACTCCCTGAGGTCCGTAGCCCGAGCCGGGTCGGTCGCGCCTTGACAGACGCCCTAGCGTGACTCGCGTCACTTCACGACGGATCGTCCGGCACGTACCTGCCGGTGAAGGGAGCAGTTCAGCATGGCCACAGTGACCTTTGACAATGCTCAGCGCTGGTATCCGGGGAACCCCGAGCCAACCGTCCCGGGGCTCGACCTCGAGATCGGCGACGGAGAGTTCATGGTCCTCGTCGGACCCTCCGGGTGCGGCAAGTCCACCTCCTTGCGGATGCTCGCAGGACTCGAGGAGATCAACGGCGGCCGGATCCTGATCGGGGACCGCGACGTGACCCACGTCGCCCCGAAGGACCGCGACATCGCGATGGTGTTCCAGAACTACGCGCTGTACCCGCACATGACGGTCGCCGACAACATGGCGTTCGCCCTCAAGATGGCCAAGGTGCCGCAGGAGGAGCGCGACAAGCGCGTCGCCGAGGCCGCCAAGATCCTCGGGCTCACCGAGTTCCTCGCCCGCAAGCCCAAGGCGCTGTCCGGTGGTCAGCGCCAGCGCGTCGCCATGGGGCGCGCGATCGTCCGCAGCCCGCAGGTGTTCTGCATGGACGAGCCGCTGTCCAACCTCGACGCCAAGATGCGCGTGCAGACGCGCACCGACATCGCCAAGCTGCAGTCCGACCTGGGTGTCACCACGGTCTACGTGACCCACGACCAGGTCGAGGCCATGACGATGGGCGACCGCGTCGCGGTGATGAAGCTCGGCGTCCTCCAGCAGGTCGACACCCCGCTGAACCTCTACGACAAGCCGGTCAACCTGTTCGTCGCCGGCTTCATCGGCTCTCCGCAGATGAACCTGATCCAGGCCAAGGCCGGCAAGGACGGCCAGGCCCAGATCGGCGGCTACACGGTGCCGGTCGACCCTGCCGCTGCCAAGCAGCTGGGTGCCGGACACGCCAACATCACCGTGGGCGTCCGCCCCGAGGCCTGGCGCCTGGTCGGTGACGGCGAAGGTCTGCCCGTCGACGTCACGGTCGTCGAGGAGCTCGGCGCCGACGGCTTCGTCTATGGCAACTGCGATGTCGAGGGCACGCCGTCCAACGTGATCGTCCGCGTCAGTGGCCGGGACCACGTCACCAAGGGTCAGCGCATCTACGTCACCACCGACCCCAAGAGCGTGCACGTCTTCGACACCGACACCGGCGAGCGCCTGTCTGACTGACGCCGAGTCGGCGCAGATCGCCCCTCCAGCCGGGCGATCTGCGCCGACTCGCGTGTACGGCGGGGGCGATCTGCGCCGACTCGGCTAGGCCCGGTCTGCTGTTCGACGGATGGCCTCGGCGAAGGTCTCGAACAGCGGGCGCGGCAGGTCGTGGCCCATGCCGTCGATGAGCAGCAGCTCGGCTCCCGGGATCGCGGCGGCGGTGGCGCGCCCGCCCGAGGGGTGGACCAACTTGTCGGCTGTGCCGTGGATGACGAGTGTCGGCGTCCTCAGGGCGTGCAGCTGACGGGTCCGGTTGGGTTGTGTCACGACCGCCAGCATCTGTCGCAGGACCCCGCTGCTGGACCAGCCACGGTCGAAGGTGACCTCCGCCTTGGCCACGACGTCGGCCGGGTCGCTGGGGTAGAGCGGTGAGCCGATCAACTCCCAGATGGCGGCGCTGCCCGTGACGTAGGCCGCCCGCCCGCGGCCGCGCCTGGCGAGCAGGACCGGCATCAGGCGCGGGTGCTGCCAGCCGACCGACCTGCGGCCCGTCGTCGACATGACGCTGGTCAGCGACCGGACGCGGGTCGGGTGCTCGATGGCCACCGTCTGCGCGATCATGCCTCCCATCGAGACGCCGACCAGGTGGGCCGAGCCGATGCCCAGGTGGTCGAGCAGGCCGACCGCGTCGGCGGCCATGTCGCTGATCGAGTACGGCACCCTCACGGCGCGCCCGGCGAACGCCCGCACCAGCATCGACCGGGTGACCCGACCGCCCACCTTCGTCGATCGCCCGGTGTCGCGGTTGTCGTAGCGGATCACGAAGAAGCCGCGGTCCGCGAGCAGCTGGCACAGCTCCGGGTCCCACCAGGTCATCGGACCCCCGAGTCCCATCACCAGGAGCAGCGGATCGCCGTCGGGATCGCCGTATGTCTGGTAGCACAGCTCGACGCCGGGTGCGCCGGGAGCGAACAGCTCGGCGGAGACGACGGTCACGATGACCATCCAAGCATTCGAGGTATCAGACGTTACTTCTAGGTAACCTGAAAGGTGTGACGGCGATCGGCCCAGCACCGAGCGAGGGGCCACTGGCCCCGTGGCTGACCCCGGAGGGCTTCGCGGCTCCCGGAGTCAGTGCGATGCTGCGCGAGGCCAGTGCGCTTACCGAGGCCGGCCGCTACGCCGTCGGTGCGCTCGGTGGGCTCGCCCGCAGGCGGTCCGCGTACGCCGGGCTCGGCTCGGTGCGCCACGCCGAACCCGTGATCCTCGTACCCGGCTTCCTCGCCGGTGACGGCACCTTGCGGCCGATGGCACGGGTGCTGCGCGAGCACGGTCACCGGACCTACCGCTCCTCCATCCAGGTCAATGCCGGCTGCACGCTCAACGCGGCGGCGCAGCTGGAGACTCGCCTCGAGTCGATCGCGCTGCGTCGCGGCAGCCGGGTGCACGTCGTCGGGCACAGCCTCGGCGGGATGCTGGCGCGCGGGCTGGCCGTACGCCGGCCCGACCTGGTCGCGAGCATCGTCACGCTCGGCAGCCCGATGCTCGCTCCCGGCGCTCACCACTGGACCCTGACCAAGAGCGTGGAGATGCTCGTCCGGCTCAGCCGGGCCGGCTGGCCGGGGCTGATGTCGGAGGACTGCGTGGCAGGCGAGTGCGCCCGGCAGAGCTTCGAGGAGAGCCGTCAGGCGGTGCCCGAGGGCGTCGGGTTCACCGCGATCTTCTCCAAGCGCGACGGCATCGTCGACTGGCGTGCCTGCGTCGATCCGCTCGCCGTACCCGTCGAGGTCACGGCCTCCCACTCCGGCCTGGCCTTCGACCCCCGGGTGATCCGGGAGGTGCTGGCCGCCCTCGCTGGTTGAGGAGGTTGCGCGCAGCAACCGTCTCGAAACCCGGTGAGCAGACTGCTGACGCGTCACGGGGTTTCGAGACAGGCGCCTTCCTCGACCTGCGAAGCTCGGGCCGCGAGGTGCTGAGCGCCCTCGCTGGTTGAGGAGGTTGCGCAGCAACCGTCTCGAAACCCGGTGAGCAGACTGCTGACGCGTCACGGGGTTTCGAGACAGGCGCGCCTTCCTCGACCTGCGAAGCTCGGGCCGCGCGGCGCTGAGCGCCCTCGCTGGTTGAGGAGGTTGCGCAGCAACCGTCTCGAAACCCGGTGAGCAGACTGCTGACGCGTCACGGGGTTTCGAGACAGGCGCGCCTTCCTCGACCTGTGAAGCTCGGGCCGCGAGGTGCTGAGCGCCCTCGCTGGTTGAGGAGGTTGCGCAGCAACCGTCTCGAAACCCGGTGAGCAGACTGCTGACGCGTCACGGGGTTTCGAGACAGGCGCGCCTTCCTCGACCTGTGAAGCTCGGGCCGCGCGGTGCTGGCCGCCCTCGCTGGTTGAGGAGGTTGCGCAGCAACCGTCTCGAAACCCGGTGAGCAGACTGCTGACGCGTCACGGGGTCTCGAGACAGGCGCGCCTTCCTCGACCTGTGAAGCTCGGGCCGCGCGGTGCTGGCCGCCCTCGCTGGTTGAGGAGGTTGCGCAGCAACCGTCTCGAAACCCGGTGAGCAGACTGCTGACGCGTCACGGGGTTTCCAGACAGGCGCGCCTTCCTCGACCTGCGAAGCTCGGGCCGCGCGGCGCTGGCCGCCCTCGCTGGTTGAGGAGGTTGCGCAGCAACCGTCTCGAAACCCGGTGAGCAGACTGCTGACGCGTCACGGGGTTTCCAGACAGGCGCGCCTTCCTCGACCTGCGAAGCTCGGGCCGCGCGGCGCTGAGCGCCCTCGCTGGTTAGTTGAGTCCAGGGACGTGGTGTACGACGGGCCCGACCTGAGCGTGGCGTCCTGACACAGCGACGGCCACCGCGTGATCCTTCAGAAGACCTTGCGAAGTCCGACTGAAGGAGTCACCACGATGACCGTCGACCCCAACTCTATTGACGTGCCCGCGTTCATGGCCGACCACCTGCAGCGCGCCGAGCCCGACCTGCTGCGCAGCATGCTGTCCACGTTCGTGCAGGCGTTGATGTCGGCTGAGGCCGACGCAATCTGCGGCGCCGGCTATGGCGAGCGCAGCCCGGAGCGGACCAACTCCCGTAACGGTTACCGGACCCGCGACTTCGACACCCGAACCGGGACGATGGCCGTGGCGATCCCCAAACTGCGTGAGGGTTCCTACTTTCCCGACTGGCTGCTCGAACGGCGTCGAGGGGCCGAGCGGGCGCTGACCACGGTGGTCGCCACCTGCTACCTGCTCGGTGTCTCCACCCGGCGGATGGAAAAGCTCGTCGAGACCCTCGGCATCACCCGG
>NZ_JADKPO010000014.1 GCF_015352445.1 Nocardioides agariphilus
CCGCTCCGCCCGGGCACCCCCGCCCGGAAACCATCGACCGGGTCCGCAAAGACCGCCTCGACAACTCCGGCACCGTCACCCTGCGCGTGGCCGGCCGCCTACGGCACATCCCCACCGGACGAACCCACGCCCGAACCTACGTCCTACTCCTGGTCCAAGACCTCGAGGTCCGCATCATCAACGCCGCCACCGGCGAACTCCTCAGAGAGCTCACCATCGACCTCACCCGCGACTACCAGCCACTCGGCCGACCACCCGGACCACCGCCACACAAAACGCAGGGCGAACCCCCATCCTGAGGGTTCGCCCCATGCCGATGTCCCGAGACATCACAGTGGCGCGCCCGTAGGGATTCGAACCCCAAACCTTCTGATCCGTAGTCAGATGCTCTATCCGTTGAGCTACGGGCGCCTGCCGCGGAGGCTGATCACGAGACCGGCCGGACGACTGGTCGAGGATAGCCGAACGCCCGGAGGTTGCCGAAATCAGTGGGCGAGCGACGATGGGGGCATGCGGGGACGTCGTACGGCGCTCGTCCAGGTGCTCGTGACCGTGCTGGCGGCCGGGGCGCTGGGCGGCTGCGACTTCGGCGGCGGACCCGACCAGGAGCCGACGAGCGGGCCCACCCTCGTCGCCGACGACGCCGGAGGCGGCAACCCGCCGGAGCTGACGGGCCGGGTCGCGGTCGAGCTCGGGACGGCGGTGGCGGTCTTCGGGCTGGGCTGCCGCCCGCAGTCGGCACGGCAGCGCTGCTCGGTCGACGGCCAGAAGACCTACACCCTGACGGGGCGGCTGCGACCGGCGACCGTGACGGCAGCCTGGATGCAGCTGGACACGGGCGGCGGCCGCTGGGTCGTGCACGTCAGGTTCGCCAGCCACGATCACTGGTCCGCGGCCAAGACGGCCGATCGGGCGCGCGACAAGGGCGGCCTCGTGGTGGTGCTCGACGCACACACCGGCGACGTGCTGCAAGCGGTCTCGCCCAACGACGTCAGCGGGGCGCAGATCGCCCGCAACGACCTGCACCGACTGACCGCCGAGTCGATGGTGGGCTCGTTCGCTCACGCTGCCGAAGCAGGCTCATCAGGCTAGAAAGGGCCTTCTGGCACTGGCGAAAGTGTGCTTTGTGACCCGGGCCACTAGCCGTTGATCGATCCAATATGTGGGCAGCCCATGCGCGAGTAGCCTCGCGGGCACTTGCTCTCCGGGCGCCGACGCCGACAACGAAGTTGGGGCGATCCCGTGACGACTCCCCGCTGATGCAGCGCAGGCCGAGAGGGACTTCATGACCGCCGATACGCAGGCTCCAGCCGAGCAGGCCACCACCCACCAAGGGATTCTGGACTTCGTCGACTGGGTCTCCGCCCTCACGACGCCCGACCGCATCCACTGGTGCACGGGCTCCGACGAGGAGTGGACCGAACTCACGGACGCTCTGGTGGCCTCCGGCACCTTCACCCGGCTCGACCCGGCCAAGAAGCCCAACAGCTTCCACGCCCGCACCGACCCGACCGACGTGGCACGCGTCGAGGACCGGACCTACATCTGCAGCGTCGAGGAGAAGGACGCCGGGCCCACCAACAACTGGATGGACCCCGAGGAGATGAAGACCCTGATGCGCGGGCTCTACGCCGGCTGCATGAAGGGCCGGACGATGTACGTCATCCCGTTCGTGATGGGCCACCTCGATGCCGAGAAGCCCATGTTCGGCGTCGAGATCACCGACTCCGCCTACGTCACCGCCTCGATGCGCGTGATGGCGCGGATGGGCTCCCACGTGCTGCGCCGCATGGAGGAGCTGGATGCCGACTTCGTGCCCGCACTCCACTCGGTGGGCATGCCGCTGGCCGAGGGCCAGGCCGACGTGGCGTGGCCGTGCAACGAGACCAAGTACATCGTGCAGTTCCCCGAGGAGCGGATGATCTGGTCCTACGGCTCCGGGTACGGCGGCAACTCGCTGCTGGGCAAGAAGTGCTACGCCCTGAGGATCGCCAGCGTGCTGGCGCGCGACGAGGGCTGGCTGGCCGAGCACATGCTGATCCTCAAGCTGACCAGCCCGGCCGGCGTCACGAAGTACGTCGCAGCCGCGTTCCCGAGCGCGTGCGGCAAGACCAACCTGGCCATGCTCGCCCCGACCATCCCGGGCTGGAAGGTCGAGTCGATCGGCGACGACATCGCCTGGATGCGGATCGGCGAGGACGGCCGGCTGTGGGCGGTCAACCCCGAGTACGGCTTCTTCGGCGTCGCGCCCGGCACCAACGAGCACACCAACCCCAACGCGATGAAGACCATCAACCTGGGCAACTCGGTGTTCACCAACGTGGCCCTGACCGACGACGGCGACATCTGGTGGGAGGGCCTGGAGAACATGCCGGCCCACGCCACGTCGTGGAAGGGCGAGGACTGGACGCCCCAGATCAGCGAGGAGACCGGCGAGCTGTCCAGCCACGCCAACAGCCGCTACTGCACGCCGATCAAGCAGTGCCCGATCCTGGCGCCGGAGTACGACGACCCGCGCGGCGTGCCGATCGACGCGATCCTCTTCGGGGGCAGGCGCAAGACCACGATCCCGCTGGTGACCGAGGCCCGCGACTGGGTGCACGGCACGTTCATGGGCGCCACGTTGTCGAGCGAGACGACTGCCGCGGCGGTGGGTCAGGTCGGTGTGGTGCGGCGCGACCCGATGGCGATGCTGCCGTTCATCGGCTACCACGCGGGCGACTACTTCAACCACTGGATCGAGGTCGGCAAGGACAACGACGCGTCGAAGCTGCCCAAGATCTTCTACGTCAACTGGTTCCGGCGTGATGAGGACGGCGGCTTCTTGTGGCCGGGCTTCGGCGAGAACAGCCGCGTGCTCAAGTGGGTCGTCGAGCGCATCGAGGGCCAGGCGGCCGCGGTCGAGACCCCGATCGGCCGGGTGCCCACCCCCGAGTCCCTCGACACCGACGGTCTGGACCTGACACCCGCGCAGGTCGAGGCCGCGCTGCGGGTGGACCCGGACGAGTGGCGTGCCGAGCTGCCGCAGATCCAGGAGTGGTTCGAGAAGTTCGGCGACCAGCTTCCAGCCGTGCTCTGGACCGAGCTCGACGGGCTCCGCGCTCGGCTCGGTGAAGCGAGCGTCTGAGAGCCGCCAGACAACGCCACGAGGCCCGGATCACAGCCGATGGTCCGGGCCTCGTGCCGTCGATCGGTATGCCATGATCCGGACCGGGGGTAGCCGGAAGGGGATGTGGGTGTCGCACTTCGGCCCTGATGACCGCGCGCTGTTCGAGACGCGCGCCACCGAGCTGTACGACGATGCCCTCGCGTCCGGTGGGCTCCAGGCCGACGATCCCCGGCTGACCTCCGAGCCCGAGGTCCGTGAGGCCTTCGACCTTCTGGTGCGGCTCGGCCTGCTCACCCTCGACACCGACGACCAGGTGTGGCAGGCCGTCGACCCGGCGACCGTCCAGGCCCAGGTCGTCTCGCCGATGGGCACCCAGGCCGCCGAGCTGCTCGCGGAGTCGACGCAGTGGGCGCGCGCGTTCGCAGGGCTCGGCCAGACCTGGCGGCGCTCCTCGCCGGTGCAGCGCGGACCGATCACCGAGATCACCGGCCTGGAGGCGATCGGGGCCTTCTTGGCCTCCGCGGTCGCCGACGCCGAGGAGGAGCTGCTCACCGCACAGCCCCAGGGCCAGCGCAACAACGCCGGCCTCAAGGCCTATCTCGACGACGTCGCACGTCGCGACACGGCCGCGCTCGAGCGCGGGGTCAAGATGCGCACGCTGTACCAGCACAGCGCCCGCCGCAGTACGGGCACCCAGCGGTGGGTCGCCGCTGTCACTGCCCATGGCGCCGAGGTGCGCACGCTCGATGAGTTCTTCAACCGCCTGATCGTCATCGACCGCCGCATCGCGGTCATCCCGGGAGCGGGCGGTCCGGGCTCGGCGTTGGTGATCCGCGAACCCAACCTGCTGGCCTACCTCGTCGACATGTTCGAACGCACCTGGGAGCGCGCGCAACCGTGGACCAGTCGCGGCAGTGCGGCCCAGCGCGACATCGCGCACGAGCAGCGGCAGATGACGATCCGGATGCTGATCAAGGGGTACGCCGACCCGGCCAGCGCCAAGCGGCTCGGTGTCAGCCCGCGGACCTACGCCGGGTACATCGCCGACCTCAAGGAGGAGTTCGAGGCCGAGACCAGGTTCCAGCTGGGCTACACGATGGGACAGCTCGGCATCTCGGGCACCGACCGCGCCGAGGGCGAGCCCGAAGCACCTGACGATGAGGCGATCAGCAACCCGGACTCCCCAGATGTTTAACCCAGGCGTTTGACCCAGACGTTTGACCCAGGCGTTTGACCCAGACGTTTAACCCAGACGTATAACCCAGACGTATAACGAGGGCAGCGCCGGCGGCGCTGCCCTCGTTCATGAGACACGGCCGGGGGGGTGGCCTGAGGAGACCCGGCCATGGGGGGTCGGCCGGAGAGTCCCGTCTCACGTCTGGTGTGGCGCTTGGTCAGCGGCCCCCGATGACACATCCGGAGTGGCAGTCCCACCCCGTGTCGACGGCGCCGGCCGGTGAGCTCACTCCGACCAGCCCGACCGTCATCGCCGCAGCGGCTACGAGGATCGCGGCTTTACGAAGAATCGTCATCAGCATCTCCCTCTAGCGGTGGCCTGAGTGGTACCCGCCGTCCGAATCTTCAGTCTCCCCAACTCGTGGGACCGGCGTCAGCCCGCTCTTGGCTCAACTAATTGCAATGCAAAACTTTGCAATTCGCGTCCGGGCAGGGTGAGTCGGCCCTCCCTGTCCCGCTGGTGGGCGCCCGAGAGGACCGACTCGCTGCGGAGGCGGCGGGATTTGAACCCGCGAGAGGTTTGACCCTCAACCCGCTTAGCAGGCGGGCGCCATAGACCGGACTAGGCGACGCCTCCCCGAAGCGTCAGACAGGCTACAAGCAGGCGTCCGTGAGCGCCGAATCAGCCTTGCAGACGGGCCCGCAGGCTGGCGACGAACTCGTCGCGGTCGCCGCTGAGCAGCGACACCGGGATGGTCGTCGTCCGACCGTCACGCAGGGCGAGCACCACGCACGACACCCCGCGTACGGCAACCGTCGAGGCGTCCGCCACATCAGCCCAGCGAGCCCGCATCACGCCTGCACCCCTGACCAGCCGGACCTCGTAGCCCAACCGGTCCAGCCGGACGACGTAGGCCAGCTTGGTCGCCCACCACACCCCGCCCAGCAGCAGGGCGAGCCCGACGGTCGCGACCAGGCCCACCACCGCGAGGCTCCAGTCGAGGGCGGCGCAGACGACCGTGAGGGCCACGACGACAACTCCCAGCGCCACGAGGCCGGCACCCGCGGATCGAGCCACGATCGCGGGGGCGAGCCGGTACTCGGCCGCTCGCCCTGGCCCAGGCGCTGGGTCAGGCGCTGGGTCAGGCGCTGGTTCAGGCGCTGGGTCTAACGCTGGGTCAGGCGCTGGGTCCACACGCCGGATTCAACCGTCTCCTGGGCACTTCACCACAATTCTTCCCGAGTTCGCCCGGGTGTCTTGTCCGGCAGTCGCGCCGCGAGTCACACTCGTGGTTCCTCGCTCGACGTCCACCCCCCGTCGCGGAGGTCTCGATGACCCGCTCCACGCTCGATCGCCCGATCAGTACGGCAACCGCGCTCGCAGGTCTGCAGCGCGCCCTCGACGAGCCCGTCCCCGCCGCCGAGCTGGGCGGCTGGCGGTGGAGCGTGCGCCGACACATGGTCCCGGTGCGTGACGCGCTGGAGCGCGAGCACCTCGACCCCGACGACAGCGCCCTGTCGGCTCGGCACGGCAAGTCGGCGCGGGATCGCGCGGCACTGCTGCGCCGGCTGGCGGCGTACGGTCCGAAGGTACTGGAGACCGCTGACGTCGATGAGGTACGCGAAGGGCTCAAGCGGCTCCTGGTCGACATCGACCACTACGTACAGCGGCTGCACGACCTCGCCTACGACGAGGTCGAGGAGGAGATCGGCGGCAGCGAGTAGCAGCAGAGGGGGCGGGATTCGAACCCGCGGCTGACATCTCTGCCAGCGACCGCTTTCAAGGCGGTTCCGATCGGCCACTCCGGCACCCCTCCAAGGGGCACCACCTTACGAGACCTCGGGTCACGCGGTGAGTTCGACGAGCGGGTCACCCTCCTGGACGACGTCGCCGTCGGCGACCTTGACGGCCGTGACGGTGCCGGCCACCTCGGCCATCACGGGGATCTCCATCTTCATCGACTCCAGCAGGACGACGATGTCGCCGACCGCGACGGTGTCTCCCACCTCGACGGTGATGCTGAGCACGTTGGCCACCATCTCGGCGAGGATCTCGACGTGCTGTTCGCGGGGCACGGGCCGAACTTAGCCCACTGTGGCCCAGAGGTTCACAGCAGCGGCTGCGTACGGCCCGGTTCGGGGCGCAGGGCGCCGGCCTCGTGGCCGGTGCGAGCCCGTCGGCCGCGCCGAGAGCCCGTGAGGAGTACGTCGACCCGGATCACGATCGCGCCGATGACGATGCCGAGGACGACCGAGTACACAGTGGTCAGGCCGGCCTGCGTGACCGTCAGCGTGGGATCCAAGAAGGTATGGGTCACCTGGGCCGCCGCGGTCACGCCGAACGCGCAGACCCACCAGCCCTGTCGGCGCCGTGCCCGCATGTGCGTGCCCCACACCAGGGCGGGCACGCCGAGCAGCGCCTGCACCGGACGAGGGGCCCCGTGCAGCGTCTCCAAGGCCCACGAACGACCCTCGAGCAGCGTGTCGACGAGGTCGGGCGCTCCGTAGCGGCGCAGCACCTCGGCGTACGCCATGGTCAGCGCGAGCAGTCCACCACCGATCACGACAGCCACCAGGCCCCGCCGACCCAGACCGTGGAGGCCGGCGCCCAGGCGGTAGACCACGACCAGGCTGAGCGCGAGCGAGGCTCCGAGCGTGGTGTAGGCGAAGCGGTCCAGGCTCACGGTCGGCTCGAGTCCCACGACCGCCGCGGCCCCGACCACACCCACGAGCATCGCCACCACCACCTCGCGGGCCGCGTTGAGCACGGTCGCCGCGGGGGTGGTCGCCATCACCGCGAAGACGGCAGTGACCACGCAGGTCAGCACCGCGGCTCCGGTGCGCAGCACGGGCTCGTCGGTGACGACGACGGCGGCACCCAGTGCGGTGGCCAGGGCGCCGTAGACGAACGTACGGCCACCCGTACGTGCGAGCAGTCCGGTCGTGAAGGCCACCGCGATCGCCACGCCGCCGCTCTCGCCGACGTACGCCGGTGCGTCCGGGAGCGCCGCGTAGGCCAGCGCCGCCATCCCGGCGACGAGCACGAGCGCCCACACCATCACCCCGACGCGCCGACCCGGCCGCAGCCGCGAGCGTCGGGGGACCCGCTCGGCACGACGGCGAGGGGCGGTGGGGGGCACGGGCGGGAGGGTAGCCGGGAGGAGGTCGAGCCTCAGAGCCGGCGGTTGGCGAGGGACGGGTTGGTCCGGCGGGCCTGGTCGACGACGTCGCGTTCGAGGGTCACGGTGAGGGACTCGGGCTTCTCGCCGGCTTCGGCCAGGACCTCGCCGAGAGGGTCGACGGCGATCGAGTGTCCGCAGTAGCGCGGGCCGGGCTGGCCGACGGCGACGACGTAGGCGGTGTTCTCGATCGCCCTCGCGCGGGCCAGGGTCCTCCAGTGGTCGACCTTGCGCGGCCCGGCCACCCAGGCGGCGGGGACGACGAGTACGTCGGCGCCCTCGGCGACCAGCGCACGGGCGAGCTCGGGGAAGCGCAGGTCGTAGCAGGTCATCAGGCCGAGCGTGAGGCCACCGAGCTCGACGGTCACCGGACTCAGGGGGCCTGCCGTCACGCGGTCGGACTCCTGGTAGCCGAAGGAGTCGTAGAGGTGGATCTTGCGGTAGTCGGCCTGCGCGGCGCCGCGCATGACCAAGGTGTTGACCGGGCGAGCAGGGTCGGCGCTGCGCTCGAACATGCCGGCCAGGATCGTGGTGCCGCGCGCGGCGGCGACGCGGGCGACCTCGGTGGCGAACGGGCCGTCGAGCTCCTCGGCCGCGTCGCTGAGATCGGACCCCGGCTCGCCGAAGTCGCGGGCGTAGGCCTCGGGAAAGACCACGAGATCGCTGCCCTCGGGCGTCAGCTCCGCCAGCCGGTCCCGGTTCTCGGCGGGGTCGAGCGTGGACGCCTCCTGCACCAAGGTGACCTGCATGGGCCCAGTCTGCCCGCTGATCACATCCGCCGGATCGGACAGGGCACACTGCGGTTCGTGGTCTTCGACGCGGTGGTCCTGGCCGGTGGCCGCGCCACCCGGCTCGGCGGCGCCGACAAGGCCGCGGTCGAGGTCAACGGGACGACGCTGCTCGAGCGGACCCTCGCCGCCGTCCGCGCCGCCCACCGCGTCGTCGTCGTCGGCGACGAGCACCCCACCTCCCGCCCGGTCCTCTGGACCCGCGAGCACCCGCCGTACGGCGGGCCGGTTGCGGCGACGTACGCCGGTCTCGAGGCGCTGCGCCGCGGTAGTCCCGTGCGGTTGACGGGTCAAAAGGCTGAAATGACCCGTCAACCGCACGGGAGTACGCCACTGGTGGTGCTGGCTGTCGACATGCCGGGAGTCGGCGAGGGGACGGTACGGCGGTTGGTGGCGGGCATGCAGGGACACGACGGGGCGGTGCTGGTGGACGGGGGGCGGCGGCACCTGGCGTTCGCGGTGGAGGCCGAGGCCCTGGCGCGGGTGCGGCCGGCGGAGGTGGCCGGGGCGGCGATGCGGGGGCTGTGGGCGAGCCTGGACCTGGCCGACGTACCAGCCCGCGACGACGAGGCGTACGACGTCGACGAGTGGTCGGACCTGGAGCCGTCCTGAGCACTCGCTCGAGCTGGGCCGGAACACCGACCTGGCCCAGAGGTGTGATCGTCGGGCGCGGTCGAGCATGATGTTGCCGTGAACCTGCACGACTGGATCGATGAGCTGTGCGACGTCCTCGACATCGACACCGAGGTCGACGAGGGACTGGTGCTCGACCTCGCCAAGGTCGTGGCCGACAACGTGGTGCGCAAGGCGGCCCCGATCAGCGCCTACCTCCTGGGGTACGCCGCCGGGCTCAACGAGGCGGACCCCGAGGCCGTGGAGAAGCTCGCCGCCCGTGCGCAGCTGCTCGCAGAGGGCTGGGACCGACCGTCGGACGCCACGGACCCGGTGGACATCACCGACGACGTGCCCGACGACAGCCTGGTCGACCACACCGGCGATCGCTTCGACGACTGATGAGGGCCGTCGTGGCCACGGGTCCTGGAGGACCCGACGTACTGACCTTGGCCGACGTACCCGACCCCCGACCCGGACCCGGCGAGGTCGCGATCGCCGTGGTCGCCACCGCCGTCAACCGGCCCGACCTGCTGCAGCGCAGGGGCTTCTACGACCCGCCCCCGGGCGCGAGCGACATCCTCGGGCTCGAGTGCAGCGGCACCATCGCGGCGGTCGGCGAGGGGGTGACCGACTGGCATGTCGGCGACGAGTGCTGCGCCCTGCTCGCGGGCGGCGGCTACGCGGAGCTCGTGGTGTGTCCCGCGGGTCAGGTGATGCCCGTACCTCGCGGGGTCAGCCTCGAGCAGGCCGCGAGCCTGCCCGAGGTGGCGTGCACGGTCTGGTCCAACGTGTTCATGCTCGCGGGCCTACGGCAGGGCGAGTGGTTCCTGGTCCACGGGGGCGCCGGCGGCATCGGGTCCATGGCGATCCAGCTCGGCCGGGCGGTCGGCGCTCGGGTGCTGGCCACAGCAGGCTCGGCCGACAAGGTGGCTCGCTGCTCCGAGCTGGGGGCTGAGGTCGCCATCGACTACAGGGAGCAGGACTTCGTGGCAGTGGTCGAGGAGGCGACCGGGGGCCATGGCGCCGACGTGATCCTCGACAACATGGGCGCGTCCTACCTCGGGCGCAACCTGGCAGCGCTCGCGACCGAGGGCCGGCTGTCCATCATCGGACTGATGGGCGGCACCAAGGCGGAGCTCGACCTCGATCAGCTGATGAGCAAGCGGGCGGCCATCATCTCGACCCGCCTGCGGCCGCGGCCGGTGGAGGAGAAGACCGCGATCTGCGCCGCCGTCACCGAGCACGTGTGGCCGCTGCTCGCCGACGAGACGATCCAGCCCGTGGTGAGCGCCACCATGCCCCTGGCCGAGGCGGCCCGAGCACACGCCCTGATGGAGTCGGGTGAGTCATCGGGGAAGATCCTCCTCACCGTCTCCTGAGGGTCAGCGCTCTAGGGTGGGGCGCATGAGCCAACAGCCCGAGCACGCCCCCGAGCACGCCCCGGAGCTCGCAGCCGAGGGCGACCAGCAGGGGGAACGTCCCGGTCATCCTCAGGGTCACGTCGTCGTCGTCGGTCCCGACGGGCAGCCCGTAGCCGCCGTACCCGCGTCGGCGCTGCAGCAGCAGGGCGAGCAGGAGGACGACGAGTCCGACCTCACCAGCCTGGTCGAGCAGCCGGCGAAGGTGATGCGGATCGGCAGCATGATCCGCCAGCTGTTGGAGGAGGTGAAGTCGGCGCCGCTCGACGACGCCAGCCGGCAGCGCCTCAAG
The DNA here is from genome assembly GCF_015352445.1 of Nocardioides agariphilus. Taxonomy (GTDB): domain Bacteria; phylum Actinomycetota; class Actinomycetes; order Propionibacteriales; family Nocardioidaceae; genus Nocardioides; species Nocardioides agariphilus. The sequence continues at coordinate 10,578 of NZ_JADKPO010000014.1, forward strand.
GAGATCCACCGGCGCTCCATCAAGGAGCTCGAGTCGGGGCTGGCACCCGAGCTCGTCGAGGAGCTCGAGCGACTGACCTTGCCGTTCACGGGCGACGAGACGCCGTCCGACGCCGAGCTGCGCATCTCACAGGCCCAGCTCGTCGGGTGGCTGGAGGGCTTGTTCCACGGCATCCAGACCGCGATCTACGCCCAGCAGATGGCCGCTCGCGCCCAGTTCGAGCAGATCCGCCGCGCGTTGCCACCCGGCGTCCAGCTGGCCACCGGCCAGCCGGGCCCCGACGGGCAGCCGCAGCAGGGCGATCAGCAGGGCGATCCGGAGCAGGGTCCCGGCACGGGCGGGATGTACCTCTGAGGGATCGGTCGGGTCAGGTACGCCGGGTTCGCCCGAGCGCCGCGAAGACCATCAGGCCGAGCAGACCGACCAGCACCATGGCGGCACCGGGCGCGGCGATCCGGGTCAGGTCCGGAGGATCGGAGTCGGCCACCCGGGTGTAGGTCGCCTTGTCGGGCTTCGGCGGGACGGGCGTACTGCCCTCGCCGAGGATGGCGACCACCTTCTGGGTCTTGGTGCTCGTCGCCGGTGCGGTGCCGCTGCACCGGTCGGCGACGAACGTGCCCTGCGCGTTGGCGCGCACGAAGACCAGGTAGCGGGTGTCGGCCGTCATGCCGGTCAGGCCGCACTTGGCGGGGTCGGCGTTGGACTTCACCGTCACCGTCTGGGAGGTGATGTCGCCCTTGTAGACGCGGTCGACCTTGACGTCGTACGACATCAGCTGCTGCTTGCCCGACGTGGTCGGCCCCGAGGCCATGGTGACGGTGCCGGAGAACACCGCGTCGGCCCTCTCGACCTGCTGCGCCACGGAGCGCCGCTGGCAGGTGCAGGCGGCGTGGGCGGGGGCGTCGGTGACGATGGTCAACGTCAACCCGACCACCAGCAGCACGAGCAGCCGCTGCAGGAGGGGGACCATGCGTCTATTCGACCACAGGGGCGATGGCCAGTCCGAACACCGAGGCGAGCACGCGCGCAACGCCGTCCTCGTCGTTACCGGGGGCCACGTGGTCGGCAGTATCGGCGACCGTCGGGTGCGCGTCGGCCATCGCGTACGACGTGCCGGCCCAGGCGAGCATGGCGATGTCGTTGGGCATGTCCCCGAAGGCGATCACCTGGTGGGGATCGATGCCGCGCTCCTCGCACAGCAGCGCGAGGGTGGTCGCCTTGGTGACGCCCGCCGCGCTGATCTCGAGCAGCGACGATGTCGACGACCACGTCACGACCGCACGGTCGCCGATGGCCGCGACGGCGCGGTCCCAGAACTCCTGGTAGCCCAGCTCCTCGTGGCGCGCCAGCAGCTTGAGGGCGGGTCCGGCGAAGATCTCGGCGAGGTGCCCGCGCCGCGTGCCGCTCGGAACGGGGTACCTCTCCCGGAACCCGTGCTCGAGCGAGATGCCCGACAGCGTCTCGACCGCGAACGCGCTCCCGAATACGGCGGAGCGGATCAGCTCGCACACCTCGATGCCGGCGGCCGGCTCGATGGTCCGGGTGAGCACCGGCTCGCGACGGGCGACATCCCAGACCAGGGCGCCGTTGGAGATGACCGCCAGCCCGTGGCCCCCGACGTGCTCGAAGACGTCCTCGGCCCAGCGCAGCGGCCTCCCGGTCACGAACACCACCGGCACACCCCGCTCGTCGAGCGCCGTCAGCACGGCCTGGGTGTACGGCGAGACCGTGCCGTCGGAACGTACGAGCGTGCCGTCGAGGTCGGTGGCGACGAGGCGGGGTTCCGAGCCTCGCTCCGCACGCACCTCAACCACCGATCGCCGACCCAGCACCTCAACCACCCGAGGCGACGGGGAACCAGCGGGTGAGCTCGGTGGCGGCGCCGTCGTCGTACACCGTGGCGGTGACGGCGTCGGCGGCGGCGATCACGGCCTCGACGGCCTGGCCCATGGCCACGCCGCGGCCGGCCCACTGGAGCAGCTCGATGTCGTTGCGGCCGTCGCCGATCGCGAGTACGTCGGCGGCCTCGAGGCCCAGCCGGGTCGCGACATGGGCGACCCCGCTGGCCTTGTTGACGCCGACGGGAGCCAGGTCGAGCCAGGCGGTCCAGCCGACGACGTAGTCGGTGCCGTGCAGCCCGAGACGCGCGGCGAGCTCGAGGAAGTCCTCGGCGGTCGAGTCGGGGTCGCGGATGATCACGCGGCTGACGTGCTCGGCCACCAGGTCGCGGACCTCGGTGATGACCATCTCACCGGACAGCTCGCCGACCGGGAACGGCCGGTTGACGCGGTACCCGACGCCACGCTCCTCGACCGCCACCAGCGCGGTCGGGTGCTCGCGCAGGATCGCCTCGACCGCCGGGCGCGCGTCGAAGGTCTCCTCGTGGACGACCTGGAGGGGCGGGTAGCGGAACACCACCGCACCGTTGGAGGCCACCACCCAGAGCGGGTCCTCGTCATCGAGCGGCAGGCCGAGCAGGTCCGCGATCACCGTCATGCCGTGCGGCGAACGACCACTGGCCAGCACGATGTGGGCACCCGCGTCGTGGGCCCGGCGTACGGCGTCACGTACGGCGGCAGGTACCTCTTCGTGGGTCTGCCCCGAGCCCTCGACCCACTTGAGCAGCGTCCCGTCGATGTCGAGTGCGACGACGCGCGGCAGCCAGTCGCTCGGGCTTACGTCAGGTGTCACGGCTGGTGTCACATCTGGTGTCACGTTGGGGGCTTGATGAGGTCGAGCCCGCCGAGGTAGGGCTGCAGCGCCTTCGGCACCTTGACCGATCCGTCGGCCTGCTGGTGGGTCTCGAGCAGGGCGATGATCGGCCGGTTGATGGAGCACAGCGTGCCGTTGAGGGTGGCCACGGGCCCGATCGAGCCGTCGGCGAAGCGACCACGGGTGTCCAGGCGACGGGTCTGGAAGTCGGTGCAGTTGGAGGTCGAGGTGAGCTCGCGGAACCGGCCCTGCGAGGCGATCCAGGCCTCACAGTCGTACTTGCGCTGCGCAGAAGTGCCGAGGTCGCCGGCCGCCACGTCGATGACGCGGTAGTGCAGCTCGAGCTTGTCGAGGAACTCCTTCTCCCACGCCAGCAGCCGCAGGTGCTCGGCGTAGGACTCCTCGACGGTCGTGTAGACGAACATCTCGACCTTGTCGAACCAGTGCACCCGGAAGATGCCGCGCGTGTCCTTGCCGTGGGAGCCGGCCTCCTTGCGGAAGCAGGACGAGAAGGCGGCGTACCGGAGGGGCAGCGACGAGGCATCGAGGATCTCGTCGGAGTGGTACGCCGCGAGCGGGACCTCGGAGGTGCCGACCAGGTAGAGGTCCTGGTCCTCGATCTTGTAGACGTCGTCGGCGGCCTGGCCCAAGAAACCCGTGCCCTCCATGGCGCGCGGCTTGACCAGCGCCGGCGCGATCATCTGGGTGAAGCCGGCGTTGCGGGCCTGGTCCATCGCCATCATCACCAACGCCAGCTCGAGCTGGGCACCGATGCCGGTGAGGAAGTAGAAGCGCGACCCGGAGACCTTGGCGCCGCGCTCGAGGTCGATCGCGCCGAGCATCTGCCCGAGCTCGACGTGGTCACGGGGCTCGAAGTCGAACTGCGGCGCGGTGCCGATGGTCTCGATCACGCGGTAGTCGTCCTCGCCACCGGCCGGCGCCTCGTCGGCCGCGACGTTGGGGATCTCCATCAGCGTCGACCGCCAGAGGTCCTCGGCCTCGGACTGGGCGGACTCGGCGGCCTTGACGCGCGCCGCCAGCTCCTTGGTCTGCTCGAGCAGGGCGGCCTTCTCCTCCGGCGCGGCCTGGGGGATCTGCTTGCCGAGGGACTTCTGCTCGGCGCGCAGCCGCTCGTACTCGGCGATGGCCGCGCGCCGTGTCTCGTCGGCGGAGATCGCCCGGTCGACCACCTCGTCGGACAGGCCGCGCTTGGCCTGGGCGGCGCGGACGCGGTCGGGTTCCTCACGAATCAGCCGGGGGTCGATCATGGGACGAGGCTATCCATACCTGCTGGTCGAGGACGTCCCGCCAGGGACCTTCACGAGCCCCCCGATGGTTTCGAGACAGGCGCTGGCGCGCCTTCCTCAACCAGCGGAAGTGCATACTGACGCCCGTGCTGGACCGCCCCAGAGTGATCACGCTCTCGTGGGCTGTCTTCTTCCTGGCGCTGTTCGGGGTGCTCGGTGTCGCGGTCTCCGCCGAGCGCACTCCACTCGACCCCATCGACGGTCTCGGCCGCGACGCGGAGCGCTGGGCCGACGGGCACGCGTCGCTGATCGCGCTCCTGCGTCACATCGAGGCGTGGTTCGGCGCGACGTGGGTGCTGCTGGCCGCGCTCGTGCTCGCGGTGTGGCTGGCCGTGCGGGGCCACCGACGCGCGGCGACGTACTCGATCCTGGTCGTGCTCACCACCTGGATCGTCACCGACCTGACCAAGGCGATGTTCGCGCGGGTCCGCCCGGAGTGGCAGGACGCCCTCGGCGTGCTGGGGAACCGGTCCTACCCGTCGGGCCACACCTCCATGAACGCCGCCCTGATGGCCGTGGTGTGCGTTCTTGCCCTGATGTTCGTACGCCGCTCGAGCATGCGGCGGGTCATCTACGCGCTGGCGGCCGCGGAGGTCCTGCTGATCTGGGCCGACCGGCTCCTGCTCGGCCGCCACTTCCCGACCGACCTGATCGGGGGTACGGCGCTCGCGGTCGGGGTCGCGCTGTTGTGGATGGCCGTCTACAGCCCGCTGCCACGCAGCCACGCAGCGCACGCGCGACCCTTACACGAGGCGGTGCCGGGGAACCGCCAGCTGGCCGTGATCCTCAATCCCAGCAAGGTGGAGGACGCCGACCAGTTCCGCTCGATCGTGACCGCGATGGCCCAGGAGTCCGGCTGGTCCACGCCCGCCTGGCACTACACCACCGTCGAGGACCCCGGCACCGGCATGGCAGAGGCGGCCGCCGTGGCCGGCGCCGACCTGGTGCTGGTGTGCGGCGGCGACGGGACGGTGCGCGAGGTGTGCGCCGAGCTGGCCGGTACCGGCATCCCGGTGGGCATCGTCCCGGCGGGCACCGGCAACCTGCTCGCCCGCAACCTGCAGATCCCGCTGTTCATCCGGGCCGCGATCGACGTGGCCCTCAACGGCCAGGATCGCGCTATCGACCTGGTCGAGGTCAGCGGCGACGGGTTCGAGGACAGCCACTTCATGGTGATGGCCGGCATGGGTCTCGACGCCGCGATCATGGAGGGCGTCAACGAGGACATCAAGCGCAAGGTCGGCTGGATCGCCTACGTGCTCTCGGGCCTGAAGGCCCTGATGTCCCCGGTGGTGAAGGTCGAGATCGCGGTCGACGGCGGCGAGTTCACGTCGTACAAGGCGGTCACCGTCGTGGTCGGCAACGTCGGGTTCCTCCAGGCGGGCATGCCCTTGCTGCCCGACGCCGCCATCGACGACGGCGTGCTCGACGTGGTGATCCTGCACCCCAAGCGGTTCTTGTCGTGGCTGCCTCTGGTGGCGCGGGTGCTGAGCAAGGGCAAGCGCGTGGACGAGACCATCGGACGCCTCACCGGCCAGTCCGTGGTGGTGCGCGCCAGCGCCGACACCCCGCGCCAGCTCGACGGCGACTCCATCGGGCCGGGCCGCGAGCTGCGGATGCACTGCGTCCACGGGCGACTGCTGGTCCGCGTGCCCAGGTAGAGGGCCGATAGCACTCCGTCAGAACTGGGGGCTGCGCTCACCCTTTCGGGCGAGGACGATGGGCGCATGGACCGCGCGGCGCTCGAGACCGCTCTGGAACGCACCTCGGTCAACGACGACGGCCGGTCGGGTGCGACGTTGGAGCGCGTGACACTGGCCGACGGGTCGCGGGTGGTGGTCAAGCGCTTCGACCCCAAGATCGACCTGGTCATGCTGATCACCGGCGACGACCACGGGCGCGAGGTACGGATGGTGCGCCGCGGTGTGCTCGACGGGCTGCCGCCGACGGTGCGACACGCTGCGCTGGGCGGCTGGTACGACGAGGACGCCGGCGTGCTCGTCATGCGCGACCTCGGTGACGCGGTGCTCGACTGGGAATCCGTCGTCACGCCGGAGCAGGCACGAACGGCCATGACCGCGACCGCCGAGCTGCACAGTGCCTACCTCGGCGCCGCACCCGCGGGACTGACCCCGCTCGACGTCCATCTCGGCATCTTCGAGCCCCGCCGCATCCAGCCGTACGCCGGCGACGCGATCATCGACTTCGCCCTGCGCGGCTGGGAGCTGTGGGCCGAGATCGCACCAGGCGAGGTCGGCGAGCGAGTGTTGGAGCTGGCCCTGGACACCTCGCCGATCGCGGCAGCCTGCGCGCGGTTCCCGGCCACGTTCGTGCACGGCGACCTGGCCACGGTGAACATGGCCTTCGAGCCGGACCGGCCCGGCTGCCTGACCCTCATCGACTGGGGCATGGCGACCGCCGGCCCGGGCGCCCTCGACGTCGGCGAGCTGCTCGCTCGTTGTGCGCACCTGTTCGCGGTCGACGGGCCCGAGGACCTGGTCCAGCTGTACTGCGAAGCGGCGGGGCCGGCCTACGACGACGACGCGATGAGGCTGGGCCTGCTCGCGGGTCTGGCGAGGCTGGGGTGGAACAAGGCGCTCGACATCGCCGACCACCCCGATCCCGCCGTACGTGAGAGGGAACGAGCGGCGCTGCCCTGGTGGCTGCGCCAAGCAGAGCTGGCGCTCGGGACCGGGCTGGTCTGAAAGGAGCCAAGGGAGATGACTGGCATGGACGTGAAGACGATCTACCTGCGATCTGTCGACTACTTCGCCGACCGCCTCGGCACGGTGGGCGAGGACCAGTGGGCCGAACCGACGCCGTGCGTCGACTGGGACGTGCGCGGCCTGGTCAACCACATCACCTACGAGGATCTCTGGACCGTGCCGCTGATGCGCGGCGCCACGATCGAGGAGGTGGGCGACCAGTTCGAAGGTGACGTCGTCGGCACGGACCCCGTCAACGCGGCGCTGACCGCAGCCCGCGAGGCCGTGGAGGCCGTCACCGACGAGCTCCCCAAGGGCGGCACCGTGCACCTGTCGTTCGGCGAGACGCCGAAGGACGAGTACGCCATGCAGCTCGCCGCCGACCACCTCATCCACGGATGGGACCTGGCCGTCGCCATCGGCGGCGACACCAGCATGGACAGCGATCTCGTGGCGGCCTTCACCGCGTGGTTCGACGACAACGAGGCGGGCTACCGGGGTGCGGGCGCCATCGCCGCCCGGCGGCAGCTCAACGGTGACGCCCACCACGACCTGCTGGCCAGGTTCGGACGGGACGCCAGCTGGGGCACCAACCACCGCGTGCTCGCCGCGTTCAACGCGGCGTTCGGATCCGGCGACGTCGACGCAGCGCTCGCCCTGGTCACCGACGACATCGTCTTCGACTCGACCTCGCCGTCGCCGGACGGGCAGCGCTTCGAGGGGCGTGACGCCGTGCGTCCGGTGTGGGTCGAGGTGATGGGCACCCCCGGCATGACCTTCACCGAGGAGGAGTCCTTGGTGACCGGCGACCGCGCCGTCGTACGTTGGCGCTACGCCTGGGGATCGGCGGACGACGGTGGCGGCGAGGACGGTCACGTCCGCGGCGTCGATGTGATCAGGTTCCGCGACGGGCTGGTCTGCGAGAAGCTCTCGTACGTGAAGGGCTGAGCCCGAGCCCCGTCGGTGGTAGGGCCCGACCACCGGTCCGCAAGACTGAGCCACGTGACCGCACGCGATTGGTGGAAGTCGGCCGTCGTCTACCAGGTGTACCCACGCAGCTTCGCCGACAGCAACGGCGACGGGGTGGGCGACCTGGGCGGCATCATCGAGCGGCTCGACTACCTCGAGAGGCTCGGCGTCGACGTGCTGTGGCTCAGCCCGGTCTACCGCTCGCCGATGGCCGACAACGGCTACGACATCAGCGACTACGAGGACGTCGACCCGCTGTTCGGGTCGCTGGCGCAGCTCGACGAGCTGATCGCCGAGCTGCACGCCCGGGGCATGAAGCTGGTCATGGACCTCGTCGTCAACCACACCAGCTCCGCCCATGCCTGGTTCGCCGAGTCCCGCTCCTCGACCGACAACCCCAAGCGCGACTGGTACTGGTGGCGCCGGCCTCGACCGGGCTTCGAGCCGGGCACGCCAGGTGCCGAGCCGACCAACTGGGGCTCGGCGTTCTCGGGACCGGCGTGGACCTACGACCCGACCACGGGTGAGTACTACCTGCACCTGTTCGCACCCGAGCAGCCGGACCTCAACTGGGAGAACCCGGAGGTCCGCCAGGCGGTCTACGCGATGATGAACCGCTGGCTGGACCGCGGCGTCGACGGCTTCCGCATGGACGTCGTCTGCCTGCTGTCCAAGGTGCTGGTCGACGGCCCGGACGGTCGGCCACAGCTGCCCGACGGACGCCTCGAGCGCGACCCCCTCGGCGCCGGCGTCGTGGACACCTCGAGGTACGGCGACACGACTCCGCTGGTCGTCAACGGTCCGCGCATCCACGAGTTCATCCAGGAGATGCACCGCGAGGTGTTCGCTGACCGACCGCCCGGCGTGCTGACCGTGGGGGAGACGCCGGCGACCACCATCGAGCAGGCCCGCCTCTACACCGACCCGGCGCGAGCAGAGCTGGACATGGTCTTCCAGTTCGAGCACGTCGACCTCGACTCCGGACCCCAGGGCAAGTGGGACATCGTGCCCATGACCATGCTCGACCTGAAGCACTCGCTGAACCGCTGGCAGGAGGGGCTGGCCGCCGCCGGCTGGAACAGCCTCTACCTCGGCAACCACGACCAGCCCCGGTGCGTGAGCCGTTTCGGCAGCGACGACCCCGCGCATCGCCAGCAGTCGGCCAAGGCACTGGCCACCGTCCTGCACCTGCACCGCGGCACGCCGTACGTCTACCAGGGCGACGAGCTCGGCCTGCCCAACGCCGGGTTCACCCGCCTGGACCAGCTGCGCGACGTCGAGTCGCTCAACTACTACGCCGCGGCCGTCGCCTCGGGTCGCTCCCCCGAGGACACCATGGGTGCGCTGTCTCGCAAGGGCCGCGACAACGCCCGCCTCCCGATGCCCTGGGACGCCTCGGCGACCGGCGGCTTCACCAGTGGCAGCCCGTGGATCGAGGTGCACCCCCTTGCTGGGGAGATCAACGCGGCGGCGCAGGTCGACGACCCGGCTTCGGTCTACGCCCACTACCGGCGGCTCATCGCGCTGCGTCACGACGAGCCCGTCGTGGCGCACGGCTCCTTCCGGATGCTGCTGGTCGACGACCCTCAGGTCTACGCCTTCGTCCGTGAGTACGACGGAGTCCGGCTGCTCGTCGTCGCCAACCTGTCGTCCGACCCCGGTGTCGTAGCTGACCTGAGCGAGGTGGCCTACGACGACGCCGAGCTGCTGATCGGCTCGGTGCAGGATGCGACCCCCGGACCGGCCGATCCCCTCGCTCCCTGGGAGTCACGTGTCTTCCGCCTGGCTTGAACAGCCATTCAGTCATAGGCTCCGCTCGTGACCAGCGTGTCCGACGACGTCCTCACCAGCTCGGCGCCACGGCTCGCCGACCACTCCATCGCCGAGCTGGTCCTCGACGCGTTCGGGGTCGAGGGCCGGGTGCTGCAGCGCCTCAACAGCGAGCGGGACCAGGTCGTCCTGTTCGGTGACGAGGTCGAGCAGCTGGTGGTCAAGGTCTCCAACGCGGCAGAGTCGCCGGCCAACATCGACCTCGAGGAGTCCGCAGCCCTCTGGGCGGTCGCCGCGGACCCCGGCCTGCCGCTCAGCACGCCACGCACCCTGAAGGACGGCGCCCACCATGTCGTCGTCCGCCACCCCGATACCGGGGAGGCCCATTTCCTCCGCGCCTACGACCGACTGCCCGGACGCGCCGGTCTGCTCGGCTCAGAGCTCGCGCCGCCGACCGTGGTCGCCTACGGCGCCGCCACCGCGCGCCTGTCCAAGGCGCTGCGCGGGTTCTTCCACCCGGCCGCCGGACGCAAGCTCCTGTGGCACGTCGAGGAGAAGGACCAGACGCGCCGGCTCTCCGCTCACATCGCCGACCCCGACACGCGTCGCCTGGTCGAGTCCGCCTTCGACGGGTTCGACCAGCGGGTCGGACCGGTGTGGTCGACGCTGCGCGCCCAGCTCGTCCACTCCGACCTGTCCCTCGACAACCTGCTCGTCGGCGACGACGGCGAGGTCACCGGCATCATCGACCTGGGCGACCTGACGCACTCCACCCTGGTCTCCGACATCGCGGCGGCGTTCGGGTCGCTGGCCTCGACGATGCGGGACGACGCGCTGTTCGCCACGCTCCGACGCTTCCTCGACGGCTACCGCAGCGTCACCCCGCTCGAGCCCGAGGAGCTGGCCGCCCTCGGGGACACCACGGCCGTCCGGGCCGCGATCACCTTGTGCATCTCCAGCTGGCGTGCGGCAGGGCATCCCGACAACGCCGCCTACATCCAAGCCTGGGACGCGATCTCGCTCAGCCTGCTGGCCCAGTTCGCCGAGCTCGGCCCCGACGAGGTGACGCGCCGACTCGGTGGCCCCACCCCGCCGCCCGACACGGTCGAGCTGACGCGACGCCGTACGGCGGTGTTCGGCGATGCGCTCGCCGAGCTGACCTACTCCGACCCGGTCCACCTCGTGCGCGGTAGCGCAGCGACGCTCACCGACAGCGACGGGCGGACCTACATCGACGCCTACAACAACGTGCCGGTCGTCGGGCACGCGCATCCCCGCGTCAGCGGAGCGATCGCCGACCAGGCCCGACTGCTGGCGATCAACCTGCGCTACCTGCACCCCAAGGCGATCGAGCTCGGCGAGCGGCTGGTCGCGACCCTGCCGCCGGGGCTCGCCGGTGACCTCGACACCGTGCTGCTGCTCAACTCCGGCAGCGAGGCGACCGACCTGGCCTGGCGGCTGGCCCGAGCCGCGACCGGCCACACCGGCGCGCTGGTCACGCACTTCGCCTACCACGGCGTCACGACCGCGACCAACGACTTCTCGCCCGAGGAGTGGCGCAGCGGCTGGAGACCGGACCACGTGGAGCGGTTCGCCGCACCCGTGGGGCGCGACCCAGACATCGCAGCATTCGGCGATGCCATCGAGCGCCTCGGCGCGCGCGGCCACCGGCCGGCGATGGTCATCGTCGACCCGCTGTACACCAGCGACGGCATCCATACGCCGGACTCGTCGTACCACCGTGAGCTCACCGCCACGGCTCGCGGGGCAGGCGCCCTCGTGGTGGCCGACGAGGTCCAGGCCGGCTTCGGCCGTGCGGGCGACCACCTCTGGTCGTTCGTCTCGGCCGGCCTGGCGCCGGACATCGTGACGCTCGGCAAGCCGATGGGCAACGGCCACCCGATCGCCGCGGTGCTCACGCGCCGCAGCTACGTCACGGCGCTGGGCGAACAGGCCGAGTTCTTCAGCACCTTCGCGGGCAGCCCGGTGGCGGCCGCAGCCGGGTTGGCCGTGCTCGACGTGATCGAGGACGACGACCTGGTCTCCCATGCGCGCGCCATGGGCCAACGCCTCGTGGCGCGACTGCACGAGCGGACCGCCGACACCGGCGCCGTGCGGGAGATCCGCGGCCGCGGCCTACTGGTGGGGGTCGACCTGGCCGGGTCCGCCGCCGAGGCCGTGAGCCGGGTCACCGACCGTGTCCGCGAGCTCGGCGTGCTGGTCGGCACGACCGGACCGACGTACGACGTACTGAAGATCCGGCCGCCGCTGGCCATCACGCACGCCCAGATCGACGAGGTCGCGGACGCCGTGGCCCGGGCGATCGCGGAGACCCTCATCGACCAACCGCAGCAACCAACCCAGGAGTGAGAACCATGTCGCAGCCTGCCTACCAAGTGACCGACCCCAGCACCGGCGAGGTCGTGCAGACCTTCTCGCCCGCGACCGATGCGGAGGTGGAGAGCGCGCTCGCCTCGGCGGCCGGTGCCTACGCAGACTGGGCTGCGCGTCCGGTCGAGGAGCGCGCCGAGATCGCGCGCCGCGTCGGCTCGCTCTTCGCCGAGCGAGCCGAGGAGCTCAGCAAGATCGCGTCGCTGGAGATGGGCAAGGCGCAGTCGGAGGCCTCGGGCGAGGCCGAGTTCTCCGGCGAGATCTTCACCTACTACGCCGACAGCGGACCGGAGATGATCGCGCCGCGGCCGCTGCCCGGCAACCCCGACGCCCGGGTGGAGTACAAGTCAGTCGGCACGATCCTCGGGATCATGCCGTGGAACTACCCCTTCTACCAGGTGGCCCGGTTCGCGGCTCCCAACTTCGTGGTCGGCAACACCGTGATCCTCAAGCACGCCGAGAACTGCCCGACGTCGGCGCTCGCGATCGCCGACATCATGCAGGCCGCGGGGGTTCCCGAGGGCGTCTACGTCAACCTCTTCGCCACGCACGAGCAGGTCGCCTCGATGATCGCCGACCCCCGGGTGCAGGGCGTCTCGCTCACGGGGTCCGAGCGGGCCGGCGCCGCCGTGGCCGCAGAGGCGGGGCGACACCTGAAGAAGGTCGTGCTCGAGCTCGGTGGGTCCGACCCCTACATCGTGCTCGACACGGCGGACGTCGACGAGGCCGCCGAGACCGCATGGGCGACCCGGATGGAGAACGTCGGCCAGGCGTGCAACTCCAACAAGCGGATGATCGTGATGGACGACATCTTCGAGGAGTTCGTCTCCGGACTCACCAAGCGGGCGCTGGAGATGAAGCCGCGCACGGAGGGCGCGGGCGCCAAGGGCGAGTACGCGCCGATGGTCTCGCGAGCGGCCGCGGAGAGGCTCCTGGACCAGGTGCGCGACGCCGTCGAGAAGGGCGCGACCCTCCACGCCGGCGGCACCCTGCCCGACGGCCCCGGGGCGTACTTCGCCCCCGCCGTGCTGACCGGGGTCACACCCGAGATGCGGGCCTACCGCGAGGAGCTCTTCGGCCCGGTGGCGGTGGTCTACCAGGTCTCCAGCGACCAGGACGCCGTACAGCTCGCGAACGCCGTCGACTACGGGCTCGGCGGTGCCGTCTGGAGCACCGACGAGGAGCGCGCCGTCCAGGTCGCCGCACAGCTCGAGGTCGGCATGGCCAACGTCAACACCCCCGCGGGAGAGGGCGTCGACCTGCCCTTCGGAGGTACGAAGCGGTCCGGGTTCGGTCGCGAGCTCGGCCCGCTCGGCATCGAGGAGTTCGTCAACAAGCGCCTGTTCTACGTGCAGCGCTGACTCGGCCCCTCGGGATAGTCCGGTACGAACCGAACCCTCGAACCGTGCTTCCAGGGTTCCGCTCGTACCGGACTATCCCGCGCGAGCGCCGCTGAGGGCCTCCTCCTCCTCGGGAGAGAGCTGCTGGTCGCCACGCCAGCCGGTGACGTTCTTGGCGTAGGTACGCGCGTCCGAGCGACCGTGGATCGCGGTCAGCACGACTCCGTCGCCGCTGTCGTCGAGCAGGGCGAGCGACCAGCTGAGGTGGCCGCCCATGTCCTCGAAGGCGTCGTACCTGACCACCGACAGGTGGCGCAGCGCCCCGCGCGCCTCGGCCCGCAGCGCGGCCACCTCCTGGCGCAGACCCAGGACGTCCTCGGGCACTGCGTCGATGCCGGTAGGTCGACGCGCGGCCCGCGATCGCGTCACGACGACGATGAGTACGGCGACGAGCGCCGCCAACAGCACGCAGGCCAGCCCGACCAGGACCACGAGGATGAGGCTCACTCCGGGACGCTAACCGACCGACTCTTGGGAACCCGGCCGCCGCGACCGGGGCGACGGTGGGAAACTGCGCGGGTGCCCGACAAGATCGCCTATCAGGGCGAGCCCGGCTCCAACTCCCACCTGGTGTGCCAGCAGCACTACCCCGACTGGGAGGCGCTGGCCTGCGCGAGCTTCGAGGACGTCTTCGCCGCCGTCGAGGGGGGCGAGGCCGACCTTGCGATGATCCCGATCGACAACTCCCTGGCGGGGCGGGTCGCCGACATCCACCACTTCCTGCCGGCCAGCAGCCTGCACATCGTCGCCGAGCACTTCCTGCGCATCCAGTTCGCGCTGATGGGCCTGCCCGGCAGCTCGATCGACCAGATCAAGACGGTGCACAGCCACGTCCACGCGCTCGGGCAGTGCCGCAAGGTGATCCGCGAGCACGACCTGACGCCGGTCATCTCCGGCGACACCGCCGGCGCCGCGCGCGAGGTCAAGGAGGCCGGCGACCCCACGCAGGCCGCGATCTCGCCGCCGCTCGCGGCCGAGATCTACGGCCTCGACGTGCTCGCCGCCGATGTCGAGGACGAGGACCACAACACCACCCGGTTCGTGGTGCTCTCGCGCGACCTGGTCGAGGCACCGGCCGACAACGGGCCGATCGTCACCTCGTTCATCTTCAACGTCCGCAACCTGCCGGCCGCGCTCTACAAGGCGCTGGGCGGCTTCGCGACCAACGGCGTCAACATGACCAAGCTGGAGAGCTACATGGTGGGTGGGGAGTTCACCGCCACCCAGTTCCTCGCCGAGGTCGACGGCCACCCCGACCACCCGCCCGTACACCGGGCCCTCGAGGAGCTGCGCTTCTTCACCACCGACGTGAAGATCCTCGGCGTCTACCCCGCCGACCCGTTCCGGGCCACCGCTGGTTGAGGAGGGCCGTCGGGCCCGTCTCGAAACCCAGCAACTGGCAGGCACTCCACTCGCCGGGTTTCGAGACAGGCGCTAGCGCGCCTTCCTCAACCAGCGGCGGATTCCCTACGCCAGCGCGCCTTCCTCAACCAGCGGCGGACTCCCTACTCGCCGGGTTTCGAGACAGGCGCTAGCGCGCCTTCCTCAACCAGCGGCGGGTTCCCTACGCCAGCGCGCCTTCCTCAACCAGCGGCGGCTTCCCTACGCCAGCGCGCCTTCCTCAACCAGCGGCGGCTTCCCTACGCCAGCGCGCCTTCCTCAACCAGCGGCGGACTCGATCAGGCAGAACAGGGCACCGTGGGGGTCGGTGAGGGTGGCCATCCGGCCGGTGGCCTCGAGGTCGTAGGCGGGCACGATGAGCTTGGCGCCGAGGGCCTCGGCCTGGGCGACGGACTCCTCGACGTCGACGACGTTGAAGTAGACGTTCCAGTGGGGTGGTGCCTCCTCCAGGGGCGGCGCCACGCCGGCGATCTGGCGGCCAGCAGCCGCGAACGTCGTGTAGGTCGGCACGCTCGCCCACGGCACCGGGTGCGTGTCGGAACTCAGCCCGAGTACGTCGGAGTAGAACTGCGTGGCGCGTCCGACGTCGGGGGTGAGCAGCTCGTTCCAGATCGGGGTGCCGGGCTCGTTGGCACGTACGGTCCGCACGGACCTCGGCTGCCACAGCGAGACCCGGGCTCCGGTGGGGTCCTGGATGCGTGCGGTGCGGCCGTAGTCGAAGAAGTCGAACGGCTCGGCCTCGACCACACCTCCGGCCGGCCCGACCCTCGCAGCCACCGCGTCGACGTCGTCGGCCGCGAGGAAGACGTTCCAGAACGCGGGGTGACCCTCGAGCTCGGGCAGCTGGAAGGTGATGCCGGCAACGGCGTCGCCCTGGAGGTTGCCGACGATGTAGACGTGGCCGTCGTCGAGCGGGTTCTCGACCATCTGCCAACCGAACAGCGCGCCGTAGAAGTCCGCGGCCCCGCGCTGGTCGGGCGTCATCAGCTCGACCCAGTTGGGCGTTCCTTGGGCGTAGTCATCGAAGACGGGCATGCCGTGACTCCCTCCCCGCGCTTCTCTCCCCTCAGGAAACACCCGGGCAGGCGCTGATACAACGGGTCTGTGCGGGGGGTCTGTTGACGTCTCGGTAGGTTCGGGCCGTGGACCTGGTCGCGCTTGCCGTCGCGTTCGGGACCGTCTTCCTCGTCGAGCTCCCCGACAAGACGCTGCTGGCCACCTTGGTGCTCGCCACGCGATACCGGCCGCTGTTCGTGTGGATCGGCGTGAGCCTGGCCTTCGCCGTGCAGACCACGGTGGCGGTCCTGCTCGGACATGCTGCCTCGTTCCTGCCCGACGGTCTGGTGCGCGGCGTGGCGGCCGCGATGTTCCTGATCGGTGCGGTGGTCCTCTTCCGCGAGGGCCGGTCACACCATCAGTCGTCAGGCGAGGAGTTCGTCGCCAACGCGCGCGACGTACGCGGCCTGCGCCAGGTGCTCGCCTGCTTCCTGGTGATCTTCGCCGCCGAGTGGGGCGACCTGAGCCAGCTGCTCACCATCACCCTGGTCACCCGCTACGACGCACCCGTCTCGGTGTTCATCGGCGCACTGCTGGCGTTGCTGGTCGTGAGCGGCCTCGCGGTCGTCGTCGGGCGCCAGCTGCTGCGCTGGCTGCCGCTGCACGCGCTGCACTACGCCGGCGCTGCGGTCTGCCTGGTTCTCGGGCTGCTGACGGTGTACGAACTCGTCGCCTGACGACGCTGTCTCATAGAGTCGCGGCATGACCGATGAGCACACGCCCCCGCTGGGAGCCGACTCCGAGGTCGGGACCCTCCAGACCGTGATGCTGCACCGGCCGGGCCTGGAGCTGAAGCGACTGACCCCGCGCAACAACGACCGCCTGCTCTTCGACGGGATTCCGTGGGTGTCTCGGGCACAAGACGAGCACGACGCGTTCGCCGAGGCGCTGCGCGGTCGCGGCGTCGAGGTGCTCTACCTCACCGACCTGCTGACCGAGACGTTCGCCGACGAGAGCGTGCGGGCCGAGGCGATCGAGACCGCGCTCACCCAGCTGCACATCGGCGACACCATGCGCACCTACCTGCGGCCGTTGCTCACCGAGTCCTCCCCCGCTCAGCTGACGACCTACCTGACCGCCGGCATCCGCAACGACGAGGTGCGCGGCGGGTTCGGGCTGGTGACCTCGCTCATCGACGAGCACGACTTCATCGTCGACCCACTGCCCAACCTGCTGTTCACCCGCGACTCCAGCGTCTGGATCCGCGACCGGGTGGCCATCACCTCGCTGGCCATGCCCGCTCGCAAGCGCGAGACCCAGCTGACCGAGCTCATCTACACCCGCCACCCGAGGTTCGCCGGCACCGGCACCCTCCACGGCTGGCGCGACGAGCACGTCGAGGGCGGCGACGTACTCCTCCTGGCTCCCGGCGTGGTCGCCGTGGGCGTCGGCGAACGTACGACGCCGGCCGGCGTGGAGCAGCTCGCGCGCGAGATCATGCACCAGGGCCTCGTGCACACGGTGCTGGCGGTGCCGATCGCCCAGGAGCGCGCCACCATGCACCTCGACACGGTGCTGACGATGGTCGACGTCGACAAGATCGTGATGTACCCCAACGTCGCCGGCACCCTGCAGGCCTACACCGTGACGGTCGCCGAGCACGGCGAGACCGACTCCGACCTCGTGCTCCACGTGGCCGACGCCGAGCCGTTCCTGGTCGCCGCCGCCAAGGCGATGGCCATCGACACCCTGCACCAGATTGACACCGGCCTCGACCCGGTCACCGCCGAGCGCGAGCAGTGGGACGACGGCAACAACACCCTCGCCATCGCCCCACGCGTCGCGGTCGCCTACGAACGCAACGACGAGACCAACTCCCGTCTCGAGGACGCCGGCATCGAGGTCGTCCGCATCGTCGGCTCCGAGCTCGGCTCCGGCCGCGGGGGCCCGCGCTGCATGAGCTGCCCCATCAGCCGCGCCGACCTCCCGGGCTAGGCGGACCAGGCAGCGCGCGGCAAGCGGTCAAGCACTGGCATGCACTCGCTCACACGCACCGCTAGCTGCCTCGCACCGCACCACCGCGAGATACGTCGGGGGGCCGGCGTCCGGCGTACTCACGCGCGCCGCGACCACGTGGCCGTCGTCCTCCCAGCCGAGCGCCTGCCAGTCGGGCGCGGGCGGGAGTGCGAGCGGTACGGTCGCGCCGGTGACCGGCACCGAGACCTCGAGTCGACTCGTCTGTGTCGAGCGGCTCGAGACGCGGTCGACGACGCGCCTCCCGTCCGCCGACCAGATCGCCGTGGCCCTGGTCCAGCCGACCTCGGTGACCACGCCAGCCGCGTCGACCCTCCCGAAGCTGACCCGCGCTCCGGGATCCGCGGCCAGCACGTAGCTCACGCCCAGCGGCCACGGGTCGAAGCCGGAGTACGACGACGCCCGCACCTTCACCGGCAGGAGCGCGTCCCCGGCACGCCAGATCGACAGGTTGCCGGCCGGGCCGCCCGAGAGGCCGACGCGACCGTCGTTGGTGACGCCGGTGATCATCAGCAGGCCGCCCTGGTCGCAGCACGTCACATCGCCATCGAGGCCGGTCGTGCCGAGCACGGTCCGCGAGGGCACGTCGAAGACGACGAGCTCCCAGTGGTAACGCGAGGTCGTGTCGTCGACCTTGGTCACGGTCGCATCGACGCGCCAGGCGGCCGTACCTCCGTCGGCTGAGAGCACCGGCACCAGGTAGGCGGTCGCGTCGTCGATCAACGGCTCGAGACGCCCGCCGTCGACCAGCCACCAACGACTGTGCTGCTCGTCAACGCTGCCGACCAGGGTGGTGCCACCGCGATGCACGAGCCGGTCGGCGTCAGTGCTGATCGAGAAGCCGTCCACGTGCAGGACTCCGTCGCTCAGCAACGCAAAGGAGGTCGGCCGGCCGGTGGGCAGGTCCTCGACCGAGCTCGGTGTCGCGACCGGCTGCTGGGGGGTGGCGCGGTCGGGCGGACCCGCCTCCCCGCACCCTGTCAGCATCGTCGACACCAGCAGCGCCGCCGACGCTGCGACCATCCCGAGTCCCCGTGTCCCCATGCCGCTGGGACGCCCGGATCGTCCCGGAGGTTGTCAGCGAGCCGGCGGTCGACAAGGAAGAACCCGGCCGTTGTCGACGGGGGATGCGACAACGACCGGGTCGAGAACGACGCTAACCGATCGTCACCATTGACACAAAGCATCCACGCGAGATCAACACGACTTCTCCGCGGCCACGATGACGAGAGTCACATCGTCGGCGGGTGAGAGCGCTCAGTTGCGCAGCGTGACCTGTCGGTTGGCCAGGCCGGCGCGGGCCGAGCGCTCCTCGCTGGTCAGCGCCGAGCCGTCGGCCAGGGCCTCTCCCAGTGCGGTCGCGAACGCGTCGGCCGCCTCCTCGAGAGCCTCCGCACCCGTGCCGACAGGGAGGTCCCAGACCGGCACCAGCAGACCGTGGGCGCGGAACATCCCGACCAGCCGCGACTCCTCAGCGATCTTGTCGCGACCCGCGGCGTGCAACCGCGCCAGGGCGTCGAGCAACTCGCCCTCCGGCTGCGGCATCACCCAGCGCAGGTGCTCCTTGGTGCCGACGTTGGTCCAGTACGCCGCCTCGACGCTGGTCAGCCTCGCCGTGGGCGAGGCGGCCGCGTTGGCCTGCTCGAGGGCGGCAGCCGTCGCGGCGTCCTCCTCGGCGTCGGCCACCCAGAAGCCGAAGCCGTCGTGCACGGTGATCTCGAGCTTGTCGTTGGTGACCAGGTCCTGCAGACGCGGGCCGAGGCCGGGCGGGTCGGTGAGGCCGACGATGCCGGCACCCCTGCCCTCCTCGGCGGCGCCGAGAGCGTTGATCAGCACGGCGGCCAGGTCCCGGGACGGGTCGCCGAAGCTGTGCTGCACCTGGAGACCGAGCCAGACCTCAGCTGAGTCACGCACCATCGCCGGCGCCGCCATCGGCAGCAGCGTGCACAAGGTGACCTCGCGCGTGGTGTCCTCGACCCTCAGCGGGGCGGTGGCGGACGGGACCAGCTCCCGCAGCGCCACGAGATCGCACTCCCACGGCAGACCCTCGAACGGCCGAGCGACGTACACCGCGGCACCGTCTTGGGACCCGTGGCAGTTCTTGTAGCGACGGCCGGACCCGCACGGGCACGGCTGGCGCGGCCCGACCTCACCCTCGTGACGGGTGGCGCTCTGCTCGCGCTGCCCAGCGCGTTGTCTGGTCCGGGACTTCTTGGCCATGGCGGCGACCCTATCGACCGGCCCCCGCCCCGATTCGTCAGCGGTCGGCCGGGTCCGCGCCGCGACGCCTGCTCTGACGAATCGGCGGTGGGAGGGGCCAGACGTTGTCGAGCAGGTCGAGCACGAACCTCGGACGGTCGGTGATCACGGCCTTCACGCCGAGGGCGAGACAGGTACGCAGGTCCTCCTCCTGGTTGACCGTCCAGACGTGGATGTCGCGGCCGGAGTCGGCAAGACGGCGGGCGAACGTCGGGTGCTTGCGCAAGGTGGCGATGCCCGGGCCGACGATCCAGTCGTCGTCGACCAGGGGACGCAGCACCGGCCAGTGGCGGGCATGCTCCAGGAGCATCACGAGCGGCAGGTCAGGCGCCAGGCGCTGCACGCGCTGGAGCGCGACGTAGGAGAAGCTCATCACCCGCACGGGCGCGTCGGCCTCGTGCCAGCCGAACTCCGCGAGCATCTCGACCAGCTTGCGTTCGACCAGCCCGGCGTACCTGGTCGGGTGCTTGGTCTCGATGGCCAGCTCGACGCGATGCTCGTAGGCCGCCACGGTCTCGAGCAGTCGCCGCAAGGTGAGCACGCCATCACGGTCGGGGTCGCGGTCGGGCGCCTCGTCGTCCAGGTCTGCCCACGGGTTCTTCCACGAGGCGAAGTCGAGCTGGCTGAGGTCGGCCAGCTCCATCGAGGACACCACGCCCTTGGTGCTCGCCGTACGCCGCAGGTCGCGGTCGTGGACGCACACCAGGTGGCCGTCGGCGGTCAGCCGGACGTCGCACTCCAGTGCTTCGGCACCTTGGTCCAGCGCCTTGAGGTAGGCACCCAGGGTGTGCTCGGCGCTCTCGTGGCTGGCACCCCGGTGAGCGACGACCTGGGGCCGCACGGCCGACTCCATGGGCAGCCATTCTGGCAGGCTGGACCCGTGGCCCGTGGCAACCCTCGGCGCGACCGGCCGGAGGTCCCCGCTCACCTCGTGCGGCGGATCGGCCGGGTCCTCGACGCCCTCCCCCAGTGCCGGCAGGAGCCGGCCTGGGTCGGCATCCACTGGCAGGTGGCGGGGAACACGGTCGCGCACGTCTTCGGCGGCGAGGACCAGCTGTTCCGGGTGGTGTTCCGGGCCGAGCCCGACGAGGTGATGGCCCTGCAGCACCTGGGGCCGCCGTACTTCCGGGCCGGCTGGGGACGCAACGTGGTCGGCATGCTCCTCGACGCGCACACCGACTGGGAGGAGCTCGGCGAGCTGCTCACCGACTCCTACTGCGTGCAGGCCCCTCGCGACCTGGCCGAGCAGGTGTCGCGGCCGTCGGCTCCGGCGTAGTCTTCCGGCACGGCCAGGGCAGCCGGCCGCCTGCACCCGGGAGACCGGGCTCGGTGAATGCCCGTGACGAGTACCACGACTGCCTGTGACACGCCTGCACACCTGGGGCGGACCACGCAGCAACGCAGGCACCTGCACCTGTCCATCGAGGACCCGTCCGCCCGGGAAGCAGAGCAGCATGTCGACAGACCTCAAGGCGCCGTACAAGGACCAGGCCAGGAGGCTTCGCGCCGACCTCGTCGACCGCGGCGTCGACCTCACCCACTCCGAGGCTCTCGAGCTGGTCGCACACCAGCATGGCGCCCGCGACTGGAACACCTTGGCAGCCCGACCCGCCCAGCCCGGCGGCGACTTCGGCCCGGTGATCCCCGTACTCCGGATCTTCGAGGTGGCCAAGGCCCGCGAGTTCTACTCCGAGTTCCTCGGCTTCAGCGTCGACTGGGAGCACACCTTCGACGACCACTCACCGGTCTACCTCCAGGCCAGCCGCGACGGCGCCGTGCTGCACCTCAGCGAGCACCACGGCGATGCCAGCCCCGGCGCGACCGTGCGGATCCTCGTCAGCGACGTGAAGAGGTTGCACAGGGAGCTACACGAGCGCGAGTACTCCTACGCCAGCCCCGGCATCGAGACCATGCCGTGGGGCCTGGAGGTCGCGGTCATCGACCCGTTCGCCAACCGGCTGGTCTTCCACCAGCTCGTCGAGGACGACATCCCGACCGAGGGCGGTGGCACCGCAGCAGGGCCGATCGAGCATGCGTACGTCGTGGCGTGCGCGCCCGAGCGTGCGTTCGAGGTGTTCACCCGCGAGATCGGGAGCTGGTGGCACCCGGCCTACGCACCACCCGGTCTGAGCGACGTCGCGATCGAGCCGCGGGTCGGCGGCGAGTGCGTGATGCGGATCGCCGACGGGTCGGCGTACCGCTGGGGCACCGTGACCGCCTACGAGCCGCGGCAGCGCCTCGCGATGGACTTCACGCTCGCCCAGGATCCCGACCACCCGAGCACCCTCGATGTGCGGTTCGAGCAGCTGGGCGACGGCACGATCGTGCACTTCAGCCACGGTGGCTGGACCGCTGGCAACGTCGCGGGGAGGGCCCGGTTCAGCGAGTGGCACATCCTGCTGGACCGCTTCGCGGCGCTGGCCGAGGGTCGGCCGCTGCCGCCCGGGAAGCCCGAGGACGAGCCGACATGACCGACACCCTCGTCGACAGAGAGCTCACCTTGCGGCGAGCCGTACCGGCCGACGCCCGCGACATCAGCGAGGTCTACTCCGAGGCGGACACGCGTCACTGGATGCTCTGGGACGGCGACCTTCCCGGCGAGGCCGAGGCGCTGGCCAACATCGAACGGTCGGAGGGTGCCTGGGCCGACGGCTGGGGCGGGGTGTTCCGCGTCGTCGTCGACGGGCACGTGGTGGGTGGCGCGATGCTGCGGTTCGCCGACCCTGGCGTCGGCGAGGCGGCGTACTTCCTGCGCCAGTCCGTCCGCGGGCGCGGCCTGGCGACCCGTGCCCTCCTCCTCGTGGCCGACTGGGGCTTCCGCGAGCACGGGCTGATGCGGGTCTTCGCCCGCGTCGACCCCCAGAACACCGCGTCCGTGGGCGTCGTCGAGCGCGCCGGGTTCACCTGCGAGGGGCGGGAGCGGCAGTCGGCCCGCTACCCGGGCGGGCGCTGGTTCGACTCGCTCGTCTACTCGCTGCTGCCCGCCGAGCGCGTCGCGATCCGGCCGGCCACCCCGGCCGATGCCGAGTTCCTGACCGACGCGGCGATGGCGGCGACCGAGGACCAGGGCAGGTTCCCCGCGGAGCTCGACCGCGCCGAGTACCGCGAGGGCTTCCTCGAGTGGACCCGCGAGCAGCTGGGCCCCGGCGTGCCGGACAGTACGACCTCCGTGGTGACGGCGTACGGCGTCGACGTCGGCCGGCTCCGCGTCGTACGCACCCCAGAGCTCGTCGCTCTCTCCGGTCTCCAGCTGCTGCCGGCCCACCAGGGCAAGGGCATCGGCACCCACATCGTCCGCGACCTGATGGCCGAGGCGGCGGCGTCCGGGCGCGGCTTCGGTCTCTCGGTCGAGAAGGACAACCCACGCGCCCTGGCGCTGTACGAGCGCCTCGGCCTCAGCGTCGTCGGAGACGACGGCGACGAGTGGGTGCTGCGCCTGCCGTGAGTCCTCACCCGGTGGCTCATCCGGTGGTCGAGCCTGTCGAGACCACGTCCAGGTCTCGACAACCGCGACCACCGATCCCGTTAGCGTGCAGCCATGACCCGACCCCACCTGACGCCCGAGGAGTTCCGCGAGCAGGGACACCGGGTGGTGGACTGGATCGCGGACTACTGGGAGCGGGTCGGCGACCTCCCCGTACTCGCCCAGGTCAGGCCCGGCGAGGTGGCGGCGGCGCTGCCCACGACAGCACCCGAGGAGCCGGAGGCCCTCGACGCAGTACTGGCGGACCTCGATGCCCACCTGGTGCCAGGCCTGACGCACTGGCAGCACCCGAGGTTCTTCGCGTACTTCCCGGCGAACTCCTCACCGGCCGGAGTGCTCGGCGACCTCCTCTCCAGTGGCATCGGGGTGCAGGGGATGATCTGGGCCACCAGTCCCGCCGCCACGGAGCTCGAGCAGGTCGTTCTCGAGCAGCTGCGCGTCGCCCTCGCGCTGCCGGACACGTTCGCTCGTGACGGCGAGGGGGGCGGGGTCATCCAGGACACCGCGTCGACGGCGACCTTCACCGCCGTGCTCGCCGCGCTCCATCGGGCCACCGGCGGGTCGGCCCGCGTGGACGGCCTCACGCAGGGCTCCTTCGCGATCTACGGCTCCACGCAGGCGCACTCCTCGCTGCTCAAGGCCGCGATGATGAGCGGCCTCGGCGAGCGGGCCGTCCGCTCGATCGCCGTCGACCCCGAGACCCAGGCGATGGACGTGGCGGCACTTCGCGAGGCGATGGCGGCCGACGTGGCGGCGGGGGTGCGACCGGTGCTGGTCCAGTCGGCGGTCGGTACGACGTCCACGGGCGCGATCGACCCCACCGCAGCGATCGCGGAGGTGGCGCGCGAGCACGGCGCCTGGCTGCACGTCGATGCGGCGTGGGCGGGGGTGGCGGCCGTGTGCCCCGAGCACCGCTGGATCCACGAGGGCGTCGAGCACGCCGACTCCTACGTCACCAACCCGCATAAGTGGCTGCTGACGACCTTCGACTGCAGCGCCTTCTGGGTCCGCGACCGCGCGGCGCTCGTCGGGGCGCTGTCGATCCTCCCCGAGTACCTCCGCAACCCGGCCACCGAGTCGGGCGCCGTCGTCGACTACCGCGACTGGCACCCGCAGCTGGGTCGCCGGTTCCGCGCGCTGAAGCTGTGGACCGTACTCCGCACGTACGGGCTGAGCGGCCTGCGCGCCCATATCGAGGCAGGCGTCGCCCAGGCCTCCCGCTTCGCCGACCTGGTGCGTGCCGACGACCGGTTCGAGATCGTCACCGAGCCGGTGCTGGGCCTGGTCGTCTTCCGGCTCCGTGCCAGTGAAGGGGCCAGTGAAGGGGCCAGTGAAGGGGCCGGTGAAGGGGCCAGTGAAGATGCCAGCGAAGAGGCCAGCGACCAGCTGACGATGGACCTGATGGAGGCCGTCAACGCGTCGGGCACGGCGTACCTGTCCCACACCAAGGTCGAGGGCCGAGCGGCGCTGCGCCTGGCCACCGGATCGTGGCGCACCACCGAGGCGGACATCGACCGGACCTGGGCCGCCGTGGTGGCAAGCGCGGCGCAAGCAGCAGGAAAGTACTGACCCCGAGGCTGGTGCCATGAAGATCGAGCTCAACCACACCATCGTCAACGCGACCGACCAGCGCGCGACCGCTGGCTTCCTGACCTGGGTCCTCGGTCTGCCCGCGGCCGAGGACGAGCCGCCGTTCCTCAACGTCCACCTCACCAACGACGCGATCCTCTCGGTGATGCAGGCCGGTCGCGTGCATGCCCAGCACTACGCGTTCCTCGTCGGCGAGGACGAGTTCGACGCCGTCTTCGCACGCCTCACCGAGCGCGGCATCACCTACTTCGCCGACCCGCACCAGCGACACCCCGGCGAGATCAACCACCACGACGGCGGCCGCGGCGTCTACTGGCTCGCACCCGACGGTCACGTGCTCGAGGCGATCACCCGGCCCTACGGCGGCTGACCACCTACGATGCCCGCGTGCCCGTGACCTACACCGCGTTCGGCGCGATGGCGGTGACGGTCGACGACACCCGCCACGTGCTGACCCGCGGCCGAGACCGCGGCGTGCTCGCGGTCCTGCTGGCCGCGCACGGCTCGCCCGTACCCGCCGAGCGCATCGTCACCGAGGTCTGGGGAGCAGACGCACCACCGACCGCGCTCGGGATGCTGCAGGTCTCGGTCTCGCGACTGCGCAGCATCCTCGAGCCCGATCGCAGCAGCCGGGCCGGGACCCGCCTGGTCAGCACCGCCGCCGGGTACGCCGTGCACGCCGACGCGCTCGATGTCGACACGTGGGCCTTCGAGGCCGCCGCATCGGCGGTGGCTGCGGCCCGCTCGCCCGAGGAGGCCCTGCAGCGTGCCGACGAGGCGGACAGCTGGTGGACGGGCGACCCGTACTCCGGGTGCACCGCGCCGATGGCCGTCGCCGAGGCCGACCGGCTCCGCGAGCTCCGGATGGTGGTCCACGAGTCCCGTGCCCGCGCCCTGCTCGACTGCGGACGCCCGGGGGATGCGGCCCTCCTGCTCTCCCCCCTCGCACCGGCCGAGCCCTATCGCGAGGGCCTGTGGTGCCTGCTCGCCCTGGCGCAGTACCAGTCGGCCCGTCAGGCCGAGGCCCTCGAGACCCTGCGTACGCTGCGGTCCCGCCTGGCCGAGGACCTCGGCGTCGACCCGTCCGATCGGGCCCGGCAGCTCGAGCAGGCGGTCCTCGCCCAGGACCTCGCCATCGCCGCACCGCCGGCGACGACGCCCCTTTCCCGACCGGCTCCGAGCCCGTCCCCGGCGCCCAGCAGCACGCCCAGCAGTACGCCCAGTGGTACGCCCAGTGGTACGCCCAGTACCGCCACCGCCGGCCGCGCCGGTGTCACCGCTGCTGCCGCCTCGGTGCTCGATGCTGCCCGGGCCTCGGGGCGCACGCACTACCTGGCGGTCTCGGGCGAGGCCGGCATCGGCAAGACCAGGCTGGTCGCCGACCTCTCCCGGCTCGCGGCCGAGGCCGGCATCGATGTACTGGTCGGGCGCTGCCACGAGGGCGACTACGCGCCGGCGCTGTGGCCCTGGGTCACGATCGTGCGCGGCCTGGCCGAGGCCGACCAGGCCCCCGAGCTAGCGCCGCTGCTCGGCGGCTCGCCGACCGACCTGTCCGGCGGGTCGGGGCTGCGGATGTTCGACGCCGTCGTCGAGCTGCTCGTCGCCTCCGCGTGGAGGCGGCCGCTGCTCCTGGTCCTGGAGGACATCCACTGGGCCGACGCGACCAGCCTGCAGCTGTTGCGGCACCTGGCGAGCACGGCACCCCCAGCGCCCCTGGTCGTGGTCACCACCCGGCGTACGGCCGACGGACACCCGGGCGACCACCTCGTCGACACGATGGCCGCGCTGGCCCGGGCAGGCGCCGAACGGCTGCCTCTCGACGGGCTCGACGACGAGGCGGTCGGCCAGCTGCTCGCCGAGGCCGTCGGCGAGCACGACCCGCGCCTGGACTTGCGGGTCGCCGAGGTGACGGGCGGGAACCCGTTCTTCGTCCTGCAGTACGCCCGGCTCCTCCAGGGCCTGGCCGACGTGGAGTCCGTGGACGCCGCAGCGCTGCCGGTGCCCGAAGGCGTGCGGGAAGTCCTCGCCCAACGGATCGCGCGCCTGCCCGAGCCCACGCAGGCGACGCTGGCCACGGCCGCGGTGCTCGGGCCCTTCGTCGACCCCGACGTGCTGGCCGAGCTGACCCGGGAGCCGGTCGCGGACCTCCTGGACCGCCTGGACCTGGCCGTCACCGCCGGCCTGCTGGAGGAGCGCGGCGCCGGCTACGCGTTCGTGCACGCCCTGGCCCGCGACGCCGTCGCAGCGACCCTCAGCGCGGCTCGCCAGATGCGCGTCCATGACGCTGCCGCCGCCGTCTTGGAGGACCGGCTCGGCGACGACCCCGACACCGCGGCCACGATCGCCCACCACGCGCACCAGGCCGCGCCACTGGGTCGGCCGCAGACCGAGCGTGCCGCCCGCTGGCTCGCCCGCGCGGCCAGGCTCGCCGCCTCTCGCCACGCCCACGCCGAGGCACTGGCTCTGTGGGACCAGGCCATGACCGACGCGGAGACCGGCACGTTGGCGGAGTACGACGCCCACCGCGGCAAGGCCGCCGCGTTGCTACGACTGGCCGGCACTCCCCAAGCCAGGCAGGAGATCCTGGCCGCGTCCCGGCTCGCGCGCGACCTCGGCCGACCGGATCTGGTCGCCGACGCGGTCAGCGTGCTCAACGGTGCCGGCGTCTGGTCCTGGCGCGAGCACGGTGTCCGCGACGAGGACTTCTTGGAGCTGCTGCGCGAGTCGGCGGCGATCGCCGCCCCGCGCGACGAGGCCCGGCTGCAGGCAGCCCTGCAGATGGAGCTGTTCTACGCGATGGACGGACCCGCCGCCAACGAGGCCGGGAACCGGTCCATCGAGCTCGCCCGCACCAGTGGGGATGTCGCCGTCCTCCAGGAGGTGCTGCTCGTGCGCGCCCTCCAGCTGTGGGAGCCGGGCGGTGCCGAGGTTCGGCTCGGCGTGCTCCAGGAGCTGCTCGACCTCGAGCTCGTCGGGGAGCCACGCGCGCTGATGCTGTTCCGGCTCGGCGGGACGCTGTTCGACATCGGCCGGCCCGACGAGGCGGACGCCGCGATGGCGGGGTGCGCCGTCGAGGTGTCGGCGCTGCGGCACACGGGCGTGGAGATCCCGATGGCGTGGTGGCACGTCGCGAGGGCTCGCGACCGCGAGGACCCCGAGGCTGACGACCTGACGCGGGCGGCCCTCGAGCTGCACCAGACGAGCGGCTACATCTTCTCCTTCGAGCTGGAGAACCTGGCCAGGGTCCGTCTCCTGCCCCCCGGCGGCGCGGTGCCGCAGGAGATCGTGACGCGGGCCCGTGAGGGCAGCCCGGCGATGCGCGCGATCGTCGCGGTCGCGCTGCTCGAGTCCGGCGAGCCCGAGGCGGCCCACGACATGCTCGGCCCCCAGCCGCCGGTCGGTGCCAGCGACTACGCCCTCCAGGCCGCGCTGTGCCTGCGTGTCCTCGTCCTGTCCGAGACCGGGCCGACCGACGAGCTCGCCGACGCGGTCGCCCGCCTCGAGCCGTACGCCGGTTCCGTCGCGATCTACGGCACCGTCGACCACCTCGGCGCCGTCGACTACTTCCTCGCCCTCGGCCACCACGCCCTCGGCGACCCCCGCGCCCTCGACGAAGCAGCCTCCGCCGTCGAGCTGACCGCCGCCATCGGCGTACGTCCCTGGCACCGCAAGGCCCTCGCGCTCCTGGAGTCGCTGGCTGAGGCCGGCCCGGTGGGGATTACCCGGCCGACCGGGTAATCCCTGGGTTGCCGGCCAATGCATGTCGTGCCAACCCATAGAAATGGCGGACAACCTCTGGCTCGGAGGCCGCGAAAGTCAGGCACAAGTACGCAACAAGCGCTGCCCGCCAGTGTGGTGCCATGACGAACTCCACCAGCACTTTCGAGACGCGCGGCCCCCACGAGAACACTCCTCGCGACACTCCTCGCGACACCCCTCGGGACACTCCTCGGGACACTCCTCGGGGCAACACCGCACACGCCATCGCCGACCTGCGCCGCCGCGTGGTCGGTACCGTCCACACCGCCGAGGACCCCGCCTGGGACCGGGCTCGGATGGCGTGGACCGTCAACGTCGACCAGCAGCCGCTGGCCGTCCTCGAGGTCCACGACGCCGACGACGTGCAGGCCGCGATCCGCTGGGCCGTCGACCACGGAGTCGACGTGACCGCCCAGCCCACCGGGCACAGTGCCGTGTCCGAGGCCGCCGACGGTGTGCTGCTCCTGCGCACGCGCGCGCTGGACGAGATCAGCGTCGACGTGCAGCGGCGTACGGCGTGGGTCGGCGCCGGCGTCAAGTCCGGCGAGCTGCTCGCCGCCCTCGACGGCACCGGCCTGACCTTCCTGGCCGGCTCCAACCCCGACCCGACGGTCGTGGGCATGACGATCACCGGCGGCATCAGCTGGTTCGGACGTAGCTTCGGGCTCGGCGCCGACAGCGTCGTCACCGTCGAGCTCGTCGACGGCCTCGGCCGGCTGCGGCGGCTCTCGGCGGACGAGGAGCCCGAGCTGTTCTGGGCGGTCCGCGGAGGCGGAGGCTCCTTCGGGATCATCACCCGCATCGAGGTCGCCCTGCACCCCGCCCCGAGCCTGTACGGCGGCCGGTTGCTGTGGCCGCTCGAGCAGATGGCCGCCGTGCTCGACGCGTTCCGCACGGCCACGGCGACGGCTCCTCCCGAGCTGACCTTGTGGTTCCACACCTACCAGTTCCCGCCGTTCCCGGAGCTGCCCGAGCCGATCCGCGGCAAGTCCTTCGTATCGGTGGCCGCGGCCTACCTCGGTAACGCCGTCGAGGGCGAACGGATGCTCGCGCCGTTCCGCTCGGTCAAGGGCATCGCGATGGACCTGATGGGCGAGCTGCCGATGGCCGCCCTCGGCTCGATCGCCGACGAGCCGACGGAACCGATGCCGGGCCTGCAGTCCTCGCACCTGTTGCGCGAGCTCGACGACCAGACGGCTGCCGCGATCGTCGCGGCCGTCGGGCCCGACAGCGGCTCACCCCTGACGGTCTTCCAGATCCGTCACCTGGGTGCCGCGTTCGCCGCTGAGGTTGCTGACGCCGGATCGCACGGACCGGTCACCGAGCCGTACTCCGTGTTCGCCCTCGGCGTGCCCGCCGTACCCGAGCTGGTGCCGGCGATCCACGGGCAGTTCGCCCGCGTCGCCGACGCCGTGAGCGCGGTGGACAGCGGGCGCACGCTGCTCAACTTCCTCGAGTCGGACCAGGACCCCGCCTTGTGGTGGTCCGCCGGGACGCGTGCCCGCCTCGCGGCAGCCAAGCAGGTGGCCGACCCGCTCGGGATCGTCCGGAGCAACCGTCCGATCCGCTCGTGACGGCCGCTAGGCCAGGCGGATCAGCAGTTGGCCGTTGTCGTGGACCCGGGAGGCGACCACTGACGACCGCGACTCCACGAAGGCCTTGAAGGAGGAGAACCCGAACGACTTCTCGTTGAACTCCGGGTTCATCCGCTGCATCTGGCTCTTCACCCCGGAGGCATAGATCCACTCGTCATCGCTCTTCTGCAGGCCCACGCGCACGGCCCTCAACAGGAGCCGGGTCGCCTCGTCATCAGGGCTGAGTGGCTCGGGTGAGGTGGCCTTCTTGGCGGTCGACTTCTTGGCGGTCTTCTTGGCAGCCGCCTTCTTGGCGGGCCTGGTCCCTGGCCCAGCCCCGGTCTCAGCCTCGGTCTCCGCCCCGGTCTCGGCCTCAGCCTCCGCCTCGACCTTGGACCGAGGCTGGGGCAGGGGCGGCGGCGAGACGCCGGGCAGCCGCTCGTAGGCGCGGAACTCGTCGCAGGCGTTGACCAGCGCACGGCTCGTCGAGCCGGCGACGCCGATGCCGACCACGAACCGCCCCATCCGTTTGCAACGCTGGGCCAGCGGCACGTAGTCGGAGTCGCCGGCCACCAGCGCCACGTGGGTGATGTCGGCGTGGCGGGCCAGGTCCTCGACGGCGTCGACGGCCAGCCGGATGTCGGCGCCGTTCTTGGTTCCCGAGGCCGGGAACATCTGCACCAGGTCGACGGCCTTGTCGACCAGGGCCTTGCGGTAGGCCGCGTTGGCGGGGACCGACCAGTCGGCGTACGCACGGGTGAAGGCCACGGTGCCGAAGGACGCCGCGTAGTCGATGATCGCGCCGAGGTCGACCTCGGCCTCGGCCAGCCGGACGTCGACCGGGTCGTCGGACGCCAGGTCGGGCTTGTGGTGGCGGGCGTCATCTCGCCGCCACGCGCTGTCACCGTGGAGGTTGTCGTAGCGCGAGATCACCACGTTGTCGAAGTCGAAGTACACCGCCACCCGGTCCGCCATGGTCGCGACCCTAGTCCGGTGGGGCGGCCAGCCGGGCGGGGCACCCGTCCATGATGGGCGCATGCGGATCGCGGTCTTCCTCGGCTCCTCCCCCGGACTCTCCACCCACCAGACGGCGACCGCCCAGCTGGGTCGGGCCATCGCCGAGGCAGGGCACGCGATCGTGTACGGCGGCGCCGGCGTCGGCCTGATGGGCGTGCTCGCCGATGCGGCGCTGTCGGCAGGTGGCGATGTCGTCGGCGTGCTGCCGCGCAACCTGTTCAGCCGCGAGGTCGGCCACACCGGTCTTTCCACGCTCGAGCTGGTCGACACCATGCACGAGCGCAAGGCCCGGATGGCCGAGCTAGCCGACGCGTTCGTCGCCCTGCCCGGCGGCACCGGCACCCTCGATGAGCTCATCGAGATCATCACCTGGTCCCAGCTCGGCCTGCACGCCAAGCCGGTCGCGCTCTACGACGTCGACGACTTCTGGGCGCCGTTGCTGGCTCTGCTCGACCACATGGTCGCCAGTGGCTACGTGTCGGCGTCCGCCCGCAGCGCGCTCCTGGTCGCGTCAGGTCCGCCCGAGCTGCTGGACCTGCTCCGCTGAGGGCAGATCTGCCTGCAGCGGCGTGCCCTTCGGCCGGCGTACGTCGTCGGTCACCGTGGGCGCATGACCTCACTGACCCAGCTCGACGACGAGCTGTCCCGTCGCCTGATGCACCAGCGGATCGTGGTACTCGGCGAGGCCCTCGAGGAGGGCAACGGCAACCGGCTGATGCACCAGCTGCTCCTGCTCTCGGCCGAGGACAAACGCGCCGACATCAGCCTCTGGATCAACTCCCCCGGCGGCTCGGTGTCGGCGATGCTCGCGATCCGCGACGTGATGCGGCTGATCCCCAACGACGTGGCCACGCTGGCCATGGGGATGGCCGCGAGCGCGGGCCAGTTCCTGCTCTCGGCGGGCACACCGGGCAAGCGTCACGCGCTGCCGCACGCGCGCATCCTGTTGCACCAGGGATCCGCCGGCATCGGCGGCACCGCGATGGACATCGAGATCCAGGCCAAGGACCTGCGCTACACCCGCGACACCGTGCTGGCGCTGGTCGCCGAGGACACCGGCCAGAGCATCGAGACGATCGAGCGCGACTCGCGCCGCGACCGGTGGTTCAGTGCGCAGGAGGCGCAGGCGTACGGGTTCGTCGACCAGGTCGTGTCGTCGGTCGACGACGTCGCTCCGTCCGGTGGCCGCACCCTCGTGGGACTGGTTCACTCATCGGGGGTCGCCCGATGAGCACCTACACGATCCCGTACGTCGTCCAGCAGACCCCGCGCGGCGAGCGCACCGTCGACCTGTACTCCCGCCTGCTGTCGGACCGGATCATCTACCTCGGCACCGAGATCGACGACGGCGTCGCCAACGCCGTCATCGCCCAGCTCCTGCACCTGGCCTCGGAGGCGCCGGCCTCGCCGATCAGCCTCTACATCAACTCCCCTGGCGGCTCGATCACCGCGATGCTGGCGATCTACGACGCGATGCAGTTCGTGTCGGCGCCGGTCGAGACGACCTGTGTCGGCCAGGCAGCCTGGACGGCCGCCGTACTCCTCGCCGGCGGCGAGCCCGGCCACCGTCAGATGCTGCCCCACGCGCGCGTCGTCCTGCACCAGCCCGCGACCTCGCAGCGCGGCACCATCCCGGACCTCATCGTCGAGGCCGACGAGGTCGCCCGCATCCGCGCGCTGCTCGAGGAGATCCTGGCCCGCCACACCGGCCGTACCCCCCAGCAGGTCCGCGAGGACACCGACCGCGACCTCGTCCTCCCCGGCCAGGCCGCCGTCGACTACGGCATCGCCGACGCCGTCTTGAGCTCGCAGGTGGTGGCTGGGTGACCGCAGGGATTCCCCGGCCGGCCGGGGAATCCCTGGGTTGTCGGCCAATGCATGTCGTGCCAACCCAGAGAACTGGCGGGCAACCTCAGGCGGCGAGGCAGAGGGCGCCGTACGTTCCCGACGCCGACACCGAGGCCCGCGCGACGCGGATGGACAGCTTCCGGACGGAGAGCTCGAGGGCACCCGCGACGGCGGAGAGGATCTCGGACGACGGGTCCTTGAGGCCACGCTCGATCTCGGAGAGGTACTGCGTCGAGACGCCCGCCCGCTCGGCGACGTCGCTCAGTCGCTCCTCACGGGCGAGCCGCTCGCGACGTAGCTCGGCCCCGACCAGCTCACGCCAGAGCGGCTCCTGCTCGGACGCCGGAGTGGAGGACGGTCGCAGCGGCAGCACCTCACCCATGCGGCCACCGTAGGTCGGCAACGAGCAGTACGTCGCGTCGTTCCGCTCTGGGCTGAACCGAGCCTGTCAGCGGCCCCGCAGGAACTGCCCGAAGTGCGGCACGGTGAACGCGACGCGGCCGCGCTCGCCGGAGTACACCAGGCCCTTCTTGATCAGGCCGTCGCGGGCGGGCGAGAGCGACTGCGGCTTGCGGCCGAGGTGGCGGGCGAGGTCGGCGGTCGCGACGGGAGCATCGCCCGAGGCGACGCCGAGCTCGGCCATCGCGGTCATGTAGTCGCGCTCGGCGGGGGTCGCCCTCTCGTAGCGGACCCCGAAGAACCCGACGGCCAGCTCCGCCTCGGCTTCGGGAGCTGCAGCCAGTACGTCGTCGCGGGTGATCGGCGACTCGGTCGCGACGTCCCAGGTGGCCTTGCCGAAGGCCTGCACGAAGTACGGGTAGCCGCCCGTCAGGCGCTGCAGCTCGGTGAGTGCGTCGTCCTTGTAGTCGACGTCCTCGGAGTCGGCCGGCACAGTGAGCGCCCGCCGCGCCTCGGCCGGGGCTAGGCGGTCGACCACGACGTATCGAAACAGGCGCTCGGCGTAGGACTTCGACGCCGACAGCGCGACCGGCAGGTGCGGGAGCCCGGCGCCGACGAGGAGGAACGGCGCCGACTGCTGGCTGATCTCGTGGCAGGCGCCGCAGATCGCGGCGAGCTCGTCGGGCGCGATGTCCTGCATCTCGTCGACGAACAGCGCGATGCCCACGCCGAGGTCGCCGCCGACCGCCGCGACGTCGGAGAGCAGCTCGGTCAGGTCGAGCTCGAGGTCGCCGCTGTCGGCGCGGCCCTTGGCGGCGGGTACGTCGGCCGGTGGGGTCCAGCGCATGCCCTTGCGGTCCTCGACCGGCGTACGCAGCGCGAAGCTCTTGACGACCCCCGCGACCTCGTCGACCCGGTCGGGATCGCGGTGTCGGTGGCTGACCTCGCGGATGGCGGCGGTCACGGCCTGCGCCACCGGGATCCGGATGCTCTGGTCGGGCCTGGCCTCGATCTTGCCAGTTCCCCACGCCCGCTGGACCGCCTGACCGCGCAGGGCGTTGAGCAGCACGGTCTTGCCGACGCCGCGCAGCCCGCTGAGCACCATGCTCCGCTCGGGGCGCCCCGCGGCGACGCGTTCGAGCGTGACCGCGAACTGACCGAGCTCCTTGTCGCGACCGGCCAGCTCCGGCGGTCGCTGCCCGGCGCCGGGCGCGTACGGGTTGCGGATCGGGTCCATGATCGGACGGTATCGGGGTGTCTAGCGCGATCCGTAGATTTCGCGCGGCGGGTCAGCGCAGACCGAGCCCGCCGAGCGAGGGCTTGATGTCGATGACCGGAGTGCCGTCGACGGCCTCGAGGCCATCGACGCGTACGACGTTGCCGAGGACCGCCGTGACGGTGACGGTGTGCAGGCCGACCGGGTTGGGTCGGTCGGGCGAGCGGGTCGCGAAGACCCCGGTCAGCGGTCGCGAGGCGTCGCCGCGCGGATGGGTCGAGAGCGTCGAACGGTCAGCCAGGTGCAGCCAGGTCAGCAGCTCGATGCGGTCGCCGGGCTCGATGCCGACCAGAGCCGGACACACATCGTCGTCGAGCACGATCTCTGCTGCGGGAGCGTCCTCGTCGGGCTGGCGCGGAGCCTCGCTGCGGTCGGCCAGCAGCGACCGGACCACGCCGATCGACCGCAGGGAGTAGGAGTCAGGCACTCAGCCGGCCTGCGAGTGACGCCTGCCGAGGGCCTCGGAGTAGGCCTGGTCGAGCCCGTCGCGCAGCATCTCGATCAGGTCGGGCACCTCGTCGACCGATAACCGGAACGAGCCGCTGCACACGTTGCCGTGCCACAACGACAGGATCACCACGCCCGCATCGGTATGCCAGGAGACCCGCAGCGCGCGGTCTCCCCCGCGGGCATCGAGGAACACCGAGCCCGTCTCGGGCAGCGGTCGCGCGGTGGGCATGGGTCATTGTGACCCCGACCGCCGACAGGCGGAAGAGGTCGGCGCAGCGGCCTAGACTCGCCTCCGTGCCGGAGCTCCCCGAGGTGGAGGCGCTGGCCCTCGACCTCAAGGGCCGGCTGACCGACCGTGCCATCGCCAAGGTCCACGTCGTGGCCATCAACGCGCTCAAGACCTTCGACCCGCCTGTCCACGCCCTCGAGGGCACCCTCGTCGACGACGTGACGCGTCACGGCAAGTTCCTCGACATCTCGGCGTCCGGCCTCCACCTGATCCTCCACCTGGCCCGCGGCGGCTGGGTGCGCTGGCGTGCGGAGCTGCCCCCGATCCCGCCCCGGCCCAACCAGAAGTCCGGGCTCGCCGTGCGGGTCATCCTCGACGACGAGTCCGGCTTCGACGTCACCGAGATGGGCACCAAGAAGCGGCTGGCGACGTACGTCGTGCGGCAACCACTCGACGTACCCGGCATCGCCTCCTTGGGACCCGACCCTCTCGATGACTCGTTCACGATCGAGGTCCTCGACGGGATCCTGAAGCAGGCAGGGCGTTCGCAGATCAAGGGCGTACTGCGCCACCAGGGCACCATCGCCGGCATCGGCAACGCCTACTCAGACGAGCTGCTCCACGCGGCGAGGATGTCGCCGTTCAAGCCCTCCAACAGCCTGACCGACCAGGAGCTGCAGACCCTCTACGACGCGATCCGCACCGTCATCGGCGACGCCGTGGACCGCTCGCGTGGCCTTGCCGCCAGCGAGCTCAAGGGCGAGAAGAAGTCCGGCCTCGCCGTGCACGGGCGCACCGGCGAGAAGTGCCCAGTCTGTGGCGACATCGTGCGCGAGGTGTCGTTCGCCGACTCCTCGCTGCAGTACTGCCCCACCTGCCAGACCGGCGGCAAGCCGCTCGCCGACCGGCGGATGTCGCGCCTCCTCAAGTAGGCGATCAGCTCGACGGCAGGCCCGACGGCAGCGAGATGCACTTGTTGGTGACGTAGGTGGTCAGGGAGTCGAGGTTCTTCTGCTGCTCGGCGGTGAAGTCGTCGGCGATCTCGTTCATCTGCTGCCGCGTGGCGTCGTCGGGGATGGACTGGATCCTCTCGATGGCCAGCTCGAAGGCTTGGCGCGCGTCAGCCGGGATGTCCTCGGGAGTGCCGATCTCGGCGAGCTTGGCGGCCGTCTGCTTGGCGAGCCTGATGGCCTCCGCGTCGCTGATGGCGCCGCCCGACTGAGAGGCCTGCTGGATCATGTCGACGAAGGTGGCGCAGAAGTCCTCGACCGACCCGTTGGTGGGCGGCCCGTCACCCGGGCCCTGCCCGGATTGACCGGCACCGTCGGCGGCACTGGAGTCGCGGCTGGAGTCGCCGCCACAGCCGGTGAGCACCGTGAGGACGAGCAGCACAACGGCCACCAGTGCGGCGGGCTTGGTGGTCAGACGCATCGTCGAGCTCCTCGGTCATCGGTGGCGGGACACCGCGACAACCTTGCCCGACGCCTCCAAGGTCTCAAGCGAAGGCCCGGGGTACGGCGGCAGCGATCACGTGCGGCAGGCGCGAGAGGTAGTCGCGACGGCTCAGCTGCACCACACCGAGGGAGGCCAGGTGCGGGGTCTGCCACTGGACGTCGAGGAGTCGAGGCTCTGCTGGGTCGTCGCGCAACATCTCGACCAGCGCGACCAGTGCCACCTTCGACGCGTCGGTCTCGCGGTGGAACATCGACTCGCCGGCGAACAGGCCGCCGATCGACACGCCGTACAGTCCGCCCACCAGCACCTCGTCTCGCCAGGTCTCGACCGAGTGCACCCAGCCGAGGCGGGACAGCTCGACGTACGCCGAGCGGATGTCGGGGTCGATCCAGCCCGCGGGCCGCCGGGGGTCCGCGCAGGCATCGATGACCTCGTGCACGGCTGTGTCGACGCGGATCTCGAACCGGCGCATCGAGCGCTGCAGCGAGCGGGAGACCTTCAGGCCGTCGAGCGGCAGCACTCCGCGACGTACGGGCGAGAACCACAGCAGCGGATCCCCACGGCGCCCCGACGGCATGGGGAAGATCCCGCGCCGGTACGCCTCCAGCAGCGTCCCAGGCGCCAGGTCCGCCCCCGCCGCCACCAGGTCGTCGTCCGGGTCGAACCTCGCCGGCCCCGGAAACCGCCACTCACTCCGCGGCGGTTCCACTCGCATGTGGACAACGGTAGGGCGTCGGGATAGTCCGGTACGAACCGAACCCTGGACCGGCCTCATCAGGGTTCGGTTCGTACCGGACTATCCCCCCAGCCCGCCCGTACCCTGGGGACCATGGGTGTGAAGGAGGCGGTGGGCAAGCAGCTGGCGCCGCGGATCGCGGGGTTGGCGCCGGGGCTGACCACGGCGTTCGTCCGCGAGGCGTTGGCGCGGGCCATCCACGGCATCGGGCCGTTGCCGCCGGCGGCGCACGCCGCCGAGAAGCAGCTGCGCGAGCAGCGTGGCGACATCGAGCGGGCGATCCACGAGGTGATCGAGAACCACGTACGTCTCGCAGGCGCGCAGGGCTTCGTCACCAACCTCGGCGGTCTCGTGACGGCAGCGGTCACCATCCCGGCCAACATCACCGGGCTCGCCCTGATCCAGTGCCGGATGATCGCCGGCATCGCGCACCTGCGCGGCTACGACCTCGACGACCCGCGCGTGCGCAACGCCATCTTGGTGACCCTGCTCGGCGAGGAGATCGTCGGCGACCTGGTCAAGGCCAAGGAGGTTCCCGCACCGCCGATGGCGCTGGCGACCGCACCGGCCCACGACGCGGGCATCGACCAGGTGATCTCCGC
Source organism: Nocardioides agariphilus (assembly GCF_015352445.1). Classification (GTDB taxonomy): domain Bacteria; phylum Actinomycetota; class Actinomycetes; order Propionibacteriales; family Nocardioidaceae; genus Nocardioides; species Nocardioides agariphilus. Next base: position 48,941 of record NZ_JADKPO010000014.1, read on the forward strand.
AGCGGTGGCCACCAACCTGATCACCAAGATCGCCGGCAAGCGACTCGCGACCACGGTCGGCCGTCGGATCCCCCTGGTGGGCGGGGTCGTCGGCATGGGCGCCGACGGGTTCGCGACGTGGAAGGTCGGCCGCTACGCCGACCGAGAGCTCCTGCCTCGCGCCAGACGGTAGACACCGAGCAGACCGCGACCACCACGGCTCTTGCTGATCGCGAGCACGGCCTTCTCGCGCAAGCGGTACGACGGCCGCAGGTAGGACCGCCGCAACGCCTCACGGGTCTCCTCGAGCTCCTCACGCAACCTGGACTCCTCCGCACGCATGCGTGAGGTCTCCAGCAGCAGTGCCTTGATGGCATCGACCGCGGCGCCGGCGACGTCGCGCTCGCGCGGGCGGTCGGGGTCGACGTACGGATGCAGGCCCGGGTTGCCGCGCAGGTCGTGGATGTCACCCACCACGTCGTACCCGCGGCTCTCGATCTCGGCGACGAACGCCGCCTCCCGCTCCCGCACCCATGGCACGTGCTCGGGCGGCAGCGACAGTCGCGGCGAGGTCACCCGGCGCGACAGGGTCTGGTGGGCCAGCAGCTCGCGGACGAGCGGCCGGTAGTCGGCAGGTTCGACGACCCGGTTGGCCGAGCGGTTGATCCGGCGGATCAGTGCCGTCTCGGGTACGCCGAGCGAGGGGTTGACACGCTCGACGCCGAGCTCGAGGTCGATGCCCTCGAGCCCGAACGCCTTGGCGAACCGCTTCCAGAGCAGATCGGGAGCGCCCCCCGGCGAGGGCACGGTGACCAGGTGGATCCGCTCGGGCGGCAGGTCCGCGCCCCACCGGTCGAGGATCTCGGGGATCTCCTGCACGCTCCAGAACCACGACGCGATCCGGCTGTTGCGGCTCGGGTCGGTGATCCGCGCGAGGAACCGCTGGTAGCTCATCGCGCTGCGGTGCTTGACGTTCTCCTGCCACTCGGCGGGGATCTGGCGGACCAGGTCGCGCACCGAGAGCACCAGGTGCACCTCGACGTCACTGCCCCGCGCCATCCCCAGCGAGGACAGCGCGCGTCCCACCTGCGCGCGCGAGGCGGCGGCGAGGATCTCGTGGCTGATGATCGCGGTGTGGCCGTGCCAGCCGCGCACCCGCCGAGCGAGGTCGTCCCAGGCGCCGACGGCCTCACGCTCGAGGCCGCCCCACGGCAGCCGCATCAGGTCGAGCGCGGCCAGGAAGTGCGCGTCGAAGCGATCGGCCGGATAGAGGATGCCGTGCCCGGCGAGGGTGGCCCGGTTGCGGTGCAGCACGTCTTGGAGGTACGACGTGCCGGTCTTGGGGGTGCCGACGTGAAGGATGACCTTCTGCGTCATGCCGTCCTCCTGTCGGGCTGACCCTCGGTCAGCAGCACCTGCACCGCCAGGTCGAGGGTGGCATCCGGCGACGGGCCGACATGGGCCGGGTCGATGTCGGCCGGCCACGTCGGCAGGAGCCGGTCCAGGTCACCGTGGACAGCGTAGCCAGCGCGCTCGATGCCGTGTCGCAACCGCTCGGCCTCGCGCTCGACCCAGTCGCGGTGGGCCGGTGGTACGACGAGTGGCCGGCCGCCGCGCAGCCCAGCCAGGCTCGCATCGACCCGCGGCCGCAGGCGGGAGGAGAGCAGGCTCGCCCGCTCCTCGGGTCGCACCAGCAGACCGAGCACGGAGCCCACGCGACGCGCCAGCTCCCCGCCCTCGCCGGGCACGGTGCCCGGCACGGTCAGCGGCCGGCGCTCCCCCACCAGCGATGCCACGGTCCCCGGCTCGAGCACGACCTGCACGCGGTCCTTGCCGACGCGGTCGGCCCACACGCGGCAGGCGGCCAGCAGGTCCGCGCGAGGCGGAAGCTCGCGGCGCTCGCGCAGGGCGCGCAGCCACTCGCGCCACGCGTTGACGCCCTCGCCGAAGGCGCGTTGCGTCCACGCGTGGCCGAGCATGGTGCCCAGGTCGGACCCGCACACGTAGACCACTGCTCGCCGCCCCCCCGGCGCTCGCCCGCGGGCGATGAGCTGGGCGCGCAGGTCATCGGCGATCTCCGGGTCGCCGACCAGGCGGTAGCCGCGGCGCCACCAAGCGGGCTTGCCCGGTGGCACCTCGGCCGGGGCACCGCTGTCGACCAGCTGGTCGGCCAGGATGCTCGCCGCGACCCGGACCAGCTCCCCCGCGGGCAGGTCACCGGGGTCAACGGGGTCGGGGCCGAAGCTCGACCTGCGGCCGACCCCGCTCAGCTCGAGGTCAGGACGGCCACGCCCCGCCGCACTGGCGTCGAGCACCTGCCTGGCCAGCTCCGCGCTCGGTCGCCCGACCAGGTTGATACGCCGCAGCAGCTCCAGCTGCTGGGCGCCGGGCAGATAGCGGCCGACCTGGTCGAGCTGGCCGAGCTGGCCGGGCTGGCCGGTCTGGCCGGTCTGCGGCTCGCCGGCCTCGCGCCAGTCCTGCCACGGCGTCGTACCGCCGTCGAGCAGGTGAGCGATCCAGCCCCATGCCCGGCGTTCGTCGCTCACGTGCGCTCGCGCAGCTTGCGAAACCTCGCACCCAGGCTGCGGCGCGGGTCGGTCCTGGCCGCCGCCTCGCGGGTCATCGCCGACAGCGCGTCGACGGCTGCGCCCAGCACGACCCGCGGCGGCACCTTGTCAGGGTTGACGTACGCCTCGTCGTCCGCGATCGGCAACGGCCGCAGGTCCTCGAGGTCGCCGACGACGTGGATGCCGTTGCCCTTGACCCACTCGATCCACCGGTCGGCCTGCTCGCTGGCCCACGGCAGGCGCGTGGGCGGCAGCAGCACGGGCGGGGAGTCGCGGTGCACGAGGCGGTCCTGGGCGAGCAGCTCACGGATCAGGTCGTCGTACTCGGCCTCGCGCCGCGTCGACCTGTCCATGCGCCGGTTGAGCTGACGGATCACCTGGGTCTCGGCCACGCCCAATGAGGTGTTGAGGCGGTCGCTGTCGAGGGGCGCCCACTCCGGGTCGATCCCGAACGCCGTGCAGAACCGCCGGAACAGCTCGCTCGGGTCGGCACCGCGCTGCGGCACGGTGACCAGGTGGATCCGCTCGGGGGGTACACCGGCACTCCAGCTGGTCAGCACCGACGGCAGGTCGAAGGCGCGGAAGAACCACGGGCGGCCGAACTCGACCCGGTTGAGGAAGCGGCGGTAGGCCCAGCGGCGGCCCTGCTTGATGCTCTCCTGCCACGCTGCCGGCAGCGCTCGCCCGAGGTCGCGCGCGGAGTAGACGACGTGCACCTCGCAGCCCTCGAGGTCGCGCATCGCCTTGGCGATCACGTCGGGTGGCGCGGGCGCAAGGATCTCGTGGCTGACGATGCTGGTACCGGACTTGCTGCGGATGCGGCGCACCAGCTGCCGCCACGCGCCGTCGGCGTGCCCGGGCGGGCCGCCCCAGTCCTGGCCCAGGAGGTCGAGCGCCGCCCGGAACTGGAACAGCTCCGGCGAGACCAGCGGACTGCGCGTCGGCACGTAGACCTCGTGCTTGGCCAGCGTGCGGGTGTTGCGGGCGAGCCGGTGCTGCAAGTACGTCGTCCCCGTCTTCGGCGCACCGATGTGCAGGTGGACGACCCGGCTCATGCCCCGATTGTGGCAGGCCCGTCTCCGCCCCGCTGGTTGAGGAGGTCGCGCAGCGACCGTCTCGAAACCCGGTCGCAGATGGCCGCGACGTGGTTTCGAGACAGGCGCTGCGCGCCTTCCTCAACCAGCGCGTGCGCGCCTTCCTCAACCAGCCGTGGCCAGCGCGCGTACGACGGCACTCGGGCTCGGGCGGCCGAGGTGACCGGCGAGCCAGCTGCTGGTGGCGACGAGCGCGTCGAGGTCGACGCCGTGCTCGATGCCGAGGCCGGTGAGGAACCAGACGAGGTCCTCGGTGGCGAGGTTGCCGGTGGCGGACTTGGCGTAGGGACAGCCGCCCAGGCCGCCCGCGCTCGCGTCGAAGGTGGTCACCCCGGCCTGCAGCGCAGCCAGGGTGTTGGCCAGTGCCTGCCCGTAGGTGTCGTGGAAGTGCATCGCGAGGGCCTCGATCCCCAGCCCCGCGTCGACGAAGGCCGAGACCAGGGCCGAGACGTGGCCCGCGGTGCCGACACCGATGGTGTCCCCGATGCTCAGCTGTGAGGCGCCCAGGTCGAACAGGCGCCTGCCTACCTCGACCACCTGCGAGACGGGTACGGCGCCCTCCCACGGGTCGCCGAAGCACATCGAGACATAGGCCCGTACGTCGACACCGGCGTCGCGCGCCCGGCGTACGGTCGGCTCGAACATCGCGAACTGCCCGTCGAGCGTGCTGTTGAGGTTCTTGGCGGCGAACGTCTCGGTCGCGCTGCCGAAGATCGCGATGTGGCGACAGCCCAGCTCCAACGCGCGGTCCAGGCCGCGCTCGTTGGGCACCAGCACGGGAAGGTCGCGTCCCCGCTCGCCCAGCAGGGTCATCAGCTCGGCCGCGTCGGCCAGCTGCGGGACCCACTTCGGGTGCACGAAGGACGTCGCCTCGACGACAGGAAGGCCCGCGTCGAGCAGGCGGGTGACCAGCTCCGCCTTGACCTCGGTCGGCACGAGGGCGGCCTCGTTCTGCAGGCCGTCGCGCGCCCCGACCTCGTAGATCGTGACCCGCTCCGGGAGCCCCTCGACGGTGACGACGGTTGGCCGGTCCATCACGCCTCTCCTTCCGTGGTCGAGGTGGTCGAACTGGTCGAGCTTGTCGAGACCATGAACAGCTGGTCGCCCAGCGACACCTGCTCACCGGCCACGGCGTCGACAGCTGACACCGTGCCGGCGAAGGGCGCCTTCAGCGCCAGCTCCATCTTCATGGCCTCGACCACACCGAGCACGTCGCCCTCCGCGACGCTCTGGCCGACGGCGACCCGGACCTCCAGGACCGTTCCCGGCATCGGCGCCACCACCGCACCGTCACCGGCGAGGAGTCCGTGGTCGGCGAACACGTCGGGGCGGTCGAAGACGAACCGCTGTCCGCGCCAGCAGACCTCCGCGATGTGCGGCTGCACGTTGACGACCGCCTGCTCGCGACGGCCGTCGATCTCCAGCACGGCCATGTGGTTGGCCGCACTGAGCATCCGCACCCGGTGCTCGCCCACGCTGTCGCGACCGACGAGGACCGGCCTGTCGAGCTCGACCCGCGTGTCCGCCGCCGGCCCGCCCAGGCGCCAGCCGTCGGCCTGGAAAGGGTGACCGCTGTCAGTGGTCGCGGCGAGCATGGCCTGCACCCAGGCGACGAACACCCGTGGGACGTCCGCGTCCGGGGCCGCCACCTCGGCGGTGTCGAGCCAGGCCGTGTCGATCCTCGCCTGCCGGAACTCATCGCTCGCGACCAGCGCTCGGAGGAACCCGGTGTTGGTGGTCAACCCGAGGATGCCCGTGCGGTCGAGCGCTCCGAGGAGGGCCCGTCGCGCGGCCTCGCGGTCGGGACCGTGCGCGATGACCTTGCCGAGCATCGGGTCGTAGGACGTGCTCACGACCTGGCCGCTCTCCAACGCCTGGTCGACCCGGATGCCCGCGCCCTCGGGCCACCGCACGAGCGAGGTGCGTCCGGCCTGCGGCAAGAAGCCACCGAAGGAGTCCTCCGCATAGACGCGCGCCTCGATCGCGTGCCCGGTGACCGCGATGTCGTCCTGCTTGAACGGCAGCGGCTTGCCGGCCGCGATGTCGAGCTGGAGGTGCACGAGGTCGAGGCCGGTGATCGCCTCGGTGACGGGGTGCTCGACCTGGAGCCGGGTGTTCATCTCCAGGAAGTAGGCCTCGTCGGTGTCGACGTCCAGGAGGAACTCCACCGTGCCGGCGTTGGTGTAGCCGACCTCGCGGGCCAAGGCGACCGCACTGTCGGTGACCAGACGTCGTACGCCGTCGCTGATCGTGGGTGCCGGGGCCTCCTCCAGCACCTTCTGGTGGCGACGCTGCGTCGAGCAGTCGCGCTCGTGGAGGTGCACGACGTTGCCGTGGTGGTCGGCGAGCACCTGCACCTCGATGTGGCGGCCGTGCTCGACGTACTTCTCCACGAGGATCGTGTCGTCGCCGAAGGCCGACAGCGCCTCGCGCTTCGCGGCCGCGACCGCCTCGTCGAAGTCCTCGGCCCGGCGCACGATGCGCATGCCCTTGCCGCCACCGCCGGCTGCGGCCTTGACGAGCACGGGAAACGCCACCTCGCTGGTTGAGGAAGGCGCGCTAGCGCCTGTCTCGAAACCCGCGAGCTCGAATGACGGCACCACCGGCACGCCGGCGCGTACGGCGATGTCGCGTGCGGCGTCCTTGCGGCCCATCTTGTCCATCACCCGGGCGGACGGCCCGACGAGCCGGATCTCGGCCTGCTCCAGCGCCGCGGCGAAGGCCGCCCGCTCCGAGAGGAAGCCGTAGCCGGGGTGCACGGCATCGGCTCGTGCCTGCTGTGCGGCTGCGACCACCGCCTCGATGTCGAGGTAGCTGCCGACCTCGATCGCGTCGTCGGCCGCGCGCGCGTGCGGAGCGTCGCGGTCGGTAGCCGTGTAGATCGCCACGCTGCGGCGGCCGGTCTCGCGGCAGGCGCGGATGACGCGCAGCGCGATCTCGCCGCGGTTGGCGACGAGGACGGTAGTGATCGGTCGGGCCACCTCGCTCACATCCGGAAGACGCCGAAGGACGGCGCGGGGATCGGGGCGTGCGCGGCGACGGCGAGCCCCATGCCGAGCACGCGGCGCGTGTCGGCCGGGTCGATGATGCCGTCGTCCCACAGGCGGGCGGTGGAGTAGTACGGCGAGCCTTGGCTCTCGTACTGGTCGCGGATGCCCGCCTTGAACTCCTCGGTGTCGTCCTTGTCGGGGCCCCGCACCTCGGCCAGCACGGACGCCGCCTGCTCGCCACCCATCACCGAGATCCGGGCGTTGGGCCACATCCACAGGAAACGCGGGTCGTAGGCGCGGCCGCACATGCCGTAGTTGCCGGCACCGAACGATCCCCCGATGACGACCGTGAACTTCGGCACGACCGAGCAGGCGACGGCGGTGACCAGCTTGGCTCCGTCGCGGGCGATGCCGCGGTTCTCGTACTCGCGGCCGACCATGAAGCCGGTGATGTTCTGCAAGAACACGATCGGGATGCCGCGCTGGTTGCACAGCTCGATGAAGTGCGCGCCCTTCAGCGAGGACTCGCTGAACAGGATCCCGTTGTTGGCCACGATCCCGACCTGGTGCCCCCAGATGTGTGCGAACCCGGTCACCAGCGTCTCGCCGTACAGCTGCTTGAACTCGTGGAACCTGCTGCCGTCCACGATCCGCCGGATCACCTCGCGCACGTCGTAGGGCGTGCGGGTGTCGGTCGGTACGACGTCGGCCAGGGTTCCGGGGTCCTCGTGCGGCTCCTCGACCTCGGTGCTGGTTGAGGAAGGACGAAGTCCTGTCTCGAAACCAGCGTGCCGGGGCAATGTGCCGACGATGGACCGCACGATCGCCAGCGCGTGGGCGTCGTCCTCGGCGAGGTGGTCGACGACGCCGGACCTCCGGGCGTGTACGTCGCCGCCGCCGAGCTCCTCGGCCGTGACGACCTCGCCGGTGGCGGCCTTCACCAGGGGCGGCCCGCCGAGGAAGATCGTGCCCTGGTCCTTGACGATGACCGACTCGTCGGACATCGCTGGGACGTAGGCACCGCCGGCGGTGCAGGACCCCATGACCGAGGCGATCTGGGGGATCCCGCGAGCCGACAGGTTGGCCTGGTTGAAGAAGATCCGGCCGAAGTGCTCCTTGTCGGGGAACACCTCGTCCTGCATCGGCAAGAACGCGCCGCCGGAGTCGACGAGGTAGACGCACGGCAGCAGGTTGTCCGCGGCGACCTGCTGCGCGCGGAGGTGCTTCTTCACCGTCATCGGGTAGTAGGTGCCGCCCTTGACCGTCGCGTCGTTGGCGACCACGACGCACTCGCGGCCCTCGATGCGGCCGATGCCGGTGACGATGCTGGCGGCGGGGACGGCGTACAGGTCCTCAGCAGACGCGCCGTACATCCCGAACGCCGCCAGCGGACTGAGCTCGAGGAACGGGCTGCCGGGGTCGAGCAGGCGGTCGACGCGGTCGCGGACCAGCAGCTTGCCGCGGTCGAGGTGCTTGCTGCGAGCGGACTCCGAGCCGCCCTGTCGCACGACGGCGAGGCGCTCGCGGAGCTCGGCGACCAGCTCGTGGAGTCCCGTGGTTCCAGGCACCCGGCTAGGTTAACGCTCATTAACCAGCCTCGCCAGTTAATGCTCGCTAACCTGTGCGGGTGGACCGCCCCGCCGACCGTCGCGAGCAGATCCTCGAGGTGGCCGCCCGGCTGTTCGCCGAGCGCGGCTTCCACGGGGTCTCCGTGGGCGACCTGGGCAAGGCGGTGGGCATCAGCGGGCCGGCGCTCTACAAGCACTTCGACTCCAAGGACGCCGTCTTGGCCGAGATGCTCATCGCCATCAGCGAGCGCCTGCTCGCCGAAGGACAGCAGCGCGTGGACCGAGCGGGCAACGCCGCAGACGCGCTGAGGGCCCTGGTCGACTGGCACGTGGACTTCGCGCTGGCCCAGCCGTCACTGATCGTGGTCCAAGACCGCGACTGGCGCTCGCTGCCCGCGCCGGCCCGCGAACGCGTCCGCAGTCTCCAGCGCGAGTACGTCGATCTCTGGGCCGCGCAGCTGCGTCGCCTTCGACGCGGGCTCACCCTCGACCAGGCACGGTCGATCGCCCACGCGACCTTCGGGCTGATCAACTCCACCCCCCACAGCAGGCTGCTGCCCGACGACGCCATGCGCCCGCTGCTGCGTGAGATGGCACTGCGCTCGCTGGACGTCTGAACCACACCGGTCCGCCAACTACTCTCACCAGCATGCGCTGGGACGCCCGGGGGACGATCGCGCTCCTCGTGTCGGCGCTCGTGGGAGTGACCGCGGGCGTCGTCGTGGGCCTCACCACCGGCGCGCCAGGGGGCGCCGATGCCAGGAAGGACCCGTCCAGCGGGTCCACGACCAGCGCTCCCGGCGATCCTCTGGGCGCGGGCGTCCCACTCGTCAACCTCGACTGCAACGCCAACAAGACCATCCTGGTCGTCGGCTTCGGCGAGACCCGCGGCTTCCTCGACAACGCCAAGTCCGCCAACCCGGACGGCGGCGTCAAGTACCTCGAGACCGCCAACTCCTGCGACACGGTCTACGGAGCAGAGGACAAGTTCCCGCCGACGTACGTCGCCTACCTCGGCCCCTTCGACGACCCCAGCGAACCCTGCGCCCTACGGATGAGCGTGGACCACCCGACGGCCGCGGTCAGCACGTTGCGGCCGGGAGCCCGCAACCACGTCGAATGCCTGTGCGTGCTGCAGCTCAACGAGGACAACTTCCCCCAGCTCGCCGTCGGCATGAGGGCCACCACCCGAGACGGCATCTACATCCGCGCCCTGCAGCGCCTGTTGATCGACATCGACGTCAACACCGCGGTCGTCATCAACGGCCACTACGACAGCGTCACCAGCCGGAGCGTGAGAGAGCTCCAAGAGCTCAACGCCCTCGACACCGATCCCCCCGGGTCGGTCGACCTCCAGACCTGGCGGATGCTTCGAGACCGGGCCTGCGTGGCCCAGGACTATTGAGAGGCGGGCGCGTCTCGAAACCCCTACAACAAGTGCTCGATGTCGGCCTCTTGCTTCAACAGCTCGAGGATGCGGCGGGCGCGGGCGGCGGCGTCGAGGGCGAGGGCGACCTCGTCCGGCTCGTCGCCCTGCGTGGATGACGGGGCGCGTCGGCCCTCGCGGGCGTGCAGGCGAGCCAGCAGGTCCTCGCGAGGCAGGCCTCGCAAGGCGAGCAGGACGAACGGGTCGGCGTCGGCGAGCCAGCCCACCTGGTAGGCGGCCGCGAGCGCGTGGGAGCACGGGTCGATCCAGGCCGCGCACGTGCACGACGCCTCCAGCTCGCCACCGAACGGCAACAGCTCGACGCCCGACTCCTCGGCGTGCTCGACCAGCGCGTGCGGCAGCTCGCCCGCCAGGAGCGCTGGCAGGCGGCCGGCCTCGGCGGCGACCGCCTCGACGAACGCCGAGCGGTCGCGCTCCTCGAGCAGGGGCAGGCCGGTGCTGGTCGACCACAGCTCGTCGCCGTCCTCGACGGCCGCGAGGAACCGACCCTCGGTCACCGTGATCGCACCGACCGCACCTGCGCGAGCCAGCGCGCGGGCTGCCTTGAGATCCGCCTCGCCGTACGCCGACTCCTCGCAGGCCCGCACCCATGCCTTGCCCCACCAGGTGGTCGCCCGAGCGGCTCCGCGCCGGGGCCGCAGGCGAGGATGGGTCGCGCGCACCGGCGGTCGTACGTCGGGCATCGCGCTCACCAGTCCTCGCTCGGGCTGCGCAGCGTGACCAGCTCGCGCAGCTCGTCGTCGGCCAGCTCGGTCAGGGCGGTCTCGCCGCGACTCAGCACGGCGTCGGCGAGCGAACGCTTGCGGGCGAGCAGCTCGGCGATGCGTTCCTCGATCGTGCCGCGCGTGATCATCCGGTGCACCTGGACCGGTTTGTCCTGGCCGATGCGATAGGCCCGGTCGGTCGCCTGGTCCTCGACGGCGGGGTTCCACCAGCGGTCGACATGGATGACGTGGTCGGCGCGGGTCAGGTTGAGGCCGGTGCCGCCGGCCTTCAGGGACAGCAGGAAGACCGGCACCTCGCCCGCCTGGAAGGTCCGCACCATCGCATCGCGAGCCCGCGGGGGCACGCCGCCGTGCAGGAGCTGGTGGGTGATGCCGACGCGGGACAGGTGGTCTTCGAGCAGCCGGGCCATCGCGACGTACTGGGTGAAGACCAAGGCCGCGCCGCCCTCGGCCAGGATCGTGGCGAGCAGCTCGTCGAGCAGGTCCAGCTTGTGGGAGCGGCCTCCCAGACGGACGGCTCCGGACTGCTTGAGGAACTGCGCGGGGTGGTTGCAGATCTGCTTGAGCCCGGTGAGGAGCGCGAGCACGAGCCCCCGTCGGGAGTCCTCGTCGGCACGCTCGATGCGCTCCATGGTGTCGCGCACGAACGCCTCGTAGAGCACCGTCTGCTCGCGGGTCAGCCCGAGCGGGTGGTCGGTCTCGGTCTTGGGCGGCAGCTCGGGTGCGATGCCGGGGTCGGACTTGCGGCGCCGGAGCACGAACGGGCTCACCAGGTCGGCGAACTGCCGGGTCTTCTCCTCGTGGGCACCGGACTCGATCGGCGCCGCCCACACCTTGCGGAACGCGTTGCGGCTGCCGAGCAGCCCCGGGATCGCCCAGTCGAGGATCGCCCACAGCTCGGTCAGGTTGTTCTCGACGGGGGTGCCGGTCAGGGCCACGCGCGCCGTGCCGGGGATGGCTCGCAGCGCGCGAGCGGCGGCCGAGGTGGCGTTCTTGACGTGTTGGGCCTCATCGGCGACGACCAGCCCCCAATCGAGCTCGCGCAGTCTCGTGCTCTCGTTCGCCGTCGAGCCGTGGTCGCTGCGCAGGGTGCCGTAGGTCGTCAGGACGAAGCCACCCTCCACTCCCGCCAGGGACCGGCCGCCGCCGTGAAAGCGGTGCACGGGAGTGCCAGGTGCGAACCGCTCGATCTCGGCCTCCCAGTTGCCCAGCAGCGAGGCCGGGCAGACCACGAGAGTGGGCCGGGTGTCGCCTGCGGTGACGATCCGGTGGAGGTGGAGGGCGATCACCGTGATCGTCTTGCCCAGACCCATGTCGTCGGCCAGGCAGCACCCGAGTCCCAAGGACGTCAGGTGGTCCAGCCACGTCAGGCCGTGTCGTTGGTAGTCGCGCAGCGTGGCGTTGAGCGCCTTCGGGGTGGGCACGGGCTCGCTGGTGGCGGCGCCGAGCAGGCGGCGGCGTACGTCGAGCAGGCTCGCGCCGACGACCACCTCCTCCTCGTCGTCGCCGACCTCGATCGCCCCGGTCAGCGCCGCGGCCACTGCTTGCACCGGGGTGATGGTGCGGATCAGTCGCTTCTTGGCCTTGCGGGCCACGGCCGGGTCGACGACGGTCCAGGCGCCGCGCAGCTTCAGCACCGGGCTCGCGGCCTGGGCCAGCTGCCTCATCTCGTGGTCGCTGAGCGGCTCGCCGTGCAGCGCGAGCTGCCACTTGAAGGCGAACATCGCGTCGGGACCGAAGAGCCCGGTCATCAGCGGGTTGTCGCCGCTCTTGTCGGTGCTCCTCATGACACCGCCGGCGCCGTGGTGCTCCAGCGTGGCGCGGGCCGTCAGGTCGCGCCCGAGGCTGCGCGGCCACAGCACGTCGACGCCGACCTTGCGCAACGCGGCCACGCCCTCGTCGAGGAGCGAGACCAGATCGTCGGTGTCGAGGGTGATCTCGTCGGGCACCCGCAGCTCGAGCAGCCGGTCGAGCACGGGCCAGGCCTGGGCCGCCGCGCGGAGCGCGATCGCCGCGTGCACGCGAGCCCGCTCGTCGAACCCGTGCTCGTCGGTGCTGCCGGTCCACAGCAGCGCGGCCGCGCACAGGTGCAGCGGGTCGAGCTCGTCGTGGACCTGGAGCACCAGTCGCACCGAGCCCGCGACCAGCTCCTCCTCGTCGGCCTCGACGCGCAGCGAGATGGTGACCAGCGCCGGGAGTCGCACCCGGCTGCGGCGGGTGAGGAGGCCGGCGTCGAGTCGCGTCTTGAACTCGGCTGGCCGCGTGGGCAGTGTCGGCGTGCCACGAGGCAGCGCGTCGACCACGGCCGCCACCAAGTGCCGGACGGCCTGCTCGGCCTCCTCGGGCGACCACCCGTCGTACGACGACTCGTGGGCCAGCCGGTGGATGCGGGCCTCCTCGTCGGGCTCGAGCGGCTCGGGCAGCCAGCGCCCGTCGCCGGGTCCGAACCTCCCCGCACCGACCAGCCGCAACGCCAGCACGCCCGCCTCGGCCAGCAGCGCCACCGACGGGTGGGGAGTGCCCCGCCGTCGCGCTCGGGTGAGTACGGGCAGGGCCTCTCGCACCGGCAGCGAGACCGTCGCGGCACCCCCCGTGAACTCCACCCTCGACTCGCGCGGCGGATCCGCCACGTGCACCGTCGCCGGCCCACTCACCGGCGCGACGTACGTGCTCACTCCCGAGACGGTAACCGCCACCCCCGACACCCGGGTCTGCATCATCCGGTGTGCGTGGCGGCGTACTCCCCTGCGGTTGGCGGGTCACTCCGGTGTGCGTTGGCGGCGTACTCCGGCGTGCGTGGGGGCGTACTCCGGCGCGCGTGGCGGGGTACTCCCGTGCGGTTGGCGGGTCATTCGGCGCCCTAGACCCGTCAACTGCACGGGAGTACCGCCCCAGCAGTGACCGGAGAGTGAATCCGGTTGCAGGAGGGTCGGTGCTCGGGCCTACGCTCGAACCCGTGACTCAAGCCTCCACTCCCGCGGCTCCCGAATACCCCGACCACATCGATGGTGCCGTGCTCAAGGTCGCCGGCGTCGTGGTCCTCGGGGCGATCATGACGATCCTCGACATCACGGTCGTCAACGTCGCGCTGCCGACATTCCAGACGGTGTTCACGGGTGTCGACCACCCGCTGCTCTACTCCACGGTCGCGTGGACGGTCACGGGATACACCCTGGCGCTCGCGACGGTCATCCCGATGACCGGCTGGGCCGCCGACAGGTTCGGCACCAAGCGTCTCTACCTGATCGCGATCGGCTTGTTCACGCTCGGCTCGGCGCTGTGCGCAGCGGCGTCGTCGATCGAGATGCTGATCACCTTCCGCGTCATCCAGGGCCTCGGCGGCGGCATGCTGATGCCGCTCGGCATGACGATCATGACCAAGGCTGCGGGGCCGCACCGGATGGGCCGCCTGATGGCGATCCTGGGCATCCCGATGCTGCTCGGCCCGATCCTGGGCCCGATCATCGGCGGTTGGCTGATCGAGCACGCCAGCTGGCACTGGATCTTCCTGATCAACGTGCCGCTCGGCATCGCCGCGATCATCTACGCCTGGATCGTCCTCGAGAAGGACGCGCCCCAGCCTTCGGAGTCCTTCGACTTCCTCGGCATGGCCCTGATGTCGCCGGGCCTGGCCCTGTTCCTCTACGGCGTGTCCTCGATCCCGGGCGCGGCCCAGGGCGTCTACGGCTACACGCGGGTGTGGGTGACGGGCATCGTCGGCCTGGTGCTGGTGATCGCGTTCGTGTTCCACGCCTTCCGGCCCGAGCACCCCCTGATCGACCTGCGGCTGTTCAAGAACCGCAACCTGACGGTCTCGATCATCACGATGTTCTTGTTCGTGGCCGCGTTCTTCGGCGGCCTGCTGCTGGTGCCGACCTACTTCCAGCAGATCCGCGGCGAGTCGGCCCTGATGGCCGGCCTGCTCGTGGCACCCCAGGGACTCGGCGCGATGCTGACGATGCCGATCGCCGGCACGCTCAGCGACCGGCTGCCCGTGGGCCGGATCGTGCCCTTCGGTCTGGTCGTGATCATCATCGGCATGTTCGGGCTGACCCAGGTCACCGAGGACACGTCCTACACCCTGCTGATCGCCGAGCTCTTCGTCCTCGGGCTGGGCATGGGCGGCACGATGATGCCGCTGTTCACCTCGGCCCTGAAGACCCTCCGGTCCCACGAGGTCGCTCGCGGCTCGACGCTGCTCAACATCAACCAGCAGATCGGCAGCTCGGTGGGCGTCGCGGTGATCTCGGTGATCCTCACCGCCCAGCTCAACGGCTCAGACCTGGCGCGGCCCGCCATGGCCGCAACCCTCGACCCCGACCTGATCGACCAGGTGGGCGGGGCGGCCGCCGTGGCTGCCGGGCTCAAGGACGCCGCAGCCGCCTTCGCCGACACCTTCTGGGTGGCGTGGGTGCTCGTGGTCCTGACGATGGTCCCGGCCTTCCTGCTGCCCCGAAAGCACGAGGAGTCGCACCTCACCGACGACGAGGCAGGCGACGCCGCGCCTCCTGTCGTGATGCACTGAGGGGCGCCGCATGGTCCGGTCACCGCGCCTCGAGACCCGGTGACCGGACCGCGCACCCAGCTCAACCGGTCGTCGCCAGCACCAGCGGGTGTATGGCGGCCGCGCCGGTCGCCCGTAGGTCGCGCGCCGCGAGGGTGAGGGTCCAACCGGTGACGCACTGGTCGTCGACGAGCAGGACCTCCGCGCCGTCGAGGACGTCAGGCGGAGCGTCAGCGGCCGGTCGCCACGCGTAGCGCCGCGAGACCGCCCCCACGCGCTGTGCCGAGTTGGCCTGGCCTCGGCCGGGCCCGATGGCGGGGTCGACGATCGCGTAGCTGCCCACGACGGGCACCTGGAGATAGCGGGAGAGCCCCGCGACCAGGTCACCGACCAGCGTCGGCCGGGTAGCCGACTCGACGGCCACGATCGCCGACACGCGCGGGCGCCAGTCGTCGAGCACGTCGATGACCGCCTTGAGCAAGGGCAGCGGCACCGGCCCGTCGTCGGCGTCGGCGCGGAACAGGGCCCGCAGTGCGGCGCCGTGTCCGAGGTCGGTGAGGCGGGCAACGGCTCGACCCTCTTCGGCGCCCTCGGCGATGCGGCCCTTGACGTCGAGGCCGAGCGCGGCCAGCCCGGTGGGCCACATCTTGCGCGGGGCCACGGGCACGCCCGGGCGGGCCAACCGCTCGCTGGCCGCGTCGACCGCTGCCTCGGACAGGCTGGTCGACAGCGTCAGGCCGCCGCAGTTGTCGCACCGACCGCAGCGCGCTGCCTCGGGGTCGTCGAGCTGGGCACGCAGGTAGTGCATGCGGCAGTCGTCGGTCGCGATGTAGTCGAGCATCGCCTGCTGCTCACGCTCGCGGGCCTCGCGGACCCGGGCGTAGCGCTCCGCGTCGTAGGGCCACGCCTCGCCGGTGGAGACCCAGCCGCCGCCGACCCGGCGTACGGCGCCGTCGACATCGAGCACCTTGAGCATGGTCTCCAGGCGCGTGCGGGACAGCTCGACCCGGGTCTCGATGGCCGCCGTCGACATCGGCCGGCCCTCGGCGGCGAGCACGTCGAGGGTCTGTCGGACCAGCTCCTCGCGCGGGAAGGCCAAGGAGGCGAAGTAGGCCCAGATGTCGCGGTCCTCGGTGGCAGGCAGCAGCACCACCGTCGCGTCGTCGGTGCCGCGTCCGGCACGGCCGACCTGCTGGTAGTAGGCCACCGGCGACTGCGGGGCGCCCAGGTTGACCACGAACCCGAGCGTCGCGTCGAAGCCCATGCCGAGGGCGCTGGTGGCCACCAACGCCTTGACGTCGCCCGCAGCCAACCGCGACTCGAGCTCGAGTCGCTCGGCCGTGTCGGTCTGGCCGGAGTAGGCGTGGACGTCGTGCCCGCGCGAGCGCAGGTAGTCGGCGACCTCCTGGGTGGCGGCCACGGTCAGGCAGTAGACGATGCCGGAGCCGGGCTGCTCAGCAAGGTGGTCGGCCAGCCAGGCCAGGCGCTGCTCGGCCGTCTTGAGGCGCATCACGCCGAGGCGCAGGGACTCGCGGTCCAGGGATCCGCGCAGCACGAGGACGTCGTGGCCGAGCTGCTCGGCGACGTCGGCGGTGACCCGCGCGTTGGCCGTCGCGGTCGTCGCCAGCACGGGTACGCCGTCGGGCAGATCGCCAAGGAGCGTGCGGATGCGGCGGTAGTCGGGCCGGAAGTCGTGACCCCAGTCGGAGATGCAGTGAGCCTCGTCGATGACGAGCAGGCCGCAGGTGGCCGCCAGACGCGGCAGCACCTGGTCGCGGAACCCCGGGTTGTTGAGCCGCTCGGGCGAGACGAGGAGCACGTCGACCTCGCCCGCGCGGATCTGCTCGTGGACCGGCTCCCACTCCTCGATGTTGGTGGAGTTGATCGTCACCGCACGGATGCCGGCGCGCTGCGCGGCGGCGATCTGGTTGCGCATCAGGGCGAGCAGTGGCGAGACGATGACGGTCGGCCCGGCACCCTCGGCACGCAGCAGCAGCGTCGCCACGAAGTAGACCGCGGACTTGCCCCATCCGGTGCGCTGCACGACGAGGGCTCGCCGCTTGTCGACGGCCAGCGCCGAGATGGCGGCCCACTGGTCGTCGTAGAGGACGGCGTCATCTCGACCGACCAGCGCCCGCAGGTGTGCCTCGGCGCGCTGCCTCACCTCGGGTCGGGTGTCGGTCGCGGTGGGAGCGGGCATGCCCCCTGTCTATCAGCGGGCGACGACAGGGCGGATTCGCTCTCCACAAGCCGCCTGCTGGTTGAGGAGGTTACGCAGCAACCATCTCGAAGCCCCCGGAACCGAGGAACATCGTCTGGTTTCGAGACAGGCGCTAGCGCGCCTTCCTCAACCAGCGAACACCGCTCGCCGCGCCTTCCTCAACCAGCGAACACCGCTCGCCGCGCATTCCTCAACCAGCGAACACCGCTACCAGATGCGGACGCGGGCCTCGGGGTCCAGCCAGAGGCCGTCGGTGGGGACGGTCTGGAAGGCGGAGTGGAACTCGTCGAGGTTGCGCACGATGTTGGCCCTGAACTCCGGCGGGCTGTGGGGGTCGATGGTGAGGTACTGCAGCGCGGTCTCCTTGCGGCGCTTGGTGCGCCAGCAGTACGCCCAGTTCAAGAACACCCGTTGCCGGTCCTCGACCGTGACATCAGAAGAGTCGTCCTCGCGCGAGATCAGGTAGGCCTGGTAGGCGATCGCCAGGCCACCGAGGTCGCCGATGTTCTCGCCGACGGTCAGGGCCCCGTTGACGTGCTCGCCTGGCAGGGCGCGCGGCTCGAACCCGTCGTACTGCGCGATCAGCGCCTGGGACTTCACCTCGAAGGCCGACTTGTCCTCGGCGGTCCACCAGTCGTTGAGGTTGCCGGTGCCGTCGTACTGCGAGCCCTGGTCGTCGAAGCCGTGGCCGATCTCGTGGCCGATCACCGCGCCGATGCCGCCGTAGTTCTCGGCGGGATCGGCGTCGGGCGAGAAGAACGGCTTCTGCAAGATGCCGGCCGGAAAGCAGATCTCGTTGGTGCCGGGGTTGTAGTAGGCGTTGACCTGCTGCGGCAGCATCAGCCACTCGTCCTTGTCGACGGGCGCACCGATCTTGGCCAGCTGTCGCGCGGTCTCGAAGGACGCTGCGGCGGTGGCGTTGCGGAGCAGCTCACCGGGGTAGAACTTCAGCCGCGAGTAGTCCCGCCACTTCACCGGGTAGCCGATCTTGGGCTGGAACCGGTCGAGCTTGTCGAAGGCCCGCTGCTTGGTCTCCTCGCTCATCCAGCCGAGGCCGGCGATGGAGCGCCGGTAGGCCTCGACGAGGTTGGCGACCAGGTCGTCCATCAGCGCCTTGCTGCGCGGGGGGAAGTGCCGCTCGACGTACTCGCGGCCGACGGCCTCGCCCATCGCGCCCTCGACCATGGAGACGCCGCGCTTCCAGCGAGCCCGGAGCTCCGGGGTGCCGCCGAGGGTGCGTCCGAAGAAGTCGAAGTTGGCCTGCACGAAGTCATCCGGGAGGTACGGCGCGGCCGACCGGATCACCTTGGCCAGCACGTAGCTGCGCCAGTCCTCCATCGCGGTCTCGGTGAGCACCGTGGAGAGGTGCTCGAGGTAGGACGGCTGCCGCACGCACACCTCGAACAGGGTGTCGCGCGAGCCGCCCAGGTTGCGCACCCACCCGTCCCAGTCGAACGCCGGGCACAGCTCGCCCAGCTCGGCGAAGGTCTTGAGGTTGTAGGTCTTGATCACATCGCGCGTCTCGGCGCGCTCCCAGTGACCCTCGGCCAGACGGGTCTCCAGGCGCAGGACCGCGGCCGCGCGACCATCGGCGTCGTCGACACCGGCCAGGCCGAACATGGTGGCCAGGTGTGCGACGTACTTCTCGCGGATCTCGGCGAACTTCTCGTCGCGGTAGTAGGTCTCGTCGGGGAGCCCCAGTCCGCCTTGCAGGAAGTAGACGATGTAGCGCTCGGCGTTGCGGTCGTCGTTGTCGACGTAGGAGCGGAAGAGCCCGCTGCCGCCGCTGCTCTCGAACTCGCCGAGGAAGCCGGCCATGTCGCGTACGTCGCGCAGGGATGCCGCCGCGTCGAGCACCGGTCGCAGCGGCTTGAGGCCGAGTGCGTCGATCGTGGCCTCGTCCATGAACGACGCGTAGAGCGCTGCGATCTTCTTGGAGTCCTCGTCGTCGCCGCCGCGCTCGGTCAGCTCCTCGATGATCTGGTGGACCTGCTTCTCGGCGTCGTCTGCCAGCTGGACGAACGGACCCCAGCTCGACCGGTCGCTCGGGATGTCCTCCTCGTCGAGCCAACGGCCGTTGACGTGGCCGAACAGGTCGTCCTGCGGCCTGATGTCGAGATTCATGCCCGCGCGGGCGTCGTCCAGGATGCTCACGACGGGAGAGCCTAGACGCCGGGCCGAGCGCTGGATCGTCGTGGGCCGCCTCCCTTGACCAGCACGACCGACTTGCCGAGACCGCGGCGCTCGTCGATGTCGAGGAGTGCCCGGGCGACGTCGTCGAAGGCGTACGTCGAGCCGATGGGCGGGCTGACGACCCCCGACTCGAGCAGTGGCCGCAGTGCCGCCCACTGACGCTGCATGTAGTCGGAGGACGCCATGGCGTACCCGCCCCAGTTCACGCCGCGCACGTCGATGTTGTTGAGGAGCAGACGGTTGACCTTCACCTCGGGGATGCCCTGCCCGGCCGCGAACCCGACGACGAGCAGCCGGCCGAACGGGGCGAGCAGCCGCAGGGAGTCGAGGAAGACCTCGCCACCGACGACGTCGACCACGATGTCCACACCGCGCCCGTTGGTCAGCTCGAGCACGGCCTCCTTGAAGCCAGCGGCCAGCACCGCGTGGTCGGCTCCGGCCTGCCGCGCGTACGCAGCCTTCTCCGGCGTCGAGGTCACCGCGATGGTCTGCGCCCGCAAGCCCTTGGCCACCTGGAGCACCGCCGTACCGACCCCGCCCGCCGCACCGTGCACCAGCACCGTCTCGCCCTCCCGCAGCCCGGCGCGGTCGAGGAGCGCGAAGTGCGCGGTGAGCACGTTCATCGGGATCGCGGCACCCGTCTGGTAGGACACGTTGTCGGGCAGCGCGAACGTCCACGCCGCCGGCGCAACGGCGCGCTCGCCACCGCCGCCGTACGGCACCGCGGCCGCCACCCGCTGGCCGGGTTCGAACCCCGAACCATCGACGGGTCCGCTGACGACCGTGCCCGCAACGTCGATCCCGATCGTGAACGGCGGCTCGGGCCGCAGCTGGTACAGCCCCTTGCTGAGCAGGACATCAGGGAACGAGACGCCGAAGGCGTGTACGTCGATCAGCACGTCGTGCTCGCCGGGCACCGGCTCCTCGACGTCGCGGACGACGACGTCCGCCGGTCCGGTGGTCGTCACGACCTGGGCAGCACGCATGGGCTGATCATGCCCCCGGTCGCGCGACTACCCCGGGTTGACGATGGCGTTGGCCTCGAAGTGCATCGGGTCGGTGTAGTGCCAGTGACCGCCCCAGGTGAAGCCCCACTGCTCGAAGATGGCGACGACCCGGCGGTCCATCTCGCCCACGGTGCCGCGTTGGTTGCCGCGCGCGTTGAGGTCGAGCGCCAGCCCGAAGGCGTGGTTGGACAGCGTCGTCGAGCCGGCGATGAACCGCGGGTAGTAGCAGCCGGCGTACTCGTCCGGGTGGATCTGGCCGGCCAGCCCGTCGTCCACGATCTCCTGCAGAGCCGCCCGCAGCTGGGGGAAGATCAGGGAGTTGCAGGTGACCGAGCCCAGGATCGGCACCTCCTGGGTGCTGATGTGCGAACGCACCCACGACGCCTCCGGCTGGATCAGGCGTCCGCCCGGCAGCACCCTGTAGTTGTAGATGCCGACGGCATCGCCGACCGAGCCGACGAGGTAGGCCGTCTGCCGGGCGTGGATGTCGAGGCCGAGCCGCGCGGCGATGTCGACGCGCTGCACCGAGGCCGCGTGGCCGACGATCCTGGCGATCGGCTTGCGCAGCGCCTCGGGGGCCTGGCGGGGGTACGCCGCCACGATGAGCGCGTTGTCCGGCTCCATGCCCAGCTGCTCACCGATCTCCTGGCTCACCACGGCCTGGATCTGCGGGAACTGCGGCGCATACGCGCCGACCACGACGCGCGGAGCATCCGCCGCGCTGCCGAGCTGGAGCCGCCCGTCGTCGGGCACCAACCGCTTGAGCCCCTTCACGAGCGCGAGCTGCCCCTCGGCCACCCGCTGCCACTGCTCCTGGAGGTTGGCGCTCTCCTCGGGCGTGTAGAGGCGGTACGTCGCGGGGTCGACCGCAGCGATGTTGATGGCCCGGTTCTCGACGCTCACCTGGGCCATCGAGAGGCGCTCGACGCTGCGCACGCCGTGGACCTTGCGGATCCGCGCGACCATCTCGTCGGTCAGCGTCTCCTTGCTGAACACCAGGATGTCGGCGTTGCGCAGCGCCTCGGTGCGCGGCCCCACGCTGGGGCCGGGATCCTGCGTCGGAGTGGGATCGCTGACGGCGGTCTGCGTGGCCGGTGCCGTGGCGGGCGGGTCCGTCGTACGGCTGCTGTGGTCGTCAACGCAGGAGGCCAGACCGGAGGCGAGCAACGCGGCGGCCGCGAAGGCCAGCGCGCGTCGTGCTCCCCCGTTCACCGAACCAGGGTAGGTGCGTCGCCAACCCCGATTCGTCAGAGACCGCTTCGCTGAGCGGACCCGCTAGAGCGCTGACGAATCGGGGTCGGCGGCCTCCTCGAACGACCCCGGGATCGTGAACCACGACACGACGCCGCCGAGGACGAGCAGGCCGGCGCAGATCATCGTCGCCGACCGGAAGGCGCCGTCGAAGACCGCGGGGTCGGCGTAGTCGTCGCCGCCCAGCCCCACCATGACCGGCAGTGCCGCCACCGCCAGCAGCGAACCGGCCCGGGCCACGGCGTTGTTGACTCCGCTGGCGATGCCGGCGTGCTGGTCAGGGGCGGCGGCCAGCACGGTGGCGGTCAGCGGCGCGACCATCAGCGCCAGGCCCAGCCCGAACAGCGTCAGGCCGGGAAGTACGTCGAGCCAGTAGTTGACGTCGCGACCGGCCCTCAGGAGCAACAGCGAGGACAGGCCCATCACGATCGGGCCGACGGTCATCGGGATCCGCGGCCCGATCCGCTGCCCGAGGGCGCCGCCTCGCGAGGCCAGGAAGACCATGCAAAGCACGATCGGCAGGGTCGCCGTGCCTGCCTCCAGCGCGGTGAAGCCGCCGACGGTCTGGAGCTGGAGGACCAGGAAGAACAAGACCGCGCCGAGTGCGGCGTACACCAGGAAGGTCATCGCGTTGGCCGCGCTGAAGGTGCGGTCGGCGAACATGACCAGCGGCATCATCGGCTGCCGCCCACGGCGCTCGACCACCAGGAAGCCGACGGCGGTGACCACGCCGAGTACGCCGGCAACGGGTGCGAGCGCCCCGCCCCACTCGATGAGGGCGTAGGTGACGCCGCCCAGCGCGACGGCCGCCAGCACAGCACCCGACACGTCGAACCTGTCGGGCGCAGCGGGGTCGCGGGTCTCCGGCACCGACCGCTGGGCGATCACCACCGTCATGGCGGCCAGCGGCAGGTTGATCAGGAAGATCCACCGCCAGGACGCGTAGTCGACGAGGGCACCACCGACGAACGGGCCCACCGCAGCAGCGATGGAGCCGAGGCCGGACCACGCGCCGATCGCGCGCGCTCTGCTGCCGGGCTCGAAGGCGCCCTGGATCATGGCCAGGCTGCCCGGTGTCAGCAGGGCCGCGCCGATGCCCTGGAGGATGCGGGCCCCGATCATGAACGTCGCGTTGGGCGCGACACCGCACAGCAGCGACGCGGCGGCGAAACCGATGGAGCCGATCACGAAGACCCGCCGCCTGCCGTAGCGGTCCCCCAACGACCCGCCGAGCAGGATCAGCGCCGACATCGTCAACAGGTAGCCGTTGTTGATCCACTGCAGCTCGGCCAGGCTCGCGTCGAGGTCCTCGCCGATGGTGCGCAGCGCCACGTTGACGACGGTGCCGTCGAGCAGCGTCATCCCCGATCCGAGCACCGCCGCGGCGACGATCGCCTTGCCGGTCGCGCTCCCGAAGGCGACCTGGCCGGATGTCTGGCTCATATGGCGTTCGCTCACCTGTCCGCAGGATGGGTTGCGGCCTAGGTTGACCGACATGGCCATCCTCCACGACGCCACCATCACCCCGGGCAAGCGCGACCTGATGAAGGGCTGGCTGCCGAGCCGGTCCTGGTTCGACGGCGACCTGGCCCGCAAGCCGCATGCCGCCTTCCGCTTCGACGACCCCGACGGCGAGGTCGGCATCGAGTGCTTCCTGCTGGGGCCGGAGGACGGGTCGTCCGCGCCGACGTACCTGATCCCGATGAGCTACCGAGGGGCGCCCCTCGAGGGCGCCGAGGAGCACCTGATCGGCACCACCGACCACTCCGTGCTCGGCCCGCGCTGGGTTTACGACGGATGCGCCGACCCCGTGGCCGTCTCGGCGATCCTCAGCGCCATCCTCACCGGCGGGCACCAAGCCGAGCTGACCATGGAGCAGGACGGCGAGATCGTGCGGTTCGACCCGACGTGCCGGGTGAGTGGCAGCGGTACGGCGAGCGCCGGCGTACGCGTGTCGTCAGTCGCTCTCCTCGACGCCGGTGACCCGACGATCACCCGCGCGGGGGACCTCGAGCTCGTGCTGTCCCGCGTCATCGGCACCCCCGTCGAGGGCGACCAGACCCTGACGGCCCAGTGGGGCGACCACGCCCCGGTCGTGGTGGCGGCTGCGCGCTCGTCGGCGTAGTCCCGTGCGGTTGACGGGTCAGAACGCCCATTTCACCCGTCAACTGCACGGGACTACCCCGCCTGGAGCGCTTGTGAGGTGAGCCAGGCGATGTCGTCGGCGGTGGCCTCGGGACTGGCCGAGGGCTGCATGACGTGGCTGAGGACGACGCGGACGATGAGGTCGATGGCGGCGTCGAGGCGGTGGTCCGGGAGGGAGACGTCGTACGCCGACACGCGGGCCCGCACGACGGCCTTGGCCGTCTCGAGCAGGGGTTCGGAGTGGGTGGTCAAGAAGGGCAGCAGCTCGGTGTCGGCGCCATGGGTGGCCGAGACGACCGCTTTGAGCAGCCGGTTGTCCCGGGCGATCTCGAGCACGCCCCGACAGGCTCCGCGGATCGCGGAGACCAGGTCGTCGGGATGGTCGTCGAAGGCCCGCTCGACCTCGGCCAGGAAGAGCGCCAGCTCACGCAGCACCATCTCCTCGGCGAGCTGGGGCTTGGAGCCGATCTCGTTGTAGACCGTCTGCCGACTCACGCCCACCCGGTCGGCCAGCTTGCTCATCGTGATCCCCGCCCAGCCCGACTCGGTCGTCAGCTCGGCGGCTGCCGCGACGATCCGGTCGTGGGTGCTCACGCGACCACCCTAGAAGGCCGGCGCCGAGGGGGTCGTGCCACCAACCGTGGCCTCGACCAGCTCGACCACCTTCACGCGGAAGCGCGCTCCACGGCCACGAAGTCCACCTTCTCTCGGACGCCGCAGTCGGGGCAGCACCACGAGTCCGGCACGTCCGCCCACGCCGTGCCGGCCGCGAACCCCTCGCGCTCGTCCCCGGTCACCACGTCGTAGGTGTAGCTGCAACCAGGGCAGCGGGCCGCGAGGACCTCGCTCTCGTCGGTCGAGTCCGTCGAGACCTCGTCGACAGGCGTGGTCGCGACGGGCTCGACCACCGAGTGACGCGCGAGGATGCGGTCGCGCTTGCGGGGGCTGAGGTTGGCGCGCGACAGGTCGCCGTCGAAGTGGCGCAGGACCCGCGGGTCCATCACCCGACGCCAGACCGCAGGCACGATGGCGAGCACGATCATGCCGGCGTACCCGGTCGGCAGGACGGGGCTCTCCTCGTAGTCGCGCAGGGACTGGTAGCGCCGGGTCGGGTTGGCGTGGTGGTCGCTGTGCCGCTGCAGGTGGTAGAGCAGCACGTTGGTGGCGATGTTGTTGGAGTTCCACGAGTGCGAGGGGTCCACGCGCTCGTAGCGCTGCCGCTCGCCGATGCCGACCTTCTGGCGCAGCATCCCGTAGTGCTCCATGTAGTTGACGACCTCGAGCAGCGAGAAGCCCACGACCGCCTGGATCAGCAGGTACGGCGTGATGCCGACGCCGAGCCACGCGATCAGCCCACCCCACAGCACCGCCGACATCAGCCAGGCGTTGAGCACGTTGTTGGACAGCCGGAACGGGTGCTGCTTGCGGCGGGCGATCCGCTTCTTCTCCAGGTTCCACGCCGACCCCAGGGACCCCCAGACCGTGCGCGGCCAGAACTGGTAGAAGCTCTCACCCACGCGCGCTGACGCCGGGTCCTCGGGCGTCGCGACCCGCACGTGGTGACCGCGGTTGTGCTCGATGTAGAAGTGGCCGTAGAAGCTCTGGGCCAAGGCGATCTTCGACAGCCAGCGCTCGTTGGCCTCCTTCTTGTGGCCGAGCTCGTGCGCGGTGTTGATGCCGATGCCCCCGATGCAGCCGATCGAGACCGCCAGGCCGACCTTGTCCACGACCGACAGGTCTCCGTGCGCGACCAGCCACATCGCGGCCACGAACCCGGCGTACTGGATGGGCAGGAACAGGTAGGTGATCCAGCGGTAGTAGCGGTCCTTCTCCAGCGCCTCGATGAGGTCGTCGGGCGGGTTGGAGCGGTCGAGACCGGCGAACAGGTCGATGGCCGGCACGATCACCAGGATCACGATCGGGCCGATCCAGAACCACACGCCCCAGCCGGTCAGCGACCACATGCCGGAGCCGATGAACGCCAGCGACGGCACCACCAGCCCGATCAGCCACAGGTAGCGCTTCTTGTCCTTCCACGTGGCCGTGGAACCCGCTGGGATCGTGCTGCTCGCACTCATCGTCACCTCCGTGGTTTACAAAACCATATGATTTGTCAACCCGTGAGGCAAGAGATCAGTAGCCGGGAGTGCCCCGTTCGCACCCGTCGATGAGCGCCGCGAGCTGGTCGGCGCCAGGGACACCGCGGCGCGCCAAGACGATCACCCGCTGGCGCAGCTCGCCGTACGACGTGGAGCGCAGCTGCTCGTAGGCACTCCCGTAGCCGCCCAGCTTGACCAGCTCGGCGAGGTCCGCGGCGGCCGTGGCGAGCTGGAACGACGCACTCGGCGGCAGGCCGGGTACGGCGGCACGCACCGCTGCCTCGGCGTGACCGGGAGCACCCGTGATCGCCGAGACCCACTTCACCCGCGCCGTGCCGATCTGCTCGCCGGACTCGACGCCGGGAGCCAGCCGCACCTCGTAGAGCGCCGTCGCCCGGTGGCCGGCGCCGAGCTCGCCGGCGTCGGCACCGAGGTCGTCGAACGACTGGTCGTCCATGGCACGGTTGTCGTAGCCGACCAGCCGGTAGGACTCGACCTTCTCGGGGTCGAAGGTGACCTGCGAGCGCGCGTCGTCGGCGATCGGGGTCAGCAGCGAGGTCAGCTCGTCGACGTAGAGGTGCTGGGCCTCCTCGTAGGTGTCGACGTAGCGGTAGAAGCCGTCGCCCTGGTCGGCCAGCTGCTCCATCAGATGGTCGTTGTAGTTGCCCATCCCGTAGCCCACGGTGACCAGGTGGATGCCGTTGCGGCCCTCCTCGGCGATCTGTGCGGTGATGCCCTCGGGCCCGGTCATGCCGACGTTCGCGACACCGTCGGAGCAGAGGATGACCACGTTGATGCCGCCGGGACGGTAGGCCGAGCGCGCCTGCTGGTAGCCGAGCCGGAGACCGTCGGCGAGGTTGGTGCTGCCGCCGGGGTAGAGGCGGTCGATCGACGCCAGGATCGCCTCGTGCTCCGCTACGCGGGTGGGCGGCAGCACCAGGTCCACGTTCTGGTCGAAGGCGACCACCGAGACCGTGTCGTCGGGCCGCAGGGAGCCGGCCAGCATGGCGATCGAGCTCTTCACCAGCCCGAGCCGGCTGCCGATGTCCATGCTTCCCGAGCGGTCGATGACCAGGGTGAGGTTCACGCTGGGCCGGCTCTCGGCCGGTAGCTGCCGTGCGGTCACGGCCACCCGTACCTCCTGCGTGCCGTCGCGCAGGGACGGGGCCATCGCGGTCTCGGTGCGTAGCGCCAGGTCCGACTCGGTCGGCGCCGGGTCGTCGTAGGGCAGCGCGTTGACCCACTCCTCGGAGCGCACCGATGCCGGCGGCGGACGCATGCCTTGGGCGACCAAGGTCTGCGCGATCCGGAACGAGCCGTTGTCGACGTCGAGGGCGAAGGTGGACTCGGGGTCCTGGGCCGCGTCGACGTACCCACTCATGCCGGCGTCGACGAAGGTGTCGTCCTCGAGCAGTCCGGGGTCACCAGGATCCGGGGGCTGGCAGCACTGGCCGCTCTCCCTCTGGTCGTAGTTGTCGTAGTAGCTCTCCGGTCCGCCGGCCTGCGCATCTCCCGTTGTGTCGTCACCACCTCCCCCGCAAGCCGTGAGGGTCGCCGCGGAGAGGGCGACCACGACGGACAGGACCCGGATGCGCTGCACGATGGGCGTCATGGCCCCACCGACGAGGCTTTACCGAGGCTCGTTCCTCGAATCAGGCCCCGGCGCCGGATCGTGACCAGCCCGTGCCCGCACCGTGACCGTCCGGACGTCGAGGGGGTCTCGAGTGGTCACCACTGGATGCCGGCGGCCCTCCAGGGCTCGCGCGCGGGATCGTCGAGGTCGAGCTCGTCGGACCGGTTCCACAACGTCAGGTAGACCGCGACTGCGGGTCCCGACAGGCGTACGTCGGCCCGCTCGGCGACCTCGTCGCGCGCGCCCAGCGTGACGACGGCGGGTGCCGGGCTCACCTCCACCAGCCACCCGGACGGTGCTTCGTCGGCCAGCACGCCGATCGTGATCGGCTCCTCGCTGCGCAGCCGGCTCTTGTTGCGGGTCATGAACCCGCGCAGCAGTTCGTCGATCCCGTCGACCGCCACCGCCGGGTCGATCCAGGTGTCGCCGGACCTGGGGTAGCGGCCGAGCTCGGCCGAGAGCGCGTCGACCGCGTGGATCGTGGTCTCGTGACACTGACGTCGGGCCCAGAACTCCCGCGGGGCCGGGGCGTCGTTGAGGAACACGATCGTGTGCACGTCGTCGGGCGCATCGGTGATGGCCGCCACCAGGTGCAGCGCGCCGTCGCGCAGCCAGTCGACGGGACTGGACGCTCGCCGACCTGCGCGCTCGGTCGCGTCGATCTCGATGCTCTGGCCGCGCAGGTTGGCCGTCGCCCACCGGTGCACCATCCCCTGGTGGCCGATCAGGCGGCGTACGGTCCACTCAGGGCAGGTCGGCACGGGTACGTCGAGCCCCGCCCGATCGGCATGGCGCGCGAACGCCGACACCGCGTCGCGCAGTGCGCCGAGATGCTGGTCGATCGTCAGGCTGGTGGGCACGCCGCGAACCCTCTCACGTGGACGGCCGCGATGCTCCCGGGTTTCAAGGTGCTACCGGATGGCAGGCCAACCGGCAGGGGTTTCGTCCGCCGCGCCGTGCCGTCCTGCAGTCGACGGAGCGAGGGAGGAACGACCGAGCGGAGGAGCGAAGGACGGCACGTGCGGAGCGCGGGTCCGCACGTCCTTCCACGACGACGACAACGACGGCACCTACGACCGCAAGCTCGTCCTGGTCGTCCCTCTCGTCTTCTGAGCTCTACCGTTGGCTCGCTCCGCTCGCATGTCCACCGACAACAGCACAAGGGCCCCGAGGCCCTGTCCTGAACGGTAGGTCAACCCACCGTCAGCCCGGAATGCGCGGAAGGTGAAGATCGATCCTCGTCAGTGCAACGGTTTGGAATCTGGCGCGTAGTCCGGCGTCGTGCAGACCTGCGCCCTCAACGGCAGCCGCCAGGTGTGCGCGAGGCTCGGCAGCCGCAAGGTGACCAGGGTGGCCGTGGCCTTGTCGCACGCGGCGGCAGGCACCGGACCCGGGTCGGTCCAGTGGATCGTGGTGCGCACCGTCCGCCCCTGGTCCAGGCTGATGGCCGCGCCACCGGAGCTGAGCGCGCCCTTGGAGCCGAGTACGCCG
Source organism: Nocardioides agariphilus (assembly GCF_015352445.1). GTDB lineage: Bacteria > Actinomycetota > Actinomycetes > Propionibacteriales > Nocardioidaceae > Nocardioides > Nocardioides agariphilus. The sequence continues at coordinate 77,855 of NZ_JADKPO010000014.1, forward strand.
GACCAGTCGCGGAACGCGGCCCGCGTGACGACTCCGGTCGTGCAGGGGGCGTCGCCGACGTTGGTGATCTTGACGGTCAGGTAGCGGTTGCCGGCGGCGCCCTCGAGTCGGCCCTTGACGACGTAGAGGTCGGTCGGCCGGCATGACGGGGCCTGCAGTGCCTGACTCTGGGCGAGGTACGCGCCCCCCGACGGCGCAGCGGCCAGGGCGGAGCCGACGACCGTCAGGCTGGCGGTGAGGATCCCTGCGGCCGCGAGGCCGCGGGACAGGTTGAGCTTCATGATGGTCTTCCTCCCTCGATCCCGCGTCACTGGCGGGATCCATCCACTGTGACGCGGCCTCGGTTGCTTCGGTTGTCGCAGGTGCGAAAGATTGAGGGTGTGGATTCCCAGGAGACCGACCCGCCGTTCGGCATCGACTTCGGCGGCTCCGGCATCAAGGGGGCGCCCGTCGACCTCACCGTCGGCGACTTCGCGGCCGACCGGGTCAAGATCAAGACGCCGAAGCCCTCCACTCCCGAGGCGGTCGCCGAGGTCTTCGTCGAGCTCCTGGGCCGGTTCCCCGACTCGCGCGGTGCGGTCGGCGTCACAGTGCCGGCCGTCGTACGTCACGGCGTGGTGAGCTCCGCCGCCAACATCGACCAGGCCTGGATCGGCACCGACGCCGACGCGCTGTTCACCAAGGCCACGGGCCGCGACGTCCACGTGGTCAACGACGCGGACGCCGCGGGGCTCGCCGAGGTGCGCTACGGCGCGGCGAAGGGCCGCCATGGCCTGGTCATCGTGACCACCCTCGGCACGGGCATCGGCTCCGCGATCGTCTATGACGGTGTGCTGGTGCCCAACTCCGAGCTCGGCCACCTCGAGATCGACGGGTACGACGCCGAGAGCCGGGCGGCCAGCTCGGTCAAGGAGAACGAGGGGTTGAGCTACCCCGAGTGGGCCGAGCGGCTGACGGTCTACTACCGCACGGTCGAGCGGCTGTTCTCCCCCGACCTGATCGTGGTGGGCGGCGGGGTCAGCAAGGACTCCGACCAGTTCCTCCACCTGGTCGACATCGAGACCGAGATCGTCCCGGCGAAGCTGCAGAACCGGGCCGGGATCGTCGGTGCGGCCTTGTGGGCCGTTGAGGCACAGGACGAGCGTTAGCCCGCCAGCCCCTTCTCGATGTCGTCGACGAGCTCACGCCGTAGGACGTCTCGCAGAACTGCGCGATCTCGGCCTCGGTCCCGGGCTCCTGGTTGCCGAACTGGTCGCATGGGAAGCCCAGCACGGTGAGCCCCTGGTCGCCGAAGATCTCGTGGAGCTCCTGGAGTCCGGCGTACTGCGGGGTGCGACCGCACTGCGAGGCCACGTTGACCACGAGCAATACCTGGCCGTCGTAGGTCGAGAGGTCCACCTCGGAGCCGTCGATGGACGTGGCCTTGAAATCACCCAGAGAGGTCACTTGCGCGAGTCTGCCACTCCCTCCCGGATGGCTGTCGCGACGGCCTTGGGCACGGCCGGGTTGAAGACGCTCGGGATGATGAAGTTGGGGTTGATCTCCGTGTCGGTGACGACGTGGGCGATCGCATCGGCCGCGCGCAGCAGCATGTCGAGGGTGATCTCCTTGGCGCGGGCGTCGAGCAGGCCGCGGAAGACGCCAGGGAAGGCCAGCACGTTGTTGATCTGGTTGGGGTAGTCGGAGCGTCCGCTGGCGACGACGGCGGCGTACTTGTCGGCCTCGGCCGGGTCGACCTCGGGGTCAGGGTTGGCGAGTGCGAAGACCACGGCCTCGGGTGCCATGTCCTTGATCCACTCGGGGTCGAGCACGTTGGGCGCGCTCACGCCCACGAACACGTCCGCGCCCTTGAGGCCGTCGTGGAGGTCGCCGCGGACCTTGCGGGGGTTGGTACGCGCGGCCAGGCTCGCCTTGGCCAGCGGCAGGCTGGTGTCGTCGGAGGACAGGCAGCCCTCGCGGTCCCAGACCACGATGTCCTTGATGCCGGCCGCGAGCATCAAGGTGACGATGGCGGTGCCGGCGGCTCCGGCTCCCGCGACGACCACGCGCACGTCGGCGAGCAACTTGTCGACCACTCGCAACGCGTTGGTGAGCGCGGCCATCACCACGATCGCCGTACCGTGCTGGTCGTCGTGGAAGACCGGGATGTCCAGGCTGGCCCGCAGCCGCGCCTCGATCTCGAAGCAGCGGGGGGCGGCGATGTCCTCGAGGTTGATGCCGCCGAAGCCGGGCGCGATCATCTCGACCGCCCGCACGATCTCGTCGGTGTCCTGGCTGGCCAGGCAGATGGGCCAGGCGTCGATGTCGGCGAACCTCTTGAAAAGGGCGGCCTTGCCCTCCATGACGGGCAGGGCTGCGCCGGGGCCGATGTTGCCGAGACCGAGTACGGCACTGCCGTCGGTGACCACCGCGACCGTGTTGCCCTTGATGGTCAGGCGCGGGATGTCCTCGGGGTGCTCGGCCAGCGCCATGCTGACCCGTCCGACGCCCGGGGTGTAGGCCATGCTCAGGTCATCGCGGGTCCGGAGGGGGACCTTGGAGGTCACCGCGATCTTGCCGCCGAGGTGCAGCAAGAACGTACGGTCGCTGACCTTGTAGACCTCCACACCCTCGACCGCCCGCACGCACTCCACCACCTGCTCGGAGTGGGTCGCGTCGGCCGCGCTGCAGGTGACGTCCACGACCAGCCGGTCATGGCTGGAGTCGGCCACGTCGATCGCGGTGACGATCCCGCCCTCGCGCGCGATGGCCGTCGCTACGCGCCCCACCACGCCATGGTCCGGCGCGGTGTGCAACCGCATGGTGATCGAGTACGACGAGGGGGTGGCCGACATGTCCGCCAGCCTGTCCCCGTTCGTCGGTTACGGGCAAGTAGCGGTCGTTGTGGTCGCGGACATGACGGAATCCCCGGACATCCGGGGATCCCGCCACTTGTGACCCTCCAGGCCGCCGAGAGTGCCGTCCACGGCAGCCTCCAGGGTCACAAGTACGTGGTGTGGCCCGGAGACGTCTCGTGAAACGCGATCATGCGGTCTCTCTCGTCGAGGCGCTCATCGAGGGAGCGACCGGGCGGGGCGAGCTTCCAACGCCGCGGGACTCTGCCCGCGCGCGCCCTCGTCGCCTGCAACCGGTCGACGACGAGGTCCTCATCGTCGAGGTCCGCCCCGACGAAGACCGCGATCTCGAGTCCAGCACGCAAGAAGTCGTCGAGGCGACGTACATCGCGCCGGTGGCGGGCCCGGGCCCGATGTTCGGCGCCGTCGAACTCGGCCCCCATCTCCAGATCCGGGTCGACGAGGTCGGGCTTGCCCAGTCGGCGTCCGGCGTCGTCGAGAATCACTCGGTTGACCTCTGGCCTGGTCGCGCTGAACCGCCGCCGCCAGATCATCCGGAGCCGTACCTCCTGGGGTGACTCCGCGCGTTCGCTGGCCCACGAGAGCGCCTCGAGCACGAGCATCCGCCCGCGGGTCCCACGATGCGCGAGCGCGAAGGCCCGTAGTCGTGCGGGCGAGCTGATCTCGGCAGCAGCGGCCATGTCGATGGCCGTCACCCTCTCCACAAGGTCCTCCGACCACCTCACCGCGTCGAACAGCGCGCGTTCGGGTGCGGCGCACCTCACGCCGTACCGGATCACGACGTCCTCCTCGTCGATCTCCACCCGATGGACGGCCAGGCCGTCCTCGGAGCGCAGTCGGTCGCCGTTGGCGGCGACCTGCACGGGAAGACTGGTTCGTCCGTCGCTGGCGAGCCCGTCGAAGTACCCACCCCGTAGCAGCCGGAGCGCCGCCCACCCGGTCACCGCCCCCTCTCGAAGGCGGGAGCCCTGCTCGACGATGCGCTGCTCGACGAGCTCGTCACTCACGTGGGCTGGCACGTAGAAGCCGCTCGAGGTACGCCGCCACAACGGCCCCTCCGCCTGGCCCTTCGTCGGTCCCGTGGCACCGCTTCGGTCGACGCGCACCGGTGCCGACACCCGCACGACCGGTGCCTTCGTCGACCACGTACTCACGCCGGTGAACTCTGCCCGTTGGTCGGCGTCGACGTCGGCCCGCGCCGTACTGCCTGTGGACAACCACGACTTGCGACCCGTACGGCTGCCTCGTGGGCCGTTTCAGGCAGCCGGACGGGTCACGAGTCAGAGATTCCCCGGCCGGCCGGGTAAACCATCAACAGCGACCCAGAACGCCGGTCAGCCGATGACGGGGCCGCGAGCGCGGGCGGGGGAGCCATGGGGGACGGGGTTGGGGTGGCCGGAGAGGGTGACGACAACGTGGCGCTGGCCGAGCTCGAGGACCACCTGGGCGTCGTCGGCGGACACGACGGTGCCGACGGCCTCGTAGACGTCGGCACCGGCATCGCGCTCCAGGGTTCCGACGTCGGCGGCATCGGCGGGTTCGACCGGCCCGGCGGCGCGGATGCGGACCGTCGGGCGGCGACGGCCGGTTCGCGCCCACCAGAGCCCGACCGCCAGCACGAGCAGGATGCCGACGCCCATCACGACGTACTGCGTGTTGCTGCGGATCTCGCCCTCGACGCGGTGGACGGAAGGCCGGTCCTTCAGCACCCGCACGGTGATCTGCTTGGTCTCGGCGGCCTTGTCGTACGTCGGGTGGTCGACCTCGGCCGAGTAGAGATGCTGGTCGGGGTCGATCGCCCGGGGCAGGCGGAAGCCCACCAGGTAGGCGTCGCCCTTGCGCGGTGTCTCCACGACGGTCGCTGTCACGTCGGTGCCGGAGCGTTCGACGAGCGCGCGGGTGCCGAGCGAGGAGAGGAGCGGGAAGAACAGCAGGGCCACGATCACCACGACGAACAGCAGCCGCCTGCGCCGCGCCGTGGCGAACGGGCTCACCTCACTCCTCCCACTGGCAGGCCTCGGCGGCATACGCGAACGTCTCGGCCGTCACGGCCGGGGACATGGCCAGCCGGATCTGGGCCTTGCGTGCGGCTTCGCCGGTTCCATGAATGGTGATGTTGACGAAGAACGTGGTGCCGCCGGTCGCCGAGCCGAAGGCATGGGCGTCGCACCTCGCGGGCTGGGCCGGCAGCTGCATCGTCACCGGCGGCCCGCTGCCCTCGACGGTGCGGCCGACCGTCCAGAAGTCACCGTCGGCGGAGGTGAACAGGGGCGTGCCACCGACGGTGTCCACGGTGATCGAACCGCCCTTGCCGGTCGGTGTCGCGGTCAGCCGGAACATCGCGATCGCATCGGTGCCCGTGCCCTCGATCTTGATGCCGGGCGTCCACTCCAGCTTGGCGATCCGCGCGATGGCGATCTCGTCGCAGCGCTCGTGGGACCAGCGCTCGACGACCCCCGTCTCGTCATCGACGGGGATGGTCTCGGTCTGCTCACCGAAGGTGACCGACACGGTCGCCTCGGCCCGCTCGGCCGAGCAGTCCGGCTCGATCAGGTCGAGGGTGAACCCGCGGTAGGAGCCCGAGGGGATCTGCCGCAGCCGACCGCCGATGACCGGACGCGACAGCTGCACGTCGTGGTAGACGATCCGCTTGGGCGAGATGTCGTGCTCGAGACCGTTGGTGATCCAGACCTGGAAGCGGCCCAGCGCGACGTCGCGGCTGGACTGCTGGAGCTCGGCGGTGAGCGTTCCGCTCAGCTGTCGGGGCGAGGGAGGCGCCAGCGTCAGGGTCTTGGTCGGCGACGAGGGAGCCGTCGTCGGGCCGGACGCCGCACCGCTGGTGCCGGAGCTGTCGGACGCGCAGCCGCTCAGCGCGAGCAGGGCCACCACCAGCCCGACGAGAGGACGTCTCACGAGCCCAACTCTTGCAGCATCAGGGCAACGGCCTGGGCCGTACGCCGGAACTCCTCCGGGTCGAGGCTCTCGTCGGCCGCGTGGATGTGGCAGGCCGGCTCCTCCACGCCGATCAGCAGGATCTCCGCCTCGGGATGGGCGGTCTGGAGCTCGTTGCACAGCGGGATGGCCCCGCCCTGCCCGGCCTCGACCAGGTCCGCGCCGAAGCTGGTGCGCATGGCGTGCGCGAGAGCGTCGTACCCGCGGCCGCGCCCGGTCAGCGCCCAACCCTGCCCCAGCGTCCTCGGCTCGACGGTGACCTGGGCACCCCAGGGCGCGGCGCCTTCGAGGTGGGCGACGAGCAGTCGCTGGGCCCGCGCCGCGTCCTGGCTCGGCGGGACGCGGAGCCCCACCAGCGCCCGAGCCTCGTGTTGGACCGCCGCGGTCGCGTCGGCGATCGACGGCGCATCGATCGCGAGCACGGTCGCGGCCGGACGTGCCCACACGGAGTCGGCCACCGAGCCGGAACCCAGCAGGCGTACGCCGGGAAGCACTCGCGCGTCGCCGGCGAACCGGTCCTCGGGATAGTCGGCGCCCGCCCAGCGGCCACTGTTGTCGAGACCCGTCACGGTCGTGTCGCCGGCCTGGTCGCGGAGCGTCGCCAACATGGCGATCAGGGCGGCCAGAGCGTCGGGTGCCGCGCCGCCATAGGACCCGGAGTGCCCCGGCGAGGCCATGGTCCGCACGGTCACCAGGACCGAGCCCGTGCCGCGCAGGCTCGTGGTCACCGTCGGCACACCGCGCTCGATGTTGCCGGAGTCGGCGACCAGCATCACGTCGGCGGCGAAGAGGCCGGGGTCGGTGCCGACCAGACGACCGAGGCCACCCTTCGACATCTCCTCCGAGCCCTCGCACACGATGCGCACGCCGACCGGCCACGGTTTCGGTAGCGAGCGCAGCGCGGTCAGCAGCATCACCAGGTTGCCCTTGCAGTCGGCCGCGCCCCGCCCGTAGAGACGGCCGTCTCGCTCGGTGAGCTCCCACGGCGACGACGTCCACTCGGCCGGGTCGGCCGGCTGCACGTCGTAGTGGGAGTAGAGCAGCACGGTCGGTGCCCCCTCCGGGCCCGGCGAGTGGCCGAGCACCGTATCGGTGCCATCGTCGGTGGGCACCCGGCGTACGTCGTCGACCCCAGCCTGCGAGAACAGCCGCACCACCTCGTCGGCGGTCGCCGAGAGAGCCACCTCATGTGCACCATCAGCGACCGAGGGCAGCGCGACGAGGTGGGCAAGGTCCTCGAAGGTCACGTCAGCTGCTCCAGGTACTCCGGCAGCATCTGCCACCAGGTCGGCCAGTCGTGGTCGTAGTCGGGACCCCAGTCGTCGACCCGGTTGGGGATGCCCTTGGCGCCGAGGACCTCCGCGGCCCGCCAGGACTCCCCGACGTCCTCCCACTTGCCCGAACCCGTGGCCAGCATGACGAAACGCTGCCGCAGCAGGTCGAGGGCGGGCCCCTCGAGATCCGGCAGGAAGTGGAGCGGCGAGCAGAAGTAGAGATCGTCGTTGAAGCCGCCGATGAAACCCTCGATGTCGTAGGTGCCACTCATGCAGATGGCAGCACGGAACAGGTCGGGGAAGCGGCACACCATGGCCAAGGCGTTGAACGCACCGATCGAGGCGCCCGCGACGATGACGCCGCCTGCTGTTCCACCCGTGTCGGCCTGGATCGCCGGCACCACCTCGTGGGCGACGGCCTGCTGGAACTGGTTGAACAGCCAGCAGCGGTACGCCGCGTCCCCGTCGTCCTGCGTCATCGCGCGACCCGCCACGGAGTCGCACGAGTAGACCTTGATGCGACCGTCGTCGACGAGGCTGCCGAGGTGGCTGACGAGGTGGTGGCGCTCGACCTCCTCGGCGTCGCCGCCCGCTGTCGGGAACACCAGCACCGGGACGCCGAAGTGGCCCCAGCGCGCCAAGGTGATGTCCTGGTGCATCCGGTCGGATCGCCAGCGCTCGACTGCCTTGTCCATGGGGGTCTTTCTACCGCGACTACTCGTAGACGAACTTCTGGTCACCGGGGTGCAGCCAGGCCAGGCCGTCGCGCAGGCGGTCGCGCCAGTTCTCCCAGTTGTGGCCGTCGCGCGCCTCGACGTAGCGAACTTCCATGCCTGCTTGACGAAACACCGTCTCCATCGAGCGGTTGGGGGTGATCAGCGGCTCGTAGACGCCGCAGGTCAGGTAGATGCGGTCAGCGATGCGCCGGGGGCGTGCTCGGTAGCGGTTGACGAACCGGACGACGGGGTCGAAGACCGGTCCCCCGCCGTGGTCCTGGCCGATGTCGGTGAACACCAGCGACGGCGACTCGAGCAGCAGCGAGCCGAACACGTCGGGATAGCGGGCGGCCGTCGACACCGAGGCGACCCCGCCGAACGACGAGCCCATCAGCGTGCGGCCCACGGGACTGTCGACCAACGGCAGCTCGGCAGTCAGCTCGGGCACCAGCTCACGCGCGATGAACCGGGCGTGGGGTGCGTTGTTGGCGTACTCGACCAGCCGGTCACCCACCGGCGGGACGAACGCGACGACCATCTCGGCGACCTCGTTGCGATGGATCAGGTTGTCGAGGACCGTCTTGGCCGAGGCATAGGTCAGGTAGTCGAGGCCGTCGTGGACCACGAGCAGCGGGTAGCGGACCACCCGGCGAAAGCGCGCCGGCAGGTAGACGTGGAAGCTCACCTGCCGGCGTAGCGCCTTGCTGGTGATGGTGCGCTCGACGATCTCGCCGGGCCGCGCCTCCGGGTCGTGGAGCGTCCAGTCCGGCACGTGGTAGCCGGCGGCCGCGCACACCGAGCTCGCGCCGAACGGTCCGTGCGCGAGCTTCGGGTTCAGCGGGTCGTTGAGGAACGACTCCGTGTGCCCGTCGTGGGTGACCTCGAACTGGTACTCGATGCGAGAGCCCTCGGGGATCTCGGTGCTGACGTACCAGAGGTCGGCGTCCTTGACCCTCCGCAGGCGCAAGGGGTCCGGCAGGCCGACCACGCGGTGGCGCACCGAGACCTCGTCGGCGTGACCCCGCCACAGGAACGTCGCGCGCGAGCCCTCGATGATCGGCGCTCCGTGCCGTTCGATGAACCTGTCGATCGCAGCGTCGTCGAGCGGCTTGCGGTCCAGCAGCCGGTTGATGGCGAGCTTGGTGGCGGCGCGGGTCATCGCGACCGGTCCCACAGGCAAGGATTCGAGGCCTCTGGGATGGCGTTCGTGACCACTCGCATCACGCCGCACCCTCGCGGGCGCCCGTCTCCGTCAGCACCCGCGCATCATCGGGCACACGCCCGTCCGCGCTGATCTCGACCTGGGTGCCGTCGTCCAGCAGCAGGCACGCGGCCGGCGCGAACCGGCGTACGAAGGCCTTCGCGTGGACCGGGTCGTCGAGCTTGAGACGACGACGTGCGTGCGGCATCGCGACCACGTCGTGCACCCGGGCGGCCCCCCGGTCCCAGACCTCGGCGCCTCGCACACCCTGCGGTCCGTTGTCGTTGTAGAGCACCACGCGGTCGGTCATCGCCATCGCCCCGGCCGACCAGGCAACCACCGGCACCTCGCGGGGTACGGCCTCGAACAACCGCAGGCAGCGCAGCAGGATCCCGACGTGACCACCGGCTATCGCGAGGACCGTCGCGTCCCTCAGCAGCTCGGCCACCTCGGCCCGGTTGCGGGCGATGGGCTCGCTGGCCTCGGGAGGGGCGGCGGCCTGGAGCTCGCCGTAGAGCTGGTCGACCGACCGCAGGTACCACGCGTCGATGTCGCGGACTCCGCGGATGGCATCGGCGAACGCGGACTCGGCGATGTCCTCACGCGTGGGACGGCGGGCGACGACGTAGGCGCTTTCGAGGGCACGCTGGAGTCGCACCGAGTAGATGCCGGCCAGCTCGTCCATCGCGTCGCGGTGGGCCAGGGCCTCGCGAGCGAAGTGGTCGTCGGTCTCGATGACCTCGGTCAGCCGTCGGTACAGCTGCAGGTTGCGGCTGCGGCCGTCCATCACCTCGTGGAGCTCCTCGTCGGCGGTCTCGCGGTCCTGCCAGCCCGCGGTGACCGTGGCCACCGGACCTTCGGGAGCGACGGAGCGTACGACGGTGCCCGCGGTGGTCAAGAAGCGCTGCGGGCCCAGGAGGAAGGTAGGCACGTGTCAGCCGGCGTGCACGTGCACGGTGCGCCCGATGTCGTCGAGCATCGACCGGGCCGTGTCGTAGTCGGGGTGGCGCAGCCGCACCCACGCGTTGGCCATGTAGCCGGCCTCGATCGGCTGGGTGGAGGTGCCGATGTCGGGTAGGTGGGCATCGATGATCCACTCGCCGAAGCGGGAGTTGACGTCGTCGAGCCCGCTGTAGCCACGGATGTTGCCGTCGGCCTCGGGGCGCAGGGCGACGATCCCAGCGGCGTACTTGCGGGTCATCTGGTGCTCCGGTCCGCCGTGCACCAAGACGTGCGCCCACTCGCGATAGACGTCGACGTCGTTGGAGGCCGAGTAGAGGTCCCAGGCACCGACGCCCGGCGGACGACAGCCGATCTCGGAGAACCTCAGGCCCTTGGGTCCGTAGAACCACTCCATGTGGGTCGCCGAGGTCTCGATGCCGAGCGCCTCGATGACGCGGTGCCCCATCTCGCGCACCTCGTCGTAGAACGGTGAGTCGGTCAGCCGGTTGGTGGTGATGAACTGCGGGCTGATCCAGCGGTGCCGCATCGCCTCGAGCACGTTGGGGTAGTAGTGCGTGGCCCAGTCGTGGACGACCTGCCCGTCGAGGGCGATGGTGTCGTAGAAGCCCTCGTGCCCCTCGACGTACTCCTCGACGGCGATCGAGCTCGAGCCGGCGTAGTCCCCCAGAGCCCGGTCGAGATCGGCCATCGAGTCGACCCTGACGGTGCCCTGGGCACCGGCGCCGCTGCGCGGCTTGAGGATCAGCGGGAAGCCGATCGCCTCGGCGAAGGCACTCACCTCGGTGGCACTGTCGGCCGCGGTCGACGCGGCCGTGGGTACGCCGGCCTTGCGCAGCGCGTCCTTCATCGACGGCTTGTCGCGGCACAGCCACGTGGTGCGCAGGCTGGTGCCGGGGATGCCGCGGGCTTCGCGTACCTCAGCAGCCGCCATCTGGTGCGACTCGATGGTCGCCTCGAGACGGTCGACCCACATCAGCCGCTGCGCCCACTCGACGGCCTCGTTGAGCTGGTGCACGTCGGTGACGTTGCCCACCTGGTAGTAGGCCGCCATCTGCCCGCGCAGGTCGTCGCCCAGCTCGTGCTCGGAGGACTCGCCCACCCCGATCACGTGAGCACCCACGCCTGCGAGAGCGGCCACGAAGCGCCGCTGGTTCTGCGGGAACGCCGGCTCGACGAAGGCGATGTTCATCTTTGTCACTGTAGTGAAGGGACCTCGGTTCGGTGGTTGAGGTGCGAGGAGCGCCGGAATCCGCCCCGGCCACGAGCCTCGCAAGCTCGCACCTCAACCTCCCAGCAGGCGGCGCGCGTGCCAGGTGGCGATGCCGGCGCGCGAGGTCAGGTCGAGCTTCGCCAGGACGTGGCTGACGTGGTTCTCGACGGTCCGCTCCGAGAGGGTGAGCCGCGCGGCGATGGCCGCGTTGCTGAGCCCTTCGGCGACGAGCGCGGCGATCTCGCTCTCGCGACGCGTCAGGGGTCCGGTGTCGGCGACGGCCGGCCCGGTCGGCAGCCTGGCGAGCAACGGGGCCATCCCGAGGCGGGTCGCGAGAGTCCTGGCGCGCGACCCGGCGGCCGCGTCGCCCAGCAGCGCGAGCTCGCCGAGCACGGCGGCCTGCCACGGGGCAGCGTGCATCGCCTCGCAGGCCCGCAGCGCCGACAGCAGGTGGGCCTGGGCCCTCTCCGCCTGGCCGTACGTCGCAGCGAGCCGGCCGAGCGCGAGGTCGACCGGGCCGTCGTACGGCGTCGAGGCGAGGCCGATCGCATGCAGCCCGGAGTACGGGGCGAGCTGCTCGTAGAGCACCCGTGCGGTCTCGTCGTCGCCGAGCCACGCGCACACCTCGGCGTTGCCGACGGTGGCGATCACCCACTCGGGCGCGCGCTCCGGGAACCGCCGCACATGCGGAGCGATGCCGCGCCAGAGAACCTCCGCCCTCTCGCGGTGCCCACCCGCCATGAGCATCTGGCAGACCCAGCCCCCGGCCAGGTAGGGGAGCTCGTCGGTCGCCCGCAGGACGGCCGCCGTCTGCGTGTCCAGGTCCCGACCTGTCTGCGCTGCAACGGCCGAGCTGAACACAAGGTGGAAGAACCTCGCCTCGCCGTCGGGGTCCGCGGCCACCGCGTCATCGATCAGGCGCAGCGTGTCGTCGTACCTGCCCTCGAGAAGTCGCTGCGAGGCGTCGACCAGGAGCAGGTACGCCGACCAGGCCGGTCGCTTCAGTCGCGCGACGAGCGGACGCAAGGAGGTGAGCTCGGCCATCAGGTCGATGCGGTCGCCGAGCACGACGTAGGCGTCCATGCGCCAGCGCCGTCCCCACGCGGCGTACTCGGCCGTTCCCGTACGCCGTCCGAGATCGACCGCCTCGTCGGCGACGGTCAGTCGTTCGGGAAGGTGCTCGATGGCGAAGCGTGCTGAGTGCCAGGCCTGCAGGCGCAGGAAGGCGGCCTCCGGGTCGTCGCTCTCGGGCGGGAGGTCCAAGGGTTCGGGCGCCCCGAACGGGTTGCTGGTCGCGACGAGCTGGGCCCGCACCCGCGCGGTGCGCACCGGGTCGGACTCGCCGAGCAGCGCGAGGGCGTCGACGCACAGCTCGTGCACTCGAGCTGCCACGGCCGCACCGTGACCGACCCGGATGAGCGTGGCAGCGTCCGCCACCGTCGCGAGATCGCCAGCGGCACGTGCCTCACCGGCCGCCTGCTCGCACGCCGCCAGGGCATCGGCCACGGCTCCGCGGCGGTAGAGGTCGCGCGCCTGCTCGAGGAGCTCGCCCGCGCTGGCCACGGGTCCGACTCTAGGTCTGAGTGGTCGAAGTTGAGTGTTTCCTCCGATGCGCCGTCCGCGCGGTCGTTCCTAGCGTTCCCCGCATGACCAGTGCAGCCGTACCAGCCGCCGCGACCTCGTCCGAGTCCTCACGCCTACGCAGCTACGGGCTCGTCGGGGCCGTCGCCTCCGTCGTGGGCGCGGCCAGTGCGGTCGTCCTCATCGCCTGGGAGCCGCAGGTGGGCGACGAGCGGTTCAGCTACCCCTTGGACGCGACGGCGTACACGGTCGCCCAGGTGTTCTTCGCCGTGCAGCACGTCGCGATGCTGCCGCTGTTCCTGGCCGTGCTGGTGCTCGCGCGTCGGCACAGCTCCCGCACGCTCGTCATCGGCGGCAGGATCGCCTTGGTCGGCCAGGTGCTGCTGACCGTGATGGAGCTGGTGGCCATCGCCGCTCGCGACTCGCTCATGACCGACTCCACGGGCTCGCTCATCGGTGGGCTGTACAGCGTGCCGATGATCCTGCTGGGCGTGGGACCACTCGTGGCCGGCTGGGGGGCGCTGCGCACCAGCCTCTTCGACGGCCCGGCGCGCTGGCTGCTGCTGGGGCTCGGGGTGTACGTGTTCGTGGTGATGTTCCCGGCGGTGTTCGGGCCGATGGTCGCCGGCCGCATCGCGATCGGCGTGTGGCTGCTGGGCTTTGCCTGGCTGGGTCTTGTCATCGCGCGTGAGCCAGGGGGACGCACGCGCGCATGAGACGGCTCGTGCTCGTCGGCGCGGTCGGCGGCCTGGCGTGGGCCGCCGGCCTGCGCGGCTGGATGATCCAGATGGCCGCGTCCGAAGGGTCGACGTTCCACTGGTACGGGACGTTCGCACTGGTGCTGCTGCCGGGCACGGTGGTCGGCGGTCTGTTCGGACTGGCCGATCACCGACGTCGGGCCGGCATGCCGAGGAGTGGTTGGCTCGCGGCCTCTCCCCTGCTGTTCGGATCGGCGCTGCTGGACCCCACGATCCTCCGTCAGCTCGTCGAGGAGGGCATCGGTGGCGGCGCTCTGGGCGTCGCGACGGCAGGCATCGCGGGCGGCTACGCCCTCTCCGGGCGGGGTCGGCCGTGGGGGCGTCGTGCCTGCGGCGCCTTGGCCACGCTGCTGGTGCTGGGGATGCTGGTGATGGCCTCCGACCAGTACCCGCTCGGGGAGGCGCATGGACTCTGGGTCGGCACGTACGCCGCCTCGCTCGTCGCCCTGCTCTGCCTCGCATCCGCCATCCCGCAGCGCGGCGAGCGCAGGGTACTGGTGCCGCGGGCCTGGCACGCCGCGGCGATCGGGGGCCTCGCGGGCTACGCCTGGGCAGCGTCTCTGCGGGCGTTCATGTGGGAGGTCGCCGGCGAGGAGGCCGGCGTCGACGCCGTCGGGACGTTCGTGTGGGTCCTGCTACCGGGCACGGTCATCGGCGCACTGCTGGCGCTGGCCGAGTGGCGGCGGTGGCGGGGCGGTGTGCGACACCGGCGCTGGTTGGTCTGGTCACCCATGCTGTTCGCCGCGATCCTGGTCAGCAGTCCGCAGATCCTCCTCAACCCCGACGGAGGGATCGGGCTCGCCGCCGTCGCAGTGCCAGCGATGTGCATGCTCGGCGGGTACGCGATCGCCGGGCGCGGCCCGGTCGCCGTGCGGGTCGTCTGCGCCGTGGTCGCCTTGTCAGCCATCCCCGCCTGGGCGCTCACGGCCGAAGCGGTGGGCGGGCCCTCCATGGGCCTCGACGACCCGCACGGTGCCTGGGCCGCGGTGCTCTACTGGGCCCTGCTCGCGGTGTTCATGATCGCCGCGGCGGTGCCGCACCGACATCCGGCTCAGTCATCGCCGCCGGTCTCACCCGGCTCGTCCTCGGAGTCACCCTCGATCACCACGACCGCGTAGTCGGCGTCGAGGCGTACGTCGACCGTCATACCGTCGGTCCTGGTGACCTCGACCTCCCAGACAGCGCCGTTCTCGTCGTCGAGCTCGACGCTGTTCGCCTTGCCACCATGGGTCGCCGCGAGGGCGGCCTCCGTGGCCCGGTCCGCCTGCGCCTGGGTGTAGTCGAGGCTGCCCCGCTCCCCGGGCTCGACCCCGCCCGCCACGGCCACGCCCCCACCTACGAGTGCGGCCGCCACCGCGATCCCGCCCCCCACTGCCACCGTCCGCTTCGTCATGTCACCACCCTGCCCCGACGCAACTTAAGCCAGCCTGAAGCGTCACGATCGGTCACCAACGTCCTCCGCGGACCTTCAGCGGGGATTCAGCGGACGGTGGGACCCTGGCCACGTGCGGATCCTGGTGGTCGAGGACGACAAGCACGTGGCTCGGGCGGTCAGGCGTGGGCTGGAGGACGAGGGGTACGCCGTCGACGTGGCGCTGACAGGGACCGACGGGGAGTGGTTGGCCAGCGAGAACCAGTACGACGCGCTCGTGCTCGACGTGATGCTGCCCGGGATCGCGGGCGACGAGCTGTGTGCGCGGCTGCGCAAGGCGGGCAACTGGGTGCCGATCCTGATGCTCACGGCCCGCTCCGGTCCCGCCGAGGAGGCGCGGGCGCTGGACGCCGGCGCTGACGACTTCTTGGCCAAGCCGTTCTCGTTCGTGGTGCTGATGGCGCGCATCCGGGCCCTGCTGCGGCGCGGCGGAGCGGAGCGGCCAGCGGTCCTGACCGTCGGCGACCTCGGCTTGGACCCCGCCGAGCACCGCGTGTGGCGTGGCGAGCATCAGATCGCGCTGACGCCGCGACAGTTCTCGCTGCTGGAGTTCCTGATGCGGCGCGCGGGTGAGGTGCTCCCCAAGTCGACGATCCTCGAGCACGTCTGGGACTTCTCCTTCGAGGGCGACCCCAACATCGTCGAGGTGTTCGTGCGGCAGCTGCGGCAGCGCATCGACGAGCCGTTCGGGCGCACCGCGCTGCAGACCGTGCGGCTGGTCGGCTACCGCCTCGACCCCGATGGTGGTTGAGCCGTGAGCCTGCGCACCCGCACGACCCTTCTCGTGGCCACGGTCGTGGCCGTCCTGCTCGTCGGGGGCGCCGTCACGCTCGACGTGGTGCTGCACCACCGCCTGGTGGCCAACACCGACGACCTGTCGCGCTCTCGCGTCACGGACCTCCTCACCCTCTCCGAGTCGGGCTCGTTGCCGGAGGTACTGGTCAACGTTTCTGACGACTCGGTGGCCCAGGTCGTCACCTACGACGGCCGGGTGCTGGCGGCCTCGGCCAACGCCCGGGGCGCTGGCCCGATCACCGACGAGCCCATGACCGGAGGCCTCCGTGTGGAGGAACTGACCGGGCCCGATGACGACGAGACGGAGCACTACCGCGTCTGGACCTCGACCGGACCATCCGCCGGCGGTGGCCGCGTACGTGTCTACGTCGGCACCAGCCTCGAGTCCGTGGAGGAGGCCACCGCCGACATCCGGGCGGCCCTTCGCGTCGGCGTACCCCTGGTGTGGCTGCTCACCGTCGCCACGTCCTGGGTGCTGATGGGTGGCGCGCTGCGTCGCCTCGACCGCATCCGCGCCGAGGTCGACACCATCTCCGACTCGGACCTGTCGCGGCGGGTAGGGGGCCGACGTCGCGGCGACGAGGTCGGGCGGCTGGCCGCGACCATGAACCGGATGCTCGGACGACTCGAGGACGCAGCCGACCGGCAACGCGCGTTCGTCGCCGACGTCTCGCACGACCTGCGCAGCCCGCTGACCGCCCAACGCACCCAGCTCGAGCTGGCGATGGAGAACCCGGCGGCCGTCGACCAGGCCACGCTGCACCGGGACCTCCTACGCCACGTCGACGAGATGGACTCCCTGGTCGGCGACCTGCTGTTCGTGGTGACCGGCGACGAGCGCCCCCTGACCCGGCAACCGCTCGACCTGGAGGACATCGTGCTCGAGGAGGCGACGCGCGTACGACGACTCGGCGGGCCGGTGATCGACACCTCGGGCGTCTCTGCCGCACCGGTCATCGGCGACCCCGAGCTGCTGCGCCGCCTGGTGCGCAACCTCGTCGAGAACGCCGTCGCCCATGCCGCGACCCGCATCGACCTGTCGGCCTCCGCGTCGGGCAGCGAGGTCGTGGTGGAGGTCGCCGACGACGGACAGGGCGTGCCTGCGGGGCAGGAGGAGGCCGTCTTCGCGCGCTTCCACCGCGGTGACCCCTCTCGCAGCACTCGAGGCACCGGCCTTGGACTGTCCATCGCCCGGACCATCGCCGAGCGCCACGGCGGTTCACTCAGCCTGGTCGGCTCCGGGCCCGGCGCGCGCTTCCGGCTGGTGCTCCCGTGCGAGAACGCCCTGCCCTGAGGTGGCTCGGGCCAGGCCGTCCCTCCGCGCGCGCCGGCGCCGCAGCGCGCTGCCGATGGCGTAGATGGCGCCGGCCAGGAGAACCGAGAGCACCGTCGTACGGCCGTCCATCCACCCCAACAGCTCCGGGTGGTCGGTGTGCACCTGGAGCCAGGCGTAGCCGGCCAACAGTGCTGGCGCCCACACGAGTTCGCCGGCCACGGGCGCCACGCACGCGGCGAGCCCCGCCAGCCAGACGAAGGCCGACACCGTGCCCGCATCGGGAGCGGTCGTGACCCCCACCAGCAGTGGAACAGCGAGAGCGCCTGCCACCAGCGCCGCGTATCGGACCAGGTCGTGGGCCACGAGCCGGCGTGGTGAGCTCAGCGACAGGTCGGCGCACCGATCTGTCAGAACCCCGGACAACAACGCTCCGGACAAGGCCGCGGCGATCGCGAGGACGTCCACGGGCAGGGAGATCAGCGGCACCTGCCAGGTGTCCTCGTCGCCGAGGACCACGACGAGCGCCGCCATGACGACGACGGTGGCGGCGAGCCGTGGCAGGCCCCACACCTGCGCCACCGCCCTCACCGTGGCCCCGGCGTCGTCATCGCACATCCACGTGTGACGGTGGGGCCAGCTCCTCGATCCGGCACGCGGCCAGCGCCAGGTACGTCACTCGCACCCACTGCTCGGACGCCGTCGAGACAGCCCACCGGCCAGCCACGCTCCCGGCCGCCCACGTGTCGACGCCCGATCGCTGCAGGATCCAACGGGCGAGGGTGTAGCGAGCCGCCAGCGCTGCCTCGTCCGCGGCGTCGGAGCTGAGCTCCGGGCACCAGGCCGGGGAGGCCAGCGCTCGAGCGGCCGACGCGGCGGACACCCGGTCGGTGGTCTCCTCGTCGCCGACCAGGACCAGGACCCCAGCGCCCGTCGGGGGTACGACGCCGGGCAGGGCCTGCACGTAGCGCGCGGCCAGCGGCAGCCCCAGGTCGGTCAGTGCCGGGGCAAGGCGGGCTCACTGGCGGGCTGCGTCGTCTCGTGGCTGAGGTGTGTCGGCGGCGACGCACACCCGGGGTGCCGCGCCCGAGCACGTCATCGTGATCGGTCCTGATGCGAGCTGGTACCTGTCATCGCCCGAGCCGAGGACGACGTATCCCCAGGAGCCCGAGACGATCGCGGCCGCGATCAGGCTCGTCATGAGCCGCGGCCGCCGGGCCAGGACGGAGGTCACCGCCCACAACGCCGCCGCCGCGATGCCCGCCGCCGCGATCCCCGACAGGACCAGCACCCGCACGTTGAACACCTCGCCCGCCAGGGATCCCGTCACGCCGCCGGTGTCGAAGATCCCCGGGATCAGGCCCCACGTCGAGGTGACGCCGAGCAGGCACACGCCCACCGCAGCGAGGGGCGCCGCCCACGTCCGGCCCGTCATGACGCCCAGGGCCGCTCCGAGAGAGACCTGGGCGGCGAGCACGGCCACCGCCTCGACCGCGATCCCCAGGCTCGTCGGCACGGCGGGAACCCCGTGCAGGATGACGACACAGCCGGCCAGGGCAACGGACGCGAGCACCACCACTGAGGCCTGCCACCAGTGCCACAGCAACGGTGCCACCCAGGCCGCGAAGCCTCGAGACGACGACGAGGCGACGTGGTGGAACCCGCTGTCGCGCATCCGGGCGTAGGTCCAGCAGGCCAGGCCCGCCGCCACCGGCCCCACCAAGACGGTGGTGCCGGTGCCCCAGTCGATGGCCTGTCGCCACGAACCGGCCCATTCCAGACCGCGGTTGAACAGCGCGGCGACCCCGGTGACCAGGAGACTCGCCCACCCGGCCGTCAACGCCCGCCGCGACCCGACCCACGCCGTCAAGGTGGGGCTCACTTCGGTGACCTCGGGCGTCGCCCCGCGCGGTGCTGGGACAGCAGAGTCAAGAAGGCCACCTCGGCCGAACGGTCCGGCCCACCGAACCGCTCGCAGAAGTCCTGGATACCCCCGTGCCAGATGACGGCTCCGTCCTCGAGCACGAGGATGTTGCGGGCCAGGGTGTGGACGTCCTCCATCACGTGGCTGCTCACCAAGGCGACGCGGCCATCGGGCACAGCCGCCACCAGGTCACGCATGGCCGCGCGCTGCTCGGGGTCCAGGCCGGTCGTCGGCTCGTCCAGGAGCAGGAACCCCGGCTCGCCCACCATCGCTTGCGCCAGGCTCAACCGCCGCAGCATGCCGCCCGACAGCGTGTGGACCCGATGCCTGGCTCGCGCCGACAGGCCGACCGCCTCCAGCGCTGCCCCGGCGAGTGCCTTCGACTCTCGACGACCCACGCCACGCATCCACGCGGCGTACGTGACACTCGTCTGCACGCGAAGTTCTCGGGGCAGGCTGTACTCCTGCGGCAGGTAGCCGACCTGGCGCAGGCCCGCGGCGCGACCGTGACCATAGATGTCGCTACCGGAGACGTGAACCCTCCCCACGGCAGGGCGCAGAGCGCCCGCCAGGTGTCGCATGAGGGTCGACTTGCCGGCCCCGTTGACGCCCACCAGGGCAGTGACCCCGTCGGTCAGCTGGAGACGCTCCACCTCAAGAGTCCAGCTGCGGCCCCGATAGGTCGATCGCAGTCCCGAGACCCGCACCTCCATGACGTCCTCCTCCCCGCTCAGGAGGTTGAAGGTCTGATAGGGCTCCGGCCGCTCGATCGAGGAGTGCGACCGGGAGAGTCGCCGGTAGTCCATGTCACTGGACGTACTCAACCGACTGCTCCCCCCTCGGGCAAGGTCACCTGACCAATCGGTGTCAAGCCCGAGCGGCGAGGAGGCCGGCTACGCCGCGCGTCCAGCGCGATCGTTCTCACGAACTGCGACTCACGTAGCATGCTTCCTGTGAGCCGGGAGTGGACCTTCTTGTCCAACCACGGCCACGTCCTCGTGTCGTTGGCTCGCGATCCCGAGGCCCGCATGCGCGACGTCGCCGAGGCCGTGGGGATCACCGAGCGGGCCGTGCAACAGATCGTGCACGACCTGGTGGACGAGGGATACCTGCACAAGTCCAAGACGGGACGCCGCAACCGCTACCGCGTGGTCGCGGGCGCCCACTTCCGCCATCACCTCGAGGCCGGCCTCACCCTGGGCCCGTTCCTCGAGCTGGTGAACGGGCCCAGGGGCGGCGCCGACCGGGGGTGAGCCACCTCCGCTCCAGGGGTCTTGGTCTCGTGGATGCTTTCATCGGCGCTCCGCCTCCGTCGGTCGGGCGGCTGCCTGTCCAGGCCGTTCGCGGAGCCCACGGGTACGACGCAGACTCAGACCGACCGCCAACGTGAGGCACACGCTGATCGCGGTCAGCGAGAGCCAGATCGGAACCTTGTACACGTCGAGCAGGAGCATCTTGACGCCGACGAAGACCAAGATGGCCGCGAGGCCGGCCTTGAGGTACACGAAACGATCGATGAGGTCGGCGAGCAGGAAGTACATGGCCCGCAGCCCGAGGATGGCGAAGGCGTTGCTGGTGAAGACCAGGAACGGCTCCTGGGTGACCGCGAAGATCGCGGGGATGGAGTCGACGGCAAAGATGATGTCGGTCGTCTCGACCGTGACCAGGACGAAGAACAGCGGGGTGGCCACCCACCTCCCGGCGCGCTTGACCCAGAACTTCTGCCCGTCGTAGTGCTCGGTGGACGGGACCCGCCTCGTGGCCCAGGCCAGGAGGCGATTGCGTGACAGGTCCATCTCGTCGTTGCGATGGGCGAACATCTTCCACCCGGTGACGACCAGGAACGCCCCGAAGACGTACAGGATCCAGGCGAAGCTGCTGATGAGCACCGAGCCACCGGCGATGAAGAGCGCTCGGAACACCAGCGCCCCGAGCACCCCGTAGAACAGCACGCGGTGCTGGTACTCACGCGGGACCGCGAAGTAGCTGAAGATCAGTGCGAAGACGAAGACGTTGTCGACCGCGAGGCTCTTCTCGATCAGGTAGCCGGCGAAGTACTCGCCGCCGGCCTCGGCACCGTAGGCCCACCACACCACGGCCCCGAACCCGAGGCCGAGGGTGACCCACAGCGCGGACCACGCTGTCGCCTCTTTGACCGAGACCACGTGGGCGGTGCGGTGGGCGAGGAGGTCCACAGCCAGCATCGCGAGAATGACTGCCAGGACCGCGGCCCAGGCCCACAGGGGAACATCCATCGTTCGAACCTCCAACCGGCCCGGTGACGGGCCTGCTTGGAGGTCTCCCCCGCCGCTGCCAGCTGTGGAGCGGCCGGCGCTCCGGGTTGGAACCGTCCAACCGAACTGACGAAGTCGCCGTGGGTGGGGTACTCCCCTCGTGCGCTACAGTATTCACGAAGAGTACTTCGTATGTCAACGAGAGGGATGCCTCCATGAGCAGTGAGGCGAGTGTCGAGACTCGTGCGACCCGGCTACGCCGCGACAACGCGCTGGCGGGCGCGGTGCATCTCGCGCAGGCGATCGCCGTCCTGGTCCTGGCCACCTCGTTCGCACTGCCGGTGACCGCCACGTACCTGACGGGCCCACCCGGCACCGTGCCAGCGGACCCGGCCAAGCTGTTCGAGATCCCGACAGGCGCGGCCGTTGCGGGCTTCCTCCTCCTGTCGGCGCTGGCTCACGCCGTGGTCTGCACCCTGTGGTGGCGGCGCTACCTCGCCGATCTCAGCCGCAGCCGCAACCCCGCCCGCTGGGTCGAGTACTCGTTGTCGGCGTCGTTGATGATCGTGCTCATCGCCCAGCTGACCGGCATCTCCGACGTCGCGGCCCTCGTCGCACTGTTCGGCGTCAACGCCTCGATGATCCTCTTCGGCTGGCTGCAGGAGAACTACGAGCAGCCTGGCAGTGGCGGATGGCTGCCCTTCGTCTTCGGCTGCCTCGCGGGAATCGTCCCGTGGCTCGCCATCGGCATCTACCTGTTCTCGCCCGGGTCGACCTCTGACGCTGAGGCACCGGGATTCGTCTACGGGATCTTCGTGTCCCTGTTCGTCTTCTTCAACGTCTTCGCGCTCAACCAGTGGCTGCAGTACCGCGCCCGGGGACGCTGGGCCGACTACCTGTTCGGCGAGCGTGTCTACATCGTGCTGAGCCTGGTGGCGAAGTCGGCTCTGGCCTGGCAGGTGTTCGCCGGCACCCTCGCCACCTGAACGGACGCGAGCAGGGCGGGGCGGAGCGCGGCCCGAGTCACCGCCGCGCTTCGGCCTGGAACCGATGGCGCCCGTTGGATCATCTGCGTAGTGATGGTGATGGACCACGACGCCGAGTTCAGTGACTACGCCGCCGCGCGCTGGCGCTCTCTTGTGCGCGCTGGCGTTCTGCTCGGCTGCGACGTCATCGAGGCCGAGGACCTCGCACAACAGACGCTTCTGCGGTGCTACCTGAAGTGGAGCCACGTCGAGCGGGCTGCCGACCGAGAGGCATATGTCGCGCGACTCCAGCTCAACCTCTTGCGCCAGAGTCGCCGTCGACGCTGGTGGGGAGAGCGCGCAACCATTGCCCTGCCCGAACGAGCAACAGCGGACGGTACGGCACGCGTTGACGACGCGGATGCGCTCAGACGCGCGCTCGGTCGACTCTCTGAGCCGCAGCGGCAAGCAGTCGTCCTCCGCTATTACCTCCACTTCACCGAACAGCAGATCGCCGCCGCCACTGGAGTCGCTCGCGGCACGGTCAAGAGCCGTTTGTCACGGGCGTTGGCCGAACTTGCCGAAGACCCCGACCTGGCGATGCTTCAGGAAGGACGCCCATGAGCGAGCAGACCCTCTCCGACCTCCTCAGTCGCTCAGCTGACCACGTACCGGACTCCCAGCCCCCCATCGATGACCTGCTCCGCCGCGGGCATACGGCTCGGCGGCGGCGCCGCCGCATAGCCGTCGTGGGTGCCGCGTTCGCCAGTCTTCTCGTCGTGGGAACCGTCGCGGCAAGCCTGCGGCCCAGCGAGCACGCCATCCCGCCCGTTGAGCAGTCCAACGGTGATGGTCAATCGGCTCTGCCCGCACCTCCGGCCGGGATGAAGTGGGTTGGTGTCGGCCGCACCGTCGTCGCCGTCCCACAAGGTTGGCCAGTGGTGCCGGGTATCTATTGCCAGGGACCGACAGTGCCCTATGTGACCATCACGCAGTGGCAGGTGGCCGTTGGCTGTCCTCCGATGCAGAGTCCGGATGGAGGATCACCCCCAGAGCAACCTAGCGTCGATGTGGAGGGCAACCCCGCCGGCCGATTCACGGCGCAACTGGCCGGAACCGGAGGATCCCGCGGTCTCACTCAACAGTCACTCGACGCTTCCCGGACCATGTTGCCGAGCGGCTGGCTCGCTGTCCCGTCGGGCGAGCCCTACGGCGGAGCGGGCACCCCCACCGTCACCAGCGAGATCACCGCCCTGAGAGCCGCCGGCTTCCACGTCGTGCGCAAGCACGGCGCCCCCGTGGGCCAGTGGCAGCCTGTCACCACCGATCCCGAGATCGGAACGCCTGCGCGGCGCGGCAGCACGGTCGTGGTGTACGACCACGGGGCGGTGGCATCCTCGGCAACACTGACGGGGCAGCTCCAGTGGGTCGGCGGCCCCGCACCGGGCACCTCGGTGGCGCACCCCGGGATCGTGCATGTCGTGAACGCCGACGACTCAGTCGACCAGACGGTCGGAGCCGGTGACGACGGGCGGTGGGAGATCTATCTGCCGCCTGGCGCCTACCGCGTGTTGGCGACGTCCCCGGGCTACGGCAGCAGGGCCGGCGACTTCGACGCCTGCTCGGCCGGCCGGACGGTGACCGTCGGCGCCGGCGAAACGGTCACTGTGGACGTGTTCTGCCAGATGATGTAGGAGCGCCTCTCGAAACGGCCTCAGACTGTCGAGACCTTGACGTCGAACCCGTCGACGAGGAACTCCAGGTCGGCCTTGTCGGCTGTGATCACGACCGACGGGGCCAGCTCGACCGCGGTAGCAGCCACGATGGCGTCCACGGTGAGGTCGCGCTTCTTGCGTCGGACGTTCTCGGCCCTGGTGCGCAGAGCGCCGGCTCGCATCGCCACACTGTCGGGAAGGTCGACGGTGGGGATCTTTCCCAGGACGTGCCAGATCGCGGCATCGGTTGGTGCGCCGGTCGCGACCTCGGCGAGAACCACCGCGGGGATCAGCACCCGGTGATCGGCCTGCTGTGCCGCGGCCAGTCGCTCGGCCACCCCCTTGCGCTTGTCCACGAGAGCCGAGACCGCTTCAGAGTCGAGGATGAGGACTCGTGCCACCCGGCTCAGCGCCACTCGTCGACGTACCGAGCGACGGCGTCGGTGTCGAGGGGTCCGTTGACCTCGACCAGTTCGCCGATCAGGTCATCGAGGCCGTCCCGCTCGAGCTGCCGCCGAAGGGCCAGAGTCGCGTACGCCGAGACCTTTCCTGGCTCCACCCGATCGCGGACGCGGTGAAGCACGTCAGACTCGATCGTGAGACTGACCTTCTCGAAAGCCCGTTGGCTGGTCACCAACCGATCCTACCAACAAGGCGATCCTTCCATCAGCGGACTTAGGTGACCGGACGCAACCCTCAAGAGCATGACCCGCTCCGCCGGTACTCGTCCACGCACGACATCGAACTCCTCGACGTCGCCACTGACCCGGACGGCCTGCTTGGCCCGGTCCGTGCGTCTTCAGCGTCCCGTGGTGTAGAACTCGCTGAGCCGGGCGATGGCCTCGGCTTTGGTCATGGCGTGCACCTCGGATTCCGGGACGCGCGCTTCCCTCGTGAGCGCCCGGATCACTCCCAGCGGGATCGCCTCCGTGACCTCTGGGATATGTCCCCGATTGGGCACAGCCTGGTGATGGACGCAGTCCCAGAACTCCTCGGCCGTGACGTACAGCTGGTCGCGCAGGATGTGGGCCCAGATGCCAGGGCCATAGTCGGTCCGGTCTACGGGGTGGCTGATCCGCGTGTAGAGGACCGAACCGTCAGGGAGCGCGAGCTCGTAGTTCACGTGATGGGAGCCGCGCTTGCCCGTGGCGCGCTTGCGCTCGGTCCATCCTTCGGTGGTGCAGAAGAGTTCGTGGTCGACACGGGTCGCGGGCGGTCGCTTCTCGGGCACGCGGGAATCAGGCGAGCAGCCAGTTGCGCAACTGGTCATCCGAGGCGAGTGTGATGATCTGCACCAGGCCCCAGTTGTCGGCGTGGTTCGGCGCCAGCCGCAGGCGTTCGATCCAAGCCTCGGCATAGTCACGCAGAGCGTCGATCATCTCCTCGACGGCCTCCTCGACCGTGGCTCCGTCGGCCGCGACCGGAGTACCGGGCAGGTAGATGGACCAGCCATCGCCTTCTGCCACGGCTCGGGCCCCTGAGGGGTGCAGACGGGTCAGGAAGTACACCAGGCGGTCGGCGTCGACGGCAGCAACACGGCGCGCGTCACGGGTGACGGTGGCTGGACGGCCCTCGTCAGCAGCGTCAAGCAGGTCCTTGAAGTGCTCGCGCGCCTCGCGGGCGCTGCCATAGTGGATGGTTGCGGTGGCCATGGTGTGCGTCTCCCGTGCGATCGTGCTTACGTGTACACAGCGTACACACGGACGCGGTTTGACCAAACTGCTTCCGCTCCACCGTGGGGCCAGGCCGACGATGGGACCAGGTCCGTCGCGCCTTGGCGTGCCAGCGGACACTCTTGGCTTCCGCGCAGTTATCCCACCATCGTCGGTTCGGCGATTCCTGACCGGATCGCAACGTGCTGAGACCCCGATTTCACGCTCAAACTCAGCGTGAGGTGCGCGTCGGACCCAAACGACATCTTTGGGATACGCCGACCTACATGGCCGGGAGCACATGAGTTAGCACATGGGAGTGGCCGCGGCGGGTCAGCCGGCAATGGCGTTGAGCATGGTTCCCGTGAAGGCAGCGACGGCGAGTCGCGCATCGGTGGCGGCGGTCGCCGCGTCGAGGTCGGGGTTGTTGATCAGGAGCTGCTCCACGTACGCCTGGACGCCTTGGGCGCGGTCATCGGAGAAGTTCGCTGCAAGGTCCTCGACGGCTGTGCGCAGCTCAACGGGCACTCCGAGGCGCTGAAGTACGACGTCGGCGGGATCGAGCGGTCGCGATTCGTCGAAGATCTCGTTGTGGTGCAGCAGGACGAAGGCGATGTCGTAGTAGTCCTTCGCCTTGTGCCGTCCGTTGGCAGCAGCGGTCTTTGCGAGCAGGAACCCGGCGAGGCCGGTTACGTTGACCTCGGCGGTGACCCTCGCGCCCTGGTCATAGGCGACCAGCGTCCGAGGTGCGTAGTCCTTGCTGGCGTAGCCCGTGCCCCGCAGGTTGACGGCACCGAGATTGTCGGTCTGCTCGAAGTGGACGTTGGCGCTTTGCGGCTGGTCGTCGAGGTCGGCGAGCAGCTCGAACTTGATGACCGCCTTGTAGCCGCCGCCTTGCACCGTCTCCCAGCGCCAGACCCTCTCGGAGTCGACGCGAAAGTCGGCGTTCTTCAGGGCGATCTCCAAGCGCCGGGCGTGCTCAGCACCCCCAGCAATCTCAAGGTCACCTGGACGTCAACGTCCGTCGTGCCGGCGTGGAGACGTGCACTGTCGGAGCACAGCATTGCTGGCACGAGGCCCCCGAGCAGGACGAAGTTGGGTCGCTCCCCGTAATGGCTGCACACACGAACCAGGGCGAGCTCCGCAGCCCGCCTGGCGCGGCCAGTTCGTTCCAGGTCCTCGCTCATTCACCTGTTCCCATCCGTTCGCGAAGATGCTCGGCAGCCTCCTCGCCCCTGACGCCGATCATCCGAAGGTCGGAGAACACGCGTGGCCAGGCTGCCACCCGTTGGCCACCGACTTCCGCGCTGAGCGCGTCCTTCGCAGGCGTGGGAAACGGCCGCAGCAGCAAGCGGCCTCCACTCGCCTCCTCCAACCCGACCTCACGAGCGATCTGCCGTAGTTCTGCGAGAGAGCCACCATCGACATAGATCTCCCACGGGTCCACCTCGGTGAGGTATGGCGCCAGCACGTCCGCCGCAAGCGCTCCCGTCGTGGCCCAAGCCACACCGTTGGCTTCGAGGCGACTGCCCAGTTCATGAGCCCCTCGGGCTGGACTCCGCCACAGGACGCCGACGCGGATCGACTCGGGGCTCCGCAGTCGCGCCGCCGCAGCGGCATAGGTATCGAGAAGCTGGTCTCTGTCGACGACTGTTCGTCGCGCATTTCGCCCCCGCGCTGCCTCGGCAGTGAGCAGGTGCTCGCCGTGCAGGAACTTGAGCGCGGTTGCGACCGTCGAGGGGGCAAGCCCAGTGGCGTCGACAAGCTCCGCCACCGTGCCCCCTGCACCGACCAACAGCCCCTCGCACACAGAAAGCGCCCCCGCTGTCCAGCCCAAGTTGGCCCGCGGCATTCGTGTGCCGCGCTCAGACTCCACGATGATGAGCAGGCCTGGCAGACCGATGTTGGCTGCCGCTGTCAGGTCGATCCACGACATCCGGGCCTGGTTGAGGAGCTTGCGTGCTCCCGGTGAGAACTCGGGAGCGACGACGAGGTCGGGGCGATCGGGCCGGTCAAGCAGCTCGCGCACCTGCCGTGGCCATCCGACGCCGAGCCACTCGACTTCGACAGGCACCGATTGGATCGTGGCCGTAAATCGACCTCGCTGGTCTCCAGCTTCCCTGACGCGCACGTCGACCCGGGCACCCAGGGCGTCAGCCATCAACCTCTCGAGTTGTACTGTGTCCACGCTCTAATACTACGGCACTACCTAAATCTACGCTCTTTCAGCGAACTATCGCGTTTCTCCGAACTATCACCAAGCGCCACCTCCCATGCGCTCAACTCACTCTTTCTAGGTAGGTGGCTTGTGATGTCCCGTTGGGTCACCACTCGGGAGTGCGCCACTCCTGCCGCCCGAAGTCCCACCACATGCTCTCCAGCTCGTCACGGCCAACCAGGACGAACGGTCGGCCGTGGTCGTCGCCTCGAAGGTGGAACGTCTCCCCGTCCACCAGTACAGGGATGTCGAACGTCCATTCGTAGCGTCCGGCGGCGGCGTGCGCGATGACGACGAACGCTTCCGAATCGCGAAGGGATCATGACCGCTCCTGGACTCGCCGACTCGACTGCACTACGTCACCGTCCCCAAGTTGCGCCCGAACGGGACGAACGACGAATGCGATCACTTTCGGACTGACCTCACCTCTACCTGCCCGCCAACTTGCTTGTCTGTCCCGGCGCGCGGCGGAGCGCATCCGGGCTCCAGAGTTCAGCGTGCTCGCGTCGCACATTGCCGAAAGCGCCGTGTTGATGGGAGCGAAGCGCCAGGGCACCGGGATGGAACTGCACCACAGCACCGCTAAGCCTGGCGTTGAGCGTGCCCTCCGAGGGCCGGCGGCATCGGCGAGGAGCGATTTGGTGACGACATCGCCCGAGGCTCAGCACATATTTCGGCACATGAGCCGGGCACGGAGCAGGCCTCAAACACAAAGCCCCAGGTCAGAAGACCTGGGGCTGCGGTGCGCGAGGGGGGAGTTGAACCCCCACGTCCTTTCGGACACACGGACCTGAACCGTGCGCGTCTGCCTATTCCGCCACTCGCGCGAGAAGCAGGCCGAGGGTATCCCAGCGCGCGAGGACCGCCCAAACCGGCAGTACGGGGAGTCTGGGTGTCACCAGGTGACACTCAAGCTCCCCACAAGTCCAGCCATGGTTTCGAGACGGTCGCTGCGCGACCTCCTCAACCAGCAGATTCGCTCTCGCTACGATCGACGAAGGCCCGGCACGCGTTCGGGCCGGTCGACGTATCTGTGTCAGCGTGCCGGGAAGGAGGCGGATGTGGGCGGCCTGCAACGGTTCGAGCAACGGCTCGAGAACGTCGTGTACGGCGCGTTCGCCCGCGTCTTCCGTAGCGCGGTGCAGCCGGTGGAGATCGCCGCGGCCCTCGAGCGCGAGTGCGACAACAACGCGCAGATCCTGAGCCGCCAGCGGCGAGCAGTGCCCAACGACTTCCACGTCGAGCTGGCCTCGACCGACTTCGACCGCCTCTCGCCGTACGACTCCACCCTGGTCAAGGACCTCACCGACCAGCTCATGGAGCACGCCCAGCAGCAGCACTACGTGTTTCCCGGGCCGGTGACGATCGGGTTCGAGAGCGCCGAGGACCTGTCCACGGGCCGGTTCCGGATCAAGAGCCGCGCCCAGGCGTCGGTGACCAGCAACAGCAACCTCACCCGGTCGCGCCGGCCGCGCGCGCTGATCGAGGTCAACGGCACCGAGCACCCGCTGATGCCACCGGGGCTGGTGATCGGGCGTGGCACCGAGGCCGACGTACGCATCAACGACCCGGGGGTCAGCAGGCGGCACATCGAGTTCTTGGTGTTCAACCGTGACGGCGAGATCGACATCGAGGTCGGCGACCTCGGCTCGACCAACGGGATGCTGGTCGACGGCCACCGCATCCAGCGCACGCACGTGCACGACGGCAGCCGCGTCAAGATCGGCGCGACGACCATCAACGTGCGCGTGGTCGACGACGAGGATCCGCACTACCCGGGGGCCACGGGTGTCTGAGCTGACGTTGTTCCTGATCCGCCTGGCCTACCTGGCGATCCTCTGGATCTTCGTGCTCTCGGCGCTGTCGGTCATCCGCTCCGACATGTTCGGCGCGCGGATGCCCGAGGGTGCGCGGCAGGCCGCCGCCAAGCGCGAGCAGCGGCCGCCCAAGCCGGCCAGGGCGCGGCGCGGCGCACCGACCCACGTGCTGGTCGTCGACGGCGACAACTTGGGAGAGCGCGCCGAGCTCTCGGCGGCGCCGATCCTGATCGGCCGCGGGCCGGACGCCGCGATCCGTCTCGACGACGACTACGTGTCCACGCGACATGCGCGCATCGCCGCGTCCGGCGACCAGTGGTTCGTCGAGGACCTCGGCTCCACCAACGGCACCTACATCGGCAACGCCCGCATCACCCAGCCGACCACGCTCACCATCGGCACCCAGGTGCGGGTCGGCAAGACGGTGATCGAGCTGAGGAAGTAGCCGATGACGTTCCGTCTGCGCTACGCCGCGATCTCCGACGTGGGCCGGGTGCGCAAGGACAACCAGGACTCCGGGTACGCCGGACCCTGGATGCTCGCGGTCTGCGACGGGGTCGGCGGTGCGGTCCGGGGCGACCTGGCCTCGAGCACCGCGATCGGCCAGCTGCGCAAGCTCGACGCCAAGCCCAACGGTGAGATGAGGACCGCCGTCGCCGGCGCGCTGCATCGTGCCAACGACCGCATCGCCGAGCTGGTCGATGACGACCCGTCGCTGAGCGGCACCAGCACCACCGCCACCATGGCGCTCTTCGACGGGGAAAGGCTGACCTTCGGCCACGTCGGCGACAGCCGGGCCTACCTCTTCCGTGGTGACGCGATCCGCCAGCTCACCAAGGACCACACCTTCGTGCAGAGCCTCATCGACGAGGGGCGCATCACCGAGGAGGAGTCCCGCACCCACCCGCACCGCAACCTGATCCTGCGCGCGGTCGACGGCGTGCACGACATCGACGCCGACCTCTTCGACGTCGAGCTCGAGCCCGGCGACCGCGTGCTGCTGTGCAGCGACGGCGCGAGCGGAGTGCTCAACGACGGGCGGCTCGCCGACATCCTCTCCATGGGCACGCCCGACTACGCGGCCGTCGAGCTGGTGCGCGCCAGCCTCGATGCCGGCACCACCGACAACGTCACGTGCCTGGTGGCCGACGTTGTGGGCGAAGACGTCGAGCTGCTCGACCAGACGCCGCTGCTGGTCGGCGCGGCGGCGGATCTCAAGAGGCGCGTGGTGCCGACCAGGCCGCACCTGTTCCGCGGACACCGCAGCGGCGACACCGGCGAGCTCGAGCCGGTGCGCGCCGAGATCCCCGACTCGCTGCCCTACGCGATCGAGTCGGACCCCGTCGACCCCGAGGAGGCGCGCTACGCGCCGCGCCCACCGCGCCGCTACGTCGTCACCCGCCGCGTGCTCGCCGGCGTGGCGGTCCTCGGCGTGGTCTGGATGGGTGGCGCTGCCGCCTACTCCTGGAGCCAGCAGCAGTACTACGTCGGCGAGCACGACGGCTCCGTCACGATCTTCCGCGGCCTCAACGCCGACCTGCCGGGCGTGAGTCTCTCGCGTCCCTACGAGACCACCAACGTCAGCCTCGACCGGCTCTCCGACTACGACGCCTCGACGGTCCGCGAGGGCATCGACGCCTCCAGCCTCGCCGACGCCAAGCGCGCCGTCGACCGCCTCGCTGCCAACCAGTCGGTCGACGAGGGGGTCTCGACAAGCTCGACCGACCAGACCGACTCGACCGCCGGGACCGGCGCTCCCACGGAGACGCCATGAGCCAGGCGGGGATGATCATGGAGTTCGTGCACCGCCGCAGGCGGGGCGCGGAGCTGTTCTTGCTGGTGCTCGCCCTGGCCGTCGGCGTGGGCGCCTACGCCGCGGTGGGTCTGGGTGTCGACGGCGAGGTACCCACCGACCTGATCACCTACGGCGGCTGGCTGGCCGCGCTGGTCGTCATCGCCCATCTGGTGGTGCGGTTCGTGGCGCCGTACGCCGACCCGGTCCTGCTGCCGGTCGTGGCCGCCCTCAACGGCTTGGGCCTCGCGGTCATCTACCGGCTCGACCTCGCCGAGGACACGACGTTCGCCCGCCAACAGCTGACCTGGATGAGCCTGGGCGTCGCGCTGTTCGTGATCGCGCTCCTGGTGCTGCGCGACCACCGGGTGCTGCAGCGGTTCACCTACACCAGCGGACTGCTCGCCATCATCTTGCTGCTCCTGCCGATGGTTCCCGGGCTGGGCACCGAGATCAACGGCGCCCGGATCTGGATCCACCTCGGCCCGTTCAGCTTCCAGCCCGGTGAGATCGCCAAGCTGCTGTTGGTGGTCACCTTCGCCGGCTACCTGGTGCTGCACCGCGACGCGCTGGCCCTGGCCGGGCGCCGGGTCCTCTTCGTCGACCTGCCGCGCGGGCGCGACCTGGGACCGATCCTGCTGATGTGGCTGGTCAGTCTCGGGATCCTGGTCTTCCAGACCGACCTGGGCTCGAGCCTGCTGTTCTTCGGGCTGTTCCTGATCATGCTCTACGTCTCCACCGAGCGCGCCGGCTGGCTGGTGCTCGGCACCGGCCTGTTCATCGGCGGCGCCCTGATGGCCTACCGGTTCGAGCCCCACGTGCGCGTGCGGGTCGACACCTGGCTGCACCCGTTCGACTACTACTCCGACGCGCAGGGGGCCACCAGCTTCCAGCTCGTGGAGTCGATGTTCGGGATGGGGTGGGGCGGCCTGCTCGGACGCGGCCTCGGGCTGGGGATGCCCGAGCGCATCCCGCGCGCGGAGTCCGACTTCATCATGGGGGCGCTCGGCGAGGAGCTGGGGCTGACCGGCGTGATCGCGGTGATCCTGCTCTACGGCCTGATCGTCGAACGCGCGCTGCGAGCCTCGCTGATCTGCCGTGACGGGTTCGGCAAGCTGGTCGCCGTCGGCCTGGCCGGCGTCGTCGCGCTCCAGGTGTTCGTCGTCATCGGCGGCGTGACCCGCCTGATCCCGCTGACCGGCCTGACCACTCCCTTCCTCTCCTACGGCGGCTCGTCACTGGTCGCGAACTGGGTACTGATCGCCTTGTTGCTGCGCATCTCCGACTACGCCCGCCGGCCCGCGCCGACGCTGTCCACCGAGGACGACGCCGACCAGGAGGCCACCCAGGTGGTGAAGATGGCATGACGCCTGCTGTTGGTCGAGGAGGTCGCGCAGCGACCGTCTCGAGACCTCTGCACAGGACCGCTGACCCCTCACCGGGTCTCGAGACAGGCGCTAGCGCGCCTTCCTCGACCAGCGTGCGGGGTCTCGAGACAGGCGCTAGCGCGCCTTCCTCGACCAACGTGCGGGGTCTCGCCAGCGCGCCTTCCTCGACCAACGAGCGGGGTCTCGAGACCAACGGGTGGGGTCTGGCATGAACAAGCCGATCCGCACCATCTCGCTGTTCTGCATGCTCCTGTTCATCGCGCTGATGGCCAACGCGACGTACCTGCAGTACTGGCAGGCCGACGCGCTCAACAAGGACGGCCGCAACCGGCGGATCATCCAGGAGGCGTTCTCGCGCGAGCGCGGGCCGATCCTGGTCGACGGCGAGACGGTCGCGCTGAGCGTGAAGTCCGACGACGCGTACAAGTTCCAGCGCACCTACCCGACGCCGTTTCGCTACGCGCCCGTGACCGGCTGGTTCTCCTACTACTCCCAGACCGGCATCGAGCAGACCCAGAACGACGTACTCTCCGGCGACGACTCGCGGCTGTTCGTCACAAGGCTGGTCGACCTGGTCAACGGCAACAACACCAAGGGCGGACGGGTCTCGCTGACCCTCGACCCCAAGGCGCAGAAGGCGGCCTACGACGGACTGCGCGCGCTGGGCGAGGACGTGCAGGGCGCCGTGGTCGCGATCAACCCGACCACCGGTCAGATCCTGGCCAACGTCTCGCTGCCGACCTACGACCCCAACGTGCTGGCCTCCCACGACTTCGCGTCGGTCTCGGAGAACTACGACCGCCTCAACCAGGACCCGGCCAAGCCGCTGCTCAACCGCGCGATCCAGACCACGCTGCCTCCGGGCTCGACGTTCAAGCTCGTCACCGCCGCCGCCGCGATCGAGAGCGGCAACTACGACGCGTCGTCGATGGTGCCGGCCGGGGCGACCTACCAGCTGCCGCTGACCAGCGGCGAGACCGGCCTGGTCGACAACGAGGGCCGCAGCCAGTGCAACCCCAAGCGGATCCCGTTCGAGGTGGCGATGGAGTGGTCGTGCAACACCACCTTCGCCCAGCTGGCCATCGAGGTCGGTGCCGAGGCGATGCAGAAGCAGGCCGAGGCGTTCGGCTTCAACGAGCACTACCTCGACGACCTCGGCCCGCAGGCCGTCTCGGTCTACCCCACGGGCACCGACAAGCCGCAGACCGGGCAGACGGGCTTCGGGCAGTTCGAGGTGCGCGCGACGCCGCTGCAGATGGCGATGGTGGCAGCCGGCATCGCCAACGGCGGCACGGTGATGAAGCCCTACCTCGTCGACGAGGTGCAGTCGGCCGACCTCGACATCCTCGACAAGACCACCACCACTCCCTTGCACGATGCCGTCTCCCCGACCACGGCCAACGAGCTCACCAAGCTGATGGTGGCCACGGTCAACGAGGGCACCGCCGACGACGCGCGTATCGACGGCATCGAGGTGGCGGGCAAGACCGGCACCGCGCAGAGCGGCGTACCCGGCAAGCCGCCGTACGCATGGTTCGTCTCGTTCGCACCCGCCGACGACCCACAGGTCGCGGTTGCGGTGATGATCGAGAGCGTGCCGGGCAAGGACACCAGCGAGATCGCCGGCGGGGCCCTCGGTGGGCCTATCGCCAAGGCCGTGATGGAGGCAGTGATCAGATGAGCCAGTCCGGACCCCACAACCCCTCGGGGCCGACCCTCATCGGGGGTCGCTACGAGCTCGGGGAGCTGCTCGGCCGTGGCGGGATGGCCGAGGTGCGCAAGGGCACCGACACCCGGCTCGGTCGCGTCGTCGCGGTCAAGCGGCTGCGCACCGACCTGGCCAGCGACGCGACCTTCCAGGCCCGCTTCCGTCGCGAGGCCCAGTCGTCGGCCTCCCTGAACCACCCGGCGATCGTGGCCGTCTACGACACTGGCGAGGAGCTCGCCTCCGACGGCTCGGGGATCAGCCAGCCCTACATCGTGATGGAGTACGTCGCCGGCCGGACCCTGCGCGACATCCTGCGCGAGGGACGCAAGATCCTGCCCGAGCGAGCCCTCGAGATCACCTCCGGCGTGCTGTCGGCGCTCGACTACAGCCACCGGGCCGGCATCATCCACCGCGACATCAAGCCCGGCAACGTGATGCTCACGCCCAGCGGCGATGTGAAGGTGATGGACTTCGGCATCGCTCGCGCGATCTCCGACGCGTCCTCCTCGATGACCCAGACCGCAGCGGTGGTCGGCACCGCGCAGTACCTCTCGCCCGAGCAGGCCCGCGGCGAGACCGTCGACTCGCGCAGCGACGTCTACTCGGCCGGCTGCCTGCTCTACGAGCTGCTCACCGGACGGCCGCCCTTCGTGGGCGACAGCCCCGTGGCCGTGGCCTACCAGCACGTGCGCGAGCCTGCCGTGCCGCCGTCGGACCACGACACCGCCTTGTCCCCCGAGATCGACACGATCGTGATGAAGTCGCTGGCCAAGCGGGTCGAGGACCGCTACCAGTCGGCGGCCGCGATGCGCGCCGACATCGAGCGCTACCTGGCCGGCCACCCCGTCCGGGCCACCGCGCCCCCGCTGCCGCCGGGGCCGCCGGGGCCGCCGACCACTGTCGTGACGCCGTACTCCCCCGGTGAGGCCACCCAGTCGACCATCACGACCTACCCGGTGCCGGGCGAGCAGGAGCCCTACGACGACGACCGCGACGGCAACCGCACCGGCTTGTTCGTCTTCCTCGGCGCGCTGCTCGTGGCGCTGATCATCGGCGCGGCCCTGTTGTTGCCCAAGCTCTTCGACGAGGCACCACAACAGGTGCAGGTGCCCGACCTGATCGGCATGACCGAGGCCCAGGCCCGCGCGGCGATCGGCGATGCCGGCCTCAGCGTCGGCCAGCCGGAGTACGTCGCGGATCCCGATGTCGCCAAGGACAAGGTGATCAGCCAGGACCCCAACCGCGACACGTTCGTGGATCCGGGGACGACCGTCACCATCACGGTCTCGACCGGCAAGCCGATGACCTCGGTGCCCTCGCTCGTGGGCCAGAGCCGGTCGGAGGCGCGCGCCACGCTCGAGCAGGCCAAGCTGGTCCCGGTCTTCGAGGAGATCGACTCCGACGAACCCAAGGGACAGGTCGTCGAGTCGCGGCCGGCCGCCGGGGAGCAGGTGCCGGAAGGCTCGAAGGTCACCGTCGTGGTCTCCGACGGCCCCGAGAAGGTCCCCGACGTCGTCGGGCTGACCCAGGAGCAGGCCGAGCAGATGGTGCGCGCTGCCGGGTTCGACCCGGTCGTGGTGCAGTCCGGCGACACCACCGAGCCGAAGGGCACCGTCATCCAGCAGGTTCCCGACGCGGGTGAGACCCAGCCCAAGGGCTCGAAGGTGACGATCGTGGTCTCGACCTACGAGGAGCCCACGCAGACGCCGTCGCCGACCGAGAGCCCGACCGACACGGGCACCGCGAGCCCGAGCGTGCCACCGACGCCGTAGCCCGCCCGGTCAGCCGTCGGTCTTCAGCGGCTCGGCGTAGGACCGGTCGAGCAGGCCGTCGTAGGCCGGTGCCGTGAGGAGGTCCTCGACCTTCTCCTCCCAGCCGACCGCGATGTCGGGCTCGGCCGCGTCACTGCGGTAGAGCGCGAGGTAGCTGTCGGAGGCGATCGCCGCCGCGATCGAGGTCGGGTCGCCGACCGCGGAGATCGTGTAGGGCTGCGGATATGGCACGCCCTGGATCTGCACGCTGTTGCCGATGCACTTGATGCCGGTCGTGCTGACCACCCGCTGCCCCTGGATGGTGACCGCGACGGCACCGCCGATCCACACCGCGTTGACCACGGCCTGGATGTCCTGCTGGTGGACGACCAGGCGGTTCGGGTCGCGCTGGCTCGACTCGGCGACATCGGTCGGTGAGTCGGTGAGGACCACGGTGATGCCGGCGCCGCTGACATCCTCGAGACCAGCCGGACGCTCCAGCGAGTGTGCCTGCGCACGCAGCCGGCGTACGTCGGCGTCGTCGACCTGACCGGTGAGCCGCTCCACGTCGTCGGTCAGCTGGGCGACCCGCTCGCGCAGCGCGTCGTACTCGCGGCTCTCGGTGCGCACGAAGTCGGTGAGGTTGATGTAGCGGCCCGGGCGCAGGTCGGTGCCCCCGCTGTTGAGCGCACTCACTGCGAACAACGCCCCGCACAGCAGCACGGCCAGGGGGGTCGCCAGCCGCCATCCCAGCGGCCGCCGGCGGTCGCCGGGACCGGGGCTCTCGTGGGGCGCCTCGGTCATGGCGACTAAGGTAGCCGCCGTCGTCGTACCAGCCGCTCGGCCGGTTCATCCCATGGCCCCGCAGTCGAGGAGCAAGCCCGTGCGTTCCCTGTCCAGGTCCAAGTCGTCGGGCTTCCTCGACCCCCAGCGGGGACCGATGCTCACCCCGCGGTTCATCGCAGCCCTGGTGCTGGTCGTCCTCGGTGTCGCCTGGATCGCCTACTACTACCTGGCCGTGCGGGTCGACCCCACCGTCTTTCCCGAGCCGAAGCCGGGCCAGCCCGGGTTCATGGCAGACCTGAAGAACTGGAACTACGCCATCGGCCTGGGCGCGGTGATGGTCGGGCTCTTCGTCGCCGCCCACCCCTCCACGCCGCTCGGACGCAACCGCGGCGTGGTCATCACCATGCTGAGCTGCTTCCTGATCGGGCTGATCTGGATCTGCACGTACTACGTGTTCACCGGCACCCACCTCGACAAGATCCCGGTCTTCAACGACCTCGGCCAGTACAACCTGATGGTCGGCATCGCGTTCATGGCCGTCGGCTTCTCCTACGCCACCCGCTGGGAGTGAGTCCACAGCTGGGGATGAACCTGGGGAGAACTACACGCGTGTAGTTATCCCCAGGGCTTGTCCACAGTGGGGATAACTCGGCCCGGGCTCAGGCGGTGAGGGAAGCCGTGCGCGCGACGATCGCGACCAGCAGCAGCACGGTCACGACCGTGAGACCGACCAGTTGCACCTGCGTACGGCGCTGGCGGGGCGCGTAGGCCAAGATCGCGGCGACCACGACGCCGCCGAGGAAGCCGCCGACGTGTCCTTGCCAGGAGATGCCGGAGAAGGTGAAGGTCAGCACCGCGTTGATGCCGATCCACATCAGGATCTGCGAGTAGTCGGCCTTGACCTTGAAGGCGATCACCAGCAGGGCGCCCATCAGGCCGAAGACTGCTCCGGAGGCGCCGAGGGTCGAGCCGTACTCGTTGCTCGCCCAGTAGACCAAGGTGGAGCCGGCCAGCGCCGAGATCAGGTAGAGCGCGATGAAGCGGGCCCGGCCGATCGCCACCTCGAGCTGCGGGCCGAGGACCCAGAGCGCGAGCATGTTGAAGCCGATGTGCCAGAACTCCACGTGCGTGAACGCCGAGGTGAGCAGCTGCCAGTAGGCGCCGTCGGCGACACCCGGCATCCAGGTCCCGTCCCCGCGCGTGCTGGTGGAGCAGACGAGCTCGGTGTGCACGCTCGGGTAGTAGGCGCCGCTGGCCCGCTCGGAGACGCACCGCCCGAGCGGGATCAGGGAGAGCCGTTCGACCAGCGAGCTGCCACGACCGCCGGTGGCCATGATCGCCAGCCACACCGCCGCGTTGAGCCCGATGATCACCATCGAGGTGATGGCGGCGTTGGTGGGACGCAAGCCGCCGTAGGCCGTGCGGCCGCTGCGCGTCGTGCGCGCGCCCTCCTTGACGCACTCAGGGCACTGGAAGCCGACGGGCGAGTCCCGCATGCAGTCGGGGCAGATCACCCGGCCGCAGCGCTGACACCTGATGTAGGCCTCGCGACCGGGGTGCCGGTAGCAGGTCGGGACCTCGCCCGTCGGCGTACCGGGCGCGGGCTCGGACATGGTCGGCTACTCGGTCGGCTTGTTCGGGGACGGCTAGTCGCGCTTGATCTCGACCGACTCGATCACCACGGGCTCGACCGGGCGGTCGCCGGAACCGGTCGCGGTGGTGCCGATGGCGTCGACGACGTCGCGCGAGGCCTGGTCGGCCACCTCGCCGAAGATGGTGTGCTTGAAGTTCAGCCAGGTAGTCGGGCCCAGGGTGATGAAGAACTGCGAGCCGTTGGTGCCCGGCCCGGCGTTGGCCATCGCCAGCAGGTAGGGCTTGTCGAAGGTCAGCTCGGGGTGGGGCTCGTCCTTGAAGGTGTAGCCCGGGCCACCGGTGCCGGTGCCGAGCGGGCAGCCGCCCTGGATCATGAACCCGCCGATGACGCGGTGGAAGCCGAGCCCGTCGTAGAAGGGCCCGGAGCGCCCGTTGCCGGAGTTGTAGTCCTTGGTGCCCTCGGCGAGCCCGACGAAGTTGTCGACGGTCTCGGGAGCGTGGTTGGGCAACAGGTTGAGGGTGATGTCGCCGCGGTTGGTCTTCAAGACGGCTTGGAGGTCAGCCATAACTACCTTTTCGGGTGAGCGGTCGGGTTGCGCTGCCGATCCTGCCATGTCACCCCAGCGCATCCGTCTCCGTCCACCCCTAAGGGCGCTCGCCCGCCGTTGGGGATGTGCGGCATGATCGAAGCAACCGACTGGAGAGAAGGCCCTCCCATGCTGCGCAAGAAGAAGTCCCTCATCGATCGGGCCGTCGACTCGGCGAGTGACGCCGTCGACGCCGCCCTCCCCGTCATCGAGAACGCCCTCACGACCGCACGCGACCAGGTCAAGGACCTGGCCCACGACACCAAGAGCAAGGCCGGCCCGCTGCTGGCCGAGACCAAGCTCCTGGCCGGCGAGATCGCCGAGGCGACCAAGGAGGTCGCCATCCCCAAGGCGAAGTCCGCCGCTGCTGCGGGCGCAGCGAGCGCCGCGGAGCTCGCCGCCTCGGGGCGTGACATGGCTGCCGCCAAGGTCGCCGAGATCAAGAGCGAGCCGCCGAAGAAGAAGGGCCGCAAGCTGCGCAAGCTCGTGCTCTTCGGCAGCCTCGCGGCAGCTGCCGGCTTCGTCTACAACAAGATGCGCTCCAACGCACAGGCCGACAACTGGCAGTCGTCCTACACGCCGCCGCCCTCGGCCGGTACGACGAGCTCGACGACCAGCTCGACCACGGGCTCGACCGCAGACACGACGACAGGGGCCACCTTCGCCGGAGGCGCCCACCTGGCACCGGGCGTCGGTCCCGACGAGCCGATCGCCACCGACGACCCGATGGCCACACACGCTCCTGGGCACTCCGCTGACGAAGCCACCGACGATCCCGGCGGCGCCACCCCCGGCGAGGCGATCGCCGACGCCGCCGAGGAGCCCCACGAGGTCACCACTCCCGACGACCCGGCCGACGTGGTCGAGGTCGAGGAGAACGCCTCCAAGAAGAAGTAGCCCGCTCAGGCTCAGGCCACCCGGCCTGGCTGCTCCAGGTCGTTGTCCTCGAGGATCTCCAGCAGCCAGGCGTGCTCGCGCGGGCCGAGTACGTCGAACACGTGCCCGTGCGCGACGCCGAATGCCCGCAGCCGCGCGGCCTCGCTGCCGTCGGGGTCCACGAGCGCGGCGGACGTGCCGGGAGCCGTGCGCGCGACCACCTCGGCCATCGCCTCGAGCAGGCGGCGCTCGGCCGCGGTGCCTCGTTGCTCGATGTGGTGAGCGGCCGCGTCGAGCAGCTGGGCCAGCTCGATCGTCGGTGTGACCGAGGGCCGCGTCGGCGCGGCGACCAGGCGCCAGGAGCCCATCTCCGGTCCGTCGTCGACGAACCGCTGCCACCGGGCGGTGACGGCCAGGCGCCACCGACGAAGCCGCTCGGCGCGTCGTTGCTTCTGGATCAGGCGGCCCGCCTGCCGGTCCCGCGCGTCGGCGAGCTTCGCCTCGATCGTGGCCCTGGCGACGTACTGGCTCATCGCGTCCATGGTGGTGCTCCTTGCTGGCCCGCCGTCCGGCAGATACCGCTGGGCAGGCGTGTCGTATCGCTGATGTCGTGCTGCTTACGCAGGCCAGGCGGGAACGGTTCCCTCGGTCTTGCGAGGTCTCGCGAGGTCTCGCGAGGCCTTCCGTCAAGCAGCGCTGCGACTACGACGCCGCCAGCGAGGGGCCAGGTCGGCGGGGCGGTTCTCCTCGATCCACTGGTCGACGCGCTCCCACCAGCCGAAGAGCCACTCGATCTGGGCGTCTCGGCCTTCGGGGATCTCGGCGCGCGGCACCTGCCACCACTGCATCAGCAGGCGCTTGTCCATCGGCAGCTCGCGCCAGACGTCACCGACGGTGAGCATGTGGTCCATCCCGGTGTGGGCGACCAGCACCACGTCGGCCTCGGGCGCCGCCGCGAGTGCGGCCAGGAACCCGCCGGGCCGTGGGGCGAGCACGTTGGTCATCGCCTCGGCCCGCTCGGCCATCCGGTGCATGCCGACCTTGCGGAGCCGCTCGATGGCCCGCTCGCGGCGGCGGGGCGTGAAGTTGCCGCCCTCGGGGAAGATCACGAACGCGTCGTTGGCGTCGAGGCCGGTGGCGAGCTCGGCGATCTGCGCCTCGACGTCGTCGCCACCAGCACCCGTCATCTTCTTGGGGTTGGGCGAGATGAACCGCGCCGGGATCCGGTGCAGGAGCACGTCGATGGCCGGGTCCCAGGCGAGCGTGTCCTTGAGCACGACCCGGGGCTCCCGGTCATACCAGTGCATCAGTGCGTAGATCAGGGTGAAGGAGTCGCCGGGCCCGGCATGCCGGCAGCAGACCAGCAGCGGCTTGCCGGGGTGGGCATCGGGTGTGGGTCCGGCGCTCTCGATCCGGATGTTGAGCACCCGTCGCGCCTCGCGGAAGAACACCCACAGCACGCCCTCGACCAGGTCGTAGTGGATGCCCTCGTAGTACGGCGTGCGGATGCGCCGCCCGAACCCCGAGGAGACCCACAGCCCGAAGAGCACGACCAGCAGCAGGCTCTCGATCACCAGGTAGAGGATGAACACCCACAGCACACGCAGCGGCCGCCAGCGCCCCGGGATGATCGGCGAGAGCGCCGCGGCGCCCACCAGCCACAGCGGCAGGCTCACCGCGATCAGCAGCGTCACCAGCAAGACGGCCGGCGCCGTGACCAGCCGTCGCAGCTGACGCCCCGACCAGGACGCGCGACGGCTGGCCGCCGTCAACGTCGTACTCCGTGCTGGTCGAGATAGTCCAGGCTCGCCTCGTAGGTCTGCTCGATCCGCGTGATCACCGAGGTGAAGTCGCGGTGGCCGCGCAGCGAGTCGTCGCGCGCCGACGTACCTCGCGCGGGCAGCACGTGGACGACCACGCCGTCGGGCACCTCCGAGAGCTCGCGGGCGAACCGGTGCCGGCGGGCGATCTCGAAGGACACCCGCGCCACGTCCCACGGCCGGCGCGGGACCTGCAGGGGGCGGTCGATGCGACCGACCTGCAGCACGTAGATCTCGTCGGCGCCCAGCGCGACCGCCCGGCCGAGCGGGATCGAGTTGACGATGCCGCCGTCGAGGAAGTGCTCGTCGCCGACCCTGGCCGGCGGCAGCAGACCGGGTACGGCGGCGCTGGCGACCACCGCGGGCACGAGCGGCCCCGAGGAGAACCAGTGCTCCGCCGCGCGTTCGATGCTGGCCGCGCACACCTGGAACCGGACCGGGAGGTCCTCGAACGTCGTGTCGCCGAACTCGTCCTCGAGCCTGCGCCGCATCGGGCCCGAGGAGTAGATGTGGGTGCCGGTCGACATGGCCCGCCGAACCGTGCGCAGCGCCCGGTCGCCGTACACCTCGCGGCCTGCCGCGACCTGCTGCCACAGCTCGGTCAGCCGCGCGACCACCGCGGCCGACGGGTCGCGCGCGACCATCGCACCGTTGAGGGCACCGACGGAGGTGCCCAGGATGAGGTCGGGGGTGACCCCTCGCTCGAAGAGCGCCTGGAGCATGCCCACCTCGACCGCGCCCAGCACGCCACCGCCGCCGAGCACGAACGCGGTGGTCATGGTGACTAGCCCGCCAGCTCGGGGTGCTCGGCGCGGACCTTCGCCACGACGCGGCGCTCGACCCAGAAGATGATCAGCGGGATCAGTCCGGCAGCCAGCGTCAAGACGGTGAACGGCGCGCTCCAGCCGGCTCGTCTCGACAGCAAGAACGTGATCACGACGTAGATCATGAAGACCCAGCCGTGCGCGACCCACATGATGCTCGCACTCTCACCGAACCGCTGGAGGTCACCGCCCTCGGTCGCGAGGTACTTCAGCGGCAGCGCCACGAGCGAGCAGAAGGCGAGCAGCACGCCCACGACGAAGGCCAGCACGCGGTAGCTGGTGAAGAGGCGGCTCACGTTCAGCGACCCTATCGACCGTCCCCAGCGGCGGCCGCCGGGTCCAGCTCCTCGCGCGCCCAGCGCCACCACACGAACAGCGCGAACAGCCCGAAGAACCACCACTCGAAGGCGTAGAGCAGGTTGCGCACCGCGGTCAGACGACCGGCCGGCGGCAGCTGGTCGAGGTCTGCTTGCTCCAGCCCCGGCGGCGGGTCGCGCAGCACGACGTAGGCGCCGTAGAGGTCCTCGTCGAACCGCTGGGCCAAGTCGGCCACCCGCAGCTGGGGAAGTACGTCGTCGCCGGGGTCGTCGTCGACCGCACCGGTGCCCTCGGGGGGCTGGAGCCACCCCACGAAGTCGGCGGTCCCGGAGGCGGGAGGTGCGCCCGCGGTCGAGGCGGTCCAGCCGCGCACGACGGGCAGCAGGGACTGCCCGATCCGGACGGGATCGACGACCCAGTAGCCGTCGACGCTGTCGTGCTCGCGGCCGGAGACGTAGACCGTCGCGCCGGTGACCCACGCGCCTTCGAAGGACACAGGCTGTCCGACGTACTGTCCCGGGAACGGGTCGTCAGGGCCGATGGCATCGGCCAGGGCGATCGGCGCGACCTCCGTCAGGTCGCGGGCCTCGGCCGCGCGGCGTTCCTGCCAGCCGTGGTACTGCCACAGTCCCAGCCAGCCCGCCACGACTAGCGCCGCGACCACGACGAGGTGGTAGCCCCAGTAGCGCGGCGCCAGCAACGCTCGAGCCGCGGACACCCTTGCAGGATAGGGAGGTTCTAGAGTGCGGACATGAGCGGCCCGGATCGACGGCCAGGGGCCATCCACCACCTCAACTGCGGAACCATGAGCCTCGCGGTGACCTTCGGCGAGCGGCTGGCGCCGCGACGCATCGTGGCCCACTGCCTCCTCGTCGAGCGGTCCGAGGGACTGCTGCTCGTCGACACCGGCTTCGGCATGGGCGACGTACGCCGCGAGCCCGGCCGGATGACCTACAGCTCGCGACAGCTCCTGCGCCCGGCCCTCGACCCGGCCGAGACCGCGATCGGGCAGTTGCGGGCGATGGGTCACGACCCTCGCGATGTGACCGACATCGTGCTGACGCACATGGACTTCGACCACGTCGGCGGGCTCGGCGACTTCCCGCAGGCGACGGTGCACGTGTTCGGTGCCGAGCTCGACGCCGCGACCCACCCGACACTGCGCGAACGGTCCCGCTACCGCAAGGCGATGTGGGCCCACGGCCCGAAGTGGCGGGTGCTGGCCGATGCCGGCGACCAGTGGGAGGGCTTCGGGGCGGTCACCGCGCTGGACACCAACGGGGCCGACGACGTGGTCCTCGTGCCGCTGCACGGACATACGCGCGGACACTGCGGGGTCGCCGTACGCCGACCGGGCGACGCCGGCTGGCTGTTCCACGCAGGCGATGCGTTCTTCGACCACCGCGAGGCCCACGACCCTCCGGCGTGCGCGCCAGGGTTGGCGATCTTCCAGCGACTCATGGCCGTCGACCACGGCCAGCGGATGCGCAACCTCGAGCGGGTCCGAGAGCTGCGCTCTGCCCACACCGGAGACATCGACGTCTTCTGCGCCCATGCGGCCGCCGACCTGGACCGCTTCGCGTGACCATCACCGCCGGCACGACACCCGACTGGGCCACCCGCTTCCAGGCGGCGTTCACCACGATGGCGGACTCGATCGGCCGGGCCGTGCTGGGCAAGGACCACGTGATCCGGCTGACGCTGACCTGCCTGATGTCGGAGGGTCACCTGCTGCTGGAGGACC
The DNA here is from genome assembly GCF_015352445.1 of Nocardioides agariphilus. Taxonomy (GTDB): domain Bacteria; phylum Actinomycetota; class Actinomycetes; order Propionibacteriales; family Nocardioidaceae; genus Nocardioides; species Nocardioides agariphilus. The sequence continues at coordinate 122,577 of NZ_JADKPO010000014.1, forward strand.
TGCCCGGCACCGGCAAGACGATGCTCGCGCGGGCCTTGGCCAACACCGTCGAGGGCTCGCACGCCCGCATCCAGTTCACCCCCGACCTGCTGCCGACCGACGTCACCGGCGTGACGGTCTATGACCAGCACCGCGGCAGCTTCGAGTTCCACCCCGGCCCGATCTTCCACGACATCGTGCTCGCCGACGAGATCAACCGCGCCTCCCCCAAGACCCAGGCCGCGCTGCTGGAGGTGATGGAGGAGGGCCATGTCACGGTCGACGGCGTCACCCACGACGTACCTCGCCCGTTCATGGTGATCGCCACGCAGAACCCCATCGAGCAGGCCGGCACCTACCGCCTGCCCGAGGCGCAGCTGGACCGGTTCCTGTTCAAGACCTCGGTCGGCTACCCCGATGCCGAGTCGACCGAGCAGCTGCTGCTCAACTCGTCGGTGCGCGACCGCGCGGCGCTGCTGTCCCCGGTGGTCAGCCGCGACGACGTGGCCCGGATGATCGCGATGGCCGACGAGGTGTACGTCGACCGCTCGATCGTCCGCTACGTGCGCGAGCTCGCCGAGGCCTCCCGCGCCCTGCCCCAGGTGAAGATGGGGCTGTCGGCCCGCGGCTGCCTGGCGTGGGTACGTGCGGCCAAGAGCTGGGCGGCCTCCGACGGGCGGGCCCACGTGGTCCCCCACGACATCGCGACCCTCGCCGAGCCGGTACTGGGCCACCGCCTGCTGCTCGACGCGCAGGCCCAGTTCGGCGGCGTCCAGGTCGCCGACGTGGTCGCCGGTCTGCTCGAGCAGGTGCCGCCGCCGGTCGACCGCAGCGGTGACTGACCGGCTGCTGTCGCTTCCCCGTGCCCTGTGGCGCGGGGTCACGCCGCTGGGCCGGGCGGTCGTGTCGCTGGGGCTGACCGCGCTGGCCCTGGCGAGGGCCGCCGGACTCGTCGAGCTCGCCGTCGTCGCGGCGCTGTGCCTGCTGCTGGTCGTCGTCGGGCTCGTCGTGGTGCTGCTGCCCTCGAGCGTGCGCGCATCGCTCTGGCTGCGCCCGGACCGCACGAGCGCCGGCGTCGGCGTGCAAGGCCGGCTGCGCGTGCAGAACCGCTGGCCGGTCTCCTTGGGCAAGCCGGTCGTCGAGGTGCCGAGCGGGACGGCGACGCCGTGGGTGCGGTTGCCGACGCTGCGCGCGGGCGCCACGCACGAGCAGTCGTTCGTCGTCCCCGCACCGCGACGCGGCGTGATCACGGTGGGCCCGGTGCTCTACCGGCGCACGGATCCGGTGGGGCTGTTCGCGCGCCGGGTCAGCTGGGCTGCCGCTGTCGAGCTGCTGGTCCGGCCGGCCACCGTCGAGCTCGCGGGACTGCCCGTCGGTCAGCTGCGCGACCTCGAGGGCGTGGCCAGCGACCAGCTCTCGATGAGCGACCTGGCCTTCCACGCGTTGCGCGAGTACGTCCCGGGCGACGACCTGCGTCACGTCCACTGGCGGTCCTCGGCCCGCGCGGGGCAGCTGCTCGTGCGGCAGTACCACGACTCCCGGCGTACGTCGGCGGTGCTGCTCGTCGACACCCGCACCGACGCCTACGCCCACCCCGACGACTTCGAGCTGGCGCTGTCGGTTGCGGCCTCGATCACCATGCGGGCCGCCCGCGACGGCTACGACCTGACCCTGGTGTGTGGTGATCACACGGCGGGCGGCTCCGTCATCACCGGGGACCCGACGTACGCCCTCGACGCCTTGTGCCGGGCCGCGCCGTCCGGGGGCGAGCCCCTGCCGGACCTGCTCGCCCGCGGACTGCAGGCGGCGTACGACGCGAGCATGCTGTTCGTCGTCAGCGGCACCGCGCGCGACATCGACGAGCTCCAACGCGTCGTCGGCCTCGTGCCCAGCGACCTGTGGGCCGGGGTCTTGAGGGCGGGTGTGGGTGGAGAGGGCGGTCTCGCGGAGTACGCCGGCCGGTCGATCATCACCATCGGCTCGCTCGCCCAGCTGCCCGTGGCAATGGCGGAGGTCGTGCGGTGACCACCCCGTCGATGGTCGAGGAGGTCGCGCGGTGAGCAGACAACCGTCGCTCGAGGAGGTCGCGCGGTGAGCGGACATCCGTCGGTCGAGGAGGTCGCGCGGTGAGCGGACATCCGTCGGTCGAGGAGGTCGCGCGGTGAGCGGACATCCGTCGGTCGAGGAGGTCGCGCTGGCGACCGTCTCGAGACCCCGCGACGCGATCGCCTCCGTTCACACCGTGGCGATGGCGGAGGTC
>NZ_JADKPO010000015.1 GCF_015352445.1 Nocardioides agariphilus
CACCCGGACCCATCCCGAACCCGGAAGTTAAGCCTGCCAGCGCCGATGGTACTGCCCCCGAGAGGGCGTGGGAGAGTAGGACGCCGCCGAACATCCTTCCCGAAAGGGCCACCAGCAATGGTGGCCCTTTCGTGATTTCGGCCGGTTCTGGAGACCTGTTGCCTCGTGTGCCCACTCAGCGTCCACCATGAGGTTTCGCGACATGGTTGTGCACATCCTTGTTCTTCGGTTCTCGTCACGGGGTGTGCCTCGTCAGAGGCTTGACCTCGGAGGTGTTGGTGATGAAGAAGGACATGAAGTCCGAGTCAGAGTCAGTGGACGGCTCGGCACTCGCCCTCAATGTGGTCCGCATCGCGGGCAGGATCTCGGCCACTCCTGAGGAGCGGACTCTGCCCAGTGGCGACTCGGTGTGGACGTTTCGTCTTGTGGTCGCTCGCCCCGAGGGTCATGCCGGGCGGCAGCGTGTGGACACGCTGGAATGCGCCGTGTGGGGCGGTCGCGTGCGCAAGCAAGTGACCTCCTGGCAGGTCGGCGACATCGTCGAGGTGTCGGGCTCCTTGCGGCGCCGGTTCTTCGCGACAGGGACTGGGCGCGCCTCGCGCGTGGAGGTCGAGGTGGCGGCAGGCAAGATGCTCAAGCGGGCGACAGTTCGTCGGGCAGCGGACCGATGAGCGCACCGATGAGCGCACCGGGGTTCGGCTTCGGCTGGAAGGACGTCGCCTTCTCGGGCAGCAGGCGTCCGGATCGTGGCGAGGATGTCGTCGTGGAGCACCTCGACAGCTGCTCGGTCGTCGGGCAGGTCCATCGAGACGGCGGCAGTTGCGCATCCCGGCATCCCCAGCTCGACAGTGTGGAGCTGTCTGTCAGGCCGCCACCGCGCCGAGACGGTCGGCGACATCGCGATAGTCTCGCGCGAAGCCGGGCAGTGGCCGGATCGCCGATCCGGCCGGGGGTGAGTCTCTATCCCCTGAACGGCTGCAGCCTCAGCGGGCGGCTCACCGACGGTGGACCGACCACGAGGCTCGAGTCCATCGGAGCATCGTAGGGGGAGCGCACTCGTGGCCGACGGGAGCCGACTGGGGGCCTCGCCACAGCCACTGGTCGCTGTCTACGACCTGGCCATGCTCGACCTCGACGGCGTCGTCTACATCGGGGGGCAGGCCGTTCCAGGTGCTGCCGCATGGCTGGCCAAGTCTCGGGCGGCCGGCCAGCGCTTGGCCTTCGTCACCAACAACGCCTCCAGGCCCCCCGGCAAGATCGCGGAACACCTGCGTGAGCTCGGCGTCGAGGCGGCCGCTGAGGACGTGATCACCTCTGCCCAGGCGGCGGCGCGAGTGCTGCGCGGCCGATACCACGAGGGCGCCGCCGTGGCCCTGCTCGGTGGTGCGGGGCTGGATGAGGCCTTGCGAGCAGAGGGCCTGGTGCCCGTCCCCGTCTCCGAACCAGCGGTCGCCGTGGTGTCGGGCTACGGGCCGGATGTGCTGTGGCGAGACATCATGCGGGCGGCGGTGCTGATCCGTGACGGACTGCCGTGGGTGGCCAGCAACGGCGACCTGACCATTCCGACCTCCTTCGGCGCCGCACCGGGCCACGGGGTCCTGGTCGGCCTGCTGAGCGACTTCAGCGGAGTGCAGCCGGTGGTGGCGGGTAAGCCGCAGCGGCCCTTGCTCGACGAGACGATCCGTCGGATGGGCGGTCGCCGCCCGTTGATGGTCGGGGATCGCCTCGACACCGACATCGACGGAGCACTCAACTCCGGTTGCGACAGTCTGTTGGTGATGACGGGGGTGACCGACCTGGCGCAGCTGGTAGCGGTGCCCCGCGGGCACCGGCCGAGCTTCGTGGCGGCCGACCTGGGTGGTCTGTTGGAGGCACATTCAACGGTGCAGGTCAGCGCCGGCGAGATCGCCGTCGGCGGCTGGCGTGCTGCGGTGAGCTCGGGCCGCCTCGAAGTCGCCGGAGAGGGCGGCGAGGGTGACTGGTGGCGGGCCGTGGCGAGCGCTGGCTGGCTGGCACTCGACGAGTCAGGTGAGCCCCCGGACACGCGGTACCTCGAGCCGCCGCGCGCCCAGCCGCGGGGGCCCGGCCGGTAGGGTTCGGCCATGACCGAGGCGCCCGACGTGTACCCCGAGTTCCCGGCAGACGACGACCCGGGCGAGCCGATGGAGCAGGACGCCCAGGGCGTCGAGGGCCTCTCCGATCACCTGCAGTCCTCCGAGCCTGTGCGCACGGGCCACGCACGCGTGGACGCGGTTTTGGCCTCGCTCTCCGAGCTCGATGAGCGTCCGGTCGGTGAGCACGCAGCGATCTTCGAGCGAGCCCACGACGAGCTGCGCAACGCCCTGGATCCTGACCGAGAGACTGCCTGAGCCGAGCTCGACACCCAGGTCAGGAGCATCGACGGTGCCGCGCCGGCAGCGTCTCGACGCCGAGCTCGTCAGGCGCGGGTTGGCGAGGTCGCGTGACCACGCAGCGGAGCTGATCGGTGCCGGTCGGGTCAGCGTGGCCGGGGCGGTCGCGGGCAAGCCGGCGACGGCGGTGGGCACCGATGTGGCCATCGTCGTGCGGGAGGACCCCGATCGCCCCGACTACGTCTCTCGCGGGGGCCACAAGCTGGCAGGTGCGCTGGAGGCCTTCGAGCCGAAGGGTCTGGTGGTCGCCGGTCGGAGGTGTCTGGATGCAGGCGCGTCGACCGGTGGCTTCACCGACGTCTTGCTGCGCCACGGGGCCCGGGAGGTGGTGGCTGTCGACGTCGGCTACGGGCAGCTTGCCTGGCAGCTGCAAAGTGACGAGCGGGTCGTCGTGCGCGACCGCACCAACATCCGGGACCTGGACATCGACGTGGTCGGAGGTCTGGTGGACCTCGTGGTCGGTGACCTGTCGTTCATCAGCCTGCAGCTGGTGCTCGATGCATTAGTCGGGGTCACGGTCGATGACGGTGACCTGGTGGTGATGGTCAAGCCGCAGTTCGAGGTGGGCAAGGGACGGGTGGGCAAAGGTGGCGTCGTACGCGATCCCGGTCTCCGCGAGGAGGCGGTGCGTGCCGTCGCACAGGCAGCCGCCCAGCGGGGCTGGGGTGCCAGGTCCGTGACGGTCAGTCCGCTGCCGGGTCCGTCCGGAAACGTCGAGTTCTTCCTGTGGTTGCGCAAGGGCCCGAGCGCGGTGGGTGACCACGACATCCACCGGACGGTGTGGGACGCGTCGGGTCCGGGGGCAGCGGGTGAGAAGGTGGAGCCATGAGCGTGCAAGCCTCACCGGCATCCCCGCCAGTGAGACGCGTGCTGCTCCTGGCCCACACCGGCCGGGTCGAGGCGCGCGACGTGGCCAGAGCATTCGTGAAGGCTCTCGCCAGCCACGACATCCGGGTGCGAGCTCTGGCTGACGAGGCTGCCGACCTGGGTCTGGAGCCCGCCGACGTCGACATCGCCGTCGACGAGGTGTCAGCGGCGGTCGACTGCGAGCTGGCCATCGTGATCGGCGGCGACGGCACCGTCTTGCGCGCCGCGGAGATCACCCACGATCACGGCACGCCTCTGCTGGGCATCAACCTGGGGCATGTCGGGTTCCTCGCCGAGGCCGAGCCTGACGCCGTGGACGCGACCGTCGGCGCCATCGTGGACCGTCGCTACACCTCGGAGGAGCGGCTCACGGTCGACGTGGCGGTCTTTCGCGACGGTGAGCTGGTGAGCAGCACCTTCGCGCTCAACGAGGCCAGCGTCGAGAAGGCTGCGCGCCAGCGGATGCTGGAGGTGGTGGTCGAGGTCGACGGGCGACCGCTGTCTCGCTTCGGTTGCGACGGGGTCGTGTGCGCCACGCCGACGGGTTCGACGGCCTACAACTTCTCAGCGGGCGGTCCGGTGGTGTGGCCGAGCGTCGAGGCTCTGCTCATGGTCCCGATCAGCGCGCATGCGCTCTTCGCCAGGCCCTTGGTGGTGGCTCCGTCGTCCGTGCTGGCCGTTGAGGTGCTGGCTCGCACCGAGGGCGCTGGAGTGCTGTGGTGTGACGGCCGGCGGACCGTTGACCTGCCGCCCGGGGCACGCATCGAAGTACGCCGTGGGGCTCGGCCGGTGCGCTTCGTGCGGCTCCACGAAGCGCCGTTCACCGATCGTCTGGTTGCCAAGTTCGGGCTGCCCGTGCAGGGCTGGCGCGGCGCGGTCGACGTGCAGCGGAGAACACTTGATGCTTGAGGAGATCCGGATCGGCTCCCTGGGCGTGATCGAGTCCTCGACGCTCGAGCTCGGGCCTGGCCTGACCGTCATCACCGGTGAGACTGGTGCCGGCAAGACCATGCTCGTCACGGCCTTGGGCCTGTTGCTGGGCGGCCGCGCCGACACGGGCACCGTGCGCACCGGCGCGAAGACGGCCAGGGTGGAGGGGGTCGTCAGCGTCGCGACGCTGCCGACGGTGGCGGCTGCCGTCGAGGACGTTGGCGGCGCGGTCGAGGACGACCGGGTGGTGCTGGCCCGCAACGTCTCGGCCGAGGGTCGCTCGCGGGCATTCGCTGGGGGCGCATCGGTACCCGTGGCGGTGCTGGCTGAGCTGGCCGCGCCACTGGTCGCGTTGCACGGGCAGGCCGACCAGCACCGACTGCTGGCGCCCAGGACCCAGCGCGATGCCCTCGACCGCTTCGCCGGCGAGAGCGTCGCGCGACCGCTCGCGCGCTACGTCGAGCAACGTGTGCGCCTCTTGTCGGTCGAGGCCGAGCTCGCCGAGGTGTCCAGCGCTGCACGCGAACGAGCTCGCGAGGCCGACCTGCTGAGGTTCGGGCTCGACGAGATCGCCGCCGTGGAGCCGCGACCGGGCGAGGACGCCGAGCTCTCAGCGGAGGAGGCGCGGCTCGGGTTCGCCGACACGCTGCGGGCCGAGGCCGAGCGAGCGCGGGAGGCGCTCTCGAGCGAGCAGGGGGAGCCCGATGCGCTGGGCGCCAGTGCCGCCGCGCGCACGGCCTTGGAGTCCGTGCGCGAGCACGACGCGGAGGCCGGCGAGCTGGCCGATCGGCTCGCTGAGCTGACCTACCTGCTCTCCGACCTCGCGGCCGACGTCGCGTCCTACGCCTCCGGGCTCGAGACCGACCCCCAACGCCTCGCGGTGGTCTCCGAACGCCGGGCCGCCCTCACCGCCTTGACCCGCAAGTACGGCGACACGATCGACGAGGTGCTGGCCTGGGCCGAGCAGTCGGCGGTGCGCCTGAGCGACCTCGACGACACCGACGGGCGGATCGACCGGCTGCGCGAGGAGGCTGCCGCCGTTCGCATCGACCTGGCGAAGACCGCCGAGGCGCTGACGTCTGCCCGCACCAAGGCGGCCGGCAAGCTGGCCAAGCAGGTGTCCGAGGAGCTCGGGCTCCTGGCCATGCCAGATGCCCGGCTGACCATCGAGGTGCGAAGCCAGGAGGCCGAACCGCGATCGCCGGGGGCCTTGCTGGTCGGCGGTCGCTGGGTGCGGTTCGGGTCGGCAGGCGTCGACGAGGTCGAGCTCCAGCTCGCTGCCAATCCGGGAGCGCCCGCGCGGCCTCTGGCGAAGGGCGCATCAGGCGGCGAGCTGTCCCGGGTGATGCTGGCCATCGAGGTGGCACTCGCGGGCACCAGCCCCGTGCCCACGTTCGTCTTCGACGAGGTCGACGCAGGCGTCGGCGGGCGTGCCGCTGTCGAAGTGGGTCGGCGTCTGGCCGAGCTCGCCCGCACCGCTCAGGTGCTCGTCGTCACGCACCTGCCACAGGTCGCCGCCTACGCCGACCGTCATGTCGTGGTCGAGAAGTCCAGCGACGGCACGATCACCACCTCGGGACTCACGGTGCTCGACGCCGTGGCGCGTGAGCGCGAGCTGTCGCGGATGTTTGCCGGGATGGATGAGTCCGACACCGCACTGGCCCACGCACGCGAGCTGCTGGAGAGCGCAGCACCTGGTCGCGCTCTCTCCTGACCGCCTGACCGCGACTCGCCGCCCCGCTTGCCCGGTGCGGCGAGGTGTGCTTGACAGCATGGGCCGAGATGAAGACCTCCACCCGACCGTCTCGCCGCCGCCCCGCCGACGTACTTCCAGGCGTCCACGGGACCGCCCGTGTCGACCGCCGCGTCGCCTCACTGCTGCCCAGGCTCCGGCCGGGGGACATCGCCGTTCTCGACGCCCTCGACCTCGACCGGCAGACGGCCCAAGCGCTCATCGACGCCCGCGTATCCGCGGTGGTCGACGCGAGCGAGCTGATCTCCGGCCGCTACCCCAACCTGGGGCCCGACCTCCTCGCCGAAGCGGGCGTGCTGCTCGTCGACGGCATCGGAGCGGGAGGACTCGCGGCCGTCAAGGACGGCTCCCAGGTCCGTGTTCACGAGGGCCAGGTGTACGCCGGTGAACGTGCGGTGGCATCGGGTCGGCAGCTGACCCACGACGCGATCGCCACGGAGATGACCGCGGCCCGGCAGGGGATGGTCAGCCAGCTCCAGTCCTTCACGCACAACGCCAGCGAGTTCTTGCGACGCGAGCAGGACCTGCTGCTGCACGGACTCGGCCTGCCGTCGGTCAGTACGTCGATGACCGGACGCCCCGTCGTGGTCGTCAGCGACGCCCGCGTGATGGCCGCGCAACACAAGCGACTCCGACCGTTCCTACGCGAGCAGGACCCGGTCATCGTCGCGGTGGACGAGGGGGCCGACGCCCTGGTGAAGGCCGGAGTGCGGCCGCACGTCGTCATGGTCACCGCACTGGCCGAGCCCCCGAGCGCCAAGGCGCTGCGGGGGGCCCGGGATGTCGTCGTGGTGGTCGAGCCGGGTGCGGCCACCGGGGTCGTCGAGCGGCTGGAACGACTGGGCGTGCGGTGCGTGGTCTTCGAGACCACGGCGACGGCGGAGGATGCCGCCCTGCTGCTCGCCGACGCGCAGGACCCGCGAGTCATCATCACCGTCGGGGCGCGGGCCTCGCTCGAGGAGTTCCTCGACCGGGGCCGCTCGGGGCTGGCCAGCACGTACCTGACGAGGTTGAAGGTCGCGAGGATCGTCGACTCGAGCGCCGTGCCGATGCTCTATTCCGGCAAGGTGCGTCCCCGGCACCTCCTCCTCGCGCTGCTGGTGTGCCTGGCCGTGGTCGCTGCCGCCGTCGCGACGACACCTGTCGGTCAGGAGTGGGCGCAGGACGCCTGGACGTGGCTCAGCGATGCCCTGGCCGACCTGTGGAGCCAGGTCTCGTGATTCGTCGCCTGACCGTCTGGCTGGTCGTCATCGTCACCGCGCTTGCCGCCGGCATCGCCTTGGGCGGCGGGCCGCTCAGCGACATCGGCGACGCGCCCAGCCAGGCCGCAACGCCTCCCGCGAAGCACACGGACCCCCTTGCCGACGCACGCGCCGAGTTCGCCGACGCGTTCCCGGGAAGCGTCGGCACCGAGCTGTACGCCGGCCGGCTGGCCGGGCAGGCGGTGGCCGTGCTGACGCTGCCGGGCGCTGACCAGGAGCTCGTCGACCAGTTGAGCAACGAGGTCGCGGCAGCCGGGGGAGAGGTGAGCGGAGCCTACGCGCTCAAGCGCGCGCTCCTCGACGTCGGCGAGAAGACCCTGGTCGACACCCTGGGTGAGCAGATCGTCGAGCAGCTCGGCGGCGACATGGTCAGCGCCGACGCCACCACCTACGACCGGATCGGGCAGCTCATCGGCCGCGCCGTCGCGGCCAGGAGCGAGAAGTCCGCGTTGGCCGCAGGCAAGGTCGCCTCGCTGCGGGCCAGCCTCAAGGGTGCCCGGCTGCTCGGAGTCCCCGACGACGAGCCGCAGCTCGCCTCTCTCGTGCTGGTGGTGACCGGCCACGCGGTCGAGCCGCTGATCCTGCAAGGTCTGGTCTCGGGTCTCGCAGCTGCCCCGCTGGGGGTGGTGGTGGCTGGACCGACCCTGGATCCTGGCCTGGCCTCGCTTCGTGCCGAACCCCCGTCGCGACCGGTGACGACGGTCGACGGGACCGACGTACCTGCCGGCCGGGTGGCCACGACGATGGCTCTGGTGGCTGCCGTGACGGCACCCGGCGGCTCCTTCGGAGCGTCGGGCTCGGACGGTCCCGTACCCCTCGGGTAGGATGGAACTCCGTGAAGCAAGCGCCCACCAAGCACGTGTTCGTGACCGGGGGCGTCGCCTCCTCTCTCGGCAAGGGACTCACGGCCTCCTCTCTCGGGCGCCTACTCCGCTCGCGTGGTCTCCGGGTGACCATGCAGAAGCTCGACCCCTACCTCAACGTCGACCCCGGAACGATGAACCCGTTCCAGCACGGCGAGGTCTTCGTGACCAACGACGGGGCCGAGACCGACCTCGACATCGGGCACTACGAGAGGTTCCTTGACACCGACCTCAGCCAGATCGCCAACGTCACGACCGGGCAGGTCTACTCGAGCGTGATCGCCAAGGAGCGCCGCGGCGACTACCTCGGTGACACCGTGCAGGTGATTCCACACATCACCAACGAGATCAAGGACCGCATCCGGGCCATGGGCGCCCCGGACGTCGACGTGGTGATCACCGAGATCGGTGGCACGGTCGGCGACATCGAGTCGCTGCCCTTCCTCGAGGCCGCCCGCCAGGTGCGTCACGACATCGGCCGCGACAACTGCTTCTTCCTCCACGTCTCGCTGGTGCCCTACATCGGGCCGTCCGGCGAGCTGAAGACCAAGCCCACGCAGCACTCCGTCGCCGCGCTGCGCAGCATCGGCATCCAGCCCGACGCGATCGTGTGCCGCTCTGACCGCGAGATCCCCGACGTCATCAAGCGCAAGATCTCCTTGATGTGCGATGTCGACGAGGAGGCCGTGGTCACGGCCGCGGACGCGGCATCCATCTACGACATCCCCAAGGTGCTGCACCGCGAGGGCCTCGACGCCTACCTCGTGCGCCGTCTCGACCTGCCGTTCCGCGATGTCGACTGGACGACGTGGGACGACCTGCTGCGCAAGGTCCACCATCCCAAGGAGGAGGTGACCATCGCCCTGGTCGGCAAGTACATCGACCTGCACGACGCCTACCTGTCGGTCGGCGAGGCGCTGCGTGCCGGCGGCTTCGCCCACGACACCAAGGTCGACATCCGCTGGGTGCCCTCCGACGAGTGCTCCGAGCCCTCCGGTGCCCACAAGATGCTGCACGACGTCGATGGCATCTGCGTGCCGGGAGGCTTCGGCGTACGCGGCCTCGACGGCAAGATCGGCGCCCTCACCTATGCCCGCACCCAGGGGATCCCGACGTTGGGCCTGTGCCTGGGTCTGCAGTGCATGGTGATCGAGTACGCCCGCAACGAGGCTGGTCTCGAGAAGGCCGCTTCCACCGAGTTCGACCCCGACTGCCCCGAGCCGGTCATCGCGACGATGGAGGAGCAGAAGGCCTACGTCGAGGGAGCCGGTGATCTCGGCGGCACCATGCGCCTGGGTCTCTACCCGGCCGAGCTGCAGGCGGGCTCGATCGTCCGCGAGCTCTACGGCTCGGGCCGTGTCGACGAGCGGCACCGGCACCGCTACGAGGTCAACAACCACTACCGCGAGCAGCTCGAAGCCGCGGGGATCGTCTTCTCGGGGCGCAACCCCGACCTCGACCTGGTGGAGTTCGTCGAGCTGCCTCGCGACGTGCACCCGTTCTACGTCGGCACCCAGGCCCACCCCGAGCTGCGCTCGCGCCCCACGCGCCCGCACCCGCTGTTCGCCGGTCTGGTCGGTGCCGCTCTGGAGCGACAGAAGGCTGAGCGCTTCCCGATCGACGAGACCGGGCTGCGCCGCGAACCCGTCGATGACTGATCCGCGAGCCGTCGAGCAGCACGTCCTCGACACCTGGGACTTCGCCGACCCGGCGGCCACCGCAGAGCGATTCCGGGCCGAGGCCGACGAGGCGACCGATGCCGCGGTGTCGGCCGTGCTGCGCACGCAGCAGGCCAGGGCCACCGGGCTTGCGGGCGACTTCGACGCCGCGGCCCGCTTGCTCGACGAGGTCGAGTCCTCGGGGATCGACGACTCCGCCGTGCATGCACGCGCCCGGATCGCGATCGAGCGTGGTCGCGTGCTCAACTCCACGGGCCATGCTGCCGGCGCCGCGTCGTACTTCGCCGAGGCCCATCGCCTCGCGACGGAAGCCGGGACTGGAGGCCTCGCGCTGGACGCCCTCCACATGCAGGCGATCGCGGCCGGCGCCACCGACGGCCCCGCTGCCGCCCGGGTCATCGACGAGCAGGCGCTGGCCGAGATCGAGGCCTCTGACGACCCGCAGGTGCGCCGGTGGCTGGGCTCGATCCTCAACAACCTCGGCTGGGACCTCCACGACTCGGGTCGACCTGAGGAGGCGCTCGCCGTCTTCGAGCGCGCCGTCGAGGTGCGCGCGGCCGCCGATGACCACTCCGCCTGGGTGGTGGCGCGCTGGTGCGTGGGGCGCACCCTGCGCACGCTCGGCCGCTACGACGAGGCGCTGCCGCTGATGCGCGAGCTCGCAGCCGATCCGGTCGGGGCTGAGGACGAGTACGTCGCGCAGGAGATCGCCGCCAACGAGGATGCGCTGGCCTCAGGCAGCGTGTTGTAGCGCCTCGAGTACGGCGGTCAGCGACGGGGAGGCAGCCATGCTCCGCCTGAACACCGCCAGCACCTCGCGCGTCGGCTCGGGGTCGTGCACCGCGAGGGCGACCAGGTCCTCGCCCAGAGGTGGGCGACCGAGGCGAGGAACCAGGGCCAGGCCGAGGCCGGCCCGCACCAGGGCCAGGTGCGAGTCGAACTCCATCGAGGTGTGGACGACCCGCGGAAGCCGTCCCGTGCCGGCGTACATCCGGTGCAGCCATTGGCGACAGATCGTGAACTCGGGAGTGGCGACCCACTCCTCCTCGACCAGGTCGTGAGGCGTCACCCGGCACCGCCCGGCCAGCCGGTGGGTGGCCGGCATCACGACGTCCGCGACGTCTTGGGTCACGGACACGGCCTGCAGGTGCTCGGGGATGCCGATGGTGAGGTCTCCCCAGCGGTGCACGACGCTCAGGTCGGTGCGGTCGGTCGCCACCATCTCGATGGCATCCCAGGGCTCGTGCTCGGTCAGGGCCAGACTCAGGTCAGGGTGGACGGACCGAAGGTCCCGCACGGCCGGTGCGACCAGCCCCCGCACCGCGGTCGAGAAGGCAGTCAGTCGCAGCCGGCCACCCACCGTGCCTGCTCTGCTGTGGAGGCCCGCCTCGACCTCCTCGACGTCGGTGAGGAGCCGGCTGCCTGCGTCGACGAGGTGACGGCCCTGCGCGGTCAAGATGACGCCGCGGCCGACCCGTTCGAGCAGGAGCACGCCCGTCTGGCGCTCGAGTCGCTTGACCTGCTGGGAGACCGCGCTCGGGGTGAAGCCGAGCGCCTCCGCGGCGGCGACCACCGAGCCGTAGGTGGCGACAGCCCGGAGAGAGGTGAGTGCGGCGAGGTCGATCATGAAGCAACCGTACCGAGATCGATGCAGAAGTCATCGCTGGTGCTACATGGTCGCATCGACGAGCCTGGACCACGTGACCCGTCGCGACAGCCTCCTCGCCGCGTTGGTGGCGACCATCTGGGGCTTCAACTTCGTCGTCATCGGCTGGGGCATGCACGACGTACCGCCCCTGCTGTTCGCGGCGATCCGGTTCACGGTGGTCGTGTTCCCCGCTGTGCTCGTGGTCCGCAGACCCGACGCCCCGTGGCGTGTCGTGCTCGCCGTCGGTGGCTTCATGTCGCTCGGGCAGTTCGGCCTGCTCTACGTCTCGATGGCCGCGGGGATGCCGCCGGGCCTGGCGGCCCTGGTCCTGCAGGCCCAGGTGATCCTGACCGTGGTCCTCGCCGCCGGCCTGCTCCGCGAGGTGCCCACCCCGGGCCAGGTGGTGGGAGTGGCGGTCGGTGCCGCCGGACTGGCGGTGGTCGCGGTCGGGCGAGGTGGGCACGTACCGCTCGTGGCCTTGGTGCTGTGCCTGCTCGCGGCGCTGTCGTGGGCTGTCGGCAACGTCGTGGCCCGGGCCTCGGGCGTGCGTGCCGGGCTGAGCATGACCGTGTGGTCTGCCATCGTCGTGCCCGTCCCGCTGGTGGCTCTCTCCCTGCTGGTGGACGGGCCGAGCGCCGTGGGCGACGCGCTGGCCGCCTTCTCGTGGCAGGCGGCGGTGTCCACTGCCTACACGGCGGGACTCGCCTCGCTCGTGGGCTACAGCGTGTTCAACTCGCTGCTGGGCCGCAACCAGGCGTCATCCGTGGTGCCCTGGGTGCTCCTTGCACCGGTGGTGGCTATGGCTTCGGCGTGGCTGCTTCTCGACCAGCAGCCCAACCTCGCCGAGGCATCGGGCGGGCTGCTCCTGCTGGTGGGCGTGCTCGTCGCCCTGCGGCCCCCGCGCCGCAGAGACGACGACGCTCAGGCGAGCTCGCCGCGCGCCCTGAGCTCCCGCACCAGCGTGTCGACACCGCCGAGCAGGGCGGCCCTGATGGTGGGGTCGGTGCCCTCGGCGCGGGCCATGGCCAACGCCTTGTCGAGGAACTCCTGGGTGCCGACCTCGGGGAACATGCCGAGCACCAGTCCGAACACCCGCAGCATCCCGCCACCGGCCAGGGCCGGGATCTCCTCGAGGTAGCGGTCGGTGAAGGGCAACAGCACCTCGCGCTGCTCGGGTCGCCAGAAGGCGCCGATCATCTGCCCCGTCGAGGGCCCGCCGGGCACCGACCTGTCGACGTACAGAGCGTGCCAGGCCTCCTCCTTGGCCTCCGGCAGGTTTCGGGAGGCGCGCACGATGAGGGCGTTGACCTCGGCGTCGGGGTCGGGGTCGCGCTCCAGCAGGCGCTCGACGGCCTCGGCGTCGTAGCGGCCACGCGCCGCCCGGGTGGCCTCGACGCGCCACGCCAGCGCGAAGTCGTCCACCGATGCCTCGTCGAGCTGGGCGAAGTGGTCGTCGGTGACGGCATTGGCGGCCAGCGACTGCAACGCTCCGGTGCGCAGGTCGGAGTTGGCGGCCAGGAGTGCTGCTCGGTCGGCGACGCGCGTGCGGCGCTCGAGGATCTTGTCGACGGGGGAGTAGAGCCCGGCGACCAGACCGGCAAGCTTCAAGAACGGCTCCGTCACGCCGACGACGGTCTCCTCCTCGAGCACGCCGAGGATGCAGGTCAAGGTGTCCTCGGCACTGAGCTCGCCCTTGACGAGCATGTCGTAGGCGGTGGCCACGGCCAGCGCGCGCGAGAGTGGGGAGGGCAACCGGCCGGCGTGGCTGAGCACGAAGGCGAGCGAGTCGGGGTCGGGACGAGCGGCCGCAAAGGTCAGGTCGTGGTCGTTGACCAGGCGCAGGTCGCAGGCCGGCAGCTCGAGGTCGGTCAGCTCGGCTGTGGTCGTCACCGATACGTCGGCGACATGGCGAAGCGCCTGGCCGTCGACGGCGTAGCAACCGATGTCGAGGCGGTGCGGTCTGGCCGGCTCCCCGTGGGGGCCAGTGGCGCGCAGCTGCCAATGACCGGGAGCGCCCTCGAGGGTGAGCGTGTCCGTGCCAGCGCGGTCCAGCCAGTCCTTCTGCCAGCCGGTGAGGTCCTCCCCGCACGCGGCCCCGATCGCACCGGTGAGGTCCTCGAGGCGGGTGTTGCCCCACGCGTGGTCGCGGAAGTAGGCGCGCAGCCCCTCGAGGAACGCCTCGTCGCCGGCGTACGCGCTGAGCTGACGCAGCACCGCCTGCCCCTTGTTGTAGGAGATCGCGTCGAAGTTCGCCATCGCCTGCGAGACGTCGGGTACGTCGCCACGGATCGGGTGGCTGGCCGGGCCGAGGTCGACGCGGTAGCCCTCCTGCTTGTCGGCGACGAGGTAGCCGGCCCAGCTGTCGGTGTAGCTGGTCGCGCCCACCGCGGCCCACGTGGCGGCCCAGGAGGCGAAGGCCTCGTTGAGCCACAGGTCGTCCCACCACTTCATCGTCACCAGGTCGCCGAACCACATGTGCGCCATCTCGTGGAGGAGGATCAGCGCGATCCTGCGGCGTTGGTCGTAGGTCGGGGTGCCCCGCAGCAGCACGCCGTCTCCCCAGGTGACGCAGCCCCAGTTCTCCATCGCTCCGCCCAGATCGGGCACGAACACCTGGTCGTACTTCTCCTGGCCGAACGGCACCCCGAACTTCTCGCCGAACCACGCCAGCCCCTGCTGGGTCAGCTGGAACAGCTCCGGTGCGTCGCGGTCGAGCTGCGCCCTGAGCGACTGACGGCAGAAAAGCCCGAGGTCGTACCCGTCGCGCTCCGCGCGCACCTCGTAGAACGGTCCGGCGTTGACGACGGTGACGTACGTCGAGAGGCGGGGGGTGTCCTCGAAGGTCCAGAGGCGACCCCCATCGGGCAGCTCGTCGACCGAGGAGTGCCGGGAGTTGCTGAGCACGGTCCAGGTCTCGGGGGCGCTGACGGTGAAGCCGTGCACGGCCTTGAGGTCCGGCTGGTCGAAGTTGGCGAACACGCGACGAGCCATGTCGGGCTCGAAGCTGGTCCAGAGGTAGACGTTCTTGTCGCTGGGGTCGACGGTTCGCTTGATGCCGTGGGCCGTGGCGGTGTCGGTCTGGGACGAGGCCACGACGAGAACGTTGTCGGCCTGCAGGTCCGGCAGGGGCAGGCGCCCGCGCGAGGCAGTGGCGGGGTCGATGCTCACCCCGTTGAGTGTCGCGTGGCGGATCTCGCCGGTGCAGTCGACGAAGGTGTCGGCGCCAGGGTTGCGACAGCTGAAGACGACCGTGGACGTGGCCTCCAGGAGCTCGCCGTCGAGCAGTCCTCGCAGGTCCATGGCCACGTCGTAGCGGTGGACCTCCAGCAGCGATGCTCGCTCTTCGGCCTCCTCCCGCGTCAAGCTGGCCAGGTCCTCGAGGCTGCTTGCGGAGTCGCTCACGCAGGTCACGGTAGCGTCCCCGGCATGAGCGACCTGCCCCCTGACGCCTCGGGTTCGTGGCCGGTGGAGGGCACCGCGGATCTCTATCGCGGCGACTGGATCGTGGCGCTGCGCAAGGACGCGATCCGCCAGCCGGGCTCGTCCGGCGGACCCACCTTCGACCGCTGGGTCTTCGAGCATCCGGGAGCCGTCATCGTGCTGGCGGTCGACGACCAGGAGCGGGTGGCGTGCGTGCGTCAGTACCGTCACCCCGCCGGCGGTACCTACCTCGAGCTGCCGGCAGGGCTGCGCGACACCGACGGCGAGGAGCCGGTGGAGACCGCGAAGCGCGAGCTCCTGGAGGAGGCCGAGCTCGTGGCCACCGACTGGCGTCAGCTGTTCGCGTTGTGGCCCTCGGCCGGGATCACCTCGGAGCGCCACGTGTTCTTCCTGGCCCGTGGGCTCGGTGCGGGTGACCGAGGCGACTTCGAGCCGGAGCACGAGGAGGCCGCGATGCAGATGCTCTGGGTTCCCGTGGACGAGCTGGTCGAGGCGGTGCTCGACGGCCGGGTCACCGAGGAGCCGATCGCGGTAGCCGTGCTGGCCTATGACGCGTTGCGCAGACGGAACCGACTGTGAAGGCATCGGTGCCCGACCTCCTGAGGGAGCATCCGGTCGTCGATGGGCACAACGACCTGCTCTGGGCGCTGCGGCACCGGCACAACTACGACTTCGATGCGGTCGACATCGGCGAACGACAAGACGGGCTGGTCCACACCGACCTGCCGCGCCTGCGCGAGGGTGGCGTCGGGGCGCAGTTCTGGTCGGTCTACGTGCCGTCGACCATGCAGACCGATGCGGTTCGCGCGACGCTCGAACAGGTGGACGCGGCGTACCGGATGATCGAGCGGTACGCCGACCGGATGGCGTTGGCCACCACGGCCGACGGGGTCGAGGCCGTGTGGGCCTCCGGGCGGGTGGCGTCGCTGCTCGGCGCCGAGGGCGGGCACCAGATCGACGGGTCGCTCGCGGTGCTGCGGATGTACTACAGGCTCGGGGTCCGCTACCTGACCCTGACCCACAACCACAACGTGGCGTGGGCCGACTCGGCTACCGACGAGAGGGTGTTGGGCGGGCTGAGCGACGTGGGTCGCGGCGTGGTCGCGGAGATGAACCGGCTGGGCATGATGGTCGACCTGTCGCACGTCAGTGCGGACACCATGCGCGACGCCGTCGATGTCTCGGTGGCGCCGGTGATCTTCTCCCACTCCTCGGCCTTCGCCCTGACCGACCACCCGCGCAACGTTCCCGACGATGTGCTGCTGGGCATGGCGGCCCGCGGCGGGCTCTGCATGGTGTCGTTCGTGCCCAGGTTCGTCTCCCAGGCCAACCGCGACTGGGCCCTCGCGGCCGAGGACGCCGCCCGCGCCGTCGGGATCGAGCCTACGGAGCTGGCGCGGTTCGAGCCGTTCCTGGAGGACCTGGAGGCGGTCGACCCGCCGCCGGTGGCGACGCTCGCCGACGTCGTTGCCCATGTCGAGCACGTCCGCGACGTGGCCGGGGTCGATCATGTCGGCCTCGGTGGCGACTACGACGGTGTGGCCACGTTGCCCGAGGGACTCGAGGACGTCAGTCGCTACCCGAACCTGCTCGAGGCCCTGGCCGACCGGGACTGGTCGGCAGAGGATCTCAGCAAGCTGACGTGTCGCAATGCGCTCCGAGTGCTGCGCGACGTCGAGGACGCCGCGGCGCGCTAGTCGGTGTCGCCGGCGCTGTCCACGAGCCGGTGGTCGAGGATGGCCACCGCGTACCAGACGTGCCCCTGCTTCACGACGACGTCGCCGAGGTCGATGTCGGAGCCGGCCGTGCCGCGCGTGCCGAGCACGGCGTACGTCGTCGGGTCGAGCAGCAGCTCCCAGCGGTCACCCGCGCGTCCCAGGCTGGTCTGCCCGGCGTAGGTGATGGACAGGGCGGGTCGTCCCACCAGGTCGCGGGCCGGGTCCTCGTCGACGCCGACCCCCGGAATCGTGGCCAGGGCGCGGTAGAGCGAGGCCTGCGCGTCCGGCGGGATGTAGGTCTCGGCGGAGAGCGCCTCCACCACCTCGTCGAAGTCCCGGCCGGCCGCTGACTCTGCCCTGGAGGTGTAGAGCGGGTCGCTGCGCAGGTAGGCGAGAACGTCGGCGGGCCGCGCAGGCAGGTGGGCCAGGGCTTGGTACCACTCCTGGGGTGTGCCCAGAGGCCAGCTCTCGAGGTCCTGCACCAGCACGCTCCCATCGGGCATGCGGCTGCCGCTCCGCGCTCCGTCGAACCGCGACCACGACTCGCCCGGGTGCGTGCCGGGCTTGCCCGTGGCAGCGTCGAGGAGCAGGGCGCGCACGTAGATCCACTGGTTGGTGCGGGGGGTGAGGTCGGGTTGTGCCGAGACGACCGCGGCGGCTCGGCCGAGCACTGCTGCCGCGGACGGGGCGGACGGCTCCAGGACGACGGCGCCCAGTCCGCCCCCGGTGACGAGGAGGGCGGAGGCCACGGCGACCCTCATCGCGGGCCGACGTCGAGCCGTACGTCGAGCCGAGGGGCCGAGGGAACGCTCGCGCACCTCCTGTGGGACGGCAGTGGGCGCGGTGTCGCGGAACTCGCGCAGCAGGGTCAGCTCGTCCATGTCGGTACCTCTCGCAGCATCGGCTCGGTCAGGGGGTCGTGGGTCAGGGAGCGGCGGACCGCCTGTCGAGCCCGGTGGAGCCGGGACCGGACGGTCCCGACGGGGATGCCGAGAGCCTCGGCTACCTCGGCATAGGTCAGGTCGGCCCAGGCGACCAGGAGCAGCACGTGCCGATCACCGCTGGCGAGCTCGGCGAGTGCCGAGGCCAAGGCCGGGCGGGCCGACCCCGCCATCACGCGCTCCTCGACGCCCTCGGACATCCACGACCGCTCGACCGGGTCGATGCCCAGGCGCGCCACCGCACGCAGACCGCGGATCTCGGTGCGCCGGTGCTTGCCGATCAGGTTGGCAGCGATGCCGAACAGCCAGGGCCGGGCGCTGCGGCCGGGCTCGAAGCGGGCCCGCTGCCGCAGTGCGGCCGCGAAGGTCTCGGCGGTGACGTCGTCGGCGAGGTCTCGGCCGAGCCGGCGCATCACGAAGCGGTGCACGTCGCCGGCGTACCTGTCCCAGATCAGGCCGAAGCACTCGGGCTCGCGGACCGACCTCGCGATGACGTCCGCATCACTGCCCGCGTGGGCGCTCTCGTCGTGGCTCACAACCTGTTCTTACCCGCAGCGGCGTTCTGGGTTCGCCAAGCGCGCACGCGCAGGCTCAGATCCCGTAGACCGACACCTCTGTGGCCTTCACGCTGAAGGTGACCGCGCTGCCCTGCACCAGCTCCAGGTCGGCCGCCGCCTGCACCGTCACGTCGGCGACCAGGTCGCCCGCGTGCACCCGGACCAGGTCGCCGCGAGGCTCGACCTCCGAGACGACGACGAGGAAGGTGTTGCGGGGGCTGCCGCGGACCTTCTCGCGGTAGACCGCGACGGCCTGGGGCCGGAACGCGGCGATCACCGCGTCGCCGATCGAGGGCGCCTCGCCCTCGATGAGTCCGTGCACGACCAGCTGCTCGGCCTCCACCGCGTCGTCGCGCCAGGTGCCCCGCACCAGGTTGAGCCCGGCCAGCCGGGCCCCGAAGGCACTGCGAGGGCGAGACAGCACGTCCTTGCTGACGCCCTCCTCGACGACCCGGCCCGCCTCCAGCACGACCACGCGGTCGGCGAGCAGCAGGGCATCGAGCGGGTCGTGGGTCACGATGACCGCCGTGCGATCGGCCAGCACCCGCCTGAGCACCTGTCTCAGGGAGGGCTGGACGGTGACGTCGAGGGCGGCCATCGGCTCGTCGAGCAGCAGCACCCGCGGGTCCGCCGCGAGCGCACGGGCGACCGCGACCCGCTGTGCCTGCCCACCGGACAGCTCTCCGGGACGCCGTCGGCCCAGCTCGCCGACCCCGACCGCCTCGAGCCAGCCCTGCGCCTCGGCCCTCGCCGTACGCCGGTGCGTACCGCGGCTGCGCGGACCGAAGGCGACGTTCTCCAGGGCGTCGAGGTGGGGGAAGAGCAGCGCATCCTGTCCGAGCAGAGCAGTACGTCGGGCATGGGGCGCCACCATCCGTCCGGAGCTGCCGGGGCCGATGTCGGTGAGCACCTCCCCGTCGATCGACACCCGGCCCGTGTCGGGACGGACCAGGCCGGCCAGGACGCCGAGCACCGTGGACTTGCCGGACCCGTTGGGGCCCAACAGGGCCACGGTCTCGCCGGCAGCGACCCTGAGTGCTGCGCCGACATCGCGCTCGGCTGTGAAGAACTCGACCTCGACGCTCACACTGCCCCTCGCCCCTGTCGTGCGAAACCGATGACCAGCACGGCGAAGACGAGCAGCACCAGTGCGAGTGCGACGGCTGCATCCGGGTCGGTCTCGCGCTGCAGGTAGATCTCCAGGGGCAACGTGCGGGTGCGACCCTGCAGGCTGCCCGCGAAGGTGATGGTGGCCCCGAACTCGCCCAGCGCCCGCGCGAACGCCAAGACCGCGCCAGAGACCAGCCCGGGCAGCACCAGTGGCAAGGTGATCCGCCGGAACACCGTCGTCGGGGAGGCCCCGAGCGAGGCTGCCGCGACCTCGTAGCGGTCGCCGGCGGTCCGCAAGGAGCCTTCGAGGCTGACCACGAGGAACGGCAGCGCCACGAACGTCTGCGCCATCACGACCGCGATGGTCGAGAAGGCGATCTGGATGCCCATGGCGTCGAGCGACTGACCCAGCAGGCCGCGGCGCCCGAACGTGTAGAGCAGGGCGAGGCCACCCACCACCGGTGGCAGCACCAGGGGCAGCAGCACCAGCGACCGGAGCACGCCGAGGTAGCGGAAGTCCCAGCGTGCGAGCACCATCGCCATCGGAACGCCGAGCACGATGCAGGCCGCGGTGCTGGCCAGTGAGGTACGCAGGCTGAGCCAGAACGCCGCTCGTGAGTCCTCGGAGGTGACCAGGTCGAGGAAGCTGGGCCAGTCGACCTTGGCCACCACGGCCACGAGCGGCAGCAGGACGAACGCCGCACCCACGAGAGCCGGGAGGTAGACCCACCGGGGCAGGTCGACCGGGCGCTGCTGCTTCACTCGGCTCTACCTATCACTGGACCTGCCTCCGGAGCCCGCTCATCCGGCCGGCGCGAAGCCGGCATCGGCCAGGATCTGCTGACCCTCGGCGCTCATCACGAGGTCGACGAAGGCCTGGGCCAGGCCGGAGCTGTCGGAGCTGTCGGGGCTGTCCCGGTCGCTCGCGTCCTTCAGGGCCGCGATGGGGTAGGTGTTGACGGCCTCGGCCGACTCGGCGAACGCGATGCCCTCGACGTCATCCCCCGCGGCGATGACGTCGGTGACGTAGACCAACCCCGCGTCGGCCTCGCCCGAGGTGACCTTGGCGAGGACGTCGGTGACCGACTGCTCCTCGCTGACAGGCGCGATGTCGACCCCGGTGGCCTCCTCGACCTTCACCGCCGCCGCCCCGCACGGGACCTCGGGTGCGCAGACCACCACGTTGAGGCCCGCCTTGGCGAGGTCGGCGAACGACCTCACAGCGCCCGGGTTCCCCGGCGGCACCGCGATCTCGAGCGTGTTCGTCGCGAAGTACTGCGGATCAGCGGCCTGGAGGTCCTCGCCGGTCAGCTTGTCCATGTTGGCGGTGTCGGCCGAGGCGAACACGTCGGCCGGGGCGCCTTCCTGGATCTGGGAGACCAGGTCGGAGGAACCGCCGAAGCTGAACTCGACCGTCACGCCGTCGTGCTGCTTCTCGAACTCGGCCCCGATGGCCTCGAAGGTCTGGGTCAGCGACGCGGCGGCGTACACGGTCAGCGTGGTGCCCTCGTCGCCCGACGCCCCGCTGCCGTCGTCACCGCCACAACCGGCAGTCAGGCAGACGCTCAGCACTGCAGTGGCCAGGAGGGCCCGCCGAGGACGCGACGACATGCTGCGTATCGAACCACATCGCCTAGGCAATACCTAGGCAGCGCTCGTCAGTCGGAGACCTCGACGATCACGTTGGTCGACTTGATGACGGCCGTCGCGGGCTTGCCGACCTCCAGCCCGAGCTCGTCGGCGGCCTCGCGACTCATCAGCGAGACCACCCTGAACTCCCCGCACACCATCTCGACCTGGGCCATGACCCGGTCCCGGGTGATCCCGACCACGATGCCGTGGAACCTGTTGCGAGCACTCGAGGTCCGCTCGGGTCCGCTGGCCGACGCCGTGAGAGCGGCCAGCTTGTCGGCGCGCAGGACGCGCTGGCCGCCGCGGCGCTCGAACTCGACGGTGCCGCTGGCCTCCCAGCGACGCAGGGTGTCGACGCTGACGCCCACTGCCTGGGCGACCTCGCCGATCCGAAGGTAGTCGGCCACCCGCCGATCCTAGGCCCTCGCTACAGTCGTCCCGGCCGGACAGAGAGTGCGGCCGCCCAGCGCCTCGACCGCGGCTGCGGGCCTTGACGAGGAGTCGATACATGAAGGTCGGAGTCCCGAAGGAAGTCAAGAACCACGAGTACCGGGTGGCCATCACGCCGATCGGCGTGCACGAGCTGGTCAGCCACGGGCACGACGTGTACATCCAGCAGGGTGCGGGGGTCGGGTCCTCCATCAGCGACGACGAGTACGTCGGCGCTGGCGCCACGATCGTGTCGACGGCCGAACAGGCCTGGGGCACCGACGGCGGCATCGACATGGTGTTGAAGGTCAAGGAGCCGGTCGCGGAGGAGTACGACCGGATGCGCGAGGGTCTGACGCTGTTCACCTACCTGCATCTGGCCGCCGACAAGCCGCTGACCGAGGAGCTGATCAACCGCAAGGTCACCGGCATCGCCTATGAGACGGTGCAGCTGCCCTCGGGTGGGCTGCCGCTGCTGTACCCGATGTCGGAGGTCGCGGGCTGCCTGGCACCTCAGGTCGGCGCCTACTCGCTGATGAAGGCCCAAGGTGGCCGCGGTGTGCTGATGGGTGGGGTCGGCGGTGTGGCCAACGCCAAGGTCGTCATCATCGGCGCCGGCGTCTCCGGGCAGAACGCCGCGAACATCGCGCTGGGCATGGGCGCCGATGTGACGCTGCTCGACACCGACCTCGACAAGCTGCGGATGTCGTTTTGGCGCTACAACAACCGGGTGCACGGCCTGGCCTCCTCCCGGCTGACGCTCGAGCAGCAGGTCCTGGAGGCCGACATGGTGATCGGCGCGGTGCTGATCCCGGGTGCGGCCGCGCCGAAGCTGGTCTCCAACGAGCTGGTCTCGCGGATGAAGCCGGGCTCGGTGCTGGTCGACATCGCCGTGGACCAGGGTGGCTGCTTCGAGGACACCCACGCGACCACGCATGCGGACCCGACCTACCAGGTCCACAACTCGATCTTCTACTGCGTGGCCAACATGCCCGGCGCGGTGCCCAACACCTCGACCTACGCCCTGACCAACGCGACCATGCCCTACGCCGTCGCGCTGGCCGACAAGGGCTGGCAGCAGGCCTGCCGCGACGACCACAGCCTCGCGCTGGGTCTCAACACCCACGCCGGACAGCTCACCAACGCACCCGTCGGCGAGGCGGTCGGCATCGAGGCGGTCGACCTGGCCTCGGCGATCGGCTGAGCCAGGAGGACACGGTTGGCCGAACCCGGACTGGCGGTCCGCACCTATCTCGACCACCTGTCGGTCGAACGCGGGCTGGCGGCCAACACGCTCTCCTCCTACCGGCGCGACCTGCGCCGCTACCTGCAGCACCTCTCCGGTCGGGGCATCGAGGACCTCGACCGGGTGGACGAGGCGACGGTCACGGCGTTCCTGGTGGCGCTGCGTGAGGGCGACCAAGAGCATCCGCCGCTGAGCTCGACCTCTGCGGCGCGCACGGTGGTCGCCGTACGCGGCTTCCACAAGTTCGCGGTCAGCGACGGCCTGGCCGTCGCCGACCCAGCGGCGGGGGTGCGCCCTCCGCCACCTGCCAAGCGGCTGCCCAAGGCGCTGCCGCTCGCCGACGTGGAGGCGATCCTCGCGGCGGCCGGCGCGCCCGCGACGGCTCTGGCGATGCGCGACCGAGCCCTGCTCGAGGTGCTCTACGGCACCGGCGCGCGCATCTCCGAGGCGGTAGGGCTGGACATCGACGACCTCGACACCGTCGAGCGCACCGTGCTGCTGCGCGGCAAGGGCGGCAAGGAGCGCATCGTGCCGGTGGGCTCCTACGCCGTCGGGGCCGTCGGCGACTACCTCACCAGCTCGCGTCCCGGCCTCGTGGCCGCGGGCAAGGGCACGCCTGCGCTGTTCCTCAACGCCCGGGGCGGACGGCTGTCGCGGCAGAGTGCGTGGACGGTCCTGGTCAGGGCTGCCGAGCGGGCCGGTGTCACCACCGATGTCTCGCCCCACACGTTGCGTCACTCCTTCGCCACCCACCTGCTCGACGGCGGCGCCGACGTACGCGTCGTGCAGGAGCTGCTCGGCCACGCCTCCGTGACGACCACCCAGGTCTACACGCTGGTGACCGTGGACAACCTGCGCGAGGTCTTCGCGACCGCTCACCCCCGGGCGCGCTGACCGACTTCGGCGTACCGGCCTGCTGTTGAATAGGGCGAGTGTCCGCGCCTGTGCCTCGCCTCCAGGTGCCTGACGAGCACGATGCCGACACCCTCTACCTCACCATCGCCGAGTGGGTGGGGGAGCAGGGGCTGACGCTGTACCCCCACCAGGACGAGGCGCTGCTCGAGCTGCTCTCCGGCAACAACGTGGTGCTGGCGACGCCGACGGGCTCCGGCAAGTCGCTCGTCGCCACCGGGGCGCATCTGGCTGCTCTTGCCGAGGGGCGCGTGTCGTTCTACACCGCACCCATCAAGGCGCTGGTCAGCGAGAAGTTCTTCGCCTTGTGCGAGGTCTTCGGCGCCGACGACGTCGGCATGCTGACCGGCGACGCGAGTGTCAACGCCGACGCCCCGATCATCGCCTGCACCGCCGAGGTGCTGGCCAACATCGCTCTGCGTGAGGGCACCAGGGCAGATGTCGGCCTGGTGGTCATGGACGAGTTCCACTACTACGGCGAGCCCGACCGCGGCTGGGCCTGGCAGGTCCCGCTGCTGGAGCTGCCGCAGGCCCAGTTCCTCCTGATGTCGGCGACGCTCGGCGACATGTCGGAGATCGCGACCGACATGACCGTCCGCAACGGCCGCGAGACCGCGGTCGTCGCCGATGCCGAACGACCGGTGCCGCTCAGCTTCAGCTGGTCTCTCGAGGCCCTCGACGACACGGTCGAGGAGCTGGTGACGACAGGTCAGGCGCCGGCGTACGTCGTGCACTTCACGCAGGCGGCGGCGATCGAGCACGCGACCCGGCTGCTGGCCGCGAGGCTGCCGGCACCCGACAAGGAGGCGATCGCCGCCCAGATCGGGGCCTTCAGGTTCGGCGTCGGATTCGGCAAGACCCTGCAGAAGCTGGTGAAGGCCGGGATCGGCGTGCACCACGCGGGCATGCTGCCGAAGTACCGACGGCTGGTGGAGACGCTCGCGCAGGCGGGTCTGCTGACCGTCATCTGCGGCACCGACACCCTCGGCGTCGGCATCAACGTGCCGATCCGCACGGTGCTGTTCACCGGCCTGGCGAAGTACGACGGGAACCGGCAGCGGGTCCTCAAGACCCGCGAGTTCCTGCAGATCGCCGGGCGGGCCGGGCGCGCGGGCTTCGACACCGCGGGGTACGTCGTGGTGCAGGCACCCGAGCACGTCATCGAGAACGAGCGAGCCAAGGCGAAGTCCGAGGCCAAGAACGCCGCGCTCCGTGAGCAGCAGAAGGTCAAGCGGAAGTCCAAGCCCCAGCTGAGGAAGCCGCCCGAGGGCACCATCGTGTGGACCGAGCAGACCTTCGACAAGCTGGTCGCCGGTGAGCCCGAGCGCCTCACGTCACGGATGCGCGTCGACAACGCCATGCTCGTCAACGTCTTGTCGCGCCCGGAGGACGCCTTTCCCGTCATGCGCCGCCTGCTCATGGACAACCACGAGCCGCGCCGCCAGCAGCTGCGGCTGGCCCGCCGGGCACTGCGGTTGACCCGCTCGCTGGTGCGCTCCGGCACGGTGACCCGGCTCGACGAGGTCGACGAGCACGGACGGCGCTACGTACTGACCGTCGACCTGCCCGAGGAGTTCGCCCTCAACCAGCCGCTCGCGCACTTCGCCCTGGCCGCCTTCGACGTGCTCGACCCCGAGGTGCCGAGCTACGCCCTCGACGTGGTGAGCGTGGTGGAAGCCGTGCTGGAGGGCCCGCGCCAGGTGCTCTTCGCCCAGCAGCACGCCGCGCGTGGCGAGGCGATCGCCGAGATGAAGGCAGACGGCATCGAGTACGAGGAGCGGATGGCTCTGCTGGAGGACGTCACCTGGCCGCAGCCACTCGCCGAGCTGCTGGAGGCGACGTACGCGATGTACCGGCAGACCCATCCGTGGTTGCCAGAGGACGCGCTCGGCCCTAAATCCGTGCTCCGCGAGATGTGGGAGCAGGCGATGGGGTTCACCGACTTCGTGCGCCGCTACCAGCTGTCGCGGTCCGAGGGACTGGTGCTGCGCTACCTCAGCGACGCCTACCGCACACTGCGCCAGACCGTGCCCGACGCCCATCGCTCGCCGGAGCTGGAGGAGATCGTGGAGTGGCTGGGGGAGACCATCCGCCAGACCGACTCCTCGCTGATCGACGAGTGGGAGGCGCTCACCCATCCCGACGAGGTGCTGGGTCACCGAGACGAGCCGCCACCTCCGCCACGGCCGTTGTCGGCACAGGAGCGGGTGCTCACCGTGATGGTGCGCAACGCGATGTTCGCCAGGGTGAGTGCGTGCGCTCGCGACGACCTCGACGCCCTGCTGCGGCTCGAGCGGGCGGCCGCCGACCACGGCGACCCGCCACGTGAGGTGGTGATGACCAGGTCGCGGTGGGACGAGGCGCTCGAGGCCTACTACGCCGAGCACGACACGATCGCGACCGACGCCGACGCGCGTGGCCCGGCGTACTTCTGGCTCGGCCCGGCGGAGGAGGCAGAGCCGCCAGGGGCGGGGGAGGGCGTGGTCGCCCGCGTGCGGAAGGTACGTCAGACGCTGGCCGACCCCGCCGGTCACCGGGACTGGGTGATCGAGGCGACGGTCGACCTCGACGCCAGCGACGAGGCGGGCGAGCTGGTGCTCGCCGCGACCGCGCTCAGAAGCCTGGGCGACCCGACTGACGCCGACTGACGCGCGCACAAGTTGTGACACCGGTCACATGGGACCTTCGGCAGGTGTCGCCAGTGCTGGCAAATCTCGCCCAGCACTAGCGTCGAGCCGACTCGGGGCATCCCGCACGGTTGAGGAGGCGTTGCGATGTCGATGTTCAGCTGGAAGGTCGTGCACGGCGGGAAGACCCCGCCGCCCGGCGAGGCAGTCGCCCCCGACGAGCGGCTCTCGTGGCCACGCACCATCGGGTTCGGGGCCCAGCACGTGGTGGCGATGTTCGGAGCGACGTTCGTCTTCCCGATCATCATGGGCCTCAACGCCAACCTCGCGATCATGATGAGCGGCATCGCGACGATCTGCTTCCTGCTGATCGTCGGCGGCAAGGTGCCCAGCTACCTCGGCACCTCGGCGTCCTTCGTCGGTGGTGCGTCCGCGATCTACGCCCAAAGCGGCGGGCCCGAGGACGTGACGGGCGCGATCCTGGTCTCAGGCGTCGTGCTGGCCGCGGTCGGCCTCCTCATCCACTATCTCGGCGCCGACGTGGTCAACAAGGTGCTGCCGCCCGTCGTGACAGGTGCTGTCGTGATGCTGATCGGCTTCAACCTCGCCGGCGTGGCCACCAACATCTATCTCCCAGCGGACCGTTGGATGGGTCTGATCGTGATGACGGTCGTCATCTTGATGGCCGTCGGACTGCGCGGGTTCCTCGGACGCATCGCGATCTTCCTCGGGCTCCTCCTCGGCTACGTGCTGTCGTGGCTGGCGGACCTGGTCTTCGACGGGAACCGCGTCAGCTGGCAGGGTGTCAAGGACGCCGACTGGATCGGGTTCCCCAAGCACACGACCGAAGGGCTGGTCGGCAACCAGGGCTCGCCCGACATCAACAACCTGGCAGCGGTCGGCTGGCACCTGCCGAGCTTCTCGATCACCTTCACGCTCCTGGCGCTGCCGGCCGTCATCGCCCTCGTCGCCGAGAACATCGGTCACGTCAAGGCCGTCGGTGAGATGACCGAGCGCGACCTCGACCCGGTCATCGG
The DNA here is from genome assembly GCF_015352445.1 of Nocardioides agariphilus. GTDB lineage: Bacteria > Actinomycetota > Actinomycetes > Propionibacteriales > Nocardioidaceae > Nocardioides > Nocardioides agariphilus. Next base: position 27,064 of record NZ_JADKPO010000015.1, read on the forward strand.
CAGGGCCGTCTTCGCCGACGGTGTCGGCACGGTCATCACCAGCTCGGTCGGTGGCTCGCCGACCACGACGTACGCCGAGAACATCGGCGTGATGGCGGCGACGCGCGTCTACTCGACGGCGGCGTACTTCGTGGCCGCCATCGTCGCCATCCTGCTCGGCGTGATCCCCAAGTTCGGCGCGATCGTGAACGCGACGCCGCCGGCCGTCCTGGGCGGCATCACACTCGTGCTCTACGGGATGATCGGCCTGCTCGGCGCCAAGATCTGGAAGGAGAACGGCGTCGACTTCGCCGACCCGGTCAACCTCGTGCCCGTGGCGGCCGGCCTGATCATGGGCATCGGCCTGGGCACCAACGGGTTCTTCGCGATCACCGACGACTTCACCCTGGGCGGCATCGCCATGGGCACCCTGATCATCGTGATCGGCTACCACCTGGCCCGCTTGGTCGCGCCCGGTCGCACGGATGAGGGGGCGGTCATCGCCGTCGGTCAGACCGGCGCCCACGAGGCCGACCACGCGCCTGGACACCGCGAGAAGTAGCCCGAACGGGCCAGAGCAGACCACCCGTTGGGGTCAGTTCCGTCGAAGCGTGAACAGAGGGGTCGCTGAGTCCCTAGCGTAAAGCGCCGGGGCATACCACATGCCCCGGACCGCTACCAGCCCCCGAGCTGTCGGCGGTTGCCCGAACCTCGCGTCCAACCCCCCGGGGGCCAGATGTTCTCCAAGCGCAGCGCCGCGGCTTCAGCGAAGCCTGCCCCAATGGGTTCCCCGAAGAAGGGTGCCCCGAAGAAGGGTGCCCCCATGGGCATCCAGTACATGGGCACAACGGCGACCACGTCGACCACCAAGCCGAGCCGGGCCGAGAAGCGTGCCGCCAAGGCTGCTGCGAAGGCCGCCGAGAAGGCCGCCTCGCAGGTCAACGGCAAGGTCGGCAAGGCCGACCGCCTGGCCGCCGCCCGCGCCGCGGCCGCGGCCAAGACCGAGAAGATGTCGGTCAAGCGCTTCGGCTCCAAGAAGGACGACAAGTCCAACGAGCGCGGCTGGGACAAGCCGGTCTACGCCCCTGGCCAAGAGCCGTCGAAGTGGAACGTCTCGGAGTGGTCGCTGCGCCGCAAGGTCGCACTCGTGCTGGCCCTGCCGGTCATCGTGGCTGCCGCCTTCGGTGGTCTGCGTATCAACACCGAGCGCCAGCTGGCCGCCAACTACGCCGCCAGCGCCTCGCAGGTCACCGTGCTCGGCCCCGCGGTCGACTACCTCGCCGCAGCCGAGCGAGCAGCCGCCATCGCTCGGGTGGTCGGCATCAACGACCCCAAGCTCGAGGACGCCAAGCGCGCCGTGGTCGAGGCCGGCACCAAGCTGGTCGAGGCCCGAGACCGCGCCGACCTCACCCCGGCCCAGCTGCGTCAGGTCAACGACGTCATCTCGCTGAGCGAGCAGCTGCGAAGCGGCATGGCCTACGTCAGCATCACCTCGATGGTCTCGCAGGTGCGCCAGCTCGAGCGAGGCATCACCCAGACCATCTCCACCATCCTCGACGAGCAGACGCGGCAGGAGCCGTCGCTGCTGATCCTGGCCCAGGCCCTCGACGGCCGGCTCTCGCTGTCCTTGCAGGAGATCCAGGTCGGCAACGGCAAGTCCGACGCCAGCCCGGTCGAGCTCTACCGCGAGTTCGGTGTCGAGCTGGCCTCGATCGACCGGCTCGCCATCGCGCTCGGACAGACCGACGCCCGCGTGCTCGAGATCCGGCAGGCCAACGCCCAGCGGATCGCCAACGCCCAGCAGATCGTCAAGGACGGCAAGGGGACCCTCAAGGTCACCGAGGCGAGCTACGACTCCTACGACGTGCTCATCGACGACCTGCTCACCGACGTCGACAACAGCCTGGCCGCATCGGCGCGCAACGCCAAGGTGCTCACCTGGGTCGACTCGCTCATCATCGGCCTGGCCCTGCTGGCCGCGATCATCTTGGCCCTGATGGTCTCGCGCCTGATCCTGAACCCGATCCGCCGCGTGCGTTCGGGCGCCCTCGAGGTTGCGCACGAGAGGTTGCCCGAGGCCGTCGCCCGGATCCGTGCGGGCGAGGACCCGGGTGAGATCGTCCCGATCGCCGTCTCGACCCACGAGGAGACCGGCCAGCTGGCCAGGGCGGTCGACGACCTGCACCGGCAGGCGGTCAAGCTGGCCTCGAACGAGGCCGGACTGCGTGCCCAGGTCGGTGACATGTTCGTCACCCTCTCCCGCCGCAACACCTCCCTGATCAACCAGCAGCTCAGCCTCATCGAGACGCTGGAGAGCGACGAGGAGGACCCGAACCGCCTGGAGAGCCTGTTCCGGCTCGACCACCTGGCCTCGCGGATGCGCCGCAACGCCGAGAGCCTGGTCATCTTGTCCGGTGCGCCGACCCGCGCGACCGAGCAGGACGACCTGTCGCTGACCGACGTACTGCAGGCCGCGATCGCCGGTGTGCAGGACTACAAGCGGGTCCAGCTCGACGCCGCGCCCGCCCAGCGGGTCAGTGGCGAGGCTGCCCCCGACGTGGTGCACCTGCTGGCCGAGCTGGTCGACAACGCGCTGTCCTACTCCCCGCCGAGCTCTCGGGTCCTGGTGACGTCCTCGTTCACCCGAGGCGGCGTGGTCGTTCAGGTGACCGACGCCGGGCTCGGCATCGCCGAGGACGCCCTCAGCGAGCTCAACGAGAAGCTGCGCGCCGGTGGCGAGGTCAACGCCGACACCGCCCGCCGCATGGGCCTGTTCGTGGTCAGCCGGCTCGCCCGCCGTCACGGCCTGACGGTCCAGCTGGACCACAACGACCGGATGGGCATCACTGCGACGGTCTTCTTGCCCACGAGCGTGCTGTCCGACACCGCGCGGCTCGAGGCGGGCACCGGCGGTGCACAGGTGATCGAGCTGGGCGCGCCGACGGCCGAGTCCGACACCGCCTACTCCGGGTACTCCGAAGACTCCGAGTACTCCGGGTACTCCGGGTACTCAGGGAACTCCGGGAACTCCGACGACGACGGGTACGTCGACGCCGACTCCGACCACGACACCGAGGCCGGCTCCGGGTTCGAGCAGAGCGCCGACATCGTCGCCTTCCGGCCCGAGCCGGAGCCCGAGCCGGAGGCTGAGCCTGAGCCGGAGGAGTTCGACCCCATCACCGCGGCCATCAACGCCTACGGCCTGCCGCAGCGTCGCCCCGGTGCGACGGGCGCGGGCACCCTCGGAGCGCCGGTCTCCATGGGCGGCGGGTTCTTCGACCGCGTCGAGCCCGACGAGTCCCTGCCGCAGCTGCCCGCACCGTCTCAGGCTGAGCTCGCCGCCGACCCGGTCCTGGCCGAGACCGACGACGACGACCGCGTACCGATCGCCCTCGGCCCGGTGGCCGATGAGGTCGTCGTCGAGGACGAGGTCGTCGCTGACTCCCACGAGGACGGGGCCGCCGGCGACGAGGGCCACGACGCAGAGCTGCCCCCGGTGGCCGACCTCCCCCTGCCCGGCACCGAGCCCTTCGAGCCGCCTGCGGCCGAGCACAGCAACGGCAACGGGAAGGTCAACGGGAAGGTCAACGGCAAGAACTCCAACCTGGCCGCACGCCTGCACAGCCTGGCTGCCGCTGCGCGCAACAGCAGCGAGCCCATCGTCGAGCCAGACGAGGAGCCTGTCGCAGAGCCTGTCGCAGAGCCTGTTGCAGAGGCTGTGCCCGAGCCCGCCGAGGAGCTGGCAGCCGAGGTCGCTCCCGACCGGGCCCCGGTCGCCGACGAGGAGCTCGTCGAGGAGCCCGCAGCCGAGCTCGTCGAGGAGCCCGCAGCCGAGCTCGTCGAGGAGACAGACACGGCACACGAGGCCGACGAGATGGACGTCACCGACCACGAGTCGCCCGACGAGTCGCCCGACGAGTCGCCCGACGGGTCGCCCGACGAGTCGCCCGTGGTGGACGACCTGTCCCACCTGCCTGCGGCCTGGGCGGTCACGGCGGACGACGCCGTAGCCGGCACGCCCGTCGCGGTACCTCAGGCCGAGACTCCTCAGGCCGACACCCCTCAGGCCGAGACCCCTCAGGTCGAGGCGGGTCCGCTCGACGCCCCGTTGGACCTGCCCGCGGCCTCGACGGCAGCGTCGATGGACGAGGACGAGACCCCGATCTTCCGGTCGCTGCGGTCCAACTGGCTCAGTGCCGACACCGGTGAGCGCCCCTGGGCCGACACCGAGGTGGACGCCGGTTGGGACGCCGCCCGACAGGTCGAGTCGACCCCGCCCACGCGGCGTACCGAGACCGGCCTGCCGATGCGCCGACCCGGCAACCGGCTGATCCCGGGCGGAATCTCGGCCCCGGCACCCGTCCAGACCGTGCGTGACCCGGACGCCATCCGGGCGCGGCTGGCGGCTCACGCCGCTGGCGTCTCACGCGGCCGTACTGCGGCCGTCACAAGTCAACCCAGCCCCTCCACACAGGAAGCGGACCCCGCATGACCGAGAGCCTCCGATTCGGAGCCCCTGTGCCCAACGACGCCGAGCGCGAGCTCGACTGGGTGGTCACCAAGTTCGTCGACGACGCCCCCGGCGCCGCGCACGCGGTGCTGGTCTCGGCCGACGGCCTCCTGATGGCCGCCAGCGCCCGCCTGCCCGGCGAGCGGGCCGAGCAGGTGGCGGCTGTCGCCTCCGGCCTGGCCAGCCTGGCTGTCGGTGCCGCGCGCCTGTTCGAGGGCGGCGCGGTGATGCAGACCGTCATCGAGATGGAGAAGGGCTACCTGCTGCTGATGAGCGTGGGCGACGGTTCGCACCTCGCCGTACTGACGCAGGACTCCGCCGACATCGGCCAGGTGGGCTACGAGATGGCCCTGCTGGTCGAGCGCGTCGGCCGGATGATTCAGGCCCAGGCCCGCAACCTCACAGGCGTCTGAGAGGCCGACAGCCATGTCCCTGATCGAACCGGACCCCTGGGGCCGGTACTCCGACGAGGAGCCGGCCGCTCGGATCGTCCGCCCGTACACCATCACTGCCGGGCGAACCAAGAGCACCGTCGACCTCCCCATGGAGGCGACCTTGGTGCTCGACCCCTCCGCCCTGCAGCGCGAGTGGGGGAGCGACGCCCAGGGCCGAATCGTCGAGATCTGCGACCGCAAGTCGGTCGCCGAGGTCTCGGCGGCGGTGAAGATGCCGATCGGCGTCGTCCGCGTGGTGCTCGGCGACCTCGTGGAGCAGGGATACGTGGCGGTGCAGGCCACCTTGAACGACAGCTCGTCTCGAGATGAGCGCTTGGATCTGATCGAAAGGACCCTCCGTGGACTTCGCGCGTTCTAACGCCGGCGGCCGCGCCACAGCCTCCACCAAGATCGTGGTGGCGGGTGGTTTCGGCGTCGGGAAGACGACCCTGGTGGGCTCGGTCTCCGAGATCAAGCCGCTGCGCACCGAGGCACTGGTGACCAACGAGTCGGAGGGAGTCGACGACCTCGACGCCGTCCCGACCAAGGCGACGACCACCGTCGCCATGGACTTCGGCCGCATCACGCTGGCCGAGGACCTCGTGCTCTACCTCTTCGGGACTCCCGGCCAGCGCCGGTTCTGGTTCATGTGGGACGACCTCTGCCGCGGCGCCATCGGTGCGATCGTGCTGGTCGACACCCAGCGTCTCAACGAGGCGTTCTCACCGTTGGACTACTTCGAGGCCAAGGGCATCCCGTTCATCGTGTGCGTCAACGAGTTCGAGGGCGCCCAGAAGTACGCCGTGGAGGAGATCCGCGAAGCGCTCGCCCTGCCGCACGAGGTGCCGATCATGACCATCGATGCCCGCGACCGGGACTCGGCCAAGTCGGCCCTGGTCCGGGTCACCGAGTTCGCCCTCGAGGAGCTCACCAAGACTGCCGCCGCCGTCCGGTAGAACGACCCCAAGACGGCACCACGACAAGGGTCGTGTGCCTGTCGCAGCGCTCTGGCGCCGCCTCAGGCACACGACCTTGTTGCTTGTCGGCCCTCCACACCCTCCTCCACAGGCAGGCGTGAGCCTGTGCAACTGACCGGGGCCGACTGCACAACCTCTCAACAGATTTGAACTGGTCCTGGGGGTAACCGCCAGGCGTGTTGTGACGCCACCTCCGCACACCTAGAGTCGCGCCCGTCGTACGACACATCTGCTCCGGCACAAGTCGGTGTGTCGACAAATCTCCGAGGGCACGGCGCGTCGCCGACCCTGGACGTCACGAGGAGCGCAGAGTGGGCGCAGGCGGTCCGGGGGGCTGGTTCCCCAGGTCTTCACACTCAGCTGGGGCAACGGGGAGCAGCGCACCGGAGATGCCGCCGGCAGTGCGACCCCCGACGCCCTCAGGAGGCACCGTGTCCGACCCTGTGCCGTTCCGGCTGCCCGACCCGCAGCCCATCGAGTGGCCGGTGCCCCCGGCCGAGCGCAGCGAGCTCGACCCGGCCACCGAGTCGCTGGTCGAGGAGTTCGAGCGCGCGCGCCAGGAGGCGGAGATCGACGACACGCAGCTCGAGCCCGCCGCGGTCCAGGAGATCGGCCCGACCGGCCGCCCGTTGCCGTTCTTCCCCGAGCCTGCGCCGCTGACCCAGCACGGACCTGCGCGCGTGGTCTCGATGACCAACCAGAAGGGCGGGGTCGGCAAGACCACGACCACCATCAACCTGGGCGCCGCGCTGGCCGAGTACGGCCGCAAGGTGCTGCTGGTCGACTTCGACCCGCAGGGCTCGCTCTCGGTCGGGTTGGGACTGAACCCCCACGAGATGGAGCTGACGGTCTACAACCTCCTGATGGAGCGTGACGTCCGGGTCGAGGACGTCGTCGTGCCGACCGGTGTCGCTGGCATGGACCTCCTCCCCTCCAACATCGACCTGTCGGCCGCCGAGGTGCAGCTGGTCCACGAGGTCGCGCGGGAGCAGACCCTGCAGCGGGTGCTGGCGCCGGCCATCGCGAAGTACGACGTCATCCTCATCGACTGCCAGCCCTCGCTCGGACTCCTGACCGTCAATGCGCTGACCGCCTCCGACGGAGTGCTGGTGCCGCTGGAGTGCGAGTACTTCGCGCTGCGCGGCGTCGCGCTCCTCAAGACGACGATCGACAAGGTTCGCGAGCGCCTCAACCCCAAGCTCGAGATCGACGGTGTGCTCGGCACGATGTACGACGGTCGCACGCTGCACGGCCGTGAGGTCATGGAGCGCCTGGTGCAGGCGTGGGGCGACATCGTGTTCCACACGGTGATCCGGCGCACCGTGAAGTTCTCCGACTCGACGGTTGCCGGCGAGCCCATCACGTCCTACGCCTCTGCCTCCACCGGTGCCGAGGCCTACCGCCAGCTGGCCAGGGAGGTGCTCGTTCGGTGGCCCGAACCTCGCCACGACGTGTGAGCCTGCCGGCGGCCGATGACCTGTTCCGGCCGACCGACCCGACACCCGACGAGCTGGCCGCCGAGACTCATGTGCGCGCCGTGCCGGATGCCCCTGCGCGTTCAGCGCCCCATGCCGAGACGGACGTCGCCGAGCCAGCGGGGCGCAAGCGACCCAGCGGTCGCGTCAAGCACGACGAGAAGATGACCGTCTACGTCACCGCCGACGAGCTGCTCGACCTCGAGCACGCGCGACTCGCGTTGCGTCGCGACCACGGCCTGGCCGTCGACCGGGGCCGGCTCGTACGTGAGGCGATGGCGCTCGTGCTGGCCGACCTCGACGAGCACGGCTTCGACAGCATGCTCGTGCAGCGCCTGACCGAACGGTGAGTCGCGCGTGACCGCCCTGGTCGAGCCCGTGGAGGCGGGTGCCGCCGACGCGACGACCCCCGTCTTCGAGGTCTCGCTCGACAACTTCGAGGGTCCCTTCGATCTGCTGTTGAGCCTGATCTCCAAGCACAAGCTCGACATTACCGAGGTGTCCCTGTCCACGGTCACCGACGAGTTCATCGCGCACGTGAAGGCGGGCGGCTCGCCTGAGAGTCCGGCCCAGTGGGACCTCGAGCAGACCTCGTCCTTCCTCCTGGTCGCCGCCACCCTCCTCGACCTCAAGGCCGCGCGGCTGCTGCCCAAGGGCGACGTCGAGGACGAGGAGGACCTCGCGCTCCTGGAGGCACGCGACCTCCTGTTCGCCCGCCTGCTCCAGTACCGCGCCTTCAAGCAGGTCGCCTCGGTGCTCGAGACCAGGCTGGCGGGTGAGTCGAAGCGCCATCCGCGGGCGGTCGGCCTGGAGGACAGGTTCGCCTCGTTGCTGCCCGAGGTGCTCATCGGCATCGGGCTCGACCAGTTCGCTGCCCTGGCGGCCAAGGCGCTCGAGCCCAAGGCCACGCCGGAGCTGTCGCTGCAGCACATCCACGTTGCTCGGGTCAGTGTGCGCGAGCAGGCCGTGTTGGTGGTCGACCGGCTGCGTCGCAGCGGCACGATGACCTTCCGTGCGCTGTGCGGCGACTCGCCCGACCTGATGACGACCGTGGCCAGGTTCTTGGCGCTGCTCGAGCTGTTCCGTGAAGGGGCGGTCGGCTTCGACCAGGTCACCCCGCTCGGCGAGCTGACCGTCCGCTGGACCGGTGAGGGCAGCGAGGACGCCGAGGAGTTCGAGATCGACGAGTTCGAGGGCGCTCCCGCTCCACTGCCCGAACCACTGGCTGATTCATCGGCCGATTCATCGGCCGATTCATCGGCCGCACGCGAGGAGGACGTCCCCGATGACTGACGACCAGGACCGGCTCGATGTCGCCGTCGGCGACCTCAAGCCCTCCTTGGAGGCCCTGCTGATGGTCGCCGACCAGCCGCTCGACCGGGTCACCCTGGCGAGCGCGGTCGGTCACCCGGTCTCGGCCGTTGACGACGCGCTGGCCCAGCTGGCAGGCGAGTACGACGAGCAGGGGCGTGGCTTCGAGCTGCGCAACGTGGCCGGCGGCTGGCGCTACTACACCCGCGAGGAGTTCGCGCCGGTGGTCGAGAGGTTCGTCCTGGAGGGCCAGCAGGCCCGCCTGACCCAGGCCGCGCTGGAGACGCTTGCGGTCGTCGCCTACAAGCAGCCGGTCTCGCGCGCTCGCGTCTCCGCGATCCGTGGGGTCAACGTCGACGGCGTGATGCGCACGCTGGTCTCGCGCGGTCTGGTCGAGGAAGCCGGCCAGGACACCTCGACGGGAGCGCACCTCTATCGCACGAGCGCCTACTTCCTCGAGCGGATCGGCGTCACCTCACTCGAGGAGCTCCCCGAGCTGGCTCCCTACCTGCCGGACATGGACGACCTGGTCGACGAGCTGGCCGACTCGTTGGGCCAGGCCGCCGCCACGGCATGATGCCCTGATAATGGGTCGGTGAGCGAGGCGGGGATCCAGACCGATGACGAGGGCCTGATCCGTCTCCAGAAGCTGCTCGCCCAGTCGGGGGTGGCCTCGCGCCGCAAGTGCGAGGAGCTGATGCTCGACGGACTGGTCGAGGTCGACGGCGAGGTGGTCACCCGGCTCGGCACCAAGGTCGACCCGCGGACTGCGGTGATCCGTGTCGACGGCAAGCGGCTGCCGCCCGTCTCGGCTTCTGTCTACCTCGCGCTCAACAAGCCCAGGGGCGTGGTCTCGACGATGTCGGACCCGGAGGGCCGCCGCACCCTCCAGGACCTGGTCGCCGACAGGCCGGAGCGTCTGTTCCATGTGGGCAGGCTCGACACCGACACCGACGGGCTGATCCTGCTGACCAACGACGGCGACTTCGCCCAGCGGTTGGCGCACCCGTCCTACGAGGTCGACAAGACCTACGTCGCCGAGGTCGAGGGACGCGTCTCGACCGGCACCCTGCGCACGCTTCTCGACGGTGTCACTCTCGACGACGGTCCCGTGACCGTCTCGAGCATCCGCCTGGTCCAGCAGGGCAGGGAGAAGTCGATCGTGGAGCTGGTGATCCACGAGGGTCGCAACCGCATCGTCCGACGCCTGCTCGACCACGTCGGTCACCCCGTGCGCCGCCTTACCCGCACGGCCATCGGGCCGGTCGTCCTCAAGGGCCTGCCGTCCGGTGAGTTGCGTGACCTCACACTCGCCGAGCTCGGCGAGCTGTTGGACCAGGCGCAGCTCTAGGCCGTCTGGCTGGTGGTGGCGGGGGCTCGGTGCTGGAGGTCCTTGCCCCTGCACCACGGGCGGCGGCCCCCGCTGGCCCGGTGTGAGCGATCAAATCCGCTTGCCATCAGCGTCCTGATCGCGCTGCCATGGAGTCCGAGACCCGACCGAGGAGAACGCCGATGCGAGCTGCTTTCACGTCCCCAGCCACCCCATGGACAAAGGATGTGAAGGTTGCGCACGCTCAACTTGGGGGTCCTGGCGCATGTTGACGCCGGCAAGACGACCCTGACCGAGCGCCTGCTCTACGAGGCAGGCGTGCTCGCGGAGCCCGGCAGCGTGGATGCGGGCTCCACCCACACCGACACGATGGCGCTCGAGCGACGCCGGGGCATCACGATCCGTGCGGCCGTGGTGTCTTTCGAGGTCGACGACACGATCGTCAACCTGGTTGACACTCCTGGGCACTCAGACTTCGTGGCGGAGGTGGAGCGATCCTTGTGCCTGCTCGACGGCGCTGTTCTCGTCGTGTCGGCTGTCGAGGGTGTGCAGGCCCAGACGCTGGTCCTCATGCGGGCGCTGCAACGCCTCGACATCGCGACGGTGATCTTCGTGAACAAGGTTGACCGTCGTGGGGCGGACCCGGAGTTCGTCGAGCTGGAGGTACGCGAGCGCCTCGCGGCCGACGTACCGGTCCTGTTCGGCTCCGCCCTCACCGGCGACGGCGTGCGCGACCTCCTGCACGCCGTGCCGAGGCTCCTGCCGAGCAGGGAGCCGCATGACGACGGCCCACCTGCGGGTGTGATCTTCAAGATCGACCGCGATGCAGCGGGCGGCAAGCACGTCGTCGCCCTGCTGCGGAGCGGGACGCTCCGGGTGCGCGACCGTCTCGCCCTCGGCAAGGCCGGGCCGGAGAAGGTCACCGGGCTACGCGTCTTCAGGTGCGGCGAGCTCGAGCCCGCCGACGTGGCGACGGCTGGGCAGGTCGTGGTGCTCCGTGGCCTCGACAGTGCCCGCATCGGCGACGGGTTCGGGCCGGGGGATCCAGGCATGGCCGAGCAGTTCGCCCGGCCCAGCCTGTCGGCCGTCGTCGAGCCGCTGGACGACCAGGACCGCCCCGCTCTGTTCGCCGCCCTCGAGCGGCTCGCCGAGCAGGATCCGCTGATCGGTCTTCGAGTCGACGACGAGCCCGACGGCACGAGCGAGCTGAGACTCTCCCTCTACGGCGAGGTCCAGCAGCAGGTGATCGGAGCGCTGCTCGACGAGGAGTACGGCGTGCCGGTGCGGTTCCGCGACACCGCGATGATCTGCACCGAGCGGTTGACCGGCACCGGAGCGGCGTTCGAGCTGATCGGCACCGATGCCAACCCCTACCTGGCCACTGTCGGCCTGCGCATCGAGCCGGCACCGGTCGGCAGCGGTGTCGACTTCGGCCTGGAGGTGGAGCTGGGCTCGATGCCGCCGGCCTTCTTCACGGCCGTGGAGACCACCGTCCACTCCTCGCTCCTCCACGGCAACGCCGGCTGGGAGATCCCGGACGCCCGAATCCGAATGACGCACTCGGGGTTCTGGCCGCGCCAGAGCCGCATGCACGGCACCTTCGACAAGTCGATGTCGAGCACGGCTGGCGACTTCCGGGACCTCACCCGGCTGCTGATGAGACGGATCATCGCCCAGGCGGGCACGGTGGTGTGCGACCCGGTGCACCGCTTCGAGCTCGAGGTGCCCGCTCCCAGCCTCGGTCCGGTGCTGTCGCTGCTGGCGCAAGCAGGGGGAGTGCCGCTTGCCACCGAGAGCCGTGGGGCCGCAGTGGTCGTCTCCGGACACGTGCCGGCCGGGCAGGTGCACCGGCTGACCCTGCTGATGCCCGATCTGACGCGCGGCGAGGGCGTCTTGACGTCTCGACTGGATCACTTCCGTCCCCGGCACTGACGGCGGCCGTTACCGTTCTCCTCGTCGGCCGTGCCCCCGCGGCCCGAGGAGGAAGGAAGCCACGTGGCTGTCCGAGCGGTGCGCGGCGCCACCCAGCTCGAGGCCGACGACCGTGACCACATGCTCGAGCGGGTCGCCGAGATGGTCCTGGACGTGATGGGTTCCAACGGCCTCGAGGTCGACGACTTCATCTCCGTGATCTTCACCGCGACCTCCGACCTGGTCGCGGAGTTCCCGGCGTACGCCGCCCGGCGGCTCGGCTTCGGCGAGGTGCCGCTGCTGTGTGCGCGTGAGCTGGAGATCGCCGGCTCGATGCCCCGGGTGGTCCGGATGCTCGCGCACGTCGAGACCGACCTGCCGCGCGCCGACATCACCCACGTCTACCTGCACGGCGCGGCCGCGCTGCGCAAGGACCTGACCCGGGTGCGCTCGGTGCCCGATGAGGTGCCCGATGAGGAGACCGTCGATGCCTGATCGGCCGGGCCTGCAGGGCCCCGTGCTGATCGTCGGTGCCGGCCTCCTCGGCACCTCGATCGGCCTCGCGCTGCGCCGACGCGGCATCTCGGTCTGGCTGCGCGACGTCTCGCCCGAGAACCTCCGCGCGGCCATGGGCCTGGGCGCGGGCCAACTGGTCCCCGACATCGCACCACCGCCGCAGCTGGTAGTGGTGGCCGTGCCGCCCGACGTGATCGGCGAGACGCTGCGCTGGGCACTGGGCGCGCACCGCGGCGCCGTGGTCACCGACGTCGGGAGCATCAAGACCGGCCCGCTGGAGCAGCTGCGCGCCTCCGGTCTGTCCGGGTTGTCCCGCTACGTCGGTGGACACCCGATGGCGGGCAGCGAGCGTTCGGGGCCGCTCGCGGCCAGCGCAGCCATGTTCGACGGCCGACCCTGGGCCGTGACGCCGCACCAGGACTCGGCGACCGAGGCCGTGGACGTCGTGCTCTCCCTGGTCGCGGCGGTGGGCGCACTGCCCGTGCGGATGTCCCCCGACGAGCATGATCGGGCGGTCGCCCGGACCTCGCACCTACCGCACCTGTTGGCCAGCCTGGTGGCGGGTCGGCTCGCCGAGGCCCCGCCAGGACACCTGGCCCTGTCGGGTCAGGGGGTCCGTGACGTCACCCGGGTCGCGGCCGGCGACCCGGAGCTCTGGCAGCAGATCGTGACCGGCAACGCCCCCGCCGTCGTACACCTGCTCCGCGAGGTGCGCGAGCAGCTCGACGCCCTGATCGCCGCCGTGTCCAAGAGCAACCGCGAGGAGCTGGTGCGGATCCTGTCCCGGGGTGTCGAGGGCACGCGCGCGATCCCGGGCAAGCACGGCGGTCCGGCCAGAGAGATGGCCTCGGTGTTCGTCTCGGTGCCCGACCGCGCCGGTGAGATGGGGCGGCTGTTCGCGGACGTGGCTGCCAGCGGGGTCAGCATCGAGGACATCCACATCGACCACGACCCGGGTCGTCCCACCGGCCTGTTCGAGCTCGTGGTGGCCGACGACAGCTCCGAGCACCTGCTGGCCGCTCTCGAATCTCGGGGATGGGTGACCCACCGGTAGCCTTGCCCCCTGTGAGCAAGCCCTGGGACCACTACGTCGTCGCCATCGACGGCCCCTCGGGCTCGGGCAAGTCGAGCACGTCTCGCGGGGTGGCCGTCCGCCTCGGACTGCGCTACCTCGACACCGGCGCGATGTACCGCGCGATGACCTGGTGGATGCTGCGTCACGATGTCGACGTCCACGACCCCAATGCCGTCGCTGCTCGTGTCGAGGAGCCCGAGATCCTCTCCGGCACCGACCCGCTGGGTCCGACGATCCTGGTCGACGGCATCGACGTCGGCCTGGCCATCCGCTCCGACGAGGTCAACGCCGCAGTCTCGCCGGTCGCCGCCGTACCCTCCGTACGCTCGCGTCTGCTCGAGATCCAGCGCGACGTCATCGGCGAGGGCGGGATCGTGGTCGAGGGTCGCGACATCGGCTCGGTGGTGGCCCCCGAGGCCGAGGTGAAGGTCTACCTCACCGCCGACCCGGCCGCGCGCGCCCGACGGCGAGCCCTCGAGGAGGGCGGCGCCGACGTCGAGGCCACTCGAGAGTCGTTGCTGGCCCGCGACGCGATCGACTCCGGGCGGGCCACGTCGCCGCTGGTAATGGCCGAGGGCGCGGTCCATGTCGATGGCACCGCACACACCCTCGACGAGGTCGTCGGCTTGGTCGTGCAGCTGGTCGAGGCTGCAGCGGGCCTTCGCGCCGGGGAGAGGGTGCAGTGAGCACGGCCCGCCGGCCGTCATCGTTCCAGCGCTGGTTCGGGCGGCTCGTGACCCGCCGTCGCCTCCGCGTCACCGAGCACGGCCGCGACAACGTGCCCACCGCCGGCCCTGCCGTGCTCGCCGCAGCGCACGCGGAGCCCGGTGACGGCCGGTTGCTGGAGCTGTTCGGTCCGCGCCCCGTGCACGTCATCAGCGAGCCGCAGAGCGTGCGGACCGCCCTGCAGGTCCTCGCGGCCGACCAGGCGCTCGCGATCCTCCTGGAGGGCAGCCCCGGTGTCGTGGAGCGCGACAGGTTCAACCGGCGCGCTGCCTACCTCGCCCTCGTGTCGGGCGCACCGGTCGTCCCGGTCTCGGTCCTGCGGGGACGAGCCGTCGAGGGTGGGATCGACATCGTGTACGGCGCGCCCTACCGCACGACCCGCCAGTCCTGGCCGCGCACCCCTCGGCAGGTCGACGCGACCAGTCTCGACCTCAGCGTCCACGTGCTGGTCGCGCGCGACGCCGCCCACACACTGACCGAGCGGCTGGCCCACGAGCCGGCCCAGCGGCCCGATGGAGGAACCCGATGACCGAGCTCCCGAACCTAGGTGGCGGCCCGATCCTCGCCGTCGTCGGCCGCCCCAACGTCGGCAAGTCGACGCTCGTCAACCGCATCATCGGCCGGCGTGAGGCGGTGGTCGAGGACGTGCCAGGTGTCACGCGCGACCGCATCTCCTACGACGCCGTCTGGAACGGCCGGGCTTTCACGGTCGTCGACACCGGGGGCTGGGACCCCGACGCCCGGGGGCTGGCCGAACGCATCCGCGCCCAGGCCGAGATCGCGGTCACCCTGGCCGATGCCGTGCTGTTCGTCGTGGACGCGACCATCGGCATCACCGACGCCGACGAGGCCGTGGTCCGGGTGCTCAGGCGTTCCAACAAGCCGGTCGTGCTCGCCGCCAACAAGGTCGACGACACACGCGCCGAGGCTGAGGCCTTCGGGCTGTGGAACCTCGGGCTGGGCGAGCCCCACACCGTCTCGGCGCTTCACGGTCGCGGCTCCGGCGACCTCCTCGACGCCGTGCTCGCTGCGCTGCCCGAGGCGCCCCAGGAGAGCTTCGAGCAGGAGGCCGGTCCCCGGCGGATCGCGATCGTCGGCAAGCCCAACGTCGGCAAGTCCTCGCTGCTCAACAAGCTGGCGGGGGAGGAGCGCTCCGTCGTCGACAACGTCGCGGGCACCACCGTCGACCCCGTCGACGAGCTGGTCGAGCTGGGTGGCCGCACCTGGCGCTTCATCGACACCGCCGGGATCCGCAAGCGGGTCAAGGAGGCCTCGGGCCACGAGTACTACGCCTCGTTGCGCACCTCGACCGCGATCGACCGCGCCGAGGTCGCCGTACTCGTCCTCGACGGCAGCGAGTCGATCTCCGAGCAGGACATGCGCATCATCCAGACGATCCGCGACGCCGGGCGTGCGCTGGTCATCGCGTTCAACAAGTGGGACCTGGTCGACGAGGAGCGGCGCTACTACCTCGACCGTGAGATCGAGCGCGACCTCGTGCAGGTGCAGTGGGCCCCACGCATCAACATCACCGCTCGCACCGGTTGGCACGTCGACCGTCTGGTGCCCGCGCTCGACAAGGCCATCGAGGGCTGGGAGACGCGCGTACCCACGGGAACGCTCAACGCCTTCCTGGGCCGGCTGGTCGCCGAACACCCTCACCCGGTGCGCAGCGGGAAGCAGCCCAAGATCCTCTTCGGCACCCAGCCCTCGACCTCACCGCCGACCTTCGTGCTGTTCACCAGCGGCAAGCTCGAGGCGTCCTACGAGCGCTACATCGAGCGACGCCTGCGCGAGCAGTTCGGCTTCGTCGGCACCCCGATCGTGGTCAATCAGCGCCCGCGGGAGAAGCGCAAACGCTAACGTCGTCAGATGCGCTCCCCCCGCGTTCTGCTCTTCGCACTCCTGGCCAGCATCGCCGTCATGCCGGTCGGGCTGCTCGAGACGTCGGTCGCGAGCTCGCCCCTGCCGACCGTCGAGCGAGCACCCGTCGGCGGGTGTCGGGTGCTTCCCGCCGACAACTGGTGGCACGCCGACATCAGTGCGCTGCCGGTGCACGCGCGGTCCGACCAGTGGCTGTCCCACATGGACACCGATCGCGACCTGCATCCCGACTTCGGTCCGTCGTACGGCGATGGGCCCAACTACGGCATCCCGGTGACCGTCGTGCGAGGTGACCACCCCAGGGTCTCGGTGCGCTTCGACTACGCCGCCGAGAGCGACAAGGTGCGCTACCCGTTCGGGCGCGACACCAGGATCGAGGGCGGCCGCAACTCCGGGGGAGACATGCACGCGATCGTCGTCGACAAGGCCCGCTGCAAGCTCTACGAGACCTGGAACACCCGGATCCGCAGCGGCAAGTGGCGTGCGGGCTCGGGTGCGGTCTGGTCGCTGAGGTCCAACAGGCTTCGCCCCGACCGCTGGACCTCGGCCGATGCCGCCGGTCTGGCGATCCTGCCGGGCCTGCTGCGCTGGCGCGAGGTACGCGACAACACCATCGACCACGCCATCCGCTTCACCACATCTGAGACCAGCAGCCACCACCTGTGGCCGGCCCGGCACGACGCGGGCTCGCACTCGTCGCTGGCCTACCCGCCGATGGGGGCTCGGTTCCGTCTCGACGCAGGGTTCTCCACGGCCGGCTACAGCACTCGGGCGCGCCGGGTGATCGCGGCCATGCAGACGTACGGACTGGTCCTCGCCGACAACGGCTCGGCGTGGTACTTCCAAGGAGAGCAGAACGGCAACTGGCCCTCGGGGCTCATCGAGGAGCTCAAGACCATCCCTGCCTCGGCCTTCGTCGCGGTGGACACCTCGTCGCTGATGGTCGACCAGGACTCGGGCGCCGTTGGTTGAGGAGGACTCCGTTGGTTGAGGAGGGACGAAGTCCCGTCTCGAAACCAGACTCGTTGGTTGAGGAGGGACGAACCAGACTCGAAACCAGACTCGTTGGTTGAGGAGGGACGAACCAGCTCCGTTGGTTGAGGAGGGACGAACCAGACTCGAAACCAGACTCGTTGGTTGAGGAGGGACGAAGTCCCGTCTCGAAACCAGCTCCGTCAGCGGTTCTTGTGCCGCGGCTTGCGCTGGTTGCCCGGGCGCTGACCGGGCGGACCCTCATCGAGCCGGATCTCGATCAGCTTGCCCGAGATGCGGGTGCCCGCCAGCTTCTTCAGCGTGGCCGGCGACAGGTCGGCAGGTAGCTCGACCAGCGAGAAGTCGGGCTTGATGGCGATGTGCCCGAAGTCGCGTCTCTCGAGCCCGCCCTCGTTGGCGATGGCGCCGACGATCTGGCGCGGCTCCACCTTGTGCCGCTTGCCCACAGAGATGCGGTACGTCGCCAGCGCGGCGTCGCCCTCACGGCGCGGCCGATGCTCACGAGGTGCACGATCCGCGGGGGCGCCGCGCTCCGGGCGCTCCCGGCGAGCGGGGCGCTCGGGCTCGGGTTCGAGCAGCAGAGGGGTGTTGCCCTGGAGCACGACGGCCAGCGCCGCGGCCACGTCGAGTTCGGGCACGTCGTGCTCGCGGACGTAGTGGGAGACCACGTCTCGGAAGAAGGTGATGCGGTCCGGGACCGACAGGGCCTCGCTGATCGAGTCGTCGAAGCGGGCGAGGCGGGTGAGGTTGACGTCGTCGACCGTCGGCAGCTGCATCTCGGTGAGCGACTTGCGGCTGGTCTTCTCGATGGCGCGCAGCAGATGTCGCTCGCGTGGGGTGACGAACGAGATGGCGTCGCCACTGCGTCCGGCCCGCCCGGTGCGGCCGATGCGGTGCACGTAGGACTCGGGGTCGGTCGGGATGTCGAAGTTGACGACGTGGCTGATCCGCTCGACGTCGAGACCGCGGGCTGCCACGTCGGTCGCGACCAGGATGTCGAGCTTGCCGTCGCGCAGCTCGCCGATGGTCCGCTCGCGCTGGGGTTGGGCGATGTCGCCGTTGATGGCGACCGCCGAGAAGCCGCGTGCCCGCAGCTTCTCGGCCAGCGTCTCGGTCTCGTTCTTGGTGCGGACGAAGACGATCATCCCCTCGAAGTTCTCGACCTCGAGGATGCGCGTGAGCGCGTCGACCTTCTGGGGGTAGGACACGGTGAGGTAGCGCTGGGTGATGTTGGAGGCGGTCGCGGTCTTGTTCTTGACCGTGATCTCTTCGGGGTCGCGGAGGTACTTCTTGGAGATGCGGCGGATCGAGGCCGGCATCGTGGCCGAGAACAACGCGACGTTCTTGTCCTCGGGGGTGTCGGCCAGGATCGTCTCGACGTCCTCGGCGAAGCCCATGTTGAGCATCTCGTCGGCCTCGTCGAGCACCAGGAACCGCAGCTGCGTCAGGTCGAGCGTCCCGCGGTCGAGGTGGTCCATGATCCGGCCGGGCGTGCCGACCACGACGTGCACGCCACGACGCAGCGCGCTCAGCTGAACGCCGTACCCCTGGCCGCCGTAGACGGGCAGCACGTGGACTCCGGGCAGGTGCGTGGCGTATCGCTCGAACGCCTCGCACACCTGGAGCGCCAGCTCGCGCGTCGGCGCCAGCACCAGGGCCTGCGGCGACTTCTGACGGAGATCGAGGCGCGAGAGGATCGGCAGCGCGAACGCGGCGGTCTTGCCGGTGCCGGTCTGCGCCAGTCCGACCACGTCGCGCCCGGTCAGCAGCGTCGGGATGGTAGCCGCCTGGATCGGCGAGGGCGTCTCGTAGCCGACGTCGCTGACGGCTCTCAGGACACGCTCATCGAGCCCGAGGTCGGCGAAGGTGAGGTCCGGCTGGACGACCTCGGGATCGTCGGTCATGCGACAACCGTAGGGCTTCGCGGTGGCCCGGCCCGATTCCTGGCCGGGCGGGACGGTCCGGTAGGGTTCACCCGGCTCACCAGCACCACTGGCAGCAACACGGCCAGCCTGATGGGGAGCCGTTCGGGCTGTGGCGCAGTTTGGTAGCGCACTTGACTGGGGGTCAAGGGGTCGCAGGTTCAAATCCTGTCAGCCCGACCAAAAAACCGCCTCTGAGCTGCGGAAACGCGGGTCAGGGGCGGTTCTGGTTTTGAAGTGGATCCTCAGAATGGTCGTTTACTAGTCGCAAACGATTTCGGGGCCTACGAATCCGAGCTCGCGTCGTCGCTCTCAGCGAGCCGCTCGAGGAGCTCGGAGAGGTCGGCTGAGACCGGCGGTTTGGCGATGTAGTGGTCCCGAGTGACCTGGCTCGAGGAGTGGCCGAGCTGGCGCGAGGCGAGTTCTGATGTGGCGGCCTCCGAGATCAGCGTCGCCACCGTCTTGCGAAACGTGTGGGGGGTCACCCACTCAAAGCCGGTGTCCTTGCGGATCTGCCGCCACCGCCGCTCGATGTTGACGACCTGATGCCACGTGCCGTTGCGGGTGGCAAAGACGGCGTCGTTCTCGTTGGGTGTCGCGAACTCTCGGCGCACGCGGAGCAGCTCGGCCGCGAACCGGGGCAGCACCACGGTTCGCTGGCTGGCGTCCGACTTCGGCGTGGGCTTGCGATACGTGCCCTTTCCGGTCTCGGTCTTGATCGTGCCCGACACCGTGAGGCTGGGCAGGTCCCCATCGAGGTCCAGGTCGCTCCAGCGCAGGGCAAGGACCTCGCCGATGCGGCACCCAGTGGCGAGCATCAGGTCGATGATGTCGGCCATGTCACCGGTGGCCCTGGGTCCAGGGCGGTCCGCGTTGACCCACCGACGTACAGCTGCGCGGATCGCGACCAGGTCCTCGACCCGGAGAGCTTTGGTCTCCTGCCTGGGACGGTGGACCCGGGTCGTCCCGCGGGCCGGGTTCGTCGGGATCGCGTCGTGTCGAACCGCGAGGTCGAGCATGGCCCCGAGGACGACCTTGGCCTTGCGTTGCCGGTTCACGCTCTGATCGCGCAACCGCAGCAGGAGCCGGTCCAGGCGCCCCGTGGTGGCCTCGCGGAGCTTCAGCCCGCCAATACTGGGCAGCACCAGGTTGTCCAGCACCCGGCGGTACTCGTTGATGGTGGTCTGCTCGATCCGTCCTTCGGCCTCAAGACCAGTGATCCACTGGTTGGCGAGGTCGATCAGCCGGGTCTCTGCTGTGAGGAGTTCTCCTGCTGGCGCGGTGCGCGTGCTCAGGACGTCTCGAAGCGCTCGCTCCGCAGCCGCCTTGCTCGAACCCGTCGCAGTGACACGACGAGTGTTGCCGTCGGTGTCACGAAACCGGGTCAGTGCGCGGTAGCTTCCGTCGCGGATCTTTTCGGTGGTGATGGTTCCCCAGGTGCCGAGGGGGAGTGGCGGCCTGGCCATGGCCCTACTCGCCTGCTGCGGGCTCGAGGTGCTCGACGATCCAGGCGTCGAGGTCCGCGCGGCGGTAGCGCAGGCAACCGCCCATCTTCACGGCGCGTGGTCCAAACCCGGCCCGGCGAGTCCGCCATGTGTACAGCGTCGCCTTCGGGATCGCCAGGTACGCCGCCGCCTCGTCGATGGTGAGGATCATGCTTTCGTGGCTGGTGTCGACGGTGGTGCTCATCGTGTGCTCCTTCGTGATTGCGAGGACAGGTTTGCCCTCGTAACTGAAGGTGTGCAGCCCTCACCGCGCGGCCTGTGGAGAATCGACTCCTAATCGACCCTCTGGAGCGATCGCCGGTGCCACCCGGTCCGGTGGTGTCAGTCGGGCCGACTTCAGAGACGCCGGGGGACCTTCTGCTCCTACATGCAGCCGGTTGTCGGTCTGCGCCGGCGCTTGCTGTGGTTTGCGCTCTTAGCCAGAGGTCGCAGGTTCAAATCCTGCCCCCGCTACGAATTTCAGGCTCGGAGATCGCCGATCTCCGAGCCTGAAAGCATTTGAGATTTGATCCGACAGCCAGAAACCAGCCAGAAACCCTGTCGCGAGACCCCTCCGAGCCGCATCCGCCAGCATCGGCATGGGATGTCATGGAGCCTCGCGGGGCCATCTGGGGCTCGACGCTCACCTCACGGTCATGGAGACCAACAACAGCACGCTGAGTGCCCTCGAGCCGCTGCTGAGCATCGAGGCGCTCGCCGAGTACCTCGACGTGCCGGTCACGACGATCCGCGACTGGCGCACCGACGGCAAGGGGCCGTGCGCGATCAAGGTCGGCGGTCGCGTCCGCTTCGCCACCTCCGACGTCCTGGCCTGGCTGCTCCGCCAGCGGGAGATCGAGCCGGGGCATGGGCCGAGCGGCGAGTGAACGACCGTGGCTAGGCCGCGCACGCCGATCGGCACCTTCGGCGAGATCTACTTCGAGAAGACCCACGACGGCCGAGCACGCGCGCTGACCCGATTCCGGGACTACGACGGCCAACTGCGCCGCGTCCAGGCGACAGCGGACTCCCCGAAGGCCGCCGAGCGCAAGCTCAAGGAGGTGCTCGCCGCGCGCAACGAGCAGAACGTCGGACAGGGCGAGCTCACCGCGGCCAGCTCCTTCCGACATCTCGTCGACGTGTGGCTCGCCGACCTCGACCTGGAGGATGCACTCGCGCCCAGCACCCGAGCTCTCTACGAGCGCAACATGCGTCGGCTCGTCCTACCCGCCTTCGAGCACTACGCGCTGCGCGAGATCAGCGTCCGCAAGGTCGACCAATTCATCAAGACGCTCGCCAAGACCAAGAGCTACAGCATGGCGAAGCAGGCCCGCACCGTCCTGAGCCTCGCCTTCGCGCTCGCCGTCCGCTACGACGCGATCCGGGAGAACCCCGTCCGCGACACCGCCCGTCTCCGCAAGCCGCCCGCGCAGGCGATGTCGCTCACCGTCGAGCAGGTCGAACAGATCCGTCGAGCGGTCCGCGGTTGGCGCCGCGGCCCCGGCGTGCCGGGCCCGCCACCGGACGGGCAGCTGGAGCAGATCATCGAGGTCATGCTCGGCACGTCGGCCCGGATCGGCGAGGTGCTCGCGATCCGCAAGTGCGACGTCGACGTCACCACGACCCCGGCCACGGCCCGGCTCTGCGGGACGATCGTGTCGCCGGCCGGGAAGCCGACACATCGGCAGCCCCATCCCAAGTCGATGAAGTCGACCAGGACGGTGTCGGTGCCGTCTTTCACGGCCGAGGTGCTCCGGGCGCGGCTGGTGATGATCGCGTCCGAGGAGCCGGACCATCTGATCTTCTTCACTCGCAACGGCACCCCGTTGACGACCAACAACATCCGCCGACGGCTACGCGCGGTCCTTCACGAAGCGGGCATCGAAGGCGTCACCCCGCACTCGTTCCGCCGCACGGTCGCGACCGTTCTTGATCGGGCCGGAGGAGCAGACCTGGCTGCCGAGATGCTCGGCCACACCTCCTCAAAGATCACCAAGCAGCACTACATCGAGCCGGACGAGGCGGTGGATCCGGTTACCGCCGAGATCCTCGAGGCGCTGGCCCCACGACAGGTTGGCGAGGCATGATCGTGTCGAAGTGGCTTGGAGTCGCGAATTCGGCTGCTGGTCGATGGCGCGTCGAGGGACCGCGCGGGACCGATCCCCCGAATGGGCGACCCGAGAAGGTCTCGCAACCACATGGCCCCACCCGAGCCTCAGATGCGCCGGGCATCCCGGGGCGCTTCGGCCACCTCGTGACCGAGAGCAGACGCTCCATCTTCTGCCTTGGCCGGGGAACGGACGCCTTCGCGCTAGAGACCTGGGACATCGAACTGTGCTCCCTTCTCGGGCGGACGGTGGATGAGGGCGGCATGAAGATCGACACGGCTCGCGCCCGGCGACGCCGCGGCAGGCTCTGCCCGAGGCCGCAGATGCTCACGTGCGGTTCTGATGACCTCGAGGTCGGCCGCGCGGGCGACAGGCACGAAGCGCTCGCGAACCGGGTGGACCATCCGTCCCTCGCCGCTCACCAGTCGGGGGACCCTCACGCGCTGGACGAATGCCCCGCGCTCGACTCCGGCTTCGAGGACATCGCTGATGCGTTCGTCGATGCGGCGGAAGAGTGTCTGGAAGCCACCGAGCATCCGCGGCTCGATCACGGTGGCGGACGGCAATGCCTTCATTCGGCTGACCGCGTTCGCGGCCTCTGCTGTGGCGCCGGCGCCATTGCCGAGTCTTCCCCCGACGTTGCGGAGCTCGCGCTGGATCCGCGAGTACGTCGCGGAGCGGACTCGCCACTGCTCGGCCAGCTCGGGATCGACCCGCTCTGCGTACGGAATGAGCTGCGAGGTGAGCAGACGCTGAGAGTCGACGATCAGGCGCAGGTTCATGGCACTTGGGAACGACTTCAGCCGGACCAGAAGGTTGTGCTCGGCCTGGAGCACTCCGAGGACTCCCGGCTTAGCCGGTCCACGGATCGGCTTGGTCCGCGGGCGCCAGCCGGTTTGGTCGACGCTGTAGTCGGGTTGCCCGAGGCTGACGTCGAGCGCCGTGGCGAGTGCCGCCCACCCGAGTCGATCGCAGCCAGCGAGCGACTCCCAGTCGGGTGTGTTCCGGTAGCGACGATCGAGCACGACCAGTGCTTGGCTGATCGCCGCGACGTCGCCTGCGATGGTTCGGGCCTGGGCTGCCGTGAGGTGAACGGCCAGGTCGGGCGCGGTGTCGTGCTCGGCCAGTGCCGCAGCCCGCGCCGCCAAGCGCCAGTGTTCGACGACGTCGTTCAAGTTCGGCGTCGCGATCTCCGTGCTGGACGCGGTCGGCGTCGTTGCCTGATCGCGAGCGAGTTCCAGGGCGCGGGCCAGCTCGCTCACTGCTGCGCCATGCTCGTTCGTGGCGCGGAAGGGGTCCGCCGGCTTCTGCGGGATGTTCGGGAACGTGAGCGGCTGTGCCACACGAATGGCTTGCGCGCACCAGACGACGAGCGTGCGCCTGAAGCGAAGGATCTGTTGCCCGACCTTGGCCCGCTCGGGGGACGAGTCTACGGCGAGGCGATGCATCACCCGGTGTTGGCGCAGGAGCGCAGCCAACTCCGTGCGCATCTGGGCACCGTTCTCGCCGTACATCAGCCTATGTCCAGGTCGTGCGCGTCAACGAGCAGCGCCAGGATGAGCTCGACCGACAGAGGGTCGACTCCGTAGTTCTCGAGCTGCTCCACGGCGTCGCTCGCGACGGCGAGGAGGATGTCGCGGTCGTCGGTGAGGTCCTCAGTGTCGAGTGCCGGGCAATCGTCGCCGTGGACGCCGTCGAGTTCTAGCAGCACCCGCTCGTACGCGGACGACGCATCGATGGTCAGCGCCCGGTCGGCGAGGGCGGCGACGTACGACCTGGCTTGCGCGAGCGTCTGTGCGTGGGGGAGAAGCATGTTCCCTCCTTCGGGGGTCGGGTATCGACCGTGCGCCGGTGATTGCGGCCCGGCCTGTGGCGTCGCGGATGCTGTGGACGAAAGTTCGGGCGACTCGGCCATGGCGCAGATCCGGCTCACCCAATGAGCTGCTGGTTCGCGATTGCCTCGATCCGGCGTCGGCGCATAACGTCTTCGCGGACGAAGTCGGCGAAGTCCTTGTTGCGGTCTCGGATCTCGATCTCTCCGCCAGCGTCAGCGGGGAGTTCGCCGGGCCAGGTGGTCTGCCTGGTTGGGCGGTCGCGGTCGAGCCGGGTACCGCAGATCGAGACCCAGTCCCGCAGCCGGCTTCGGGCTTCGGCGAACTCCCGCATCCAGCTGATCGGTGCAGAGGGAGAGGCGGACTCGTGGTAGCAGCTGAGCCAGTGGCAGTGC
The DNA here is from genome assembly GCF_015352445.1 of Nocardioides agariphilus. GTDB lineage: Bacteria > Actinomycetota > Actinomycetes > Propionibacteriales > Nocardioidaceae > Nocardioides > Nocardioides agariphilus. The sequence continues at coordinate 51,926 of NZ_JADKPO010000015.1, forward strand.
AGCGCCGAGAGTTCCCAGACGAGTTCGTCGTGGCGGTGCCAGTACGGGGGCACGATGTTTGGCGAGAGCCCGAACGTGCTCTTGAGCCACTTGACCCACAAGTCGAGGTCGTGCCACTCGATCTCGGCCTGCTCCGCGTCCAAAAGGTTCCAGTTGATTGGAACCGGCGGTCGTTCCAGGAGTTCAGTCACGCTGCGGTAGCCGTCAGGGTCGTCGGGCTCGTCCGGATACGGACTCATCGCCGCAAGCCATCAGAGGCCGACGGCGGGAGGCTGCGGGACCGCGGTCAGCGACCGCTCCGCGCCGTGCCGGCCGCGCTGGACGACGTAGTCGGTCTTGTTGACGTTGTGGCCGATCTTGCGTGCGACGAACTCTTCCTTGATGACGCTGCCCTCGCGGCCGTCCACCTCGTACTCGTGGACGTAGCCGCTGGCCACGAACGAGTCGCCCTTGCGGAAGCGGGCGTAGGTCTCGCGGGCTGTGCTCTCGAAGGCGACCATGTCGTGGAAGGTCGGGTCGAGCTTCGTGAAGCCGCCGTCGACCTCCTTGCGCCACTGCTCGATGCCGACGCGCATGCGGCAGCACTCAGCGCCTGCCTTGGTGAAGTGCAGTTCGGGTGCTGAGGCGATGAAACCGACCAGGCTCATCTGGGTTGGGATGGACATCCTTGACTCCCGATTCCGGCGGCGCCCGGTGCGCCGCGCTCAGGAGAAAGGTGCGATGGCCACGACAGCAGACTTCCGTTGCGTCCTTCACGGAGTGATGCACTCACCGCGGCAATTGCGGACTTTGCAAGGTCCAGACCTGGATGGTGCGTGCCCATACGCTCCAGCTGCTCGGCTGCCCCAACGATGTGATCAGTCGTGTTCTCGGGGCATCGTGACGAGACCGCGTACGACCCCGAAGGCGCCTGGTGTAGTGGGTCGACGGCTTCTGTCAGCCTTTCCTGCGGCGCCAGAGACGCCCCCACCAGTTGGGCCGCGCTTGCTCAGCCGGAGCGCGATGAGTTTCAACGGCACGGCGATCAGAAGCTTGTGCCCGTGCCTTCTGCGCGGGGTCGAGTTGGGCGTGCCAGTCGACCTCTCCGCGAGTGATGAAGTAATGGGAGTTGCACGGTAGACCGGTCGCGGCCACAGATGGCCTCAGCGACACTTCTCCGTCGAAAATGATCTTGTAGCGGGCTGGCGACAGCTTGGTCACAACTTCTCGACCGCAGCCGCAGGGGCAGGTGTGCCCGGAGGTCGAGTAGCTGAGGGAGACGTAGAGAACGCCCGGTTTCAATGGAGTTGGAAAAGACTCGACGCACTGCATCGTGTAGTGATCGATCCGGGTCATTCGGCGTCCCCGTTCCGCAGCTCATTGAGATACAGCTTGTAGACGGTCTGGTTCGACGCCGTGTGAGTGGCGTAGAAGCCGAGGTAGCGTTTCCATTTGATGATGGCGAGCGCGGCATTGAGAGCATTCAGTTCGGCGATCTGCACGTTGCTGCTGTAGTCGTCCTGACCTGGCGGTATGGCAGGCGCGGTCGGCAAGGCGATGTCGTCGCCGGGCATGTAGGACGTCACCTTTGCCATGCCAGTGAGGCCACCCTCGCCTTCGCGAAAGCTCATGCCCACGTCGATGAACGGCACGCCGTGGTCTCGCAGCCAGCGCATGATCTCAGGCCTGGCTTCGGCGTCAGCGGCGGCGAGAAAGACGAAGGTGGCACCTTCGAGCAGGTTCAGGTTGTCGGCGGTGAGCGAAACAGGGTGGGCGGTGAGACCCGTGTGCATCCGCGAGTACTCACGGGCGAAGTGCTCGGCCTTGTTGGGCTTCGAGCGGACAGTCTGGTCCGCTGCTGCGCCGGGCGCACGGTAGGCATTGTGAGTGTCGAAGTGATCACCGTCGATGAGGATGATGTGGTCGACCCAGGTCTTGGCGACGTGGTCGAGGATGAAGCTGCCAGTACCGCCGACACCGACTATGGCGACGGTGTGGCCCCGAAAGCGGTTGTTGAGCGTCGTCAACCCCGCTCGAGTCGTGTTCGTGTCGGGGTAGACGAGCGGCAGGTCATCGGGCACGACCTGAAAGGACCCGCCTGGGGTGTCGGTGACGGAAGGGTCGAAGTGCCGGGCAGTGCTGAGCAGGATGCGTGCGTACTGTCGGATCTTCTCGGACAAGCTGACGTAGGCGCCGCTCGGTGGCTTGAACGACAGCATGTATTCGGCCGACTCGTTGGTCCCGAATCCGTGAGCCTGGCCACCGCTCGCGAGAGTTGCTCCCTTTTCGTCGCGCGGCTCCTCGCCGGCGAACCAGATCCGATGGTCGGTTGCATCCGTGACCACGCCGCCCGTGTAGTTCACGGGGAGCACCAGTCGTCCGTCAGTTCGCAGCCCCGATGGTCCGACGTAGGGCAGCCGGCGTACGACAAGATGCCCACCTTCGAGCACCATGTCGTAGCCGTCATCAACGAGCCGGGCGATCTGCTCGTCAGGAGCGATTGGCAGGCTCGACATCGAAGACCATCCCGTCCTTCACCTGGACGTCCTTGCCGGGGCGCAGTGCGTGGTCCGGCCCGTGGCCGCGGCTGTACTCGACGAGGGTGCCCGCCGGATCGTACGGCTGGCCGGGGAAGGCGAGCTCGACGACCTGCTCGAAGCTGATCCTCTTCTCGGTCCACTCGTGCTGCTTGGTGTTGACGGTGATCGTGACGACCTTCGTGTTGGCGTGGGCTGCATCTGTTGCAGTCATGGTGCTACTCCGTCCTCCGGCAGGGCCGGCTTACTGTGTCTCGCATCTGAAACGGTGCTCTGAGTCTAAAACACTGCGCGTCGACTTACAAGCAGTGCGTCGACAGTGCAACACTGGCAGGCACCACCGACACTTCTAGTGAGAGGCCTAGATGGCCAAGACGAAGATCGACACCGCGGGGCTCTACGCCGCGCTCGATGCTGAGCGGACCGCGCGGGGATGGTCGTGGCGACAATTGGCGAAAGAGATCGGCACCAGCCCGTCGTTGCTCTCGCGTCTCGGGAACGAGCAGCGACCGGATGCTGACGGATTCGTCACCCTGGTGCGCTGGCTGAAGATGCCGGCCGAGACCTTCATGATCGACGGGGACGCCACATCGGAGAGTCAGTCCGAACCGGACTTGGTTACCCAGCTCGCTCCGCTGCTTCGTGCGCGTCAGGACCTGGACGACAAAGACGTGGCCTACCTTGAAGAGGTCATACGGGCGACCGTCAAGCACATGCATGCCACTCGGGAGGAGATGGCGTGACCGGCAAGCGCACCATCAACAAGGCCGCCTGCAAGAGGCTGGCCGGTGAGGTGCGCGCTGAACTCGGTCTCGAGCCCATGGACGCGCTCGATCCCTGGCAGCTGGCCGAGCTCTACGGCGTGCGCGTCGTGGCGCTCGGACTGCTGCCGCTGAACCACGCCATCCGCGAGCACTTCCACAACGTCCGGCCGCACGTCTTCTCCGGTGCGTTGCTACCGCACCGCACCGGCGCGGTCATCGTCGAAAATGACGCCCATCCGCTGGCCAGGCGACGTTCGACTATGGGCCACGAGATGGCCCACGTCGTCGGGGAGCACAAGTTCGGCACCAGCTTGGTGAACGAGCGCGGCTGCCGAACCGCTGACAAGGTACAGGAGGACGAGGCCGCCGAGATCTCGGGGGAGCTGCTGATCCCCTTCGAGGCTGCCAAGCGGCTCGCGCGCCAGAAGGCAACCGACGATGAGGTGGCCCTGCGCTTCGGCGTCAGCCCTGAGCTGGCCCGCTGGCGCATGAACGCCACGGGTGCGCGCATCATCGCCCAGCGGGCTGCCAACGGTCGCCGGGCGTCGGGCTGAACGCGCGCAGGTCGGCACAGCGCCGGATTGCGCCGATAGTTCCGCTTCGTAGACACCGAGTCGTTGCGGCTGGCCTACTGGCCTTGTGCCTCCCGAACTCCCTGACCCGCTGCTCCGGCTCCCAGACGAACTCATCGCGGTCCCGCCGGGCCTGAGCGGCGACCAGCTGCTGGCGGCTGTCTTCACGCAGGCCCTCGACCACGTGAACCTGCACGCCATGGCGTGGCCGGCGGCCGATCCGGGCGGTAACCTCGTGCCGCCTCCTGACGCACACGTACTGCACGAACTCGCGCACGCAAATGATCTTGCCGACGAGGAGGAGCTCCTGGTTAATCCGCGTCTCGGCACCGTTGGCGTGGTGACCGAGCTCCCCGAATGCGACTTCTGCTACCTGCCGGCCCGCTACGACGCCGTGATTACGGTGGGCGACCGACGCGGCGGTGCGAGCCTCTGCGGTGAGCATTACCGCGAGAAGGGCTCGGGCACGTTGGGTGCCAGCGGGGATGCCTACCTCATGCTCGACTCCGAGGTCTCGGACTCGGTACGAGCGACGTGCAACGAGATCCGCGCTGCTCAGGGTAGGGACCCGCTGTTCTGACGGCGCCGAGCCATCACGTGCCGCTGCTCATCCAAACCGCCGCAGCTGTCGAACGCCGCAGCTACGCTTACAGCGAGTCTCTTCTATAGAGACCTCCTGGCCGTTTGGGTGCAGGGGGAGCACCGAGCGCCGACGGGGGGCACATGGCCGACGAGGACTACTGCGAGGTCGATGCTGTCGTTCGCATCCCGAAGGGCGAGCGACTGGCAAACTCTCGAAAGACTGAGGGTTGGAGCCGTGGCTTCACGCCCAAGTCCACCGACAAGGGCCCTGGACACGTCGAGATCCGCCTGAAGGACGCGGCCGACGCGGAACTGGATCAGGAGCCGGAAGTCGTCTACGTCACCGAGTATGTGGAGTCCCCGCGACGTGAACTCACCCCATCCGAACAGGCCAGGGCTGACTTCCTGAACCGGGTCATCGAGGACCTGTATGAAGTCCTGAAGCCCGTCGTCGCCCACTGGTTCAAGACTCGTGTCGTCCCTGCGGTGAAGGCAAAGCGCGAAGAGCTCCGGCAGAAGCGCCAAGAGCGCAAGGCCACGAAGGCGCTGCCAGCCAACGCGTCCGAGTCGGGAGAGCAGGACGATGCGACCTCGCAGGAAATGGCCACCGTTCCCAGCCAGCCGACGATCAGCGTGACCAGCGAGCAGTTCCAGGAACTCTTCCAGACGTGGCTCGCACGCGAGGATGCCCAGCAGATGCTCTGGCAGGCCATCGCGAGTGCGCACATCGAGGACGGCGACGCGGCGACCCTCGCATGGCAGCAGAGCCTCGCTGAACTCTCGCCCCAGGAACGGTCCGAGCGCGTCGCCGAGATCCTCTCCAGCAACCCCGCAATCCTCCAAGGCCTGGGGCGACTTCTCGCGGCCAGTGTGCCGCTCGAGGCTGCAGAGTCGGCTCCTCAGCGCGCCGAGGGGTAGCAGGCCAACGGCAAGTCGGCTCAGCCATTCGGTGGCTTGCTGGCGAAGGCGCATCACAGGGCTGGCGAGTGCCGCCGATGGTCGCCTGCACCGGCTCGCGGTGGATTCCATACGCCTGCGCGAGCTCCCGCCGCAGCGTCCCGGCGCGGTAGGGCTCGACGAGTTCATCCTGTTCACGTGGCGACAGGCGAACCTGCTTCTGCCTGGGTTTGGCCGCCTGTCGTTCGTCGATCGCGCCCCCCTGATCTGCGGCTGGCTGACGCTCAGCCGGTTGAGAGGCGCAGGGCAGGGTTTGGCAATGTCCTGTTAGGTCCACCCGAGCGGACAACTGATCGAGAACGGGAAGTCGCGGCGCCGCGTCATAGTGGGGCCGTTGGTGCGGGGCATGTGACTCAATGCCGGCTCGTCCACCTGCGGAGTTTCGTCACGATGGGCGGGGCGCTCCGGAGCAGGATCAGGCCGGTACCGAACGGGAGCGTGCGGATGCGCTCGGGCGGCATGACCGCCGTACGTCGGCTCGACCGTTGTAGGGAGCGACTGCCGTAGTCGCTGATCGTGACGGTGTCGGACCGCTCGTCACGCTCGCCGATGAGTACGGAGAGCTCCTGGAGGTCCTTCGACGCGGTTGCGCCGCCGAGGATCACCTTCACGATCGAGGCGTCCCAGATCGTGCTGGCCGCGTGGTCACCCCACTTGCTTCGCGCCTGTGAGAGCGACTGGAGGACGGGCATCGTCGTGATGCCGGTGCCGCCGCCCTCGGCCATCAGAACCGGCAGGGAGGGGAGCGGGGCGAGGTTGCCGATCTCGTCGAGCGCCAGAAGGAGCGGGGGATCAAGCCGGGCGCCGGTGGAGCCGGCCGCGAGGTGCCGAGCGACTTCGGTGAGGTCCTCCATAAGGGCGGCTACGAGGGGCCACGAAGCGCCAGCGCCTGCGCCGGTCGCCAGCAAGTACAGCGTCCCGTTCTGCACAAGGAAGTCGCGTGGGTCCAAGGCTTCGTCCGGGTTGGGACTGACGGCATCGAGCACAGCCGGATCAGCCAGGCACGCTAGAGCTTGGCTCACCGCCATCCAGATCGAGTCTCGGGTACGCGGGTCAGCGTTGATCATCCCGTCGAGAGCATCCGCCCAACCTGGCGCAGCTTGGGGTCGGCTGGCGAGGATGCCGACCGCATCGGTCGCGGCCGACGGCGACAGCGACCATTCGAAGAGAGTGCGTGTAGGTAGTCGCTCGATAGCGGCGGCGTGGAGGAGCGACTGTAGTGCCGACCTGGCCTTGCCTTCCCAGAAGCCACCGGACTCGACGCCGCCGGCGGAGAGTCCGGTCGTCGATGCGAGCCCGGCTGCTCGGATCATCGCGGTGAGCGGCTGCTCGCAGCCGCGTATGGGGGACCAGCGGACCCCGGTCCCGTCGATGATCGGCAGTCCTGCGGTCAGGTGCTGCGGGTCGAACACCGCTACGGGTCCGCGTTCCTGCCGTGCGTTGATGGTGGCGACGATGTTGTCCGGACGGGTCGACGTCGTGACGACGGAACCGGGCGCGTCGAGGATCGCGTTGATAACGAGGTGCAAGCCCTTGCCAGATCGGGGTGGCCCGATGACCAGGATCGAGTCCTCGACCGAAGCCCAGATCTCTCGGCCGCAACTGCGCCCGAGCAGGTAGCCGACATCCTCCGGCCGCGGACGTCTGATCGACGGCCGAAGCGTCTCGCCTCGGCGTACGAGCGCCCTCTTTGACGCCACCAGGTCGACGTCGCGACGGGTGGCGACGCCCTGAATCTTGTGAGGATCGTGCCCGCTGCGGTGACGTAGTCGGGCGATGAAGGCCCAGGCGCCCCATGCAGCGCTACCGACCAGCGTGAGCATGGCTGCGACGACGAGCCAGTACGCCGAGGCCGACAGGCCGGCTGTGCCGAGCGCCGTGCCGGGGTGCCCGGGGTCACTGAGGACCCGAAGCCCGGTGGCGATACCTCCGCGGGGACGCGGCTCACCGGACAGGAGGGCGGCGACCTCTCCGGCGGCTCCGAGGGCAAGCGCTAGGCCGCAGAGTGCGATGAGACCAATCAGAGCAAGATTGACGAGTTCGTCGTCCGCGCTGCGAGCACGAGAGTTCATGCCTGCGCCTCAACTGGCGCGACCGTGAGCGAGGTCAGACCGAGGAGCACCAACCCGTGACGTGTTGCGGCCAACAGCCCCGGTGGCAGAGTGATGGCGGCATTGCCATTGGCATCGGCTTCCTGGCGTGCCACGACGTAGGCGAGAGCGACCTGTTCGCCTGGGCGGAAGCCGGCGCCGGCAAGTGCCGGTGAAGCTGTCTCCGGCACGGGCTCCGCGGCTGCGGGAACCGCGCTCTCCGCGGGAGTCTCGATGTCCGAGTACGTCGTGCCATCAGCCTCATGGACCTCGACGCGAACGGCGGTACCGAGGTTCGCAGTGACCTCGTGGACGATCGAGCGGAGGTCGTCGCGAGACAGAGTCCGATCGCCGGCATGCGGTTGGCCGTCGACGCTGACCTCGAGCTGGCCATCGGTGTCGATGTCGAAGCGGACGGTGGTGAGGACGACTGGAACCTTCATAGCCCGAGGACCGATTCATCGCGACGCGTGCCGGTGATGGCAGGAGCCACCCCAGGTCGGCGGCTGAGTGTGTCTCGATCGAGACCGGGCGGGTTGCCGTCGCCGACCTTCTGGGTGTCGAGCTTCTCGAGGACCCCGAGCGCGGTGGTCCTTACCCGCTCAGCCGTCGACTGGACGACCTCGACCGGATTCTTGCCGGGCACGCTCGCCGCCCACGTCGAGACGTAAGGCACGGTGTAGGACGAGGTGTCGAGCCCATGCGCGGCGCCGACCATTAGGGCGATCGACTCTGCTTCGACCTCCGCGATTCCGCGGTGCAGGGTTGCGTCAGCGGCGAGATCCGTGGAGGTCACGTTCTCCCGAGGAGCGTGGAGAAGGACATGTCCGAGCTCGTGGGCCAGGGTCTTCACCTGGGCGGCGTCGTCCATGTCCATGCGAATCGAGACCTCGTGGGCGAGAAGATCGGTCAGTCCATTGGCGCCACCGATCGCAGCCGCGGACGAGACCAGCCGAAGCTCGAACCCGAGCGCGGTGATCTCATCGGCGAGACCGTCCCAGAGGCCGGCGGGTGCCTGGCCGTGCAGCAGGGTCGGGCGGGGCAACTCAGGCACGGGATCGCCAGCCGTCTGCGATACGTCCCATACATGGGCGGGCTTGAGGCCGACGAGCTTTGACCTCACCGACTCCCCGGCACGTGGCTTCTCGCCGCGCGACAGGCGACGCCACGACGCCGCGTCCGACGGGCGCGCGGAGGCGAACCTGGCGGTGACCGGCGCGAGGATCCCGTAACCGTGCTGGCCCTTCACGACTTGGCGCCCGAGGGATAGCCACTGGTGGAACCCGGCGACGTACGTCGGCGTTGGTCCGGATACGCGTCCCTCATTGAACGCGGAGTAGTGCTGGGCGTAGATCAGCATCGCGTTGTTGAAGCTGCGGGAACGGAACTGCGCGGCGAAGGTGAGCGCTCGCTTCCAGTCTTCGCCAGTGACCAGCGCAGCGACTGACTCTGTCAGCTCCTGTTGCAGCGCTTCGAGCTTGGCCTCGCGGGTTGCTCGAGCCCGGCCCCGGACCTGAGTGGTCATGACGACGGCCGTCCTGTCATCCGTCCGGTCGTGTCGAAGAGATCGAGTTCGGCGGGATGCATCTGGTGCTGCACGACGAACGAGCGGTGCTTGATCCGCCACAAGCCCTGGCCGGTGCCGAGCGTGGGGATGAGGGATTGTTCGGTGCCGGTGAGCCCGAGAGCGGCGGAGGTGGCGCCGAGTTGGTCCGACTCCTGGCGGTAGACGATCCGCGTCTCGGCGTTGGCGAGCAGGGAGGAGGCGAGCGCGCGCATCGCCGACCCCTGGTCACCGACGTTGTCGAGGTCGCTGAGCTTGTGGAAGATCAGCATGTTCGCGATGCCGTAGTGGCGCGCGAGTCGCCAGTGAGCGTCCATGCGTCGGAGTAGGGCGGGGTGCGACATGAGCCGCCAAGCTTCGTCGTACACGACCCAGCGCTGGCCGCCGGCGGGGTCCAGAAGCGCTGACTCCATCCATGCCGACGCGCAGGTCATCAGGACTGAGATGAGGGTCGCGTTCTCGGTGACGCGGGAGAGGTCGAGAGAGATCATCGGCAGCGTCGGGTCGAATGCCACGGTGGACGGCCCGTCGAAAAGCCCTGCGAGGTCGCCGGCAACGAGCCGGCGCAGGGCGTGCCCGACGAGTCGGCCGTCCTCGGTGAGGCGTCCGTCCGGGTCGTCGGTGCGGTCGGGTGCAAGGAGCCTGTCGACGACCGTCGGGAGGACGGGTACGTCGGAGCTTCGGACCGTGCGGTCGATCGCGATGTCGACCGCGGTGTGTTCCAGCGGGCTGAGGCGTCGGTCGAGCACGGTCTCGGCCAGCGCGCCGACGAGGTCGCGGCGGCGAGAGGCGATCTGGCCGGCCCATTGCAGGTCGTCGAGACCGGAGGGGCGGTGGCCCTCGTCGAGCGGGTTGAGCCGGTTGGACATCCCGTGGCCGAGCGCGATGGCTCGGCCACCCACGGCCTCCGCAACCGCCGTGTGCTCGCCCTTGGGGTCACCGGGCACGTAAACCCGGCGACCGAACGGGATGGATCGCGTGTAGAGACTCTTGGCCAGGCAGGACTTGCCGGAACCGACGATGCCGGCGAGGACGAGGTTCGGTGCCGTGATGAGACCCCGGGCGTACAGGATCCAGGGGTCGTAGACGAACGAGCTGCCCGAGTACAGGTCTTGACCGACGAAGACGCCCTCACTGCCCAGACCGCCTTCGGCGAGGAACGGGTATGCGCCCGCCAGGGTCGCTGAGGTGTCCTGATGGCGTGGGACTCGGAATCGTCCGGGCGTCCGGAGGGCGGCGGGTCCCGATTCGCCGGCGAGGGGGAGTGTCACGGTCGCCCGCTTCTCATCGGAAAGCTGCTCGGCCTTGCGCTTCACCTCTGCGCGCCGGGCTTCGCGGTCAGCGGACAGGAGCTCTCGCGCGGCCGCCTCGCGGAGCTTGCGATCGTGCCGCCGTTCCCGGCCTGGCGAGACGAGGACGGCGGAATGCAGGCGACCGTCCTGCCACCCGGTCACAGCGACATCCCTGGCTGACGCGATGAGCGCTGGACCGGTGCGAATGACGGGTAGTCGTGGATGTCGTAGGCGATCGTCGCCTCGATCTCGTGCGCCCGGTCCACGCATTCGGCAACCTGATGGATCATCTCGGCGGCGCGATGAAGTTCCCAGGATTCCCGGTACGAAGCTGCACGCCCGGCGTGGGCATCGCCGTTCATCCATGCCTGCTTGCGAGTCGGCCCATCGTGGAACTGGCCGAGCTGGTGCAGAGACTGGCTCAGCGACGCGAGCGCGGAGCTGATGGACCCGAGTACGGCATAGATCGAGGTCGGATCCTCGATCGAGCGCGTCGCGTGGGCGAGGCCGCGGACTGCTTCCCGGAGTTCGTCAGCGTCGGCGACTGGGTCGTTGAAGGTCGGCATCGGTGGCTCCTCGGTCGAGGGTGTTTTCCCATCGATGAGGTACACGTGACCTCCGCCGCGTCGCCGGGTGCTGAGCCGGTGCTGTGACCTTCTGAAGCGTTCCCCGAGGGGACCCCTGGTCGTCGTGGATAGTCGGGCAATGAGGCCGGCACGAGGCTGAACCTCGTGGAACTCGAGCGCCAGCGTCCGAGCCCGCAGGACTTGATGCACCGCGCACCTGGAACCAGGTGTCGGTGAGGATCTCGGTCGCTTGCTCGGCAACGCCAGCGTGCCGCGAACCTCCGAGGACCTTCGCCGCGTCCGCCACGGCGTAGCGTCTACGCGGCTGGCACCAAGGCCGCGTAGCGCTCCAGGTAGAGCGGCCAGCCCTGCTCTTCGGCGACGCCGTCGCGCAGCGACTCCCAACCGGCGCCATGGCGGTCTAAATGGCGGTGTTCGAGCTCGACGCGGGTTCGGTCGGGGCCGTCGGGAACGAACCTGACCTCGACCTCGCTGCTGTTGTCGTTGTCCTCCTCCAATTGCCAGGTCGGGCCGATGTCCCAACTGAAGACGAGGCGGCTAGGCGGGTCGTAGGCGAGGATGCGCGCCCAAGCGCACTCGGATCCGTCCTCGCCTCGGTCGACGATGCGACCGCCGACGTGGGTCTCGAGGACGGTCTCGACGATCGGGCAGCCGAGCATGTTGTGTTCTCGGGGCTTGATGGCGTCGAACCGCCGCGTGAACACCTCGAACGCCTGCTCGGGGGTGCCGTTCACGACGATGCTGCGCTGGACTACGGCTTCCTGGGTCATCGGTCTTCCTCCTGGTCGGGGAGTTCGTTCTTGTCGTGGTTGGTGTTCTCATTCATCTGCTGCTGGAAGCCCTCCAGCGTTCTTCGCCAGAACGTGTCGAGCTGGTCACGCAATGCGGCCACACCGTGCTCGTTGAGCCGATATTTGCGTCGAGTGCCTTCGGCGCGGTCGGTCACCATGCCCACCTGCTTGAGCACCTTCAGGTGCTGGGACACCGCGGGCTGGCTTACGGGGAGCGCGTCGGCGAGCTGGCCGACGGTGCGTTCTCCTTCGGCCAGTTCCAAGACGATGGCTCGCCGGGTCCGGTCGGCTAGGACAGTCCATGCTTCATCGGCTTCATAAGTCATGACGAACAGAAGCTACGACTTATGAATGCCTTTCGTCAACGGCTCTGACGCAAGCACTGTCATCGGCTAATTCCGGAAGACGCGTCCGCCGCGCGGCAGCAATTTGGCAGATCCAGTTACAGCGGACGTGACAGCGGTAGCGCCGCGGCCGCAAACGCCTGAGCTTGCTGGCCCCAGAGCCGCCGCGTCTCGCACGACGCTTGTATGGCTGCCTGCTCGATGGCGGCGACAGCGCGCTCGAGCTCGTCGGGATCGCTCGCGCTGACCGCGACGAAGCCGGTCGCCCGCAGCACGCCGTGGCCGGCCGTCAGGTCTGCCTCCTGCTGGAGGACGTCCTGGTACTCAGCCGTCTGCTGGGCATCCTCGATCTGCCCGATCTTCTGCCGCTGGGCCGCATCCGAGATGTACTCGGTCTTCTTCTTGCGGATGTCTCGCGCGGCGCGGTCGGTGCGCATCGGTGTGTAGAGCAGCGAGAAGGTTCGCCGGATTCCGGAGGAAAGGAGGAGCGGTGCGAGGAAGCCGGGGAAGACCAGCGAGCGGGGCCATTCGCTGATCCATAGCACGCAGTGGTGCGAGGAGTCGCTGCGGAGGCTGCCCCAGGACTCAGTCACGCCGACAGGGCCGGCGGTGGCCAGGTCGCGGCCGACGGCGCCGTGGCGCTCCAACGCGCCAGCGACAGCTGGGTCGTATGCCGAGCGCAGGATCAGCGCGAGGTCGCCGGGCGTGAGCCAGTCAGAGGGGGAGAGGTCAGCGGACCGAAGGGCAGCGAGTATCGTCGCCATCTCTTGACGGAGTACGGCGGCAGCACCGCGATTCCCGCCGCCTGCGGCCCGGATAGCGCGGCCAGCGGTCTTGATGTCGAGCGAGATCGAGATGGTGCTCGCGTGCCGCTCGCCGGCGGGACCGGCGCGGTCGATTAGCTCGCCGTACGTCGTCGACGCCCACGTCTCGGTGCAGTTGCCGTGCTGATCCCACCAGTCCGCCAGGCCCTTGCCGGAGTCGGGGAGCGTGCGCTCCATGACCTGGAGTGATGCCAGACGTCCGGATCGGCAGGCAGTAGCGAGCACGCGACCCCAGCTGACCACTCGACGCTCCTGCTCGGCCGGGTCGAGGAGCACGAACGCTGGGTGGGAGACACCGATGATCGTGGTCAGGGTGGCGGCGTGTGGGTCGTGGACCATGACTGCGCCGGTCTCGGGATCGACCCACTGCCGGAGACGCGCGGCGTCTCCCGGCAGCGCGAGCGTTCCAGCCGGGCGCGGCTTGATCACCCGGCGGCGGTACAGGAGTTGACCTCCGGTGGAGCGCCAGAGCCACCGTGCGCCGACCGGCCCCCATTCGACGATCTTCCGGCCGCCGACACCGACGAACCCGAGCACAGCGAAGACGAGGATGAACGGGAACGTCATGATCACCGTGCCCAGGTAGAGCCCGAGGATCAGGCTCGCCGCGGCGAGGCTCGCCATCACGAGCTGCGAACCTGACAGTCCGAGCAGGATCCCGCGCGTCGTGAGCCGGGAGAATTTGATCGGCGTGAGCGACGGTTCGGCGTTGCTCGACGTGCTCATTGCGGATCACTTCCGTCCTGCGGGCTCGGCGAGGGTCGAGTCCACGACCGGCGGCGGAACGGTAGGCGGCTCGGCCGACTCGTGCGCCTGGGCTTGGCCGGTCGCCTGGGCGGCGACGAATCCGCCGAGACGCGGTCCTGCCGCCGCGGCTTCCTTGGCCATGACTGCGCCGGCGGCGACCGCGCCGCCTGCGGCGGCCGCGCCACCCGAGCCGCCAGCAGTCGCTGCTCCGTTGGAACCACCAGCGGCACGCCCGCCGGAGGTGACTCCGGACGGCCCGACACCCCCGGTCGAGGGTGCGACCGTAGCTGACCCGCCGGGTGTCGTACCACCGCCGCTGTCTCCGAGAATCTTGGCGGGCTCGCTGCCGGTGCGGCGTGAGAGCGGGATTGGCATCGGTCGGTTGAGCGATGCTTTGGCCTCCTGTTCGGCCGACATCGCCTGGTACATGTCGAAGTTCATGAACGCGATGGCCTTGTAGGTCAGGTATGGCGCGAAGCCGGCCATCAGCATCAGTACGACACCCGACATCGGCTGGCTGACGGACTCCAGGTCGGCGTCGATGGGCGCCGACACCTGAGCGGTCGCGAGCAGGAAGATCACCACCAGGACGACCTTCGACAGGATCATTGCGATCAGGAGGGTCGCCCAGCGGCTCACCCAGGTACGGGTGTGGTCCCAGCTGGATCCGGCGAGGGCGATCGGCGCGAACACGATCGCGATGAGCAGCAGGGCCTTGCGGATCAGCAGGCTGATCCAGACCACCATGGCCCCGACGATGGCGAGGCTCGAGAGGAAGATTGTCAGGATCGCGCCCGCGCCGGGGGCGCTGAGGTTGATCGCTCCGAGTCCGGCAGCGAGTACAGCGACCTTGTCGCCCATCTCGTTCATGTTCGTCCCTGCGGCGTTGACGATGCCGATGCAGAGCTGGTCGGTGATCTCGAGCGCCGTCCCGAGAAGCGCGAGGGCGACGAAGGATCCGAGGATCGATTTCGCGAGCCCGAGCGCGGCTCTGGACAGTGCGGCTGGCTCGCGGCGGATCATGCCGCCGATGACCTGGAGCATGAAGAAGCCGAGCATCACGAATACGCCGACTCCGAACATGATGTTGTAGACCTTCGTGTACTCACCGCTGGTCACGTCGACGAAGGTCGTGGTGTCGATGACCTTCCAGACGGACGTGAACATCCACTCGGCCGCACCGCCCATGCCCTGAGCAAGCCAGTCGAATGGCGCGGTCACGACGGCGCCGGCCGCGTCTCCGGCGGAGTTGCAGACCTCGTGGATCACCGGCACATCGCAGACACCCATGACTGGTCCTCAGACCTGCTGGCCGACGTTCCAGAAGAAGTTCACCAGTGTCACCGAAGCGCCGCAGACGATCGCGGCACCGAGGGCAACGAGGACGCCCAGCTTGCCGCGACCCGCGAGATGCGGGTTGGACGAGTTGGCCCCGAGCGCCCACACGATGGCCGAGATGATCAGCGCGAGAACGGCGAGGACGAGGCCGACGGTCATCGAGGCGCCGACGATCTTCTTGAGCTGGCCGATCCCGGGTAGGCCATTGGAGTTCGGATCGATCTCGATGTCGAGAGGGAGCAAGAGAACTGCTGTAAGAAGGTCCATCGGGATGGCTCCTGACGTCGAATGGGCTGGCGTCTTAGAGGTGTGCGCCGATGTCCAGCAGCCAGTTGGCCCAAGCCAGCGCGGCACCGGTCAGCGCGGCGCCGCCGATGGCGACGAGGCAGCCGACCTTCGCCCTCTGCGCGGTGTGCCAGCTGCCCGAGTTCGACGCGATCGCCCAGGTGGCCGCCGAGACTACGAGCATGAGAACGGCGACGATCAGGGCGTACGTCAGCAGAGCGCCGACGATGGCACGCAGATCGCCGGCGCCGCCGACAGCTCCGAAGTCCGGCCCAACCTCATTCACGACCAGGCGAAGTTCACCCATGTCCTAAGGTGCACGTGCTGCGGATGACTCTCGACTCGAGCGCGACGATGCAGCTCGGGCGGCCGCCCTGTCGGGGATGTGGTGGCTAGGACCCGGTGGCGTACGGATAGGGGTCGAATTCGTGGGGGTCGTCGCCCGGCTCACGGCCACCCAGGTTCTGCACGTACTCCCACGGGAGTTCGTGCGACAGGCCCTTGTCGCGACGCTCCTCCTGTCGGCGTTCCCAGCGCATGAGGGCGCGGTAACCCTCGAGGATGGCCACCACGTCGCAGTCAGCGATGGAGCGCCCACAGCTGCAACGCTCGCCGCTCACCTCGTGGTGCTTCATGTGGATGAGGCACATCTGGCGGAAGGCGTGGTCCCGGGAGTGATAGGCCGCGGCGGCACCCACGTGCGCGGCTCGCAGTTCGTCGCCATCGACCCACTTCTCCACCACCTGAACGGGGCGCTGGTCCAGTTCTTCCCGAAGGCTCGCGATCTCCGCGTCCTTCTCTGCCAGCAGTGAGTCCTTCTGGGCCAAGGAAGAGGCATGCCGGTCCTCGAGCGCTTCGACTCGCTCGCGCTCGTGCTCGGCGGCCATGTCCCTGTGAAGGGTCAGTGCCTTCTTCAGGTCGTGGGCATCCGATCCCTGATGGCGGGCACAGAGGTCACAGACGATGGCAGCCTGCGGCAGGTCGTTGAACGCCTTGCGCGGCGAAAAGATCGCGTTGTCGAGTCCACAGCACCGGCAGTAGCCCATGTTCAAACGGTACGCGTGACGACCGACAGTTCCTGGCGACGCAGCTGCACCACCTCGGCGCCGAAGATTCAAGGACTTGGATCCTTGTCCTTCGGCTTCAGCCCAGCCGCCGGACGGTCATGATCTCGCCGGCGAACTCGTCGATGGTCCCGTAGCGGACGACATCGCCGGTTCGAGGTGCATGCAGGATCCGGTTACCGCCCACGTAGATTGCCACGTGGTGCGGTCCGCCGGCGCCGGGGTAACTGAAGAAGATCAGGTCGCCAGGTTGCTTGTCATTCCAGGAGATGCCCTGGCCGGCGTGGATCTGGTCGCCCGAGTAGTGCGGGAGCCGGATCCGGCCCCCGGAGGCTTGGTACGCGGCGTAGAGAACAAGACCGGAGCAGTCGAATCCACCCCCGGTCGGTCCGCTGAAGTCACCGCCGCCCCAGACGTACGGCTTGCCGAGTTGCGAAGCGGCCGCCGTGATGAGAGCTCCGGGGAAGCCGGGCGGAAGGTTGGCGGGTGGGTCGCCGGCGGGTTGCGCGCACTCCAGTTCGCTGGTTAGCGATACGCCGCTAACCGCGCTGAGAACCTTCTCGGCGACCGGCTGGTTGACGGCGTACCTGTCGGGGTAGGCGGAGACCTGGACAGCTTGTGCAGCGGGGCCAGGCTCGATCGTCTGCCAGTCGTCTATGTCGAGCAGGCCGCGCGGAGAGCCGTGGTTCGGTCCGCTCGGCCCTCCGTAGAACGCGCGGGACGACCACACCGGGTCCATCAGGTTCTCGACCGTGCCCCAGCCTGCGGCGGGTCGCTGTTGGAAGAGGCCAACGGAGTCGTGGTCGCTGCCGTCGCCGTCGTTGGGGATGTCCGCGGAATGGGGGTATGCGCTCGTGTTCGACAGAACTCGCAGGGACGATTCCGTCAGAGCAGTCATGATCGCGATCAGCTGGCCCCGCGCCGGGATCCCCTCGTCGTTACCGACGGCGATGATGGTCGCGGCCCGCGTGAGCTGCCGCTTGTTGAGGGTTACGGTCTCGCCGTGCGTGTTGGTCGCGGACAGCCCCTCAGGGACGGGGCCAGCAACGCCGAGGCTTGAGGTCGCTTGGTCGTCCCACATACAGCTGCCTGATCCTGCGGCTGCCGGGCTCACGAGCGTCGCCACGCCGAGGACCGAGGCTCCAGGCGCAAGCAGGGCTGCGGCCGCGGCGCCGGCGGCGAGGACCTTCATGCCCATCGGCGGCTCACCTCAGCGGGTCGTCGACCTGGGAGAGGCGCAGGACGTGGCAGCGCTCGAAGGACGGCTGGCAGGCGACGAAGACCGTGAAGGAGACCGGATACGACGACTCGGCCACCTCGCCGTTCCAGACTCCGCTGCGCTGGCGGGTCCCTGTGATCGTCACTGCCGTGGTTCCCGGCCGCAGATGCCCGTGCGACTGATCGACCGCGGCCGCCCACGAGTCCGGCACGTAGGCGTCGCCGATGTCGATGGTCTGCACGACCTCCATAACCCCGAGGTCGAGCCACTGCTCGACCGTCGGCAGGTACGTTGCGACGTCATCGAGCAGCCCGGGGGTCTCCTCACCGGACGGGTCGGCGTCGGCCAATACGGCCGCCGTGTAATCAGTGGGCAGGAACCCGGCGCTCGTGTCCCAATCGAACAGCGAGACGGCGACCGCGCGTGCGTAGGCAACGGGATCGGTCGTGTGCGGGAGGGAGCGGTCCCGCAGGGTGACGTCAGGGTCTGCCGAATCGACGACGACCGCGACCTCCGAGGGGTTGGTGGCGGTTGAGTCGGAGTTCGTACCGCCCGGTCCTCGCACCAGGCCGTAGATGCCGACGGCGGCAGTGATGAGGGCGAGCGCGCATCCGAGGAGAAGCATGATCTGGCGGCCGGTCAGGTTGGACATCGGAACTCCGAGCGACGGGTTCAGGGACGTCCGATAGGTGCGATGCCTACGCCGATGTCTTTGCGTGACGTCTGGCGGCTACGAGCTGGTCGCGGAAGGCGATCGTGGCGGTGACCACCCGGTCGAACCGTTCCCAGTCACTGCGGTTGAGCTGAGCGGCGAGGGCGTCGACGTCGTACAGCTCGGTCCAGCCGTCCAGCTCTGTCCAGGTCAGGTTGAACGAGCGGACGCTCCGGAAGTGGCTGCTCGGTCCGTGGTTGCGCTTGAGGTTCTTGCGGCCCTTGTCTCGCACTTCGCGCTCGGCACGCTCTCGCGCTTCACGCGCCAGCCGAGCGAGATCCGTCTCTTCCTCCGGCTGCGGCTCTTGCGACTTGTCGAAGGCTTCCTTGACCTTGAGATAGAGCGGCTTCACCGGCTCTCCCTGCTCGATCTCGTGGAGAGCGTCGTTCGCCATGGCTCGGATCTCGGGAGGCGTGGCCTTTCGGGAGGCCCAGTCCATGAGCGCGCAGACCCGTTCGTGGGTGCTATAAGACGCCTTGCCGGTGATCGCCATCGCTGCCTGGCGACGAGCTCGTCCTGGCTCGCCCGGCTGTGCGCCCGACGCACAGCCGGAGTCTCCCGTGTCGGCGGACGCCCCGAACTGGGTCGCCTGCATGCGGCACTCAGCCTCCTCCGCACGCAGTGCCTTGAGCTCCCGGTAGAGCGACGCCTTCTCGAGTTCGTTCAGCGGCTTGTGGAGCTGGTTCTCGTCCTGCTGGGCAAGCAAGGCCTCGAGCTTGTCCGAGATGCCTGAGCGGACCCAGACCTTCATCGTGCGCCAGCCGAGCCGGCGAACAGCCTCCAGGCGTCGCCACCCGCACACGAGGACGCCTTCAGGAGTGATGGTGACCGGCTGGAGCAGGCCGAGCCGTTCGATCGACTCCATGAGTGGTACGAGGTCGCCGGGGTCCTTGCGGTGACGGACTCCGACACTGATCGAATCGAGCGCTCGGTCGAGTTCGATGTGGCCGCGCGCGTCAGGCATGGATCCGAGCCTTCGGTCGCGGAGCGGTCTCGCTGATCTCGAAGACCAGCAGGTCGTCGTCAAGGAGTTCGGCGACCGGGTGCCCGATAAGCAGTCGCAGAAGCACCCCGTGCCCGTCCGACGTACAGGCCTCGTCGGGGTTCGGATTGCCCAGCACGATGCGCAGCACCGTCGACCACGCTTCCTGGTCGATGTCGAGAACAGCCCGCGCCGTGTGGTCGCGCCGCAGAGCCGCGTGAGCCTTCGGGCGAGATCCGGACTCAACGAGTCGGGCCGAGATGTAGTCGAGCGTGCAGGTCGCCGTGTCCCGTGGCCACCCGAGCGCGGTGAAGAGGTCGATCGTCGCGTCGACCGCTTCGTACGCGCCGGTCGGCGGAGCCTCGTCGGGATTGAATGGCTCGACGGCGAGCGCGGGCAGGAAGTTGGGCAGGTCGGCCTCGGTGTCGCAGAACCGCCGTACATCGTGGTGTCGGGAGATCTCCGGGCGCCGGGCCTGGTCGACGGAGCACAGGAGCCCGTCGGCGCGCTCCTCGGCGATGAGCGTGACCTTGACCGCGATGGTGACGACGGCCCACGGGTCATCGGCCGTGCGTACGGCGTAGGTCCGCATGGCCTCGAAGGCTGCCGCGGCTCCGGCGGTCGGGTCGCAGCGGTGCTTGACCGCCAGCGCCTCGTACTTCTGCGCGGCATAGAGCATCAGCGCGCGGGCCTCGGGATCCTGCTCCCAGGCGTGCGGTCCGGACACCCGGAGGCGCACGAGGAGTCGGCGCAGCCCGTTCGCGGTTTCGAATGAAGTGTTCACAGCGAGAGTCCCTCCGTGCGGTTCGCCGACGACCTCGGGGACGGCGAGTTGGGGATGCTTCGGTGGAGGGCGCGCGTCGTCGTCGCCGGAGTACGGCGGGCGCGCCTGACCAGTTCGGCCTGGAGGTCGACGCCGCGCCCAACCATCGGCGCAACGTACGTCGCGAGCTCGGTCGGCCGGACCCATGCGATGCCCTTCGCTGCCTTCGCTGGCGCCTGCCCTCCCGCCGCGGATAGAGACGGATCGCGATGGCGAGCGAGCTCGCTGACCGCTGCGTCGGGACTCGGCACGGGCAGCGAAGGCTCGGTCGACCGGTAGCTGTGTCGGCGGTACTCGGCGTGGCTGTTCACAGCTGGATCGCCTTACTCCTCTGGGTAGGGCCCAGGCGGCTCCCGGGGCCCAGCCGGGACGCGATCCGGAAGGCGGAGTCGATGGTCGAGTCGATCTCCCGATCGGGGAGGCCGGCGTACTGTGCGGCGGGCATCAGGTACGTGACTGCGTTCGCACGGCTCTGGCCGTCCTCGGCCAAGCGGCACGACGCCCAGAAGAGGGCTCGGTTGCGACCGCCTTCGGGAGTCAGCGCGACCACTCTGGCCAGAGCCTCGGGTCGGCATCCCTTCGGAGGAAGCCCCTGGGGTGGAGCTACCGGTCGCGGCCGGGGCGGCTCGAGGAACTGGCGCAGTTGGATCGCGTCGAGCGGCTTCGCCGGCTGGGTCGTGACCGCGATGACGTCGTACGTCTTGAGCACGCCGCCGACCTCGATGCGCGACGGAGGGGCGATGACGTAGCCGCCGTCGCCCCGGAAGTCGATGTGCGCGGACGGCACTTGCCAGGAGCGCTGCTCGCGGTCAGTCCCGGCGGGGTAGTAGGCGTGGATCCCGCCCGAGGGCGTGCGGACCATCCAGGCCCAGTTGTCGGCGAGACCCTCGGAGCGCGCATGCTCGAAGGCAGCGAATCCACTGCCCCCAGGGTGGACGTCGATGTCGACGACGAGGATGCCGGTTTTGGCGCCTGTGGGCAGGCCGATGTTCGCGTCAGGTGTGCGCTGCCACCAGGCATGGACCGTACGAGCCGACGATGTGGCGTCGTGGAAGCCGTTCGACGTGAGCGGCTGCTTGCCTCCGGGAACGCAGGGGAAGACAGGGATCCCGAGGTTGGCGAAGCGGATCGCGGCGCCGGCCAGGGTGGGCTCGGTGGCGACACGTTGCATCGTCGAGACGGTCCAGTCGGGGATTCGGTTTGTCGGGTCGAACATGCCCCCGAGACTGGCCCGCCGGCGTTACCGCTTTCCGGTAACAACCAGGGGGAGCGGAAAGGGGAACGTTGCGTTTGCGCAGGTCAGCGGCGTTCCCTAAGAAGTCAGCGCCAATTGTTGGCTGCGTCCATTAGGGGCGCCGGGATTCGTGCCTGGGCGGGTGGTCAGCGCGCGCGGCGGCCGACACCGCTTGGTCTGTCAGCCAGCGGCATGCCGTGGACGTGACTCATGCGCGAGCCCGTTGGCGTCCTCGTAGTCCCAGAGTGCCCACTCGTAGCCGGCGGTGAAGGCGCTGTCAGCGTCGCGGTGCTCGGCGAGCCAGCGGCGGCCGGACGCCGCGGAACCGGTCTGTAGCGCGACGGCCCGTCCGGCGTTGTAGCCAGCCATGTACTGCTGCTCCCCTTGCGTCATCCCCACTGGGCGAGTCGAACATATGTTCTATCCTCGGTCAAGATGGGATCGTGCGCGCGACCCCCGCCTAAGAAAGTCGCCTGGACACAACAGCGGCACTGGCGGCACTGCCGGCTGGGGTTCGGCAGTGACCGACGAGGTCGACACACAACCGTGGACTTGCTGATCCACTCACGGCTGTACGGAGCAGACGATCAGATCGCGTGCTCAACCAGTCCGTCGCGGGCGCGGCCCGTGCGCTCCCCAGTTCTTGTCGTGGGCGACCTGAGCGGTGCGATCGGGAAGATCGATCGGCGGCAGTTCGTCGTCGCGCCGATTGAAGACCCTGTCGGTGAGGTCTTGGTCAGCCTGCTCGCTGTCACCGGTGGCCTTCTCCGCCTGGATCATGTCGAGCTGGGCGACCTCGTCGTACGGCGAAGCGGTGTAGGCGACCTGGGCTGCCCACAGAGCGAGGTCGCGGTCGCCAGTGGCGAGCGCGTGGGTCGTGACGATGTGCCCGACATCGACGACGGCGCTGGTCATGATGTGGTCCCAGCGGTCACCCTCCAGGAGCCAGTTCCAGTGATCCTTGCGGAGGTCGGAGAACGGCTCACCGCTGACCAGTCGCAGTGCCGCGATCAGGTCGTCGATGCCGTCGGCGCCGCGGCTCTGCCCTCGAGCCCGGAGACGACGGAACAGGTCCACGTCGCACTGGACGCGCTCGAGCTTGTAGAGGGCGGGCGAGCCTGGGTCGCGGCCAGGCTCCGCCTTGGGCAGGTAGGGCTCACCGGTGCCGGGATCGGTGCCGAGCCACCGACGCAGTTGGCTCATGTCGACCCGGACACGCTCCGGGCGAATCGCGAACGCAACGGCAACGTCCGCTCCGGAAACTCCGTTGGGATGGAGCGCGAGGTAAGCCAACAGCTCGACATAGAACGGACGCCGATGTGCCGTCGCCTTCGTATCGCCGGTGGTCCGGGCGCTGACTGGCCCGAGGAGGGTCACCTTGGCAGACGACAGGGTCGGCGACTCCCAGCGCGCGAGGTCCTCGTCCAACCCCGGGTCCACGGCCTCGACGGCTGCGCGGGCCTCCGGCGCAGCCCGAGGCGCTAGCACCTCGACGTCCTCCACGGTCGTCGCCGCAGCGTCGGTGTAGACCACTGCATCTAGTGGCAGCAGAGACTCGGCTCCGGCTGGACCCTCGGGACGTGGTCGGGTCAGCCGCTCAACCAGCGCACCGCCGAGGTCAGAGACGGCCGTTCCCTGGTCCTGTTGCGGCACGGGAACGACGGTCTCGTCGAGTGTGAGGTCAAGAAGCAGCGCGCATGCCCTTGCCTCCTCGCCGCTCAGCCCTGCCGCCGCCACGTCGACTCCGAGGCTTGGTGCCTGGAGACGACCGTCAGTGGTCAGCTGCAGGTCGGTGCTGGAGGATCGAGGCTCGCCCGCGAGGTCGACCAGCGCCGCCGACGAACGACCGGGGATCCCTGCGATCACCTCTGCGAGTTGGTCGAGGTCGGCGGTCGGACGGTTCGCAGTCGCGATGATCACGGCGTGGAAGTCGTCGGGGTCAGACGGCTTGGTGATGGAGGCCAGGTTGCGCGCGAGTTCTGCGATGAAGTCTGTGTCCCCTGCGGGGTGGGTGCGGACGCGGCCAAGGTTGAACGATGCCAGGTCGGAGCCAAGGCCCAAGAGATCGACCGTCGCGACGATCGACCACGGGTTGACGGCCAGCTCGGCGGCGAGGTGGCGTGCGAAGGCAGCCTTCCGGTCAGCGTTGCCCGTGACCGTGACGGTGCGGAGTTCTTCGAGGTTGAGGAACAGGAACGACCCGTCGGCGGCCTGGCCGACGCTCACGAGAAGCGGGAACGGCGGGAACGAGTCCTCCGGGCGATCGGGAACGTCGGCCACAGCGATCCGCCATTCGGAATCGGATCCTCTCCACGGCGCCGGCAGGTCGGCGGCTTCCCGGAGGGTCAGGAAGATCTCGTCCTCCCCAAGCGCGACCTTGGCGAGTGGGAGCACTGGCGGGAGCGCGCGCAGCGCGGCGTCGAGGGCGTCGATCCTGGGCGCCGTCACGGATGCCGTGGCACGGGCCGTCTTCTCAGCGGAAATGAGTTCGGCCGGCGGCGGAGGGATGACCGTGCCGGGACGTCGATGGCGCAGTTGGGTCCGTCGCTGCGCGCGCAGTGCGATCCAGAGCGCGCCACCGAGTATCGATCCCGCCCCGGCCAGGCCGGGGACGAGCCACGACGGGATCACGCGGTCGTCGGCACTCCGACCCGCCTCGTCGGGCTCCGCGTTCGGCTCGTTGGCGGGCTCGGAGGGAGCCGTCTCCGTCGGAGGCGACGTAGAGTCGGGGACCTCCTCCTGCGGCTTCTCGTGCTTGGGTCCCCGTGCCTCCGCGGGTGGCTCCTGCCCGGGGATGGTCAGCTTCCAGCCGGGGAGGATCAGGGCAGGATCGGTGAGGCGAGCGCCGTCGGCTTGGAGGGTGCCGCGAGATGCGTCGAAGATCGAGGGATACTCCTCCGCGTCGCCAAGCTCGTCCTCTGCGATCTCGGACAGCGTGTCGCCGGGCTGAACGACGTAAGTCCCCGCCGGTGCGGTCTCCGCAACGGGCACTCTCAGGACAGTGCCCGGTAGGAGGAAGTCGGGCCGACCGTCGAGGACGGCCTTGTTGAGCTCGACGAGTTCGACGTACCGAGCCCCGTCTCCGAGGCGGTCCTCGGCGATTCTCCAGAGGCTGTCGCCACGCTTGACGGTGTAGCGCTCAACCTTCGGCTCCTTTTGCTGCGCGACCGTCGGCGCCGGAGTGGGGGCAGCGGCGGGTTCGACGGTGACTCGAGGGTCGGCGGGCAGGGGAGTCGCCATCAAGGCGGCCTGGGCCTTCGGCTGGGGGAGGAACGCAGTCGCCGACGGCACCGCGACGAACAGCAGGGCAGCTGCGGCGATGAGGCGATCAGCCGCGACCTGGGGCATGGACAGGCCAGGCAGTCGCGGTGTGCGGATGCCACTGGCCCGCGACAGCATCGATGCGACGAGCTGGCAGGTGAACACGGCCCAAGCGATCCAGCAGACCGCACCGAGGACCTCGACCACGAGCGTGCCGTCGTCCGGGGCAGTGAGCTGCGACCACGAAAACGCAGTCAGATCCGGGACCGCGTCGATCGCGAGCAGGACAGCTGGCACGCCGACCACGAAGGCGACCAGGGCGAGCGTGGCCGCCAGGCCTCGCAGTCGGGAGTTGATGGTGCTCATCGCTCGCTACCTCCGAGGGTGCGGATCAGACGAGCCGTCGCGGTGCCCGACACGTCAAGATGTTGGATGCCGATCAAGCCCAGGAACTGTGGGTCGTACGAGTCGTGGACGGTGACCGTGATGGTGTCGCCGTTGCTGATCTCGACCGTCCCGCTGACGCCGGCGGCGTCGAGGTACTGCTCGGCGGCGGCTCTGGCCGCAGCGGGGCTGATGGTCAGCTCGCGTCCCTGGATGGCCACACCGCCCTCGACCTCTTCGCCGCCGGCACGAGCCGCTTGGGCAGCGAGGTCGTGCGCTCGTTCGTGAGCGTGCACCTGGCCGCCAAGGTCTACGGCCAGACCGACGAGGAACACCATCACGAAGCTCGACAGGGCCAGCCAGACCGTGATCGAGCCGCGCTCGTCGTCCTGGCGTCTCATTGTTCCCGCCAGGTGTCGATCGGGCTGGACATGGTGGCGCGCATGACGCGCGAGCCGGGGACGCCAGGGACTGCGAGGTCGGAGAGGTCCAGGCGGCACGCGACGGTCACGTTGACCGTGCCGGGCACGCCTGGTTGCTTGTTGAAGTCATTGGTGTCGACGGTCACCTCGACGTCCGAGCAGCCGATCTTCTGGTTGGCGATGCTCGCTTCGGCGGCCTCGCGAGCGTCGTTGCGTGCGGTCTCCGCGTCACGCGCGATCGAGGCGGACCGGGCGCCGTCGGCGGCAGCGGACTGGAGGGCCTCGTGGGTGCTCGCCGTACGCCCGCCGAAGATGATAAGGCCGACGAACAGCGCGAAAGCCGGTACGCCGATCGCCGCCTCGATCGCAGCCGAGCCACACTCGTCTCGTCCCGTCATGGTGTTCCCGCTGCGCTGGGAGCTGTGAGTCGCTCGATGGGGACGGTCGCACTCTGCGAGATCCGCACCTTCCACCCGGGGATCACGCTGAGGCTGAAGCCAGTTACCGTCACTGTGGCCGTCGTCGCCGTGCGTTTGGCGGTCGTCGAAGTCCCGGTGAGTACATCGTCGCCCCCGGCTTCGGCGAGGAAGTCGTTGGCCGCACCGACGCCATCTGCCTCGTGGCCCTGCTCGGTCCCGGCCGCTCGGGCCCCCTCCTGCGCGGCAGCGATCGCGACCGTCCGGGCGTGATAGAAGAGCGCGGCCTGCATTCCCAGGAACATGACTGCGAACAGTGCGGGCAGGAGGATCACGAGCTCGATCGATACCGAGCCCCGGTCGTCGCGCCGCCGACGGCGGCTACTTGATGTTGCCGGCCTGACTTTTGACATAGGTCGTCACGGCCGCGACCACGATCCCGACGATGGCGATGACGGCAACTGCCCAGAGCACGTGCTCCGTGGTCACCGAGCCACGCTCGCTTCGGCGGGCCGTTCGCAGGCCGTCGTATGTGGTCAGCACCGCCACTTGAAGCAGGATCAGGACTTTCAACATGGGAGTTCCTCCTTGGGTGTTTCCTTCCGATTCACGAGGCCGTGAACATGCGAAGCAATGAAGGGGCCACGAGCAGGGCCATGAAGATGACGCCGAGCAGGGAGCCGGGGATCGTCATTCGTTCGCCGACGGCGTTCGCCTGGGCGATCTCGTCGTTGAGCATCGCCGTGCGCATGGCGGCGGATCGGGCGCGCAGGGTGGCGTACACGCTTGCTCCCTCCTCGCCGGAAAGGCGCATGATGTCGGCGAAGTCGTCGAGCTCGGGGAGTCCGAGCTCCTCGGCCAAGGTGTGCAGCGCGTCCCAAGGCGGCAGACCGGACCAGCGTGATCGGGTCAGCTCCTCCGAGAGCCGGGTGAAGACCCAGGAGTCGCCGATCTCCGCCGCCGCTTCCATCGCCTGTCGGACGCCGATGCCGTTGTGGCGTTCGAGGGCGACCAGGTCGATGTATGCGCCGAGGGCCCGGGCGAACTCGACGCGGGCCTTCCGGGCTTCGTCGAGCGCGTTGTAGTTCGGGATGAAGAACATGACTGCCGCGAGCCCGATAGAGGCCAGGGCCGGGATCTGGAGAGGGAGGCCAAGGCCGAGGGAGTTGAACAAGAGGGTGAGCCCGGGCGGTATGAGGAGACCGAGTCCGGCGAAGGTGAGCTTCTCGCCGTAGAACTGCGCGACGGAGATCCGGAGCAGGGCGAGCTCGCGCGTCGGCGTCCGGATCCAGACGCCGGGTGGGAGCACACGCATTCCCCAAAGCCCCAGGCGTTCCTTACCCGTCCGTGCGGCAGCGGCATTGGCAGTCGTGCGGCTAGGCGTGGAGGAGACACGCTCCAAGGCGTCGGCCAGGTCCGGCTCGGCGGGCAGAAGTCGCGCGACGACCAGGGTGAGGCCGAGTCCGACGAGACCGCCGGACACGATTGCCAACTGCAGACCGGTGATCATGGCGTAGCCGCCGCGTCGGGGCGGGTTTCGAGGAAGCGCGGAAGCGGCTTGCCGGTCGCCATGCGCCGCATCCAGATCAGGGTCCCGACGTACGCCGACAGAAGCAGGACGAGGATCACCTGGCCGATAGCGGTCGCGTACGGCTCGACGTACTTGCCTGACAAGGCGAGGACAACCAGGACGCTGGCGCTGATGAGGGTCACCCATCGAGCGGTCGCACGCGGCTTGGCTCGATCCGCCTCGACCTGCCGACGGGCCCGTACGTCGCCGGCGACCGACTCGGCGAGGCCTTCGAGAACACTCGCAAGCCCGGCGCCGCGGCGGCGTGCTCCGAGGATGAGGTTCGCGGCGATCAGGTCGCCGGTGGCGTCGTCGAGTTCGTCGGCGAAGACTCTGAGTGCCGTCTCTGTATCCCATCGGGCACGAAGGCGAGCCACGAGCCGACTGACCTCCGCGTTGATCGACGCGGGCGTGGAGCGCAGCGTCGCGACGAGCGCCTGCTCGAGGCCGATCCCGACGGTCAGGACGCCGGCGAGCGAGCGCGTCCATTCCTCCATCGCTTCGAGCCGGTTGATCTGAGTGGCAGCCGGCGGAGCGGACAGCAGAGCCGGTAGTCCGATGACCGCGACCGGTGCGATGACCAGCGCGAGTACCCACCCGGTGATCGCCCATCCGAGGAGGCCAAGGCCGACGCCGAGCAGAAGCAGCATCCGGGTGCGCGAGGTCAGGGCGACGCGGCCGCCTCGGGACGTGCGCTTCTCGCGAGGTGGTGCGGCTGTCGGTCGTAGGCCGACGACGATGCCGAGGATGCCGATGGCGATCAGTCCGCCTGCGAGGGCGGGAAGCAAGGGAGTCACGGCTGCACTCCGTACGCCTGGGTCGAGAGGTATGCCGCGAGGTCGAAGCCGTAGTGGGCCAGCGCCCGATACTCGTCGGGAAGCACGTCCGGTACGGCGACCCCTGACGCATCGGCGCGGAAGACGTGCGTGGTCGCGTATCCGACCTCCCTCTCGCCAGGGGCGAGGGCGATGATCTCGGCGACCCTTCTCGTCCGCTGCGCGCCGCCGGGAACCGCCCTGGTCTCCATGCTCAGCTGGACGATCAGGTCCACCGTGGCCGCGAGCTTGCTTGTCGCGAGCCCCTGGGTGACGTGAGGACCGGCCTCCATCGCGCACGTGACGAGCTTGCGGACGGCCGCCACGGCGTCAGCCGCGTGGGTCGTCGAGATGGAGCCCGTCCCGGACTCCATCGCCTTGATCATTGCCCAGATTTCCTTGCCTCGTACCTCGCCGACGATCTGGCGGGAGAGGTTGAACCGGAAGGAGTCGACGAGCGCCTCGTCGAGAGTGAACTCGCCAGCCTGCCGACCATCAGGCCCACGCTCTCCGGATCCCGGGCGTGCCTCCCAGGCGTGGACGACCTTGTGGCGGCCGAGTTCGTGGAGGTGCAGCTCGTACTCGGTCTCGAAAGTGCCGATCGCCTCCATGGCGTCGATCTCGGCACAGAGCGCGCGGACCAGGGTTGTCTTGCCCGCTCCCTGGGCGCCTGCGACGACGATCGAGCGTCGTGCCCGGACTGCGGCGCGCAGGAACGATGCCGCAGTCGGCGTCATCATCTCTCTAGCGACGAGGTCGTCGAGGGTGACCTGCATCAGTCGGTGTCGTCGGATGACTACTGAAGGACGGGGCGTGACCCATGCTGCGGCGGCCAGGCGGGAGCCGCCGTCCAAACGCAGGTGGAGCCGCGGCTGGGCCTCGGAGAAGGAGCGAGCGTTGACCTCGCTGCGCGAAGCAAGGAAGACCAGGAAGTCGATGAGTTCCGGGTCGGAATCAGCGACCGGTGGGCCATCGATCAGGGTGCCGTCGACCAGTTCGAGAAGGACATTGTCGTGGCCGACGATGACGATGTTCTCGATGTCGTCGTTGTCGACCAGCGGCTGCAGACGACCCAAGCGGAAGAGCGAGTCGAAGACAGCCTGCGCCGTTGCTTGCTGGCGCCCCGGGCTCCAGGCCCCGCGGCCGGCGTCAACGTCGTCGGCCATCGCGGACTCGATGAGGTCCAGCACGATCGAGCGGCCGAGCTCCTGCTGCGCTGCCTTGTCGAGTCGGTTCCGGTCTGAGGCGACGGCTTGGCTCAATTGCTCGGACGCCCGAGCGCGCAGGTCCGCGACGATCGACCAGTCGACGTCAGGGCCGGTTGTAGGGGGGACTGTTACGGGAGCGCCGAGCTTGGGCACTGCAGGCGTCGAGCCGTTCGTATGCTGGCTGAACAGCGGCAAGCGCGAGAGGTCGCCGTACTCACTCAGGTAGCGGGAGGCCTCAGTCATCGCCTGGCCTCCTCGACGAGGGCGAACCGACCCCGCGAGACATGCGCCTGGACCGACTGAGCTGCTGCCTGAAGACCCCGGACGTAGGGACCTGTCTCGAAGTGACGGGGCGGGTTAGCGCCGCGGTGGTAGACAGCTCCGGCCGCCGGATCGTCGGGGAGGTCGGCGACCACGGGCATCCCGAGCACTTTGGAGACCTCGGTGTCGCGGTATGGCTGACCTTCGCCGATCAGGAGCAGGCCCGGGTGTCTCCATCCGCTCCCGGGCTGGCGAACGGTCTCGGCCCACGAGCGTGCGGCGGAGATCGAGGGCAGGTCGGCGCGAGTGACCAGCAGGGTTGCGTCAGCCGAGTCCAGGAGTTGCTGCGGCGATCCCGTCAGTCCGAGCCTGCCCGCATCGACGATGACGTCCTGCCCGCTCGCTTCCAGTTCGCGCAAGGCCGAGCCGAGGGGTTCCCACATGTCGCGGAGTGCAGCTGCCTGGGCGTGCGTCCGCGTTCCCACGACGATGGAGACGTTCGGGCTCAGGGGCATGACGACGTCCCGTAGCGCATCCGCCGTGCTAAGCGGCGAGAGCGCCAGCTCGACCAGCCCGGCGTCGTACGGCGTCGTGCCCTTCATGAATCCGGCGAGAACCCCCGAGCCGCCGGTCGGGTCGGCCTCGACGAGAAGCACAGGGCGCGGCCAGCAGAACGCGAGGCCCACGGACGTCGTCGTCACACCGGGCGATCCGGACGCGGAAGTCAGGCAGATGACAGCCATCACTCGGCTCCCGAGTCCAGCACCAACGCGACGTTCCCGGTGGCGGCTCGTGCGGCGAGGACGCCCGCGTCGGGATAAGGCACCAGGACGTTGACGACCGTGTTGCCTGTTGTCTCGTCCACGTACGTGCCGACGACCTCGGCGACGGTGAAGGGCGGGGCGTTGGCCGGCGCCTCGCCGTTGTCGCCTGGCGTGACGATGATGCGGACCTTGTCGCCGCCGTACAGCGGCATTCCGGGGACCTGCGCGGGTGTCAGAGAGATCCCGACGATCGACTGGCCTTGCGGAGGTAGCGGCTCGTCCGCCGTCGACTCGTTCGTGAGCAGGCCGCCAGCCGAGATGTCGAGTGCTGCCCGCTGACCGATGATGTCTTCGTACGCCGACGCGGGCAGCGGCGACAGCGCTGGGTCGCCGCTGATCCGGATCCGCTGGATGTCCTCGGCCTCGATAACCTCGCCGCGGTGGATCGTGTCTCGCGCCGCGAGCACCTCCTGGGTGTTCGTCGTCGCGCTCCAGGCCCACGCGCCGAGCAGGCAGCCGAGCGCAGTCACGATGACCGCGGCGACGACGAGCGCGGGGCGTCTCCGGAGTTTGGGCGGAGGAGTGATGCTGGTGGCGGTGTCCGGCGCGGTGGGGCGCGGGCCGGTCCTCCGGTCCTCTCGGGCAGTTGTGGACACTTCGTCGTACCTCCCGCGCAGCTCGTCAGTTCACGAGCACCTGCGCCTCGCCGATCCGGATCTGTGTTGAGCGGTTGAGGCCGTCGAGCCGGATCGTCCCCGTCTGGCCGGCGCCCGACCAGGTGATGACCCAGCTCGACGTGGCGGTGACGGTGTACGCGTCATCGGTCTCGTGCGCGCTCGACTTCGTGTAGGTGTGGCCGCAGTCGGGTGAGTCCTCCCGCCCGTACGACGGCTTGTACGGCGTGCCGGCCGTTTCGCAGACAACTTCGGTGCCGTCGCCCATGTCCCAGGTGATGTGGAGGACCTTCGCGGTGGCCGTGATCGTGATGCCGCCGGCAGAGGCGCTCTCAGTAATGGGGCCGACGGTGTGGGCGTTCGGGTCCTTGGCCCACATCCAGACCGGCATGCCGACCAGGCCGATGCTGTCCGGACCCGGCTCGGGCGCGATGCCAATGTTGATGGCAGATAGATGCATCTGCTCGATCGCGATCTGTGCCACTTCACGCGGTGTTGGTCCCGTGCCGGAGTTCGGTGGCGGGTCCTGCGACCAGATGGTGATGAGCAGACCTGTCTGCGGCTGGTAGCAGTTGTAGACCGCCCCGTCGCCGGGCTCGTGACCCTGCCAGCTCGGGTCGCCCGCTGGCGGCTGGGGCTCGACCGGACTGATGTAGCAGTTGTAGCTGTTCGACCAGTAGCCCGCGGGCGATGAGCAGGGCACAGGCCCGGGTGGAGGCTTCGTGATGCCTTGGCTGGTGCCATCCCAGTAGCAGGCCGCTCCGCTTCCGGTGTCCTGGGGCCCGTCGTCGCCTGGCTCACCTGGCGTACCGGGGGTGCCCGGCACCTCGATCCAGATGAGGCACTCGCCCGTCGCCGGGTCGGTCTGCGAGCACACGGTGTCCGCGTATGACGGGGCGTGGACGAGGACGGAGAAGCCGGCGGCAGACACCGCAGTCAGGAGGAGGCGAGTCAGGATGCCGTGCATGGCGTCTGCTTGAGGTCCTGGCCCGTCGCCACGCGCCAGCCGCCGCTCGGATCGGCGGCGTAGTCGTAGTTCGCGACGGAGTAGCGGGTCCACCCGGTGTCCGGGCGGTTGGGGGAGACGATCGACTTGCCGCTCTTGTCGATCACGTCGACCTTGCTCACGTCCCAGCAGACGTCGATGACGACCGTCGGCACCTTGCCAGCCTTCGGGTCGGAGTTGTCGAGATTGACCGACTGCACCTGCAGTTCGTTGATCATTGTGGTGCCGGTCTGACGCTGGCCCTCGTCGCGCTGCCGGCCGATGAGGGTCTCCACGGCGTTCAGCTGCGCGCTCGTCGCGACGGACTTCAGTTTCTTGAGGTCGGCCGCAGGATCGCTACGGAGCTGGTCGACCACCGTGAAGTAACTCCGTACCGACTCGGTGGCATCGGCGCTCGCTGCATCGGACGGGGAGCTCGGCGAGGCGCTCGTGGTCGGTGAGCTTGGCGACGTCGGCGACGGCTCGGCGGTCGCCGGGGGATCGGTGTCGCTGCCGCCACATGCGGAGACCGCGACCAACATCAGTGTGCCGGTCGCCCAAAAGATCAGCCCGAGTCGAATCTTCATGGGTGTGTGTCCTGCTCCTCTCGCCGTTCGGCGTGAGGCGCAAACGACGCCGCGTGGCGGTGCGGGCATCGTCTGGGCCTCATCGTAAAGGCCGTTTGTCGGTTTCGCACCCGGCTGTTCTATGCCTTCCGGGCCCGCTGCTCAGGTGCTCTCTGACTTCCAACTCTCCGGGCCTACCCTTCTCCCCTTTTCTCGCCCCTCGTCCTTCCTCTACATCCTCCCTGCCACGCCCTCCATCTCTCGCCGCTTCGCTCGTCCCGCACTCCGCCCCCTTTGCCCCTCTCGTGCACCCAGTCCCTCTTTGCCTCCACACGGATTGCAGATCGAGGGGTCTGTGGATGGAGAAGCGCACCTGAGGGCTGTGGAACGGAAACGGCGGTGACTGTCTCGCTGCGGCGAATGTCCGCGGGCAGCGGCTACCAGTACCTGCTGCGCAGCGTCGCCGCGGGCGACGGCAGCAGAGCCCTGTCGACGCCACTCACCCGGTACTACTCCGAGATCGGTACGCCGCCCGGCCGCTGGCTTGGCTCTGGAGTCCGGGCCTTGGGGAGCGGTCAGCTGGCCGCGGGAATGCAGGTGACCGAGGAGCAGCTCGCGCTGCTGATCGGCATGGGGCGAGACCCGATCACTGGGGAGCAGCTCGGACGTGCGTATCCGACGTACAAGCGCCTGGCGGACCGCATCAACGAGCGAGTGGCGGCTCTCGATCCGGAGATGACCCAGGATGACTGCGCCGCCGAGACGAGCAGGATCGAAGCCGAGGAGACCGCCGCAGGCGTGCGCCGCGCAGTGGCGGGCTTCGATCTCACCTTCAGCGTCCCCAAGTCAGTGTCGGTGCTGTGGGGAGTCGCCGACGCGGCGACCCAGGAGCGGATCGCGGACGCCCATCATGCGGCTGTCGCCGACGTCATCGCCTTCTTCGAGCGGGAAGTGGCCGCGACCAGGTCGGGCATCTCCGATACCGACGGCGCCGTGGCCCAGGTCAGCGTCACCGGGGTCGCCGCCGTCGCCTACGACCACTACGACTCCCGGGCCGGGGACCCACAACTCCACACCCACGTCGTGGTGTCCAACAAGGTTCTGACCGTGATGGACGGTCGGTGGCGCAGCCTCGATGGCCGCCCGGTGTTCTCCTCCGTCACGGGGCTGTCAGCGCACTACAACGCACTGTTGGCTGACAGACTCAGCCGCGACATCGGGATCGAGTGGGAGCTCCGCGATCGCGGCGCAGACCACAATCCGCAGTGGGAGATCGTCGGCCTCAGCGATGAGGTCATCGCTGAGTTCTCGAGCCGTACCCGCGAGATCGAATACAAGAAGGACGAACTCATCGAGGAGTACGTCGCGAGGCACGGTCGGATGCCGTCGCCCAAGATCATCGTCGAGCTCCGTGCCCAGGCGACGCTGGCCACGAGGCCACCCAAGGAGCTGCGGTCGCTCGTCGACCTCACCGCTGAGTGGCGGCGCCGGGCATCCAAGCAACTGGGGGCCGACGCGACAGCATGGGCCGCCTCGCTCTGTGGCGCGGCTGGCGCCCCGCTCACCGCCGATGACGTTCCCCTGACAGGGATCGAGGCCATCGGAACTGACGTCGTGGCCGCGGTCGAGGTGAACAGGGCAGTGTGGAACCACTGGAACCTCATGGCCGAAGCGTCGAAGCAGACGATGGACCTCCGGTTCGCAACCACCTCGGACCGCGAGGCGGTCGTGTCCATGGTGGTCGACGCAGCTCAGCGTCAGTCGGTGTCGCTGACTCCGCCCGAATTGGCGATCAGCCCGGTTCGCTTCCAGCGCGAAGACGGCACGAGCCTCTTCCGACCGCGGCACTCGGCCAAGTACTCATCGACCGCGATCATCGAGGCAGAAGCACGACTCCTGAACCGATCGGAAGGCACTACCGCACCGACCGTGCGTCCCAGCGCGCTGGCACGGGTGGTGACGCACTCGAAGGCTCGACTGAGCGCGCAGCAGCAGACCGCCCTCGAGAGCATCACCGCGTCTGGTCGGCACTTGGACCTGCTGGTTGGACCCGCGGGTGCTGGCAAGACGACAACCATGCGTGCGCTTCGCGCCGCGTGGTTGGTCGAGCATGGACAGAAGAGTGTCATTGGGCTGGCGCCATCGGCGACAGCTGCCCAGGCACTGGCCGACGACCTGGGGATCGCCTGTGACAACACGGCGAAGTGGCTGCATGAGTACGACCGGGGACGCACGGATCTGCGCGCAGGGCAACTGGTGATCATCGATGAGGCCACGCTGGCGGGAACGACCACCCTCGACCGGATCAGTGACATCGCAGGAGCCGCCAGAGCCAAGGTCCTGCTCGTCGGTGACCCGTATCAGCTTCAGTCCGTCGAAGCCGGGGGCGCCTTCGCGCTCCTCGTCGACCGCCGTACCGACGCCCCTGAACTGACCGACATTCATCGCTTCCTCAACGAGTGGGAGAGGCACGCCTCCCTCGCCCTTCGCCGCGGTGAGGTCGAGGTCATCTCGACGTACATCCGCCAGAAGCGAGTCCGCGAAGGACAGACCGACGAGATGCTCGACCGGGCCTACGAGGCGTGGCGCGCGGACTGCAGGGCCGGCAAGGCAAGCATCCTCGTGACCGAGTCATCCCACGCCGTGCGGACTCTGAACGAGCGGGCCCGCGCCGAACGGCTGCTGCTCGACGGCGCCGTCGATGGTCGTGAGATCCCGCTGGCCGCCGGCAACAGCGCCTCGGTCGGGGATGTGGTCATCACCCGGCGCAACGAGCGCACTGTTCGCACCTCCGGCGGCGGCTGGGTCAAGAACGGCGACCGCTGGCGGGTGGTCGACATCCGCCGCGACGGCTCGATGCTGGTCGACCGGCTCGATCCACGACGTCGAGGCAAGACGGCGCTGCCAGCTGAGTACGTCACTGAGTACGTCGACCTCGGCTACGCCGTTACCGCACACCGGGCTCAGGGCATCACCGTCGACACCTCCCACGTCGTTGTCACACCCTCGACGACCAGGGAGAACCTCTACGTGTCCATGAGCCGCGGCCGGGAGTCGAACATCGCCTACGTGGCTCTCGACCAGCCTGACGACAGCCACTCGACTCCCGAGCCCGGTGACGTCACTGCTCGCACCGTGCTCTTCGGGGTGCTACAACACAGCGGCGCGACCTTGTCCGCGCACCAGACGATGGAGGCCGAGTACGCGATCCATGGCGGCATCGATCGCCTTGCCGCCGAACTCGAGACCCTTGCGGCAGACGCCCAACGCGACCGTTTCGTGGAGATCCTACGGCGGTCCGGTCTCACGCCTGAACAGCACAAGGCGGTCGTCCAGTCGAGCGCCTTCGGGCCGCTCACAGCGTCCCTCCGCCGGGCTGAGGCCTACCACCACGACCTCAATAAGCTGGTCCCGCGCGTCGTCGGGCAGCACGGACTCGAAGATGCCGACGACATCGCCGCGGTGCTTCGGTTCCGGGTCGACCAGTCAGCGGCGTCCTCGCCGCGCGGCTGTCGACTGCGCCCGCGCCTGATCGCCGGTCTCATCCCAGAGCCGTTGGGCGAGATGTCCGCCGAGGACCGGCGGTCGATCGACGAGCGGGCGCAGCTCATCGAGACACGGGCCTATGCGCTGGCTGCAGCAGCTGTCGACGCCGGTGCGCCTTGGGCGCGCCGATTGGGGAAAGCGCCGGCCGATCCGATGGCCAACGAATCCTGGCTACGCGCGGCAGCGATAGTTGCCGCGTACCGCGACCGCTACAAGTCTGAGTCCGATCTGCCCACCGGGCGAGGAAGCTCGAGCGAGGCGCAGCGGGTCGATCAGCGACGGGCGCAGCGGGCCGCCCGGGAGGCACTTCGTCTGGCAGCCGGGGCCGGTACCGAGCGTCGAGTCGTCGCGACACCCGCGCACGTCATCTCGCTCCCATAGGTCTGTTCAGGGACCCGGTTTCCACAGCCGGAGGTGGCGAACGGCCAGCTCGCCGGCGCCCGGCCGTATTTACCGATGTAGTCCACCACTCCACGGGAGGTCCCGATGCTCATCGTGCTTGCGATACCGGTCATCGTGGCGGTCGCCTCCGTGCACCGAATGATTCAGGCCGTCGCGCCGAGCAACCTGCTTGTCAGGATGGTGCGCTCAGCGCACCCGCGGTGGCGCCTGGCGGCTGCCCTCCTCGGGCTAGCAGCGGTCCTGCTCATGGCCATGCACGTCGTTGCCAACGCAGTCTCGGCCGGCGCGCCCGGGTGGCTCAACTTGGTCGTACTCGTCCTCGCTTGGGACGCGATCAAGGTCGGCTTCCTTGGGGTAAGTGTCGTGCTGCGGGCCGTTGGCCCTCGACGACGGATGGAAGTGAGCAGCTCTGTTCCACCTCCGATCTGGCAGGCGTAGGAGGCAGTGTCGGCCGCCAACGCGCGTCAGAACAGGGTTGCGCGTGGCACCTTCATGACAGTCTCCATCGCGCACTGGTGACGCGCTTCGGCGTCGCTGGCCGGTATGGTGATTCCCGACACGCTCGGCTCGTGATGGTCGGTTCCTGGGTCGCTCGACGACGTCGGGAATCGAAATGTCGGTCCTCAATGATCGACTGTGCTCGAGGCTTCGGCAGGTAGCGTCTGGAGCGCAGGTTGAGATCAGGAAGAGGCGACGTTGGACGAACTGGATGACCTTGAGCTGCTGAGCAAGGACGAACTGATCGACCTGCTCAGGGAGCGGGCCGAGGTAGGTGTCAAGCTCACCTTTCCGGGCAAGGCAATGTCCCGTCGCATCACACGGCGAGTACGCCCCCGTGTGCAGCGCACCATCGCGAAGTACGGCGCCGGGTCGGGCGAGGAACGCTCAAAGAACCTCCTCATCGAGGGAGACAACCTCCAGGCGCTGGCCACCCTGTACCGCGAGCGCGGTCACGTGGACCTGATTTTGACCGATCCTCCCTACAACACGGGCGGAGATTGGCGCTACAACGACAAGTGGGACGAGGACCCCAACGACCCGGGCATCGGCGACCTCGTGAACGCCGACGACACGGCGCGCCACACAAAGTGGATGAAGTTCATGTACCCGCGTCTGCTCCTGATGAAGCAGATGCTCAAGCCCGGTGGCGTGCTGGCGATCTGCATTGACCACAGGGAGTTGTTCCACCTCGGACAGATGCTCGATGAGTTGTTCGACGACCGGAACCGCTTGGCGATCATCAACTGGGAACGCTCCTCGACCAAGCGGAACGACAAGGGCGGAGTTTCCACGTCGACGGAGTTCATTCTCGTGTACGCCAAGGACAAAGAGCGGGCAAGGACCGGTCGTGTGGACCGGACCGAGATTCAGGATGCCGGATACAAGAACCCGGACAACGACCCGAACGGACGGTGGTACGGCGCCGCCGCAGATGCACCCGGACGAGCTGACCACGCGGGCATGTACTACGGGATCCAGAGTCCCTTCACGGGTCAGTTGTATTACCCGACCGGATCTAAGCACTGGTCGAACGAGAAGCGCGTCCTCCGGAAGATGCTAGAGGGCTGGGGCACTCAGTACGCCGAGGTCGATATCCACGACGGGAATCCCAAGGCGCTGCTCCTAAATGGTGCTCAGAACCCACTGGTGTCGGATCCGGCGAAGGACCCCGTGGTCGTCGCTGCCCGGGAGGCAGCGCAAGAGAGGCGTAAGGCGGACAACTGGCCGCAGATCGTGTTCACACGCGGCGGAGACGGCAAGCCGCGAAAGAAGGTCTACCTCGAGCAGCTCAAGAAGGGCGTCGTCCCGTCCACTTACTGGGCCGATGACGACTACGACGAGCCGGTCGACATCGGTTGTACATCGTGGGATTCAGAGGAGTCTGGGACCTCCGAGGCGGGGGCTCGAGAGTTGAATGCGATTGTCGGCAGCGGTCACGGATTCGAGACAGTCAAGCCCATCAAGCTGTTCCAGAAAGTAATCCAACTGTGGTGTCCCTTGGACGGTACTGTTGCGGACCCGTTCGCCGGCTCCGGCACTACCGGACATGCAGTGCTGGCGCTTAATGCGGCGATGGGGGCGGACCGGCGCTTTATCCTTATCGAGCAGGGCCGCCCAGAGAAGGGTGACTCCTACGCCAGAACGCTAACCGCGGATCGGCTCCAGCGGGTCGTGGCCGGGAACTGGGCCAACGGCAAGGGTTCATCCCTGGGAGAGGGCTACGAGTTCCGGACCCTCACCAAACAGGTCGATGCGACTGCCCTGCTCGCGATGGAACGCGAGGAGATGGTGGATACCGTCATCGCTTCCTACTTCGACTCGTCCCGGCGTCGCGGCGCAAGCCTGATCCGATTCGCGGAGCACGACTACGCGTACCTCGTGGCCAAGAACGCCGACGATGAGGGCTTTTACCTCGTCTGGGGCGGCGTCGGTGAGAACACCGACCTCACTGAGGAGGTTTACGAGGCGTGCGTCGAAGAGGGAGAGAAGGAAGGGCTAAAGCCCGTCTATCACATCTACTCACGCTTTAACCTATTCACGACTCCAGGAGTGCACTGGTACCAGATTCCTGATCGCATCCTTGCCGACTTCGGCCTGGACGTTAGAACAGAGTCGTATACCGACGGGGAAGACTGACGGATGCTGTCGCTGTTCCAGTTCCAGGAAGAGGCGGCCGCGACCGTCTCCTCGCATGTCTCCGACTACCTCGACGCCCCGGCGATTACGACGGTCAGCAAGAAGCGCCACGTCGCACCGTTCTTCCAAGCGCTTTCGGCACTCACCGGCGCTGGCAAGACGGTGATCCTCGCGGAAGCTGTCTCACAAATCGCCGACACGATGCCGGTGAAACCGGTGATTATGTGGCTGTCTCGTGGCAAAGTCGTGGTTCGCCAAACGTTCGTCAACCTCTCGCCGGGTGGCAAGTACCACCACCTCCTCGATGGGATGGCGGTTGATGCTCTGGCGAACTACAAGCCTGAGGTCGTGGCCGAGTCTGACGAGCCACTGGTCTACTTCGCGACAGTCGGCACCTTCAACCAGAAGGACAAGGACAGCGGCACGCTCCTGATCCACAAGAGTGACGTGGACAACATGGAGGCATCGATTTGGGATGCGATCCGCCAGCGCACCGATGCCGATGGCAACCGTCGACCGCTGATTGTGGTGTACGACGAAGCGCAGAATCTGAGTAACCAGCAGACTGAACTGCTTCTGGAACTGGAACCAGACGGCTTTCTGCTTGCATCGGCCACGATGCGTCTTCCGGCGCGGATCGGCGCCGAGGTCCAACACATCAAAACGGCTGGATATGAGGATGCCGATCTCATTACCAAGGTCAAGACCAGGGACGTCGTCTCCGAAGGTCTGGTGAAGGACACCGTTCTCCTCGAGGGTTACAACACTCCCATGGAGGAGGCTGTGTCTCAGCTCCTCTTGGATTGGAAAGACGCCACCGGCGAGGCCGAATCGCTCGGGCTCGACTTCAAGCCGAAGGCGATCTACGTCTCCAACACCAATGTCGTCGCGGACACACCCAACCTGTCTGACGACCCGAAGCAGCCGTTCAACCATCGGCAGGCTCCGCCAATCCTGATCTGGAAGTACTTGGTCGAGCAGATGGGCATCGACCCCTCCACGGTGGCGGTGTACGCGGACCTGAAGACCGACAAGGACTTCCCGCTACCGGACGAGTTCATCCTGTTCAAGGGTGCGGACAAGGACTACGACGACTTCACGGCTGGCGACTACCAGCACGTCATCTTCAACCTGACATTGCAGGAGGGATGGGATGACCCGTCGGTGTACTTCGCGTACATCGACAAGAGCATGGAGTCGAAAGTCCAGATCACCCAGGTGATCGGTCGTGTCCTCCGCCAGCCGGGGACCACGCACTACCCGGCGGAGAGGCTCAACTCCGCGCATTTCTACATCCGTGTCGACAAGAACGGCGTGTTCGACGACGTCATCGAAGACGTCAAGAAGGAACTCGGCGAGGAGGCTGGCGGTGTCAAGATCGTTGTTTCCGCACCGGGCAAGCCGAAGCCTCAGGACTACCACCCCAGGGCTGACTTCTTCGTGCCCGAAACGGGTCTGGACCCGAGTGCCGCCCGCGCCAAGATCGAGGCACTTCTGAATGACTTCGCTGATTACCGCGACGGTGGGGTCAACACGAAGGGCACCGGCAGTCGTCGGATCCTGAAGCAGAAGGTCGGCCAGGACGGGTCTCAGACTGGATGGGAGGAGTACGAGCACTCTAGCGAGGCCTCGGCACGGTGGATTTTCCACCGCGAGGTCCAGCGCCAGTACAAGTGGGCGCTCGGCGTGGTCAATCTCGCCGACTCCAAGCTTGACGCGCGGGTCGGGATCGGCAGCCCCGCGCACAAGCAAGTTCGATACCTCGCCGACGAGGTGGTCAACGCCTACATCAAGGGCGTTCGCTTGGTTCAGCGGCGCTTGAACCCCTTTAAGGTGGGGACCGTTCTGGCGCGCCCCGACGACGTGGTGCCGTTTATCAACGCTGTGCACGAGGGGTACGCCGGTCTGAACACCCTCGAACGTCCGTTCGCCGATGCCATCGACCAGACCGGGCTCACCTGGGCGCGGAACCCTCCTCGCAGTGGGTACGGCATCCCCCTCATCAGCGTGGGCCCCACTGCCAACTTCTACCCCGACTTCCTCGTGTGGACGACGGAGCGCGTGATCTGCGTCGACACCAAGGGGCCTCACCTCGTTCACGAGACGGCTCGGAGGAAGCTGCTGCGCATCAGGCCGGCGACGGACGGTCCGCGATTGGATGTGCAGTTCGTGTCCAAGGGCAAGTACGACGACAACCTGCAGCAGAAGCACACTGGCGGATACACGAGCTGGGGGATGGGGGACGACGGCACGATCCAGGCCGTCACCTTCGAGGACATGGAGGCCGTCGTGAAGTACCTCGTCGACGATCCCCTGCACCCGGCCTGAGCGGATCGTCGCGTCTCCTATCTCTAACTGCCTAACGCTCTACAAGGCTGTCTTTGCCGATGTCCAGGTAGCCCTGCAAGGCCATGCTCGGTTCGACAGCGACCTCTAGCAACAGTGGCCGCAGTAGATCGGCGTCCGCATGGGTCAGCCGGAGCAGTGGGCGACGGAGCCAGATAGACCACGCCTGCTTATTCGGGAACGCTTCAAGGCTGGGCACAAGTGGCGCCAGCTCGATCCCGGTGAGAACCGGCGCGAGTGCGGTGATCTGCAGAGATCCGGTCCGGTTGAACGTGCGCCCAATCAGCTCTATGGGATCGGGGGCCAACGCCACCGGCGTGCTGAGCACCGCCCTGCCGATGACCCGGGTGCGGTCGCGAGTCGGGTTCCGGAAGCACCCCCGAGTGCTCAGAAGGAACATCTCGTCGCCGGTCTCCAACATGTCCACCTCAGAGCGGCGAGTGGAGGGAAAGGCCATCATGCTGCTTCTCAGAACCCAAGCGAGTGCCACTCGGTCGCCAATGACGGTGAGATAGCTGGCCACTTCCGCAGCGTAGTCGACCGGTTCCTTGGCATGGGCGAGCAAGGAGTCGTCCACACGAAGACAAGTCGCTTGTGCCCAGCCACCGCTCCGCGCGGGACCGGGCACCTCACCGGGGCCTCCGCCGGGGATATCGTCCCTCCTGGGCTGACCCGGCACGGCGGCGCCAGTCCGCGCCCGTGGCGCAGGCGTGGCCCGGGCCACTTCCGTGAGGCGGATTCGTCTCGTGGGCCGCACTGGGGCCGCAGACGAATGGAAAACGACCCCTGACGCTGGAAGACATTGGAAGGTGTCTTCGCAGGTCAGAGGCCGTTTTCAGGCACTCAGCCGGTGGGCATCGCCCACCCGTGACTAAATGTCGTAGTAGAGCTCGAACCCGGTGCTGCCGAGGAGCCCTGCCGACGGTCAAGGTGTAGCCGTCAGAGCGGCGCGACGCGAGAGCGAAAGCATCTCTCTGCCTTCCGCTGCGGACTGCTTGCGGCGCACCGCGCGACCTCGACGTAACCCTTCCGAGGCCGCCCGCCTATCGCGCCGCAGGTCGCCACGGCGCTTCCCGCGTGCACGGAATCGCGTGGGCACAGGTTCAAATTCCCTCACGTGTTCTCGGACAACCGTCGGTCACACCGCCGAGGGTGACCCTCGCGCGTACGTCCTCGCCGAGCACCGGTGACGGCTGGTTAGCAATGGGCACGACCCATCCGACAGAAATGTCCGCCCGCCATGCCACCGTGCGACGCGCTGGCGATTTCGACCAGCCGCGGCCTCAGACTATGACGCGTGTGTCGCCGGTCCCGCGCGTTCGAATCGCATGACGCCGCGGTGTCGATGGTTGCGTGACTCGACGAGCACAACGCAGTCGTCGCGATGGCTCGGGGCTGGGGCCTTGAAGCAGCGGCTCCGCGTTACGCAGATTGGTGCGATCATCGAAGACGTGGACGCCCACGAGCAGTTCGTGGCCGGCTCGTCCGCCTTGGCCGCGGGGGAGTGGGGCGCGGCCCGCGACTGCTTCGAGTCGGCCTTGTCGGTCGAGGAGTCGGCGGACGCGTTGGACGGGCTGGCGCTGGCGGTGTGGTGGCTCAACGATCCGGGTACCGCTCTGGAGCTGCGGGCCCGCGTCTTCGCGCGGCTGCGTCACGACGGCCGCGACACCGAAGCGACAGCTGTCGCGATCTGGCTGGCACGCCAATATTGGGGCCTTTATCGGCGTGGGGAGATGGCCAACGGGTGGCTGTCTCGGGCGCGGTCGCTGTTGGAGACCCTGCCCGAGGATGGCAGCCTGCGGGGGTGGCTGGTCCTGGCGGAGTCGGAGATGGGACGCCCGCATCCACGCGCCGCCAACGCCGCCGACCGGGCGCTGAGGATCGCGCGCGAGCACGGTGATCGGGACCTGGAGATCGTGGCGCTGACCCGTCGGGGCGCCTGCACCGTCAGTGCTGGCGGCATTGCCGAGGGGCTTTCGGACCTGCACGAGGCGATGACCGCCGCGACCTCAGGCGAGGGCCATGACGTGCAGTACGTCGGCGAGGCGCTATGCACGCTGATGGAGGTCGCCGGGCTCATCGGTGACCCGGGCATGGTCGAGCCCTGGGCGAAGTTCCTGGTCAGCTTCCGGTCGTCGTACGCGTTCGGGCCGCTGCTGCCCTTCGAGACCCAGTCGGCGACCGATCTCATCTCCGCGTTCTGCACCGGATGCTGCGGAGGGGTGTATCTGGTGACGGGAAGGCTCGACGCGGCCGAGGAGCAGCTCGTTCGCGCGGTCTCCCAGATGTCCAAGACGGGCCTGCGACCGCGCTGCCTGCACCCAGTGGCCGACCTGGTTGCCCTGCGCGTCCTCCAGGGCCGCCTGGAGGAGGCCGAGACGCTGATCACCGGCTTCGAGGGCGACTCCGACTGCGCGCCATCCGCCGCTGCCGTCGACCTGGCCCTCGGCCGACCGGCCCGCGCCGTGGACCGTCTCGTGGCCGCACTCGACGCCCTGGCGGAAACCCCGGTACTGACACTTCCGGCGCGGTCGCAACTGGTCGACGCTGCCCTGGCCGCCGGCGACGCCGGGCTCGCACAGGACGCCGCACAGCGCATCGCAGACCTCGCCGCCGCGACAGACACGCCGCTCCACCGCGCGCACCGCGACCACGCCGCCGGCAAGGTCGCGCTCGCCCGAGCAGACGGCGAGGCCGCCGGGCTGCTCCGCTCGGCGGCGCTGGGCTTCGCCCAGTCCGGTGCGCCCCTGGCGGCGTGCCGGGCCCGGATGGACCTCGCCCGGTCGCTGGTCGGAAAGGACCGCGGCCTGGCCATCACCGAGGCGCGCAGTGCGCTCCAGTCCCTCGACCGGATGGGCGCCACCGCCGAGGCCGACCGAGCCGCCGCGTTCCTGCGCGGACTCGGCGTCAAGGGCCGCACCGGCCCACGTGACGGCAGCCTGCTCAGCCGCCGCGAGCAGGAGGTACTCGGCCTGGTGTGCGAAGGCCTCTCCAACACCGAGATCGCCGAACGGCTGTTCATCAGCACCCGGACCGCGGGCCACCACGT
Organism: Nocardioides agariphilus; assembly: GCF_015352445.1. Lineage (GTDB taxonomy): Bacteria > Actinomycetota > Actinomycetes > Propionibacteriales > Nocardioidaceae > Nocardioides > Nocardioides agariphilus. Next base: position 96,519 of record NZ_JADKPO010000015.1, read on the forward strand.
GAGCAACATCCTGACCAAGCTCGGCGTACGCAGCCGCACCGAGGCAGCCGCCTACGCGCTGCTCAACCTACCCACCGCCCAGGCCCTGGCCCACAAATGAGGGCGCGGGCCGCACGGGGACCGGAGCTCAAATAGGCAACATGGCCCATGCTGACCCACCACTCGGGAGGGCACCCTCGACTCACCAACCGGAAGTCCCGAGGAGGAACTCATGGAAACCACCGAGAAGTCCGTCGTCCGACGCTTCTACGACATCGTCGGCAGCGGCCGCCCGGAGGACCTCGACGAGATCTGCTCACCCGGGCTCGTCGGCCACGCCGGCGCCGGGTCCAACCTCGCCGAGCTCAAGGCCTCCATCGGCAGCTTCCTGGAGCCGTTCCCCGACCTGACCGCCGACGTCCGATACCTGGTGCAGGAGGACGACCTGATCAGCTCCTGGGTCAGCTTCACGGCCACCCACGAAGCCGACTTCGCAGGTGTCCCAGCCAGCGGCCGGCGCGTGAAGTTCGCCGAGTGGGACCTGTTCCGGATCCGTGACGGCAAGATCGTCGAGATCACCCAGTACTGCGACCTCTTCACGATCATGTCCCAGATCGGCGCGCTGCCCACCGCAGCGCCCGCGTGACGGGCAGGTGCGTGATGAGCCTTTCCACACGTCGCCTCACCCTGGCTGCCAGCGCTGCCCTGGTCGTCACCATGCTCTCCGGGGCCTCTCCCGCGGCCGCGACGAGTAGCTGCGTCGCGCAGTCGACACTCGCCGAGCACCAGGTCTACGGGGCGGCCTGGGGCCACGAGCTCCCCGGCTACCTCGCCAGCCATCGAGACGTGCTCCTGCAGTTCGGGTTCTCGTCATTCGGCGCGCTCGCCTCGTACGCCGCCATCCAGGACCCCAACAACTGCCCGCCAGAACTCTAGACACCCACCACGCGGGCGCCCTCGCACCACATGTGCTGTTGCGAGGCAACCTGTCGGAAGTGAATGTCCCGACAACGTGCAATCTCATATCCCGCTGAAAGGAAGAGGAACCATGCCCAAGGCATCGAAGACAAGCGCTACCGAAACCGTTGAGGTAGAGGGCTATGAAGGTCACCTGGAGAACTTCGAAGGGGGCTACACGGTCGCCTTCGAGAAGTACACCGCCGACGCCGACCTCTCCCAGTTCTTCAAGGGCCTACCGGACGACCAGTGCCAGGCACCCCACTGGGGCTACGTTCTCGCCGGCAAGGTGACCTTCAAGACCTCCTCCGGTGAGGAGACATTCGAGACCGGCGACGCCTACTACGTCCCCCCAGGGCACACCCCGACGCTCTACGCCGGCACCGAGGTCGTCGAGTTCAGCCCGACCGAGCAGCTGCAGCAGACCCTCGCCGTAGTCACGAAGAACATGGAAGCCACCGGCTGAGGCTTACTTGCAGCCGACAGCGTCGACGGCCACCTCCTGCGCCGGTTCGCCCGCAGGCGAATGCCTGAGGCGTGACCAGCGGCAGCCCGGTACAGCCGGGGTCGTTCATTCCCCTCTCGGGCGGCTGACTTGGCGGCCGATCGTCGGGCGGTCGCCACGTGCTCGTCTCGAGATCGAAGACCGGGGGCACAACTCAAGCGCCTCAGGAGTATCGAGGTCGACCGATGTGCTGTCGTGGAACGCCGGCTCGTCGGTGACGAGAGCTGACATCGCTCTCCACCAGGCTTCTGCTCGGTCGGCTGCTGTTCTACTCAGCCGCTTCCGCTGACTTGAACAGCACCGCGACGAGGTCGTTGCCGGGACGTGGGCTGCGCGCGACAATCGGGTGATGGGCGGGGACACGGTCCCGACATTCTGTCCACTTTGCGTGTCGCGCTGTGGGGCGCGCGCCGAGGTCGAGGACGGGACGTTTGTGGCGCTGCACCCAGACCCGTCGCACCCGACCGGCAAGGCTATCTGCGTGAAGGGTAAGGCTGCCCCGGAAATCCTCTACCACCCCTCGCGGCTCCGCCACCCGCTGCGGCGCACTCACCCCAGGGACTTCGCGGATCCGGGGTGGGAGCAGATCAGCTGGGAGGAAGCGCTGGACACGGTTGGCGAACGGCTGATGAGTCTCGCGGCCTCGTACGGGCCCGAGTCGGTCGGCTTCAGCTCGAGCTCGCCGTCCACCTCTGCGATCAGTGACGCCGTCGACTGGGTGCAGCGGCTGATCCGTGCCTTCGGCAGCCCGAACTACTGCAACTACATGGAGCTGTGCGGGTGGGGCCGCTACCTCGCCCCGCTCTACACGTTCGGCGCCTGCGTGCCCGGTGAGTATCTGCCGGATCTGGAGAACGCCGGCTGCATCCTGTTCTGGGGGTACAACCCGTCGGTCGCCCGCCTCGCGCACGCGACGAGCACCGTCGCCGCTGTCGCGCGCGGGGCGAAGCTGATCGTCGTCGACCCGCGCAAGGCCGGCCTTGCCGCCAAGGCCGACCATTGGCTGCGGGTCCGGCCAGGTACCGACGCGGCACTGGCTCTGTCCCTCACGCACGTGATGATCGAGAACGGGTGGTACGACGTCGACTTCGTCCGTGACTGGACCAACGCGGCTGATGTGGTCGGCGGCCGGACCGTCTGGGATCTGCTTGCGTCGCGCTGTGCCGAGTTCCCACCGGACGTGGCCCAGGGAATCACCGGAGTGCCGGCGGCAGACATCGTCGCCGCGGCGCGGACGATCTGGGAGGCCCGGCCGGTCGCGTTCTACACCTGGAGTGGGCTCGAGCAGCACAGCGGCACGACCCAGACCATGCGCGCGATCAACGTCCTCTACGCCCTGACGGGCAGCCTGGACGTCCCGGGCGGGAACGTGCTGTTCGAGGAGGTGCCATCGAACCCGATCGACGGGATGGAGTTCCTGTCAGACACACGCCCGCCCGCGGTTGGGGTTGAGGAGCGGCCGCTCGGGCCGGCCCGGTTCGAGTTCGTCACCGGTGAAGACTTCTACACCGCGGCCCTCGACCGACGGATCAAGGCGCTGGTGAGCTTCGGCGGCAACATGGTGATGGCCCACGGGGACAGCGCGCGCGGCCGCGCTGCGCTTCAAACCTTGGACTTCTTCGTTCAGGCCGACCTGTTCATGACCCCGACCGCTGAGCTCGCCGACATCGTGCTGCCCGTGACGACACCGTTCGAGTCGGAGGCTCTGAAGATCGGCTTCGAGTACAGCCAGGAGGCGCAGTCGCTCGTCCAGCTGCGACAGCCGCTCGTCCCGCCCCGCGGGGAGGCACGCTCGGACCTGCAGATCGTGTTCGACCTCGCGACGCGGCTGGGCCTGGGCGGGCACTTCTGGGACGGCGACATCGAGGCGGCGTTCCGCCATCAGCTGGCGCCGAGCGGGATCACCCTGGAGGAGCTGCGGGGCAACCCGGAGGGTGTCCGGGTGCCGTTGACCACGCGGTACCGCAAGTACGCCGACACCGGGTTCAACACCCCCTCACGCAAGGTGGAGCTGTACTCGGCCACCCTGGCCGCCCATGGCTACTCACCGCTGCCCACCTTCGAGGAACCACTGACGAGCCCTCGCTCCCGGCCGGACCTCGCCGACCGGTACCCGCTGGTGCTCAGCTGCGCGAAGTCCCTGTTCTTCTGCGAGACCCAGCACCGCCAGGTCGCTGCCCTGCGCAAGAGCGCGCCTGAACCGCAGCTCGAGATCCACCCGTCCACGGCCGCGTCCCGGGGGATCACCGCGGGGGACTGGGTTTCGCTGATCACCCCGTACGGCAACGTGCGGGCGCGGGCGAAGTTCAACGCCAGCCTCGACCCAGGGGTGGTGTTCGGCCAGCACGGCTGGTGGGAGGCCTGCGACGAGCTCGGGCTGCCCGGCTACCCGCCGTACGGACCGAAAAGCGCCAACCTCAACCTTGTGCTGAGCCAGACACCGAGCGACCCGATCAGCGGCAGCTCGCCCCTGCGAGCCTCGATCTGCGACGTCGCCCTGCTCGAGGTCTGAGCGCCGCCGACTCCACTGGCGCTGATCGGTTGCTGCAGCCGCCCGTCGTAGTTGCCGCCACAAGGCGGCTCACGCGCCGTTCTAGTCCCCGTCGGAGGCGCGTCCGGACGCTTCGCGCGATCACATGAGGCCGCTTTCCAGCGCGTGGATGGCGGCCCCGGCCCGGGACGAGACACCGATCTTCTGGTAGATGTGCGTGACGTGTCGCTCGACCGTCTTGGGGGAGATCCCGAGCGCCTCAGCGATCGAGGGGTTGGTGTGCTCGCGGGCCACCAGGCGGAGCACGTCGATCTCGCGCTCGGTCAACGTGATGGCGGCCGCGCGACGCGTCCATGTCCCACGTTGCCCGACGGAGGTGGTCACCGCGTCCGCGGCGTTGCGGTCCAGCAGCCCCTCCCGTACCTGCGCCCCGAGCGCGTTGCAGGCTTCGGACTCGGTCATCGCCTGACGGTGGGGACGTGTCTCGGTCAGCGAGCACCACGTGTTCGCGGCCGCCAGGAGCCGTGCGGCCGCCGACAGGCCGGACGACTGGAGCCCGCGGTGGTACCCCGACCCGTCGAGCCGCTCGTGGTGGGCGGCGCCGAGCGCACCGACCGGGGCTAGGACGGGGCTCGCCGCGAAGATGCGTTCAGTGAAGTAGCTGTGCAACCTGATCCGCTCGTGCTCAGCCCGCGACAGGGGGCCCGGCTTCGCGAGCAGGCTTGATTGCACCCCCACACGTCCGACGTCATGGACCAGCGCAGCACGGCACACGAGGTCGACGTCGGCCGGCGACATGCTCGCGGCTCGAGCCGCCCTCTGAGCCACATCGGCAACGCGACGAGAGTGGCCGATCATGTGCGGGGACTTGAGGTCACCGAAGTCGGCGATACAGGTCAGCGCGCGGTCGACCTCGCCCCCGGACAGCAGGATGGGATCGCCCGGCTCGGCATCCAGCAGCTGCTGACCGAGATCCCCCTCGTCCAGGCCCGCAAGGAAGTGGCCGATGTCGTCGGCGACGAGTCTGGCCAGCGTGGGGTCGAGCGACCTGCCCGCCCGGAGCCGGAGTCGTTGCGCGATCTCGGCCGGGCCGCGGGTGATGCTCTCCTGACCGACCTGCCAAGCGACGTGCACGACCCGCATCGGCAGGCTGATCCCCTCGCCCGCCGCGAGCTGCTGGGTGCTCATGCCGTCCCAGCGCTCGTAGGCATGGGTCAGACCGCCGACGACGCGTGGCCCGAGCTCGAGACGCTTGGCCATCAGCTCCGCCGCCTCGCAATGGTTGCGGTGGTGCTGTCCCATCTCTGGCCTGGAGAACCACGCGGCCATCGTCCGAGCCGCAGCCCCAGCATCGGCTGGCGGCATGGTCGCGGCAAGCATCCGCTCCATCTCGGGCAGGAACTCATCGTCGGTGACGACCAGAAGGTCCCCCAGCCCCAGCTCGTCCACCGCCTGTGAGACGTCATGCGAGGTCGTGGTGCAGCCCACGTAACACAAGATCGCGGTGTAGAAGGCCGCGACAACGTCCTCGTCGTCGTGACCTGCCGCGCGTGCGAGACGCGCCGCGATCACGGCCGTTCTCTGGACCGTCTGGGCGGGCACGCCCAGACCGAGCTCGATGGCCAGGGCCAGCGAGTCCAGCACATGCGCCAGGCGCACCGGCGAAGCGTCCATCGCGCATCCGTTCGGGTCGGGACGGTCAGTCCACACACCCCGCTGACCAGCCGTCAAGGGCCCGGTCAGCCGGGTACCGGGACCGCACCGATCTGCACCATCATGCCCATGGCGTCGAACTGCGCGTGGTGTTCCATGACCTTGCCGTTCTCGATCCGGTCGAACGAGTCACCGCAGACCCGGACCGGGCGGTTGCTGGCAGGGACGCCGTTGAACTCACCGGTGTGCAGCGCGGTCCAGGTCAGGCGGGTCGCGACGCGATCGCCCTCGGCCACCTGGCTCTCGATGATGTGCCGGCCGTTGGAGAAGGCGCCCGTGATCCCCCGCACCATGCCTTCGAACTCCTCACGGTTCATGACCTCTCCGCCGTTCGCGCTCGCGACGAGGTCGGGCGCGGCGGTCGCGCGCCAGGCCTCGAAGTCGAGATCGTCGACACTCTGCAGGAAGGACCGGGCGATCTGCTTGTTGGTCTCGGTGCTCATCTCGGGTCTCCATTCGTGGATCGTCGGTGAAGGAACGTCCGCAGCCTGCCGCTGACTCAGATGCACCACATCCGGCAAACCCCCCACGGAGCAACGGAGCGGAAGTGTTGATAATATGACGAATTCCGCTATATTGCGTGGACAGTCATATTCACCCCACTGTCCAACGGGAGTTCCCATGCACACCACGTTCGACTACACGCTGATCACCCCGACCTCACCCGATCGGGCCTGGGCGGTGGTCGGTGACCCGGCCGGCATCGCGAGCTGGGTGCCAGGAGTCGAGGGCGTCGATGTCGACGGCTTTACTCGGATCTGCCGATTCGCCGGCGGCCGGGTGCAGCGCGAGGACTTCTCGATCGCGGCCGACACCGCCCGCGAGTTCGCCTACTCGGTCGATGTGGCCGGGAGCCCGATGGCGACCAACGGCGGGTCGATGACGGTGGCGGAGCGGCCTGAGGGTGGCAGCACGGTGCGCTGGTCGGCCGAGATCGAGTTCGTCGACGACCAGGCTGCCGCGATGATGGTGCCGATGCTGCGCGACGGATTCGGTGCCGCCTTCGAGAATCTCGCGCGGACGATCGACCGATGACGAGCGCAGCCCAAGGCATCGCCGACGAACCAGACGATGGCCTCGACGATGTCTTCAACGTGCTGGCACAACCGGTCAGGCGACGGATCCTTCGAGCGGTCAGCACCACGGAGCGGTCGGTAACCGACCTGCACGAACTCGTCGGGCTGCCGCAGCCGGTGGTGTCCAGACACCTCGCACAGATGCGAGCGGCCGGCCTCGTCGACGTCCGCCCCGTTGGGACCCGCCGTCTTTACAGCGTGCGCACCGAGGGCCTCCAGCCGGTCGAGGACTTCCTGCGGGTCCTGTGGCCGACGCGCCTGGAGGCTCTCCGCGATCTCGTGATCGCCGATCTGGACCAGCAAGGATCGGCCGATGCCGACTGAACTCCGGCACGTGGTCAGCATCCCGGCGCCGCCGGCCGCGGTGTTCCCCTATCTGGTCGAGCCGTCCCAGCTCGTCAGATGGATGGGAGATCGGGCGCGGGTGGAGGCCGTCGACGGTGGCGCCTACGAGCTCGACATCAACGGAGTGCTCGTGCGCGGCCACATCATCGAGTGCCGTCCGCCCAAACGGCTCGTGATCGCCTGGGGGCACCGCGACTCCGTCGAGTTGCCCCCGGGCTCGAGCACCGTTGAGATCCGGCTGCGTGAGAGCGACGACGGTGGAACCCTGCTCGAGGTCGTCCACTCCGGGCTGCCGACAACCCAACTCGACCAGCACGGCACCGGGTGGGAACACTTCCTGGCGCGCCTCGCGCTCGCTGCCGCAGGCGACGACCCGGGCCCCGACCCCTTCGCCCCCACGGCCGGCTGATGACCGCCGAACTGCCCGACGACCACGGTGCAGGCACTCGACAGGCGGGTCCGGTGAACCGACCGCATGGTCGCCTCAGACCGGTACCAGGTGTGCGGCCGAGGACAATCGCGATGGTCGTGAGTGCAAATCGTCATCAAACTGCCGGCTACTCGCGTCGACGAGCTTTCCGCCTCACGTCGACCTCACGGTCATCACGTGCGACCCGGACGCCGTCGAGCAAGGGGAAGCGGACCGTCGGGCCCTTTCATCGCCGACGCCTGGGTGCCACTCGCGATCGCGACTAGAGAGTCATGTTGGCGTTCGGGTCGGGGCCGGGGTCGCCTCCTGTCGCAACGATCGCGAGCCGATGAAGGTAGCTCTCCCAGCCCTCGCGGTGGTGGGCCACGGACTCGGGGTCGGGGAGCCCGCGGTGGGTGAGCCGCACGAGGGTGCCATCCTCGGTGGCCTCGAGGGTGACCTCGACGATGGTCGAGCCCGGCGGGACGACCGGGTGGTCCTGCCATCCCCAGGTGAAGACCAGGCGCCGGGGCGGGTCGAGTTCGACGAACTCGCCGTGTGCCTCGATGCCCTCGCGCATGTGCACCCTGTAGACGCCGCCCGCAGCGGGGGAGAGGGTGACCTCGGTGCCCATCCACAGCGCGTACCGGGCCGGGTCGGTGAAGTATGGCCACACCTTCTCTGGTGGCGCGGCGATGTGCGTGGTGACCTCGAGCGGGGCTGTGTTCACTGATCCTCCTGGTTGCGCGGATCTGCCTCGACGACGGCTTTCAGGTCGTCGAGCCGGCTCTGCCACGTGGCTTCGATGACGGCACGCAGGTGGCCCATCGCCTCGGGGTTGGCACGGTACAGACGCGATCGTCCCTCGCGGCGTTCGGTCACGAACCCGGCCGCCTTGAGTACACCCAGGTGCTGAGAGATCGCCGGCCAGGACACCTCGAAGCGGGCCGCGATGTCACCTGCGGAGAGCTCGTCGCGCCAGACCAGTTCGAGGATCTGGCGGCGCCGTTCCACGGCGATCACCTTGAGCGGGTCCATTGCTGCCTTGTCGGTGGGTTGCGTCGTCGTCGTCCCCCAGTTTATATTTAAGTCACTACTTAAACAACGACCTGCGACAGCGGGTCGCATAAGAGAAAGAAGAGACACCCATGGACACCACGATCCTGGCGCTGGACATCGACGCTGAGGCTGACAAGCTCGTCGAGATCCTGAGCACGACCGAGGGCATGCGCTCGGTCTGGACGTCGAACTGCGACGTCGCCGACGGCAAGGCGCGGTTCGGGTTCGCCATGGCCCCGGTTGACCTGGACTGCACCGTGGAGGTCGTCGACGGCAAGAGCGTCCGCTACACCGTCGAGTCCGGCTTCCCGTTCTGGAACGGCTCGGTCTTCGAGTGGGAGCTCGGTCCCGCGCTCCGCGCCGAGAGCGGCACCAACCTGCTCTTCCGCCACCGCGACTTCGAGGACGGCTACCCCGAGACCGACCTGGCCTTCACCAGCCAGACCTGGGCGCTGATCCAGCAGACCATCAAGTCCCACGCCGAGGGCGGAACCCCGGGCCCGGCCCTCGGCTGACGGTCACCGAGGAAGGAGCAGCATCGTGAAGGTCGACGTGACCACCGAGATCGTCATCGACCGGCCCGTCAGCGAGGTGTCGGCCTACGCGGCCGACCCCGACAACGCGCCCAGGTGGTACGCCAACATCAGGTCGGTCGAGTGGAAGACCTCGCCGCCGGTCCAGCAGGGGAGCCTGGTCGCGTTCGTCGCCCAGTTCCTCGGCAGGCGGCTCGCGTATACCTACGAGATCGTCGAGTTCAATCCCGCCAAGCGGCTGGTGATGCGCACCCAGGAAGGGCCCTTCCCGATGGAGACCACGTACACCTGGGCCGCCCAGTCGCCGACCGCGACCCGGATGACGCTGCGCAACGCCGGCGAACCCGCCGGGTTCTCCACTGTTGCCGCGCCAATCATGTCGGCGGCGATGCGGCGTGCGAACCGCAAGGACCTGGCAAACCTCAAGGCAATCCTCGAGCTGGATCAGCCCTCTACCTGACATCAGCCGGCGGCTGTTCGCCCTCGTGTCGCCGGTGTCGTGGACGGGACGGAGACCGGCACGGCCGGGGGCTACTCGATCCTCCAGGCCGACGACCTCGGGGCCGCAGCCGAGCTCGTGCGTAACCACCCCTTCGTGGGACGCGGTGGATCACTGCAGGTGAGCGAGGCCTGACGCCAGAGTGACCCGGGGGGTCGGGGGAGGTGGCTGAAAGCGACCCGGCGCTACCTGGGCAGCGCCTGCCGTGCGAAGTCGACGGCCTCGGCGAGCAGGGTCTGCCACAGAGCTCGGTCGGTGGTGGGGATAGACACCCACTCGCGGAAGGTCCTGCCGGCGGGGGCGAACGGGTCGCCGTGACCGTCCTCGATGAGCTCGGTGACCCGCTCGCGGGGCAACTTCACGACCAGGCGGCCGACCTTGTCGTCGTAGGAGGCCAGGAATTTCCCGGCCAGCCGCACGCAGGGGTAGCCCATCATCGTGGCCCGGCCGATGGCCGGGTCGTAGAGCAGGTCCTCGGTGAGCTCGTCGTAGAGGCCGCGGGCCCCGTCGGAGCGGTCCCCGTCGGACGGCTCCGACGAGGACGAGCCCTTCGCGTCAGGCGCCATCAGGCCGCCGGCGGGGTGAAGACGCCGAACTGGTTGCCCGACGGGTCGCGCAGGTAGGCGAAGGTCGGGGCGCCCGGGCCGGGGTCGAGGTGCTTGCTGACCACCGAGCCGCCGAGCTGCTCGGCGTCGGCGCAGGTCGCCTCCACGTCGGCGACGAGGATGTAGAACACGGCGTGGTCGGGCACCTGCCCGCCGGTGCCGAAGATGCCGCCCATCGGTTGGTCGGCGCCGGAGGACTTGATGTTGCGGTAGTCCATGCCGCCGGAGGCGGCTGGGCCGTCGGCGTCGAAGGTCCAGTCGAAGAGGCTGCCGTAGAACTTCTCGGCACCGTCGGGATCGCTGGTAGCGACCTCGAACCAGGCCAGGGTGCCGGGAGCGGGGTTGGTCATCGGTGTCTCCTTTCTGCTGGTCGATCACCCGCCGGGGCGGCGGGACGCACCAACCGTCTCGGGGTCTCGCGACAGCCCTATGTCGGAGTTCGTCGGGAGATTTTCGGCGCGCAGCGCCGACTCCGGCAGCTTCGTCTGGTGGCCGTCGACGATCGGCTCCGGGGCGACGCGATGGGGGCGCGGCAGCGACGGCGTCCGCTCGGCTCGGGTGATGCGATCCAGGCGGAACACTCGGTCGTCTTCTCTTAGGTGGCACCAGGCGGTGAGGTAGGAGCCGTTGGGTCCGACCACGACGTGCTGCGGCTCGACCTCGCGCTCGGTCTCGAGGCCGCCGACGTCGATGTAGCTGATCCGCAGCACCTGGTTGTCGCGCACGGCTCGCCAGATTGTCTCGGCGATCTCGGCATCGGGGTCGGGCGTGGGTTGGACGAGAAGCCTGACCTTCTCGGCCGTCGCGCGCGCCTCCTCGAGGGCTCGTTCGGGCATCGCGGCCACGATCTTCTGCAGGGCGCTGCGGGCGTCCCGCGTGAACAGCACGTGCTCGCTGCGGCTCAGCGCCACGGCGACGGCCGCCGCCTCGCGCGGCGTGAAGTTGAGCGGCGGCAGGCTCATCGAGCGGTCGAGCGTGTAGCCCCCGGTGCGCCCCTGTTTCGTCGCGAAGGGTACGCCGGCCTGCCCCAATGCGCTCAGGTCGCGCTCGATGGTCCTGACGCTCAGCTCGAAGTGCTCGGCCAGCTGGCGCGCCGTCCGGCCCCTGGGTCCTGCCGCCCGGAGCTCCTCGACCAGGGCGTAGAGGCGGTCGATGCGGTTCATGCTCGGAGCGTAGACGCGGGCGGGGACAATACTGAGGCCCCTTCCCAGACTGTCCTGATCAGCCCAGTGGCGTTCGTCAATAGGTAAGGAGCGGGATGGCCCCGCGTAAACGAGGAGTCCGGATGAATCAGTACCTGCTGTCGGTCTACGACGTCGAGGGTGACGGGGCCGGGGCGCCGGCCACCCCCGAGGAGATGCAAGCCTTCATGGGCCGGGTGATCGCCCTGGAGGAGGAGATGGACCGCGCCGGGGCGTTCGAGTTCGGGGGCGCGCTGCACGGTCCGGACGCGGCCACCGTGGTCCGAGGTGGAACCGGCCTCGACAAGGTGACCACCGACGGGCCCTTCGTGGAGGCCAAGGAGCACATCGGCGGTTTCTACATCATCAACGCCGACAACCTCGACGAGGCGCTGGCGTGGGCGGGGAAGGTCGTCGAGGCGATCAACCACGACATCGAGGTGCGGCCCTTCCGCGCCACCGGGCGCCTCCAGGATGCGCCCGGCCGCTGAGGCAGTGGTCGATGGACGACGTCGAGCGTGCGTTCCGCGAGGCGCACGGCCCCGCTGTGGCGACGCTGATCCGGCTGTTCGGTGACATCACGCTCGCCGAGGACGCCGTTCAGGACGCCTTCACTGCCGCCGTACATCGGTGGCCCCAGGACGGCGTCCCGGACAACCCAGTCGGCTGGATCGTCACCACCGCACGGAACCGGGCAATCGACGCCGTCCGGCGCAGCCGGCGAGGACGCGAGCTGACCGAGCAGATCGCCGCCGATCGGCTACGCGCCGAGACCAGCGCCGGCCCGGAGGATCCAGAGCCCATGCACGACGACCAGCTGCGACTCATCTTCACCTGTTGCCACCCCGCCATCCGCGTCGAACACCAAGTGGCGCTCACGTTGCGCCTGATCGGGGGACTCACCCCTGCCGAGGTGGCCTCAGCGTTCCTGGTCAGCGAGGACACCATGGCCAAGCGCCTGGTACGCGCCAAGTACAAGATCAAGGCGGCCCACATCCCCTACCAAGTGCCCGACCAATCCGAGCTGCCGGATCGGCTCCGTGCGGTGCTCTCGGTGCTGTACCTGATCTACAACGCCGGCGCCGACGACGTCGGGCGCGGCCACCTCAGAGCCGAGGCAGTCAGGCTGACCCGGGTGCTCGTGTCGCTCATGCCCGACGAGCCCGAATCGTTGGGCCTCCTGGCCCTCTTCATCCTCAGCGACGCACGGATGCCGGCCCGCGGCGACGGAGCCCACGTCGTGCTTCTGAAAGACCAGGACCGGTCGCTCTGGGATTCCGCCCTGATCTCCGAGGGACAGGCGCTCGTGCTCGCCTGCATGCGACGACAGCGGCTCGGGCCGTTCCAGCTGCAGGCGGCGATCCAGGCGCTCCACTGCGCCGCTCTCCGGTACGAGGACACGGACTGGACCGCGATCGTTCGGTTCTACGACCGGCTGATCGCAGTCATGCCGACACCGGTCGTGGCGCTGAACAGGGCAGTCGCTGTCGCCGAGACCCAAGGGCCGGAGACCGGCCTAGCGCTTCTCGAAGGTGTCGCCGAGGAGCTGGACGGGTTCCACCTGCTCCATGCCGCGCGTGGATCACTCCTCGAAAGGCTTGGCCGGCCGCGCGAGGCAGCCGATGCCTACCACCGCGCAGCCGCTCTGGCACGCACCGACACTGACATCTCCTTCCTCAAGCGCCGTTGCGCCGAGCTCACCGGCGATGTTCCGGCAGGGCCGCCCTGCTAGGGGCCTCTCAGACCGTCGCGAGGTAGCGGTGGATCACGCCGACGCAGCCCGAGCCCTCGCCGACGGCCGCCGCGACACGTTTGCCCGAGCCTGCCCGGACGTCGCCGACGGCGAAGATGCCCGGCACATTTGTCTCGAACGGGAACGGGTCACGGTCCAGTGGCCAGGACCGGGGCCGCCCATGAGAGCCGCTCGGCAGGTCCGCCCCGGTGAGGATGTAGCCCTTCTCGTCGAGCTCGACGAGGTCGGAGACGGCATCGGTGTGGGGCGCGCTGCCGACGAAGATGAAGACGGCTGAGGTGTCGAGCCGGCGGGTCGCCTGGGTGGCTAGGTCTCGCACGAGGAGCTCCTCAAGGTGCGTCTCCCCGCTCACGGCCGCGATCTCGGCGCCGGTGACCACCTCGATATTGGGAGCCGCCTCGATCCGGTCCACGAGGTAGCGCGACATCCCCTTGGCGAGGGAGTCGGCCCTGAGCAAGATCGTGACGGAGCTGGCGTAGCGGGAGAAGAATAGGGCCCCCTGCCCGGCGGAGTTGGCACCGCCGACGACCACGACCGATCGGTCGCGGTAGGTCGCCGCCTCCGTCATGGCCGCTCCGTAGAACACGCCCCGGCCGCTCAGCTCCTCCAGGCCCGGCGCCTCGAGCCTGCGCACCGCAACACCCTGAGCCAGGACGACCGCATGGCTCGATACCTCGGAACCGTCGGACAAGCAGACCACGCGGAAGGGATCCTCGCGGCGCATTCCGATGGCGGTCTGCGCGGTCAATAGCTCGGCACCGAAGCGGCGCGCCTGAGTGGTCGCCCGGCGGGCCAGGTCGCCGCCGGAGACCCCCGCGGGAAAGCCGAGGTAGTTCTCGATCCGTGAGCTGGTGCCGGCCTGGCCTCCCGGGGCGTCCTGCTCGACGATGAGGGTGCTCAGGCCCTCGGAGGCGCCGTACACGGCTGCGGCCAGGCCGGCCGGCCCGCCGCCGATGATGACCACGTCGTAGAAGGGTCTGGTGGCCCGGGTGCTGAGGCCGATGCGCTCGGCCAGCTCGGCGGTCGTCGGCGCGGACAGCGACGTGCCGTCCGGGAGCAGCACGACGGGCAGTGCGGGGTCGTCACCGACCAGTTCGCGCATGGAGCTGTCGGCGTCGATGTCCACCCATTGGTAGGGCACGCCGTTGCGGGCCAGCCACTGCTTGGTGGCATAGCTCTGGGGCGACCAGGTCGCGCCCACGACGCGGATCCCGTCGTACGGCAGACGCACCGTCGCGCTCCAGTCGGAGAGCAGGTCGTCGAGCACGGGCCAGAGGCGCAGTTCGGGCGGGTCCCAGGGCTTGAGCAGGTAATGATCCAGGCCGACGTCGTTGATGCCGCGGATCGCAGCTTCCGTGTCGGCGTACGCCGTGAGCAGCACTTTGCGGGAGTCGGGGTGCAGCGGCCCGACCTCGGCGAGCAGCTCGGTCCCACTCATCTGGGGCATCCGCTCGTCGACGAGGAACAGCGCCACCGGAGTGCCGCGTTGCTTGAGCTCGCGTGCGGCCTCGAGTCCCTGGGCACCGGATGCCGCGGTGAGGATGCGGTACTCACCGCGGTAGTGGTCGCGCAGGTCGCGCTCGACGGCGGCGAGCACTTCGGGGTCGTCGTCGACGCTGAGGATCACCGGCTTCTTCATGCGTCTGTCACCTCCTGGCTTGGTGCGTCGATCGGGAGCCGGACCGAGAAGGTGGTGAACCCTGGCCGCGAGTTCAGGGTCATCGAACCGTGGTGCTTCTCCGTGACGATCGAGTACGACGTCGACAGCCCCAGGCCGGTGCCCTTGCCGGGCTCCTTCGTGGTGAAGAACGGGTCGAACACCTGGTGCTGGATCTCCTCGGGCACGCCCGGGCCGTCGTCCTCGATCTCCACGACGACGTGGTCGCCGTCGCCGCGCGTCCGGATGACGATCGTGCCGTGGCCACCCATCGCGTCGGCCGCGTTGTCGAGCAGGTTGGTCCAGACCTGGTTGAGCTCCGAGCCGTACGCCGCGATGGCCGGCAGGTTCGGCTCGTACTCCCGGCGGACGTCGACCCCCGTCTTGAGCTTGTTGCGCAGGATGACCAGGGTGCTGTCGAGTGCTTCGTGCACGTCGACAGCCTGCACGGGCGCCTGCCCGAGGTAGGAGTAGCTCTTCATCGCCTGGACGATCTCGGAGATGCGTCCCGAT
Source organism: Nocardioides agariphilus (assembly GCF_015352445.1). GTDB lineage: Bacteria > Actinomycetota > Actinomycetes > Propionibacteriales > Nocardioidaceae > Nocardioides > Nocardioides agariphilus. The sequence continues at coordinate 111,794 of NZ_JADKPO010000015.1, forward strand.
CCCTGGCCGATCTCGTTCGCCAGGGTGTGCACCCGGTGCGCGGCCGTCGACCAGGTCAGGGCCGCGGCGAGATGACCCGGTCCGAGCGTCTTCTCCAAGGTGTCGAGGTCCGCCACGGTCAGGTCCTGGGCGACCAGTCCGGGGGCCAGCGACCAGGCGTCCGCCACGTCGTGGTCATCGAGCCAGTCCTCGAAGTCCGCCTCTCGGTCCGACCTCTCCATGGTGGACAGCTCGGACGGGCGACCGGCCTGGTCCTGGGCGCGCTGTTGCAGGTCGTGCAGGAGGGCCCTGGCGTCGGGGGAGAGACCGGCCTGGTCGAGGAGCAGGTGGGCCTCCTCGAGCGTGGCGAACGCCGTGGCGAGCTGATCGGCGGCTCGCCCGGTGGCGGCGGCCGGGTTGTTGAGCTCGTGGGCGATACCGGCGGCGAGCGTGCCGAGCGTGGCCATGCGCTCGCTCTGGCGCAGGGCCCGCTCGGCCACCTTCTGGGCCGTCACGTCCGCGCCGAACACGAACATCAGCTGAGTGCGGGGGTCCCACCGGTGGGCCAACACGAACGACCGCTCTCCGATGCGCGCCTCGTGGAACCGGACGTCCTCGGCCGCCTCCACCTCCTGCCACAGGGCCGTATCCGCGCCCGGGCACAGGTCGAGCCAGCTCTTTCCGATCAGGTGCTCGCCGAAGACCCTGCGGGCCGCGGCGTTGGCCATCAATACCCGGGCATCCGGTCCCATCCGCAGCACAGGTCCGGGGTTCATCTCTGGGAAACGGGCCACCTCCGCGAGCTGGGCGGCCTGCTGGGCGAGCAGCCGCTCGTCCTCACGGCGAGCCGTGACGTCGGCGCCGTACACGAAGACCAGGTCACCGGCGTCGGCCACGACGTGGCTGAACAGGATGCACACGCCGCCCCGGTCGGCCTCGTGGGTGATCCGCTCTCCACTGTCGAGGATGCGCTCCCACAGGTCCCAGGTCATACCCGGGCAGAGGTCGACCCACGACCGGCCGCGGATCTCCTGCTCGCCCAGGAACGTGCGCGCCGCTGCGTTGGCCATCACCACGGTGCCGTCGCGGCTCACGCGTCCCACCGGGCCCGGGTTCTTCTCCGGGAACTCCGCCAGCAGCCGAAGCGCCTGGGTCTGCTCGTCGTGCAACCGACGGGACGAGTGATGAGCGGTGTCATCGGCCAGGACTGCCAGCACCGACCCGTCGTCCTGAACCCGGCCGGTGGCCGACATCATGACCTCACGCCCGAAGGCCAGCCGGCAGGACAGCTCGATCGGGGTCGTCGACGCCTCGGCGGCCTTCTCCGCGATGGCCGCGAACGCCCCGGGGAGCCCGAGCAGGACGTCTAGGTGATAACCGACCGCCGAGTCGACGCCGACCAGCTCGGTCAACCGAGGATTGGCGAACGTCACCCTGCCGGCCGTGTCGACCGTGACGACCCCGACCGGCAGCCGGGAGACCAGTCCACTCGGATCGAGCACCACCACGGCGTCAGTATCGACCCGTTACCGCCCCGGGGGCAGACCGTTCGAGACGAGAGGCGCCGTGGAGCCCACGGACCCTCCACCAGCGTTGACTCACAACGTGGGCAGCCGGTCGAATCCGGCGAATGGCTCTCGGATCGTCACGCTGGAGGCGTCATCGTCGCTCTGTGCGGCGCCGGAGATCGTCTGGATGAGGTCCTCGGTGAGGTCGCCGTAGATCTGCAGGCTGCTTTCCGGTTCGAGGTACTCGACGTATGCGGTGGCGAAGTGGTCCATCCCTACCTGCATGTGCGTGGCCATGGAGTCGGCGTCGGGATGGACCTGAACGATGGTGACGTAGTCGGAGTCCGGCGCCGCGTAGCCGTAGAAGGAGTGCAGTCGCGGCTCCTTCGGCTCGACGACGTCGGCGCTGAACTGCGCGAAGTACTTCTGGAACTCCTCCCGCTTGCCGGGCTTGATCTTGTGTGTGCCGATGAAGATGAACGGAGTGGTCATGGGTCCTCCTGGATCGGTGCCCCTACGAGTCCGGGGTCTCGATGCCCACGATCCGCTCCGCCGCGGTCGCGACGCTTCGGCATTGCGGGCCGACCTCGGCTGCGCGTCGTGGGCATTCCTACCCAGCGCCCACGGCTGGCAGGATCGGTGTCGAGGGAGTGCGATGAGCAGCGAACCCGGCCATCTCGAGACCGCCCGCGAGCACCACGGCGCGTCGCGGTGGGCGCGAGCCTGCGAGGAGTACGCAGCCGGTGACTCGGAGACGACGCCCTTGAGTGTCGAGGACTTGGAGTGCTGGGCCGAGGCAGCCCAGGTGATCGGGCGGATAGATGAGGCGATCGCCGTACTGACCCGGTCCTTCGAGCTGTGGGCAGAAGCGGGCGAGGTCCACGAGGCGACGCGTACGGCGTACTGGCTGTGGAGCGCGCATGTCTTCACGCGGGGCGAGTTCGCCATCGCGGCTGGCTGGGTCGGCCGCGCCCAGACGTTGGCGGCTGAGAGGGGGTCGGATGAATACGGGTGGCTGTTGATCCCGCGGGCCTACGTGTACATCGGGAAGGGTGACTTCGCGACCGCCGAAGGTTTGCTGCATCGGGCGACCGAGCTGGGGCTCGGCCGCGGCGACATCGACCTGATCACGGTCGCCACCACGATGCGAGGCCGGGCCACTCTCAAGCTCGGATCGCTGGAGGACGGGTTGGCGCTCCTCGATGCGGCGATGGTCCGCATCCTGACCCGGGCGACCTCGCCGCGCACGACGAGCGTCATGTACTGCGCCGCGATCGGATCGTGTTACGAGGTGCAGGAGATCGCGCGTGCGGCGGAGTGGTCGGTCGCACTCGACCAATGGCTCGGCACGCTCCCGCAGCTGGGCGGCGCCTACTTCGGGAACTGTCGGATCTATCGCGCGATCCTGATGCGCCTGCGTGGGGACTGGTCTCGGGCACAGGAGGAGCTCGAGCAGGCCTGCCGTGACCTCGCGGTGGACGGGCAACTGGTCGCCGGCCATGCCTGGTACGAACTAGGCGAGTTGCGGCGGCTGCAAGGACGCCCAGGCGTCGAGGAGGCCTTCGAGCGGGCGACGGCCTTCGGGCACAGCGCCCAACCCGGACTCGCCCTCTACCGGCTCAGCCAAGGCAACACGCAGGCGGCGGACGCGGGTCTGCGCCGGGTCCTGGCCGAGCGCCAGCAGGCGGACGAACGGCTCCTGCTGCTCCCGGCTGTCATGGAGGTCTGCCTCGCCTCTGGTCGTATCGACGAGGCCAACGACGTCATCATCGAGATGGCGAAGACGGCCCGGACCTATCCGACAACCGCTATGCGGGCCATCCTGGATGCCGCCCGTGGGGCCCTTGCCCTGAGTGAGGATCGGCCCGCCGCCGCACTGGCAGGACTGCGGGCCGCCTCGGATCGGTGGCGGGAGCTCGGCGCCGTGTACGAGACCGCCCAGGTCGGCGTCCGCATCGCGATGGGGTGCCGGGCACTCGGTGACGACGAAGGCGCGCGGATGGAGCTCCGGGCGGCGCTGGCGACGTTCGAGCGGCTCGGCGCAAGCCCGGATGCATCCCTGACCCGCGGCCTGATGTCAGATCAGAACGCGCACTTCGCCGTGCTGAGCCCGCGGGAGATCGAGGTGCTCCGGCTGATCGTCACAGGAAGCACGAACGCCGAGATCGCCGCGCTGCTCGCTCTGAGCGAGCGAACCATCCACCGGCACGTGAGCAACATCCTGACCAAGCTCGGCGTCCGCTCCCGAACGGCCGCCGCTGCTTTCGCGGTACATCATGGGCTGACCTGACGCGCTGACGGCGCCGCGCGCGGGCGCTTGTGTGAACCGCAGACCCGCATGACGATTGCTAGGTGGTGCGGCATGACCCCGAGGTCGACGCCTGGTTCGACCGCTACGACAACCCTCAGAAGGACCTGGTGCTGGCGGTGCGCGACGTGGTGCTCGAGGCTGACCCGCGCGTCGGTGAGTGCATCAAGTGGCAAGCGCCGACCTTCACCTACCAGGGCAACATCGCGTCGTTCTTCCCTAGGTCCAAGAAGCATGTGTCGCTGATGTTCCACACTGGTGCCGCGCTGCCCGATCCCAGCGGCATCCTCGAAGGTCAGGGATCTACGTCGCGGTCGCTGAAGATCTTGGACAGCGACGACCTGACGGCCAAGACGCCTGCGCTGCAAGGGCTGGTGCGGTCCTGGATCGAGTTGCGCGAAGGCGAAGGCGTCGACCCTTCGTGACGGTCGACGTCCAGGTCGAGACGACGATCGCGCGGCCGCCGGCGGAGGTCGCGGCGTACGCCGGTGATCCGACGAACGCACCGGAGTGGTACGTGAACATCAAGTCGGTGCGGTGGGAGACGGCGCCACCTGTCGCGGTGGGTTCGCGGATGGACTTCGTGGCTCGGTTCGTGGGTCGCCGGATTGCCTATACCTACGAGGTTGCCGAGCTGGTGCCCGGTGAGCGGCTCGTGATGCGTACCGCCGACGGGCCCTTTCCGATGGAAACCACTTACACCTGGGAACCGGTCGAGGGAGGCACCCGGATGCGCCTGCGGAACCGAGGCGACCCGAGCGGCTTCGGTCGGCTCACGGCACCGCTGATGGAACGGGCGATACGGCGCGCGATGACCAAGGACCTCGCCAGGTTGAAGGCAATGCTCGAGCGCTGAGCAGATCTTTCCCAGTCGGGCTTGCGCTCGGATCGCGGCTGACTATGCCAGCGCCTGGCGGCGCCGCAGCCGAGGTCAGGCCGGTTGCCGGGCGGACTCGAAGAACGTGATCAGCTCATCAGCGACCGACTCCGGGGCAAGCACTGGCGCGAAGTGTCCGGCCCCTGGCAGCTCCCAGACCTGGGAGTCGTCGACGTGCCGGGCGATGAACTCCGCCGCGGCGCGGAAGAACGACCCCAGCCGGGTCCGCTGGCCCATCAGAACCAGCACCGGCACCGTGATGCGAGCAAGGGCCTGGGGATCGGTGGACCGCGGCCCCTGGTATGACCCGTCCTGTTGCACGAACCGGAGCATTGCCGGCACCCGCGCGGCCCACACGTCGTCGAAGTTCGTCCGCGTCAGCGCGGCGGTTTCCTCCTCGGTGCAGATCCACGAGGCGAAGACGTGGACCGCATCGACGAGCCGGCCGTCCGCGGCAGCCGCGCCGACACGCTGCATCGTGCCCAGGGTCTCGGCGAGGTCGGCCTCTGCCATCACCGGGATCAGCGTCGGCTCGTACACCGCCACAGCAGCGACAGCGTCACTTCGCGCGGCCGCACCCAGGACCCACGCCCCACTGCCCGACCAGCCGACAACCTGGGCCGGGGCGCCGATGCTGTCGACAAACGCCGTCACGTCGTCCTCCAGACGTGGTGGCGAGTGGTCAGGGTCATCCGCCGACAGTCCGCGTCCGCGGGTGCTTGGCAGATAGCAGGTGAACCGGTCGGTGAGGTGGGGCAGCATGGCGTCCCAGGCGGTGTCGCCGTCACCGATGCCGCCGTGGACCAGGACCAGCGCTGGCCCGTCTCCCACGACGCGTCCGGCGATCTCGGTGCCGTCGGCGGATACCGCTCGGTGGATTCTCGTGTGACTCATGGTGATCGCTCCCTGATCGAGGCGCCGTGCTCGACGCATCTACAGGGGATGCTCGGACGCGCGGCGGGTGGCTGGCATCGGTGTGATCGGCCAGCCTGCGGCGGCGGCTACGTGGTTCTACGCAGTCGGCTCACCGAGTGACGCTCAACCCATGGTCGATGGCGTAGCGGGCGGCCTGGGTCCGGGAGGTCACCCCGATCTTGTGGAAGATGTTCGTCAGGTGCCGGCCGACCGTGCGGTCGCTGATGAAGAGCGTCTCGCCGATCTCCCGGTTGGAGCGGCCGTCGGCCACCAGGGCCAGCACGTCGCACTCGCGCCGGCTCAGTCCGTCGGGCGGTGTCGTATCGCCTCGGGCCGGCCGGTGTGCGCCCAGCCGGACGTAGGTTGCCTCCGCTAGCGCTGCCTCCGCTGCCGCGGAGGCCTGGTCGCCGAGTGTCCGGTAGGCCTGGGCGAGGAGGGCGCCGGTGCCGGCGGCGTCGTACGCCGCGCCCAGCTCGTGCCAGCGTCGGCAGGCGTCGCGGAGCACCGGGAGTGCCTCTTCGGCGCGGCCCTCGGCCAGCAGCACCGCTCCACGTGCCGCGGCCGCCATCGCCTCCAGCCCCGAGGTGGCGTACATCGTCGCCGTCTGTGCGAGTTCGGACGCGGCGGCTCTCGCGTCCTCCAGCCGTCCCGCAGAGACGGCGATCTCGACCGCGGCAGCGCACACCGGCGCCCGCCGCAGGGGGTCATCCCCCACGGCCGTGACGGCGGTGCGCACCGAGGTCGAGGCCCCGGCCGCGTCGCCTCCTTGGAGCTGCAGCAGCGCTCGTCCCGGCTGCGGGTCGCGTCCGCGGGCGCGCGCCTCGTCGTAGGCCTGAGCGGCGGTCGGGTCGCCGCGCAACCGGCGTGCCTCACCGACGACGTACCACGCCTCCGCCGCGTAGTCGACGCGCATCGCGTCGAGGTCCGTCACCACCTGCAGCGCCGAGCGCTCGGCCTCCTCCCATGCGCCACGGAGGACGTGGAGCTGAGCCCGGTGCACTCCGCACAGGCCGCCGAACACCCCGACCCCGGAAAGGGTGGACAACCAGTCCTCGGTGAGATCTGTCCAGCGGGTCATCCGGCGGAGGTCGGCGACCTCGTGACAGGACGCGATGGTGTGGCAGTAGAGGCTCCCCGAGATGAACGGTCCGAGACGGCCGTCCAGAGCAGCGACCATCGCCTCGTCGAGCAGTGCCAGCCCGTCGACCACCCGGCCGGCCCTGATCAGTGCGCGCCCCTCGCAGTTGACGCCCAACAGCACCACGCCGGGCTCGTCGATCCGTGTGCCGAGGGCCCGGATCCGTTGGGCGGCGTCCACCGCTGCCGTCGGCTGTCCGGCCCGCAGACTCGGCTCGACTTCGGTCACCTGGATCAGCAGGCCGTGCGCGGGGCACTCCGGGGCGCCCTCGAGCAGGCGACCGGCGCGGCCGATCCAGCCCATCCCCTGCGGCACGTCGCCCCGTCCCAGGTGGAAGATCCCGAGCAGCATCGCCGCCCACGCGGCCTCGGCCGGCTGGGAGTCGGCCAGAAAGGCGTCGTATGCCGCGGCCTCGAGCCGCAGATTGTCCAGGACGTGGCCGAGCCACCACTTGGCATCTGCGTAGGCTGCAAGATCTTCGGCTGTGAGTCGCTGGGCCCCGACGGCATCGAAGTGCGCCGCGGCAGTGGTCCAGTCGTGTGCTCTGTGAGCCTGCCGCGCCAGAGTCAGAATGTCCGCCGTCTCGTTCACCGCCGTCTTCCATCGACGGTCAGCAGACTATCGATCGCAGAGGAAAGCCGACTCGCTCATGAGAGTGCACTGGTAGGCGGGCGACGTTGAGACGGGTCAGTGGGACGCGGAGTCACGGCGCTGGCGGTTTCGAACCGCAGCCACAAACTGGCCACTTACAGTCGGCATCCATCCCGTGATGGCCCGTTAGACTCCGAACCTGACCGCGAGGTCTTCCCGCGTAAACCCGAGGAGATCCGCGATTTTCCAAGCCGTTCCGGAGCACCCGATCTCATCCAGAGGTCGCAGGTTCAAATCCTGCCCCCGCTACAAATGTGATGTCTCAGGACATCCCGGACACCCGGACCCACGGAAACGTGGGTTCGGGTGTTCTTCATTTCGGGTTTCGTGGCTGGTAGTCCTTGTCTGGGTC
>NZ_JADKPO010000016.1 GCF_015352445.1 Nocardioides agariphilus
CGGCAAGGTCGGCCGCCACCTGGTGCGGCACCTCACCGACGACGGTGCCCGCGTCGTGGTGACCGACGTCAACGCCGGGGCCCTGCTACGGGCCAGCGAGGAGCCGCGCGGCTGCCATGACCGTCGGTTGAGGAGGTTGCGCTAGCAACCTCACTCGTTACCCGGGCAAGCGCCCGTCAGACCCGTCTGTCTGCACACCTGGCTTCGAGACAGGCGCCAGCGCGCCTTCCTCGACCAGCGAGGAGCCGCGCGGCTGCAATAGGCTGGAGGCCTCGCACGTGCCTGCGATCCAGGACGGCGAGACCACCACGGACCGACTGCCGCCCACCCGACGCGGCTCCCACGAGAAAGTGGCCCTATGAGTGACGTCTTCGAGCTCGGCTCCGAGCATGAACAGGTCGTCTTCTGCAACGACCCGGCCAGCGGACTCCGCGCCATCATCGCCTTGCACAGCACGGCCCTGGGCCCCGGACTCGGCGGCACCCGCTTCTACCCCTACGGCTCGACCGACGAGGCTCTGCGCGACGTGCTCAACCTCGCGCGGGGGATGACCTACAAGAACGCGCTGGCCGGCCTCGACCTGGGCGGCGGCAAGGCGGTCATCATCGGCGACCCCTCGACCGACAAGTCCGAGGAGCTGCTGCGCGCCTACGGCAGGTTCGTGCAGTCGCTCAACGGCCGCTACCTCACCGCCTGCGATGTCGGCACCTACTCGGTCGACATGGACGTCGTAGCTCGCGAGTCGCGCTTCGTCACGGGTCGCACGGTCGCCAACGGCGGCGCCGGCGACTCCTCGGTGCTCACCGCGTACGGCGTGTTCCAAGGCATGCGCGCATCCGCCGAGGCGGTCTGGGGCGAGCCCACCCTCGCCGGCCGCACCGTCGGCATCGCCGGCGTCGGCAAGGTCGGCCGCCACCTGGTGCGGCACCTCACCGACGACGGTGCCCGCGTCGTGGTGACCGACGTCAACGCCGAGGCCCTGCTACGGGTCAGCGAGGAGTTCCCTGACGTCAAGGGCGTCTCGTCCACCAAGTCCCTGCTCGCGGAGCGACTCGACGTCTACTCCCCCAACGCCCTGGGCGGCGCACTCACCGACGAGGTCGTCGAGACGCTGACGGCCAAGATCGTGTGCGGCGGTGCCAACAACCAGCTCGCGCACGCCGGCGTGGAGAAGCGGCTCGAGGAGCGCGGAATCCTCTACGCGCCCGACTTCTGCGTGAACTCCGGCGGGGTCATCCAGGTCGCCGACGAGCTGCACGGCTTCGACTTCGAACGGGCCAAGCAGCGCGCCAGCGGCATCTTCGAGACCACCCGCAAGGTCTTCGAGGTGGCCCGCACCGACGGCGTACCTCCCGCCATCGCTGCCGACCGTCTCGCCGAGCGCCGGATCCGCGACGTGGGTCGGCTGCGAGGGCTCTACCTCCGCTGAGCCACGCCTGAGCAGTGCCTGCCCAGCAGTCAGGGAGGGTCAGTCGCGCCGGGGCTCGGCGTAGTCAGCCCACTGATCGAGGTCAGGACCGTCGTCCTGCTCGTCGGAGCCCGGGTCGTCGCCGTGTAGCTCCTTGGCCAACGCCCCGAAGTCCGTCTCGTGAGTGCGGTACTTCAGGTCGCGGGCGACCTTCGTCTGCTTCGCCTTGGCACGGCCGCGCCCCATAGGGTCGACCCCCTCGCACTTGGCCGGGGCTCACGCTCGTGCGGGCACACCGGTCTGATCGGTATCTGTCGTGGCCCCAACGCTACCTGGTGCCGGGCTGTTCCTGCACATAGACGTCCGCGAAATCGCTCACAGCCGACTCGCCGCTCGCTGGTCGAGGGCGCCGGCCTACCAACCCGGGTGCTGACCTACCAACGAAACGGTGCCACCGGAGTCACGGTCGGGCGCGGAGGCGACCTCGCCGGCGACCCAGGCGCGTACGTCGTGCTCGGCCAGCGCGGCGACAGCGGCGTCGGCGGCGTCCGGGGCGACGAGGGCCACCATCCCGACGCCGCAGTTGAGGGTGGCCTCGAGGTCGGGCTGGGGTACCTCGCCCACCTGGCGCACCAGGTCGAAGACAGGGCCGGGGGTCCAGGTGGCGCGGTCGATCGTGACCGCGACCTCGACCGGGAGCACGCGGGCGAGGTTGGCGGCCAGGCCACCGCCGGTGACGTGCGACATCGCGTGCACCTGCACCCTGTCGGCGAGGTCGAGGCAGGCCTTGGCGTAGACGCGGGTCGGCTCGAGGAGCTCCTCGCCGAGCGTGCGGCCGAGCCCGGGCACATCGCGGTCGAGGGCCCAGCCAGCACCTGCCTCGGAGAGCAGCACGTGCCGCACCAGGGAGTAGCCGTTGGAGTGGAGACCGCTGGAGGCCATGGCGACCACCACGTCGCCCGGACGCACCCGGTCGGGCCCGAGCAGGCGCGAGGCCTCGACCACTCCCGTCGTGGATCCGGCGACGTCGTACTCGTCGGGCTCCAACAGCCCGGGGTGCTCGGCGGTCTCTCCTCCGATGAGGGCGCAACCCGCCTCGACGCAGGCCTCGGCGATGCCCTTGACGATCGCGGCGATCCGCTCGGGGACGACGCGACCGGTGGCGATGTAGTCGGTGAGGAACAGCGGCTCGGCGCCGCACACCACGAGGTCGTCGACGAGCATGCCGACCAGGTCGAAGCCGATCGTGTCGTGCTTGTCCATCGCCTGGGCGATCGCGACCTTGGTGCCGACGCCGTCGGCGGAGCTCGCGAGCAGGGGCCGGTCGTACTTCTTCAGGGCGCTGGCGTCGAAGAGCCCGGCGAACCCGCCGATGCCGCCGACCACCTCGGGCCGACTGGCCTTCTCGACCCAGGTGCGCATCAGCTCGACGGCCTTGTCACCGGCGGCGATGGAGACCCCGACGGCGGCGTACGAGTCGGTCACTGGCCCATCCTCACGATCAGCCTCACGGGTTGTTGAGCACGGGGAGCGCCGCGGTGTACGACGGTGACACGGACGGGGCCTCCAGCAGGTGCTTGCCCAGCAGCCGCTCGTCGGGCAGCTCGATCGGGTAGCGGCCGGTGAAGCACGCCGAGCAGAGTCGGTCCTCGGTCTGGCCGGTCGCCTCGATCATGCCGTCGAGCGAGATGTAGCCGAGCGAGTCGGCGCCCACACTGGCGGCGATCTCGTCGACGTCGAGGCCGTTGGCGATCAGCTCGGCACGGGTGGCGAAGTCGATGCCGTAGAAGCACGGCCACTTCACCGGCGGTGAGGAGATGCGGACGTGCACCTCGGTTGCGCCTGCCTCGCGGAGCATCCGCACCTGGGCGCGCTGGGTGTTGCCGCGCACGATCGAGTCGTCGACGACGATGATGCGCTTGCCGCGGATCATGTGCTCCAGAGCGTTGAGCTTGAGCCGGATGCCGAGCTGGCGCAGCGTCTGGCTGGGCTGGATGAAGGTGCGGCCGACGTAGGCGTTCTTGACGAAGCCTTGCCCGTAGGGGATGCCGGACTCCTCGGCGAACCCGACGGCAGCCGGCGTGCCGGACTCGGGCACGGGGATCACCAGGTCTGCCTCGACCGGGTGCTCGCGGGCCAGCCGCCGACCCATCTGGACGCGGGCCTCGTGCACGTTGCGGCCGCTGATGGTGGCGTCGGGCCGGGCGAGGTAGACGTACTCGAAGACGCAGCCCTTGGGCTCGGGCTCGGCGAACCGGTGGGAGCGGAGGCCGTTCTCGTCGATCACGAGCAGCTCGCCAGGCTCGACCTCACGGACGACGCTGGCACCGACGGTCGCCAGGGCGGAGTCCTCGGAGGCCACGACCCAACCGCGGGCCAGGCGGCCGAGGACGAGCGGACGAATGCCCTGCGGGTCGCGGGCGGCGTAGACGGTGTCCTCGTTCATCCAGACGAACGAGAACGCACCCTTGAGCTGCGGCAGCACCTCGAGCGCTCGCTGCTCGAGGGTGGTGTCGGGGTGGTGGGCCAGCAGCGCGGTGACCAGGCCGGTGTCGTTGGTGGAGGCGTCGCCGCCCTGTCGCAGGTGCAGGTCCAGCTCGTCCTGCTCCTTGGGCAGCAGCTCGACCATCTGCTTGAGCTCGTGGGTGTTGATCAGGTTGCCGTTGTGGCCGAGCGCGATCGAGCCGCCGTGGCTGGCGCGGAACGTCGGCTGCGCGTTCTTCCAGGAGCTCGAGCCGGTCGTGGAGTAGCGGCAGTGGCCGATGGCGATGTGGCCCACCAGGCTCGACAGCGTGGACTCGTCGAAGACCTGCGAGACCAGCCCCATGTCCTTGTAGACCAAGATCTGCCTGCCGTTGCTGACCGCGATGCCAGCCGACTCCTGGCCCCGGTGCTGCAGCGCGTAGAGCCCGAAGTACGTGAGCTTGGCGACGTCCTCGCCCGGGGCCCAGACCCCGAACACACCGCAGTGGTCCTGGGGCCCCTGGTCCTGCGGGTCGAGTGCCAACGTCAGCCGTCCGTCGCCGCCTCTGCGGCCGGTGGGGTGCACGCGGTCAGTCTAGGCGCCGATACGCGTCGTACTGCATTCGCCACTGCGAGCCCCGTCGACGATGAGGGCCTGGACGCGCAAGGACACCCCGCCACGATGTCTGGTTGTCTGGGCAGGTGCACGCGAATTCCCGGCGACACAGCTACCAGTGCCAGCTCAGGCGCGCCGACCTCCACGGCGACGGCACCGTCGGCAACGTGTTCTACGTCGACTACCTCCAAGAGGCGCGGCTCGCGCTGCTGCGCCACCACGACACCTCCCCGACTCCCAATCCCGGGGAGGGCCTGGTCGTGGTGCGCACGGTGGTCGAGTACGTGCGACCGATGCGGCTCGACGACGCGCCGGTGACCGTCGAGACGTGGGTGACCGAGATCAAGGCCGCGTCGTTCACGATGGGCTACGAGGTGAGCACCGCGGCGGGCACGCACGCGCTGGCGACCACGACCCTGACGCCCTTCGTGTTCGCCGAGTCCCGCCCCCGTCGCCTCGCCCCCGACGAGCGTGAGCGCCTGGCCTCACACCTTGAGGACGCTCCGTTCGAGGACAGCCGCCGTCGGCCCGACCCGTGGAGCGGACCGTCCCACCAGCGGCCGATCCACGTGCGCTTCTCCGACATCGACCTGCTCGGTCACGTCAACAACGTCCGCTACTTCGACTACGTCCACGAGGGCTACGCCGAGGTGCTGACCGGCGTCTTCCAGGAGGCCCGGGTCGAGGGCACGGTCGAGACCGTCGTCGTGCGCAGCGAGATGGACCACCTGCGCCAGGTGGACCTGCGCCCCGAGCCGTACGCCGTGTGGTCGCGGATCGTGGCCGTCGGCCGCACCTCGGTGACGCTGGAGTCCGAGGTCCGCGACGGCGACCAGGTGATGGCCAGGTCTCGCGTCGTCGAGGTCAACGTCGACGCGCAGGGCTCCCCCACCCACTGGCACCCACGCCACCGCGAGCTGTTCGAGGCGCGGCTCAGCCGGTCGGCCTGACCGTGGGGAACGCGCCGCCGTGGGTCGCCAGGACCACCTCGGTGAGGGTCTTGTGCAGGCGGGCGACAGCCTGCGTGCCGACCAGGTTCGCCCACTCGCCCTCGAGCTCACCGTAGATGCCCTCGACCGCGGCCAGGAGCTCGCGGCCCCGCGGCGCGAGGGCGATGGTGCGCTGCCGAGCGTCGGAGGCGGGGGCGACGCGCGTGACGTAGCGGCCTTCGACCATCTGGTCGATCAGCTTGGACGTGGCCTGCTTGCTGACGCCCAGGAGCGCAGCGAGGTCGGTGACCTTGGCATCGGCGTCGCGCAGGGCCAGCAGGACGAAGCCGTACGCCGGTCGGACGTCGTCCCAGCCCCGCTCCGCCAGGCGCCGATGGAGGCCGTCGATCAGCTGCCGGTAGGCGACCGCCAGCAGCCGTGCGATCGGGACCTCGTCGACCGGGTCGCTCATCGAGCCCACGGCGGGGTGAAGCGGCCTTCGGCCGTGACTGCCTCGCCACCGACGGGCAGGCAGCAGAGAAGGCGCAGGACGTGCTCGCCCTCGTTGGCGATCTCGAACGGCACGTCGGGAGGTACGACGATCGCGTCACCGACGCCGGCACGGCCGTGGACTCCGTCGACCGAGGTGGCCGCAGCCCCGTCGAGCACCACGAAGACCTCCTCGCGGGTCAGCGAGTGAGGAGTGGCAGGGACCCCGGGATCGATCTCCACGATCCACACGGAGGTCTCGCTGCTGCCCCGACTCGGCGTCGCCAGGGAGGTGAAACGGGTGCCGCCCAGGTCATGGGTCGGCTGCTCGGGTGCGGTGATGACGCTCATCACGATCCTTTCGTCAACTTGGTTGACGAAAGGCTAGGTGCTCCTCGCGCAATCGTCAACCAAGTTGACGATCGGTCAGCCGAGGTTGCGCAGCAGGAGCGCTTCGGCGAGCAGCACCTTCTCGAACTCCGCGAGGTGCAGGCCCTCGTTGGCGCCGTGGGCACGGGTGTCGGGGTCCTCGACTCCCGTCACCAGCACCGACGCCTGCGGGAACGTCTCCAGGAACTCCGCGATGAACGGGATCGACCCACCCACGCCCATGTCGACCGGCGCGGTGCCGTCCCAGGCCTCGGTGAACGCGGCGCGTGCGGCGTCGTACGCCGGGCCCGTTGCGTCGATCTGCGTGGCCTCGCCGGTGTCGACGGTGGTCATCGACAGCTCGGCGCCCCACGCGACGTGCTTCTCGAGGTGCTCGCGCAGTCGCGCCTCGGCGTTGGCCGTGGTGTCACCGGGCGCGATCCGCATCGAGATCCGGCAGCGCGCAGCGGGCACCAGCGTGTTGGATGCGCCTGCCACCTTGGGGCCGTCGAGTCCGGTGATCGACAGGGCCGGCTTGGTCCAGAGTCTCTCCACGGTCGAGCCGTCACCGATCCACTCGATCGACGCCACCGCTCCGGACTCGGCGCGCAGTCGTGCCTCGGGGTAGTCGACGTCGGCGGCCGGGCCGGAGTGCAGCCCCTCGACGGCCACGTTGCCGCGGTCGTCGTGCAGCGTCGCGATCAACCGGGCCAAGGTCATCAGCGAGTCGGGCACCAGACCGCCCCACATGCCGGAGTGGACCGCGTGGGTCAGCGTGCGGACCTCGACGTCCATGCGCACCAGCCCGCGAAGCGAGGTGGTGAGGGCCGGCTCGCCGATGTCCCAGTTGCCGGAGTCGGCGATCACGATGACGTCGGCCCGCAGGTCCTCGAGGTTCTCGCGCAGCAGTGCGGGCAGGGACTCGGAGCCGATCTCCTCCTCGCCCTCGATGAAGAAGGCGAGGTTGACCGGCAGGTCGTCTCCGAAGATCCGCAGAGCGGCGACGTGCGTTGCGATGCCGGCCTTGTCGTCGGCGGCGCCGCGGCCGTAGAGCCGGTCGCCGCGCTCGGTCGGCTCGAAGGGCGGGGAGTCCCAGTCGGCGTGGTCGTTCTCGGGCTGGACGTCGTGGTGCGCGTAGAGCAGCACCGTCGGGGCCCCGTCGGGACCCTGCTTGTGCGCGATCACCGCAGGGCCGCCACCCTCGGCCGAGGTGATGCGCGCGGTGCAGCCCTCGGCCTCCAG
This sequence comes from Nocardioides agariphilus, assembly GCF_015352445.1. GTDB lineage: Bacteria > Actinomycetota > Actinomycetes > Propionibacteriales > Nocardioidaceae > Nocardioides > Nocardioides agariphilus. Next base: position 7,517 of record NZ_JADKPO010000016.1, read on the forward strand.
CAACGCGGCCACGGCCTCGGCCGACCGGCGTACGTCGGCTGCCCGCTCGGGGTCGGCGCTCACCGACTCGATGCGCACCAGGTCCTCGAGGTCTCGGCGTACGCCGGGAAGTACCTGCTGCACGCGGGCGCGAAGCTCGTCGATCGTGGGAGTGGTCGCCATGCACCGGACCCTAGCGAGGGCAGGAACACGCCCAGACTTTGTCAGACAATGTTTTGTCTTCCGGGCCGTGCGTGAGCGAGGATGCAACCATGACGAGCACGACGACCGCCCAGTCACTTGCCGGGCGCACGCAGCAACACATCGCCCTCACCGAGCAGTACGCCGCTCACAACTACCACCCGCTGCCCGTCGTGCTCGCCGAGGGCCACGGTGCCTGGGTCACCGACGTCGACGGCAAGCGCTACCTCGACTGCCTGGCCGGCTACTCGGCCCTCAACTTCGGTCACGGCCACCCGCGCCTGCTGGCTCGTGCCCACGAGCAGCTCGACAAGCTGACGCTGACGAGCCGGGCCTTCTTCAACGACCAGCTCGGGCCGTTCGCCCAGGCGCTGGCCGAGCTGACCGGCAAGGACCTGATCCTGCCGATGAACTCCGGCGCCGAGGCCGTCGAGACCTCGATCAAGGTCAGCCGCCGCTGGGGGTACGACGTCAAGGGCGTCGCGGAGGCGCAGGCCTCCATCGTGGTGATGGAGGGCAACTTCCACGGCCGCACCACCACGATCGTCAGCTTCAGCAACGACTCCGACGCGACGGTGGGCTACGCGCCCTACACCCCCGGCTTCCGGATGGTCCCCTACGGCGACATCGCCGCGATGCGCGCCGCGATCGACGAGACGACGGTCGCCGTGCTCCTCGAGCCGATCCAGGGAGAGGGCGGCGTGATCATCCCGCCGGAGGGCTTCCTGCGCGAGGTGCGTGCGCTGTGCACCGAGACCAACGTGCTGATGGTCGCCGACGAGATCCAGTCGGGTCTCGGCCGCTCCGGCACCACGTTCGCCTGTGACCACGAGGGCGTCGTCCCCGACATCTATGTGCTCGGCAAGGCGCTCGGCGGCGGCATCTACCCCGTGTCCGCGATCGCGGCCGACCACGACGTGCTCGACGTGATCACGCCCGGCAGCCACGGCTCCACCTTCGGCGGCAACCCGCTCGCTGCGGCCATCGGCCACGAGGTGGTCGCGATGCTGCAGACCGGCGAGTTCCAGGCAGCCGCCGTGCGCCTCGGTGAGCGCCTCGAGGCAGGCCTCGCGCCGCTCGTGGGCAACGGCTTCGACGCGGTGCGCATCCGGGGACTGTGGTGCGGCATCGACATCACCGACGGCGTGGCCACTGGCCGCCAGGTCACCGAGGCCCTGTTGCAGCAGGGCGTCCTGGCCAAGGAGGCCCACGGCCAGACCGTTCGCCTCGCCCCGCCGCTCGTCGCCACCGACGACGACATCGACACCCTCGTCGAGGCCTTCAAGACGGTGATGGCCGAATTCCGAGCTTGATCCACGCGTGATGTCCGAGTCTGCGGCGCACCTGGTGCGCCTCAGACCCGGACATCCTTGCTAGTCCGAGCCGTCGTCGAACTTGCCGTCGTCGAACATGCCCATCAACACTCCGACGCTGTCGAGACCGAGCTCCGTCACTCTGACGCGATCGCCGATGACCCGGAACAGGCCGCAGTCCTCGAAGTGGAACATCGCGAGATCGAGTCGCTCCTGCCACCCGAGTGCACTCAGTCCACGCAGGCTCGGAGGGCACCGAGAGTCCCACCACTCCCGAACCTCAGCCACGGGGATGGCGTCGTCTGCCAGGGCAGGCATCGCGATCAGACCCAGGAGTGGCTCCACGCGGTAGCTGCCCAGTCGCCTGCACAGGCTCGCGACCAGTGTCAGCCCGAACACCACCCACTCCTCATCCTCCCTCGGCCGCTCCCATGCGGAGTGGGCACGCCGTGAGCCGACCGAGACCATCCCCGTCTCGACCATCGGCCACCACAAGCGGTCGAGTGGCAGACAGTCCCCAGCGCTGTGCCAGGAGTGCAACGCAGCTTCCGCCCTGACGCGGTCAATCTCGGCATCGTCGGGAGTCTGACGCTCGCCGTACGTGAGCCGATCCCACTCGCGTTCCCAGGGCCAGAGGTCGAGCGCGCCGTAAGCCTCGCGCGCGACAGCCGGACGCAGCAGCCCCGCTTGGGTGACGTCTCGTCCAGGTTCCAGCCACTCGGCGAGAGCCAGGCACTGACGTAGGAACGACGACCCCCGCACATCGCGAGCAGACTCTGCGACCACGCCCCGTCGCAACGGGGGCTCGTCGTAGTCATCGTCCGGCAGGTTGTTGACCATCCGGGTCCAGTCCTGACCGCGCGCACTCTTGGGGGAGGCATCGGGCATCAGCCGGAAGCGCTCTTCCTGGGGCAATGCGTTCCAGGCCTCCTGGACCGCGTCCAGCCGTCGCCGCAGTTCGTCGAGGTCGGCGGCGCCGTCGAGCTCGATACCGATCGAGCGCCCGAACTCACCGAGCACCCGGCCTTGCGAGTGCCGCGACGGGTCGTCGTAGGCCTGCGTCATCTTCGGCAACGCCCGTTTCATCTCCTTGCGAAGCTCGGCCGGGCTCGCCGAGCCTGCCGACATCCGACCGGTGGCCCTCAGGAATCCCCACAGGCAGTCCAAGGTCTCGCCGAGCAGCTGGCCGTCCGGAGGGGGCGAGCCGTACGCCGGCCAAGTGACGAGCAGCAGTCGCTCCGCGGCGCCAGGTGGCCAGTCGCCTGTCGGAAGCTCGTCATTGACCCAGCGAAGGTCCAGGATCTGTTCCAGGACGCCCGCATCCAACGGTCGCTTCTTCTTCTCCGCCCAGGCGATCGCGTGCCGAATGAGCAAGTCGTGCTCACCCACGGGTCTGTCCGCTCACCAGGTTGCCGAGAGGCCGGCCGGCGACGTAGCGCTCGAGCTGGTCGCGCAGCAGGGTGCCCATCCGGGGCAGCATCGCCGTCGTACCTCCCGCGACGTGCGGGGTGACGAGCACCCCGGGTGCTGACCAGAGCGGGTGGCCGTCGGGGAGCGGCTCGGGGTCGGTGACGTCGAGCGCGAACCGCAGGCGGTCGGCCTCGGCGATCACCGCGGAGGTGTCGAGCAGTGGCCCGCGGCCGACGTTGACCACCAGGCAGCCGTCGCAGAGACGCGCGAGGAACGCTGCATCGACCAGGTGGTGCGTGGCAGAAGACAACGGGAGTACGACGACCACGACGTGCTGCGCAGCCCAGTCGACGTCGGCGTCGGTGACGACCCGGCCGACGAGGTCGTCGTCGCGCGGAGAGGTCGCGACCGCGGTGACGCGCGCACGGCAGGCCAGCAGCCGAGCGGCCAGCGCGCGTCCGATCGAGCCATAGCCCAACACAGTCACGTTCGAGTCGGCGAGCGAGCGCGTCTCCCGCCCGCGGTGCCAGTGCCCGTGCTCGCGGACCGCCCGGTCGATGCCGCGCAGGGACGCGATGGTCAGACCCAGCGCGAGCTCGGCGGTCGCGTCGTCGTGGACCCCGCGGGCGTTGGCGAGCAGGACCCCGTCAGGCAGGTGCTCGGCGATGCCGTCGACGCCTGCGGTCTGCGTCTGCACGACAGCCAGGGCTGGCAGCGCGTCGAGGCGATCGAGCGTCATCTTGGCGTTGCGGTAGTCGAGGACGACCAGCTCGATGTCATCACGCAGGGGCGACTCGCTGCCGTCCCACACGACGTACTCGACTCCGTCGACTTCTCCCGCCGTCTCGGCGAGGCGGGCGAACGGAACGCTGACCACGACCATCTCAGGCCCCTGACGTCAGCGGGAGGTACGGCGACAGGTCGGCCCGCTCCCCGCTCGCGCGCAGCAGTCCGGCGGCCTCTGCCGCGGTCCAGGACAGGGAGCCCGTCGCCAGCGCTATCCACGTGGAGGCGTCGGTCTCCACGACCGCCGGGGGGGTGCCGCGGGTGTGGCGGACGCCCGGGATCGCTTGCACGGCGGCGTAGGGCGGCACGCGCACCTCGACCGACCTCCCGGGCTCGCGCGCCTCGAGCACCGCCAGGTAGTGCTTGACGAGCAGCCGCGTCTGCTCGTCGCTGCGGGGCGAGGCCGACAGGGCATCGCGAACGGCCTCGGCCGGAGCAGGTCGCAGGCGGGCAGGCACCGCCCCAGCCTAGGACTCCACCTCGGGAGCCGGCTGGAGCACCCAGAGCACCTCGTAGGTGCGGCCCGACTTGGCCTGCTTCTTCTCGCGCCACTCATCGACGAGGTCGTTGATCTCGCCCGCGAGCGCCTTGGCCTCGGCCTTGGTCAGCCGGAGTGCGTGGGTGCTGACCGCGACCGTGACGTCCTTGCCCTTCTCGGGCTGGTCGGCGCGGTCGATCGCAGCGTGGGCCGCGGCGGTCCACGAGCGACGGAACACCGCGACCGCGGCCTTGCCTCCTGACTGTCCCTCGAGGTCCTCGAGGTTGACGCTGAGCCCGCTCTCGTGGACCACTCGCCAGACGCGGTCGCGACCGTCGCGGGCGAGCTCGGGGGCCTCCTCGACCAGCCCGTACTTCGCCAGCTGACGCAGGTGGAAGGACGCCTGGTTGGCCGGGATGCCCAGCCGCTCTGCCACGTCTGCTGCGCGCATCGGCCCCCCGGCGCTCATCTCCTCGAGGATCCGGTTGCGCATCGGGTGGGCGATGCCGCGCAGCATCCGGACGTCGGTGAGCCTGGGGATCTCCCGTGGGGATGCCATGCGCCCATCCTAGCCAGTCCCGCACGATTCATTGCGCACGTGTTCTTGCGCATATGTAGTTGCGCACGTATCGTTGCGCATATGACCGGCTACCGCGAGCTCTCCAAGAACCGCGACTTCACGATCCTCTGGACCGGCCAGACGATCAGCGACCTGGGCAGCCAGGTGAGCTTGTTCGCCTTCCCGCTGGTGACCTACGCGCTCACCGGCTCGGCGCTGTGGGCAGCAGTGGTCGAGGCGGCCTTCCTGATCGGGCTGTGCGGCGCGCTGCTGCCCGCTGGCGTGCTCGCTGACCGGGTCGATCGCAAGCTGCTGATGCGCGCGGCCAGCGGTGGCGGCGCGCTGCTCTACGCATCCTTGGCCGTCGCCGGCCTCCTCGGCACCCTGACCATCCCGCACCTCGTCGCGGTCGGCCTGCTGACCGGTGTCGCCACCGGGCTGTCGGGTCCCGCCGAGATGTCGGCCGTGCGGTCCGTCGTACCCCGCGAGCTGCTGCCCACCGCGTTCAGCCAGAGCCAGGCCCGCCAGCACGTCGGTGCGCTGCTCGGCGGTCCGCTCGGCGGCGTCCTGTACGGCGTCACCCGCTGGCTGCCGTTCGCCTTCGACGCCGTCACGTTCGCGGCGTACTGGCTGCTCGCCGGCCGCCTGCGCACCGACCTCTCGGCGCCCGCCGACCAGCCGCGCCGCAGTCCCCGCCAGGACATCGCCGAGGGCTTCCGGTTCGTGCTGTCGTGGCCCTACTTCCGGGCCCTCATCGTCTGGTCGGCCTCGATCAACCTGCTGGTCAACGCGATGTTCTTCGTGGCGCTGCTACGGCTGGTACAGGAGGGCTTCGACCCGAAGGCCATCGGCCTGGTCTCCACCGCGGCTGGCGTGTCGGGCATCCTCGGCGCCCTGGCTGCTCCCTGGATCATCGACCGGATGGCGACCGGTGCGCTGTTGGTGACCGTGGCGTGGAGCTTCGTGCCGATCGTGGTGCCGATGGTGCTGTGGAACAACCCGGCCGTCGTCGCCGCGGCGCTGGCCTTCGGGCTGTTCCTCAACCCGGCCGGCAATGCGGGCGGTCAGACCTACCGGATCGCGCACACCCCGTCCGAGCTCCAGGGCCGCGCCGCCTCGGCCTCGTCGTTCATGTCTACCTCGGTGATGTGGCTGGCGCCGCTCCTGGGCGGCGTACTCCTCGAGACCGTCGGCGGCCCTGCAGCCGTCGCCGTCATCGGCGGTCTCGTCGCCCTCGTCGCGCTGGTTCCCACGCTGTCCACCAGCATCCGCTCGGTCCCCCGCCCAGCCGTCTGGCAGGCCGAGCTCGCCGGGAGGGACGCCGTCCGTGACGAACGTGCTGTCTCGACGGCCGTTTGACGACACGTTCGTCACTGACGGCGAGGGCAGGTCTCCCGGTACGGCTCGGACGTGAAGGCGTTGCTCCACTCCTCCTGATCGAGGTTGCGGCCGGCGACCCGGCAGGCGTAGGCCAGCCAGGCGCCGGGATCGGTGTCCCAGCGGAACATCTGCCCGCTGGTTGAGGAGGTTGCGCTAGCAACCGTCTCGAAACCAGCTGCCAGCGCTCTCACCTCGACCCCGCTGCTTGACGCCCGTCAAGCATTGCTTTGACGTCTGTCCAGCAGGGTCTGTTCGGGCGCTACCCTGACGCCCGTGACCGCCGCCGTCGAAACTGCTCGGGGCACTCGTCGTACCCCTGCCGACAAGTACGACGAGCGCCGCACCCAGCTGGCGATCTCCGCCCTCGAGACCCTCGGCGAGCTCGGTTACGCGCGCACCTCGCTGCGCGAGATCGCCAACAACTCCGAGTTCTCCCACGGTGTCGTGCACTACTACTTCGCCGACAAGTTCGAGCTGATCACCCACTGCGTGCGCCACTACAAGTCCCAGTGTGTGACGAGGTACGACGGCCTGGTCGCCGAGTCCCGCACGGCCGAGGAGCTGCTCGCGAGGTTCGCCGACAAGCTCGTCGAGACCATGACGACCGAGGCCCCGGTGCACCGCCTGTGGTACGACCTGCGCACCCAGTCGATGTTCGAGGAGCAGTTCCGCCCCGACGTGCTGCTGATCGACGCGACCCTGCAGGAGATGATCGGCCGGGTCGTGACGACGTACGCCGAGCTGGCCGGCCGGCCTCTCACCATGGACGTCGCCACGATCTATGCCCTGCTCGACGGCGTCTTCGAGAAGGGCCTGCTCGCCCACCTGGTCGGCGACCGTGGCGCCTCGTCCGACCTGCGAGCCAGAGTCAGCGACCTCCTGCCGAGGCTCCTGGGTTGACGATCGGCGACTGGCTGAACCAGAGCTCGGGTGACCCCGGCGAGGTAACGGGCCGCTACGACCGGTGGGCGCAGACCTATGACACCGACCTCGCGTCGTGGTCCTACCAAGCACCGGCTCGGGTGGCCACGACCGTGCTCACCCGGCTCCCCGATGCCGAGTCGGTGCTCGACGTCGGCTGTGGCACCGGACTCGTCGGCAGGGAGCTGCGCGCCCGCGGATACGCGGGCCGCCTCGTCGGCCTCGATCTCTCGCAAGCCTCCCTCGATGTCGCCCGCGAGCGCGGCGGCTACGACTCCCTCGAGCGCGCGGATCTCCAGCAGCCACTGGCCCTTGACGACGACGGGTTCGACGCAGTCATGTGCGTCGGCGTGATGACCTACCTCCCGGACGTCGAGTCCGCGTGGCGCGAGTTCGCCCGGCTGGCACGACCCGGCGGCCTCGTGATCGCCACGCAGCGCGAGGACCTCTGGCCGGAGCGGGACTGCCAGGCGATCGTGGATCGGATGGTCGACGACAGCGTGCTCGCGTCCTACGAAGTCGTCGGCCCCGCGCCGTACTTGCCGGATGGGTACGGCGGGACGCCTGCGGTCAGCTGCTACTACCTGGCAGCGGTTGTCAGCTGAGGCGGCGGGATCAGGCCTCGGACTCGTCGCGTCCCGCGGGGTCGTTGAGGCCGTGTCGTCGCAGCAGTGGCTCGATTACGGCGTCGCGTCCGCGGAACTCCCGGTAGGACGCGAGCGGATCGCGCGACCCACCGATGCCGATCACGTACGTCCGGAACCGTTCCCCGTTGGCGCGGGTCAGGCCGCCGTTCTCGGTGAACCACTCGACCGTGTCGGCGTCGAGCACCTCGCTCCAGATGTAGGCGTAGTAGCCCGCGCTGTACTCGGCGCTGGCGAAGATGTGCGCGAAGTACGGCGAGGAGTAACGCGGCGGGACCGCCGCGATGTCCAGCCCGACCGCGGCGAGGGCAGCCGCCTCGAAGGCCGCGACGTCCCCGATGTCCGCGTCGGCAGGGATCTCGTGCCAGGCCAGGTCGAGCAGCGCCGCGGCCAGGTACTCGGTCGTGTGGTACCCCTCGTTGAACGTGCGAGCGGCCTCCAGCCTCTCGACGACGGCGGCCGGGAGCTGCTCGTGGGTCTCGACGTGGACGGCGTAGTTGGCCAGGACCTCGGGCCACAGCATCCACATCTCGTTGACCTGGCTCGGATACTCGACGAAGTCGCGGAAGACCGAGGTGCCGGCTGCCTTCGGGTACCTGACTCGAGCGAGGAGACCGTGGAGGGCGTGGCCGAACTCGTGGAAGAGCGCCTGCGTCTCGTCGTAGGTCAGGAGGGTCGGCTCCCCCTCGGCAGGCTTGGGGACGTTCAGGTTGTTCACCACGACCGCAGTCGGCATGTCAAGCAGCGCGGACTGGTCCACCAGGCTCTCCATCCACACCCCGCCGCTCTTGGAGTCCCTGGTGTAGAGGTCCAGCAGGTAGAGACCCACCGGGCTCCCGTCCTCTTCGCGGACCTCGAAGACCCGGACCTCCGGGTGGTAGCCGACGAGATCGGAGCGTTCGGTGAAGCTGATGCCGAACAGGCTGGTGGCGGCGAAGAAGACGCCGTCGTGCAGCACCCGCTCGGCCTCGAAGTAGGGCCGGATCGCCGCGAGGTCCACGTCGTACTCCGCCTCGCGGACGCGCTCTGCGAAGAACGGCCAGTCCCAGGCCTCGATCGGGAAGCCTGCCTGGCCTTCGAGAGCCCGCTGCTCGGCACGCGCGTTGCGAGCGGCTGGCGCCGCCAGCCGATCCAGGAGATCGCGGACGGCCCGGGGCGCGCCCGCTGTGTTGTCGGCAGTTGTCACCGATGCGTGGTTGGCGAACCCGAGGATCCGAGCGCGCTCGGCGCGCAGGCGCACCATCTGGAGCAGGGTGCCTCGTGTGTCATGGTCGTTGCCTCTGCTGCCCCGCGCCCGCTGCGCCTCGTAGAGGCGGCGCCGGGTCTCACGACTCGTGAGTGCGCCGAGGTAGGGGTGGGCGGTCGGCAGCTGGAGAGTGACGACGTACTTCCCGTCCAGACCACGGTCCCTCGCCGCGGTGGCCGCGGCTGACAGCTCGCCCGCCGTCAACCCATCGAGGTCGGCCGCGGCGTCCACCACCAGCGCCAGGTCGTTGGTGTCGGCGTTCAGGGCCTGCTCGAAACGGGCTTGCAGCGTGGAGAGCTGGGCGTTGATCTCCTTCACCGACTGCTTCTGTTCGGGCGAGAGTCCCGCTCCGGCCAGGGTGAACTCGGTGTGGTACCGCTCGACGAGGTACTGCTGCTCGGCATCGAGCGTCGCGCGATGCTCGTGCACGACGCGGATGCGCTCGAAGAGTGCCGGGCTGAGCCTGATGGCATCCTCGTGTGCAGCGAAGAGAGGGGCGTACGTCGTCTGCAGCTCCTCGATACGGCTGTTGCTGTCCGCCCTTGCCTTGTTGAAGAACACCTTGGTGGCGCGCCGCAGCAACTGCCCGCTGCGCTCCAGCCTCTCGATGGTGTTGGCGAAGGTCGCGCTCTCGGGATCGCCCACGATCGCTTCGACTTCGGCGGCCTGTTCGGCCATGCCGCGGTCGAAGGCAGGAGCGAAGTGCTCGTCGGTGATGTCGTCGAAGGGCGGCAGGCCGAACGGCAGCCCACTGGGAGTGAAGAAGGGGTTGCCCACCCAGCGACTCTAGGCAGCGGAGACGGGCGCGCCTAGGTGGATCCAGCGGCGTCCATCTCGGCGGTGTCCATCGCGCGGTCGCTGACGGCGCTCATGCCGAGCAGCAGGCTGACGCTGGCGAGGGTGCCGATCGCGAACACCCAGCGAAGGCCGAGCGTCTGCCCCAGGACACCTCCGATGGCCGCACCGATGGGCATGCTGCCGTAGGCCACCAAGCGATACCCGGCGTTCACTCGTCCGATCAGGTGCTCCGGAACGATCCGCTGTCGCAGGGAGACCGTGATGACGTCCCAGCACATCTCACCGATGCCGGCGACCGCGAGCACACCGACCACCAGGATCGGCTGGGTGAGCAGCGGCGCCGCGCAGGTCGCCGCAGCCGCCAGCACGCCCAGCCGCAGGAGCCAGGCCCGCCCCACCTTGCGCTGTAGCCGCTGGACGCTGAACGCCCCGATCACACAACCGACCGCCCCGGCCGACAGCAGGAGTCCGAACGCGAACGGTGACAACCCCATCGGTCCCGGATCCACCGCGAACACGGGCAAGACCGAGAGGGCGGCAAACACCGAGAGGTTCATCCCGCCGACCAGGAGGGCCAGGGTTCGCAACAGAGGGCTGTCCCACAGATATCGCAGCCCCACCTGGATGTCGGTGAGCAGCCTGCTCCTCGGGGAGTCGGCGGGCCTCGCCAGGAACCGACCCGTCATCAGCGCGATCGCGAGTGCCGCCAGGAGGTAGCAGACAGCGCTGCTCAAGAACGCGAGCGTGATGGCGATCCCGACGAGGAACCCGCCTACTGGTGGGCCCGCGAACCGGTTGAACAACACCTCCGCCGCGAACAGCCGACTGTTGCCACGAGACAGGCCGGCGCCGGAGACGAGCATCGGCAACGTCGATCCGGCGGCCGTGTCGAAAAGGGTCTCGCAGATCCCGAGGGCGAAGGCCGCGACGTAGAGGACCCAGATCTGCTCGGACTCGTAGGCGGCGATGACGGCGAGCAGCCCGATGAGCGCGAACCGGCCGAGGGAGACGTTGAGCATGATGCGTCGCCGATCGAGCCGGTCGGCCAGCGCGCCCGCGTGGAGCGCGAAGACGAGCCAGGGCAGTCTGGCCGCCAGCACCACGCCCGCGATCGCAGCCGGCGACCTGGTGATCTGCAGGGCCAGCAGGGGCAGGGCCACGACGAACATGCCGTCCGAGAGGTTCGACAGCGCTGTCGCGCTCCACAGGCGCTGGTAGTTGCGACCGAGCGTCATCGAGGCTCTTCGGGGTTGTTGCCGGCGTTCACCCCGGGCATGGCGACACCGTAGCGGCGTCCTCACGGCACGCGGAACACTCACTGAAGGGCGGTGCGCCAGTACGCCCTCGGCGTGGGATAGTTCGCCGTGGCCAGATCGAGGAAGTCCTTGGCGGCCTCGGCCGGCGGATGGTTCCTCGTGGCTCTCCTGGCCGCGGTGGTCGGAACCATCACTGACGGCACGGATGCAGACTGGCTGTCGGAGCTGATGGTCTACCCGGCCGGCTTGGGCGTGGGTTGGGGACTGGTCAACGTCGTCCGGGCGCTGCTGCCGGACCGATGGCGCACAGCCCGGTCTCGACAGGCGCCTGAACATCGGGGATCCGACCCGGGCGAGAACTGACGCAATTCCCCTCTCGGCCCGCCGGCTTCGCTGTGGCATCCTGACCCGAGTCTCGGCCGATCGGGGGAGAAGGTTGATGACGTAAGTACGTGTGGCGGCTGTGCAGGCCACCAATGAGCTCATGGACCGCGAGGCGACGAGATGCCGACTGGTTCGAGCTGTTCGCGGAGAACGCCGTCGCCGTACCCAGCGCGGCGACCGACCGACTCGGCGCCATCGCCAGGGAGCACGGCGTCTGGATGGTCGTCGGCGTCTCTGAGCGCGAGCCCGGCGCCGGCACGATCTACAACACGCTGCTCTACTTCTCCCCCGAGGGGACTCTGGTCGAGAAGCACCGCAAGCTCGTGCCGACGGGGTCCGAGAGGACCGTCTGGGGCATGGGCGACGGGTCGACGCTGCGGGTCGTCGAGACGCCGTTCGGCCGGCTCGGCGGGCTGATCTGCCCTGGGAGAACTACATGCCCCTGGCGCGGTTCCACCTCTACGCCCAGGGGGTCGACATCGGGGTGGCGCCCACGCTCGCCGGCGGGGACGCCTGGGTCGCGACGATGCGCCACCTGGCCCGCGAGAACCGGATGGACGTCGTGGGCGTCAACCCGGTCCTGCACGCCGACCGCGTGCGCGCCGACTTCCCGCACCGCGACCGGCTCCTTCCCGACGCCTACGTCGCCGACTGCAACTCATGGGTCGAGCCCGGCAACACCGTGATCGTCGGCTCGGACGGCGGTGTCGTGGCCGGTCCCGTACGCGAACGGGAGGAGACCCTCATCGCCGACCTCGACGTCGGCGCCGTACGGGCCGCCCGGCGGATGCTCGACCCGGTCGGTCACTACAACCGGCCCGACGTCTTCCGGCTCCACGTCGACACCTCGCCGCGGCCACCCGTCGTCGTGGAGTCGTTCTGACGCTACGGCCCCACGACGTGCCGCCCGGTCAGCCGAGCAGTCCGACCAGGTTCAGGGCGAGGAACCCACCCGCGATGACGAGGGCCACGATGACCGGGGTGCGGCCCTCGGGGTGCCCGTGACCTTGGGCCCGGTGCCCGAGATGCCACACGAGCAAGGTCGGCAGCGCGAACACCAGAGTCGCTGGCAGCCCAGCCATCAAGGCCGTCGCCACCGGTGGGGACGGGTCATCGATGTGTCCCATCGCGGCGAGCAGTCCCTCACCGATGACGAACGCCGCGACCAGGGACGGAGCGAACAGCGCGATCGACCACCAGGCGCGACGCACGTCGCGGTCGTGAGCAGCGGGCGGAACGTGGTGAAGGGACATCGTGCCCACCTCCACTCCCACCGTTCTGCGGCCACGTCGCGACGGCTAGAGGAGTGGGCGGGCAGCAGTCAGGACGTTGGTCCCGGACCTTGCGTCACCCCAGGAGGAGCGCAGGTCACGACTCCGCGTCGTACATGATCTCGCGTACCTCCTGGGCGCACCGGCACGCTGCCGCGATCTTCGCCGCCCAGTCGAGCGCCTCCTCGCGGGTGTCGACCTCGATGATCGAGAAGCCGCCGACCACGGCCTTGGTCTCGGGGAAGGGGCCGTCGGTGATCGACCCGTCGGGTGCTGCGATGCCCGCCTGCTGGCGCTGCACGCCGCCGCCCCAGATCCACTTGCCCTGGTGCTTGAGCTCGCGGACGACAGCACGCGACTCGACGCCCGCCTTGCCCCAGTCCTCCTCGGGGATGTGGTCCATCGAGCCGTCGTCGAACGAGATCAGGTATCGCGGCATGTCTTCCTCCTGGTTGCTGCTCTACGGTGGCGGACGCCGAAGGTCCGTTGAGTCAAGGAGTCCTCATGGTCGAGCCTCGCCCGCCTCTGCCGCCGTTCACCGCTGAGACCGCTGCCCGGAAGGTGCAAGCCGCCGAGGACGCATGGAACACCCGCGACCCCGAGCGCGTCGCGCTGGCCTACACACCCGACTCGGTGTGGCGCAACCGCGACACCTTCGTGCAGGGTCGGTCCGAGATCGTCGCGTTCCTGACGGCGAAGTGGGACAGGGAGCGGGAGTACGCCCTCCGAAAGGCCCTGTGGAGCTTCACCGACAACCGCATCGGCGTCCGCTTCCAGTACGAGTGCCGCGACGCCGACGGGCAATGGTGGCGCAGCTATGGCAACGAGCTGTGGGAGTTCGACGCGAACGGCCTCATGGCGCGCCGCGAGGCGAGCATCAACGACTTGCGCATCGACGAGTCGGAGCGGCGCATCTTCGGGCCCCGCCCCGAGGCCGAGCACGGCGTCGACTTCCCGCTGCACTAAACCTCGGCGCGCACGCGGTTGTGCGGGAACTTGTGGACCTCTTGCGGCCAGCCGACCGCGACCGCGATCCGGCCCGCCCAGTACTTCGCCCGCTCGTCGTCGGCCACGTCGACCACGCAGAAGCCGCCGAGGTGCTCCTTGGTCTCCGCGAACGGTCCGTCGGTGAAGACCGGCTCCCCGCTGCTCGGGTCGACACTGCAGATCGCGGTCGAGGCGTCGATGCCACCGTCGCTGAAGACGAACTCGCCGGCAGCCGTGATCTCCTCGATCACTGCCCGCGCGGCCCTGCCCCGCTCGCGCAGGTCGTCCATCTCCATGATGGGCGTCCACTCGTCGTTGAACATGATCAGGTAGGTCGCCAAGACGGATCCTCTCCTCATGGGCGGCCTTCGTGGCTGCCCGTCATCTCCTCCACGAACAGACCTGCTCCGATCCGACAGGTCCACGGAAGGAATTTCACTCCCAGCCTCCCTGACGACCCTGCTTGGTCGCTCCCCGCCGCTTCTTCTCGGCGAGCCGGCGCTCCTGGCTGCCACGTGTGGGCTTGGTCGGACGGCGCTTGCGGGGCGGCGCCTTGGCTGCCTCTCCGAGAACCTCCACGAGACGCTCGCGCGCGGCTCGGCGGTTGGCCAGCTGCGTGCGGTGCTCGCTGGCGACGATCGTGAGCACGCCGTCGACCAGACGGCCGCTCAGCCGCTCGAGCAACCTCGCTCGCAGGGTCGGTGAGATGCCTGGCGCCTGCGCGACGTCGTACGACAGCTCCACGCGGCTGTCGGCGGTGTTCACGCCCTGGCCACCGGGTCCGCCCGACCGGCTGAACCGCTCGGTCAGGTCCCCCGCCCTCACGACCAGCGAGCTGCTGATCACCAGGTCGTCCACATCCCCATTGTGGACGGCGGCGGGGTACTCCCGTGCGGTTGACGGGTCTACAGGGCGATTTGACCCGTCAACCGCACGGGACTACCCCAGCGCGGCAGGAAGGGTCGAGGTCCAAGCAGTACGTAGCTCATCGAGCGGGATCGAGAACGCGCCCTCGACGGTGAAGGCGTCGCCGCCCGTGGTGCCGATGCGGCGGATGGGCACGCCGAGTGCACCGGCCATGGCCTCCAGTGCGCCCTCCTCGTCGGGGCGGACCGTGACCACGCATCGCGATGCCGACTCTGAGAACAGCTGGACGAACGAGTCGTCGGAGGGGCCGATCGTCACGCCGACGCCGTGGCGCAGCGACGCCTCGGCGAGGGTCTGCGCCAGGCCGCCCTCGGAGATGTCGTGGGCCGAGGTCAGCAGGCCGACCGCATCGTGCAGCAGCGTGGCCAGGGCCCGCTCGGCCATCAGGTCGAGAGCCGGCGGACGTCCGCCGAGGTGGCCGTGCACGACATGGGCCCACTCGGAGCCGGACAGCTCGTCACGGGTCTCGCCGAGCTGGTAGACGGGCTCACCCTCGACCTCGAACGCCGACGGTGTGCGCCGGCGTACGTCGTCGACCACGCCGAGCACGGCGACCACCGGAGTGGGCAGGATCGCCGTCGACCCGGTCTGGTTGTAGAGCGACACGTTGCCGCCGGTCACGGGGATGCCCAGCTCGAGGCAGCCGTCCTTGAGCCCACGGCAGGCCTCGGCGAACTGCCACATCACCGCGGGGTCCTCGGGCGAGCCGAAGTTGAGGCAGTCGCTGACGGCGATCGGCGTCGCGCCGCCGGTCGCCACGTTGCGGTAGGCCTCGGCGAGTGCCAGCTGCGCGCCTGAGTAGGGATCGAGCTTGGCGAAGCGGCCGTTGCAGTCGGTGGCCACCGAGACACCGAGGCCGGTCTCCTCGTCGACGCGGATCATGCCGCTGTCACTGGGCTGGGCGAGCACGGTGTCGCCGCGGACGTAGCGGTCGTACTGGTCGGTGATCCAGGACTTGTCGCACAGGTTCTCGGAGGCGACCATCCGCAGCACGGTGTCCCGCAGGCCGTCGCCGTCGAGAGGACGGGCGAGAGTCTCGGCCGCGTCGGCCTGGAGCGCGTCCTGCCAGTCCGGGCGCTCGAACGGCCGGTGGTACGTCGGGCCGTCGTGCGCCACCGAGCGCGGAGGTACGTCGACCACGCGCTCGCCGTGCCAGTCGATCTGCAGGCGTCCGGTGTCGGTGACCTCGCCGACGACGACCGCCTCGACGTCCCACTTGCGGCAGATCGCGAGAAGGGCCTCGACGTCCTCGGGCTCGACGACGGCCATCATCCGCTCCTGCGACTCGCTCATCAAGATCTCCTCCGGAGCCAGCGAGGAGTCGCGGAGGGGGACGCGGTCGAGCTCGACGTGCATACCGCCGTCGCCGGCACTGGCGAGCTCGGAGGTGGCGCAGGAGAGCCCCGCGCCGCCGAGGTCCTGGATGCCGGTGACGATGCCCGCGGCGAACAGCTCGAGCGTGCACTCGATGAGCAGCTTCTCCATGAACGGGTCGCCGACCTGGACGCTCGGTCGCTTCGCCGGCCCCGTCTCGTCGAAGGTCTCGCTCGCCAGGACGCTGACTCCGCCGATGCCGTCGCCGCCGGTGCGCGCGCCGTACAGCACGACCTTGTTGCCGACGCCGGTCGCCTTGGCGAGATGGAGGTCCTCGTGGCGGAGTACGCCGACGCAGAGCGCGTTCACGAGTGGGTTGCCGAGGTAGGAGGCGTCGAAGACCGCCTCGCCGCCGATGTTGGGCAGGCCCAGGCAGTTGCCGTAGCCGCCGACGCCGGCCACGATCCCGGGCAGCACGCGGTGGGTGTCGGGCTCGCTGAGCGGGCCGAAGCGCAGCGGGTCCATCACCGCGACCGGCCGCGCACCCATCGCCAAGATGTCGCGGACGATGCCTCCGACTCCGGTCGCTGCGCCCTGGTACGGCTCGACGTACGACGGGTGGTTGTGGCTCTCGATCTTGAACGTGACGGCGTACCCCTGGCCGATGTCGACCACGCCGGCGTTCTCGCCGATGCCGGCCAGCATCTTGCCGACGCCCTGGGTCCCGTCGGCGTTGGCCAACGGCGTCTCTTGCGGGATCTCGGCGAACTGTCTGAGGTGCACCTTCGAGGACTTGTAGGAGCAGTGCTCGCTCCACATCACCGAGTACATCGCGAGCTCGCTCGACGTCGGCCGCCGGCCGAGGATCTCGATGATCTCGGCGTACTCGTCGGCCTTGAGCCCCAGCTCCGCCCACGGCTGCTCGCGATCGGGGTCCTTCTCGGCCAGGCCGACGGTGTCCAGCACAGTGCCCAGGCTATCTGTGCGGTTCGTCAGGCCTGTGGAGGGAGCCGCCCGCCGGGATAGTCCCCGACGATCGGAACCCTGATCGGCGCGTTTCGGGGTTCGGTTCGTACCGGACTATCCGGAGGGGCGGACAATTACAACGATGTAGTTACCAGCAACCGGTGTTACTGGTGTGATTGATGTGGTTATGGTGACGTGGCCCGCCCGTCTTCCCCCGGGAGTCCACCATGTTGCACACCCCCCGCGGCTCGTCCCGCGAGATCCGTCGTCGCCCCCCGGCGATGGTGTTCGCGACGGCTGCGCTCATGGTGATGACCAGCTGGGGAGCGGCCGGGATGTCGCTGGGCGCCGCGTCGGCATCTGCAGCCGGCGCGGCGCCAGCGGCGGCGGCAGCGGCCCTTCGCGACGCGAACCCGGTCACCCCTGGCGACTTCACGGGCTACGGCTTCGACCAGTGCCTCGCGCCCACCCAGAGGGCCATGAACCGCTGGTTGTCGTACTCGCCGTTCCTGGCCGTCGGCATCTACATCTCCGGTAACTCCCGCGCCTGCCGCGACCAGCCCAACCTCACGCCGACGTGGATCAGCAAGCAGCTGGCCAAGGGCTGGCGACTGCTGCCGATCACCCTCGGTCCGCAGGCGTCGTGTCAGCCGCGGTTCCCGCGCTACGACGACGACCCCAAGATCAACCCGCAACGCGGCACCAACGGGCTCTACGACAAGGCCCGCAAGCAGGGCACCGCCGAGGCCAGCAAGACCGTGGGCGATGCCCAGGCGCTGGGCATCGTGCCGGGCAGCACGCTGTGGTACGACCTCGAGGGCTTCGACGACACCAACCGCGACTGCCGCGAGTCGGCGCTCGCCTTCCTCTCCGCTTGGACCGACCAGCTCCATGCCCTGGGCTACGTCTCCGGCGTCTACTCCAGCGCCGGGTCGGGCATCGAGATGCTCGACAAGGCCCGCCTCGAGCGACCCGGCAAGTTCACGCTCCCGGACATGATCTGGATCGCCCGCTGGGACCTCAAGGCCGACACCTCGACGAGCTACATCGCCGACGACGGCTGGCTCCCCGGTGGCCGGATGAAGCAGTACCAGGGCGGTCACGACGAGACCTGGGGTGGCGTGCGGATCAACATCGACCGCAACTACCTCGACCTCGGCCTGGGCTCGGTCGCCTCCCGCGAGACCCACTGCGGCGGCGTGCGGATCAGCTACTTCCGCTACCCCCCGCTGGCCCCCGGCTCCACGCACAAGACGGTTCGCGCGCTCCAGTGCCTGCTCAAGGAGAACAACGCGTACGACGGCAAGATCACCGGCGTGTACGACGACGCCACCGTCACCGCGGCCAAGGCCTGGATGCAGGCCCGAGGTCTCGACGTCCAGGCCAGGTTCGCACCGCGGCACTGGGTCTCACTGCTGAGCCAAGGCGCCGCGCCGATCGTGAAGATCGGCTCCGCCGGGCCCGCCGTACGTCGCGTGCAGCGCGCCCTTGCGGCCGCCAACAGCTCCACCCGGCTCAAGGCGACCGGCGTCTTCGACCGGGCGACCGACCAGGCGTTGCGGGACTGGCAGGAGAAACTCGGCCTGCAACGTACGGGCGTGGCCGCGCCCTACGTCTGGCGCAGGCTCGCGATGGGCATGCGCTAAGCGGTTGCCCCTACGAGCGAGGTGAAGAAGCCCAGCCCGTCAGTGCCCGCCCCCGTCAGCGCCTCGACGGCGTGCTCGGGGTGGGGCATCAGGCCGACGACGTTGCCGCGCTCGTTGGTGATCCCGGCGATGTCGTGCAGGGAGCCGTTGGGGTTGACGTCGAGGTATCGAGCCAACACGCGGCCCTCGCCCTCGAGCCGGTCGAGGGTGTCGGCGTCGGCGACGTAGCCGCCCTCGCCGTTCTTCAGCACGATCGTGACCTCCGCGCCTTCGTCGAAGGACGACGTCCACGGCGTGCGGTTGTTCTCGATGCGCAGCCGCTGGTCGCGGCACACGAACTTGCGGTGGTCGTTGCGGATCAGCGCACCGGGCAGCAGGTGGGACTCGCACAGGATCTGGAAGCCGTTGCAGATGCCGAGGACAGGCAGGCCCTGCTGGGCAGCCGCGACGACCTCGGTCATCACCGGCGCGAACCGCGAGATGGCCCCGCACCGCAGGTAGTCGCCGTAGGAGAACCCACCGGGCAGGATCACCGCGTCGACGCCCTGGAGGTCGTGGTCGCCGTGCCACAAGGCGACGGCCTCGTGGCCGACGATGCGTACAGCGCGGCGGGCGTCCTCGTCGTCGAGGGAGCCGGGGAAGGTGACGACGCCGACCCTCACTGGTCACTCCCCTGGGTCTCGAGCTCGACCACCGACACCGAGTAGTCCTCGATCACCGGGTTGGAGAGCAGGGTCTCGGCCATCTTGCGTACGTCGGCGAGCGTCTGGTCTGTCGGCTCACCGTCGACCTCGAGCTCGAACCTCTTGCCCTGACGGACGTCGAGCACCCGGTCGAAGCCCAGCCGGGGCAGGGCCCCGAGGACCGCCTTGCCCTGCGGGTCGAGGATCTCGCGCTTGGGCATCACGTCGACGACATAGCGGGCCACGGCCGAAGTCTTTCACGGCACGTCACCCGGGGCGCGGACGGCTCAGCGGCGTGGTCGCGTCACCACGATCAGCAGCGCCACGCCCAAGCCGGCGACGGCCGGACCGATGACGGCCCAGGTCTCCTCGCCGGTCATCGCGCTGCCCTCCCAGTAGCCCAGGCCCTGGAAGGTCCAGATCAGGCCGACGACCATCAGGGCGAGGGCGAACAGGATCAGTGCGGGCTTCCTGGTCACGCTTCCTCCGGTGGTGGAGCGGCGAGGGCGGCGCTCGCACGTAGGAGATCGGCCTTGATCGTGGCCGGGGCCAGGCGGCCCGCAGCTGCCGCGGCCAGCGCGAAGGCACCACTGCCGCGCACCTTGCCCTCGGCGGTCACCCGGGTGCCGTCACCGACCTTGACGAACCGGAGAGTGAGCAGCCCGTCGACTCCGTGCCAGGTGCCGATCTCCGAGAGGACCCGGTAGGGCACCAGCTCGGTCAGCCGCATCTGCGGCTTGACCCCGACCTTGGTGACGTCGCGCCACCGCATGCCCTCATGGGGCTGGCCCGGATCGACATCGACGACCGCCTTGAGGCTCGACTGCCACTCGGGCCGGTTGCGCGGCTCGGCCAGGTAGCGAAACAGCACCTCCGGCGCGTGCGGCAGGTCAAGAGTCACCGAGAACGTGCCCATGGTCGGCTACCCCTCACCAGGTCTCGCCGGTGAGCAGCTCGTAGGCCTCGATGTAGCGGCTACGCGTGCGGTCCACGACCTCGTCGGGCAACGACGGCGGCGCCTCGCCCGAGGCGCGGTCCCAGCCGGACTCGGGCGAGAGCAGCCAGTCGCGGACGATCTGCTTGTCGTACGACGGCTGCGAGCGGCCGGGCTGCCACTGGTCGGCCGGCCAGAAGCGCGACGAGTCGGGCGTCAGCACCTCGTCGGCGAGCACGGTCGTCCAGTCGGCGCGCCGGCCGAACTCGAGCTTCGTGTCGGCCAGGAGGATGCCGCGCTCGCGGGCGATGGCCTCGGCCTTGCCGTAGACCGCGAGCGTCAGCATCCGCAGCTCAGCGGCCGCGTCGTCGCCGACCTGCTCGGCGACGGTCTCGTAGTCGACGTTCTGGTCATGCTCCCCGAGGGCCGCCTTGGTGGCGGGCGTGAAGATCGGCTCCGGCAGCCGGCTGCCGTCCTGCAGGCCCGCCGGCAGCGGGATGCCGCACACCTCGCCGTACGTCCGGTAGTCGATCAGCCCCGTGCCGGTCAGGTAGCCGCGCGCGACGCACTCGACGGGATACATCTCCAACCGCTCGCAGACCACCGCGCGACCGCGGACCAGGTCCGGCACCTCGGTGGAGACGATGTGGTTGCTGACCAGCCCGGAGAGCTGGTCGAACCACCACAGCGACATCCGGGTCAGGATCTCGCCCTTGTCGGGGATCTCGGTGTCGAGCACGTAGTCGAAGGCGGAGATGCGGTCGCTGGCCACCATCAGCAGATGGCCGTCGGGCAGCTCGTAGAGGTCGCGGACCTTGCCGCTGTGGAGGTGGCTCGCACCCGCGATCTCGGGAGCCGACGGGATGTTGAGGTCCTGGGCAGCCACGCGACGAGCCTATCCGGGGCGGAGCAGGTTGTCGGTCAGCCCGTGATCTCGAAGCGCGTCGACCCTGCCGGCGCCGCCTCACGCACAGCGCAGTCGCGCACGATCGACCCAGGCGGGCCCTTGCGAAGCCACGCCACCATCAGATCGACCGCGGGGGTCTCGCCCTCGACGTGTGCCACCACGCTGCCGTCGGGCTCGTTGCGCACCCACCCGGTCACGCCCAGCCTCAGCGCCTCGTGCTGGGCCTGCCAGCGGAAGGCCACGCCCTGCACGCGACCCGTGACGCGAACCTGCACCGCCGTCACAAGATCCCGCCGGGTGAGTACGCCGCAGCGTCCGGATCGGCTGCGACGACCTGCTCCACCCGGCGTACGACGGCCTCTGTCTGGGCGACCGCCGCGCCGGTGAAGGACAGCGGCTTGGACATCAGGCCGGCGATCTGGTCGTGGGTGAGGCCGAGCCGGTCGTCGGCAGCGAGCCGGTCGACGACGTCGTTGACGGCCGCACCCTGACGCAGGTCGAGGGCCGCACCGACGGCGGCTTCCTTGATCGCCTCGTGGGCGACCTCGCGGCCGACGCCCCGGCGTACGGCCGCCATCAGCACCTTGGTCGTGGCCAGGAACGGCAGGTAGCGGTCGAGCTCGCGCTGGATGACCGCGGGGAAGGCGCCGAACTCGTCGAGCACGGTGAGGAAGGTACGGAAGAGACCATCGGCGGCGAAGAACGCGTCGGGCAGTGCCACCCGACGGACGACGGAGTCGGAGACATCCCCCTCGTTCCACTGGTTGCCAGCCAGCTCGGCGACCATCGAGAGGTGACCGCGCAGCACGACCGCGAGGCCGTTGACCCGCTCGCACGAACGCGTGTTCATCTTGTGGGGCATCGCGCTGGAGCCGACCTGGCCTTCGGCGAAGCCCTCGGTGACCAGCTCCTGGCCGGCCATCAGCCTGATGGTGGTCGCCAGGTTGGCAGGACCGGCCACCAGCTGGACGAGTGCGGAGACGACGTCGAGGTCGAGCGAGCGCGGGTAGACCTGGCCGACGCTGGTCAGGACGCGGTCGCCGAAGCCGAGGTGGTGCGCGATGCGCTCCTCGAGCTCGTGCAGCCGCGCCGAGTCTCCGTCGAGCAGGTCGAGCATGTCCTGGCTGGTGCCCATCGGACCCTTGATCCCGCGCAGCGGGTAGCGGGCCAGCAGGTCGTCGAGCCGCTCGAGAGCGACCAGCATCTCGTCGGCGATCGTGGCGAACCGCTTGCCCAGCGTGGTGGCCTGGGCGGCGACGTTGTGGGAGCGGCCGGCCATCACGGTGGTCTCGTGCTCGGTGGCCAGCCTGGCCAGGCGGGCCAAGGTGGCGACCGCGCGGGCTCGGAGGATCACGAGCGACTGCCGGACCTGGAGCTGCTCGACGTTCTCGGTGAGGTCGCGCGAGGTCATGCCCTTGTGGATGTGCTCGTGCCCGGCGAGGGCCGCGAACTCCTCGATGCGGGCCTTCACGTCGTGGCGCGTCACGCGCTCCCGAGCCGCGATCGACTCCAGGTCGACCTTGTCGATGACGTCGCGGTAGGCCTCCACGACCCCATCGGGTACGTCGACACCGAGATCGCGCTGCGCCTCGAGCACCGCGATCCACAGCCGCCGCTCCAGCACGATCTTGTGCTCCGGCGACCAGATCGCGGCGAGGTCGTCACCGGCGTACCGGGTGGCCAGGACGTTGGGGACCGTCACAACCGGAAGTCTCCCACGCGCCCG
This sequence comes from Nocardioides agariphilus, assembly GCF_015352445.1. Lineage (GTDB taxonomy): Bacteria > Actinomycetota > Actinomycetes > Propionibacteriales > Nocardioidaceae > Nocardioides > Nocardioides agariphilus. Next base: position 30,233 of record NZ_JADKPO010000016.1, read on the forward strand.
ACCACCCGCTGGTTGAGGAGGTTGCTAGCAACCGTCTCGAAACCCCGTGGGCCAAGGGTTGACTCACCTGGTTTCGAGACAGGCGCTAGCGCGCCTTCCTCAACCACCGAGAGACGCGCCTTCCTCAACCACCCGTTGGTTGAGGAGGTTGCGCAGCAACCGTCTCGAAACCATGGGGCTGGCATGGTCTGGTTTCGAGACAGGCGCTAGCGCGCCTTCCTCAACCACCGAGAGACGCGCCTTCCTCAACCACCCGTTGGTTGAGGAGGTTGCGCAGCAACCGTCTCGAAACCCCGTGGGCCAAAGGTTGACTCACCTGGTTTCGAGACAGGCGCTAGCGCGCCTTCCTCAACCACCGAGAGACGCGCCTTCCTCAACCACCCGTTGGTTGAGGAGGTTGCGCAGCAACCGTCTCGAAACCATGGGGCTGGCATGGTCTGGTTTCGAGACAGGCGCAAGCGCGCCTTCCTCAGCCACCCAGCGCAGCGATGTCCGTACGCCACTGGGCGCCCGGGAAGGAGATCGAGGCGACTCCCTCGTAGGCCTTCGCGCGGGCGTCGGCGACCGACGTACCGACGGCGGTCACGGCGAGTACGCGGCCGCCGGCGGTGACCAGGCGGCCAGACGCGTCGCGCGCCGTGCCGGCGTGCAGGACCTCGACGTCGGACTCGACGTCGAGGGTCTCGGTGCCGACGATCACGTCGCCGCTCGAGGACGACTCGGGGTAGCCCCGCGAGGCCATCACGACAGCGACCGCAGCGCCGGGCTTCCACTCCAGGGCGGGTACGTCGGCGAGGCTGCCCGCGGCACACGCGAGCAGCAGCGGCGAGAGCGGCGCGTCGAGAAGAGCCAGCAGGGGCTGGGTTTCCGGGTCGCCGAAGCGGGCGTTGAACTCGACCACGCGCACCCCGCGTGAGGTCAGGGCGAGGCCGGCGTAGAGGAGTCCGCGAAACGGCGTGCCCCGTCGCGCCATCTCGTCGACGGTGGGCTGGAGGACTGTGCGCGTCACCTCGTCGACCAGGTCGGCAGGCGCCCACGGCAGCGGCGTGTAGGCGCCCATGCCGCCGGTGTTGGGGCCCTCGTCGCTGTCGTGGATGCGCTTGAAGTCCTGGGCCGGTTGCATCGGCACCGCCGTGGTGCCGTCGCAGAGGGCGAAGAGCGAGACCTCGGGCCCGTCGAGGTACTCCTCGATCACGACCCGGTCGCAGGCGGCCGCATGAGCGAGCGCCTCGTCGCGGTCGGTCGTCACCACGACGCCCTTGCCGGCGGCCAGGCCGTCGTCCTTGACGACGTACGGCGGGCCGAACGCGTCGAGGGCAGCAGCGGCCTCGTCGGGCGTGCGGCACAGCCGGGCCTCGGCGGTCGGCACGCCGGCCGCCGTCATCACGTCCTTGGCGAAGGCCTTGGAGCCCTCCAGCTGGGCGGCCTCGCGCGAGGGTCCGAAGCACGCGATGCCAGCAGCACGGACCGCGTCGGCGACACCGGCGACGAGCGGCGCCTCCGGACCGACGACGACGAGGTCGACCCCGAGCTCGCGCGCGAGCGAGGCCACGGACTCGCCGGACATCGGGTCCACTGCGTGGAGCGTGGCGACCGCGGCGATCCCCGGGTTTCCCGGAGCCGCGTGCACCTCGTCGACCGCTGGGTCTCGAGACAGCGCGAGCGAGAGGGCGTGCTCGCGGCCGCCGGTGCCGATGACGAGAGCCTTCACGTGAGAGGACTCTAGGGGTGGGGTCGAGACCGCCGCTCGATGGAGACGCTGTAGGCGGCCGGGCGGTAGCGCAGGATCGGGTCGTCGCTGAGCTCGATGCCGTCCACGATCCGCGTCGGGTCGAAGACCACGATGTCGCCCTGCTTCTCGCGGTCCTCCTCGATGGTGGTGATCTCGAACCAGCCCGCCACGAACTCGCGGCTGCCGCGCCAGACCGACATCGGGTCATGGGGGTCGTCCTTCGCGCCGGCGACGGTGACGACGAGGTCGTAGCGCACGGGGCCTTGGGCCAGTCGCGCCGCCAGCTCCTCTCGCAAGCGATCACGCCCACTGAAGCGCCCCTCCGGCCGGTCGTGCGGCGTCGCCTTCGGCACCAACCGGTAGCGCACCCAGGTGCCATGGCCGGCGAGCGACTCCCAGAGATACGCGTGGATCGGGTAGTACGTCGCCTCGGCATAGCTGCGCGGCGGCTTCAGCGCCTTGACCCTGGCGTTGTAGGCCAGCGCGATCGCGGTGCTCGGCCTGGTCGCGAGGAACCTCAGGAGCGCTCGCCGGTCGCGGGCCACCTCGGTGAGCCGCACGAAGTCGTCGGGAGTCCGGACCGGGAACCTCGGGACCGTCTGCCCCAAGATGTCGGTCGAGGTGCCGTCGGGCAGCACGAACGACACCGACATGCCGCGCACGTAGGGACGGTTGTCGTTGGCGTCGTGGCGGCCGCTGCCGTGCGACCAGCGGACCAGAACGGGGATCGTGTCGCCTTGCAGGTGCAGGGCCCGACTCAACGGTCGCGCATCGGGGCTGGCGTTGAACGTGCCGGAGCAGAAGACGCCTTTGGCGTGCAGCGTGCGGTGACCCGGCTCGGCCTTCATGACGGCTGCGAGACGGTCGATCGCCTCCTCGGGGGGCAGCATGCAACGACGGTAGGCGTCCGGCGCCGCGCGGGGATAGAGCCGTTCGGCTAATGATCTTCTCGGTGGTCGAGCCCGAGACCCTCTCGGTGGTCGAGCCTGTCGAGACCACGCAGCCGCAGCGACCGGTAGCCCACGCCCAGCGCGAAGACGGCCACCCCCGCCACGACCGCCTCCCACGGCAGCGTCGCGACCAGGACCAGACAGCCCGCGCACCCGGCGTACTGGAGCCAGCGTGGGAACCTGCGCTGTGCCTGCGGTTGCTGCCGAGCGGCGGCGTTGGCGACGAAGTAGTAGAGCAGCACGCCGAAGGACGAGAACCCGATGACCCCGCGCAGGTCGACGAGCAGCACGAGCACGACGACGACGGCCGCCGTGGTGAGCTCAGCGCGGTGCGGCACCTGGAACCGGGGGTGTACGGCGTCCAGCCAGCGCGGCAGGTCCCCCTCGCGCGCCATCGCCAGGCTGGTGCGGCCCAGACCCGCGACGAGCCCGAGCAGCGCACCGGCCGCAGCCAGCGCCGCGCCGACGCGGACGACCGGCTCGGCCCACTGCCGGTCGCCGGCCGCCACCGCATCGGCGAGCGGCTGGGTCGAGGCCGCGGTCGCGTCGGGACCGAGCGCGACGAGGACGGCCACGCCGACGACGGCGTACACGGCGATCGCTCCCGCGAGCGCGCCGACGATGGCGCGCGGGATCACCCGCTCGGGATCGCGCACCTCCTCGCCGAGGGTCGCGATCCGGGCGTAGCCGGCGAACGCGAAGAACAACAGCCCGGCCGACTGCAGGACGCCGTAGACGCCGTGGGGAGCGGCCCAGTCGCCCAGCCCGTTGCTCTCGCCTCCGCCGAGCGCTGCGGCGACCGCGACGGCCAGCGCCACGAGGACCAGGGCGACGATGACCCGCGTCAGCCCGGCGGTCCGGGTAATGCCCGCGCAGTTGACCAGCGCGAGTACGGCGACGACCGCAGCGGCGACGGGCCGGTGCCAGCCGTCTGGCACGGCGTACGCGGCGAACGTCATCGCCATCGCCGCGCAGCTCGCGGTCTTGCCGACCACGAACCCCCAGCCGGCAAGGAAGCCCCACCACTCCCCCAGCACCTCGCGGCCGTAGAGGTACGTGCCGCCAGCGCGCGGGTACGCGGCCGCGAGCTGCGCCGACGCGGTGGCGTTGCAGTAGGCCACGAACGCCGCGAGGGCGAGGCCGACGAGCAGCCATGCACCGGCCGCACGCGCCGCCGGCGCGAACGCCGCGAACACGCCCGCCCCGATCATCGACCCCAGCCCGATCACCGTGGCATCGCCGAGCCCCAGACGCCTCGCCAGCCCCCCGTCGGTCGAGGAAGGCGCGCTAGCGCCTGTCACGAGACCACCGCACTGCACTCACGATGGTTGCGAGACGGTCCGCGGCGCAACCTGCTCAGCCGGCAAGTGGCGGCACTTCCAGGGTCTGCTCGCGCCCGGGGCCGACGCCGACGCCCCAGATGCGGGTGCCGGACATCTCCTCGAGGGCGCGCACGTAGGCCTGGGCATTGACGGGCAGCGAGTCGAACGTGCGGCAGGCCGAAATGTCCTCCCACCAGCCGGGCAGCAACTCGTAGATCGGCTTGGCCCGCTCGAACTCCGACTGCGTCATCGGCATCTCGTCGTGGCGCACGCCGTCGACGTCGTAGGCGACGCAGACAGGTACGCGCTCCCAGGACGACAGCACGTCGAGCTTGGTCAAGAACAGGTCGGTGAGGCCGTTGACGCGCGAGGAGTAGCGCGCGATCACCGCGTCGTACCAGCCGCAGCGCCGGTTGCGTCCGGTCGAGACGCCGACCTCGCCGCCGACCTTCCAGAGCTTCTCGCCGTCCTCGTCGAACAACTCGGTGGGGAACGGCCCCGAGCCGACTCGTGTCGTGTAGGCCTTGATCACACCGATCACCCGGTCGATGCGGGTGGGGCCGATCCCGGCTCCGGTGCAGACACCACCGGCGACCGGCGAGGACGACGTGACGAAGGGGTAGGTCCCGTGGTCGACGTCGAGCATGGTGGCCTGCGCTCCCTCGAAGAGCACCGTCTTGCCGTCGTCGAGGGCGCGGTTGAGCAGCAGCGAGGTGTCGGCGACCATCGGCCGCAACCGCTCGACGTACGACAGCAGCTCCTCGACGACGGCGTCGACCGAGATGGCACGGCGGTTGTAGACCTTGGCCAGCACCTGGTTCTTGACGTCGAGGGAGGCCTCGACCTTCTGACGCAGCAGCTCCTCGTCGAACAGGTCGGCGATGCGGATGCCGATCCGGTTGATCTTGTCGGCGTACGTCGGCCCGATGCCGCGCCCGGTCGTGCCGAGCTTGGCGTTGCCGAGGAAACGCTCGGTGACCTTGTCGATCGTGGCGTGGTAGGACGCGAGCACGTGCGCGTTGGCACTCACCACCAGTGGAGCCAGGTCGACGCCGCGGGCCACCAGCGCGTCGAGCTCGCGGAACAACGCCTCGGGCGAGACGACCACCCCGTTGGCGATCACGCAGACCGAGCCCGGCGTCAGGATGCCGCTGGGCAGCAGGTGGGTCGCGAACTTCTCGCCGTTGACCACGATCGTGTGGCCGGCGTTGTGGCCCCCGCTGGTGCGCACGACGTAGTCGATGGTCTCGGTGGTGGCCAGGAGGTCGGTGGCCTTGCCCTTGCCCTCGTCGCCCCACTGGGCGCCGAGGACCACGATCGCCGGCATGTCGTCTCCGCTCTAGTCGAACCGGTCAGGTCGGGTCGACGTCGCGCCAGAACGCTACTGCAAGGTGTCTTCGCTGGTTGAGGTGCGAGCTTGCGAGCCTCGAAACCGGGTTCGTGGCCGTCCGCTAGTGTCCGCCACGATGGACCCCCTCCTCGTCATCACCAACAAGGACGCCGGCACGGCGGATCAAGAGACGCTCGACGTCGCCTTGGAGATCCTGCGATCCCGGACGTCGGTCGAGGTGGCCGCCACCTCGGACCCGGGTGAGCTCGACGGGGTCCTGCAGCGCGCGGGTAGCCGCCGGATCGTGGTGGCCGGCGGCGACGGCAGCCTGCACGCGGTGATGTCGGCCCTCTACCGCCGCAACCAGCTGGGCGATGCGGTCGTGGCGCTGTTGCCGCTCGGGACGGGCAACGACTTCGCACGCAGCGTCGGGATCCCGCTCGAGATCGAGGACGCCGCGCGCCTGGTCGTCGACGGAGAGGTCCGCAAGACCGACCTGATCATCGACGAGGTCGGTGAGATCGTGGTCAACAACGTGCATGTCGGGGCAGGGGCAGAGGCCAGCCGCAAGGGCCACACCTGGAAGACGCGCCTGGGTTCGATCGGCGTCGGCAAGCTGAACCTCGGCAGGCTGGGCTACCCCATCGGCGCGATCCAGTCGGCGTTCAACAGCGGCGAGCTCCACCTGCGCGTCGAGATCGACGGCAAGGTCGTCAACGACCTGGACCGTCCGGTCCTGATGGTCGCGGTCGGCAACGGCGCCAACATCGGCGGCGGCACCGAGGTGACGCCGCACGCGGATCCGGAGAGCCGCCAGGTGGACGTGATGGTGTCCCGCGCGACCTCGCCGCTGGCCAAGCTCGGCTACACCCTCAAGATGGCGCGCCAGGGCTCGCACCTCGAACGCCCCGACGTCGACTACTACCGCGGCCGGTCCGTGTCGGTCTCCGGCGAGGAGTTCTACTGCTCCGCTGACGGCGAGATCTACGGGCCGGAGCGGCAACGTACGTGGCACATCGAGCCCGCGGCGTACCGCTTCGTGCTCCCTGCCTAGAGCCAGCCCCTCCGCGCCGCCTCGACCCCGGCCTGGAACCTCGTGTCAGCGCCGAGCTCGATCATCACGTCGGCGACCCGCCGGCGTACGGTCCGCAGGCTCAACCCCAGGGTGCGGGCGATCTGCTCGTCCTTGGCACCGGCTGCCAGCTGGCGCAGCACGGAGCCACGTACGTCGACTCGTGGCAGCAGGGCGTCGAGCGCCGGGAGGGCCGTGGCCTGCTCCCAGTACCTCTCGAACAGCAGCGTGAGCGCACCGACGATCGCCGGCTGCCGAACCAGCAGCCGGGGCTCATCGGCGAAGCCGAGCGGCTCGGGCAAGACCGCGTGCGAGCCCTGGATGACGAGCAGGCGCGTGGGCATCTCGTCGATGACGCGCACCTGCTCTCCTTGGCGGGCGCGGGCCTGCAGGACCTCGGGCGCCTCATGCAGGGCGCGAAGCGGGTAGATGGCACGTGAGCGTCGCCCCGATGCCACCGCGCGACCGACGACCACGGAGATCGCACTCTCACGCGGCAGCAGCCACGCGTCGGGGCGCCACCACAGCAGGTCGCCCTTGCTGGTCTCGATCAGCTCGGTCAGCAACGCCAGCGCGTTGCCGCCGGCACTCAGCTCGCCGTCGAGGCCGCCGAGGTTCTCCATCTGGCCGGCGCCCGGTTGGAAGGCGGCTGCGACCAGGTACGGGACGGCGGCCGCCAGCGACCGCAGCTGCTCGCGCGACCGAGCTGCCGCGTCCGCCTCCTCCTGGAGCAGGTGCGCCACGAGCGCCGGGATCGTACGGACCACCAGGCGGTCGCCCTCGACCTCGACCAGGCCACGTCCAGCCAACGGCGAGAGACTCGCCCACAGCCGCGCCTCGGTCAGTCCGACGGCACGCGCGACGTCGGCCAGCGGACCGCCCGAGAGTGGCAGCAGCTGCTGGTAGCGGCGTTCGTCCTCGGTGCTCATGCCGAGGGCCGACAGCACCGAGGTGACGCCGCGTCGGGTGGACCGGGACATGGGTGGCACCTTAGTGCCACCGTCATTCCTTAACCAGGTGGCACGGACCGGACAATGCAACGATGAAGCACGACGTCAGGTGCCTGGCCCTCCCGGGGGCTCGGCACTGGCAGCCCACCCATTGCGGGGGTCGGGTCGGCCGACGTCGACGAGCGCCGGAGTGGTATCAGGGGACAACTCCGGCGCTCTGTCATTTTCGCCTCGCTGCGCTCGGCATGTCGCGTCGCTCTGCAATTTGGCTCGCTCCGCTCGCATGTCGCGTCGCTATGACCTGCGTCCTTCCTCCTCGACTCGCTCGCTGCGCTCGCTTCGCTCGTCGTGCAGGACGCAGGACGCTCCGCGACTTCGCTCAGCCGATGGCTCACTTCGCGACTTCGCTTCGCTCGTCGCTGTTAGAGCAGGGCGTCGGCGGCGGAGGGGCTGGAGTCGCGCAGGAAGCTGGAGCAGCGCTCCCACTCCTCGTGCTCGCCGATGGCGCGTGCGGCCAGCGCCAGCAGGGCAAGGCTGCGCAGGAAGCCGCGGTTGGGCTCGTGCTCCCACGGGACCGGGCCGTGGCCCTTCCAGCCGTTGCGGCGCAGCTGGTCGAGGCTGCGGTGGTAGCCGACGCGGGCATAGGCGTAGACGATCAGGTCATCGGCATCCGCGTCATGCGCCTGCTGGGCCAGGGCCGCCCATGCTGCAGGGGACGCGGGATGACGGCGTACGACCTCTCCGGGTGTCGCTCCACCAGCCAGCTCGGCGTCAGCGGGGTCCTCGGGCAGGCGGGTGGGCGGCGGGCCGGCGAGCAGGTCGGTCATGGCGCCAGCCTAGGCCGGGGCCCCGCCGGGGAATCGCTGTCGGTGGACGGGTGTTGACTGCCGACGTGTCCGAACCCACCGACGACGTCCGCCCCTGGCCCGCTCTGTTCGCGTTGTGCCTCGGGTTCTTCATGATCCTGGTCGACACCACGATCGTGACGGTCGCGACGCCCGCGATCATCGCCGACCTGCATGCCGACGTGAACGAGGTCGTCTGGGTGACCAGCGCCTACCTGCTCGCCTACGCCGTTCCGGTGCTGATCACGGGTCGGCTCGGCGACCGGGTCGGGCCGAAGAAGATCTACATGGTCGGACTGACGATCTTCACCTTGGCCTCGCTGTGGTGCGGTCTGACCTCGTCGGTCGAGATGCTGATCGTGGCGCGGGTCGCGCAGGGCGTCGGCGCCTCCTTGATGACTCCGCAGACGATGGCAGTGATCACCCGCATCTTCCCGGCCACCGAGCGCGGCAAGGCGATGGCGCTGTGGGGCGCGACCGCCGGCGTGGCCACCCTGGTCGGCCCGATCCTCGGCGGCGTGCTGGTCGACGCGCTCGGGTGGGAGTGGATCTTCTTCATCAACATCCCGGTGGGCCTGGTGGCGCTGGTGCTGGCCCTTCGACTCGTCCCTGACCTGCCGACCCACTCCCACAAGTTCGACTGGCTCGGCGTCGCGCTCAGCGGGCTGGGCATGTTCGCGCTGGTCTTCGGCATCCAGGAGGGCCACCAATACGACTGGGGCACCATCACCGGCCCGATCTCCGTATGGGGCCTGATCATCGTCGGGCTGCTCATCCTGGTGGCCTTCGTGGTCTGGCAGGCCCGCAACCGCCAGGAGCCGCTGGTGCCGCTGGGCCTGTTCCGCGACCGCAACTTCTCGGTCTCCAACTTCGCCATCTCCACCATGTCGTTCACCGCGACCGCCATGGGCTTCCCGCTGATGCTCTACCTCCAGCTCGTCCGCGGCATGTCGCCGACCACGGCGGCGCTGACGTTCGTGCCGATGGCGCTGGTCTCGATCGTGATGGCGCCCATCGTCGGTCGCTACACCGACCGCGTCCACCCGCGCACCCTCACCGCCGCCGGCTTCGCGATCACGGCCCTGGCCGTGTGGTGGGTCTCGCTCGAGGTGCGCCCCGAGAGCGCGCTGTGGCAGATCCTGGCTCCGATGGCTCTGCTCGGCTTCGGCATGGCCGGCATCTGGGCTCCGCTCGCAGCCACTGCCACACGCAACCTGCCGCCGCAGTTCGCCGGCGCCGGCTCGGGCGTCTACAACGCCACTCGCCAGGTCGGCGCGGTCCTGGGAGCGGCCGGCATCGCCGTCCTCATCGACTCCCGCCTCGCCGCCAACGGCCTCGGGTCCGGCGGTTCACCAGAGACGGCAGGCGGCCTGCCCGCCTCGGTCTTCGACCCCTTCAGCACCGCCATGTCCCAGGCGCTGCTGCTCCCCGTCGCCGTCCTCGCTCTCGGCTTCCTCGCCTGCCTGTTCTTCGAGCAGATGCGTCACATGGTCGTGCGGCCTGCCGCCGTCGAGCCCGAGGTTCAGGCGGCCGGCTGACCGCTAGGGTGCAGGTTGGTCCGCACGGCGACGCCTCCCCCGCCCAGCCCCGCGCCTGCAGCAGAAGTCCGAGGCGCCCGGCTGTCCTACATGCGCGGTCGATGACCTGGCCATAGCCCAGAGCCGTCCGCCGAGGTCCACCTCCAACTCCCCGTAGGCGACATCCCGGTAGGTCACGCCCAACGTGGCCTGAGCCTTTCGCTGCCGCTCACCTCTCGGAAGACCGTGAGCCCGCTCGACGCGGGCCGCCAGCGCGACATCCAGCACCGCTTCCTCGAACCGGACGCGCGGAGGGCCGAGATTCCATAGGGTCCGCTCGTCGAGGTGCGCCATCCTGCGCACCCCGACGCCAGCCCGGCTTGCGACCTGGCGTCCGATGGCCACAGCAACCTCGATGGGCGACGAGTCGTCTCTCCTGCCCGGACCCTCAGCGATCCGCAGCGCTGACTCGCCGCACAACGCAGCAGGCCAGGCATAGAGCACCGCAGCCCACGCCCGCTGCAACCAGATCGCCAGCCCCAACGAGACGGCTGTGGAGAAGGTCCGGGCCAGCCGGACCGTCAGCCGATCGAGTGACCGGTAGAGCGCAGGTTCGCGCAGGCCTCGAGGACACGGGCGGCCATGCCCGCCTCGGCAGCCTTGCCCCAGGCACGCGGGTCGTAGGCCTTCTTGTTGCCGACCTCGCCATCGACCTTGAGCACGCCGTCGTAGTTGGTGAACATGTGGCCGACAACAGGGCGGGTGAAGGCGTACTGGGTGTCGGTGTCGACGTTCATCTTCACCACGCCGAAGTCGACGGCCGCGCCGATCTCCTCGGCCGTCGAGCCCGAGCCGCCGTGGAAGACCAGGTCGAAGGGCCGCTCGCCCTCGGCCAGCCCGAGCTCCTTGACGATGGTCTCCTGCGCGGTCTTGAGCACTTCGGGACGAAGCTTGACGTTGCCGGGCTTGTAAACACCGTGCACGTTGCCGAACGTCAGGGCCGTCAGGTAGCGACCGTGCTCACCGGTGCCGAGCGCCTTGACCGTCGCGATGGCGTCCTCGGGGGTCGAGTAGAGCTTGTCGTCGATCGCACCGACGACGCCGTCCTCCTCGCCACCCACCACGCCGACCTCGATCTCGAGGATGATGTGGGCCGCCGCGCACTTGGCCAGCAGGTCCTCGGCGATCTCGAGGTTCTCGGCGAGGGGTACGGCGGACCCGTCCCACATGTGCGACTGGAACAGCGGCGCCTCGCCCCGGGCCACTCGCTCCGCGGAGATGTCGAGCAGCGGACGGACGAAGCCGTCGAGCTTGTCCTTGGGGCAGTGGTCGGTGTGGAGCGCGACGTTGATCGGGTAGGACTTGGCGACCTCGGCGGCGAACGCCGCGAAGGCGACCGAGCCGCTGACCATGTTCTTGACGTTGGGGCCCGAGAGGTACTCGGCGCCACCGGTGGAGACCTGGATGATGCCGTCGGAGCCGGCCTCGGCGAACCCGGCGAGGGCAGCGTTGAGGGTCTGCGACGACGACACGTTGATCGCCGGGAAGGCGAAGCCCCGCGACTTCGCGGTGTCCAGCATCTCGGCGTACTTCTCGGGGGTGGCGATGGGCATGTCCGTGCTCCTCGAACGACGTGGGTGAGGCTGAATTCACCCTAGTGCCATCCTCTGGATCGATCGAATGACGCCCAAAGGGGTCCGCTGGTCTCAGCGTGCTGGATGCGGTGCTCGGCGACGCGGCGGGCGACTAGCCTCGCCAGGTGAGCGAGTACCAAGTGACGTACTGGCGCGACCTGCCCTCGATGGTGGTCGCGCGCGATGGTGATGCGGTGACCAAGGGACCGTTGGCCCCGCGGTTCCAGGAGGCCATCGACGAGGCCGCGATGCGGCTGGGGGCGGTCGAGAGCGAGGCCTACCTCGACGGTTGGACCCGCGGCGACTGGACGCCCGCGCAGGGAGATCCGGCCGAGGTGTGCGACCGCGTCGTGGCCGAGCTGGAGAGCCAGTGGCCCGAGGATCGGCTGACCGCCTACCTCGATGCGATCGGCCCCGCCCAGGACCCGGCGTGAACCGGCTGCGACACCTCCTGGGCGACCTGCCCGACGGGCACACCGTCCTTCTCGACGGCGGCATGGGCACCCTGCTCCAAGACAGCGGCCTGGACGATGGCGGATCCGGCGAGCTCTGGAACGTCGAACGGCCCGAGGTGATCGCCGGCATCCACGAGGCGTACGCCGAGGCGGGTGCTCGCCTCCTGACCACGAACACCTTCGGCGGTACCCGCCCCCGGCTCGACATGCACGGCCTCGGCGACCGGGTCCACGAGCTCAACCGGGCCGGCGCCGCGATCGCCACCGAGGTCGCACGTCGCCACGGCGCCCTCGTCGCCGGTGACCTCGGCCCCACCGGTGAGCTGCTCAGCCCGCTCGGCACCATGGAGCCCGACGAGGCTCGCGCGCTCTTCGCCGAGCAACTGACCGGCCTGGCCGACGGGGGCATCGATGTCGTCCTCATCGAGACGATGAGCGACCTCGGCGAGGTGGCGGCAGCGGTCGAGGCCGCACGCCAGGTCGTGCCGGAGCTCCCCGTCATCGCGACGCTCAGCTTCGACACCAACCTGCGCTCCATGATGGGCGTGCGCCCCGCCGACGCCGTGACCGCGCTGGCCGAGCTCGGCGTCGACGCCGTCGGCGCCAACTGTGGGCGTGGCCCGGAGGAGATGGAGGCCATCGCCGCGCAGCTGGCCCAGGCGCGCACCGACGACCTCCTGATCGTGGCGCAGTCCAACGCCGGCCTGCCGGTCCTCGTCGGCGACCGGTTCGCCTACGACGCCCCGCCCGACGAGCTGGCTGCTCACGCCCGCGCCCTGCAGGACCTGGGCGTCGACCTCGTCGGCGCGTGCTGCGGCTCGACGCCCGCCCACATCGCCGCGATGGGTCGCGCGCTGCTCCCCGCTGGTTGAGGAGTGCTCCCCGCTGGTTGAGGAGGTTGCGCAGCAACCCGCGCCCCCCGCTGGTTGAGGAGGTTGCGCAGCAACCGTCTCGAAACCAGGTGAGGACATTCAGTGCTCCTCCGCTGGTTGAGGAGGTTGCGCAGCAATCCGCGCCCCCCGCTGGTTGAGGAGGTTGCGCAGCAACCGTCTCGAAACCAGGTGAGCACATCGGTCGCCGGGTTTCGAGACAGGCGCTAGCGCGCCTTCCTCAGCCAGCGGCTACGACAGGCCGCGCCTTCCTCAGCCAGCGGCTACGAGAGGCCGCGCCTTCCTCAACCAGCGGCTACGACAGGCCGAGGATCGTCCCGTCGTCGGCCAGGTCGATGCGCCGGGCCGCGGGGTCGCGCGGGAGGCCGGGCATCGTCATGATCTCGCCGCACACGGCCACCACGAACCCGGCACCGGCCGAGAGCCGCACCTCGCGCACGTGCAGCTCGTGGCCACTGGGGGCTCCGACCAGTGAGGCGTCAGTGGAGAACGAGTACTGCGTCTTCGCGATACACACCGGCAGGTCGGCGAACCCGTCGCGCTCGAATCTCTGCAGCCGACGCCGGGCCTTGGAGTCCCAGGTGACCTGGCGGGCGCCGTACAGCTTCGTGGCGACGGCCTCCACCTTCTCGGTGAGCGGGAGCTCGTCGGGGTAGGTGAAGGAGAACTCGTACGGCGAGGGCTCGTCGAGGGCTTGCAGCACGCCCTTGGCCAGCTCGAGCGCACCGGCCCCGCCGTCGGCGAAGTGGGTCGCCGGATAGGCCTGCACCCCTTCGGCCGCGACCAGCTCGACGACCTTGTCGATCTCGGCGGTGGTGTCGGTCGGGAAGCGGTTCACGGCGACGACGCACCGGACGCCGTACACGTGACGGATGTTGTGGAGGTGGCGGCGCAGGTTGGCCATGCCGCGCTCGACCGCGCCGAGGTCCTCGGTGCCGAGGTCGGCGAGGGCGACTCCGCCGTGGTACTTCAGGGCGCGGACCGTCGCGACCACTACGGCCAGGTCCGGACGCAGACCCGACTTGCGGCACTTGATGTCGACGAACTTCTCCGCACCGAGGTCGGCGCCGAAGCCGGCCTCCGTCACGACGTAGTCGGCCAGCCGCAGGCCCGCGCGCGTGGCCATGACCGAGCTGCAGCCGTGGGCGATGTTGGCGAACGGCCCGCCGTGCACGAACGCCGGGGCGCCCTCGAGGGTCTGCACCAGGTTGGGTGCGAGCGCATCGCGCAGGAGCACCGACATCGCGCCGTGCGCGTCGAGCTCACGAGCCGTGACCGGGTTGCCGGCGCGGTTGTACCCGATGACGATGTCGCCGATCCGCCTCTTGAGGTCGCCCCACGACTCGGTCAGGCAGAAGATCGCCATCAGCTCGGAGGCGACCACGATGTCGAAGCCCTCGGAGCGGGGGAACCCGTTGCCGTAGCCGCCGAGTGCGACCGTGGTGTCGCGCAGCGCGCGGTCGTTCATGTCCAGCACGCGCTTCCAGGTGACGCTGCGCACGTCGATGTCGAGCTCGTTGCCGTGGTGGATGTGGTTGTCGATGAGTGCGGAGAGCAGGTTGTTGGCCGCCGCGATCGCGGCGAAGTCGCCGGTGAAGTGCAAGTTGATGTCGGTCATCGGCACGACCTGGCTGTAGCCGCCGCCGGCAGCTCCGCCCTTCATGCCGAAGACCGGGCCCATGGAGGGCTCGCGCAGGCAGGCCATGGACTTGTGGCCCAGGCCGAACAGCGCATCGGTCAGCCCGACCGTCGTGGTGGTCTTGCCCTCACCAGGCGGGGTCGGCGACAGCGCCGTCATCAAGATCAGCCTGCCCATCGGGCGGTCGGCGAGCGAGGCCAGGTAGCCGATGTCGACCTTGGCCTTGTAGTGCCCGTAGGGGACCAGGTGGTCCTCGTCGATCCCGAGCGTCTCGGCAGCCACGTCCCTGATCGGGCGCAGCGTCGCGGCGTTGGCGATCTCGATGTCCGACAGCAAGACTTTCTCCCCTCCGTGGCCGAGGCTCGTCACTTTCCCGGGGGCACGCTAGCCTCCCGGGACACGTTGCGGAAGACGCGCCGCGTTGCGTCAGCCGCGCAGCTCAACCTCGCCAGGCATCGCTGCCCGGTGTCAGGTCGGCATGGGTCCGGATCCAGGCGTGCATCGCGATAGCCGCCGCCGCGGAGGCGTTGATGGACCTGGTGGAACCGAACTGCGCGATGGAGAACGTGCCGTCACACGCCTCCCGCGCGGCTTCGGACAGTCCGGGCCCCTCCTGGCCGAACAGGAAGCAGACCCGACGCGGCACCTCCATGGTCTCCAGGTGGGCCGAGCCCGGCAGGTTGTCGATGCCGAGGAGAGCGACGCCAGTGCCTCGCAGGTACGCCGCGAGGTCGGCGACCGAGGCGTGGTGGCGCAGGTGCTGGTAGCGGTCGGTCACCATCGCTCCTCGCCGGTTCCATCGTCGGTTGCCCACGATGTGCACCTCGGCCGCCAAGAAGGCGTTGGCCGAGCGGACGATGGTGCCGATGTTGAAGTCGTGCTGCCAGTTCTCGATCGCGACGTGGAAGTCGTGACGCCTGGCATCGAGGTCGGCGACGATCGCCTCCATCGTCCAGTAGCGGTAGCGGTCCACCACGTTGCGGCGGTCGCCCTCGGCGAGCAAGCGGGCGTCGTACTCGTCGCCCTCGGGCCACGGGCCGACCCACGGGCCGACCCCGACCTCCGGCGGGCCGTGCGGCATCGGGTCGTACGGCGCCCTGGCCGGTTCTGCGGACTCTGCCACGCGCCGACCGTAGCCATCAGTTCACCTGGCGGTCATCATTGCCCAGGTACGCTCACGCCGTGAGTCCGTCAGCCCTCATGGTGCCGCTCCTGTTCGGCATCCAGTGGCTGGACCCCAACTGGCTGCTCGGCCAGTTCGGCACCGCCTTCTTCTGGGTGAGCCTGGTCATCATCTTCATCGAGTGCGGGCTGTTCTTCCCGTTCCTGCCGGGTGACACCCTGCTGGTCGCGATCGGGCTGTTCGTGGCGGGCGAGAAGGTCTCGATCGTGCCCGGCGGCCCGCTGGTCAACCTGATGTTCTCACTGGTCGTGCTGACCGCTGCGGCGTTCGCCGGCAACGTGGTCGGCTACGAGATCGGCCGCAAGATCGGGCCACCGCTCTACGAGCACGACGGCCGGCTCCTCAAGCGCGCGTACTTCGAGAAGACCGAGGCGTTCTTCGAGAAGCACGGCCGCAAGGCGCTGGTCATCGGCCGGTTCGTGCCGTTCGTGCGCACCTTCATCACGGTCGTCGCCGGCGCGACCCGCATGCACCGCGCCAAGTTCATGGTGTGGAGTGCCGTCGGCGCCATCGTCTGGGTGGCCAGCATCGTGTCGCTCGGCTACTTCGTCGGCAAGCGCGTGCCCTGGCTGGCTGAGAACATCGACTACGCGATCCTCGGGCTCCTCGCCCTCTCGGTGCTCCCGCTGGCCTTCGAGTGGTGGCGCCACCGCGGCGCCGACGACGCCGAGACCGAGAACGAGAAGGGCGCGCAGGCGCGGGCCTAGGACCGCACGCCGTCGAGGTCGGCCTTGGTCAGCACCGAGCGGATCTCGAGGCCTACGTCGGCGAGCGGGTTGCCGCCCGCAGGTGACCGGTCGATCGCGCAGATCACCAGCTCGACGTTCGCACCCGCATCGCGCAGCGCGCGGGTGGCGTCGCGTACGGCGCCGCCCGTCGTGATCACGTCCTCGATGAGGACGACGGTGCGGCCCGCCACGTCCGGACCCTCGGCGAGCTTGTTGGTGCCGTAGTCCTTGGCCTGCTTGCGCACGAACAGGGCCGGCAGGCCGGTGTGCGCGCTCAGCGCGGTGACCAGCGGGATGCCGCCCATCTCGAGTCCGCCCAGCAGCTGACCCGCCTCGTCGGGAAGCAGCGTGGCCATCTGGGCAGCCACGCGCGCCAGCAGGGTCGGGTCGGTCTCGAAGAGGTACTTGTCGAAGTACTCGTGCGAGACCTGGCCGGACCGCAACGTGAACTCGCCTGTCAGGCGGCAGCGGGAGTCGACGTCGCGGGCGAGATCAGGATCGGCGGTCACGGGGATCAGTTCAGCATCGCTCGCAGGTCGGGGGCGAACCGGGTGGCTATCTCGTAGCCGCCGAGGGTCCGCTCGTGGCGCGCGTGGGCGTACGTCGCCTCCCAGTCCGCCGGGCGCTCGACGAAGGACTCTGCAAATGCCTCTGCCTGGCGCGCCGCCGTGTCCATGCCGAAACCGGCGAAGGGATCCTGACCGGTGCCGGCGTCGCCCACCAGCGCCCACCCGGGCCCGGCAGGCTGGCGCAGGTAGCTGTCGGTCGGCCTCCCGGTGAACGCCTTGCCGCACCAGGTGACCGACTCGATGCGCTGCGAGAGGCTGGCGTGCTCCCGCAGCCGGCGCGAGAGATGGCCGGCCGGGTCATCGCCGTGGGCCTCGTGGTCCGCGAGCGGGATGCTGATGGCGATGCAGAACAGGTCATCGTCACTCGGGAACACGTAGGCCAGCTCGTCGCCCACCAGCGAGAACTCGGCGCCGACCTCTTCCGGCGAGCGCCAGTCCCTCGCGTAGCGGTAGTACATGGCTCGGGCAGCAGGGTGACGCTCTTGCGTCGAGGCGCCGACGAGCGCGGCCACCCGAGACCGGCGACCGTCAGCGCCGACAACCGTTCCTCGGTGCATCTCGCCCGAGTCGTCGAACACGCCCATCACGTGGCCTTGCTCGCGAACCAGGTCGACGACGCGCGCTCCCGTCCTGACGTCGACGCCGACCTCGGCGCAGCGCCGCAACAGGATCGAGTCGAGCGTGATCCGCCGCACGGACAGGCAGAACCCGACCTCACCGGGATCTTGGGGTGGGCCGGGAGCGGCCGACTCGTCGTCTACGGCGAAGTACTCGCATCGCAGGGGTGGCGCCCCCGTTGCCAGTACCTCGTCGAGCACTCCTACCTCGGCCAGCGAGCGCACCAGGCCATCGCCGCGGAAGAAGTGCGTGGACAGCGTGTCCGACGGGAAGTGGCGCGCCTCCAGGACCCGCACGGCCACCCCGCGGTCGGCGAGCCTGAGGGCGGTCAGCGACCCGGCGATCCGACCGCCCACCACGACGACGTCTGGGCCAGACCTCACCGTCGGAGGATAGGCCCCGACGGGGGAGGGATGGCTACCCTCCTACGGTGCCCGCCCGATCGAATGGCCGCCGCGCGGCTGCCCGCCTCGACGGCATCCCGCCGACCATCTTCTCCACGATGTCCGCACTCGCGGTGCGCACGGGAGCGGTGAACCTCGGCCAGGGCTTCCCGGACGTCGACGGTCCGCCCGAGGTGATCGCGGCCGCCGTGCACGCACTCGAGTCGGGAGCCAACCAGTACGCACCCGGGATCGGCGTACCTGCCCTGCGCCAGGCGATCGCCCGCCACCAGCAGCGTCACTACGGCATCTCGCTCGACCCCGACACGCAGGTCGTGGTGACGACCGGGTGCACCGAGGCGATCGCCGGCGCCCTGCTCGGCCTGGTCGACCCGGGCGACGAGGTCGTCGTGCTGGAGCCCTACTACGACTCGTACGTCGCGATGATCCAGATGGCAGGCGGCGTACGACGGCCGGTCACCCTGCGAGCCCCCGACTTCCGCCTCGACGTCGAGGAGCTGCGCGCCGCCGTCACCGACCGCACCCGCTTCGTGCTGGTCAACAGCCCCCACAACCCGACCGGCACGGTGCTGACGCGCGAGGAGCTGACCGCGATCGCCGAGCTGGCGGTCGAGCACGACCTGGTGGTGATCACCGACGAGGTCTACGAGCACCTGGTCTTCACCGGCCACGAGCACGTCCCGATGGCGACGCTGCCCGGCATGGCCGAACGTACGTTGACGTTGTCGAGCGCTGGCAAGAGCTACAGCTTCACGGGCTGGAAGGTCGGCTGGGCGACGGGCCCGGCCGAGCTGGTCGGTCCCGTGCTCGCGGCCAAGCAGTGGCTGACCTTCACCTCCGGTGCGCCGCTGCAGCCGGCCGTGGCGACCGCACTCGACGAGCTGCCCGACTGGCCGGCCGCGCTCGCCGCCGAGCTGGAGGAGAAGCGAGACCTGCTGTGCAACGGACTCGACACGGTCGGCCTCACCGGCCGGCCGCCGTCCGGCACGTACTTCGCCACCTCCGACATCAGCCACCTGGGCTGGCCCGACGCGATGTCGTTCTGCCTCGCCCTGCCCGAGCGCGCGGGCGTGGTCGCGATCCCGACCCAACCGTTCTACGACGACCCCGACGCCGGCAGGCAACTGGTCCGCTGGGCGTTCTGCAAGCAGCGCCCGGTGATCGAGGAGGCCCTGCGCCGGTTGGCTTCCGCCGACCTCACCTATCGGTAGGCGGCGTCAGTAGCGGTCGCGGAACCACTGGCTGGCATCGCCGAGGCACAGCAGGATGACGACCAGCACGCAGGCCAGGAGCCACAACACCATGAAGAACGCCCCGCCGATCGTCATCAGGAGGCACAGCAGCCCGGCGACGACGGCGGAGATGATCAGCAGGATCCGGGCGACCTTGCCCCGCCGTAGGACCATCACGCCGAGCACGGTGGCGATCACGCACCAGATGGTGAAGACCAGCATGATCGCCACGAACACACCGAAGGCAGCCTCGGCGTCGAAGTCGCCCGTGGCCCCCTGCTCGGCGATGGCCTTGTCGACCTCGGTGAGCACGTCGTCCTTGGCCACGATCAAGGCCAGGGTGAGGAACGCGAACAGCGCGCCGGTCAGGCCGGAGAGCACGATGGTGATCCAGCCGGCCGCCGTCACCGTGCCGGGACGGCCGTCGCTGACGCCGCGGGTGAGCGGGCGGCCGTACATGTCCAGCCCGTCTCCGAGCGGCCCTGCGGGTGGCAGCTGCTGACCGTAGGGCGAGGTGTACTGCCCGTACGGCTGCTGGGGTTGCTGGGGTTGCTGGGGCGCCGCCTGATAGGGGTTGGTCGCCGGCGGCTGGCCGTAGGGGTCGGGCTGTTGCGGCTGCTGGGCGTAGGGGTTCGGCGGGGCCGGCGGTGTGCCGTAGGGGCTGTCGGCCGACGGCTGGCCGTAGGGGTTGTCTGCGGGCGGCGGGGACGCGGGCTGCTGGCCGTAGGGGGTCTCACCCGAGGAGCCACCGTAGGGATTGCTGGGCGGAGGCCCGCCCTGGCTGCTGTCGCTCACGTGAACATCACATCATGCTGCCGCGCTGCCGCGCCTCAACCCGCGCGAGCCAACGCTGGGAGGACGGCTGCAACAACAGCACCGCAGCGGCGGCCGCCAGGACGCCTGGCACCACCAGGGGCGGGGAGACCACCGACCCCGCGATGCAGAACACTGCGACCACGCCGGCCGAGGCAACCAAGGACACCGCTGCCCATCGCATCCGGTTGAACGCGAGCACGGCCAACACACCCGATGCCAGGGCCCACACCAGGCACCCGATGGCGATCGTCCAGGTCAGCGACTCGAGCGTCGACGCCGAGACACCCTGCTCGGCGAGCTCCGGGTTGCGGCGCTGCAGCTCGGCGAAGAGGCCGTCGGCGTCGGTGACGAGAGCGGTGATGAGCGTGAGAGACAGCAGGGCCGTCAGCGCGCAGCAGACCCAGGTGATGGCGCACGCGACGGTGACCGGCGTCGGACGTCGGACGCGACGCGGCGCGTAGGTCACGGCGTACGGCTGGCCGAGGTGGGTGACCGGTGCGCCCCACGGCGTCGGCCCGGACTGCGGAGGCCACGGCGGTGGCTGCTGTGCGGCTGGAGTCGGTGCCACGGGCGGCTGGACGGGCGGCTGGACGGGCGGCTGGACGGGCGGCTGGACGGGCGGCTGGACGGGTTGCTGGGTGGGCGCCTGGGGCGCGGCACTCGCCCAGGGATCGCGCCGGCCCTCGGGCGCGACGCGCGGGGTGGTGCCGGCGAACCAGTGGCGCGACGGCGCCAGCCACAGCATCGCGACGCTCGCCAGCACCACGCTGGCCAGGAATCCGCCCGAGACCAGGCCGCAGAGGAACAGGGGAACGGCGAGGACGCTGAGCCCCACGCGTGCTGCGCGGTTGCGCTTGAGCACGTGCCAGCCGAGGATCCCCGCGGCGGTGGCGAGGCCGGCGGCGGCCATCGACACCGTGCGGATGATCCGCAGCGCCGACTCGTGCCCGAGCCCGAGCTGGCTGCCGGGCGGCTCGCTGAGGAACTGCTCGATCGCCGACCGGGTCTCGAGCGAGCGCAGCTGTCCGAGCTGCTCGAAGACCGAGAGCACCAGCATCGAGGACGCCGCGATCACCAGCCACCCGGCCAGGGTCACCTGGCGCGGGCGCTGGGCTCCCGACTTGTCGGGACGTTCGCCTGGCGCGCTGCTCACGTGGCCAAGTGTCTCAGGCGGGCGTGAGCACCAGCCCGTCTTCCCCCTGGTCGACGCGCACCGTGCCGCCGTCGACGACGTCGCCACTGAGGAGCAGCCTGGCCAGCGGGTCGCCGATCGCACTCTGGATCAGCCGCCGCAGCGGGCGGGCGCCGTACGCCGGGTCGTAGCCGGTGTCGGCCAGCCACCGTCGGGCCGCGTCGGTCACCTCGATCTCGATGCGCCGGGCTGCCAGCCGCTGCTCGAGCAGGCCGAGCTGCAGATCGACGACCTGGGCCAGGTCGTCCTTGGACAGCGCATCGAAGATGACGATCTCGTCGAGCCGGTTGAGGAACTCCGGCTTGAACGAGGCACGCACGACGGAGAGCACCGACTCGCGCTTCTTCTCCGGGTCCAACATCGGGTCGACCAGGAACATCGAGCCCAGGTTGCTGGTCAGGATCAGCAGGGTGTTGCGGAAGTCGACCGTGCGGCCCTGGCCGTCGGTGAGCCGTCCGTCGTCCAGCACCTGCAACAAGATGTCGAAGACCTCGGGGTGGGCCTTCTCGACCTCGTCGAGCAGCACCACCGAGTAGGGACGTCGGCGCACCGCCTCGGTGAGCTGGCCGCCCTCTTCGTAGCCGACGTACCCGGGAGGGGCACCGACGAGCCGGGCGACCGAGTGCTTCTCGGAGTACTCGCTCATGTCGATGCGCACGATCGCCCGCTCGTCGTCGAACAAGAAGTCGGCCAGCGACTTGGCGAGCTCGGTCTTGCCCGTCCCCGTCGGCCCGAGGAACAAGAACGAGCCCGTCGGGCGGTGGGGGTCGGAGATACCCGCACGCGAGCGGCGTACGGCGTCGCTCACGGCCCGCACGGCATCGGCCTGGCCGATCAGCCGGTGGCCGATGACCTGCTCCATCTCCAGCAGCTTGGCGGTCTCGCCCTGCAGCATCTTGCCGGTGGGGATGCCCGTCCAGGCCTCGACGACGTCGGCGATCTGCTGGGCCCCGACCTCCTCGCCGACCAGCGGTTCGACACCCTCGAGGTCCTTCTCGGCCTCCTCGACCTCGGCGATCCGCTTCTCCAGCTCGGGGATGGACTCGTAGCGGATCTTGCTGGCCCCCTCGAGGTTGCCCTCGCGGAGCAGCTTGTCGGCTTCCACGCGCAGGTGGTCCAGCGCACGCCGCAACTCGCCCTCGCCTTCCAGCGTGGCCTTCTCACGCTCCCAGCGCGCCTCGAGCCCGCGCAGCTCCTCCTCGTGGTCGGCGAGGTCGGCGCGCAGCTTGCCCAGACGCTCGACCGACGCCGGGTCGGTCTCCTTGGCGAGCGCGAACTCCTCCATCTTCAGCCGCTCGACCTGGCGACGCAGCTGGTCGATCTCCTCGGGCGAGGACTCGATCTCCATGCGCAGCCGCGAGGCCGCCTCGTCGACGAGGTCGATCGCCTTGTCGGGCAGCTGGCGCCCGGTGATGTAGCGGTCGGACAGCGTGGCCGCGGCCACCAGCGCGGCGTCGGTGATCCGGACTCCGTGGTGGGCCTGGTACTTCTCCTGGATGCCCCGCAGGATCTGGATGGTGTCCTCCACCGAGGGCTCTCCGATGAAGACCTGCTGGAAGCGGCGCTCGAGGGCGGGGTCCTTCTCGATGCGCTCGCGGTACTCGTCGAGCGTCGTCGCGCCGATCATGTGCAGCTCGCCACGGGCGAGCATCGGCTTGAGCATGTTGCCGGCGTCCATGGCCGAGTCGCCTCCGGCGCCGGCTCCGACGACGGTGTGCAGCTCATCGATGAAGGTGATGATCTGGCCGCCCGCGTCCTTGATCTCCTCGAGCACGGCCTTGAGCCGCTCCTCGAACTCGCCGCGGTACTTCGCCCCGGCCACCATCGCGGCCAGGTCCAGGCTGAGCACCCGACGGCCCTTGAGGGAGTCGGGCACGTCGCCGGCGACCACGCGCTGGGCGAGCCCCTCGACGACGGCGGTCTTGCCGACACCGGGCTCGCCGATGAGCACCGGGTTGTTCTTGGTGCGCCGGCTGAGCACCTGGATGACGCGCCGGATCTCGGAGTCACGGCCGATGACCGGGTCGAGACGGCCGTCCTCGGCCGCCTTGGTCAGGTCGACGGAGTACTTCTCCAACGACTCGTAGGTCGACTCGGCACCCTCGCTGGTGACCCGGCGGCTCCCGCGGACGGCGGAGATGCCCTCGCGCAGCACGTCGGCCGTGAGGCCGGCGTCGTCGAGGACCTTCTTGGCACCCGACTCCACGGTGGCCAGCGCGACGAGCAGGTGGTCGGTGGCGACGTAGTCGTCCTTCATGCCGGCCGCCAGGTCCATCGCGGCGGCGAGCACCCGCGTGAGCGCGGCGGACGCGGCGGGTCGCTGCACGGTCGCCCCGGTGGCACTGGGCAGCGCACGGACGGCGGCCTCGGCAGCTGCTGCCAGCGTCGCGACGTCCGTGCCGCACTTGGTGACCAGGCTGCGCGTGGTGCCGTCCTCCTGGCGCAGCGCGGCCACGAGCAGGTGGATCGGCTCGGTGGCGCTGTGCCCGGACGTGGTCGCGAGCACCTGGGCGGTCTCGATGGCCTCGCGGCTGCGGGTGGTGAACTTCTCGGCGGCGAACTGGCTCATACCGACTGGCGTCCCTTTGGGTGTCGTGAAGTTGGGGGTGTTTCCCGGTCCCCCGGAGGGAGACCCACTGGCCTAACGATCCCGAAGTTGAGTCTGTTCCACTCAACTTCAGATATTTCGGTACGGCGCGTCGTCCCGGCTTTCGCGGGCTCCGTGCGGTGGCATGAGGTCCTAGCAGAGTAAAGACCCGGTGCCCGTGACGCCGCCAGAGAGGTAACACCATGAAGAACCCTGGGCAGAAGCTCAAGTCCGGCCTCATCGCACTGGCCGTCGGGATCGTTCTCGTCGCCGCGCTCGACTGGGCCGCGGCGGCCGCCACCGGACGGTCGATGATCCTGGGTCAGTGGAACCAGGCGGACCACTCGACGACTCTGAAGAACACCAAGAGCGGCCCGGCGCTCGACCTGCGGGCCAGTGGTCCGGCGCTGAAGGTGAGCAACGGCAAGAAGATCGCCAAGCTCAACGCCGACCAGCTCGACGGCCTCGACTCCACCGACCTGCAGTCCAACCGCAACGTGACCTACCAGTGGAGCGCCACCAACCACACCGGCGGCTTCACCCAGGCGATCCCGGACCAGCCTGCCGGGAGCTACGTCATCTCGTTCTCGCTGCAGATGAACGGCGCCCAAGGGACCGAAGCGGACCCCAACGTCATCAACTGCCGCATCGACCAGACGACCACCGTCGGTATCGACACGCTCAAGGCGCGCCTGGCCGACACGCAGCTGCCCTCGATCGACACCATCCCGACGCTGAACGGGTCCAACCCCGTCGTGCTGGCCACCGGAGACAAGCTCACCTTGGCCTGCACGATGACCCGCAACGGCTTGTCCTGGACGACTCCGGTCACCCAGCCGATCACCGTCAACCTGCTCCGCGTCGACGGATCGACGGTCACCATGGGCGGGGCGATCCCCAACTGATCGGGTGAGCGGCGCGGCTAGCGACCGCCGCGCCGCCAGACCACGACCTGGCTCGCAGCGTCGGGCCGGCGCAGGACCGGGAGCCTGCTCGGCTGGGCCGGCGCGCGCCGGGAGCGTCCGAGCTCCTGCGCGGCCTCGGCCAGCGCCTGGCGGGTGGCAGCCAGCTCGGCCACGAGCTCCTCGTTGCGCTGGTGCAGCGCGTCGACCTGGTTCTCGAGCTCGAGGATCCGGCGTACGCCCTCGATGCCGGCCCCCGAGGAGGTGAGCTCGGCGATGGTGCGCAGCAGGTCGACGTCGCGCGCGGAGTAGCGGCGACCGCCACCGCCTGTGCGCGTGGGCGCGATGAGACCCATCCGCTCGTAGGCGCGCAGCGTCTGGGGGTGCAGCCCGGTCAGCTCTGCCGCCACGCTGATGACGTAGACGGCCTTGTCGGGCTCGGGCGTGCGGGGGGTCACGACTGGTCGCTCATGCTTGGGCCGCCTCGAACAACCCGGAGCGCAGGGTGCTGCCCTCGGTCGCGGCGCGGTAGTCCTCGACGGCCTGGCGGGCCTGCTCGCTGAGTACGGCGGGTACGTGGACCTGCACCGTCGCGAGCAGGTCGCCGTTGGTGCCGTCCTTCTTCCTTGCACCGCGACCGCGCACCCGGAAGGTACGTCCGTTGGGTGTGCCCGCGGGGATCTTGAGGGTGACCGGTGCACCGCCGAGCGTCGGGATCTTCACGTCGGCGCCCAGGGCGGCCTCGTCGAAGGACACCGGGACCTCGATGGTGAGGTTGTCGTCCTTGCGACCGAACAGCCGGTGCGGGGTGACCTTCACCGTCACGAACAGGTCGCCTGCAGGGCCGGAGTTCTCGCCGGGACCGCCCTTGCCCTTGAGGCGGATCCGCTGGCCGTCCTTGACCCCGGCGGGGATGCGCGCCTGGATGGTGCGCGCAGAGGTGCCGCGACCCGAGCCACCACACGTGGGGCAGGGCTCGTCGTAGACCAGCTGCCGACCTCGGCAGGCGGGGCAGGTCTCGTTGAGGGAGAACGCACCGCCGACGCCCGAGACGATGAAACCCGCACCCTCGCAGGTCGAGCAGATGTGGGGCTTGGTGCCGGGCTTGCCGCCGGTGCCGCGACAGGTCTGGCACGCCGCGTCGGAGGTCAGCCGCAGGCTGATGGTCACGCCCTCGATCGAGTCGGTGAAGGCGATCGTCGCCGTGGACTCCACGTCGTTGCCCCGGACCGGACGCGGCCTGTTCTGGGTCGAGGACCCGCGCCGACCCGCGTTGCCGATGAAGTCGCCGAAGATGTCGCCGAACCCGCCCGCGTGGCCGCGGATGACGTCATCGATGTCGAAGCCACCCGGAGGGCGGAACCCGCCGCCCCCGCCGAAGCCACCCGGGAACGGGCCGCTGGCGACCTGCGAGCGGTAGGTGTCGTAGGCCTCGCGCTTCTCGGCGTCGCCGAGGACGTCGTAGGCCTCGGCGACCGACTTGAAGGTCTCGTGCTTCTTGGTGTCGCCCGGGTTGGAGTCGGGGTGGTGCTCGCGGGCCAGCTTGCGGTAGGCCTTCTTGATGTCGGCCGAGCTGGCGTTCTTGCCGACGCCGAGGACCTGGTAGAAGTCCTTGGTCGCCCAGTCGGCGCGGATCTCCGCTGCCATCCACCCTCACCTCCTTCCGGGGTCGCGTGAGCTGTCTGGTGCTCCGATGGTCACACCTGGGGAGCAGGTGCCTCGGCATGCTCGCCGGGGTCGACCACCAGGACCTGGGCCGCGCGCACGACGCGTTCGCCCATCCGGTAGCCCGCCTTGGCGATCACCTTGCACGTGGTCACCCGCACCTCGGGGTCGGTGCCGATGTGGGACAGCGCCTCGTGGATCGTCGGGTCGAAGGCATCGCCCGGCTCACCGAAGCGCGTCAGGCCCTGGGCTGCCACCACGCGCTCGAGCTGCTCGGCGACACCGCGGAAGCCCTCGTCGAGCGGGCCGTGCTCGCGAGCCCGGTCGATGTTGTCGAGGACCTCGATGATGGGCGTCAACGCGTGGTACGTCGCGTTCTCGCGCACCAGCTCGCGGTCACGGTCGACCCGCCTCTTGTAGTTGAGGTACTCGGCCTGGAGCCGCTGCAGGTCGGCAGTGCGCTCGGCCAGCTGCTGCTCGACCGACGGACCCTCGACCTCGGGCCGGTCTGCTTCGCCGCCCTCGATCTCGGTCTCGTTGGCCATCTCGCCAGCGGCCTCGCCGAACGACCCGGTCAAGGTCTCCTCGACCTCGACCGAGCCGTCCTGCTGCTCCGATGCGGAGTCGGTCACTTGGCGTCCTCGCCGCCCGCGTGACCCGACCCGCCGCTCTGGTCGTCCTCGTCGATGATCTCGGCGTCGACGACGTCGTCGTCGGACTCGCCCGTGCTGCCGTCACTGCCACCCGCAGCGGCCTGGTCGGCCTCGGCGGCGGCGTACATGGCGGCACCCATCTTCTGGCTCGTCTCACCGAGCTTGGTGACGGCGGCCTGGATCTCGTCGGCCGAGGAGTCCTCGTTGTCGAGGAGCTTCTTGAGGGCGTCGAGGTCGCCCTGGACGTCACCCTTGACGTCGTCGGGGATCTTGTCGCCGTTGTCCTCGAGGAACTTCTCGGTCTGGTAGACCAGCGAGTCGGCGTGGTTGCGGGTCTCGACCTGCTCGCGGCGCTTGGCGTCCTCGGCGGCGTACTGCTCCGCCTCGCGCACCATGCGGTCGATCTCGTCCTTGGACAGCGCCGAGCCACCGGTGATCCGCATCGACTGCTCGCGACCAGAGGCCTGGTCCTTGGCCGAGACCTGGACGATGCCGTTGGCGTCGATGTCGAAGGTGACCTCGATCTTCGGGATGCCGCGAGGGGCCGGGGGCAGACCGGTCAGCTCGAAGTTGCCGAGCGGCTGGTTCTGCGCCCACATCTGGCGCTCGCCCTGGGCGACCTTGATCTCCACGGAGGGCTGGTTGTCGTCGGCCGTGGTGAAGATCTCCGAACGCTTGGTGGGGATCGTGGTGTTGCGCTCGATCAGCGTGGTCATCACGCCGCCCTTGGTCTCGATGCCCAGGGACAGCGGCGTGACGTCGAGGAGAAGGACGTCCTTGACCTCGCCCTTGAGCACGCCGGCCTGCAGCGCGGCACCGACCGCGACGACCTCGTCGGGGTTGACGCCCTTGTTGGGCTCCTTGCCACCGAGCAGCTCCTTGACGAGCTCGGTGACCGCGGGCATCCGGGTCGAGCCCCCGACCAGGACCACGTGGTCGATGTTGTCGACCGCGACGCCGCCGTCCTTGAGCACCGACTTGAACGGCTGCTTGGTGCGGTCGAGCAGGTCGCTGGTGAGCTTTTGGAACTCGGCGCGGGTCAGCTTCTCCTCGAAGTGGAGGGGGCCGGACTCGCCGTGGGTGATGTAGGGCAGGTGGACCGTGGTCTCGCTCGAGCTCGACAGCTCGATCTTGGCCTTCTCGGCGGCCTCCTGGAGGCGCTGCTTGGCGATCTTGTCGGTGCTGAGGTCGACGCCGTTGTTGTCCTTGAACTTCTTGACCATCCAGTCGACGATGCGCGAGTCCCAGTCGTCACCACCGAGGTGGTTGTCGCCGGAGGTCGCCTTGACCTCGACGACTCCCTCGCCGATCTCGAGCAGGGACACGTCGAAGGTGCCGCCCCCGAGGTCGAAGACGAGGATCGTCTGGTCGTCGCCCTTGTCGAGGCCGTAGGCGAGCGCGGCCGCGGTCGGCTCGTTGACGATGCGCTGGACGTTGAGCCCGGCGATCTCGCCGGCCTCCTTGGTGGCCTGGCGCTGCGCGTCGGAGAAGTATGCCGGCACGGTGATGACCGCGTCGGTCACGGTCTCGCCGAGGTAGGCCTCGGCGTCGCGCTTGAGCTTTTGGAGCACGAAGGCGCTGATCTGCTGGGGCGTGAAGGACTTGTCGTCGATCTTCACGGTCCAGTCGGTGCCCATGTGGCGCTTGACGGACCGGATGGTGCGCTCGACGTTGGTGACAGCCTGGCGCTTGGCGACCTCGCCCACCAGGACCTCACCGGACTTGGCGAAGGCCACGACCGAGGGCGTCGTACGAGCTCCCTCGGCGTTGGCGATGACGGTGGGCTCTCCACCTTCGAGGACGGCGACGACGCTGTTCGTCGTACCGAGGTCGATGCCGACGGCACGAGCCATGTTGGGTTACCTCCGTTGTGGGAAATGCTTGGGGCCTGCTTGCTGCTCTGCTGCCATCCTGACGACTGCTGCCCGGCTGGCCAAAATCTTGAGTGGATCGGACTCAAGTCTATTCATGGGCTCCAACGCACCCATGGTGGCCCTTGTTCCGGTGTCACCGGGCAATTTTCGACTCTCTGGTAGGTGGTGGTCTGGTCGCTCGGGGGTGCTCGGCGGGGTACTCCCGTGCGGTTGACGGGTCTAGGAGCCGTTTTGACCCGTCAATTGCACGGGAGTACCGAGCCGGGGCCCCCTACCGTGAGCACATGGGCAGGCACCGGGTGCTGATCTCGGCGCACCGGTGCAACTCGGCGGACGCCGTGCGGGAGGCGTACCGGGTCGGGGCGGACTACGCGGAGTTCGACGTACGGCGTGCGGGGGACGGCACGATCGTGGTCGGCCACGACCCGGTGGCGCTGGCCGACCAGGCCCACCGGCTCGACGACGTACTCGCGGCGGTCGCGGAGTCGGGACTGGGCGCCCACGTGGATCTCAAGGGAAGGGACGCCGAGACCTGGGCCGAGGAGCTCGCCGAGCGGTGCGCCCTGGTCCTCGACCTGGACCGTGTCGTCTTCACGACCGGGCGGCAGCCGGCCGCCGCGAAGCTGGCGGCGTGGGCCGCGCGTCAGCAGACGGCGCCCATGGTCGGGCTGACCCTCGGCCAGAGCACCAAGAACCTGCGGTTGCCGGCCGCCGTACGTGCCCGGGTCGGCGAGCTCTATCCCAACCGCCGGTGGGTCGAGAGCGGCGCCGGGGTGCTGGTGGCCCACCACGTGCTGGCCCGGATCAGGCTGCTGCGCTGGGCAAACCGGCGTGAGGTCAGGGTCTTGGTGTGGACCGTCGACCACCCGCGCGTCGTGCGTGCGGCCCTGCGCGACCCGCGCGTGTGGATGGTCACCACCAACCACCCGGCGACGGCCGTCGCCGCTCGCGAGCGAATCAGCAGCTGACCCACTGGCCCGCGCCCGAGTAGGCGCAGGTGTCGACGACCTTGCCGGCGGAGTTCTTCAGCGTCGCCTTGTCGCCGGTGTTGTTCCAGATGTAGGCGCCCTGGCGCCAGAACAGGTGCTGGGTCTTGTTGGTGCCCTTGCCCGTGTGGATCGTCACCGTGATGCCCGGCGCCACCACGAACCCGGTCGGGAACTTGAACCTGAACCCGGTCACGTCGCGCAGCACCCACCCGCTGAGGTTGCGCGACTTGGTGCCGTAGTTGTGGATCTGGACCCATTCCTTGTTGATCTGGGTATTGGTCAGCACGTCGTCGCCCGGCGGGTCGTACTGGATCTTCGACAGCCGCAGCGTCGGGAGTGCCTGCTCCTGGGCTGCTTCTTGGGCTCCCGCCTGCTGCGAGGTCGCCCACAGCGCGATCGGCGCGACCAGCGCACCCACGGCGACCAGCATCGCCCACCTGCGCACCGTTGGAGACGTCATGCCTGTCAGGCTATTCCTGGTTGGCCCGGCCCGGCACCGGTTTGCCGGAAGTACGATCACGCATGCGCGTACTGGTCACCGGGGGCACCGGCCACGTCGGCTCTCACATCGCACTCGCGCTGCTGCGCGACGGACATTCGGTGCGACTCCTCGTCCGCCGGCCCGAGCAGGTCGCCGTCACCTTCGCGCCGTACGACGTGAGGTTCGGGCCGGACGACATCAAGGTCGGCGATGTGCTGGACGCATCCTCGGTGAGGAGCGCGCTGGAGGGCTGCGAGGCCGCCGTCCACGCCGCCGCGCTGTTCACCCTCGACATCCGCAAGGCCCAGGAGATGCTCGACACCAACGCCACGGCCACCCGCATCGTGCTCGACGCGGCGCTCGAGCAGGGGTGCGACCCGGTCGTGCACATCTCCAGCTCGGTGGCGCTGATGCGTCACGGCGGCAGCGGGCCCGACCTACCGCTCGGCGACATCGAGCACGCCTACAGCAAGTCCAAGGTGCTCTCGGAGGTCGAGGCGCGCAAGCTGCAGGACGACGGCAGGCCCGTGGTCACCGTCTACCCCGGGGCCATCTACGGGCCTGGAGACCCGTACGTCGGGTCCAACACCGAGCGGTTCCTCTGGGTGGTGCGCGGGTGGTTCCCGCTGTGGTCCAAGGGCGGTGTGCTGGCCAGCGACGTGCGCGACACCGCCGACGTCGTCGCGGCGGTGATGCAACCGGGCCAGGGGCCGCGGCGGTTCGTCGTACCAGGCATCCACATGAGCGGTGACGACCTCTACGCCGCGGTGGCCAAGGCCATCGGGCGCCGCCGTCCCCACCTCGACCTGCCGGCCAGGCTCGGCCTCTGGACCAGCAAGGCCGTCGACGTCATGCAGGCCCGGTTGCCCGAGCGTCTCCACTACCCCGCCGACAGCGAGGGCGCCGAGATGGCCGTACGCGACACGGTGCTCGACGACTCCCCCGCGCGCATCGAGCTCGGCATCGTGCCGATCCCGTTCGAGCAGTCGATCCGCGACGAGATCGAGTGGGCCGTCGATGCCGGCCACCTGCCCGAGAGGTACCGCCCACGCTGAGGTCCTCCTCGTCGAGGGCCGCTCGGGCGTGCTCGCCGAGGTTCATCGGTCGCGGTTGCGGGGGTGCTGGCGGGCGGCTCGCTCGTTGCCGCGCTTGTCGTTGCCGGTCCAGCGCGCCATCACCTGCTGGGGATCGCCTCCCTCGACCTCGGCGAGGAACTCCGGCGCACGAGGGCCGCGCAGGACCGTGGCGCGCCTGCCGTGGTGGGTGATGACGACGTCCCCGCCGCGTTGGACGTCGTACTCGAAGCCGTGAGGATCGCCTGGCACCCGGTCATCTTGACGTGGGACGTCCGATCGGCGCCCCTGCTTAACCTGGCCGGCCCGGATCGCACGCGTGGTCGCGGCGCAGGGCAACGTCCTGGACGCGTGAGGGCTGCCCTCGTCGATCTGGGCGTCGATAGCGTCGGGCCATGCACGACCGACGCGGCGAGATCCGGGCACGACTGCGACGCATCGTCGACCAGCAACTGCAACCGGCCGTCAGACGGCACGTCTGCGACCTGACCGTCTCCGCGTGGCCGGTCCCACGCGGAGCCGACGGGACGGTCGGCGAGCCGGTCTCCTTCGCGCAGGCCAAGGACCAGGAGTACGACGCGTTCGCGATCGGCGACCCGTGGGGACCCGCGTGGGCGACGACCTGGTTCCGGATGTCCGGCGAGGTGCCGCCCGACCTCGCCCATCCCGAGCTCGTCGTCGATCTCGGCTTCAGCGGAGCGAGTGCCGGCTTCCAGTGCGAGGGCCTGGTCCTGCGACCCGACGGGACCCACGTCAAGGCCCTGAACCCGCTCAACGACTGGGTCCCCGTCGTTCCTGGCGAGCTGGTCGAGATCTATGTCGAGACTGCCGCCAACCCGCAGGTACTCACGTCGTGGAGCCCGACTGTCCTCGGCGACAAGCTCACGTCCGGGCACGACCCGGTCTACCGCTTGGTGACGGCCGCCGTCGTCGAGGTCGACCTCACGATGCGCGAGCTCCTCGCCGACATCGAGGTGCTCGACCAGCTCTCGGCCGAGCTCGGCGAGGACGACTCGCGCCAGGTCGAGATCCTGCTCGCGCTGGAGAGGGCCCTCGACGCCCTGGACCTCACGGACCTAGCCGCGACCGCGGGCACCGCGCGCGGCGAGCTGGCCGCCGTCTTGTCCCGGCCGGCGTACGACGGCGCCCACCGCCTCTCGGCCGTCGGCCACGCCCACATCGACTCAGCCTGGCTGTGGCCGGTGCGCGAGACGGTGCGCAAGGTGGCCCGCACGGTGTCGAACGTCGTGGCGTTGCTCGACGAGGATCCGGATCTCGTCTACGCCATGTCGAGTGCCCAGCAGTGGGAGTGGGTGCGCGTGCACCATCCGGCCCTCTTCGAACGGGTCAAGAAGCACGTCGCGGCCGGGCGGTTCGTGCCGGCTGGCGGGATGTGGGTCGAGTCCGACACCAACATGGTCGGCGGCGAGGCGATGGCCCGGCAGTTCCTCGTCGGCCAGCGGTGGTTCGAGGAGCACCTCGGCCTCACGTGCGAGGAGGTGTGGCTGCCGGACTCGTTCGGCTACACCGCCGCACTCCCGCAGATCGTGACCCTTGCTGGTGCGCAGTGGTTCCTGACGCAGAAGATCTCGTGGAACACCACCAACGTCTTCCCCCACCACACCTTCTGGTGGGAGGGCATCGACGGCACCCGGGTCTTCACGCACTTCCCACCGGTCGACACCTACGAGTCCTCTCTGACCGGACACGAGCTCGCCCACGCCGCACGTAACTTCCGCGACAAGGGCGCGGCCGGCCGGTCGCTGGTGCCGTTCGGGTTCGGCGACGGTGGTGGCGGTCCGACCCGGGAGATGCTCGGTCGCGCCCGTCGTACGGCGTCCCTCGCCGGCTCGCCGGTCGTCGCGCTCGAGTCGCCGACGGCCTTCTTCGAGGCGGCCCATGCGGAGTACGCGGATGCCCCGGTCTGGGCAGGCGAGCTCTACCTCGAGATCCACCGCGGCACCTACACCTCGCAGGCCGCGATGAAGCAGGGCAACCGCCGCTGCGAGCACCTGCTCCGGGAGGCCGAGCTCTGGTCGGCGACGGCCGCAGTGCGCGGGCTGCTCCCTTATCCGGCCGACGAACTCGACGAGCTGTGGCGGATCGTGCTGCTGCACCAGTTCCACGACATCCTGCCGGGCTCATCGATCGCGTGGGTGCACCGTGAGGCGCGGGCGACGTACGCCGAGGTGGCGCGAAGGCTGGAGGAACTCGTCGACGCCGCCCTTGATGCGCTCGCGGGTGAGGGTGAGGACGAGGTGGTGTTCAACGCCGGGCCGGTGGCGCGTGACGGCGTTCCTGCGCTGTCCGGGGGTCTCGTGACGGGACTTCGTCCCTCCTCGACCACCGGAGTTCTCCTCGAGAACGAGCACCTCCGCGTCGAGCTCGTCGACGGCGTGATCCGGTCGGTGCTGGACAAGGCGAACGACCGCGAGGTGCTGCCACCCGGCGGGGCGGCGAACCTGCTCCAGCTGCACCCGGACCACCCCGTCAAGTGGGACGCGTGGGACCTCGACCGCTCCTACCGCGCTCGCGTCACCGACCTGCTCGACGGTGACGTCTCGGTCCACGACGATGCGGTCGTGGTGCGCCGTGAGTTCGGCGGATCCCGGGCCACCCAGCGGGTCTGGCTCGACACCGACCTCGTGCTGTGCGAGACCACGGTCGACTGGCACGAGCGCGAGCAGGTGCTCAAGGCAGCCTTCGACGTCGACGTGCACACCGACCACGCGGCGTACGAGACGCAGTTCGGTCACGTCATCCGGCCTACCCACGAGAACACCACCTGGGACGCCGCCCGCTTCGAGGTCTGCGCGCACCGATGGGTGCGGGTGGGTGACGCCGGGTACGGCGCGGCGCTGGCCAACGACTCCACCTACGGCCACGACGTGACCCGTCATCCGCGCGACGGCGGCGGCACGTACTCCCGGGCTCGGCTCAGCCTGCTGCGCGCGCCGCTGTTCCCCGACCCCGAGACCGACCAGGGCCGGCACGTCTTCCGCTATGCCCTGGTGCCGGGGGCCTCGGTCGCCCGCGCGGCGGAGGCAGGGTACGAGCTGAACCTCCCGCTGCGCTCACGCACCGGTCCACCCGTGGAGCCCCTCGTCCACGTCGAACCGGTCACCGGCCCGGCGTACGTCGAGGCGGTCAAGCTCGCAGCCGATGGCTCGGGCGACGTGGTGGTGCGGCTCTACGAGCCACTCGGCGCACGGGCTCGCGTCCGGGTGGAGGCGTCGTTCGAGCACGTGTCCGTCCACGAGGTCGACATCCTCGAACGTCCCCACGACTGCGGCGCCTGGGACGGCTCGGCGTTGTCGTTGCGGCCCTTCCAGATCGTCACCTTGCGGTTCCGGATCGGTGGGTGACCGCAGGCGGCGGGAGGTGCGAGTCTGGTCGCATGCCGACTCCGCCGATCACGGTCGTCCTCTTCGGGGCTACGGGAGATCTGTCCAAGCGCAAGCTGCTGCCGGGCCTGTTGCACCTGTTCCAGACCGGGCTGCTTCGCGACCTCCAGGTCGTCGGCACCTCGCTCGACCACCACGACCGCGACTCGTTCGTGGAGTTCGCACGGGCCGCGGTCGACGAGTTCGCGTCCTTCGAGGTCAAGGAGGACGACTGGAAGGAGTTCGAGAAGCGGCTGTGGTGGGCAGCGTGGGAGACCGGGCCCGACGGGCTCAAGCAGATCGTCGACGACGCCGATGCTGCTGCGGGCGGGGAGGGTCCGCGTGACCGGCTGCACTACCTGAGCGTGCCGCCGAAAGCCGCCCTCGACGTGGTCACGATCCTCAAGGAGGCCGACCTGGTCTCGCGCAGCAGGATCATCATGGAGAAGCCCTTCGGCGTGGATCTCACGTCGTCGAAGGCGCTCAACAAGCAGCTGCACAAGGTGTTCAAGGAAGACCAGATCTTCCGGATCGACCACTTCCTGGGCAAGGAGGCGGCCCAGAACATCCTCGCCTTCCGGTTCGCCAACGGGCTGTTCGAGCCCATCTGGCACCGCAACCACATCGACCACATCCAGATCGACGTACCCGAGTCCCTCGGTCTGGAGCAGCGCGCGTCGTTCTACGAGTCGACGGGCGCCTACCGCGACATGGTGGTCACCCACCTGTTCCAGGTGCTCGCGTTCACCGCGATGGAGCCGCCGACCGCGCTCGAGCCGTTCGCGATCTCGGAGGAGAAGAACAAGGTCTTCCGCTCGATGCAGGCCATCGACCCGCATGACGTCGTCCGCGGGCAGTACGTCGGGTACCGCGACATCGAGGGCGTCGCGCGGGACTCCGAGACCGAGACGTTCGTCGCCCTCAAGTGCTACGTCGACAACTGGCGTTGGGCGGGCGTGCCGTTCTACCTGCGCACCGGCAAGCGACTGGCTGAAGGCGCGCGCATCATCTCGATCGCGTTCCGCGAGCCCCCGAAGTCGATGTTCCCGGCGGGTTCGGGTGTGGGCGACCACGGCCCCGACCACCTGACCTTCGACCTGGCCGACCAGGCCAAGATGTCGCTCTCGTTCTACGGCAAGAAGCCTGGGCCGGGCATGCAGCTGCAGAAGCTGTCGATGCAGTTCGCGATGCGGGACATGGGCTGGGCGGGCGCGGTTCTGGAGGCCTACGAACGGCTCATCTACGACGCCGTCCGCGGCGACCGCACGCTGTTCACCAGCTCCGATGGCATCGAACGCCTGTGGGAGATCTCCCAGCCGCTGCTGGACAACCCGCCCGTCGTACGTCCCTACAACCCCGGCTCCTGGGGCCCCAACCAGATCCACCAGCTGATCGCACCGTTCGCCTGGCGGCTCCCCTTCGAACGCCAGTGGCGCGACCCCGACGCCTCCGCCAGCTGAAAGCGGAATAACGGGCAGGACGGGCTTGTCATGCCTCCTATGACCGTTCGCGACACTGTCCCGACCTCCGCCCCGACCTCCGTACCGACTATCACGCTCAACGACGGCACCTCGATCCCGCAGCTGGGCTTCGGGGTCTTCCAGGTCGACCCCGACGAGACCCAGCGGGTGGTGGAGCAGGCGCTCGAGATCGGCTACCGCCACCTCGACACCGCGCAGATGTATCGCAACGAGGAGGGCGTGGGTCGTGCGATCGCCGCTTCCGGCCTCGCGCGCGACGACCTCTACGTCACGACCAAGCTGAACAACGGCTTCCACGAGCCCGACCGAGCGCGGCGAGCGTTCGACGACTCGCTGGCCAGGCTCGGTCTCGACCACGTCGACCTGTTCCTCATCCACTGGCCGCTGCCGACGCTCTACGGCGGCGACTTCGAGACGACGTGGCGCACGCTGGCCGAGTTCTCCGCGCAATGGGGCGACGGCCGGGCCACCTCGATCGGGGTGTCCAACTTCGAGCCCGCCCACCTCCAGCGCATCGTCGAGGACAGCGGGCACGTACCCGCCGTCAACCAGGTGGAGGTCCACCCGTACTTCGGCAACGAGGCCGTGCGCGCTGCCAACGCCTCCCACGGGGTCGCCACCGAGGCCTGGTCGCCGATCGCCCAGGGCGCCGTGCTCGACGACCCGACCATCGGCGCCATCGCGCAGCGGCTCGGGCGCACCCCGGCACAGATCACCTTGCGCTGGCACGTGCAGCGCGGCGACATCGTGTTCCCCAAGTCGGTGAACCCCGAGCGGATGCGCGAGAACTTCGCCTTGTTCGACTTCGAGCTGACCGCCGACGACATGTCCGCGATCACCGGGCTCGACCGCGGCGCCGAGGGACGACAGGGCGCCGACCCCACCACCATGGCGTGGGTGCCGAAGGACTAGCCGATCGTCACCGTGACCTCGTTGGAGGTCTGTTCCTTGTCGGTGTCGATGACGCGGAAGCGGTTGGGGCCGGCGCGACCGGTCTGGACGTAGGTCGAGAAGGTGCCGCCGCTGACGGTCACCGTCACCGGGAAGTCGACCCACGAGTCCCCGGGGCCGGTGGCGCGCTGCACCTGGAGCACGGCGCCCTCGCCGCCCACGTAGGTGCCGGTCAGGTCGATGCGCTGCATCGGGCTGACCGTGGTCTGGCCCGCCTGCAGGCTGATGCCGGTGTCGGGGGTCTTGGTGGTGAAGACCGGGCCGGTCGGCTCGCTGGCGGCGGTCTGGGTGGCCTGCGTGCTGGGCGCGCTGGCCGTCGTCTTCTCGGGCTGCGGAAGGTACATGCTCTGCCGCGCCGCCGAGTCGGTGGCGGTCTCAGCGGCGTCCAGGCCCAGGACCCGGGTGGCCACCAGAGCCCCACCCCCCGCGAGGAGGCCGATCGCCAGACCGACGCCGACCAGGGCGACCAGCCCGGCGATGACCGGGTGCTGCTTGCGCTCAGGCTCAGGCACGGCGGGGCGAGATCCTTCGGGTTTCGTCGGTCAGGCGGTCTTGTCGATCCTGGCCATTGTTACCGAGCGACCCCAGGCCGCAGAAATCCCCTGGTGCGTGACGACGCCCGCACCGACCGCAACCTCGGCTCGGCGAGTCGCCCCCTCTATCGCCTCCGAGCCTTCACGCTCACCGACGCCCTACTGCTCTTGCCCACCGTGTCGGTGACGGTCACCCGGACCGTGAAGGTGCCGGTCGTGGTGAACTGGTGCGACGCGAACGGCGAGGTGCCCGTGGTCGGCGAAGAGCCGTCACCCCAGTCGAACGAGTACGACGCGATCGGCCAGGCGTCGAGGTCGGTCGACAGGGCCGCGCTCGCGCTCACCGTGAAGGGCACGTAGCCCGAGGTGGGAGACAGGCTCAGCCTCGCCGTCGGGGCATTGTCGCGGTTGGCCGAGACCGACTGGCTCTTCGTCGACTCCACGTTCCCGGCGACGTCCCAGGCGCGGTACCTGACGGTCACGGACGAGCTGACCGTGAACGGCCCGGTGTACGTCGGGCTGCTCAGGGTCGGCGTCGTCCCGTTGGTCGTGTAGTGGATGCTCGAGATCCCCGAGCCGCCGGTCCCGTCCGACGACGTCAGCGCCACGGTGACCGACAGCGGGTACGCCGTGCTGCACGAGCCGCCGTTGCAGGTGATCGACGTGATGGGTGCGGTGCCGTCGATCTGCACGACCTGCGTCTTGACCGCCTCGGCGTTGCCGCGGTTGTCGACCGCGAAGTAGTTCACGGTCCGGGTGGCGGTGATGCTGAAGGACCCGGTGTACCTCGTGCTCGACGTCGTCGGCGTCGTGCCGTCGGTCGTGTAGTAGATGCCCTCAACGCCGGTGCCCCCCGTGCCGTCGGAGGCACTCAGCGCGATGGTCACCGACGACCGGTACCACCCGGTCGAGCAGGTCGTGCTGTTGCAGGTGATCGACGAGGTCGGTGCGGTCGCGTCGACCGTGACGGTCTGCGACCGGGACGTCTCGGCGTTGCCGGCCTGGTCGACCGAGAAGTAGCGCACCGTGCTGGTCTGGCTCAGCGTGAAGGCGCCGGTGTACCTCGTGCTCGACGTGGTCGGCGCGGTGCCGTTGGTCGTGTAGTAGGTCGCCGACACGCCCGAGCCGCCCGAGCTGTCCGTCGCGGACAGGGTGATCTGCAGACCGGCGCCATACGTCGTCGTGGCGCAGGCTGCGGCGTTGCAGGCGATGGTGGTCGTCGGCGCGGCGCTGTCGATCTGGACCAGCTGCGACCGCACCGCCTCGGGGTTGCCCGCCACGTCGACCGAGAAGAACTTGACCGTCCGCGTCTGGGTGAGGGTGAAGCCGCCGGTGTACCTGTTGCTGGCCGACGTGGGCGTCGAGCCGTCCGTCGTGTAGTAGGTCGCCTCGACCCCGGAGCCGCCGCTGCCGTCGCTCGAAGGCAGCGTGACCGTCACGGCAGCCCGGTACCACGCCGACGAGCAGGCGAGGCCGTCGCAGCCGACCGACGTCGACGGAGCCGTGCCGTCCACCTGGACGACCTGCGACTTCACCGCCTCGGCGTTGCCCGCGAGGTCGACCGAGAAGAACCTCACCGTCGCCGTGCCGGCCAGCGCGAACGGCCCCGTGTAGCGGGTGCTGGCCGTCGTCGGGGTGCTGCCGTCGGTCGTGTAGTACGTCGCGTCGACGCCGCGCCCGCCCTGGTTGTCCTGGGCGGCCAGCGACACCTGCGGCGAGCTGGTGTACCAGCCCGAGCACGGC
Organism: Nocardioides agariphilus; assembly: GCF_015352445.1. GTDB lineage: Bacteria > Actinomycetota > Actinomycetes > Propionibacteriales > Nocardioidaceae > Nocardioides > Nocardioides agariphilus. The sequence continues at coordinate 69,626 of NZ_JADKPO010000016.1, forward strand.
GTGTCGTTGCAGGCGATCGTGGTCGTCGGCGCCGCGGTGTCCGGCGGCACCGGTGCCGCGTGGCACGAGGTGCTGCCCGCGTCGGTGAAGGTGCCCTCGTCGGGAGCGAACTCCCAGGCGTAGGAGCCGTTGCGCAGCGTCAGCCTCAGTACTCCGTGGGTGGTGGCGTCGAGGGCCTGGGTGACCGCCGAGGCACGGCCCGGTGTGTCGAGTCCGGCGCCGCCGGTGCCGACGATGAACTGCCGGACGCCGTTGACCGCGTCGGCCTGGCCACTGCCGTTGATCGGAGCCGTCCGCTCGTACCAGTGGCGGTCGCCGTTGAGCACCACGTCAACACCCGTGTCGTACAGCGCCTGCCAGATCGCCTGGAACGTGGAGTCGCCGCCGGAGCCCGAGGCCGTCGAGGCCCAGCGGGGGTTCTGGTAGTAGGCCAGGGTGCAGTCGGTCGGGTGCGCGGCGAGGTCCTGACGCAGCCACTGCTCCTGAGCGGAGCCGGCCGCGCAGAACGCTGCGTTGACCTCGCAGGGGGCGGTGTTGATCGCCACGACGTGCCACGAGCCCAGGTCGTAGCTGTAGTAGCCCTTCGCCGGGTCGGCCGCCGCGTCACCGAAGTAGCCGTAGTAGCCGGCGCCCGGCGTCGCCTGGCAGTCGGTGCCACCCGTCGTGGCGTAGTCCTCGTCACCCGGCACCGGTCTGGTGATGGACTTGTAGACGCCCCAGGTCGGGTCGTAGGACTGGGCGAACGCGGCGGGACCGGCGCAGTTGTACTGCACGTCGCCGAGCGGCAGCACCGCGTCGGCTCCCTGCAGCAGGCGCGCGGTGTGCGAGGCGCGGCAGTCCTGGTCGGTGCCGAGGCCGAAGTTGAACGCCGGGGCCGTCGGGTCGCAGGCGATGTCGCCGGCTGCGGCCACCATGGGCTCGGAGCGCGGCGAGGCGAGCACGCTGACGGTCTTGACCGCCTCGGCGTTGCCCATGTTGTCGACCGAGAAGAACTTCAGCGTCGTGTCGCTGGTGACGGTGAAGGCCCGGCCTGCCTTGCGGCTGGTCGTGTCCGGGGTCGAGCCGTCCGTCGTGTAGTAGGTCGCGGCGATACCGGTGCCGCCGGGATCGGTGGCGGCGAAGCCGAGCGTCACCGAGCCGGCGTACGCCGAGGAGCCGCAGGCCGCATCGTTGCAGGAGAGCGTGGTGACCGGCGCCTGGGTGTCAGGACCGTTCATCACCTCGGTGACCGTCTGCACGACGGTGCGTGCAGGCGCACCGCCCGGCTGGCCGCTGAGCTGCAGCCAGTCGAGGAACGCGTTGAAAGTGCTGAGCTCGATCGGACCCCAGTCGCTGATGCAGAAGGAGTAGTTGGCGGGGTCGTACTGCTGCGAGCAGATCTCGTGGAAGACCAGCGGGAGCCAGCCGCCCCCGTGGTCGGCCGTCGCCTGCACCGCCGCCTGCAGGTTCGCCAGGGTCATCGGCGGGACGTTCGGGGGGCTGCCCACCGGCTGGTCGTAGAGCGTGCGCAGCGCGTAGGTGTCCTTCGGCGGGATGGTCTCGGCGTAGACCGGACCGGCACCGACACCGGCGACGTTGATGCCACCGGCCGCACGCCCGCTGGTGTAGCCGCAGGCCTGGACCATCGCCTCGGCCGCGGCGTCGTAGGCGCCCGTCGGGTAGGCGAAGCTGGTCGGGTAGAAGCCGTGGTCGAGCAGGTTCTGGCGGTCCTGGCAGACCTCGTACTGCAGCTGGGCCTGATCGGTCATCCCCTTGATGCTGACGTGGTCGACGGTGTGGCCGCCGATCTCATGGCCGTCGTTGTTGAGTTCGGTCAGCTGCGCCCACGTCATGTGCTGCTCGTCGACGTCGTTGAGGCCGCTGTTGTTGTAGAACGTGCCGAACATCCCGTGGGGCTTGAGCGCGCGCTTGTCCGCGAGCGTGTAGTGGGTGAGCAGGCCGTCGTCGAAGGTGAGCGAGACGATCACCTTGGGCGGGTCCACCACGATCTGCTGCGTCTTGACAGCCTCGGCGTTGCCGGCGAGGTCGGTCGAGAAGTAGCTGACTGTGTAGGTGCCGGGCGTGCCGAGCTTGAACGCCCCGCCGTACACCGTGCTGGACGTCGTCGGGGTCGAGCCGTCGGTCGTGTAGTACGTGGTGTCGACGCCCCAGCCCATCGCGTCGTCCGCCGACAGCGTCACGGAGGTCGAGCCGTTGTAGGTACCGGTGCCGCAGGCCGCGCTGTCGCAGGCGATCGAGGTGGTCGGCGCGATCCCGTCGGGCGGCAGGTCCGCGTCGACGGTCAGGGTGTTGCCCGCCTCCGCGTTGCCCGCGTGGTCCCACGCACGGTAGCGGATCGTCGTCGTGCTCGTGACCGGGATGCGCTTGGTGTAAGTCGGGCTCGACAGCGTCGGCAGCGAGCCGTCGGTCGTGTAGTGGATGGTGTCGACGGCGGAGCCTACGTCGGTGCCGCTGAGGGTGACGTAGACCGTCTGGGTGTAGGTGCTCGACGCGCAGGCCTGGCCGTTGCAGGTCGCGGTCGAGGCGGGCAGGACCGTGTCGGCTCCGATCGCGGCGCCCTTGACCGTGCTGAGCGCAGCGCCCGCCGGGGCGCCGCCGCTCTGCCCCGCGGCGTCCATCCAGTCGAGGAACGCGTTGAGGTCGGCGAGGTCGATCCAGCCGGCGGCCGTCGAGCAGGTGGCGAAGCCGTTGGGGTCCTCCACCTGTGAGCACACCCGCGTCATCACGATCTGGCTCAACCCGCCACCGTTGGCGGCGGCGCCGTTGACGAGCGCCATCATGTTGGCCAGGGTCACCTGGCCACTGGGCGCCCAGGCGCGCGTGGCGTACCAGTCGTTCGGCGGCAACTTCTCGGCATACGTCGGCCCCGTGGGCGACACGGACCCGGCGCTGCGCGCGATGCCGTAGCCGCAGGCCTTCACGATGTCCTTGACGGTCGCGTTGGACGCACCTCCGGGATAGGCGAAGCCGACCGGGTCGAGCCCGTGGTTGCGCAGTGCCGTCCGGTCGTCGCAGACCTGGGCGGTCGGGTTGGGGTCGGTGGTCAGGTTGGTGGCGTTGACCGTCTTGCCGCCGATGTCGTTGCCGTCGGCGGCCAGGTCGGCGACCTGGCTCCAGCTCATGATGTTGCCCGACACCCCGACCGTGCCGGAGTTGAGGTAGAACGTGGCGTTGGCATGGTGCGGCTTGAGAGCCTTGAGGAAGCCCAGCGTGTACTGGCCGACCGTTCCGTTGTCGAAGGTCAGCGCCACCTTCGTGGTGACCGGCACGACGGTGACCTGCTGCTGCTGCACGGCCTCTGCGTTCCCGGCCGTGTCGGTCGAGAAGAACTTCACCGTGTGGGTGCCGGGAGAGTTGAGCACGAAGGGACCGGAGTACGCCGTGCTGGCCGTGGTCGGCGTCGAGCCGTCGGTCGTGTAATAGGTCGCGGCGACGCCGGAGCCGCCGCTGTCGGTCGCCTGCAGGCGGATGGTGACCGTCGCGACGTAGGAGCCGGTGCACGTCGCGTTGTCGCACGTGATCGACGTGCTCGGGGCGACGCCGTCGGTCGGGGCCTGGATCACCTGGGTCTGCACGGCCTCGGCGTTGCCGGCGTTGTCCCACGAGCGGTACTTGACCGTCACCGAGCTCGTCGAGCTGTTGACGTTGAAGGGAGCGGTGTAGGTGGGGCTGGCGAGGGTCGGGTCCGTGCCGTCGACGGTGTAGTGCGTGCTGGCCAGACCGGATCCGTTGTCGCCCGCGGCCAGGGTCACGCTGACCACGTCGGAGTAGGGCGTGCTCGCGCAGGCCGCGCCGTTGCAGGCGATCGTGGTGCTCGGCGCGCTCGTGTCGGCTGTGTTGACGACGTTGCTGAGCTTGGCGAGCGAGGCGACCGCGGGTGCGCCGCCGGCCTGGCCGGCGTTGCCCATCCAGTCGAGGAACGCGTTGAGGTCGGTCAGCTCGACGCGGCCACTGGCGCCGCTGCACGCGGTGTAGTTGGCGGAGTCCAGGGTGCTGGAGCACACGCGGCTGATCACCAGCTGCACCCAGCCCCCGTTGACAGCGGCGTTGTTGACGGCCGTCTGCATGCTCGCCAGCGTCTGGGCGGCGGGAGCGACGGCCTTGGTGGCGAACCAGTTGGCCGGCGGCAGGGACTCGGTGCCGCCCCCTGCGGTGCGGGCGTTGCCGTAGCCGCAGGACTTCACCGCGGCCTGCAGTGCCGCGCTCGTCGCACCGCCGCCGTACGAGTAGCCGACCGGGCTCAGGCCCTTGCTCACCAACAGGGCCTTGTCGGCACAAACGGCGGTGGCCGCGTTGGGGTCGGCCGACAGGTTCGTGCCGACCCGGCCGCCGATGTCGTTGCCGGCCGTCGCCAGGGCACCGACCTGGCTCCAGCTCAGCTGGGCGCCACCGGAGGTGTTCACCACGGAGGCGGAGGTGACGAAGAACGTGCCCTTGGCGTTGTGAGGTTGCAGGGCCTGCTGCCAGGCGAGGTTGTAGAGGGAGCTGGAGGTGTTGTCGAACTCCAGGGAGACGTAGACGGGCCCGGCCGCGCGTGCGGGGGTCGCGAACACGGCCAGGCCGACGACGGCGAGCACCAGGCTCAGCAGCCCGGTGAGTCGGGACCTCGTCGGCCTTTTGGTGGCGTTGGTCGCGAACCGGTTCATGCGTCTCCCCAATTCCCACGTGGACGCGCGCGCGCCGCGATCGACGGCGCGTGCGCTAGCGGCCACGCTAGGAAGCGGCGGCCGGGCGCGACTCCGCCAATCGACGTACGCCCGTTCCCCCGTTTGCCAGGGCATCGCTGCGCGCTGGCAAGTTGGAGCGGCGCGACGGTTGACCGCAGCGGAACGCAGGGCCATGGTCGGGACCATGCGGTGCGGGCGACAGCGGCACCAGACCTGGCCGGCGTTCCTCGTCGGCCTCCTGGCGGTGGCCCTCCTGACCGCGACCCCCTTCCGGGCGTCCGCCGTCGGCCCGCGGGGCGAGGCGCCCCAGCGGGAGGTAACCGTCGCTCCACCGGCCCGCAGTGGCTACTTCTTCCTGAGGAAGGTCGGGGCCTGGCGGACGCTTCCCGGCGGCACCCGCTGCCGCTCACGCGTGCACCACTCCACCTGGGAGCCGCGACCCGACAACGCCGGACCCAACGGCACCAAGCCGAACACGACCAAGGTGCACGCGTCCCTCGCGGCGCGGCCGCTCTCGACCGACGGCAGCTACCGGCGCAAGTGGGACACCTGGCTGCTGCCGAGGGTCGCGGGCAACTACACGGGCACGACCGACGAGATCTTCCAGTGGGCCGCCTGCAAGTGGGGTCTCTCCGACAACCTGCTGCGCGCGATCGCCGTGCGCGAGTCCACCTGGTACCAGTACGAGATCTACCCGTCGGGCCGCTGCGTCATCGACTGGGGCTGTGGCGACATGGTCGACAAGGCGACCAGCGCCACCCGCGCGTACTGCGCCGGGATCAGCAGGGCGGGACACGACTACCAGGCCGACTTCGGGTCGGGGATCTGCCCCGAGACGTTCAGCATCGCGGGCGTAATGTCGTGGCAGGACCCGGACTGGGGGCGGCTGAAGGGCAACCAGAACGGCACCTTCCCGTTCAACCGCAACTCGACAGCCTTCGCCCTGGACTACCTCGGCGCCAACCTGCGCGGCTGCTACGAGGGGTGGGTCTCGTGGCTCTACGACGAGCCAGGACCGGCGGCCTACCGACCCGGTGACCTGTGGGGGTGCGTCGGCTTCTGGTACTCCGGCGAGTGGCGGACCCAGGCCTCGCTCGGCTACCAGGGCCGGGTCCGCAAGGAGCTGCGCAACCGCACCTGGCTCGAGGCCGACTGGCCCGACATCCACCCGGCCTGCTCGCAGGCCTACGGCTGCCCCCGAGGCAGCTGACCCGCCCGTCCCCAGGGAAGTGCGTCACTCACCGCGGGCGGCCCGGCGGGCTCTCTCCGCGGTGGCGTGCTCGTCGGTCCGGGAGTCGTAGCGCCAGAAGTCGTGCAGCCAGGCGGCGGCGAGAGCGACGCCTCCGACGCACGCGATGCCGCCGCTCGCGATCGAGCCGCGCACCGACCAGAGGTCGGCGACCAGGCCGGAGCGCACCTGGCCACCGATCGGCCCGACGGAGTACGACAGCATCTCGATGCCGGCGAGGCGGCCCCGCATGTGCTCGGGGATGGTCTGGTTCCACACCGTGCCTCGGAACACGCCGGAGATCATGTCGGCCGCACCCGCCAGCACCAGGAGAGCCAGCACGACCCAGATCGTGGGCGCGAGTCCGACCAGCCCGATGAACAGGCCGTACGCCGCGGCCGCGAGCACGATCGCCCGCCCGTGGTGGTGGACGCGGGCCGTCCAGCCCGAGAGCACGGTCGCGAGCACGGCACCGATCGTCTCCGCGGTGTAGAGCAGGCCGAGCAGCTGCGGATGCTCGAAGACGTCGGCGGCCAGGGCCGGGAAGAGCACGACGGGGAAGGCCAGCAGCATGCAGACGATGTCGACCAGGTAGGTGCCGAGCAGATCCTTGCGCCGAACGGCGTAGCTCCACCCCTCGCCGATCGCCCGCAGGCTCGGCGGCGTGGTCTCCACCTGGTGGGGGTAGGGACGCATCCGCACGTAGAGGAGCGTCGCGACGGCGAGTCCGGCCACGTCGACCACGAAGCACCAGCCGATGCCGACGTAGGCAGCCAGGAGCCCGCCGACCGCCGGGCCGATCAGCACACCCACCTGGCGCCCGAAGCTGTCGAGGGCGTTGGCCGCAGGGATCTGCTCGTGGCGCACCGTCCGCGGGGCGAGGGCCTCGCGGCTCGGCCGCTGCAGCGCACCGGCAGCGGTGAGCAGGCCGGCCACCACGAAGATCGCCGTGACACTGGGCTCCTCGCGGAAGGCGTTGGCGGCGAGCACCGCCGTCAGGACCGCCTGGGCCAGTCCGGTCAGCACCAGCAGGCGCCTGCGGTCAACGTGGTCGGCCAGCGCGCCGCCGTACAGCCCGAAGACCACCAGGGGAGCCAGCTCGACCAGCCCGATGGCGCCGACCGCGAAGTTGGATCCCGTCAGGTGGTAGATCTGGAAGGGGATCGCGACGTAGGACACCATCCCGCCGAGGTAGAAGACGGTGCCGGCCAGGAACAGCAGCCGGAAGTCGCGCGAGGTGCGCAGTGGGGTCACGTCCATCTGCACCGAGCGCAGCCGCTCGCGCCAGCCTCGTCGCTCGGGCGCTTGCTGGGTCACAAGGGGCCATCGTCGCGCAGCGCCCGGCCGCGCGCACTCGGATTCCGGCTCGTGACGTCAGGCGTGGTGACTCAGACCTGGGCCAGGTCGACGATCTCGTGCACGGGCACGGGGTTGAGCCGTCTGGCCGAGCAGGTCAGCTGGGCGTCGTCACCCTGGGTGGTCCGCACCGCGACGGTCCAGCGCCCGTCGGCCACGGCTAGGTCGACCGTCGTGACGGCACCGTCGCGTCGGATCCCGAGTACTCGCAGGGCCGCCATCTCGGTGACGCCGAGGTGGCGGCGCAGCACGATCTCGGCGGCCTGGGCCGGCATCGACAGGCTGGAGCGCCCGCGCAGGACGTCGAGGGGCAGTCGACCACCCAGCACGTCGCGCGCCGCGGCGACAGCCGACTCGGGTCCGAGCCGGCCCAGGTAGAGGCCGTAGGGCAGCACCAGGGCGTTGCCGGCGAACCGGTCGCCCCCGATGTGCGAGACCTCCCAGGTCTGCTCGGGATGGGCAGCGGTGAGCGCCTCCGCAACCGGCCTCCCCTGCTCGGCGCAGCAGGCGTCGTGCCTGCCGTGGGTGCAGACGCAGAACAGCACGTCCTCGGTGGGCACCAGGCCGGGCGAGCGACCCTCCCCGAGCGCGTGCAGGTCGAGGTCCAAGAGCTCGTGGGGGTCGTCGAGGACCACCGTCTGCAGCCAGCTCTCCTCGAGGTCAGCCCTCGCGGCGTACACCCGGAACCCGGTGCGAGGGGCGCGGCGGTGGAAGCGGCGGATCAGCAGCACGCGCACCCGGGCCCGGGCGGCGGCCTCGCGCAACGGCTGCTTGACGTCGGCGGGCAGCCGGCTGTCGCGCAGCGCGTCGACGCCCCAGGGGCCAGGGTTCTCCACCAGGAGGAAGGAGCGCACGGTCGACGCGGAACCCGCGAGGGACTCGCCTCGCTCGACGCCGGCCGCCGAGCAGCGGAACCTCATGGACGGCGCAGGACTTCGAGCAGGCCCTCGCGCACCAGGCGGCGGGCCAGCACCAGGTTGCTGTCGGCGTCGAGCCCCAGGTCGGCGGGCGTCAGCTGCTCGCGCTCCACGACCACCTCGATGGCGGACGCGATCCGGGCCGGTACGTCGAGGTGCCGATCGCCGATGAGCACGCGGATCTTGTCGCCTCTCGCCGAGGCCACGCACGGGTGGCCGTCACGACGTCGCAGCACGGTGTCGGAGCCGATGCGGTCGATCTCCAGGACGTCGTGGAGCCCGCCACGCAGACGGCTGCCGCGCGAGGTGAGGAACCGCTCCGCCTCGTCGCCGACCGCCGCCTCGGTGTCGACCGTCGCCATCGCGAGCGCCAGCGCCTGCAGCCGGTCGGTCAGGCCCGGGCCGAGCCCGTCGCGCCGCTCCGCCCAGCCGACGGGGAGGTGCCCGTCGTCGACCTCGTCGACCAGCCGGTCCACGGCTCTGCGCACCAGCGCCCGCCAGGTGAGCTGCTGAATGCCGATCGTCACGTGGAGGCTGGCCTCGCCCTCAGCGCGCGCGGCGTGGGGAGTGCCGGTGGGGAGGTACATCGACAGCCCGGGCCGCAGGAGGATGTCGTCGACACGACAGCCAGGCTCGTGGGCCTCGTGCCCGCAGGGACGCCCACCCTCCGGGTGGTGCACCTCCCACTGCTTGGTGCCGTGGGTCTGGAAGACGAAGACGTCGTGCGTGTCGGAGTGCACGTCGAAGCCCTGGGAGCCGGGAGGCGTCAGGTAGGCGTTGGCCTGGCACGGGTGTCCCAGCTCGAGCTCGAGGCGGGAGACCAGGTCGGTAAGGGGCGGGTGGTAGCGGTGCAGTCCCTGGAAGACCACCGTCGCGCCCTCGGCGAAGAGGGCCAGCGCACGCCGCGGGTCGACGAGCCCACTGAGGGCCTGTCCGGCGATGGCGGCGTGCTTGCGGACGTACGCCGACTGGTCGAGGACCCGGCCGTCCTTGGCCACCCGCACGGCCGGCGTACGGATCGCCGAGCCGGTCAGCAGGGCGTCGGCGTCGTCGAGGGAGAGCAGTCCCACCAGCGCGTCCGGCTCCACCTGGTGCACATGCACCAACGACGCCCAGACCTTCGTGGCGAAGGTCTGGGCGTCACCGCTCAGCAGGTCGAGAGCGGAGGGCACGGCGTGAGGGCCCCGAATTCTCAGAGTCCGGTCCCGTCGGTCCCGTCGCCATCGGTGCCGTCGCCGTCGGTGCCGTCGGCGTCTCCACCGTCGGTGCCGTCGGCGTCTCCACCATCGGTGCCGTCGGCGTCTCCACCATCGGTGCCGTCGGCGTCGCCACCTACGTCGAGAGGGTCAGTGCCCGAGGTCGTCATCTCGTCGTCGTCGAGCGGAGCGTCGTCGAAGGTCATGGTGTTCCTCCTCGTGGAGCGGTCGGGTGACGCGTACGACAGCAAGTCAAGCCCCGGGACCAGACGCCGACAAGCATCCCTCGGGGTGACCCCCGGCCGGCACCCTGGCTGCAAGTGGCGTACCTGTGGATAAGCCATCTGGATGAGAGGCCGGTCGCCGGTGCCCGAAGGTCCGCTGACCAGGGCGAATACCCCAGGTTGGGGCGGTCCAGACCTGTGGAAGACCGGCGTTTACTTATTCACAGATCCGCGACCAAGATCGGTTCTGCGCGCCGGGGGGGTCCGGCTCCCGGGGCACCTGGGGGGTGTGGAGCTCGGGCCACCGTGAGGTGGTAGCGATGGCGAGCGCGAGCATGCGACGCGAGGGGGAGCCGACGGCGTCTCGACCACGAGGCGCTCCGATTGCGTCCCTGGTGGTCTGCGACGACCACCGGCTGCTGGTCGAGGCCCTCGCCGTCTCGCTGGTCAAGGAGGGCTTCGTCGTCGACGCGGTCACCCGCCGACCCGGTGAGGCCCTCGCGGCAGTCGCTCGGCACCGCCCGGACATCTTGCTGACGGCCCTGCGCTTCCCGACCGGTGACGCCTTCGACACGGCCCGGCGCGTGGTCGAGGACCACCCCGAGACCCGGGTCGTCATCCTCACCGCGTCGGCCGCGCCCGACGACATCCTCACCGCCGAGCGCCTGGGCGTCGCGGGGTACATCCGCAAGGACGAGCGACTCGATGCGATCGTGGCCGTCCTGCGCCACGTGGCCGACGGGCACCGGCACTTCGACAAGGGACTGCTGCGGCGCCTCGCCTCGGAGAGCGGTCCGCCCGCGCGAAGCGGCCTGCTCGACCGGCTCACGACCCAGGAGCGCGTCGTGCTCTCGTGCCTGTCCGACGGACTCTCGACCTCCGACATGGTCGAGCGGCTCGGCATCAGCAGCACCACCGTGCGCAGCCACATCCAGGCGATCTTGTCCAAGCTCGGTGTGCACTCGCGGATCCAGGCGGTCGCGGTGCTCGCCGAGGAGCAGGGAACCTCGCGCCCCAAGGCGGTGGGCCAGTGACGATGGCTCCCGTGGCGGCGCAGCCACTCCAGCTCGCACTGCTGCATCCCCAGCGCACCTGGGTGGACAGCCTGGAGCGGATGCTGGCGAGCTGGCCCGGCATCGAGGTGGTCACCGCCCACACGACCTTCAAGTGGGCCTGGGCCGCGGTGGCCCGCGGCGCCGTCCAGGTCGTCCTCATGGGACTGGGGGAGGGTTACGAGCCCGAGCACATCGCCGACCTGAGAGCGGCCGGTCACGCGGTCTCCGTCGTCGTCGTCAGCGAGAACGACGACGAGGAGCAGGTGACGGCTGCCATCCGGGCGGGTGCTCGGGGTTGGGTGCGACCCGATGTCGACCCGCAGCAGCTGGTCACCGTCCTGCATGCCGTGCACGACGGCGAGACGTGGATCCCGCCCGACCTGGTCACGGTCGTGATCGACTCGCTGCTCGCTGAGGACGACCGGCGCAGCTCCTCGCGGCAGGCGATGGGCACGCTCTCGGCACGCGAGGTGGAGATCCTCGACTGCCTCGCCCAAGGGATGACCCGGGGTGAGATCGGCGACCGCTACCTGCTCTCGCCGCACACCGTGCGGACCCACATCAACCACGTGCTCCGCAAGCTTGACGTGCACAGCACCCTGGCGGCCGTCTCGCTGGCCAACCATGCCCGGCTGCCCGGCTAGGCCGCACGGGTCCTCGGCGTTCAGGCGCTCGGCGGCAGGGCGGCCAGCTCGGCCGCGACCTCCGGCGCCGCCAGCCACTCCGGCACCGGCGCCCCCTCGCGGAGGAGCTCGCGCAGGCGCGTCCCGGAGATGGTGCGCACGACCGCGTCCGGCGGCACCTCGTCCCTGGCGAGGTACCCGTGGTCCTCGACGTAGACGAGCTCGGGCAGGCACACAGGCGCGATCCCCAGCTCTGCCTGGTGCGCGCCCACCAGTTCCTGGGCGGCGTACTCGGGGTAGAACGGCCGGCCGTGCGAGTCCCGCCCCGGACCGGCGTGGTCGCGACCGACCACGAAGTGCGTCGCTCCGTAGTTGCGCCGCACGAGGGCGTGCCACAGCGCCTCACGGGGACCGGCCATCCGCATCGCGAGCGGGAGCAGGGCCAGCATCGAGCGGTCCTGCGGCATGGTGCGCATCACCGCCTGGTAGCAGCGCGCGCGTACGGCGGCCGGGACGTCGCCGGGCCGGGTCGGGCCGACGACGGGGTGCACGAGAGCGGCGGCTCCGGCCTGGGCCATCGCCCTGGCCACCAGCGCGCGATGGGCGCCGTGCATGGGGTTCCTGGTGTTGAACGCCACGACGCGCTCCCAGCCCCGCCGGGCGATCTCGGACCGGACCGCGCGCGGGTCCCAGACAAGCGGCGGCAGGGTGGGATGCCGCGGGCGGGCGTGCACCCGGATCGGGCCGGACACGTACCACGGGTGGACGGCCGACCGCAGGTGCGTCGCGGACGGGTGCGCCGGGTCGGTGGTGCCGAGGACCGTCTCGGCCTCGGCGAGGAGGTCGGGTCGCCAGGCCTCCGTGAGCGTCATGGTGGCCAGGTCGCGACCGTCGGGGTCACGGAGCACCAGCGAACCGGTCCTGGATGCTGCGGCCAGCGTCTCGCCGGGTACGTCGAGCGTGACGGGCACGGGCCACAGGGCGCCGTCGGCCAGGCGCATCCGATCCAGCACGGACTCGTAGTCCGCCCGCCCCAGGAACGTCGTCAGCGGGGCGAACGCGCCGTTGGCCAGCAGCTCGAGGTCGCACAGCTGCCGCGGGCCCAGCACCCAGATGGCGACCGCCTCAGGCCGCAGCACGACGGGCACCGCGGACGAAGACCCGGTAGGCCGCCTCGGCCCGGGAGCGGGCCTGGTCGAGCCGAGGGTCGGCCCAGGCCTCCTCGAGTGCGGACTTGGCGCGGTCGCGCTCGGCCGACGGCATCCAGGTCCGCTCGCCGCGCGCGGTGGGCAGGACGGTGCGGACGTGCTCCTGCACGGCGGCGAGCGACACCTCGCCGGACTCGAAGCCCAGCAGCACGGGCGACAGCGTCGGGCGGAGCTGGATCAGCCGGGTGCGCCAGTAGGCCTCGTCCGCCCCGTCCCCAGGGATGGCGAACGAGGTCTCGAAGGCGCGGTTCGCCCGGCGTACGACGGCACCGAAGTCGCCGGTCACCTCGGCGAAGTCGGCCACGACGAGGGCGTCTCGGAACGGCAGCAGGAACTCGTGGAAGCGGTGGTAGGCCCAGAGCGCATCGAGCAGGTCGACGCCGGGCTCGCGGACGACCTGGGACAGCACGGCCCCGTGCGGCTCCCTGATCACCATGATGGTCGGCACCCCGCGCCGGGCCGCCGTCATGATCTGCGCGGGTGCGTGCAGGTGGTGGGCCAACGGCACCAGGGGCCGCCCGGCGAGCTGCTGGGCGACCTGGAAGGCATAGACCGCGTAGGTACTGGCCGACCGGGTGAACCCGTCGATGACGACCTGCGTGCCGGACCCGATCACCCGCGGACTCGGCCCGGGGTACTTCCGCCGGGCGAAGGGCAGGTAGACCGCCGGGTGCTCGGTGGCCACCGTGCGGAGCCGATGACGCAGCCGGCGCGCCGGACTCTCCTGTCCCAGGTGTCCGCCGCCCTGTAGGAGCAGGGAGAGCCGGCGAAGCTCGTCCATGGTTCGGCGGTCGCCTCTCAGTCGACGTCGGTGCCCTCGGGCAGGGCGTTCAGCGACACCCGGCCGTCGGTCACGGAGAGACTCGTGAGGGACCCGCGACCGACCGGGATGCGCCAGCTCTCGCCGGTCACTCCGGTGAGGCCGAGCACGAGCAGGCGGATCATCACGGCGTGCGTCACGGCGACGACGGTCTCGCCCTCGTGGCGTCGCCCGATCAGGTCGACCGCCTGCGCGATCCGCGCCTGCGCGTCCGTCAGGCGCTCGCCGGCAGGACACACGGCGACGTCGGGCTCGTTGCGGTACTGCGCGAAGGCCTCGGGGCTGTACATGTTGGCCTCCTCGGCGGTGAGCCCCTCCCAGGCGCCGTAGTCGACGTTGTTGAGCCCGTGCAGGATCCGCAGGTCGGGCACCCGGGCCTCGTCGGCGATGATCTGGGCCGTCGCGATGGTACGGCGCAGGGGGCCCGTGTAGACAGCGCTGAGACCCAGGGGCGAGAGCATCCGGGCGGCGTCGACGGCGTCCTGGTAGCCCTGGGCGTCGAGCGGCACGTCCCGGCGACCGCGGTAGCGGTTCTGCACGTTCAAGGTGGTGGTGCCGTGCCTGACCAGGAACAGTTGACAGGTGTCCTCCGGAGGTCGGGTGTGCGGCAGCTCGACGGTGTCGATCCTCTCGACGAGGGTCATCCTTCACGTCCTTTCTCTTCGGCCCTGTCCGGCCCTGTGAGCCCTGTTCGGCCCGATCGGCACTAGTGCCGCCGGCGCGGCCGCTGCCGCCTGGGGGTCGGGGTCCCGGCCGGCCGGCTCGCGACAAGTACAAGGGCGAGCCCGGTCCCGATGCGTGGTCCAAAGTGCGTATGCGGAGTCATCTTTTGCGTCGTTCACCCGTGCCTGCGGCCTCCCGATACTGGCGAAAGGGCCGGCCGGGACCACCCGGCCGGCCGACGGGTGTGAGAGGGAGGCAGCGCATGGTCCTGGGGGGCGCAGACCTCGCCCAGCTGCTGCTCGCCCTCGGGCTTCTCGTGGTCGTCGCACACGTCGTGGGTCATCTGTTCGTGGTGCTGCGCCAGCCGCGGGTGATCGGCGAGATCGTGGGCGGTCTGCTGCTCGGACCGACCGTCCTCGGCGCTCTCGAGCCCGGCTGGCACGACGCCCTCCTCCCCGACACGGGGCCGACCGCGGCCGTCCTCGGCTGGTCCTACCAGTTGGGCCTGATCCTGCTGATGTTCTGCTCCGGCGCCGAGCTGCGCGCGTCGTTGCGGCCCGGCGAGGGTCGGCTGGTCGGCATCGTGACGGTGCTCGGCGTCACCGTGCCCTTCGCAGCGGGACTGGCGGTCTTCTGGACCGTGGACCCCTCCGGGCTCGAGGGAACGGCGGGCAACCGCACAGCGCTGACCCTCGTCTTCGGCCTGGCGATCGCGGTCACCAGCATCCCGGTCATCTCGCGCATCATGGTGGACCTCGACATCATCCACACCTCGTTCGCGCGCGTGGTGCTCGGCATCGCCGTCCTCGAGGACGTCGTGGTCTACGTCGTGCTCGCCCTGGCCCTGGGCCTGGTGGAAACCCCCGGCCAGCAGACCTTCGGCATCCCGGCCCTGCTCTCCCTGACGTCGGGCAGCAGCGCCGAGCTGACCTTCCACGTGGTCGCGACCCTGACCTTCCTCACGGTCATGCTGCTGGTCGCCCCGCGCCTGTTCGCCCGGCTGCGCGGAGCGAGGTGGAACGTGCTGGCCACCAGTAGCCCGATCGCCTTCCACATCGTCTTCCTCTTCACCGTCACCCTCGCCGCCCTGGCGCTCGGCATCACCGCGATCTTCGGCGCCTTCCTGGCCGGCATCGCGGCGAGCTCGCAGGACGATCCGGGCGCCCGGCAGGTGCGCGAGTCGGTGAAGGGCTTCGCCTTTGCCTACTTCGTGCCGGTGTACTTCGCGATCGTCGGGGTGCAGCTCGACCTGGTCCACGCCTTCGACCCGCTCTTCTTCGGCTGGTTCCTGGTGTTCGCGTGCGGCGTCAAGACCGCGAGCGCCTACCTCGGCGCCCGGCTGGCCGGGGAGCCGGCAACCGGCGCGCGCAACCTCGCCCTGGCCACCAACGCCCGCGGGGGCCCCGGCATCGTGCTCGCCTCAGTGGCGTGGGGCGCAGGCATCGTCAGCGAGAGCTTCTACACCTCGTTGGTCCTGCTGGCGATCGTCACCTCGATGGTCACGGGGAGCTGGCTGGGGCACGTGGTCAGTTCGGGGGCCGAGTTGCGCGCAGAGCCGCCCCCTCCAATCGACGTACACCCGGCGGCCCCATTTGTGGGTGTGCCCCATGACCACTGACCGGCACCGTGGCCGAGTCACCAGACGAGGGGGTAGCGCATGAGTTCGGGCACTGGCACGTCGCGCGACGGGCTGCGCATCGGCATCGCCGGCATCGGCTACTGGGGGTCCAAGCACGTCCGCACGATGCGGTCGCTGGACTCGGTGAGCCGGGTCGTCGTCATCGACCCGAGTGAGGAGCGGGTGGCGAAGCTGCGCCACTCCTTCCCGGAGGTCGACGGCCATCCGGACCTGGAGTCCGCGCTACCCCACATCGACGCACTCGTGATCGCCACGCCGCCGAGCACCCATGCGGACCTGGCCTGCGCTGCCATGGCGGCCGGCAAGCACGTCCTGGTCGAGAAGCCGTTCGCCACCAACCTGGCCGACGCCCACCGCATGGTGGACACGGCGGCCGAGCGCGAGGTCGTCCTCATGGTGGGTCACACCTTCGAGTACCACGCGGCGGTCTGGGCCCTGCGCGAGATGGTTGCCCGTGGCGAGCTGGGAGACCTGTACTACGTCGACACGGCGCGCTTGAACCTCGGCCTCTACCAGCACGACGTCAACGTCCTGCTCGACCTGGCGCCGCACGACATCTCGATCCTCAACTACGTGCTCGGCAGCACCCCGACCAGCGTGGAGTGCTGGGCCTCGCGCCACGCGCACCGCCGCCTCGAGGACATCGCCTACCTGCGCGTCCGCTACGACGAGCCCCACATCGAGGCCAACGTCCACGTCAGCTGGCTCGACCCCTGCAAGGTGCGACGGGTGACGGTCGTGGGCAGCGAGAAGATGGTGGTCTTCGACGACCTGGAGTCGGAGGAGAGGCTGCGGGTCCACAACAAGGGCGTGACCCAGCCGGAGGAGTCCGGGGACCTGAGCCTGCCGCCGATGTCCTACCGCTACGGCGAGGTGGTTGCCCCCTACCTGGTGGTCAACGAGCCGCTGGCCCTGGAGGACGAGCACTTCGTGGACTGCGTGCTGACCGGCATGCGTCCCCTCACCGACGGGCACAACGGGCTGGCCGTCGTCGAGGTGCTCGAAGCCGCCCAGCTGTCGTTGAAGGAGCGTCGTGAGGTCTTCCTCGAGGAGGTGCGCCGCGGGTCGACGAGCCTGGCCCGCCTGCGTCAGCCGGCCGTGGCCCACAGCAGGGAGGCCGTATGAGCCTCACGGAGGTGCGCTCCACTGGACCCAGGGCGCCCACCGACATGCCGACGCGCGTGCCGTTCCTCGACCTCACCGCAGTGACCGAGGCGGTGCGGGCACAGGTGGAGGCCAGGTGGTCGGAGGTCCTGCGCAGCGCGGCCTTCATCGGCGGGGCGGCAGTGGAGGCCTTCGAGCGGGAGCTGGCCGCCTACTGCGGCACCGCTGAGGCCGTCGGGATGGCCAACGGCACCGACGCGCTGCACCTGACCCTGCGCGCCCTGGACATCGGTCCGGGCGACACGGTCGTGGTGCCGGCCAACACGTTCGTGGCGACCGTGGAGGCGATCGTGCTGGCCGGCGCGGCGCCTCGCTTCGCGGACGTCGACCCCGAGACCCTCCTGCTCACCCCCGAGACGGTCGCGGCGGCGGTGCTGCCGTCGACCAAGGCCGTCATCGCGGTCCACCTCTACGGCCAGATGCCGGACATGGTCGCGCTGAGCGCCTGCGCCGACGCACTGGGGCTGCTGCTGGTCGAGGATGCGGCGCAGGCGCAGGGCGCGACGTACGCCGGGCGCCGGGCCGGCGCCTACGCAGTGGCGGGCTGCTTCAGCTTCTACCCCGGCAAGAACCTGGGAGCCTTCGGCGACGCCGGAGCCGTGGTCACCTCCGACCCGCGACTGGCCGCCACCCTGCGGTCGATGCGCGACCACGGCCGGGCGCTGGGCACCCACTACGAGCACGTCGTCCTCGGCACCAACAGCCGGCTGGACGCCCTGCAAGCCGTCGTCCTGAGGGCCAAGCTGGCTCACCTGGACGAGTGGAACGCGTCCCGGGTCGGGCTGATGGCGCAGTACCGAGACCGGCTCGACCCGGGTCGTGCCCGCCTCGTCGCCGACCAGCCCGGTGGCCAGGGAGTCCACCACCTCGCGGTGGCACGGGTCGCAGACCGGGAGCGCGTGCGCAGCGAGCTCGACGCGCGGGGGATCGGCACCGGCGTGCACTACCCCGTGCCGTGCCACGTGATGCCGCCCTACCGCGACTACGCCGACGGCCCGCTGCCCGCTGCCGAGCAGGCCGCGACGGAGGTGCTGTCGCTGCCGATGTACCCGCACCTGGAGCCGGCGGCACTGCTGCGCGTCGTCGCGGCGGTGAACGAGGTGGCCGGGAGGCTGCCGCGGTGACGGTCCAGGCACGCCTCACCGACGTGCGGCCAGAGCTCGACCCCGGGCCGGAGCCGGACGTCGACCCCCACGTGCTGCTCGACTACCGAGCCGACCGCTCCACGGCGGTCCGGCTGGTCCTCGGGGGTGGGGCCCGGCTGCGCAGCGGGACCGTCCTCTACGCCGGCACCACGATCGGTGGGCGCTTCCAGACCGGCCATCACGTCGTGGTGCGGGAGGAGTGCACGATCGGCGACGACGTGTCCATCTGGAGCAACAGCGTGATCGACTACGGCTGCCGCATCGGGGACCGCGTCAAGATCCACACCAACTGCTACGTCGCGCAGTACACCGAGATCCTCGACGACGCCTTCCTGGCACCCGGCGTGACCATCGCCAACGACCTCTACCCCGGTCAGGCCGACTCCGCGCGGCTGATGTCGGGTCCGCGGATCGGGGCCGGCGCCCAGATCGGCGTCAACGTCACCTTGCTGCCGTTCGTGTCGATCGGAGACGGCTGCCTGGTCGGCTCGGGATCGGTGGTGACCCGCGACCTGCCGGACGGCACGGTCGCCTACGGCAACCCGGCGCGCGTCCGCGGTCTGGTCGCCGACCTGACCGACATCGCCGAGCGAGTCGTCCCCGACCCCGGTTCCTCCTCCCCCTACCGAGCCCGGCCGCGGACAAGCGGGCCATGACCGCGCATGCGGCACCAGCCCCCACCTCCTCGGGCACTCGCGCGTACGAGGTGGCCAAGCGCGCCCTCGACCTCACCCTCGCGCTGACCGCGCTGGTGCTCGCCGCGCCCGTGCTGCTCGTGGTCGCGACCGCCGTACGCCTGACCAGCCCCGGACCGGCACTGTTCCGGCAGACGCGCGTCGGCCGCGACGGAGTGCCGTTCACGATGGTGAAGTTCCGCACCATGCGTGACGGCAACGACGACGGCGCGCATCGCGACTACGTGAGCAGGCTGCTGGCGGGCGAGGCGGTGGCGCACGACGGCCTCTACAAGCTGGCAGGCGACCCGCGGGTCACGCCCCTCGGGCGGGTGCTGCGGCGGCTCAGCCTGGACGAGCTGCCGCAGCTGCTCAACGTGGTCGCGGGCAGCATGTCGCTGGTCGGCCCACGGCCCGCACTGCCGTTCGAGGCCGAGCTGTTCCCGGGCTGGGCGTCGGTCCGCTACGCGGTGCCGCCGGGTCTCACCGGCCTGTGGCAGGTCAGCGGTCGCAACCGCCTGACCATGCTCGAGGGTCTCCGCCTCGACGTCGAGTACGTCGACCGGCGCGGCCTGCGCACCGACCTGGCGATCCTGCTCCGCACCGTCCCGGCGGTTCTCGGCCGCGGAGCGCGGTGATGCGGCGCCCCATCGCATCCCCCTCGACCCCGCGCCTCCCCCCGCCGACCGCCAGCGGCGACACGACCAGCCGCGACTCGCTCCTCGTCTCGGCCGGGACCGCGCTGGCCCGGCTGACGGGCGTTGCGCGGGTCGTGGTGATCGGAGCGGTGCTGGGCCCGACGACGTTCGGCAACGCCTTCCAGGTCGCCAACTCCCTGCCCAACCTCGTCTACTACGGGTTCCTGGCCGGGTCGCTGGTCTCCACGCTGCTGGTGCCGACGATGGTCCGGCACCTGGTCGCGCACGAGCCCGCCGAGCTCGAGCTGGTGGCGCGGCGCTTCCTCGGGCTGGTGCTGGCCGGGACTGCCGTGGCCGCACCGATGCTGGTGGGCCTCCTGCCCCAGGTGGTCGCGAGCACCTCGGGCAGCGACCCGGCGAACGCCGACCTGGTGCCCCTGGTCACCGCCCTGGTCGCGATGACGGCCCCGCAGGTCGCCCTCTACGCGGTGGCGGGCACCGGCGCCGCAGTGATGTACGCCCACCGCCGCTTCGCCCTTCCCGCCTGCGCGCCAGCCGTGGAGAACGTCGTCCTCATCGCCGTCTTCGCGGTCGCCGCGACCGTCTACGGCACCGGCCGGGAGGGCGCCGAGGTGCCGACGTCGGAGCTGCTCCTGCTCGGGCTCGGGTCCACCGCCGCCGTCGCCGTGCACGCCGCGATGCAGTGGTGGGGTGCGCGCCGCTGCGGCGTGAGGCTGCTGCCCGCCCGTGGCTGGACGGACCCCGCGCTGCGGGCGGTCGTGAGACGAGCCAGGCACTCGCTGCTCCAGGCCGGGCTGCTCGCCCTGCAGACCGTCGCCCTGCTGGTGGCCATGACGCGCGTGCCCGGCGGGGTCGTCACCTTCCAGATCGCGCTGAACTTCTACTTCCTGCCGGTGGCCCTGGTGGTGACGCCGATCGGCATCGGTGCGCTCCCCCGACTCGCCGAGCTGCACCACGGCGGCGACAGCGCCGACGCCACGGGGTACTGGGAGGCGTACGTGCGCGCCGTACGTCTGGCCCTGTTCCTGGTGGTCCCGGCCACGGCGGGGTACGTCGTGCTGGCCGGCTCGCTCGCGCACGTGGTCGGCGTCGGTGCGCTGTCCCGGCCGGATGACCACCGGATGATCGCGGCGACCCTCGCGGTGCTGTCGCTGGGCCTGGTCGGGCACGCCCTCTTCTTTGTCTCCACCCAGGCGGCCTACGCCCGCGACGACTCGGTCCGTCCGCTGCGCTCGATGGCTCTGCAGGCTGCCGTCTGCCTCGTGGGTGTGGTGCTGGCGGTGCTGGCCGCGGATGCCGACGCGCTCGCACCTGCCGTCGCCGCGGCGTACGCCATCGGCTGCCTGGCCGGTGGCACCCACCTGGCGACGACGCTGGCGCGCGGCGCGCAGCAGGGGTGCGCCGGGTGGCTGCGTCCGCTGCCGCGGGTGCTCGCGTGTTCAGCGGTGACGGCGGCCGCGGTCCTGGGTCTGACGCGTGTCGCGGGCGAGGTGACGCCGGGGCGGCTCGGTGCCGTGCTGGTCGTCCTCGTCGGCGGCCTGGCCGGCGCGGCCGTCTACGCGGCGACGCAGGCTCTCCTCCGAGCACCGGAGCTGGCCTGGCTGCGCGAAGCGGTGCGCCGCCCCGTGGCCGCGAACGGGACGGAAGCGTGATGTCTGCCGCCACCCTGCTGTCCGCCCGCCCCGTGCAGGCCCCGCGTGCGGTCGCGATGACCATATCCACCGTCGTGGCCGCCGCCGGCGTGGGAGCCGCCAGCGCCCTCGCCCCGCCGAGGCTGCTTGCCCTGCTCGCCGCAGCCGTGGTGTTGCCGGTGGCCGTGTGGCGGCGACCGGCCTTGGCTGCGGTCGCCGTCATCGCGCTGACCCCGATCCTGGCGGGCATCGACCGCGGGCGGCTGGTGCCCGCCCTGCGCCCCAACGAGGCCCTGGTGCTGGCGCTCGGGTCGATCCTGGTCCTGCGAGCCGTCGTCCGGCTGCCGACCGGCTGGCGTCCCCGGATCAGGGTGAGCCGCCTGGAGACCGTCCTGGTGCTGCTGGCCGTGTGCAGCTCGGCGCTGCCGCTGCTGCTGATGGCCGTGCGCGGTCGCGCGGTGGAGGCGGACGACATCAGCTACGCGCTGGTGCTGTGGAAGTACCTGATGGTCTACGTCCTGTTCCGGATGGCCGTCCGCACGGAGCGCGAGGTGGCCTGGTGCCTGTGGGCCTCCTTGGCCGCCGGGTGCGTGGTGGCCGTCATCGGCATCCTCCAGGCGCTCGACCTGGCGGGCGTCCGCCAGCTGCTGATGACCTACTGGGTGCCATTCGGTCACGAAGGCGCCCTCGAGCAGCCACGCGGTGGGTCCACCCTCGCGCTGCCGGCCGCGACGGCCGACCTGCTGGTCCTCAACCTCGCCATCGCCGCGGGCTTGTGGCACAAGGATCGCTGTCACGGAGCTGTGCTGGCCGTGGTGGCCGGGACCTGCACCCTCGGCGTACTCGCGGCCGCGGAGTTCTCCAGCGCGCTCGGGCTGGTGGTCGCCGCCTGCTGCGTCGCGCTCGCGCTGGGCAGGCTCGACCTGCTGCGCTACCTGCCCGTCGGCCTCGTCGTGGCCGGCATCGCCGTGTGGCCAGTCGTGCAGCACCGGCTCGCCGGCTTCGAGGGCACCCACGGCGTGCCCGTCAGCTGGACCACGAGGCTGGTCAACCTGCAGACCTACTTCTGGCCCGAGCTGTCGTCGGGCTGGAACCCGCTGATCGGCGTCCGTCCCGCTGCGCGGGTCGTGGTCGAGTACCAGGGGACGGGCTACGTCTGGATCGAGAGCGGCTACACCTGGCTGCTGTGGGGCGGCGGTGTCCCGCTCTTGGCCGCATTCGTGGCGTTCGTCGCGGTCGGCACCCGAACCACCTGGCGAGCCTGCCGCTCGCTCACGACGTACCACTCCGTCGCCGGGCTGGCAGCGCTCGCAGGGATCGTCTCCATCACCGTGCTGATGGTCTTCGACCCGCACCTGACCTATCGCGGGGCGGCCGACTGCCTCTTCGCTCTGCTCGCCATCGTGGCCCTGGACTCCCCGGCACCGGCCGGAGGGGGACCACGAGCGTCGCCGACGGGAGACACCGCATGAACACCGAGAAGTCTCGACGAGGACGCGGCTCCGCGCTGGGCACGGCACCCGGCCTCGTGCGCACCCACTGGTGGCTGATCGCGCTCGCCACCTTGGTCTGCGTCGGCGTGGCCGGACTCGTGGCCGTCACACGACCATCGAGCTACGCGGCGACCGCCGAGGTGGTGGTGTCGCCCGAGGACACCGGCAGCACTCCCCTCCGCCCCGACATGGGCACCGAGCGAGCGATCGCGCGATCGGGCCTCGTGGCCGCCCGCGCCAGCGAGGCACTCGGCATCGCCACCCAGCAGGCGACCGAGGCCGTGACGGTCACGGTCGTGGTGGAGTCGTCGGTGCTGCGCATCAGCTTCGCCGCCACGACGCCGGACGGCGCGGTGCGAGGCGCGGGAGCCTTCGCGGACGCCTACATCGACTACCGCAACTCGCTGGCCGACGAGGACGTGGCCACGCAGGTCACGCCTGCGGGCCTGGACGCCGGGACCCGCTACGCCCTCGCACTGGCCCTCGTGCTCGGCCTGCTGGGGGGACTCTCGCTCGGAGTGGCGGCCGCGTGGACGTGGGACCGCCTCTCCGACCGGCTGCGTCATCCTGAGGAGCTCAGCCGGCGGACGAGGATGCCGGTGCTGATGCGGGTCCCAGGCTTCGACCACAGTCGGCAGGCCGTCCCCTCCTGGGGTCCGGCCCGCGACGCCTTCGCCTACCTGGCCGCCAAGATCGCCTCGCTCACCGAGCACGCGCCCGGCCGCCGCGTCGTGGTGACGAGCCCCCGCGCCGGCGCCGGCACCACGACCGTCGCCTGCGGCGCGGCGGCGGCCCTGGCGGCCCAGGGCACGCCGGTCGTCCTCGTCGCCGCGCACGGCCACGGGCTACTGCCCGAGCAGGTGCACGGGTGCCGTCCCGCGCCCGGCCTGCGGCAGCTGATGGACGGGCGCTGCTCGGTAGACCAGGCCCTGCACCAGACCTCGGTGCGCAACCTCTCGGTGGTGCCGACGGGAGGGGCGCTGGCCGAGGAGGTCGAGTTGCCGGCCCTGCGCCGGGCCCTGGACCGGCTCGCGGCCAGGGGCACCCTGGTCCTGGACGTGCCGCCGCTGCTCGACTCGGCGAAGTCGGTGCTGTTCGCCGAGCTGGCCGACCTGCTGCTGGTGGTCGGCGATCTGCGGTCGGGCACCCGGACCGACGCGATCGACGCGGTCGCGACGATCGAGGGGTTGAGCACGACGAACGCCGGGTGGGTCGCGAACCTGCCCTCACGCCCGGGCCGCCTGCCCACCCTGCCCCCGGTCAGCGCAGCGGTCGGCCCATCGGTCTGCAAGGGAGCGACGACGGAGCTGCCGCGCGAGCCCCTCGCTAGCCGACCGGACGGACCTGCCGCTCCAGACCGGGCCACGCCTCCCCGGAGCCGTGGCGCCGCGCCCGCGAACGGGGTGGACCAGGGTCGGTCGCCGGGCCGACGGCGGCCAGGAAAGAAGGCTCCTGCCGCTCCCAAGAAAGGCTAGCCTCGACGCGACGCCGGCCGGCTCGCGACAGCCGCGAGCGGGTCGGCTCGTGGTCGAGGATCTCGGCGAGCGCCCGCGCCAGCGCGTCCACGTCCCCGGGCTCGGCCAGCAGCGCGGCATCCTCGGCCAGCTTGCGGGTCTCGGGCAGGTCGAAGGCGGCGAAGGGCAGTCCGAAGGACATGTACTCGATGGCCTTGACCGGCGTCACCTCGTGCTGGAGTGAGGTGTCGAGGCCGACGTCGGCCGTCGCCAGGTAGCGGAACACCCGGTCCTCGGGCAGCCAGCCGGTGCAGGTCACCCAGGGCGAGAGTCCACGCGACGTCACCTCGGCACGCAGGGCCTCGAGCCGCTCACCGTCTCCGATGACCGCGAAGCGTACGTCGGTGCGGCCCTGTCCCACCAGGGCCTCGGCCACCTCGACGACGAGCTCCACGCGGTCCTGGACGCCCATCTTGCCGACCCACACGACCAGGTGCGCGCAGCCCTCCCGCAGCTCGGGCGCCGGACGTGCCGCGTCGACGCGCGCGAGCACCGGACCGTTCCACACGACCGAGACCTTGCCGGTCCCGCCCGCGACCTCCAACCGGTCGCGCAGGTGTTCGTTGACGGTGATCGTGTGGTCGACCGCGCGCTGGGTACGCCGCTCGAAGAGGTGCAACAGCCTGGTGACGGCCCGGGGCGCTGACGGATAGCGCGCGGCCAGCAGCTCGGGCATCATGTCGCGCTGGTCGACGACGACGCGTGAGCCGGCTCGGCGCAGCAGACCGGCCAGCGGGAAGTACATGTCGGGCGGCTGGCACAGCTGCACCACGTCGACGCGTCCGCGCGACCTCACCCGCGCCAGCAGGACCACCGCCGCCAGTCCCGACCAGGCGTACTCGACGACCTGTCCGAGCGGCCCCCGGGGCTCGGGGGGCGGCTGGTACTCGACCAGGGTGAGGTCAGCGCGGCTCCGGTAGGGGGCGTTCAGCTCGTGGCGGCTGCACACGACGGTCACCCGGCAGCCGTGCGACAGCAGGGTCTCGACCTGCTTGCGCAGTCGGTGGTCGGCGCCGAGGGGCAGGTTCTCCACGATCGTCACGACGTGCCAGGGCCCCGAGCCGGCGCGTGCCGACGTGCGCCCGCTCACCCGAGGAAGACCCGCACCTGGGCGGACGTCGTGGTGTTGCCGGCGACGTCCGTGGCGACCGCGGTGAGCACGTGGGTGCCGCGCAGGCTGGGCTTCGGCTTCCAGCTCAGGCTGTAGGGCGCCGAGGAGTCGGACCCGATGGATGAGCCGTCGAGGTAGAAGATGACCCCGGCGAGACCCGAGGGTGCGCCGGATCCCGTGCCCGCGTCGCTGGCCGTCACCGCGACCGTCACCGTGCCCTTGCGCGGCAAGGACGACCCGTCGGCCGGTGAGGTGATGGCCACCGACGGGGCGGCCGCATCGACACTCACCACGGTCGAGCGCACCGCCTCGGGGTTGCCCGCGACGTCGACGGAGAAGTAGCGCAGCGTCGTGGTCTGGCCGAGCTCGATCGGGCCGGCGTACTGGGCGCTCGCCGTGGTCGGCGTGGTCCCGTCGGTGGTGTAGTACGTCGCCGCCACGCCCGAGCCGGCGTCGGTGGCGGTGAGCCGGGCCGTGACCGGAGCCGCGCGGTACCAGCCCGTCGAGCAGCTTGCGGAGTTGCAGGTGACCGACGTGGTCGGTGGCGTGGTGTCCGGCGGGGGTGTCAGCGTGGGCGAGGTCGACACCGTGGGGCTCGACCCTGCGTTGTGGCAGGCCTGCGTCCCCGTGTCGGAGTACGTGCCGGTGACGGTCACGAAGCTCCAGTCGTAGCTGTCGTCGTGGAGGGTCATCCGCAGCACGCCGAAGGCATTCTGCCCGGAGTAGAGCACCTGGCTGTTGGCAGCGCGGGTCGAGTTCGGGACCACGAAGCTCTCGCCACCCATGCCCGAGATGATCTGGCGGATGCCGTTGGGGTCGGCCTGACCCGAGGGGTTCTGCAGCCCGAACCGCTCGTACCAGTGCTGGTGACCGTTGAGGACCACGTCGGCGTGGGCGTCGTAGAGGGCCTGCCACAGCGGCTGGTACGTCGAGTCGCCACCGCTGCTGGACCCCGAGTAGAAACGGGGCTTGTGCCAATAGGCCAGCGTGCACGAGGCGGTCGAGTGGGCCGCGAGGTCGGCGCGCAGCCACTGCTCCTGCGGACTGCCGGCCCCGCAGCCACCCACCTTGGCGCACTCGGTGTTCAGCACGACCAGGTGCCAGGCGCCGAGGTCGTAGCTGTAGTAGCCCGTGGCGGGGTCACCGGCCCGGGACCCGAAGTAGGTGTAGTAGCCGGCCGCGTTCGACGAGCAGCCCGTGCCGCCAGACCCCTGGTACTCGTGGTTGCCGGACGCCGGGTAGGTGATCGACTTGTACTGCCCCCAGCTCTTGTCGTAGGACGCGAGGAAGTCGGAGTACCCACCGCAGGCGTACTGCAGGTCGCCCAGCGCGAGCACGGCGTCGGAGCCGGCGAGGAGTGCGGCGGTGTACTTCATCCGGCAGTCGGTCGGGGTGCCGTCACCGTTCTCGAAGCCGCTGTTGAGCGGGTCGCACGCGATGTCGCCGGCAGCGGCGATCACCGGGTCGCCGACGGCCACCGCCGCGTCTCTGCTGCTCGGCAGCTCCACGACGACAGCCGCGCCGGCGAGCAGGACGATGGCGGCGCCGATCAGGCGCGGACGCGCGGGGGTTGTGGGCATCGGGGGTCCTCCGTGGCGCCGGCAGCACGTCGATCGTGGTTCCCCACACCACATCGTGCGGCGCCATCGCCCGCATCGTGCGTTTGAGCGGGGCGGGCTACGCCAACCGGCTGATCCGCTGAGGAGTCGGCCGCACGAGTCGTCTCGTCAGTCGACCAGGCCGCGGCGCCGGGCGATCGCGGCGGCCTCGGTGCGCCCGGAGGCGCCGAGCTTGCCGAGGATGTTGGAGACGTGGACGCTGACGGTCTTGGTGCTGATGAACAGCTGCTTGCCGATCTCGCCGTTGCTGCGCCCGGCAGCGACCAGCTGGAGGATCTCGGCCTCGCGCGGCGTGAGCACATCTGACCCCGCCTCGTGCCGGGCCGGCGCCGAGCCCAGTGCGCGCAGCTGGTCGACGAGCGGGGTCGCGCCGAGCCGACGTGCGGCCTCGCGGGCCAGGTCGGCGACCTCGCGCGCACCAGCCAGGTCGCCGGCCGCCCGGAGCACCGAGGCCAGGACGACACGGGCGCGGGCCAGCTCATAGGTGTCGCCGAAGGCCTCGAACAGCGCGACCACCTCGTGCCAGCCGGCGACCAGCGACTCGACCGACGGCGCGTCGTCGGCACCGGCCAGCCACCGCACGCGCAGCAGCTCGGCGTCGAGGCTGGCCAGCCAGGCGCGGCCCTCGGGCCCCCAGGACTTGCTGAGGTCGGCATAGCGGTCGACCACCGTGTGGCCGTCGTCGTGCAAGGTGTCGGCCAGCGCGAGGAGCGCGGCCCGGTCGCCCGAGGGCGTCGCAGGCATGGCCGCCGCGACGGCTTCGAGGACCAGCGTCGCCATGCGCACGCGACCGTCGAACCAGGGGTGCCAGATCGGGGTGAGCACCTCGACCACCCGCCGATAGGCCGCCAGGGCCCGGCTGACGTCGGCGTCGCCCACCGCCAGCCGGATCTCCTGACCGGCCGCGTGGACGGCGAGCGCTCCGTCCAGGCGCCACATCGGGCGCAGCTCGCGCAG
This sequence comes from Nocardioides agariphilus, assembly GCF_015352445.1. Lineage (GTDB taxonomy): Bacteria > Actinomycetota > Actinomycetes > Propionibacteriales > Nocardioidaceae > Nocardioides > Nocardioides agariphilus. The sequence goes on from NZ_JADKPO010000016.1 coordinate 97,189, forward strand.
CTCGTCGGCGAGGTCCTCACCGCGAGCCACCCGGACCGCCGCGGCCAGGCCCGCGAGGTTGGCCCGCGCCAAGGGTGGGGCATGCGTCCCGGACAGGTCAGCCAGCTTCAGCACGTCGTCCCAGTCGCCCCTGGTCATCAGCACCCAGATCAGGTGGAACCGCGCACCGGCCGCGTAGGGGGCCCACTCGATGCCGGCAGCGGTGGCCCGCTCGACCGAGCTGCGGAACCAGCGCTCGGCCTGGTCGAGCTCGCCCCAGTCCTGGTAGGAGCGAGCCAGCAGGTAGCGGCCGCGCAGCTCGGCGTGGACGGCTCCGGTCTCGACCGTGCGGTCGATGGCCTCCCCCAGCGCCTCGCGCAGCCGCTCCTTGGTGGCGCCGAGCCGCAGCCCCGACAAGGTGGTGATCACCTCGGCCGCGATGTCGCTGCGGTTGAGCTGGTCGGCCAGCGCCAGCGCGTCGAGTCCCGCCTGCTGGGCCTCTTGGTGGCGCCAGAACATCGCCAGCACATGGGCGTGCGCCGACAGCACGCGGGCACGGGCCAGACGGTCGGTCTCAGGGGTGATCCGCACGGCCTCCTCGGAGATGGCCGGCGGGTCCTCCTCGGTCTCGAACGCCGTCAGCGCGACGGCGCGCGCCGCGAGCATCAGGCCCCGGGACTCCGGTGCGGCGTCGGCCGGTAGCACCGCGAGCTGCTCGGCGAGCAACGCTGCCGCCCGCTCGGGATGACCGCTGGAGCTGAGTGCGTCGGCGGTGTCGACGGCCAGCCGGGTGCGGTCGACGATCGCCTCACCGGCGGCCCCGAGCCCGCTCAGCAGCCGCAAGGCCCGCTCGAAGTGCTGGGCGGCCTCGTCGGGTCCGCCGACCTGGGCGGCCTCGTGCCCTGCTTGGACGCTGGCCTTGAGCGCGGTCTCGTCGTCGTGGGCGAGCGTGGCATGGCGCGCCAGCTCGGCAGCCGTGCCGCGCGCGCGTCCGTCGGCGATGGCCGCCGCGAAGCGCCCATGGAGCCGCACCCGCTCGCCGGGCAGCAGGTCGTCGTAGACCGCCTCGCCCAGCAGGGCGTGGCGGAAGGCGTAGTGGTGGTCGCTGGCGACCAGGATGTTGCGCTCGACCGCGGCCCTGAGGGCCTCGTCGAGCGAGGAGTCGTCGAGCTCCGTAGCGACCGCCAGGAGCTCGTGGGTGACCCGGCGACCCGCCGCGCTGGCCGCGCGCACGACGCGGCGCGCGGTCTCGTCGAGACGGTCGAGCCTGACCAGGAGCACCTCGGCGAGGTCGGCCGGGACCCAGCGCTGGCCAGAGCGATCGGTGTGGTCGTGGGTCGTGACAGCAGCCCCCACGAGCTCCTCGACGAAGAACGCGTTGCCCTCGGCGCGCTCGACCACCATCGCGACCTCGTCGTCGGAGAGGTGGGCGCCCGTGCCCTCGCCGATGCACTCCACCAGCCGCCGCACCTCGGGTGCCGCGAGCGGGTCGAGGGACATGCGGTGCACGGTCTGGAGACGCGACCACTCGGCGAGCTTGGCGCGCAGCGGGTGCTTGCGGTGGAGGTCGTCGGAGCGGTAGCTGGCGACCAGCGCGACGGGCTGGCTGAAGGGCCGCGTGAACAGGAAGCTCAGCAGGTCGCGGGTCGACTGGTCGGCCCAGTGGAGGTCCTCGACGACGACCACCAGCGGCTGCTGCTCGGCGAAGGCCTCGAAGATCGCGTGGACCGCGTCGAACAGGGACGACCGGTCGGTGTTGGGCCCGTCAGCACTGCCGGGAGCGGCCTCGTCCATCATCCGGCGCCCGGGGGCGAGACGGTGGAGGGCGGGGTGGTGGGCGGCGACGGAGGCGACGAGGTCGGGTGAGGAGGCTTGGAGGCGGCCGAGGATCTCGGAGAACGGGAGGTAGGGCAGGGCGCTGTCGGCGAAGTCGAGGCAGTGACCGGCGACGACCTGCCAGCCCAGGTCGAGGGCGCGGTCGCGCAGCGCGGTCAACAGGCGGGTCTTGCCGACGCCGGCGTCGCCGGCGAGGAGGACGGCACGTCGCGAGGAGCCGCCTCCAGCGCGGGCCTCGTCGGACGCGACGATGCCGAGCTGGACAGTGAGATCGTCCAGCTCGGCATCTCGTCCCACGAGGGGCGCTGTGGTGACCGGGGCCATGCAGCCCATCATGTCGGTAGTCACCGACATCGGGCCGCTGGTCTCGGTCGCGGTCGCGGCCATCTCAGCCGATCCAGGTGCTACCGCTCGCAGACTTCGCTGCGTAGCGGGCCTCCTCCTGCCGGCGCTGACGACGGCTGGCGCGACGGGCGCGGATGGGGCGCCAGTCCTCGCGGATGCGGTTGACCCGGTAGTCGAGCTCTGCGTTGATCAGCAGGTCGTTCATGGTGGTTCCCTTCCTCGTTCCGGGCCTGTTTCCCGGTATGAGAAGAGATTCCGCCTCTGAGGTAGACCCGGACATCGGACAGGTGCCCTATCTCTGCTCCGAGGGGCTTGCCTCAGGCCTACCTCAGGCTGGCTGACCTGCTCCTTTGCCGCCTGAGTCAGCCGTCGAGAAGGTGCCCACCGACCCAGGTGGCGAGCACCAGCGGCACTCCGGGCCGGTAGGCGAGGTGCACGTGGCTGGGAGCGTCGAGCAGCACCAGGTCGGCCCGCGCTCCCGGCACCAGACGACCGATGTCGTTGCGGTCGAGGGCCGCTGCGCCACCGGCCGTCGCGGCGTACGTCGCCTCGGCCGGCGTCATCCGCATCTCACGGACGGCGAGGGCGACGCACAGCGGCATCGAGGAGGTATAGCTCGACCCCGGGTTGCAGTCGCTGGCGATGGCCACCGCGACCCCGGCGTCGATCAGGCGTCGCGCATCGGGGTAGGGCTGGCGCGTGGAGAACTCCACGCCCGGCAGCAGGGTGGCCACGGTGCCGGAGTCGGCGAGAGCCGACACGTCGTCGTCCTCGAGGTAGGTGCAGTGGTCGACCGCGACCAGGCCCAGCTCGGCCGCGAGCTGCACGCCGGGGCCGGGACCGAGCTGGTTGGCGTGCAGGCGCCCTCGCAGGCCGACGGCCGCGCCCGCCGCGAGTACGGTCCGTGCCTGGTCCGCGTCGAAGGCTCCCCGCTCGCAGAAGACGTCGATCCAGCGGGCATGGGGCGCGCAGGCCTCGAGCATGGTGCCGGCGACCAGGGCGACGTACTCGTCGGGCTCACTGCCCTCGGGCACGACGTGGGCGCCGAGGAAGGTCGTCTCCTCGGTGAACTGTCGCGCGATCGCCAGGCTGCGGGCCTCGTCGCGGACGGTGAGGCCGTAGCCGCTCTTGATCTCGACGGTCGTGGTCCCCTGGCGGCGCATCTCGGTCACGAGTGCGGCGACCCGGCCCGTGAGCTCCCAGTCGGTGGCGGCGCGGGTGGCGGCGACGGTGGTGCGGATGCCGCCGGCGGCGTACGGCGTGCCGGCCATCCGCGCCGCGAACTCGGGGGCGCGATCTCCCGCGAACACCAAGTGGGCATGGCTGTCCACGAAGCCGGGGATGGCCGCGCGCCCGCCCGCGTCGACGTACGCGTCGGCCTCCGGCGCCTCGGCGGTCGCGCCGACCCAGGCCACCTGCCCGTGCTCGAGCACGACCGCGGCGTCGGCGACCAGACCGAGGATGTCGTCGGCCGTCTGCCGAGCCGGGTCGTTGGTGACCAGCTCGCCGATGTTGGTGATCAGGGTGCTCGTCACGACAGCAGTCTGCCGATCGCCAGGTCCAGCTCGCGGCCGATCTGCTCGTCGTCGCCGCGCCGATAGACGACCTGCCCGTCCGCGACGACCTGGACGACGTCGGCCGCGGAGGAGGCGAAGACCGCGGTGTGCTCGTCGCGGCCCGTGCCCGCGGTGCGCGGCGTCGTGGTGTCGAGGGTGACCAGGTCGGCGCGCTGGCCGACGGCGATCGCGCCCGCGTCGGAGTAGCCGAGGCTGGCGTGGCCGTTGCTCGTGGCCGCCGCCAGCAGCTCTGCGGCCGACCAGTGTCCGCGCTCGCGAGTGGCGAGCCGTTCGTCGAGCTCCACGGCGCGCATCTCCTCGAACAGGTCGATGACGGCGTGGCTGTCGGAGCCGAGGGTCAGCGGGCTCCCGGCCTGGCTGAGAGCGCGGCTGGGTCCGATGCCGTCGCCGAGGTCACGCTCGGTCGTGGGGCAGAAGCAGGCGTGGGTACGTGTGCTGCCCAAGTGGTGCACGTCGTCGTCGGTCAGGTGGGTCGCGTGCACGGCGCTGGTCATCGGGCCGAGGACGCCGTGGTCGGCGAGCAGCTGCGTGGGGGTCGCGCCGTAGGCAGCCACGCAGTCGTCGTTCTCCTTGGTCTGCTCGGAGAGGTGGACGTGCAGCGGCCTGCCGTTGCTGGCTTCCACGATCGTGCGCAGCTGGTCGTCGGGGACGGCTCGCACGGAATGGATGGCGGCTCCTGCTCCTCGCAGGTCGGCCACCCGCTCGGCCCAGGCCGCCGCCGTGCCGTCGGAGAACCTCCGCTGGACCCCTTGTGGCGGCTCGCCGAACCCGCTGGAGAGGTAGCAGGTGTCGAGCAGCATGATCCTCAGTCCGGCCTGGTGTGCGGCCTCCCGAAGCGCATGGCCCATCTCGTTGGGGTCGGCGTACGCCGTCCCGTCAGCCTGGTGGTGCAGGTAGTGGAACTCCCCCACCGCCGTGACCCCGCCGGCCACCATCTCGCGGTACGTCGCCGTCGCCAGTGCCAGGTAGGACTCCGGGTCCAGCCGCTCCGCCACGGCGTACATCTGCTCACGCCACGTCCAGAACGTCCCCCTCTCCCGCTGCGTCCTCCCCCTCAGCGCCCGATGGAACGCATGGCTGTGGCAGTTCGCGAGACCGGGGATGGTGAGGCCGGGGAGCCGGGTGGTTTCCCCGGATGTCCGAGGAAACCCTCGGAGGTCAGGGAAAGCTTCACCTGACCTCCGACGGCTTTCCCTGACCGGTGTGACGTAAGTGAACCGACCGCCCTCGATCTCGACGTACACCTCGTCGCGCACGGCCCCCTCGACCCAGGCGCGTTCGAGCACGTACGCCGTCACGAGGGGTCACCAGCCAGCTCGCCCAGCACGTCGGCGAGGGCCACGACTCCCGCGAGGCAGTCCTGCACGGAGGCCGTCTCGTACGGCGAGTGCGACACCCCGGTCGGGTTGCGGACGAACAGCATCGCCGTCGGGATCCCAGCGGCGGAGAGGATCCCCGCGTCGTGGCCTGCGGCGGTCGGGATGACCGGCCAGCCACGACGGTCGGCCAGCCGGGAGGCGAGCTCGGGAGAGAACGAGACGGCCCCGCTGACCGACTCCGCAGTCACGATGAGCAGTGTCTCGTCGCGCGAGGCCCGCTCGGAGGCCTGCCGCTCGATCGCGCCGACGAGCTCCTCCAACGAGGAAGGAGACGAGGCCCGTGCGTCCAACCAGGCCGTGACCCCCGAGGGCACCGAGTTCGTCGAGTTCGGCGTCACCTCCAGGCGTCCGAACGTCGCCCGTTCTCCCGAGAGACGCGCCTGCTTGTTGGCAGCCAGGGCCGTCATCGCGTAGGTCAGCATCGGGTCGGCGCGGTCCTCCATGCGCGTGGTGCCCGCATGGTCGGCACGGCCGCGGAACTCGTAGCGGTACCTCCCATGCGGCCAGATCCCGCTCGCCACGCCGACCGGGGCGTCACGGTCGACGAGGTCGCGCCCCTGCTCGACGTGCAGCTCGACGAACGTCGCGACCCCGTCGAGCAGCGAGGAGTCGGACGACCCAGGCAGGCCCGCCGATGCGACCGCGTCCGCGAAGTACACGCCGTCGCGATCCTGCAGCTCCTTGGCCCGGGACCACGACACGGCCCCCGTGGCCAGCCGCGACCCCAGGCACGCCAGCCCGAACCGCGACCCCTCCTCCTCGACGAAGACCGATACGCCGAGGGGGCGAGACGGCGAGAACCCCCGAGAAACAAGGAGATCCAGCGCCGCAAGCGCAGAGACCACGCCGAGCGGGCCGTCGTACGCGCCGCCGTCCAGCACCGAGTCCAGGTGCGATCCCGTGACGACCGCGCCGGCATGGTCGGTCGAGCCTGTCGAGACCCCCCACCACGCGACGAGGTTGCCGACGCCGTCGCGTTCGACCGTGAGCCCGCGCGCCCGCGCCTGCTCCTCGAACCACGAGGCCAGCTCGCGCTCGGCGGAGAGGAACGGCTGCCGGAAGTACCCGCCGGACGACGCCGACCGACCGACCGGAGCGAGGGAGGACCACATCGTCTCGAAGTCGTCAGGCATGCTGCCCCACATGGAGTTCCAAGACGTCGTACGCCGCCGCCGGATGGTCCGCGACTACACCACGGACCCCGTCGACCCGGCGGTCCTGGAGCGCGCGTTGCACAACGCCGTCCGCGCGCCCAACGCAGGTTTCAGCCAGGGCTGGGGATTCCTGGTCCTCGACAGCGCCGACGACGTCCGCGCGTTCTGGGGCGCGACCACCGACCCGGGCGAGCTCGCTGAGCCCGACGAGTGGCTGACCGGCATGATGCGGGCCCCGGTGATCGTCGTCCCCTGCTCCAGCAAGGCGGCCTACCTCAAGAGATACGCCCAGCCGGACAAGGGCTGGACCGACGAGGACGAAGCTCGTTGGCCGGTGCCCTTCTGGCACATCGACACGGGAATGGCCACGTTGCTGATCCTGCAGACCGTCACCGACGAGGGCCTCGGCGCCTGCTACTTCGGCATCCCGCCCGCGCGCGTCTCCACGGTCCGCGAGACCTTCGACATCCCGGCCACCTTCGACCCGATCGGCGCGGTCACGATCGGCAACCGGACGGCGTCGCTTGGTGCCGCTGGGTCGCCCAGCAAGCGGCCGCGCAAGGCCCAGGAGGACGTCGTCCACCACGGTCGCTGGAACGCCGAGGAGACCGTGGGACACAGTGCCTAGTCCATCGACCGCGGAGAGCCGGGTCAACGTGCCGGACCACCACGGCAGTCTCGCATCCGAGACGTCACAGATGGGGTGACGTCGTCCCCCCCGCTGGGTAGCGTGCCCAGCACCAGCACGCGAGGGCCCGACCAAGGAGCGCACATGATCCACCAGAGCCCGTTGCCCCCCGTCGAGATCCCCGACCAGCACCTGGTCGACTACATGCTGGCCTTCGCCGACGAGCTCGGCGACAAGCCGGCGCTGGTCGACGGCCCCAGCGGCCGGACGATCACCTACGCCGGTCTGAAGCAGGCCGTGCAAGCCCTGGCCGGCGGGCTCGTCGCCCGCGGCTTCGCTCCTGGCGACACCCTTGCGGTGCTGTCTCCCAACATCCCCGAGTACGCCGTGGTGTTCCACGGAGTCGCCTATGCCGGGGGTGTCGTGACCACGATCAACCCGATGTACACCGAGCGCGAGATCCACCACCAGCTCGTCGACGCCGGCGCTCGCCTGCTGGTCACCGTGGCACCGTTCCTCGAGGTCGCCCGGGCCGCGGCCGAGGGCACCGGCGTCGAGGAGATCTTCGTGATCGGCGACACCGAGGGGGCGACGCCGTTCAGCGCACTGATGGGCACCCCACTCGCCGAGTCAGTCCTCGTCGACCTCGACGCCACCGTCGTACTGCCCTACTCCTCCGGCACCACCGGAGTGAACAAGGGCGTGATGCTCACCCACCGCAACCTGGTCGCCAACGTCGCGCAGACCCTCGGTGCCGCCGAGATGCGCGAGGACGAGACGTTGATCGCCGTCCTGCCGTTCTTCCACATCTACGGCATGCAGGTGCTGATGAACTGCGGGCTGCGCGCGGGCGCCACCGTCGTGACGATGCCGCGCTTCGACCTCGAGCAGTTCCTCCAGATCCACCAGGACTACGGCGTCACCCGGTCGTTCGTGGCGCCCCCCATCGTGGTGGCGCTCGCCAAGCATCCGCTCGTGGACAGCTACGACATGTCCAAGCTCGAGCAGGTCTTCTCCGGGGCTGCGCCACTGTCGGCGGAGCTGGCCATCGAGACCGGCAAGCGGCTCGGCTGCGAGGTGGTCCAGGGCTACGGCATGACCGAGCTCTCGCCGGTGTCGCACCTGACGCCCGTCGGCAGGTTCAAGCCCGGTTCGGTCGGCGTGACCGCGCCCAACACCGAGATGCGCATCGTCGACCCGCTGACCGGTGACGACGTCGACGTCAACGCCGACGGCGAGATCTGGGTGCGCGGACCCCAGGTGATGAAGGGCTACCTCAACAACGAGGCCGCCACGGCCGCGACCATCACCGACGACGGCTGGCTACGCACCGGCGACATCGGCCACATCGACGACGAAGACCACCTGTTCGTCGTCGACCGGCTCAAGGAGCTCATCAAGTACAAGGGCTTCCAGGTCCCGCCCGCCGAGCTCGAGGCCCTGCTCCTGACCCACCCTGCCGTCGTCGACGCGGCCGTCGTCGGGCTGCCCGACGAGGAGGCCGGTGAGATCCCCGCGGCGTACGTCGTGCTGCGCCCAGGTTCTGGGGCCACGGCCGAGGAGATCATGGCGTTCGTCGCCGGTGAGGTCTCCCACTACAAGCAGATCCGCCACCTCGAGTTCATCGACGCCGTGCCGAAGTCCGCCTCCGGCAAGATCCTGCGGCGTGAGCTGAAGGCGAAGGCGGTCGGCTGAGCTGCGCGTTCGGCGCTCGCCGTCCTGCCTGGCATGTATGCTGATCTGCATGCAGAGCACGAGTGTGCGCATTGACCGCGCCACCCACGAGGAGCTCAAGCAGCTGGCCGCTGAGCTGCACACGACTGTCGGGCACACGGTGCACCTGGCCGTCCGCGCACTTCGCCAGGACAAGGTCGGATCAGACCTGCGGACGCCTCTACGAGCCGACGAGAGCGCCTGGCTCGATGCTGCGCTCGGGTGACGTCGTCGACGTCGACCTCGGACTCCCCCGCGGGCGTGAGGCGGGATATCCGCACCCGGGCATCGTCGTGACTGCGCAGAGGGTTCTCGACGCCAAGCCCTCGGTGGTTCACGTCGTCCCACTGACATCCACCCTGCGCGGCTTCCACTCAGAGGTGCACATCCTTCCCGACGACGACAATGGTCTCGACCGGGAGTCAGCCGCCCAATGCCAACACCTTCGGGCTGTCTCGACCGAGCGCGTGCGCTCCGTGCAGGGCCGCGTCGGCCCTGTCGTACTGGCCCAGGTCCGTGACGCCATCGCCCTTCTGCTCGACCTAGATGTGGGAGCGTGAGTGGTGGTCTCGGAGCCGGTAGCCAAGCTCCAGGCCCTCGTCCGCATCCCCACGGTCTCCGATCGTGATCAGGCATTGGTCGACACCGCGGCCTTCGACCGGCTGCTGGCCGAGCACGAGCGGCTGTTCCCCCGGCTCTACGACGCCCTCGAGCTGACCCGCGTCGGCAGCCACGGCCTGCTGTTTCGCTGGGCCGGCGCGAGCGACGACCAGCCGGTCGTGCTGATGGCCCACCTCGACGTCGTACCCGTCGACGAGAGCGCACCCTGGCAGCACCCGCCCTTCGGGGCCGAGATCCACGACGGCGCGATCTGGGGGCGCGGAACCCTCGACGACAAGGGGTGCGTCGTCGCGATCAGCGAGGCGGTCGAGCGCCTGCTGGCGCAGGGCTTCACCCCCGCGCAGGATGTCTGGCTGAGCTTCGGGTCCGACGAGGAGGTCAGCGGTACTGCGGCAGTCGAGGCCGTTGCGGAGCTCACCGGCCGAGGTGTCGAGCCGTGGTTGGTCATCGACGAGGGCGGAGCCATCGCGGGCCAGGCGTTCCCGGGCATCAAGCCCCCGGTCGGCGCGATCGGCGTCACGGAGAAGGGCACGACCAGTGTCGAGCTGCGGGTCGACGGGCGTGGCGGGCACGCCTCGACCCCGGCTCGCAACGGGCCGACCGCCCGCCTGGCCAGGGCGATCCTCAAGGTCGACCGGGCACCGATGCCGGCCAGCATCCCCGCCCCCACGGTGGAGCTGTTCCGCCGGCTCGCGCCGCACGCACCCCGTCCGTTGCGGCCCCTGATGGCCAACGCCGAGCGGCTACGCCCCGCGCTCACCAGGGCCCTGGTCGCCGCCGGGCCGGAGTCGGCGGCGATGACCCGCACGACCTTCGCCACGACGACCCTGTCCGGCTCCCCCGCTCTCAACGTCATCGCCTCCAGCGCGCGAGCCGGCATCAACATCCGGGTGATGGTCGGCGACACCGTCAGTGACGTGATCGCCCATCTCCGCAAGGCGATCGGCGACAAGCAGGTCGAGATCGAGATCCTCGAGCAGGGCGAGGCGAGTCCGGTCTCGCCCTTCGACGACGAGGCCTTCCGCCTGATCGAGTCGACCATCGTCGAGCTGTTCCCCGAGGCGATCCCCGCGCCCTACGTGATGATGGCCGCCACCGACTCGCGTCACTTCACCGCGATCTGCCCGCGCGTCTACCGGTTCGCTCCGTTTCGGATGAGCCAGGCTCAACGCCAGGCCATCCACTCCTACGACGAGCACATCGGGGTGGACGACTTCCTGCTCGGGATCGACTGGTACCAACGGCTCATCGAGAGGCTGCCCACATGAGCACCAGCGTCGGCCACGAGCCTCACGAGAGGATCCTCGGCGCCCACTCGCTCGTCGCGATCGTCGGCTTCCTGGTCTGCGTCGAGCTCGCCAGCGGCGTGCTGCAGGGCTACTACACGCCGATCTTCAGCGATATCGCCGACCACCTCGACATCAGCGATGCCGACGTCAACTGGTTCGAGGCGGCGCAGCTGATCGTGTCGGCGCTCTGCGTGCCGCTGCTGGCGCGGCTCGGCGACATGGTCGGCGCCAAGAACGTGCTGCTCCTCTCGACCGCGATCACGGCGGTCGGCTCGTGGGTGCTGGCCTTCGCGCCGTCGTTCACGACGTTCCTCATCGGCTGGGCGATCCAGGGCGCCTATGTCGTCTGGCTGCCGATGGAGGTCGCGATCGTCTACCGGCGTACTGCGGGCAGCGGACGGCAGAACCGCCTCACCCGTCGCTCGGCCGCGATCCTCGTAGGTGCGCTCGAGCTGTCGGTGATCATCGGCGCGCTGACCAGCGGCGCGATCGTCGAGAGCACCTCGATGACCGTCGTCCTGATGCTGCCCGCGATCGTGGTGACGGTCTGCTTCTTCATCATCTGGTTGGGCATCGAGCGCGACCCCGAGAGGAGGCCCGGGCGGTTCGACGCCGTGGGCTTGTGCCTGATCACCGACGTGATCGGGTTCGTGATGGCCGGCCTGATCCTGGTCCGGCTGCAAGGCCCGGACAGCGTGCTGGCCTGGGCGCTGATCGTCGTAGGCCTGGCGAGCCTGGTGCCCTTCGTGAGGTACGAGCAGCGACAGGCCGACCCGATCATCGACGTCCGGCTGTTCGCGAGCCCGCTCCAGTGGCCGGTGCAGCTGACCGCGTTCCTGTTCGGCATGTCCGTGCTCGGGGCCCAGATCCCCCTCTCGACCTTTGCGCGGACCGACCCCGACACGGCCGGCTACGGCCTCGGCGCCGACGCGTCGTTCGTCTCCACGCTGATCGGCGTCTACGTCGTCTTCCTGGCGATCGGGGCGCTCACGCTGCCACTGACCACTGGACTGCTGGGCGCCCGAGGCGCGCTCATCATGTCCTCACTCCTGGTCGCCCTCGGTTATGCCCTCTGGTTGCCCTTCCACGACTCGACGACCCAGGCACTGGTCAACATGGCAGTGGCCGGAGTCGGTTCGGGCGCGCTGGTGGCGGCCCTGCCGGCGAGCGCCGCGGCAGGGGCACCGCCCGACCGCACGGGCTTCGCCACCGGCATGACCAACGCGACCAAGACCGTCGGCGGCGCCATCGCGTCGTCGATCTTCGCCATCGCGCTGGCCTCCACGGGCTCCCTGGAGGACCCGACCGAAGGACATGCGCCACTGGCGGGCTACCTCACGGTCTGGTCGGTCTGCTCGGTCGCAGCCCTGCTCGCGGCCGTCGGTCTGCTGCTGATGCCCCGGGTCGCCACCACCCTCGAGCGCGAGAGCGAGGCCGCGTGACCTCACGACGTACGCCACTGCGGACCCGGCTGCTGATCCTCGCCTGTGCCGGGCTCGGAGTCCTGCTGCTGCTCCTCGCCTTCAGCAAGCCCTCGGTGGGACGCTTCCTCGCCGCCGGGTTGCTGATCGCCGCCGCCGTGACCGTACGGGTCAACGCCTCGCGACCCGCGGACCCGAGCCGCTACACCCGCGCCGCACAGCTGCGGTCGGTGGCGTGGTCGATCGTGATCGTCGTGGTGTTCGTCGGCGCCTCGTGGCTGCTCAACGAGATGATCACGAGCTGATCCACCCAGGGTTAGCCTGGGTCATGGCCGAGCAGCCCGAGCGCGAGACCAAAGACCACGAACGCGAGCGCGATGACCGCACCGGGAGGTCGGCGGCCGCCCAGCGCATGCAACGCAAGACCGAATGGGTCGAGCAGCAGCTGCGGGTCGCCATGGAACGCGGCGAGTTCGACGACCTGCCCGGGGCCGGCAAGCCGATCAAGGACCTCGGCGCCCAGCACGACCCCGACTGGTGGATCAAGCGACTGATCGAGCGCGAGAAGATCACCGGCGTCCTGCCCCCGGCTCTCCAGCTGCGCAAGGACGACGCCGAGCTCGACGCCAGGCTCGACCGGCACACGGCCGAGTCCGAGGTTCGCCGCGAGCTCGAGGAGTTCAACGCCCGGGTGATCAAGGCGCGCTACACGCCGGTGGACGGACCGCCGCTGATCACCATGCCGCGCGACGTCGACGCCGAGGTGGAGCGGTGGCGCGAACGGATGCGCGCTCTCCGGGAGGCCGCCCGCGCAGAGCGGGCGCGACCCCAGCAGAGCCCACCGAAACCGTCGCGCACCTCGTGGTGGCGGCGCAATGCGAGGCGCTAGCAGCCGTCTCGAAGCCGTTCTCGCTGGTTGAGGCGTGAGCGCAGCCCTGTCGCTGGTTGAGGTGTGAGCGGAAGCCCTGTCGCTGGTTGAGGTGTGAGCGGAGGCCCTGTCGCTGGTTGAGGTGTGAGCGGAAGCCCCGTCGCTGGTTGAGGTGTGAGCGCAGCCCTGCCGCTGGTTGAGGAGGTTGCGCTAGCAACCGTCTCGAAACCTGTCGGGGCGTGCCGGTAGCCCGCCCGTGGTGGTTCTTGGGCGGGTACGGCGGTCGAGGGGTCAGCTGGTGGTTCTCAGGCTGCTGGTGGTGGATGTCGGCGTGGGTGTCGGCGGCGTTGTCTGTCGTGGGACACGTCGGTGGTGCCGGTGTGGTCGCGTAGGTAGTGGTAGCCGTGGGGGCTGGTCCATAGGTAGCTGCCGGGGGTGAGGATCAGGTATCGCCAGCGGCCGTGGGTCTTCAGCCGGTGATGCTTGCGGCACAGGGCCGCGATCTGGCAGGTGCAGGTGGCCCCGCCCTGGGCGTAGGGGACGTTGTGGTCGCAGTCGGCCGCATGCTCGCCGGGTTTCAGTTTCCGGGCTGGTTTCGTGCACCACGGGAACACGCAGGTGTGGTCCCTAAGGGCGACGGGTTCGCTGATCCGGCCGTCGATCTCATAGGCGCCGTGGTGGACGTGCGCTGCCACATCGATCACCGGTTTCACGGTGATCCGGGCCTCGGGGTTGCCGCACCAAGTCCGGATGGTCTCCGCCAGCACCGGGCTGGCGGTGTTCTCCACCCGCCCCACACCCCAGCCACCCATCGAGCCACCCATGGCGCCACCCGTCGAGCCGGTGGTTGAGCCAGCGGTGGTGGCGGCATCGAGCACCGACAGTCCGGGGTCGAGAACGGGCGTGTCAGACCGTCTGTGTAAGGGCGTGACCTCCAACCTGAATCGCAGGAGCGGTTCGAAGTGGAGGAAGTGCCATGGAAGAAGTGCTGGACACTG
>NZ_JADKPO010000017.1 GCF_015352445.1 Nocardioides agariphilus
CGGTGATGACCAGGCGTGCCTTCGACATGGCCGGAGGCTGACGGAGTGTCGCCTATGTCTTGAGACATGCCGTCCGGGATGTCGTGAGACATGTGTCCGGGATGTCCCGAACCAGCACATTGTCGTTTGGGGACTGGTTTGTGGTTGGTAGTCGCGTCTGGGGTCGATGTAGAGCTCTCTGATGAGCTCGCCGGTGGCGGCGTTGACGATCCTGACGTGTAGGTCTTGGACGAGCATCAGGACGCGGGTTCGGGCGTAGGTTCGGCCACGCCGATGTGGCGAATGCGTCCTGCGACGCGCAGCGTGACGTTGCCGGCGATCGAGACGGTGTCGTGTCGGACCCGGTCGTGGCTGTCGGTGCTTCGATCGCCGGTCGGGGTGGCCTTCGGCCTGGCGTTGTAGGCGGTGGCCGGGGTGGCTCGGTTCGGTAGTGAGCGGTGGGGCCGGTTCTGGTTGTAGGTCTCGGCGAAGGCGTCGAGCAGGTCCTGTAGCTCGGCGATCGTGGTCGGCTGGACCGGTTGGGCTTGCAGCCACTTCTTCAGGGTCTGTTGGAAGCGTTCGACCTTGCCGCAGGTGGTGGGGTGGTTGGGCATGCTGTTCTTCTGGATGATGTCGAGGCGGCGTAGCTCGTGCTCGAGGTGGTTGCGGCCGCCGGAGTGGCGGGCGGTGTAGACCATGCCGTTGTCGGTGAGGGTGGTTGCGGGGATGCCGTGTTGACCTGCGGTTTCACGGAAGGTGACAAGGACGATCGGGGTGGTGATCCGGGCCTGGGCTGAGGCGTGCAGGGCGTAGCGGGTGCCGTCGTCGAGCCAACTGATCACCTTGACGTCCCACCCGGGAGTGCCGTCGGGTCGGGTTAATCGGGAGTGGGTGAAGTCGGACTGCCAGCACTCCTTCGGCATCGCGGCCTCGAACGGGATGTAGGAGGACCTGGGCCGTTTCGAGGGGTCCGGGACCACCGCGCCGGAGCGGACGAGGATCCGGTGGATCGTGGCCCGCGACACCGTGAGTTGATGACGGTGGGTCAGGTGCCTGCCGATGCTCTCGGCGCCGGCGTCCAGGACCTGCTCGGCCAGCTCCTTGCGTAACCCCAGCACCAGATCGGCCACGGCGGCATCGGTCGCGGCTGGTGAGGTCAGCGGCCGCCGGGACCGGGGCTTGAACGCGGCCAGGCCCTCGTCTCGGTAGCGGGTCATCAGTCGGCTGATCCAGCTCTGAGAGACCCCGTAGGTGCGGGCCACCTCTGATTGGGAGGCGCCGGCGAGGACCGCGGTGATGACTAGACGTCACTTCGACATGCCCGACGCTGGCCACGCCGGCTATGCCGTATGTCGCGAGACACGCTATGCCGATGTCAACGACGGCGCCGCGACGGTCGCGGTGCGGGTCGTCGGGGTCGCGCGAGTCTTGAGACACCCCATTCCGATGTGTTGAGCCCACCCTCAGCTCCACCCCACCCGATATGTGGTCTGATGCGGCTTTATCTCAAGAAGAGCCACTCGGACTTCTCAATTATGTCAAGCGTTGTCGGCGTTCACGTAACCCCGGCGTACCCCCGCGGATGACCGCGACCTGCGGCGAGGTTCATCGACGAGCACGGTCCGGACCCGGTGCCTCGCCGTGCCGAGCCGGGGGGTCGGGCCAAGCCGATCTGCAGGTGCTGTCCAAGCACAGCTGCAGATCGTCCCGAGCCACCTACAGGGGCCGTTGGGAAGCGACCGGGTGTGTGCCCGGTCAATTGACGACCGCCTGGAGGGCCTCCACGTCGATGGCGAGCGACCTGGTCCTCGACGCCCTGAACATGGGGTCCGTGGCAACCTCACTGCCAGGACATCGATGGCCCGCGGGGCGCAGTACTGGGCCCCGAACCTGCAGAAGACATGATTGTTTTTTTGTTGACAACGGACCAAACCCAACTGTAACTTCGGCCGTACCCGACCGGCAGCGAACGGTCCGCCACACCCAATCGACCCGGACTACTAGGCAGAGGTGGTTTCGCATGGGGCGCGTTCCAACCACGCCGTCGCAGGCCCTCCCGCAGGGCTCGGATGAACGCCAGAGCCCCGTGGGCCTCGAGGTTAGCGACGTGTCGATGAAGTTCGGCGAGAACCTGGTGCTCGACAACGTGTCCTTGAGCGTGAAGCCCGGAGAGTTCACCTGTCTCATCGGAGCCAGTGGATGTGGCAAGTCGACCCTGCTCAACCTCATCGCGGGGTTCACCAAGCCGACGAGCGGCACCCTGAGGGCCGGCGGTGAGCTGATCAAGGCGCCAGGGCCAGAACGCGCCATGGTCTTCCAAGACGACGCCGTCTTTCCCTGGTACACCGTGCACCAAAATGTCGAGTACGGCCTCAAGCTGCGCGGTGTCAGACGCGAGGAGCGTCACGCGGCAACGAAGTCGTTCATCAAGATGGTCGGCTTGGAGGGACGCGAGAAGTCCTATCCCAGCCAGTTGTCCGGAGGCATGCGCAAGCGGGTCGACGTGGCGCGTGCGATTGCGGTGGCTCCTCGCATCCTACTGATGGACGAGCCGTTCGCGGCCTTGGACGCCATCACCAAGGCGAGAATGCAAGAAGAGTTCCTAGATATCTGGGAGAAGCGCCAGACAACCGTCATATTCGTGACCCACGACATCGAAGAGGCGCTGTTCCTCGGCGATCGGATCGTGCTCATGGGCACGCACCCGGGCCGCATCCTGTCCGAGACCATCGTGCCCTTCGCGCGGCCTCGTTCGGAGAAGACCCGCACCATGCCGGAACTGCAGGAGCTCCGGGCCACGCTGCTGCAGCAGCTCAGGATCTCCTCGGCTGGAGGCGATGCGAAGTGAGCAGCCACCCGGATGTCCGAGTGTTGCAACCGCACGAGGAGCTCGCGCCGGATGCGGCCGCGAGTGCGCCGGCCGTACGACCGTGGACGCGCCTGCGCATACCGCGCGCGGTGCAGCTGGTCCTGGTGCCGGCGGCCATCATCGCCGTCTGGATCTTCCTGACGCACGCCGAGCTGGTCGACGAGGTCTACCTGCCGCGTCCCGACACCATGTGGGACCGCGTCGTCACGCTCCGCGCGGAGTTGTGGGAGGCGATCCTCACCTCTGGCTCGATGATTCTCATCGGGACACTCAGCGGTGGGCTCGCCGGGATCTTCGTCGGTCTTCTCTTCGGATTCAGCCGGGTCGCACGCGATCTGTTCGAGTTCACCCTTGACGTCATCCGCCCGGTCCCGATCTTCGCGCTCATTCCGATCTTCATCTTGTGGTTCGGCATCGGTCGTACGCCGCAGATCGCCCTCGTTGCCCTCGGGGTCTTCCTGATCTTGAGCTTCACGACCATCGAGGCGGTGCGAAACGTCGCGAGAATCCACGTGCTCGCAGCGATGACCTGTGGCGCTGATCGTCTCGCGATCTACCGCACGGTGGTAGTCCCGTCCATCCTTCCTCAGATCCTGCTCGGGGTCCGTTTCGGCTTCATCGCCGCTTGGGGCTTGGATGTGGCAGCCGAGTTCTCGGGCTCCGTGCACGGCCTGGGATTCTTCATGATCGTCCGCGGTCAATACCTGGACACCGCTGGTGTCTCAGTCGCCGTCCTCATCTATTGCTCCATGGCCATCATCGTCGACCGAGGGCTCAGGTTCCTCTCGCGCCGACTTTTCCCATGGAGTCCGCGTGGAGGGCATGAAGACCTCGCCGGCGAAATCTTGGGGGGCCGCGGCTGACATTGGCGAGCACCAATACGTCTCAGGTTCGTACCAGGGTTGTACTCGTTACGGAGGAAGAATGAACAAGTCTCTCAAAAAACTCTCGGGAGGTATGGCCACCATTCTCATCAGCGCGCTTGCTCTGACAGCGTGCGGGAGTGACTCGCAGGACTCGGACTCCGACTCTAGCCTCACCACCGTCAAGATCCACACGGAGCCCTATTACGACTACAAGTTCTTCGATGTGGCTCACGAGCTCGGCATCGACAAGGAATTCGGACTGAACATCGAGACCGTCACCTCGGCACAGCAGTTCTCCTACCAGCCTCTCGTGCGGGGTGACGCCGACATCGCCGCGTCGTGTCCGACGTGCATCATCCCGGTCCTCGCCAACCAGCCCGACCTGAAGGACTTCATGGTCAACCAGGAGTTCCGGGGCTTCGTGCCGGTGGGCCGGGCCGAGAACGGCGTCGGCGTGAAGAAGGGCTACGACCAGTTCCTGGAGGAGAGCAACGGCGACGAGGAAGCCGCGATGACGGCGTGGGTGAAGTCGCTCAAGGGAAGCAGCTGGGCCATCGCGAGCGCGATCCAGGCTCCCAACATGAGACTCATGCTCGCCAAGGGTGGCCTCACGCTCGACGACGTGAAGGTGATCGACTTCCCCAACGAGACCACCTCGGCGCTGGCGTTCATCAACGGTGAGGGCGACTACTACTTTGGATCCCTCCCGCAGACCCTGCGACTCGTGACCGCGCCCGAGCTCAAGGACAACTTCGTGACCGCCGGCACCTACAAGCTGTTCCCGCCCGCGTTCGGGAACTTCGCGGCAACCCAGAAGTGGCTGGACGAGAACGAGGACACGGCCCTTCGGCTCTGGGCCGTGTGGCTGCGCGCCGTGAGGTACCTGAACGAGCAGCCCGACGCCGCGCTGGGCATCATCGCGGAGAGCGTGAAGGAGGCCACCGGTGGGCTCTTCACGCCTGAGCAGACCAAGGTTGCCCTGACGGAGTTCAACTTCTACCCGACGGTCGATGAGGTGCAGAAGACGTTCTTCGACGCCGACGCTCCGGCGAACTACCAGAAGGCGAACGCGGAGGTCTACGGAGCCGCCGCCGCGAGCGGGACGATCCCGGAGTCGATGGCATCCGGCGAGGAGACCGAAGTCGCGCAGAAGTACTGGGACCTGCTGCAGGAGCGCCAGGACCTCCTTGACCTGATCGACGCACCGCTGAAGTAGCTCGACGTGACCAGCGCCTCCCTCGCGCGGGGAGGCGCTGGCCACTCGACGCGAACTGCGATCGACGTCAGTGGGGAGGGCAGATCGTTGAACGACGACAGTGTTGCGCTCGGAAGTCTTCACGAGCGGGACCGGCGGTACCGGCTACTGCGCGAGTCGATGGTTGAGAGTGGACTCGATGCGCTGGTCGTCGCCTCGCAGGGCGACGGCACCTCGCATGCCAGGGTCAACTACCTGGCCAAGTACGTCTACCAGGGGTCGGTCGTCATGGTAGTAATGCCCTTGGATGGCAGTCCGATCCTGATCACCGATCCGCTGCCGGTGTGGCCCTCGGGCGACTGGATCGGCGAGGATGACACGCGGGCCGTGACCTGTGTCGGGCGCGAGGTCGGCGAGGTACTCGTGGAGTTGGGCCTGTCGAACGGCCGGATCGGTCTGGTGAGCCGCGATGACGTGCGCGAGTCGGACTACCGGGCGATCGCCGAGGCGGTGCCCGACGCCCACCTGGTCGACGCGCGAGAGGTGTTCGAACGCGTCAGCCTGATCAAGTCGGGAGCCGAGTTCGAGGCCTACCGGTCGACCGCGCTGATCGCCAAGAGGGCGGTGAAAGCCTTGGAGGCGTCGCTCTCGCCGGGCCGGTCCGAAAGGGACGTGGTCGCAGAGGCCCATCGCCTCCTGCGGCTGTTCGGGTGCGGACCTTCTGTCATCGCGATCGCCAAGCGTCCCTTCGCCACCAGGGGTCGCCTTCGCTCCAGCGGGTTCCGTGCGCCGACCGACCAGACGATCGTGCGGCAAGACGTCGTGGTCTTCGAGTTCGACGTCACGGGTCCTGACGGTTACGGCGTCGAGTTCAGGCGCGTCTACAGCTTTGAGCCGCTGGATGAGCCGAGCACGCAGTTCCTCGCCTGGCGCGAGGAGGTCTTCGAAGCCTGCATGAAGGTCATGAGACCAGGCGTGAACATCCAGCAGGTGGACCAGGTCGTGCGCAGCATGAGTGTCGCGAAGGGGTACGAGGACACCCGTCTCTCGCCCCAGTGGCACGTGCACGGTCTGGGGCTTGGTCTCGAGCCGCCCTTCGTGCCCGGGCCGGACCTGACGCTGCGAGCCGGGATGGTCATGGTGTTGCACCCCATCCTCAGGCTCGGCGCGAAAGAGATGGCCACGGTCGGTGATCTCGGTCCGTCCGACAGCGTGCTGATCACCGACACCGGCTGCGAAAGGCTCGTCGATCCCGTCGACAGCATGTGTGTGGTGCTGTCGCCTTAACCGGCCTGCCCGCTGCCTCTCGAGACCGCCCCGTGGTTAGGCCCCCCGTTCCAGCCGTTCAGGAAGGAAGTGCATGTCGCTGAGCCGTGGTCGCTCGTCGCTGCCCCCCCGGATCCCATGGCGCGGCCCCGCTGAGAAGAGGGTGATCGGCTACACCGACCACCTCAGTGTCGCGCCCGGGGAGACGGTGGCCTTCAAGGTGTCGTGCTCCGAGCCCAGCTACTCGGTTGCGCACGTCCGGCTGCGCCACGGGGACGATAGCCCCGCTGGTCCCGGGTTCAAGGAGCGGCTCGTCGCCTCGTCGATCGACGGGACGTACCAGGGTCGCGTCCAGACGATCGAGACCGGCTCCTATGTCGAGGTGGGCGACCACGCCGCCCTGAACCTCGCCAGCTTCACGCTCACCGCCTGGGTGGAACCGTGGCGCCCAGCTCGAGGGCATCCGCAGGCCCTGGTCGCCAAGTGGGACGACGCGGTTCAGGCCGGGTACGCCATGGTGCTGAACGCCGACGGCGAGCTCGCCTTGTGGGTGGGCGAGGCCGGCGGAGGCACTGCCTCGCTGCGCACCGGCGTCCCCCTCCGGCGCCGAGGCTGGTACTTCGTGGCGTGTTCGTACGACGAGGCCACCGCGACAGCGAGCCTGCACCAGTTGCCGGCTCGTCGCGGACTGTTCTCGGACGACGACGTCGTCCTCGCCCGGGCCCTCGATCCCAGGCCTGCGGGCGTCAGCGGCGGTGCGTTCCGGATCGCTGCCTACAGCGGCAAGGGTGGGACGGCGGACGGGCTCTTCGATGGCAAGATCGAAGGACCGGCGGTGTTCGACCGGGCGCTGTCGGCGAGCGAGCTCACCGCGATCGGTTCCCGGCAGTCGGAGGTGCACCCCGTCGCAGCGTGGGACTTCGGTGTGGGCATCGACGGCTCAGTCGCACACGACGGCGGTCCGCACGGTCTGCACGGGTCATGCCGAAACCGCCCGTCCCGAGCCGTGACGGGCGCTACCTGGTCCGGGGAGGAGAGCGACTGGACCCATGCTCCGGACCAGTACGCCGCCATCCACTTCCATAGCGACGATCTGGAGGACGCGCGCTGGGAGACCGACTTCGCGGTGACGGTTCCTGGTGGGACCCGGAGTGGGATCTACGCCGCCCGACTCGCCGCGGGCGACTCCGAAGACCACGTGGCGTTCGTCGTGAAGGCGCCGGTCGGCCGGCCCTCGGCCGGCGCTCTCGTGCTCCTGCCCACCTTGACCTATCAAGCCTACGCCAACGCCCAGCACTGGGCCGGGGAGGTCGCCAAGCTCGTCCAGGCCGAGGACGCCTTCGTCGCCGCGCGCAACCTTCTGAGCCTCTACGACAACCACCGAGACGGGCAGGCGACCTACTACGCCTCGCGGCTGCGGCCGATGACGTCCCTCCGGCCCAAGTACTACGTGCCCCACCTGGGCGCGCCGGCCCGCCTGGCCTCGGACCTGATGCTCGTCGACTGGCTCGAGGAAAAGGGCTTCGACTACGACGTCTGCATCGACGAGGATCTGCACTTCGACGGCCTCGAGCGACTCGCCCCGTACAAGGTCCTCATCCTGGGCTCGCACCCGGAGTACTGGACCAAGCAGATGCTCGACGCGGTCGAGGCCTATTTCGGGCAGGGCGGCCGCGTGATGTACCTGGGTGGAGAGTGCTGCTACTGGGTGACGAGTCTGGCACCGGACGCCAGCCACGTGATGGAGGTCCGCAAGGGTCCGATCGGGAGCCGGTCGACCGCGGCTCTGCGCGGTGAGTACCACCACAGCACCACCGGCGAGCAGGGCGGGATGTGGCGGCTTCGGCACCGGACGCCGCAGGAGCTCGTCGGCGTGGGGTTCACCTCCTGGAGCCCTGGTCACGGTGCGCCGTACCGTCGCATGCCCGACAGCTGGAACCCTCGCGCGGCGTTCATCTTCGAGGGCGTCGGCGAGAACGAGCTGATCGGCGACTTCGGCTTGGTGACGGGTGCTGCGGCTGGCTACGAGATCGACAGCCTGGACTTCGACAGCGGCACCCCGTCACACGCCCTGCTGCTGGCGTCCTCCGTCGGGCTGCACGACGACGAGTTCGTCGTAGCGGTGGAGGACGTGCTCGACATCTCGCAGATCCCGACCATGAGGGACTCCCACGTGAGATCGGACATCGTGTACTTCGAGACCGACGCGGGAGGGGCTGTCTTCTCGACGGGCTCGATCGCCTGGACCGGCAGCCTCTCGCACGACAACTACTCCAACAACGTCTCGAGAATCACCGAGAACGTCATGCGCCGGTTCGTCGCCGACGACCCGATCCCCGGCTTCACGACGGCCCCGACCCGTGGGCTCGACCCGCTGAGCCCGACCCCGTGAGCCAGCACACCCACGACCGGAGGAGCCGTCTTGGAAGCGCCTAGCGCGAAAGGTCTCGTCGGCTATGCCGACCAGCTCTCGGTCGCCCAGGGTGGCGAGATCGAGGTGAAGGTCAGCTGCGAGCAAGCCGAGTACGACGCGAAGGTCGTCCGGTTGGACTCCGGCTGCGTCACCCGGACGGGCGAGGGCATGCAGGAGGTGGACGTCGCCTCGCCGGCCGACGGCCGCCACCGCGGGCGTCGCCAGGACTTGCGGATGGGGTCGTACATGGTGGCGGCCTGCCCCGTCGAGCTGCTCGGGACGCAGATCAGCTTGGGGGCGTGGATTCAGCCGACTCTCGTCGGAGAGCACCCGCGATGCGTCATCTCCAGGCGCGATCCAGCAGATGGTCGCGGGCTCGCCCTCGTCGTGGGAGTCGACGGACATCTCGAGCTGTGGGTGGGAGACGGGCAAGCCCCCGAGGTGCGCCATGTCGTGCCTGACCCGGTCCTCCTGGGTGGCTGGACGTTCGTCGCAGCCGCGGTGGACCTGGAGGCCGGCCGCGTCATCGTGGTGCAGCGGCCACTCAGAACCTGGCCGGGGGTCGCGCAGCCCGTCGTGATCCATCGCGAGGTCGCAGCGACAGCGGTCGGTCAGCCTGCCGACCAGAGCGTGTACGTCGGCGCGAGAGCCGATTCCGAGGTGGGGACGGCAGGTCACTTCGATGGCAAGATCGAGTCGCCCTTCGTCGTCAACGCCATGCTGACCGCCGACGAGCTCCATGCCCTCGCCGAGGGGGAGTCCCTCGAGGAGGATCCGCGACTCGTCGCCCTCTGGGACTTCTCGCGCGACATCTCGACGAGCACCGCGCGCGAAGTCTCCCCCCACCGCTTGGACGGCGAGCTGCAGAACATGCCGGCGCGTGCCGTAACGGGGCACCACTGGTCCGGAAGGGAGCTGAACTGGACGCTTTGTCCGACCGAGTACGCGGCCATCCACTTCCACTCCGACGACCTGGCCGACGCGGGCTGGGCGACGGACTTCGTGATCCCTGTCGAACCCGCCATGCCATCGGGCGTCTACGCGGTTCGACTTGAGGCGGACGGAGTGACAGATCACGTGCCGTTCGTGGTCAGACCCGCCGACTACGAGACCGCAGCAAGAGTCCGCGTCCTGCTGCCCACGCTGACCTATCAGGCCTACGCGAACGCTCACGTCTTCGATGCGGAGTCGACGGCGCCGCCGCAGAAGGAGGACAAGTACATCGCGGCAAACGGCCTGAGGGGCCTCTACGACCATCATGCCGACGGCAGCCCGACGTACTACGCGTCGCGGCTGCAGCCCACGTCGATCAGGCCCTCCTACTTCGCCCAGAACATCCAGGCCCCCGCACGGCTCAGTGCCGATCTCCACCTGATCGGCCTGCTGAAAAAGATGCAGATCCCGTTCGACGTCATCACCGACGAGGACCTTCACCGCGACGGTGTGCAGACGCTGGCGAACTGCTCGGCACTCGTGACGGGCTCGCACCCCGAGTACTGGACCGGCGACATGATGGCGGCCCTCGACAACTTCCTGCTCGGCGGCGGGAACCTCGCCTACCTGGGCGGTAACGGCGCCTACTGGGTGACGAGTCTGGCCCCCGACAACCACGCTGTCATGGAGGTCCGGCGCGGTTTCGCGGGCAGCCGGACCACCACGACCCTTCCGGGGGAGTGCGTGCACAGCACCTCCGCGGAGTGGGGCGGTCTGTGGCGGCACCGTGGCCAGGCGCCACAGAGGAGACTGGGTGTCGGCATGACGGCCTGGGGGGCGAGCACCGGCGCCGGCTATCGAAGGCTGCCCGCCAGCGAGGACCCGCGAGCATCCTTCGTCTTCTCGGGTGTCGACGACGACCTCATCGGCGACTTCGGGCTCATCCTGGGTGGCGCCTCGGGGTACGAGATCGACCGCTACGACATCGACCTCGGTAGTCCTCCGCACGCGCTCGTCCTCGCCACCTCCGCCGGACTGCTCGGCGCGGACTACGTGCCGGCGATCGAGGAGCTGACCGATGTCGCGGGCCTCGAGGACGCCATTCCCGAGCTCGTGAGGGCGGACATGGTCTTCTACGAGACCGGGCACGGCGGCGCGGTGTTCTCGACCGGCTCGGTCTCGTGGATCGGCAGCCTGCCCCACCATGACTACGACAACAACGTCGCCAGCATCACCGCGAACGTGGTGCGGCGCTTCTCCTCGGGGCAGCCGTTCGCCTAGCCGGTGGGAGCACAGGGCGGCGGACCGCGACCGCGCCGTGCAGGCTCTTGGCAGATCCTCAGGATACCTGTAGATTGTTGACACTGCGAGATTCCTACGATAATGCGCACCGGCGGTTCCGAGGAGGTGTTCAGTGGCTCCGTTGACCGAGATGCGCCGGATCGTGGTTCTCGGTCGTACCGCTGCTGACCGGCCCCCATACCTGGAGGAGCTGGCCGGACGAGTGCATCTCGATTACTGCGACAGCGAGTCCTTGGCGCGAGCCCTGCCCGGCGCGGAGGCGCTCTTCTTATGGGATTTCTTCTCCTCGTCGTTGGAGAAGGCGTGGGGGTCGGCCAGCGACCTGAGGTGGGTGCACGTGTCGGCTGCAGGCGTCGACACGCTGCTGTTCCCCGAGCTGGTGGAGTCGCCGGTTATCGTCACCAACGCCCGCGGAGTCTTCGACCGCCCGATCGCCGAGTACGTTCTGGCCGCTCTGCTGGCGGTCGCCAAGGACCTCCGGGCCACCTACGAGCTGCAGGCCAGACGCGAGTGGCGGCACCGTGAGACTCAAGACCTCCGCGGAAGTCGCGCCCTCGTCGTCGGAACCGGCGCCATCGGTCGTGAGATCGCCCGGCTTCTGAGCGCGGTGGGTGTCGAGGTCCGCGGAGCCGGGAGAACCGAGCGGCCCGACGACCCGGACTTCGGACACGTCGTGTCGAGCGCCGATCTCAACCAGCACGTCGGCTGGGCGGATGATGTCATCGCCGTCGCGCCGCTGAATGACTCGACGCGGGGCATGTTCGACCGGGATACTTTCGCCGCCATGAAGAATTCCGCCCATTTCGTCAATGTCGGGCGTGGTGGGCTCGTGGTCGAAGCCGACTTGATTGGGGCTCTCGAACGCGGCGATATCGCGCATGCGACCTTGGATGTCGTCGCCGAGGAGCCTCTCAGGGCACAGAGTCCCCTGTGGACCATGGATGGGGTAACTATCACCGCGCATATGAGTGGCGATACGCACGGGTGGCGCGAGCGGCTGGCGCGACAGTTCGTCGACAACGCCGTGGCCTGGCTCGAAGGCAGGAGCTTGGACCACGTGGTCGACAAGTCGGGAGCCAGTGGGGGAAGCCGCGTCGGAGACGGCGCCTAGGATCGGGGGGCTGGAGAGCATGGTCACGTCAGATTGGGAGTTCACGCCGGTCGTTCAGCAGTCCACTCCCGGACTCATCGCACAGCAGCTTCGGGAGAGCCTGATCTCGGGGAAGATCACGGCCGGCTCCCAGCTCAGTGAGGCCGCGCTCGCCAAGGCCTTCGGCGTCAGTCGCGGACCCCTGCGGGAGGCGATGCAGCGGCTGCTCCAAGAGGGCCTTCTTCGCAGCGAGCGCAACCGCGGCATCTTCGTCAAGGAGTTGACTCAAGACGACATCGCCGACATCTACGACGCGCGCAGTGCGATCGAGAGTGCAGCCCTGCGGATGGTGGTGAGCCGGGGTGCCTCGGCCGACCTCAGCAAGCTGCGCCAGGCCTGCGCCAACCTCGCCAAGGCCGCCGCGTCGGGAGAGCGCCAGTCCGTCAGTGACGCTGATCTGTCGTTCCACGCCGCGCTCGTCAATGCTTCAGGCAGTCCCCGCCTGGTCCGGATGCAGGCGACCCTGCTCGCCGAGACCAGGATGTGCATCACTGCCCTCGAAGCCACGCAGGACGACGTGGCGACGGTGGTCGACGAGCACCGCCTCATCCTCGAGGCGTTGGAGTCCGGCTCGCTGGAGACCGCCCTGGAGCGGCTCCAGGATCACATGCAGGACGGCGTCATGCGCCTGCAGCGCGCAGAAGAGGTGTGAGCCCACACCTCTTGAGCACTCACCGGTCGTCCGTCCCGGCGACCGACTGTCGGCATGCGCACTGCCAACTCTCTAATTGTTGACAATCTGCTCACGAAGTCGCATGCTGGAGCGGCCGCGACGCGTTCGAGGGCATTCGAGCCCCAGTCGAGCATCAGTCGAGCGCAGCCGACCCGACAAGACGAGGAACTGCATGGCCAACTTGAGTCCGCTGCTGAAGCAGGCCACCCCGGTGGTCGTCGACTACGCGCTGGGAAGCATCGTGCGCGGGACCGACGGCCGGGACTACCTGGACTTCACCACGGGGATCGGCGTCACCAGCACGGGACACTGTCACCCGCGAGTGGTCGCGGCCGCGCGTGAGCAGGTCGGCAAGATCATCCACGCCCAGTACACGACGATAATGCATCGACCGCTGTTGGAGCTGACCGAGAAGCTGGGGGAGGTCCTCCCGCCCGGACTCGACTCCGTCTTCTACGCCAACTCCGGGTCGGAGGCGGTCGAGGCCGCCATCCGCCTGGCGCGCATGGCGACCGGTCGGCCGAACATCGTGGTCTTCCAGGGCGGGTTCCACGGGCGCACCGTGGCGGCGGCCTCCTTGACGACCGCCGGCACGAGGTTCTCGGCAGGCTTCTCCCCCCTCATGGGAGGGGTGCACATGGCCCCGTTCCCCTATGCCTACCGCTACGGGCTCGATGAGGCATCCGCCGTCGCTCTCGCCCTACGAGAGCTGGACTACCTGTTCGTGACGCGGACGGCACCCGAGGACACGGCTGCCTTCCTGATCGAGCCGGTCCTCGGGGACGGTGGCTACCTGCCGACTCCGCCTGCGTTCATGGAGGGACTCCGGGAGCGCGCGGACCGCTACCAGATCCAGCTGATCTTCGACGAGGTGCAGGCCGGCGTCGGACGCACCGGCAAGTTCTGGGGGCACCAGCACTCCTCCGCGTTTCCGGACATCCTCGTCACCGCCAAGGGCATTGCATCCGGATTCCCGATCTCGGCCATCGCCGCGCCGGAGCAAACCATGTCGAAGGGTTGGCCCGGCTCCCAGGGCGGGACTTACGGAGGCAACGCCGTGGCTGCGGCTGCTGCGGTGGCCACGCTCGAGGTGATCGAGAACGAGGGGCTCGTGGACAACGCGCGCCAGCGCGGGCAGCAGCTCGGGGAGGCACTCGAGCCGTTGCGGGACCGCTTCGCGTTCATCGGCGACGTCCGTGGTCTGGGCCTCATGCAGGGCATCGAGTTCACTGCAGCCGATGGCACTCCTGATGCGGCCAGCGCCGCGGCGGTCCAGTCGGAGACGACACGACAGGGGTTGCTGACACTCACCTGTGGCCCGGTCGGCAACGTCGTACGGCTGATTCCTGCGCTCAACGTCACCGATTCCGAGATCGCTCTCGGCGTCGAGCGGTTCACTGCGGCCGTGGAGGTGGTGGCGGAGAAGTCTACCTAGCGCGAGCCTGATGCGCTCCACGCTCAAGATCGAAACCCTGACATCGTCGAAGGACCGCCTCGTGAACAAGAGGAACCATGGCTGACGTCGTGGATCGCCTGGTCGCGCACGTCGCGAGGTCCTGCGCGGTGGAGATCGACGTCACCTCCCGTGCCCGTGTCGAGTACAGCTACGACGCCTCCAACTACCGGGTCGCGCCAGGCGCAGTGGCCTTCCCGCGCTCGCCGGACGAGGTCAGCGAGCTTCTCGCCTCGTGCCACCGGGTGGGTCTGGCGGTGACCGCACGGGGCGGCGGTACCTCCATGGCCGGCAACGCCGTCGGGCGGGGGATGGTCGTCGACTTCTCGCGCTACATGAACCGGATCGTTCGGATCGACGAGGCTTCGAGGAGCGCCGTCGTCGAGCCTGGCGCGGTCTTGTCGGTGCTGTCGCAGGAGGTGAGCGCGCAGACCGGCGGGAGGCTGACCTTCGCGCCCGACCCGTCGAGCAGCTCGCGAGCGACGGTGGGTGGGTCGGTCGCCAACGATGCCTGTGGCAACCACTCGGTGCGGCACGGGCGGACGAGCGACCATGTCCTCTCGCTGGACCTCGTGCTGGCCGACGGCGTGCGGGTGACGGCCGACCGATCCGGCCTGGCGGCGACAGACGCCGACGACGCGGTGGCGGTGGAGCGTGCAGAGCAGATCACTCACCAGCTCGAGCAGTTGACGCGCGACCACCTGGGCGAGTTTCGACTCGAGCTGGACAGGATCCCGCGCCAGGTCTCGGGGTTCCACCTGTCCCATCTGCTGCCCGAGCGCGGCTTCGACGTCGCGCGCGCACTCGTGGGCAGCGAGGGAGCGTGTGCCGTCGTCGTCAGTGCGACCGTCGCCCTCGTGGACGTGGCGCCCTCGGCACTGCTCATGGTCCTCGGGTACCACGACGTCGTCGAGGCAGCTCGCGACGTGCCGACCATCTTGCGCTACTCGCCGGCCGCCGTGGAGGGCATCGACGTGACGATCGTCGAGACGATGCGGGCGCGTCGGGGCCCCGACTCCGTCGCGGCGTTGCCCGACGGGCGGGCCTGGCTGTTCGTCGACCTCGACGGCGAGAACAGCGAGGCGGTGGCGGCGCGAGGTGGCGAACTCATCGCCGAGCTGGGCGAGCTCGGTCGCCTCGTCGACAGTCTCGGCGTGAGCGACGCCGACGCGCGCAAGGGCTTGTGGCGGGTCCGGGAGGACGGCGCGGGTCTGTCGTCCCGCATCGCACGCGACGACGGGAGCGTCGTCACCACCTGGCCCGGTTGGGAGGACTCGGCCGTCGCTCCGGAGAGGCTGGCCGACTACCTCAGCGACTTCCGGCTGCTGCTGCAGCAGTTCGGGCTCGTCGGCGTCATGTACGGCCACTTCGGCGCCGGATGCATGCACATCCGCATCAACTTCGACCTGGCCAGCGAGCAGGGGCGCTCGGAGATGGCGCGCTTCCTGCGCGCTGCGGCCAGGCTCGTGGTGGCCCACGGCGGGACGCTGTCGGGCGAGCACGGCGACGGTCGGGCACGGTCGGAGCTGCTGTCGGAGATGTACTCACCGGCACTCATGGCGGCGTTCGGCACCTTCAAGCGGATCTTCGACCCCGAGCAGCTGTTGAACCCCGGAGTGATCGTCAACCCGCCATCGATGACTGCGGATCTGGCCTTGGCGGAGCCACCGGCCCGGGACTGGGTCACGGCCTTCGACTTCGGCCAGGGTGAGAGCCGGTCCGCGGGTGGATTCCCCGAGGCCCTCCATCGCTGCATCGGCATCGGCCGCTGTCGCTCGCACTCCGGCGGGGTGATGTGTCCGAGCTTCCGTGCGACGGGAGCCGAGAAGGACTCCACCCGGGCTCGTGCTCGCGTCCTCCAGGAGATGGTGCGAGGAACGGGCAACCTGGCCGATGGATGGCGAGCCGAGGAGGTCTTGGAGGTCCTCGATCTCTGCCTGTCCTGCAAGGCGTGCTCCAGCGACTGCCCCACAGGCGTCGACATGGCGACGTACAAGGCGGAGTTCCTGCACCACCACTACGCCGGCCGGCGGCGACCGCTGTCGCACTACTCCTTGGGCTGGCTGCCGGTCCTGTTGAGTGCGACATCGAGACTGTCCAGGATCGCCAACGCCGTCCTGTCGAGTCCCGTGAGGCCGCTCGTGCTCCGGCTCGGCGGCCTCACCCCCCAGCGCTCCCTGCCGCACTTCACGTCGCGGCGCGCACTGAGGAGCGCCCTCGGTGCACCGTCGGGCGGCAGCGAGGCTGCCGATGTCGTCCTGGTGGTCGACACCTTCACCAAGGCCTTCAGGCCCGAGGTGGCGGGCGCCGCGCGGCGGGTGCTGGAATCACACCGGTCGGCCGAGATCCGCACGGATGTCTGCTGTGGCCTGACGTGGGTCTCGACGGGGCAGCTCGCAATGGCGAGGAAGCGTATGAGCCGCACCGTCGCGGCTCTCGACGACGGCTCCGACCGGCCTGTCGTGGTGATCGAGCCGAGCTGCGCTGCGGCTCTGCGCAAGGACCTCCCCGAGCTGCTGGGGTCGGATGCCGCTCACCGGGTCGCCGGTCGCGTACGCAGCTTCGCCCAGCAGGTGAGCGCCCAGGTCGCCGAGGGGTGGCTTCCCCGTACGCCGGTGCCGCCCGAGGTCACGGTCCAGACGCACTGTCATGAGTACGCCGTCTTCGACGCGCAGACCCAGCGAGGCGCGTTGCGCGCAGTCGGCGTCTCGACCATCCGAGAGGCCACAGGGTGCTGTGGAGTCGCTGGCAACTTCGGCTTCGAACCCCAGCACTACGACCTCAGCATGTGGGTGGCTGAACAAGGTCTGGCCCCCGCCCTGCGGGCCGCGCCGGACGCCCCGGTCCTGACCGACGGGTTCAGCTGTCACATGCAGGTCAGGCAGCTCACCGGGCGCCATGCGCCCTCAGCGTCTGCGCACCTCGCGCAGCTTCTCGACCCCGCCGACGATCACGGAGGAACCCGACCATGAGCAACTCGAGCGCGCTCGTCCCCATCTCGCTTGGCGAGCCTGTCCCCACCGGGCTGCTGATCGGTGGTCGGTGGTCGGAGTCGCCGGGCGGGCTCACGTTCGACGTCGAGAACCCTGCTACCGGCGAGAGCCTGGCCACGATCGCCGACGGCGACCTCGAGGATGCGGCGGCCGCTCTGGACGCGGCCGTCGAGGCGCAGGCATCCTGGGGCCGCACGCCACCGCGGGTCCGGAGCGAGATCCTGCGGCGTGCCTTCGAGCTGGTCACCGAGCGCAGTGACTGGTTCGCCGAGATCATGACCTTGGAGATGGGAAAGCCCCTGCCGGATGCCAGGGGCGAGGTGGCCTATGCCGCCGAGTTCCTGCGCTGGTTCTCCGAAGAGGCCGTGCGCATCTCCGGCGACCACGGCACGACCGGGGACGGCGCCAACCGGATCATCGTGACCCGGGAGCCCGTGGGGCCTTGCGTGCTCATCACCCCCTGGAACTTCCCGCTGGCGATGGGGACGCGCAAGATCGCGCCCGCCGTGGCGGCGGGTTGCACCATGGTGCTCAAGCCGGCCGCGCAGACGCCCCTGACGTCGCTGGCTCTCGCCGCGACGATGCAGGAGGCCGGGCTGCCGCCAGGCGTGCTGAACGTCGTCACCACCACGAAGGCCGACGCGGTCGTCGAACGCTGGATGACCGATGGTCGGGCTCGCAAGATCAGCTTCACCGGATCTACGCAGGTGGGCAGGCTCCTGCTGCGGCGAGCGGCAGACACGGTGATGCGTGCCTCGATGGAGCTGGGAGGGAACGCGCCCCTGATCGTGTGCGCCGATGCCGACCTCGACGTCGCCGTGCAGGGAGCCCTGGCGGCCAAGATGCGCAACATGGGGGAGGCCTGCACGGCAGCGAACCGCATCTACGTGCACAGGAGCCTCGCCAGCGTGTTCAGCGCGCAGCTGGCCACGGCCATGTCGCAGCTCCGGGTCGGCAACGGCCTCGACGATGGAGTCGCGGTCGGACCCCTGATCGACTCTGCCGGCCGCGAGAAGGTGCAGCGCCTGGTCGACGACGCCCGGGACAGGGGCGCGCAGGTGCTGACCGGCGGGGTCGTCCCGGAGGGGCGCGGATACTTCTACCCGCCCACGGTCCTCACCGACGTCTCCACCGACTCGGCGATGATGTCGGAGGAGATCTTCGGACCCGTAGCGCCGGTCGTGCCGTTCGACGACGAGGACGAGGTGGTCCGGATCGCCAACGACACCGAGTGGGGTCTGGTCGGGTACGTGTTCACCACGAATCTCGATCGCGCCTTCGACCTCAGCGAACGCCTCGAGGTCGGGATGGTCGGCCTCAACACGGGCATCGTCTCCAATCCCGCGGCGCCGTTCGGCGGGGTCAAGCAGTCCGGAATCGGTCGCGAGGGGGGTCGGGTCGGCATCGAGGAGTTCCTCGAATACAAGTACATCGCCCTGCCGCGGCGACCGGGCCCGAAGAGCTGAAGTGGCCCCTCGGACCGGCGGCTGCAGATAGTTGACAATCTACTAAACCGACACCTAGGGTCGTGCGTGACCACCGGACTCATGGCCGGAACGCGAGACCCGCAGGCCCGATTGGAAGGCATTGGCATGGAGAAGCTCACCCCCTTGTCGAACGACAAGTCCTACGCCTTCGCGTGGGAGACCCTGACCACGACCTTCAAGGACGCGCAGTGGGAAGAGCGCGGCGCCGAGATCGGCGACACGGTGATGAGCATCGTTCGCGGCAAGGCCGGCTGGGACGCCGTCGAGTCCTTCGAGGACATGCCGGACGGCATGTGCCAGTGCCCGCACTTCGGCGTCGTCATCTCGGGCCGCATCCGCATCGTGACCAAGGACGGCAACCTGGAGTGCACCACGGGCGACATCTACTGGCAGGCACCTCCTCACCGCGTCGAGTGGCTCGAGGACTCCGTGCTCGTGGAGTTCTCGCCCAGCAAGGAGTTCTGGGCGTTCACCGAGCAGGCCGAGGCGACCAAGAACAAGCTGGAGAACAGGTAGCGCCGGTCGCGGCGCTTCCACCGCTGGATGCGGCTGCATCAGAATTGTTGACCCTGGGCTCGAAGATCGGTGAGTGATGAAGGACCTGGTGAACGACGTCGTCCTCGTGACGGGCGCTTCGGGGATGATCGGATCGGCGACCTGCGCTGCCTTCTTGGCGGCCGGCGCCAAGGTGGTAGCGGTCGGCCTCGACGAGTCGATCCGACAAGGCGCCGCGTACTCCGGCACGGCCGTCGATGCCTACGAGACAGACGACTTCCACTACATCCGCGCCAACCTCGACGACTCAGCGGAGATCGAGCGCGTCTTCATGGAGGCGGAGGAGCACTTCGGCACCGTGTCCGTGCTCGTGAACTGCGCCGCCATCTATCGCCGAACGCCGTTCTTCGACATCGACCAGGACCTCCTCGACCAGGTCTTCCGCGTCAACGTCTCCGCAAGCATCCTGTGCGCGAGACGAGCCGCGGAGCGGATGATCAGCGAGCAGGTGGCGGGCCGGATCGTCAACGTCTCGTCGACGTCCTCCCAGCAGTCCGACCCGGTGTCGGTCCACTACGACACGTCCAAGGGGGCGGTCGACACGGCGACCAGTGCGATGGCTGTCGCGCTAGGGCCCCACGGCATCAGGGTGAACAGCGTTGGTCCCGGCGAGATGATCAAGTCCCAGGAGACCGACGACCTGCGCGATCCCACGAGCCTGAGCGACTTCGAGCGACGCCGCATTCCGCTCGGGCGGGTGGCGACGCCGCAAGAGGTCGCCGACGTGATCTTGTTCCTGGCCTCCGACCTGTCACGAGGTGTCTCCGGCACGACCATCTGGGTCGATGGCGGCACCCTCGGCACCTGGGACGTTCTCGACTGAACCCAACCGGTCGTCGTAGGCGGATCGGCTCGATGTTGAAGGAGCATGCATGAGCAAGGGCCAGACCTCGCACGTCCCGAGCACGGAGCCGGGTCGGCACGAGCGCGCTGCTCTCGCTGTCGTGGGTGGAACGGTCGTCACCGAGAACGCGCTGTTCGCCGCGACCATCCTGGTCGATGAGAGCGGCAGGATCGCCTCCATCCAGGAGCCTGGCGCCCGGGTCGACGCGGAGTCCGTCATCGACGCCAGCGGCCTCCACGTCTTCCCCGGCGGGGTCGACACCCACGTCCACCTCAACGACCCGGGGCTCACCGCGAGCGAGGACTTCTACAGCGGCACTTCGGGGGCCGCGGCCGGCGGGATGACCACCGTTCTCGAGATGCCACAGACCCAGCCGCTGGTCGACTCGCTCGAGCTGGTGTTGGACAAGCGCGACATCGTCGCGCCGAAGGCTGTCGTCGACTTCGGGCTCTATTGTGCGCTGGTTCCCGCCCTTGCACAGGACCCGACTGCGCTGCGAGCGATCGTCGAGGCCGGAGCCGTGGGTTTCAAGGGCTTCGTCTGCAACACCCCCGAGATGCCACATCTCAACGAGCAGCAACTCATGCGCGGGATGAGTCACCTGGCCGGACTCGGCGTTCCGTTGGCCGTGCACTGTGAGTCCCAGGCACTGATCGACCTGAATGCGACGAGACTGCCCGTCGGAGACCTCGAGCGGAGCGTCTACGAGGCCGCCGAGGTCCGTCGCGGCGCGGAGACGGCTGCCGTGCGCATGGTGCTCGACCTCGCCAAGGCCACCGGTGCCACCATCCACCTCGTCCACATGAGCGATCCGCGGAGCGTCGAGCAGATCAGCGCCGCCAAGCGCGCCGGCGTCAAGGTCTTCGCCGAGACCTGTCCCCACTACCTCATCCTGGCCGACGAGGATCTCCACACGGTGTCCGAGTGGGGGGTCTGCAACCCCCCGCTGACGTCTCAGAGCGCCATCGAGGAGCTCTGGCAGCTTCTCGAGCATGGCGAGCTCGACAATGTCGCATCGGACCACTGCGCCTACACCTACGAGGAGAAGAAGCCCGGCAATCCCTGGGACGTGGCACCGGGGATCAACACCATCCAGCTGATGTTCCCCCTGATGGTCGCCAGCGCCCGGGAGCGGGGGCTTCCTTTGAGCCTGGTCGCGAGGCTGCTCAGCAGCAACCCGGCGCGGCAGTTCGGTCTGTATCCCCGGAAGGGCGCCATCGTCCCTGGCGCGGACGCCGACCTGGTCGTCATTGACACCCAGGGGTCGATCCAGGTCGATGCCCAGCAGCTGTTCACGCGCTGCCCGGGCACTGCCTACGACGGACGACGCATCGACGCGAGAGTGCGGCGGACCATCGTGCGCGGGCAAGTCGTGTACGCCGACGACGGCGAGCCACGGATTCTCGCTCAGCCAGGCTACGGCGAGCTCGTCACGCCGCAGACCGCGGCCATGGCCGCCCCTCGCTGAGGTGCGGTCGGCTCCGGCAGTTCGCAAGGGGGCAGCACGCCAATGACGCCGAACGTGGGGGTCGTCTTCCGACCGCAGTCCCCGCCCGAGGAGCTTCGGGCGATGGTCGCGGAGGTCGAAGCAGCCGGCATCGCCGAGCTGTGGCTGTGGGAAGACTGCTTCTGCGAAGGAGGACTCACCGCGTCGGCGGCTGCTCTCTCCTGGTCCAGCTCGTTGCGGGTGGGCGTGGGCCTGCTGCCCGTTCCCCTGCGCAACCCGGCCCTGGCCGCCATGGAGATCGCGACCCTCGCTCGCCTGTGGCCGGATCGCTTCGTGGTCACCCTCGGTCACGGGGTGCAGGAGTGGATGGCCCAGGTCGGGGGCAGCGTGGCGTCGCCGATGACCCTGCTGCGCGAGTACGTGATCGCCGTCCGCAGGCTGCTCGACTCCGAGGAGGTCACGATCGAGGGCACGTACGTGCGACTCGATCGGGTCCAGCTCGCGTGGCCGCCGGTCAGTCGACCGGAGATCATCGTCGGGGCCCGCGGTCCGCGCACCATCGCGCTCGCTGGCGCGGAGGCTGACGGCGTCTTACTCGACACGACGACAGACGCGAACGTAGTTCGGCATGCGCGGGAGATCGTGGACGAAGCCCGTGCCACAGCCGGGCGGGACGGTGCATCCAAGATCTATGTCTACACAGCGGTCGATGCCACGGAGAATCCCCTGAGCATCGGTCCGCGACTGGCGGAGTCACTGGCTGAGTTCGCTGAGGCCGGAGCAGACACGGTCCTGGTGCATGGCTCGGACGCGCACCCTCAAGGCCGAGACATCGTGAGGATCCTGCGCCCACTGCTCGCGACGGAGTGATCCGCGAGCCGCGCAACCAGACAGCCACAGAGGGGCCGGCAACGGGAGGGGCTGGTGACCCAATGAGGCGATGTGCGGTCTGAGTCCAATCTGGGATCTCGAATCGCCGAACGACGACTGCGAAGTGCCGCGCAGATGCATTGAGACGCGTACCCCTGGCGTACCCCCGCAATGCCACTGGTGCTGTTGAGGGGGTGACGTCCCGTGAGGTGGTGTAGTTCGGGCCGCTGTTCGTCGTGTTGACGATGACGTAGGCGGCCACCGTGCAACGGTCAGTGAGTACTTGCGACAGTGACTCACGGATAGGACACGAAGCACGATGGCCTTGGACAATGCTGCACTACTCGAGCTCCTGGAAGCGCTACAGGCTGCTGGCGTTGAGGACCGGATCCGGACCGCGGCGCAGACGATCTACCAGGCTTTGATTGATGCCGAGCTCACCAGCGTGATCGGGGCGGGGCCCTGGGAACGCAGCGATTCGAGGACCGCGCAGCGCAACGGCTCGCGGTCGCGGACGCTGACCACGACCGCGGGTGATCTGGAGCTGCGGATCCCGAAACTGCGGTCCGGATCGTTCTTCCCCTCGCTGTTGGAGCGGCGTCGGCGGGTTGACCAGGCGTTGTTCGCGGTGGTGATGGAGGCCTACCTGCACGGCGTGTCGACCAGGAAGGTCGACGACCTGGTCAAGGCCCTGGGTGCCGACACCGGGATCAGCAAGTCCGAGGTGTCGCGGATCTGTGCGGACCTCGACGAAGAGGTCGGGGCGTTCCGGGATCGATCCTTGGCCGACCAGGCGTACCCGTACGTGTTCCTCGACGCCACCTACTGCAAGGCACGGGTCAACCGGCGGGTGGTGTCCCAGGCGGTGGTGATCGCCACCGGGGTGACCGCCGACGGCCGCCGCGAGGTGTTGGGCTTCGACGTCGGGGACAGCGAGGACGGGGCGTTCTGGACCGCGTTCCTGCGCGGCCTGAAGGCCCGCGGACTCGGCGGGACCCAGCTGGTCATCTCCGATGCCCACACCGGCCTGAAGTCCGCGATCGCCTCGGTGCTGATCGGCGCCGCCTGGCAGCGCTGCCGGGTGCACTTTCATGCGCAACGTCCTGGCGGTGGTGCCGAAGGGCAACCAGGAGATGGTCGCTGCCGCGATCCGCACGATCTTCGCCCAGCCCGACGCCGAGCATGTCCACGACCAGTTCGAGGTCATCGCCACCATGCTCGGCCGGCAGCTGCCCAAGGTCGAGCAGATGCTGCGCGAGGCCCGCGACGACCTGCTCGCGTTCACCGGGTTCCCCGCGGCGCATTGGAAGAAGATCTGGTCGACCGATCCCCTGGAGCGGCTCAACAAGGAAGTCAAACGCCGCACCGACGTCGTCGGCGTGTTCCCCAACCCCGCCGCCCTGCTCCGACTGGCCGGCGCCGTCCTGGTCGAGGCCCACGACGAATGGCAGGTCACCGCAGACCGCCGCTACCTCTCCGAACGCTCCATGGCCCTCATCACCGAGAACAAGACCCAGGAGGTGGCCAAGCCAGAACTCATGACGGTATGATCAAGTCACTGACCCCGCACGGTGTCGAGAAACTCCACCACCCAGCGGGACGTCACCTCTGCGGTAAGAGTCCCTGGGAGTGGTGGGGTTTGAGGTCCAACGGCGGGGCTGCGTGAAGTAGGCGGCCATCGGCGGGATCTTCGGTGTGAAACGACCAAGTCACGCACTGAAGGAGAACCACCGATGGCCTTGTCCCAGTCTGCCCTCTCGGAGTTGCTCGAGGCGTTCCGCACCGGCGATGGCGTCGACATGATCCGCGAGTCGGTCCGCACCGTGCTCCAGGAGCTCGTCGAGTTCGAAGCCGCCGCAGTGATCGGCGCCGAACGCTACGAGCGCACCGCGGACCGTGTCACCGAACGCAACGGCACCCGCCCCAAGCTCCTGGCGACCAAGGCCGGCGATGTCGAGCTGCGGATCCCCAAGCTGCGCAAGGGCTCCTACTTCCCGTCCATCCTCGAGCCCCGGCCTCGGATCGACCAAGCGTTGTACGCGGTGGTGATGGAGGCCTACGTCCACGGCATCTCGACTCGCAGTGTCGATGACTTGGTCGTCGCACTCGGCGCCGACAGCGGGATCAGCAAGTCCGAGGTCTCTCGGATCTGTGAGCAGCTCGACGAGTCGGTCGGGGCGTTCCGGACCCGGCCGCTGGACCACATCGCGTTCCCCTACGTCTACCTGGACGCGACCTACCTGCACGTGCGCAACAAGCCCGGCAAGGGCGGCCAGGTGGTCTCGATGGCCGTCGTAGTGGCCACCGGGATCGCCGCTGACGGATCCCGGGAGGTCCTCGGACTCGACGTCGGTGACAGTGAGGACGAGACGTCTTGGCGCAGCTTCCTTCTCAGCCTCAAGCAGCGCGGCCTGGCCGGCGTGCAGCTGGTCATCAGCGATCAGCACTCCGGACTCCTCAAGGCGCTCAAGCGGTCCTTCCAGGGCTCGGCCCACCAGCGCTGCCGGGTCCACTTCGCCCGCAACCTGTTGGCGCACGTCCCCAAGACCCACGCCGACATGGTCGCCGCGGTGTTCCGCACGATCTTCGCCCAACCCGACCCCGAGGCCGTCGCCGCCGCGTGGGACGAGGTCCGCGACCAGCTCGCCGCCTCGTTCCCCAAGGTCGGTCCGCTGATGGACGAGGCCAAGGCCGAGGTGCTCGCGTTCACCGCCTTCCCCAAGGCCCACTGGCGCAAGATCTGGTCGACCAACCCGCTCGAGCGGGTCAACAAAGAGATCAAGCGCCGCTCCCGCGTCGTCGGGATCTTCCCCAACGCCGCCGCGGTGATCCGACTCGTCGGCGCGGTCCTGATCGACACGCACGACGAATGGATCGCCGGCGACCGCCGCTACCTATCCGAGGAGTCCATGGCGCTGCTCAACACCACCATGGATACTGATGAACACGCCGCCATCGAGAGCGGCGAGTAGGGCACCGAGGATCCCCTCAAAGCCCACCACCCCACGGGGCTCTGTCTGTCTGCGCGTAGTACGCGCGCAGGTGAGGGACTTCCCCGACGCCACGGAAACGCCTGGGGGGACCGGCACGAACTCCCGACCCGTCGGAGGCCGCAGGTCTGGTTCGGGTGCCGTTGACCTGATCTAGGTGTGACGTGGACGACACCGGCCCGCAGGGTTCCAACTCGACCTCGACTCCTTGCGTCTTGGGTTCAGAAAATCCGAATCTTGAACAGGAGCAAGGAAAATGCGTAGGAACATCACCAGGCACTTCATCGTCGTCAGCAGCCTGCTGGTCGCCGGTCTCGGTATCGCAGGCGCTGCCACCGCCGATGACGCCGCGAAGCCCGCCCAGCGGCCCATCTCCACGGCGCTGGCATCGGACTCGGCCGACCAGCCGAAGGTCAACGTCGAGTACCAGCGCGGCATCGTCCTCGAAGGCACCGGTCTGGCCGGCGACCTGCCGGTGGCGGTGACCGTGTACGAGAACTCCCTGTACGGGAACTCGATCCAGGTGGTCCTCGGCGACCCGGACGACGGCGGCCAGATCGGGTACGTGGAGCAGACCGCTCCCTTCGTCGTCGACGGAGTCCTCAACGCCACCATCGACCTCGACGGCCGCACTGTCGAGCTCACCGGCACCGTGGAGAAGACGGGTCGCACCACGAAGGTGATCGAGCCGATCCAGGACGCGGGCGAGCAGGTGGTCAGCAAGGGAACCCAGACCCAGCTGTCCACTGACGTGCGGTTGTCCTTCGACGAGAACAGTGTCGCCCTGGAGTTCGCCCCGGCGTTCGCCTACGACCTGGAGGTCCGCAAGGTCGCTCTGTACGGCAACTGAAGCACCTACCAGACGCCATCGCCACGGGATGCCCGTGGCGATGGCGTCTTGCTCTCAACCGGCCCGCATCGTTGCCTGCGCCGGGGTGGCCGGCCAGGGCCACGCTGCAGGACTTCTGGCCCGTCGCTCCGGGTGCTTGTGCCCTTCTGGCAATCCCTTCGCCACGAGAGCGTCGAAGTCAGAAGCACCGAACACACTTGGAGCCTGCGATGAAGCGTTCCCCGATCCTGGTCGTGATCCTCATCGTGGCGGTGGTCACCGCGGCTACGGCCCTCGGGGCTCTCGTGGCGAATCGTGGCGACAACACCAGTACGCAGATGGGCCCGGGGATGATGTACGGCGACTCGTCGAGCGCTCCCGACTGGTGGAACGGGTCCTGGAGTTCGATGATGGGCCCGGCTGCGGCGGCAAGTGAGCCCGAGTACCTGGCCGCGATGGTCGCCCACCACCAGGAGGCGGTCGCGGCTGCGCGCGAGCTTGCCAGGTCCGACCGGCCGCAGATGCGAGCCTTCGGGGAGTCAATCGTGAAGACCCAGACCTCGCAGATCGAGCAGATGACCGAGTGGCTTGCCGACTGGTACCCAGAGCAGTCGACCGCGGTCGACTACCGGCCGATGATGCGAGACCTGTCGGGCCTCTCGGGTGACAGGCTGGATCGGACCTTCTTGCGCGACATGATCGGCCACCACATGGCCGCGGTGATGATGTCCCAGCGCCTGCTGTGGCGACGCGCCGACCACGAGGACGTGGCGCGCCTGGCGACCAGGATCCGCGACGACCAGCATGCGGAGATCATCCAGATGCAGCACTGGCTGTCCCGGTGGTTCGGTATCGACTGGAGTCCCGGCATGGGGATGCGCTGGGGGATGTGGTCCGTCGAGACGCCACGCGGCCACGTCCGCAACGGTCTGCTCTAGCTCAGGTGTTGGGGTGCCACATGGCGCTTGGTCTCCGCGCCGTCGTCGACCGGCTCGCCCGTCGCCGTACCTTCCGGCCGACCGACCCCGGGTGCGTCCGGGGTGGCGGGGACCAGCCGGACCACGATCGACTTGTACGCCGGCTGGTGGCTGCCCACTGCCTTGGCGTCCAGTGACACCAGGCAGTTGGTCTCCGGGTAGTACGCCGCCGCACAACCCCGAGGTGTGTCGTAGGAGACGACGCGGAACCGTGGGGCGGTGCGGGTGCAGCCGTCGTCGGTCTCGCTGACGATGTCGACGTACTGGCCGTCGCGCAGCTGGTGGGTGTCGATGTCGCGGGGGTTCACCAACACCACCCGCCGACCGCCCTTGATCCCGCGGTAGCGGTCGTCGAGTCCGTAGATCGTGGTGTTGAACTGGTCGTGCGAGCGCATGGTCTGGAGGAGGAGACGGCCCTCCGGCACGTGCAGCACCTCGGTCGGGCTGACGGTGAAGATGGCGCGGTCCTTGTCGGTGGTGAACGTGCGGGTGTCGCGCGGCGGGTGCGGCAGCACGAATCCGCCTGGCTCGTCGACCTTCTCCTCGTAGCCCGCGCAGCCGGGCACCACCCGCCCGATCCGGCGCCGGATCTGGCGGTAGTCGTCCTTGAACTCGGTCCACGGGATGTCGTGGGTGTCGCCGAGAGTGGCCACGGCGAGCGAGCAGACGATGTCGACCTCCGAGCGGAGCTGGTCCGAGGCCGGCTCGAGCGGGCCCTGCGAGGCGTGCACGGAGCAGAGCGAGTCCTCGACGGTGACTCGCTGCGAACGCCCGCCCTTGATGTCCTTCTCGCTGCGGCCCAGCGGCGGGAGGATCAACGCCTCACGACCGTGCACCACGTGGGAGCGGTTGGGCTTGGTCGACACCTGCACGGTCAGGTCGGCCTGGCGCAGAGCGTTCTCGGTCACGATCGTGTCCGACATCGCCGCCACGAAGTTGCCGCCCAGTCCGAAGAACACCTTCGCCCTGCCGTCGCG
Organism: Nocardioides agariphilus; assembly: GCF_015352445.1. Lineage (GTDB taxonomy): Bacteria > Actinomycetota > Actinomycetes > Propionibacteriales > Nocardioidaceae > Nocardioides > Nocardioides agariphilus. Next base: position 28,069 of record NZ_JADKPO010000017.1, read on the forward strand.
GAACGCCTTGACCGCGGCCACCGCGTCATACCCGTCCTCGCGAGGCGGCTCGAACCCGAACTCGTCACGCAAGGCGTCGAGGAAGTGGGCAGGCGGCCGCTCCCAGATCCCCATCGTGCGGTCGCCTTGCACGTTGGAGTGTCCGCGCACGGGGAACAAGCCGGCGCCGGGCTTGCCGATGTTGCCCTGGAGGAACGCCAGGTTGGAGATCTCCTTGACGTTCGCCACTCCGTTGCGGTGCTGGACCAGCCCCATCGCCCAGCAGTAGACGGTCTTGCGCGAGGTCGCGATCATCCGCGCGGCTTGTTCGATCTGATCGCGCGAGAGACCTGTCGATGCGAGCACCAGGTCCCAGTCGAGCCCGCGCAGGTGCTCGGCGTACGCCTCGAACCCGTAGGTGTGCTGCTCGATGAAGTCGTGGTCGAGGTGGCCCCACTCCAGCAGCAGGGAGGCGATCGCCTGGAACAGCGCCAGGTCGCCGTTGATGCGCACCGGGAGGTGGAGGTCGGCCATGCCCGTCCCGTGGCCCACCATGCCCCTGGGTGTCTGCGGGTTCTTGAACCTGACCAGCCCCGCTTCCTTGAGCGGGTTGATCGCGATGATCTTCGCGCCGTTGCGCTTCGCCTCCTCCAGCGCGCTGAGCATCCGCGGGTGGTTGGTCCCCGGGTTCTGCCCAGCGATGACGAGCAGCTTGGCGTGGTCCACGTCCTCGAAGGTGACCGACGCCTTGCCGATGCCGATCACCTCGGCGAGGCCGACCGAGGTCGACTCGTGGCACATGTTGGAGCAGTCGGGCAGGTTGTTGGTGCCGTAGGCGCGCACGAAGAGCTGGTAGACGAAGGCCGCCTCGTTGGAGACCTTGCCGGAGGTGTAGAAGACGGCCTGGTCCGGCGAGTCGAGACCGTTGAGGTGCTTGGCGATCAGCGCGAACGCCTCGTCCCACGAGATCGGCTCGTAGTGAGAAGCACCGGGCCGCAGCACCATCGGCTCGGTGATCCGGCCCTGTCGACCCAGCCAGTAGTCCGTGCGGTCGTGCAGCTCCTCGATCGGGTGGGCGGCGAAGAACTCTCGCCCGGCGCGACGTCGGGTCGCCTCCTCGGAGACGGCCTTCACGCCGTTCTCGCAGAACTCCGCCGTGTGCCGGTGCTCGGGGGAGGGGTCCGGCCACGCGCAGCCCTGACAGTCGAACCCGTCGGCCTGGTTGAGCTTGAGGAGCGTCTGCGCCGCACGCCGCACGCCCATCTCCTCGACGGCTCGCTTGAGGCTCACCCCCACGGCCGTCGGACCAGCCGCGTGGTCCTCGGCGGCACTCACGGACAGCTCGGACTCGTCGATGTCGCCCCGCGGCGCCTTGCGACTCAATGGATCCACCCTTTCGTCGCCGACCCAGTACCCCCGGGTGAGGCAGTGGAGACATCGCCTCTGTCAGGTCGTCGAGCGCGCCGACCCTCGGACTCTCACGGCTCCTCGCCGGGCGTCACTTGGGGGCCATGAAGAGGCAGGTGTGGTAGGCCTTCCACACGAGCTCGGGCTCGGCAAACCCCGCCTCGTGGAGTGCTGACAGGTTCTCGGTGACGGTCGGTCGCGGATGGTCGTGACGGTGAGGAGGCAGGTCGGCCGATCGCTTCTTGGATGGTCGATCCTTCTTGCGCAGCAACTTGTACCGGGCATCCCAACCCGCGGGCGGCTCGGTGTGATCGAGGTTGGCGATCCACCCACCAGAGCGCAGGAGAGCGAAGCTGGCCCGGTAGAAGGCGACGAGCTCGGCGTAGGTCAAGTGATGGGCAGCCCTCGACGACACGACGACGTCTGCCTCGGGTAGGTCCGCACGATCGATCTCGCGCATATCGGCGATCACATAGGAGATGCGGTCGCCGTACTCCCCCAGTCGAGCCTGCGCGATCTCGAGCATGGGCGTCGATGCATCGACCCAGACGCCGCGAGCCTTCGGGAATGCGTCGAGCAGGACCGAGAGGTAGAGCCCGGGACCTGAACCGATGTCGACGATCACGCCGGGTTCCGTGGTCCCTGTTGCCACGACCGCGGCGGTCAACGAGCGGGGGAAGGCAAGGCGGTCGCCGATGTCGTCGTCCTTCTCGTGCCACAAGCGGACGAAGTCGCGGTTGCGCCAGTCGCCGGGGATGGTCGTGCCAGGTGTGTCAGTCATTGCGCGCGTTCCCTCTCGAGGTTGGTTGACCGCGTCGCGGTCGCGAGGATCAGACAGGTCAGGAGACAGACGACGCCGCCGACGATGAGCCCGGCTCGCGCGTCCCACACGTGGCACACCCAGCCGATGACCAGGCTGCCCACGGGCGTGGCTCCGTTGGACATCAGGTTGCGCAGCGAGAGGATCCGGCCACGCATCTGCGGCGTGGCGGCGAGCAGCACGAGGGCGTTGGACGTGGTGTTGAACGAGGTGTTGCCGGCGCCGACGCCGAGCATCAGCGCCAGCATGATCGCGTACGTCGGCGCGATCCCGGCGAGCATCGTCAGCACGCCGAACAGCAGGAGTTCGACGGTGATCATCCGGATCGATGGATTCGCCAGATACGCGCAGATCAAGGCTCCGACCATGGCACCGATGCCGAGGAACGACATCAGCCACCCGTAGGCGCTGGCACCGGCGTCGAAGGTGTCGGCCGCCATCAACGGCAGGATCACCCGGAAGTTCTGGGCGAGAGCGGATACGAGCAGAGTGGCCAGCAGGGCCAGCCGAATCTCGCGGTGGTGCCAGGCATAGGCGAACCCAGCACGCACCTGTCCTCCGCCGCGTGGCTGTGGTGGCCTGGGAGTGAGCTGGTCGCCTTTCATCACGACCAGCGCCACGATGATCGCCACGAACGTCAGGGAGTTGAGCAGGAACGCCACCCCCGATCCTGCGATCCCGATGACGACACCAGCAATGGCCGGGCCGATGAGGCGCGCGGCGTTGTTGATCGAGCTGTTCAACGAGATGGCGTTGGCGGCCTGGTTCCGGTGGAGCAACCGGAGCTCCTCGTCCATGAGATCCGCGAGTTCTTCCGCCCCTTGAGGCCCGCGTGAACTCGCCCGCACCCGTGGTGCTGACCGTGGCGGCTCTCCACGAGGTCGGGCTGCTGGCGCGGCTCGCCGCGGTCCTCAACAGCCTGCCCGTGACTTCCTTCAGCTACCAGGTCCAAGAGCCGCGCGGTCGCGTCGCACTGCTCGTCGAGGTCGGCGGCGACCCGTGGCACCACTGGCGCGCCGCGCAGCTGCTGCGGCGCGTCGTAGGAGTCACCAATGGCAGCGTGCGTGAGACCGTGACCGGATGAGTGATACCGGCACGGGAGCCCGGGGCCGACGTAGTCGTCGCGAGCAGTACGCCGACGCGACGAAGGCGGCGGTGGTCTACGCGGCCCGCCAGCTGTTCGCCTCACAGGGCTACTTCGCCACCAAGGTCGAGGAGATCGCGCGGCTCAGTCGCGTATCTCCCGCCACGATCTACGCCCAGTGCGGCGGAAAGCAGGGCCTGCTCCGGACCCTGATGGATGAATGGACCGAAGGCCCTGGTGTCCAAGCGGTCGTCGACGCTGTGCGCGCGTGCGAGTCGCCGCGCGAGATCATCCGGATCCTCGGCAACGCCTACCTGGCAGTCCATGAGGACTTCGGGGACGTCACCCGGGTCGTCAGCGAGACCGCCCCGCACGACGAAGAGGCCGCACGGGTGCTCGCCATCGCGACGCAGCGTCACCGCCACGTGCTCGATCTCGTGGCCGCCCGACTCCGCGAACTGGATGGCATCGCTGACGGACTGAGCGACAAGGACGTCGCCGACCTCGTCTTCTACTACTTCGGGCGGGATCGGATCGGGTTCGTCGTTACCGATCTGGGCTGGACCTCCACGCGTGCCCGCGACTGGATCGGCGAGCAGTTGGCGCGCACCGTCCTCAAGTCTGGTGTGTCGTAACCGCACCAGGCAGCGCATCGCTCGGCAACTGTCGGGCTGCCCGAGTACGGGACGAGTCGTTGGGTCGAGATGGGACCGAGCCCCGCGGGCTGGTGGGCTTTGAGGTGGCCTTCGGTGCCTAGGCGCCGCCCGATGGCGGGGTGATCACCAGTATCCATGGCGAAGTCGAGCTGCGCCCTGGACTCCTGTGGGAGTAGCTGCGGTCGCCGGCGGTCGATTCGTCGTGACGCGCTCGAGTGGGTTGATCGACCAGATCTTGCGCGACTGGGCTTTCGGGAAGCCGGTGAACGCCGGGACCTCGGCCCTGGCATCGTCGATGAGCGGCCACCTTCGCGAACGAGTCGGCTAGCGGGTCACGATCGGAGCGACACGCGGCGAATGTCTAGGAGTGACAAGACGAAGAATGCGCAGGCCAGCGCCTCGAAGAGGTGGCCAGGGGCGGGGTCGAACCGCCGACCTTCCGATTTTCAGTCGGACGCTCGTACCAACTGAGCTACCTGGCCGTTGCCCGCCGACCGGACGGTCGAGCGGGCGAGCAGAACCTTACCGGAGCCCTCGGAGGGCGGCGAAACCGACGGCTCGCGTGGATTCGGAGGAGAGCACGCACCCTCCCTTATGCTGATCCGCGATCCAGGCCCCCATCGTCTAGCGGCCCAGGACCCCGCCCTTTCACGGCGGTAGCACGGGTTCGAATCCCGTTGGGGGTACGTGCTGGCGTTCCCCGACAAGGGCTTCGTGTTCTTGTCGACGCCGAAGACGGGGTCCACGGCGATCGAGGCGGCGTTCGCACATCGTGCGGCGATGTTGATCCGGCGGCCCTCGTCGCTCAAGCACATGACGGCGCGGCGGTTCGAGCGGGTGATCGCGCCGATCCTCGACGAGTTCGGCTACCCGCGGGAGTCCTACGAGCTGGTCTGCGTGATCCGCGAGCCGGTGGACTGGGTGGCGTCGTGGTGGCGGTACCTCTCGCGGCCGGCGGTGGCCGGGCAGCCGCAGTACACGGGGGACCTGACCTTCGACGAGTTCGCCGGCAGGGTCGTCGGGCGCGAGATCAAGATCGGCAACCTGGGGCGGTTCGTGCGCAACGCCGAGGGGCAGGAGGTGGTCTCGACGATGTTCCGCTACGACCACCTCGACCGTGCGGTCGCGTGGATGGCCGAGCGGCTGCGAGTCGACGCACCCGAGCTCGAGCAGACCAACGTCTCGCCGCAACGGCCGATGGAGATCAGTGCGACGACGCGAGCCCGGCTCGAGGAGCACTTCGCCGGACAGGCCGCGTTGTACGAGCGGGCCTTATAGGTCTCGAGACGGTTGCCAACGCAACCCTCCGCGACCAATGAGCCTCAGCCCTTGCGGCGCTTGATCTCCTCGTTGATCGCGGGAACGATCTCGTGGAGGTCGCCGATGACGGCGTACGTCGCCTTGGTCACCATCGGCGCCTCGGCGTCGGAGTTGATGGCCAAGATGTTCTTGGCCGTCGCACAGCCCGCCCAGTGCTGGATGGCTCCGCTGATGCCGCACGGGATGTAGAGCTCCGGGGAGATCCGGCTGCCGGTCTGGCCGACCTGCTCGTGGTGGGGGCGCCAGCCGGCGCTCGTCACCACGCGCGAGACGCCGAGCGTGGCCCCCAGCAACGAGGTCAGCTCGAGCACGTCGTCGAACTTGTCGGCACCGCCGACACCGCGACCGGCGCCGACAACGACCTTGGCCGAGGACAGCGCGCCGGACAGGTCCTCCTCGGGCTCCTCGCTGGAGACCACGCGAGCGAGCAGGTCGGCCGCGTCGATCGAGGGCGTGTGCTCCACGACGTCAGCCGGGCCGGAAGCCGTGGCCGGCTGGGCCTCCAGGGCGTGGCCGGCGACCGTGAACACGGCAGGCCGCTGGTTGAGCACCATCTCCTCGCGGGCGGCACCTCCGGCGACCTGGCGGGTCACCACGAACGGCGCCAGCCCGGAGAACGAGATGACGTTTGCGGCCATGGCCACGCCGGCGCGGGCGGCGACGTGGGCCATCAGCTCCATGCCGCGGTCGGTGCCGGCGGCCATCACCACGACCGAGCGGGCTGCCTCGCGGGCGGTGAGGATCGCCGAGGCCCAGCCGGCTCCGGAGTACGCCGCGACGTCGTCGCCGCCGATCCGGTGCACGGTGCGCACGCCGTAGGCGGCCAGCTCCTTGTGGAGGTCGTCGGAGAGCTCGTTGAAGACCACCGCGTCGACGGGGACTCCGCCGCCTGCCTCGGAGAGGTTGCGGGCGAAGGTGATCGCCTCGAGCGACACCTCGGACGCGGTGCCGTCGAGGTCGGTCTCGATGTGGACCAGGATCATCGCGACAGCACCCCCAGCTGCTCGAAGAGGTCGACGACGGCGGGTGCCGCAGCAGCCCCCTCGCCCAGGATCTGCACGGAGCTCGGCGTGGGCGGCGGCAGCAGCAGCTTGACCCGTTGCGGGCCGCGGTGCTCGGCGGCGGGCTCGCGCTCCTCGATCTGCACCTTCTTGGCGGCCATCCGGCCCTTCACGCTCGGGTAGCGCGGCTCGACGCCGCCCTCGCGGATGGTGACCACGGCAGGCAGCGGGACCCGGTAGGTCTCCTGGCCCTCCGGCCCCTTGCCGACGGCCACCGCGACACCGTCCTCGATCGTCACGGTCGTCGCGCCGTTGACGACGGGGCGGCCCAGCTCGTAGGCGAGCCGGATGCCGACCTGGAAGTCGCCGGTGTCGGAAGCGTCGCTGCCGAGCAGCACCAGGTCGTGGGTGCGGCCCGCAGCCTCGTGGTCCCTGACGACGGCCGCGAGCTCGCGGGCGATGTCGATCGGACCGAGCGTGTGCGCGTCGGCCACCACGTGGGTGGCCTGGGTGCAGCCGACCGCGAGCGCGTTGCGCAGCTGCTCGGCGGCGTCCTTGTCGCCGAGCGTCACCACGGTCGCCTCGCCGCCACCCTCACCGGCGGCGACGACCTGCGTCGCGATCTCGACCGCGCATTCCTCGTGGGGCGAGGTGGTGAAGCCGGCCTTGCTGCCGTCGACGGCCTGCTCGTCGGCGGTCAGCAAGACCTCGCTCGAGGAGTCCGGGACTCGCTTGACCGCGACCAGAACGTTCACCGGCGAGGGGACCATCAGCGCATCCGCTCGTTGCTCGGGTCGAACAGGCTCGTGGCGTCGATGGAGCCGACCGTGACGGGGTAGAGCTCCTCCATGTAGGACACCGCGAGCTCGTTGCCGATGCGGGCCTCCTCCGGAGGCAGGTAGGCCAGCAGCACGTGCTTGCCGAGCGACGGCGCGGAGCCGGCGCTGGTCACGTAGGGGTGGTGGCCGTGGCCGTCGGTGAGAGTGCCGCCGTCGCGGGTCAGGATCGGCTCGCCGCCGAGCATGTAGCGCTTGATGCCCGAGGCCGAGGTGTGGTCGTCGACGGTCATCGTGCACAGCACTGCCTTGGGAGCCTCCTCGCGCTGGGCCAGGTAGGCCTCGCGGCCCACGAAGTCGGCGGCCTTGACCTTGGGCCGCTGCATGCCGGCCTCGACGATCGAACGCTCGGCATCGAGCTCGGCACCGTAGGCGCGGTAGCCCTTCTCGATGCGGCCGGTCGTGCCGTAGACGCCGATGCCGACGGGCACGACGCCCTTGTCGGCGCCGGCCTCGAGCAGGGCCTCCCACAGCGCCAGCGCGTCGCCCATCGCGACGTAGAGCTCCCAGCCGAGCTCGCCGACGTAGGAGATGCGGGAGGCGAGCACCTTGATGCCGGGGCCCACGGTGATCTCGCGGCACGACAGCATCCCGAAGCCCTCGCCCGAGACGTCGTCGGACGTCAGGGACGCGAGCACCTCGCGGGCCACCGGGCCCCAGAGGCCGATGGTCGAGATCTCGTCGGTGCGGTCGGTCAGCGTGGTGGCGCCGTCTTCTGGCAATTGAGCGGTGAACGTGTGGCGGTCGGCCATGCCGTGGGCGCCACCGGTGACCACGCGGAAGTGGTCATCGCCCAGGCGCATCACGGTGAGGTCGGAGAGGAACCCGCCCTTGGCGTCGAGCACGGGGGTGTAGATGACCTTGCCCACGGCCACGTCGCACTGGGCGACGCAGGTGCGCTGGACGGTGTCGAGCGCGCCCGGACCCTCGATGTCGAGGATCTGGAACGCCGAGAGGTCGATGACGCCGGCGTTCTCGCGCATGGCGAGGTGCTCGGCGTTGATGATGGGGCTCCACCAGCGCGAGTCCCACTCGTGCTCGCGCGGCATCACGGCGTCGCCGTACTTGTCGAGGAGGCCGGCGTTGGAGGCGTACCAGAAGGGGCGCTCCCAACCCGCGGTCTCGAAGAACTCGGCGCCGAGCTTCTCCTGCGAGGAGTACATCGGGGACTTGCGCTGCGGGCGGTCCGATTCGTACTGCTCGGAGGGGTGGATGATGCCGTAGGTCTTGATGAACGACTCGGTGGTGCGCAGGCGGGTGTGCTCGCGGCGCAGCATGTGGGGGTGGAAGCGCGCGATGTCGCTGTGAGCGACGTCGATCTCGGAGTAGCCGCGGGTCATCCACTCGGCGACCGCGCGGCCCACGCCCGGACCCTCCTTGATCCAGACGGCAGCGGCGGTCCACAGGCCCTTGACGTGGGACTCGCCCAGGATCGGCGAGCCGTCGCTGGTCAGCGACAGCAGGCCGTTGATGGCGTAGCGGATCTCGGCGCCGTCGGCACCGAGCAGGTCCGGCATCAGCTCGAAGGCCTGCTCCAGCTGCGGGTCGAAGTCCTCCTCGGTGAAGGGCAGCTCGGTGGGGGAGAGCTTGGACTGCTCGATAGTGGGGATGTCCTCGGGCTCCATCAGGATCGCGCGGTGGGCGTAGGAGCCGACCTCCATGTCGGCGCCGTGCTGGCGCTCGTAGCAGAAGGTGTCCATGTCGCGCACGATCGGGAAGTTGATCTCACCGGTGCCGCCGGCCAGCTGCGGGCAGGGGCCGACGCTGATCATCTGGTGCACCGCAGGGGTCAGCGGAATGGAGACGCCGGCCATGTCGCCGATCTTGGGGCTCCACACGCCGCAGGCGATCACGACGTACTCGGCGTCGATGTCGCCCTTGTCGGTGCGGACCCGACGGATGCGGCCGTCCTCCACGTCGAGACCGAGCACCTCCACGTTGGGCACGGTGGTCAGCGCGCCTGAGGCGACAGCGCCCTCGCGCATGATCGTGCCGGCGCGCAGGGAGTCGACCACGCCGACGCCGGGCTGCCAGAAGGCACCGATGATCTGGTCCTCCTCGATGAAGGGGACCTTCTCCTTGACGAAGGCAGGGGAGACGATCTCGGCCTCGATGCCCCAGGCCTTGGCCGAGGACATCCGGCGACGCAGCTCCTCCATGCGCTCCTCGGTGCGGGCGACCTCGAAGCCGCCGCACTCGGTGAACACGCCGAGCTCCTTGTATTGGATGACCGAGTCGAGGGTGAGGTCGGTGATCTCACGGGAGTGGTCGGTCAAGAAGATGAAGTTGGAGGCGTGACCCGTCGAGCCACCTGGGTTGGGCAGCGGTCCCTGGTCGATCTGGACGATGTCGGTCCAGCCCAGCTTCGCGAGGTGGTGCACGAGGCTGTTGCCGACGATGCCTGCACCGATGACGACGACCTTGGCGCTGGCGGGGACTGTGGCCATGCTGCTTGCTCCTTCGAAGTTGTTGCGTATTACGCACTCGATTGCGTGATACGGAACGCTGTGCAAATGGTACGACGCCCGTCCCCGCCGCTGTCAACTAGCGGCGGGGACCGGACGTCGTCAGGCGGGACTCAGCCCGTCAGCTGGTCCAGGAGGCGACCTTGTCAGCGTTGTCGGCGACCCACTTGGCGGCGGCGTCCTCGGGAGACATCTTGTCCTCCTCGATGTACTTGGCCACGGTGTTCTGGTCGTCGTTGGTGAAGTTGAACTTCTTCAGCAGGTCGACGGCCGGCGAGCCGGAGTCGAGCCACTTGGTCGAGGCGACCTTCTGCAGCGGGGTCTCGGGGTAGTCGCAGGCGACCTTGGCCGGGTCGTCCTGGCAGCCGTCGGTGTACGGCGGCAGGGCGACGCGCTGCAGGTCGACGTCGGCGAAGAGCCACTGGGGCTCGTAGAAGTATCCGATCAGGAACTCCTTGTTCTCCTCGGCCTTCTGGAACGCGCTGATGCTCGCGGCCTCGCTGCCGGAGAAGACGACCTTGAAGTCCAGGCCGAGGTTCTTCACGATCGCCTCGTCGAACTGGACGTAGGACGGGTCGGCGCCGAGGAACTGGCCCTGGCCGCCCGACTCGGAGGTGGCGAAGTCCTTGGCGTACTTGTTGAGGTTCTTGTAGTCGAGGATGTCGGGGTGTGCCTCGGCCAGCCACGGCGGCACGAACCAGCCGATGATGCCCGTCGCGCCGAGGTCGCCGACGTTGGTGGCGCTGCCGTCACCCTTCTCGGCGAAGAACTTGTCCTCGAGGTCGGGGTGGCCCCAGTCCTCGATGACGATGTCGACGTCACCGGTGCCGAAGCCCTGCCAGGAGACGTCCTCCTTGAGGTCCTTGTAGACCATGTTGCAGCCGTACTTGTCGGCCGCGACCGCGCCGAACACATAGGCGTCGGCGGTGTAGCCGACCCACGGGTTCAGCGCCATGTTGACGTCGCCGCAGTCGCCGTCCGAGCCGGCGTTCTGCTCGTTCTGCTGGGTCTCCGAGGCGATGTCACCGCCGCCACAGGCGGACAGCGCCAGGAGCGCGACGGCTGAAGCCGACACCAGCTGTGTGGCGCGCTTCCAGTTCGTTCTCATTCCTTCTCCTTCAGGTGTCGTGCTTCGTGGTGCTGCTTGTTGGGACTTGCGGTCCGAGAAGATCAAACGGTGCTGCGGGAACCCTGGAAGCGGGCGCGGGCCTTGACCCACTCCAGCTGGAGGCGCGAGCTCTGGTCGTTGGGGTCGGCGGCCGCAGCGCGGCAGATGCGGTCGATCATCACGCCGAGCACCACGATCGTGATGCCTGCCGCGGCGCCCTTGCCCCACTCCTCGGAGCGGGCGAAGCCGAGCACCGCGTCATAGCCCAACGCGCCCGCCCCGACCATGCCGCCGATGACGACCATGGACAGGACGTAGAGCAGGCCCTGGTTGGTGGCCAGCACCAGCGAGGACTTCGCCATCGGCAGCTGCACCTTGGTGATCTCCTGCCAGGTGGTGGCGCCGGTCGAGCGGGAGGCCTCCAACGTGGTGGCCGAGACCCCGGAGATGCCGTCGGCGACCAGCTTGATCGCGACCGGGGCGGCGTACACCGTCGCGGCGATGATCGCGGTGAACCGGGTGGCGTCGAAGAGGGCCAGCACGGGGATCAGGTAGACGAACGGCGGGATCGTCTGGCCGGCGTCGAGAAGCGGCCGGAGGATGAAGTCGACGGTCCGGCTCCGGGCCATCCAGACGCCGAAGACCAGCGCCAGGATCATCACCAGCAGCGTGGCGACCAGCACCATGTTGAGGGTGATCATCGCGTCGTGCCACAGGTCGAAGTACCACAGCAGCGCGCACCCGACCACCGCGGACACGAAGCCGCGGATACTGCCCAGGAGCGAGGCCATCGCCACGATCGCCAGCCCGGTCACGAACCACGGGGACTCCGACAACAGGTCCTGCAGGGGGTTGAGCAGGCCGTAGCTGATGATGTTCTTGATCGCCTCGGTGATGCCGTCGAAGGTGCTGCTGATCCAGTTGAAGACGTCGTCGACGAGGTTGGCGGTGTTGCGGCCCAGGCTCGTCAGGTCGATGCCGGCCGAGGACTTCAGCTGGGCGAGGAAGTTGTCGTAGCCGGCAGCCCAGCTGTAGGTCCGGGACACGTAGACGAGCGCCAGGGCCACGACCGCCGTGACCGCGAGGATGATCCGGCGCCACTTGGGGTCGTGGCCGCCGCGCGATGCCTTCTCGGCGCGCAGGCTGGCGGCGGTGGTGGTGCGGTCGAGCATGATCGCCATCAGCACGATCAGCAGACCGGGCACCGTGGCGCCACCGACGTCGTTGCTCTGCAGGGCCCGCAGCACCGGCTTGCCGAGACCCGGCGAGGCGACGAAGGCGGCCAAGGTGGCCATGGACAGCGCCGCCATGATTGTCTGGTTGAGGCCGACCACGATGGTCGCCCGGGCCATCGGCAGCTGCACCTTCGTCAGCCGCTGCCACGATGTCTGGCCCGAGGAGTCGGTCGCCTCGATCGTGGTCGGCGAGACCCGCCGGAGTCCGTGGCCGGCAATGCGGATGATCGGCGGCAGCGCGTAGACCAGGGTGCAGACCACACCGGCGGAGGTGCCGATGCCGAAGAACAGCACGATCGGGCCGAGGTAGACGAAGGTCGGCATCGTCTGCGCGATGTCCATCAGGGTGGTGAGGATGCCCACTCCGACCTTGCCGCCCGTGCCGTAGTAGACGGCGAGTGGCAGGCCGATGAGGACGGCGATGAGGACGGCGAGCATGGTGACGATCAGGAGGTCGATCGAGTCCTCCCAGTAGCCGAACGCTCCGAAGGCCAGGAACGAGACCAGCACGAGTACGGCGATGCGCAGGTTCGCGACGGCGTAGCCGATCCAGGTGGCGATCGCCACGACGCCCAGCCACCCGATCTGCGGGTAGGGCCGCGGGAAGTCCTTGGTCGAGATCATCCGCGAGAGCCAGTCGGCGAAGCTGGTGAGGCGCTCGCCGATGGAGTAGGTCAGTGACACGAACGGGTTGGTGTCGCGGCTGGCCAGCACGGAGTCGCGGAACCCGGTCAGGTCCTGGTGCAGGGGCGTGTGGTCACGCTGGCCGAGGGTCAAGGTGGCGTCGCCGTGGAAGATCCTCCAGAGCACCACCCAGACCGCGATGATGATCGCTGTCCAGACCCACTTGCGTGCGGCGGCGGCGCGGCGACTCTCGACCTCGACCGGCGGGGGAGCCGCGCCCGGCTCCGGCTTGCTGGCCAGGACCGTCATGCCGGGACCTCCTGGTGGTCCTCCTCGGCCACGACCACGCGGAGGATCTCCTCGTCATCGACGATGCCCACGACCTTGCCGTCCTCGATGACGCGCACCGGATGGGCCGAGGCGAGCACTGCTTGGGCGGCCTTGCGGACGATGGTGTCGGCGGGCATGGTCGGCCCCTCCATGGAGTCCTCGGGCCGCGGGTCGCGCATCACCCACTTGAGCGTCAGCACGTGGGAGCGCGGGACGTCGGAGACGAAGTCGCGCACGTACTCGTCGGCGGGTGCGCCCACCACTTCGTCAGGACGGCCGACCTGGATGATGGCGCCGTCTCGCAGGATCATGATCCGGTCGCCGAGCTTGAGCGCCTCGGCGAGGTCGTGGGTGATGAAGACCATCGTCTTGCCGAGCTCGTGGTGCAGGCGGATGACCTCGTTCTGCATGTCTCGGCGGATCAGCGGGTCGAGCGCCGAGAAGGGCTCGTCGAACAGCAGCATGCTCGGGTCGCCGGCCAGGGCGCGGGCCAGGCCGACGCGCTGCTGCATGCCGCCCGAGAGCTGGTCGGGGTAGGAGCGCTCGTAGCCCTTGAGGCCCACCAGCTCGACGATCTCGGAAGCCTTGGCGCGGCGGTCCTTCTTCGCCACCCCCCGGATCTCGAGGCCGTAGGCGACGTTGTCGATCACCTGGCGGTGGGGCAGCAGGCCGAAGTGCTGGAAGACCATGGAGACCTGGCTGCGGCGTACGTCGCGCAGCTGGGCCTCGCTCGCGCTGACGATGTCCTGGCCGGCGATGACGACCTGGCCGGCGGTGGGCTCGATCAGCCGGGTCAGGCAGCGGACCAGTGTCGACTTGCCGGAGCCCGAGAGCCCCATCACCACGAAGACCTCTCCAGGAGCGACGTCGAAGGAGACGTCCTTGACGCCCACCACGCAGCCGGTCTTCTCCTTCAGCTCTGCGCGCGAGAGGTCGGCGTCGGGAGTGCCGATGATCTTGTCGGCGTCGCGCCCGAAGATCTTCCAGAGGTTCTTGACCGTGAGCCCGGCATCGCCGTCGGAGGCCGTCGAGCCCGCGGCAGGCTGGGTAGTGGTAGTCGTCATGACGTGACCTCCGGGTTGCGGCTGTCGCCGGGCGGGTAGAGCGTGCTGCCGGCGCGGAAGCTGTACCAGGGTGCTTCCGAGGGGGGTAGTGGTGTGTTCCCGAGGATCAGGTCGGCCGCCTTCTCGGCGACCATCATCACCGGGGCGTAGATGTTGCCGTTGGTGACGAACGGGAAGACCGACGCATCGACCACGCGCAGGCCCTCGACGCCGTGCACACGCATGGTCGAGGGGTCGACGACCGACATCTCCTCGACGCCCATCGCTGCGGTGCACGAGGGGTGCAGCGCCGTCTCGGCGTCGGCGCGCACCCAGTCGAGGATCTCCTCGTCGGTCGACACCGACGGCCCAGGCGAGAGCTCGCCGTCGTTGTAAGGAGCGAAGGCGGGCTGGTTGAGGATGTCGCGGGCCACGCGCACTGCCTCCACCCACTCGCGTCGGTCGTTGGGCGTCGAGAGGTAGTTGAACACCATCGACGGGTGCTGCTTGGGATCGGTCGAGCGGATCCGGATGCGGCCGCGGGTGTCGGCGTACATGGGTCCGATGTGCACCTGGTAGCCGTGGCCCTTGGTGGGCGAGCTGCCGTCGTAGCGGATGGCCACGGGCAGGAAGTGGAACATCAGGTTGGGGTAGTCGACGTCCTCGTTGCTGCGAGCGAAGCCGCCGCCCTCGAAGTGGTTGGTGGCGCCCAGGCCGCGGCGGTGGAACAGCCAGTTGTAGCCGATGCCAGGACGGGCCCGCCAGCGCAGGCCGGGGGCGATGGAGACCGGCTGCTTGGAGGCGTACTGGATGTAGACCTCGAGGTGGTCTTGGAGGTTCTCGCCCACGCCCGGGGAGTGTTGCACGACGGGAATGCCCAGGCCGCGCAGGTGCTCCTGGTCGCCGACGCCCGAGAGCTGCAGGAGCTGGGGGGTGTTGATCGCACCACCGCACAGGATCACCTCGCCGGCCGCGACGCTGCGCGGGCGGCCGGCACGCAGGTAGTCGACGCCGACGGCGCGCTTGGCCCCACCCGATGTCTCGAAGCGGATCTTGGTGCCGAGGGCGAGCGTCTCGACCTTCAGGTTCTTGCGGTGCATCACCGGGTGCAGGTAGGCCCGTGCAGCCGAGAGCCGACGGCCACGATGCACGTTGCGGTCGAACCGCGCGAAGCCCTCCTGGCGGTAGCCGTTGACGTCGTCGGTCAGGTGGTAGCCGGCCTGCTGGGCTGCTTCGAAGAAGGCGGCGAACAGCGGGTTCGCCGCGGGCCCCTGCTCGAGCACGAGCGGCCCGTCACCGCCGCGCCACTGGTCGGCCGCGACGCTGCCGTCGACGAGGAGCCGGGTCTCCATGCGCTTGAAGTAGGGCAGGCAGTGGGCATAGCTCCACTCCTTCATGCCCGGCTGAGCGGCCCAGCGCTCGTAGTCCATGGGGTTGCCGCGCTGGAAGATCATCCCGTTGATGCTGGAGGAGCCGCCGAGCACCTTGCCGCGCGCGTGGTGGACGCGGCGGCCGTTCATGTGCGGCTCGGGGTCGGTCTGGTACTTCCAGTCGTAGAGCCGGTTGCCGATCGGGATCGGCAGCGCGGCGGGCATGTGCACGAACGGGTCGATGCGCCAGTCGGAGTGACCCGCCTCGAGCACGAGCACGCTCGTGGACGGGTCGGCCGAGAGCCGGTTGGCCAGCGAGCAACCGGCCGAGCCCCCGCCGACGATGACGATGTCGTAGCGGTCACTCATCGGGGACTCCCGTCGAACCAGCGCTGCTCGGCAGGGCGGATGTTGTGCCACACGTGCTTGGTCTCGCGGTACTCGGCCAAGCCGTGCTCGCCCAGCTCTCGCCCGATACCGGACTGCTTGTAGCCGCCCCACTCGGCCTGCGGGACGTAGGGGTGGTAGTCGTTGATCCAGACCGTGCCCATCCGCAGCCGCGCGGCGACTCGCTGGGCCTTGCCGGCGTCCTGGGTCCAGATGGCGCCGGCCAGGCCGTACTGGCTGTCGTTGGCGATGCGCACCGCGGCGCTCTCGGGGTCCTCCCCGGAGAACGTCTCGACGGTGAGCACGGGTCCGAACGACTCCTCCTGGGTGACGCTCATGTCGCTGGTGCAGCCGTCGAGCACGGTGGGCAGGTAGTAGAAGCCGTTGGCGAGAGCCGGGTCGTCGGGCGCCTGGCCGCCGCACCGGAGTACGGCGCCTTCGGCGATGCCGGCTGCCACGTAGGCGGCCACCTTGTCGCGGTGCGCCGCGCTGATGAGCGGCCCGGTCTCTGCCTTATCGTCGAACGGGCCGCCCAGGCGGATCGCCTGCGCCCGCTCGACGAGCGCGTCGACGAAGGAGTCGTGGATGGACTCCTCGACCACCAGTCGCGCACCGGCCGAGCACACCTGGCCCGAGTGGAGGAAGACCGCCGTGAGCGCGTAGTCGAGGGCCACGTCGAGGTCGGCGTCGGCGAAGACGATGTTGGGGTTCTTGCCGCCGAGCTCGAGAGCGACCTTCTTGACCGTCGCTGCGGCGTTGGCCATCACCACGCGGCCGGTGACCAGACCGCCGGTGAACGACACCAGGTCGACGCGCGGGTCGCTGGCCAGGGGCGCGCCGGCGTCGGCGCCCGCGCCGAGCACCAGGTTGCCGACACCCGCGGGCAGTCCGGCCTCCTCGAGGATCCGCATCAGGTGGATGCTCGTGTGAGGCGTGAGCTCGCTGGGCTTGAGGATGAAGGTGTTGCCGGCCGCCAGGCAGGGCGCGACCTTCCAGGACGCCTGCAGCAGGGGGTAGTTCCACGGCGCGATCAGGCCGCAGACCCCGACGGGCTCGTGCACGACGCGGCTGACCACGTCGGCGTTGCCGGTGTCGACGACGCGGCCGGCGTCCTCGGAGGCGATCCGACCGTAGTAGCGGAACACCGAGACCACGTCGGCGACGTCGTACTCGGCCTCGACCAGGCGCTTGCCGGTGTCCTTGGACTCCGCCAGTGCGACCGCGTCACGGTCGCGCTCGAGCAGGTCGCCGACCCGGAGCAGGAGGTCGCCGCGCTCGCGCGCGGAGGTGTGCGGCCAAGGTCCGTGATGGAAGGCGTCGTAGGCGGCCGCGATGGCCGACTCGGTGTCCTCGGCGGAGGCCTCGTCGATCTCCGCCACCAAGGTGCCGTCCGCGGGGCAGCTGATGGTTCGGCGACCGCCCCGCGACGCGGTTGCCCACGCCCCGTCGATGTAGAGCTCAGGCATCAGGCCCGTACCGTCCTCTCACCGCACGTCGCCGCCTCTGCGGTTGCGCGATCCGCAACGCGGTGCTCATACCGCAACGATCCGCTAACCGGAGGATAGGTGACCTGGGCCACACGTCAAGGGTCCCGAACAGATTGTCACTGCGATTGTGACCCTCTTGTTCGCTCCGCCGCCAGGGGTGCACGGGCTCAAACGCCGTGCATGGTGGAGCGCGCGGCGGCGAAGCGTCCACGCACTTCGTCAGCCCAGCCCGCCTGGTCGGGCTCGCGCGTGGCCGCGACGGTGACCGGCCAGTCCGGTGGCGCGCTATCGGTGGAGGCTGCCCAGGCAGCCTGGCGAGCAGCGCCGAGTGCGACGTACTCGGCCGGTGCGGGGATCACCACCTCGGCGCCGAACAGGTCAGCGGCCGCCTGCTGCACGGCGGTGGAGGCGGAGCCGCCGCCGATGAGCACCAGGCGCCGGGCGGCAACGCCATGGCGCCCGAGCTCCTCGAGCGCCGACCCGAGGGAGCACAGGAGGCCGAGGACGGCGGCACGGGCGAGGTTCTCGGGGGTGAGGTTGGCGCGGGTGAGGCCGAGCATCGTGCCGGTCGCGTCGGGGAGGTTGGGGGTGCGCTCCCCGTCGAGGTACGGGATCAGCGTCAGGCCGCCGGCATCGGGTGCCCCGGACTGCGCGAGCTGGTCGAACCTGCCGAGGTCGACGCCCAGCAGACCGGCTGTCGTGCTGAGGATGCGGGCGGCGTTGATCGTGGCGGCGAGGGGCAGGTAGCCGCCGGTCGCGTCGGCGAAGCCGGCGATCGTGCCGCTGGGGTCGACGACCGGCTCCGGCGTCGAGGCGAACACCGTGCCGCTGGTGCCGATGCTGATGGCCACGTCACCGGGCCGGAGCCCGAGACCGAGTGCGGCCCCGGCGTTGTCGCCGCAGCCCGCCCCGACGATGGCACCCGCGGTCGTCGTGCCGGCCTGGTCGGCGGGCCCGAGCACGGTCGGCAGGCGGGGTAGGTGGCCCAGTGCGGCCGACACGAGGTCCTCGCGGTAGCGACCCTCGGTCACCGACCAGTACGCCGTGCCCGATGCGTCGCTGCGGTCGGTGACCGCCTCGTCGGGCCGGCCGAGCAGGCGCCAAGTCAGCCAGTCGTGGGGGAGCAGCACGCGATCGACACGCGCGGCGAGCTCGGGGTGCTCCTCGGCGAGCCAGGCCAGCTTGGTGAGGGTGAAGGAGGCGACGGGCACGACGCCGACCTCGCGCGCCCAGGTCTCCGCGCCCCACTGGTCGCGCAGGCGTTGGGCCTGGCCGGCCGAACGTACGTCGTTCCAGAGCAGGGCGTCGTACACCGGCTCGCCGGCGGCGTCGAGGGCGACCATGCCGTGCTGCTGTCCGCCGACGGCGAGGGCCTGTACGTCGTCGAGGTCGCCCAGGTCATGGGTCTGCGAGGACAGTGCGCGCCACCAGTGCTCGGGATCGACGGCTGTGCCGTCGGGGTGCGGAGCGGAGGTCGCTCCCAAGACCTCGCCGGTGTCGGCGTCGACCCGCAGCACCTTGGTGCTCTGCGTCGAGGAGTCGATGCCGGCGACGACCCGGCGGCTGGCCATGGCTGCTAGATGCGCTGTCCCCAGCCGAGGCGGTGGGAGACCTCGGTGGCGGCAGCGACCAACATGGGGACGGCCTCGGCGAGGCGGTCGTCGTCGAGCCGGAACGTCGGCCCGGAGATGCTCATCGAGGCGATGATGTCGCCGTGGGCGCTTCGGATCGGGGCGGCCGCAGCGGTCAGGCCCAGCTCCAGCTCGTCGATCGCGAGGGCGTAGCCGGCGGCGCGCACCTTGGCCAGCTCCTCGCGCAGCCGCGGACGGGTGGTGATGGTCGCGTCGGTGAACCGCGGCAGCTCGCGCAGGGCCGCCTTGAGCTCGGCCTCGGACAGCTCGCTGAGCAGTACCTTGCCGTTGCTGGTCGCGTGCAGCGGGATGTGTTGCCCGACCCAGTTGTGGGACTGCAGCGCCGAGGAGCCGGCGACCTGGTCGAGGTAGAGCGCCGAGGTCTCCGAGCGCACGGTGATGTTGACCGTCTCGCCGGTGTCGGACGCCAGCTGCCGACACACCGGACGCGCCTCGGTGACGAGGTCGAGACGCGCGGTGGTCGCGCCGGCCAGCCGCAGGTTGCCCACCCCGAGGCGGTATCGCCCGCGGTCGCCGACCTGCTCGACGAGCCGGTGTGCCTCGAGCGTGGCCAGCAGGCGGAACGCCGTCGACTTGTGCACGCCCAGCCCACCGGCGATCTCGGTCACCCCGGCCTCGCCGTCGCGGGCCAGCAGCTCCAGGATCGTCAGCGCCCGGTCGACCGACTGGACGGTCGTACCGGACTGCTCGCCCCCGTCGGGAGTCTCGGCAGTCACCAGCGTCGCTCCGTTCGCGCCCACCTCGGCTGCCATGGCCCGCACCCTAGCCCTTCGTGTTGCGTATGGCACCAGCCGTTCCGGTCACCGCAACGTGCGAGAACGGCTCAGCGGAACACGACCGTGCGGTGGCCGTTGAGCAGCACGCGGGTCTGGGAGTGCCAGCGCACGGCGCGGGAGAGCACCTGGGCCTCGGTGTCGCGGCCGACAGCCACCAGCTGTTCGGGGGCCAGGGTGTGGTCGACGCGGGCGATGTCCTGCTCGATGATCGGGCCCTCGTCGAGGTCGCCGGTCACGTAGTGAGCCGTCGCCCCGATCAGCTTCACGCCGCGCTCGTGAGCCTGGTGGTAGGGCTTGGCCCCCTTGAAGCTCGGCAGGAACGAGTGGTGGATGTTGATGGCCTTGCCGCTCAGGTTGCGGCACAGGTCGTCGGAGAGGATCTGCATGTAACGAGCCAGCACCACCAGATGGATGCCCAGCTCGTCGACCCGCTTGAGCAGGTGGGCCTCGGCCTGCGCCTTGGTGTCGGGCGTGACCGGCACGTGCTCGAAGTCGATGCCGTAGGTCTTCGCCAGCGGCTCGGCGTCGCGGTGGTTGGAGATGATCAGGGGTACTTCGATCTGCAGGTCGCCTGTCGTGGTGCGAAACAGCAGGTCGTTGAGGCAGTGCAGCTGCTTGGAGACCAGGATCAGGGTGCGGTAGGGAGTGCGGGCCGACCAGAGCTGGTAGGTCATCGCGAACCTCTCGGCGGTCGCCGCGAAGGCCGCGCGCAAGGTGTCGGCGTCGGTCGCATCGGCGGTCTCGAAGCTGATGCGCATGAAGAACCGGCCGTGCTCGAGGTCGCCGAACTGCTGGCTCTCGCGGATGTTGCCGCCGTGCTCCATGAGGAACGAGGTGACGGCGTGCACGATGCCGGGCCGGTCGGGACAGGCCAGCGTGAGGACGTAGTCGCCGAGCACGCCGGCATTCTGTACCGCATTTGACTGAACATTCAAATCAGACACGCCTCAGTCCCCCAGCTCCGCACGCCGACGGGTCACGTAGGCCTCCAGCTCCTCGCGGATGCTCTCATCGATCGGCGGCGGCTCGTAGTCGGCCAGCTTCTGCTTGTAGATCTCGCCCGCACGCGTGGCGGTGTCCTTGGCGCCGTTGCGCATCCACCGCTCGTAGTTGTCGGAGGAGTTGAGGAACGGCCGGTAGAAGCAGGTGCGGAACCGCTCCATCGTGTGCATCGCCCCGAGGAAGTGGCCGCCGTGGCCGACCTCCTCGTGGGCACCGAAGGCCATCGACTCCTCGTCGACCTCGAGAGGGGTGAACTCGTGCTGCAGCATCTCGACGATCTGGCAGTCGATGACGAACTTCTCGAAGCCGGCCACCAGGCCGCCCTCGAGCCAGCCCGCGGAGTGCATCACCCAGTTGGCCCCGGCCAGGAAGGTCGGCATCAACGTCATCAGCGCCTCGTAGCCGGCCTGTGCGTCGGGGACCTGCGAGGAGGTCAGGCCGCCACCGGTGCGGAAGGGGAGGTTGAAGTGGCGCGCGATCTGGCCGGTGCACAGCAGGCCGAGGCCCGACTCGGGGGTGCCGAACGTGGGGGAACCCGACTGCATGTCGATGTTGGACAGGAACGACCCGAACACCACCGGGCAGCCCGGGCGGATCAGCTGGGACAGCGCGATGCCGGAGAGCGCCTCGGTGATCTGCTGCACGAGCGCGGCGGGGATCGTCACCGGCGACATGGCGCCCATCAAGATGAAGGGCGTCAGGACGACGGGCTGGGCGGCCGCGGAGTACTCGAACTGCGCCTCCAGCATGCGGTCGTCCCAGCGCAGCGGGGAGTTGCAGTTGATCAGCGAGATGATCGCCGGGGTCTCCTCGATCGCCTCGCGGGAGCCGAACAGGATCTCGGTCATCGCGATGGTGTCGCGGGCGTTGGTGCCGCTGACCACGTTGCCCATGTAGAACTTGTCGGTCAGCGTCTGCAGCGCGTAGACCATGTCGAGGTGCCGGCTGTCGAGCGGGGTGTCGTTGGGCTCGTTGACCACGCCGCCGGCGGAGTCGAGCACCGAGTAGCTCTGCGCGAGACGCGCGAAGTTGCGGAAGTCCTCCATCGTGCCGTCGCGGCGTACGTCGCCCTCGCGCACGAACGGCGGACCGTAGACCGCGCCGAAGGCCATCGAGTCACCGCCGATGTGCACGCTGTTGGCCGGGTTGCGGGCCTGGAGGGCGAACTCGCGGGGCGCCTTGGCCACCTGCTCGAGCACGAAGTCGGGGTCGAGGAAGACCTTGTGGTCCTCGACCTTCTGGCCGGCCTGGCGGAACAGCTCGAGCGCGCGGTCGTCCATGAACTCGACGCCGATCTCGCTCATCAGCCGCCGCCAGCCCTTGTCGAGCGTGGCCATCGCGTCCTCCGAGAGCACCTCGTAGCGCGGCATGCGGTTGACGAACATGAAGCCTCCTGACTCAAACCATGATGTGGGACTACGGTTCCACATCATGGAACCGTAGCGGAAGACCCCCGACGCGAATTCAGCAGGAGAAGCCGAACTTGCCGACGTCGATGTACTGGGGTGCGTCCGAGCGGACGTCGTCGCCCCCGGCGACGTAGGTCAGCTGCACGGCGCTGACCGGCCCTGGCCACCGCACCCTCACGACTGAGCTGCGAAGGACGCCGTCGGTGCTACGAAACGGGTCGCCGGGCGCACCCGAGCCGCCGATGCCGATCTCCCGGGCGGTGACGACGTAGGAGGGAGTGTCGACGGTCACCAGGTCCGACCAGACCAGGCCGAGGTCCCCGCCCAGCCCCGCGCCGATCCCGCCGATCGTGAGCGAGAGGTCGGCCACTGGCCGCGACAGGCTCACCAGCATGGAGAGGTCCGCACCCGGCTGGGTGTGAACCAGCACGATCGCGACCCAGGGTGGCGAGGCCGCGACGTCGAAGGCGCGGCCGGTGTCTGACGGCAGGCCCCCGGCAGGGTAGGTCGTCGAGGTGTACGTCACCGTCGCCGTCACGTCCGAGGGCGCGAAGCCCAGCGTCGTGACGCGTGTCGACGTCGGGGTGATCAGCGCCTGAGCCTTGAGGCACCCCTGGCTCACGGCGTACGCCGGGGCGGCGACCGACATCACGGCGGCGGGGGTCGTCCACGCCCCTGCCTTGACAAGCGTGCGACGAGTGGGCCGGTTCATGCTCTTCCTCTCGTCGACGGGTACGCCGAGGGAGAACGATGCGTGACCGAACCGCTTCGCGACCGGGGTCGCGGCGAAATCGGTGTCAGCGATCGCTGAGATCGGTGTCAGGCGCACCATCGCCGGGCACGACCTCGCGGCGTTCGCTTGCGGAACCCGGGCGGTCCTGTCTAACCTCATCATGTGGGACTGAGGTTCCACATCATGGAACTGATCGTGACGCGTCGAGTGAAGGAGATGCCCGTGGCCGAGCCGGCCAGCAGTGGCACCCAGGCACTCGACCGCGCGGTGCAGCTCGTCGCGTCGGTCGTGCAGGCCACGGAGCCGCTCTCGTTCGCCGACATCCAGGAGTCCAACGGCCTGGCCAAGTCGACGACCTCGCGCATGCTCGCCGCGCTCGAGCGCGGTGGCCTGCTCGAGCGTGACGAGGCGGGCGGCTACGTCGCGGGCAGCCTGTTCTGGCTCTACGCCGCCCGGCACGACCCCTGGGAGGAGCTGGTCCGCCTGGCCCGCCCGGTGATGGAGCAGGTCGGAGGCGACACCCAGGAGTCGGTGCACCTCTCGGTGATCCGCGGCGACCAGGTCGTCCAGGTCGCCCAGGTCGACTCCCGCTACCTCCTCGGCACGCGCGACTGGACCGAGGTCGAGGTCCCCTCGCACGCCTCGGCTCTCGGCAAGGTGTTCTACGCATGGAGCGTGCTCGCCATGCCTGCGCGGCCCGAGAAGCTGACGCCCTCGACCATCACCAGCAAGGCCGGGCTCGAGCGCGACGCCGAGCAGACGCGCCGCCGTGGCTACGCCATCACCGTCGACGAGCTCGAGATGGGGCTGACCGGCATCGCCGTGCCCGTGCGCGGTGCGCGGGGCGACATCGTCGCCGCCCTCGGCATCTCCGGCCCCACGGGTCGGCTGTCCCACCGGTTCGACGAGCTCGGTCGCAACCTCATCCGTCGTGCGGCCCAGCTCGAGTCGGTGCTGCACGGTCCCCCGTCGAACAACCTGGAAACCATCGCGAAGAAAGGCGTGGCATGACGACTCCTGATGAGGTTCTCAAGGGTCTCTACGACGAGACGCTGGTCGGCAATGCGCCGCGGGTGCTGGAGCTCACCAACGAAGGGCTCGAGCTCGGCATGGAGCCGCAGACGCTGCTCTTCGACGCGCTGATCCCCTCGCTCGAGGAGGTCGGTGCGCGCTTCGAGCGCGGCGACTTCTTCGTGCCCGAGATGCTCATCGCCGGCAAGGCGATGGCCGGCGCGATGGAGCGGCTGCGCCCGCTGCTCGCCGAGACCGGGGTCGAGACCATCGGCAAGTTCTTGATGGGCACCGTCAAGGGCGACGTGCACGACATCGGCAAGAACCTCGTCAACATCATGCTGGAGGGCGCCGGTTTCGAGGTGATCGACCTCGGCGTCCAGGTAGCCCCCGAGAAGTTCGTCTCCGCCATCGAGGAGCACCAGCCCGACGTGGTCGGCTTCTCGGCGTTCTTGACCACGACGATGCCGATGTTCAAGGCCAACATCAACGCGCTCGAGAAGGCCGGCCTGCGCGACAAGGTCGTGGTGATGGTCGGCGGCGCGCCGGTCACCCAGGAGTACGCCGACGCGGTAGGTGCTGATGGCTACGCCGCTGATGCGTCTGCGACCGTCAAGAAGGCCAAGGACCTGCTGCACCAGCGCCGGGCCAAGGTGCCGGCATGAGCGACCTGCTCGAGACCCACCTCCGTGGCACGTCGGGCGAGGTCGTCATCGGCCACGGTCACCGGTTCTGCATCATCGGTGAGCGGATCAACCCGACCGGGCGTCGCATCTTCCAAGAGCAGCTGCGCGCCGGCGACCTCTCGGCGATCGAGCGCGACGTCAAGGCCCAGGTCGAGGGGGGTGCCGACGTCCTCGACGTCAACATGGGCGTCCCGCTGACCGACGAGCCCGAGCTGCTGGCCAAGGCGATCCAGATGGTCCAGTCGCTGACCGACAAGCCGATCTGCATCGACTCCTCGGTCGTCGAGGCGCTCGAGGCCGGCCTGTCGGTCTACCAGGGACGGGCGCTGGTCAACTCGATCACGGCCGAGGACGACCGGATGGCCGCGATCTTGCCGCTGGTCAAGAAGTACGACGCCGCGATCATCGCCTTGCCCAACGACCACGACGAGATCCCGATGGAGGCCGACAAGCGCGTCCTCCTCACCGAGAAGATCATCCGCGTGGCCACCGAGGAGTACGGCATCGCCAAGGCCGACATCGTCATCGACCCGCTCGCCATGCCTATCGGCGCCGACACCGGCACCACGCTGGTGACCTTCGAGACGATGCGACGCATCCGAGACGACTTCGGCGTCAACATGACCTGTGGCGCCTCCAACGTCTCCTTCGGCATGCCCGCCCGCCACACCCTCAACGCGGTGTGGCTGCCGATGGCGATGACCGCAGGCCTGACGAGCGCGATCATGGACGCGCGCACGCCGCAGATCGTCGACGCGGTCAAGGGTGCTGACGTGTTCCTCGGCCATGACGACTGGGGGATGGCCTGGATCTCGGCCCATCGCGCGAAGCAAGCTGCCGCCACGGCGTGAACCCATGACAGAGAGCGACGAGCCGGGCGCCCTCGAGTTCCCTCTCGACGCCTACCGTCGCGAGGGGCTGATGGCGCCCTCGGGCGCCGAGCCCGTGGCCCACGACGGCACGGGCCGCGTGCAGCTGTCCTTCACCGTCGAGGACAAGGAGGCGCCGTCGGTCCAGCGCGCCGTCCGCGTTCCGCCGGGCGTGAGCGTCTTCGACTCGGCGTCGTGGAACGGCATCGCGATCGACTCGACCTGCGGCGGCCACGGCACCTGCCACAAGTGCAAGGTGCGCGTCTCCCCGGTCACGCCGGTCACCCGCCACGACGCGCGCACCTTCAGCGCGGCCGAGCTCGAGGCGGGCTGGCGGCTGGCGTGCCTGGTGCGCGCCACGCGCGACCACGACGTGCTCGTACCTCCCCTGGTCACCCGCCCCAAGGCGGCCACCGTCGGCGTCGGGCGCCAGGTGATCTTGCGACCGGCCGTGCAGAAGCGGTACGTCGAGCTGACCGAGCCGACCCTGGAGGACCAGCGCTCCGACCTGGTGCGCCTGCTTGATGCGATCGACGACCTCGAGCCGGTGCCCGACCTGCACATGTTGCGGCGCCTGCCCAAGGTGCTGCGCGAGGCCGACTTCAAGGTCACCGCGGTGGTGGTCGACGAGGCCCTCGTCGACGTCGAGCCGGGTGATACCACCGAAAAGCGCTACGCGATCGCCTTCGACCTCGGGACCACCACGGTCGTGGCGACGTTGCTCGACCTGGTGACCGGCACTCCGGTCGCGGTGGCCTCGATGCTCAACAAGCAGCAGCCGTTCGGCGGTGATGTGATCTCGCGGATCAGCGCGACGATGCTCGATCCATCGGCCCTGGGCCGGCTCCAGCAGGCCGCCCACGACACGCTGTCCACGCTGACCGAGCAGGTCTGTCGCGAGGGCGGTGTCGACCCGCTGCACGTCTACGAGGTGGCCCTGGCCGGAAACGCCACGATGACGGCTCTGCTGCTGGGCATCGACCCCGAGCCGCTCGGCGTCGCGCCGTTCGTCCAGACCACGGCCACTCCCGCACCGGTCCTGGCGAGCGAGGTCGGCCTGGCGCTGCATCCCGGCGCCCGGATGGCCCTCTTCCCGGCTCTGGGCGCCTACGTAGGCGGCGACATCGTGGCCGGCATGCTCGCCACCGGCATGGACCGCGACAAGAGGGTTCGGCTGTTCATCGACGTCGGGACCAACTGCGAGATCGTGCTCAGCGACGGGGAGCGCATCCTGTCCACGGCGGCCCCGGCCGGGCCGGCGTTCGAGGGTGGCGCGATCCGCTGCGGCATGCGTGCCGCCGACGGCGCCATCGAGGTCGTCAAGCTCGCCCCGGATGCACCAGTCGGAGTCGAACTCGGTGTGATCGGCGACGTCACGCCCATGGGCGTCTGCGGATCAGGTCTGGTCGACGCGGTGGCCGAGCTGGTCAAGGTCGGTCTGCTCGACGCGTCGGGTCGCTACGTCACCGACGAGGTCGCCAAGGAGATCGCGCCAGGTCTGGCCGACCGCCTGACCTACATCGGCCAGGAGCGGGTCTTCGTGCTGCACCGCGAGCGCCCCGACTCCGACCCGGCGGAGTCCGTGGTGCTCTCCCAGCGCGACGTGCGCGAGCTCCAGTTCGCCAAGGCAGCCATCTCCACGGGCTGGACGCTGTTGATGGAGGAGCTCGGCCTCGAGCACCGCGACATCCAGCAGGTACTCCTCGCGGGTTCGTTCGGCAGCTACCTCTCGGCAGCGTCCGCGGTGCGCATCGGCCTGGTCCCGACGCTCCCGGTCCTGCGCATCGTCGCGGCCGGAAACGTGGCCGGCGAGGGCGCCAAGATGGCGCTGCTCTCGGTGCGCGAGCGCGCCGGAGCTCTGGCCCTGCTTGAGGAGGTGACCTATGTTGAGCTCTCCGACCGGTCCGACTTCAACGACCGCTTCGTCGACCTCCTCGCCTTCCCGACCTGAGCGAGTAGCGCTCGTCGCGTGCGGTGCGCTCGCCCAGCCGGCGGCGCAGGTCATCGAGCGCAGGGGCTGGCCCGTCGACGTACACCCTCTGCCGCCGCTGCTGCACAACCAGCCGCACCTGATCGCCGGCGAGGTGCGACGTCTGGCCGACTCGCTCGCCCAGACCTACGGGTCGGTCGCGGTCGGGTACGCCGACTGCGGGACCTACGGCGCCCTCGACGCCGTGTGCGAGGAGCTGGGTCTGAGCCGGTTGCCCGGGCTGCACTGCTACGACCTGTTCGCGGGGTCGGCGGAGCTGGCCGAGGAGCTCGACGCCGAGCCCGGAACGTACTTGCTGACCGACTTCCTGGTCCGCTCCTTCGAGCGGACCGTCGTGCGCGAGCTGGGACTCGACCGCTACCCCGAGCTGCGCGAGGACTACTTCCGCCACTACACCCGCGTCGTCTGGCTGGCCCAGGACCCCGACCCCGAGCTGCGCACCCTCGCCCAGCGCGCCGCCGAGCGGATCGGACTCCCGCTCACCGTCATACCGACCGGCACCGGCCGTCTCGAGCAGGCCCTCGCCGACCTCGTGGCCGACTCCTAGCGTGACGAGGCCAGCAGCTCCTTGCGCCACTTCTCGGTCGCCTCGACCTGGTTGAAGGTGAACACGTGGGTGCCCTCGACGCCCATCGCCGGGTCGCCGAGCTCGGCGGCGCACTTGCGCAGGAACTTCTCGCCCGTGAACCCACCAGGGGCGGCCAGCCGGGCGAAGGTGCCCTTGTTCTTGGCCAGGAAGCGGGTCGACTCGCCGACGCCGATCTTGCCGGCCATCGACAGCAGCTTGGCGCGGTCGACCGGGCCGGGGATGCCCAGCAGCACCGGCATGGTGATGCCGCGCTTGCGCATCCGCTTGACCCAGTTGGCCAGCACCTGGGCGTCGAAGGTCAGGTTGCTGACCACGTGGGTGGCGTGACGCCGCTTGTCCCACATCGACTGGATCGTCAGGTCGTCGTCGATGGTGGGATGCGACTCGGGGTAGCCGGTGATGCCGACGTGGGCGAACGGGTTGCCCATGTCCTTGAGGTCCTCGAGCAGGCTCAGTGCATCGGGGTAGGCGCCGGGCGGGTCGGCGTCGCCGCCGGGCACGAAGATCTTGGTGATGCCCTTGCCGGTGAGCCGGTCGACGATCTCGGCCAGCTCGGCCCTGTCGCGCACCATCCGCGCCGCCAGGTGGGGAACCGCCGTGTAGCCGTGGCCGGTCAGCCGCTCGGTGAGGTCGAGGGTGGGCTCGAGGCCCTTGCTCGGCGACGCGGTCACCGTCACGGTCACCTCGACCGGCACGTGCTCGAGCACCTTGTCCTCGATCGTCCCCGTCGGAAGCACCTCGTAGCGGGCATTCTCGAGCAGCCGGACCGTGGTGGCGGATACCTGAGTTTTGTTGCGCATGATGCACCCTGTTCCGTGATACGCACCGACAGATCTACTCTATCCGTGGCAGCCCCCGCACGTCGATGGTTGCCACGGTGTTGTCCCCCTGGCGAGGTGGCCACGATTGGGAGAGGTCTTCGCCCATGGGTTAGAGTTCCACCCGCTTCGCAAGAAGCGCCACAGCAACAAACCTGGCCCCGTAGCGCAGTTGGTTAGCGCGCCGCCCTGTCACGGCGGAGGCCGCGGGTTCGAGTCCCGTCGGGGTCGCCATCACACTTTCTCATCCGCAGCTTCGGCGATGTTCGTCGCTGCTGTGGATAGACGCCGACGCTCTCGCGCGGAGCCGGGCAGGATCTGTGGGTGCTGGTCGCCGCGGTTCTCGCCGAGCTGGGTGGGCTCGCGACCCGTGCCGTCCTGATCGAGGCGACGTCGAGACGCGAGGTCGACGGCGCCTTGCGACGTGGTGAGGTGGTGGCGCTGTCCCGCGGCCGCTATGCGCTGCCACGGGTGAGGACTGCGGCGGCGACGGCTCACGCGCTGAGGGGAGTGCTCAGCCACACCAGCGCAGCGCTCCATCACGGCTGGGAGGTCAAGCTCGTGCCGGATCGCCCCCACGTCACCGTGCCTCGCAACAGGCGGGTGAGTTCCCGCGACCGTGCCGTGGCGGACATCCACTACGCAGTCATAGCGCCCGAGGACATCAGCGACGGCGTCGCGACCGGTGTCGAGCTGACGCTGCTGCAGTGCCTTCGCACGCTCCCCGACGACGAAGCTCTCGCTGTCGCGGACTCAGCCCTTCGTCACGGCGTGCCTCCTGCGACGTTGCGCCGGGTCGCCATGTCCGTGCGCGGGGCCGGGAGTGAGAAGGTGCGCCGGATCGCCGCGATGGCTCGAGGAGAGGCGGCCAACCCGTTCGAGTCCTGCCTCCGGCTCATCGCATCGACGGTTCCTGGGCTCTGCGTCCGGCCCCAGGTCCGACTCGCAGGCACGAGCATGAGGCCTGACCTGGTCGACGTGGATCTGGCACTCGTGCTCGAGGCCGACTCCTTCGGGTGGCACGGAGACCGGGTAGCCCTGCGTCGCGACGCCCAGCGTTACAACGCGATGGTCGTCAACGGTTGGCTCGTGCTCCGATTTGCCTGGGAGGACGTGATGTTCGCCCCCGACTACGTGCGCGGTGTGCTGATGCGCATCGTCGGTCTCGTAGCCAAACGGGCAGAACCCTGCTGCTCCCATGAGTGCTCCGCCTGAGAGTCGTGGGCCCCGTGACTTCTGCCTGTTTGAATACGAACGGCGTCCCTCGGCAGGATGTCTCGTATGCCGGTAGAGCTGGGGCGTGAGGAGTTCGACGAGCTGGTCGGGGAGGCGCTCGACGAGATCCCCGCGGAGATCGCGACCCTGATCCACAACGTCGTGGTGCTGGTCGAGGACGATGCGCCGCCCGATGACCCGACTCTGCTGGGGCTCTACGACGGCGTGGCCCTGCCCGACCGGATCGCCAACCACACAGGGCTACCGGACCGGATCTTCATCTTCCGCAAGCCGCTGCTCGAGATGTGCGAGGACCTCGACGACCTCGCCGAGGAGGTCCGCATCACAGTGGTCCACGAGGTGGCGCACCACTTCGGCATCGACGACGACCGGTTGCACGCCCTCGGCTACGCCTGACCCAGGGCGAACCCACACGCGCACGCGGCCAAGGAGGCCACGATCGTGGCGCCGCCGTAGGCCGCCCCGATCGCGAGGCCGCGACGCGCCTGGTCGCGGGTCTGCACGGCGAACGCCGAGTAGGTCGTCAGGCCTCCACACAGGCCCGTGCCCAGCAGGGCCAGAGCATGGGCGGAGACGCCGGCACCGAACAGGACTCCGAGCACGAACGAGCCGGCCACGTTGACCAGCAGGGTTCCCCACGGAGTACGGCGGTCGAGGTAGTGCGCCGCCAGGAACCGCGACGTCGCGCCGACCGCAGCGCCCAGGGCGACGAGCAGGGGAGTCACTCGTTGCCCTCCTCGGCCTCGAACTCAGCTCGCGCGGCCAGTGTCGAGAGGTGGCCGGCCAGCGTCACCGCGGCCAGGCAGGCAGCGAAGGTGCCGAGCAGGTAGGCCGCCGCCAGTCCTGTCCGCCCGTCGGCGAGCAGCGTGCGGCCCTGCTCGGTGTAGGTCGACAAGGTCGTAAAGCCGCCCAGCAGCCCGGGCCCGAGGCCGGCCACGAGGGCGGGGCGGCGGCGTACGGCGGACAGGGCGGGCAGCAGCGCCAGGACCAGCGACCCGGTGAGGTTGATCGCGAACGTGGTCCAGGGGAAGTCGGCCCCGTCGGGCACCAGGTCGCCGATCCACCAGCGCAAGGTCCCACCGACGGCACCGCCGAGGACGACGGCCAGCAGTACGTCACGGCCTGGGCGAGTGGGCAAGGGCTACGAGACGCTCTGGTGCCGAGTCACAGCCGGCCGCCTTCTCCACGGCAACGGGTCCGCCCCGTGGGTCTGACGCACGAACTCCCCGAACATCCAGGTCTGGAAGGCGACCTGGTCGGAGCTGCGTGCCAGCGTCAGCAGGCGCTCTTGCCGGCAGAAGGCATCGGCCAGCTCGAGCAGCTCGATGAACCGCTGGAAGTCATCGCCCGCGGCACGCGGCACGGTGATGGTCAGGTCGAGGTCGTCGTCGCCGTCGAGCAGGGCCGAGGCGAGTCGCTCGTCGCGAAGCCCACGCCAGAACGTCGCGTCGAGCTCGCCGAAGAAGCTGGACAGGGAGGCTGCCAGGGGATAGCTGGCCTCGTGACCCAACGCCAGCAGCCGCAGCTCGCGCCGCAGCTCGCGCAGGTGCTGCCGGTTGGCCTTCATCTCCGGCAGCGGCAGGCCGACGAGCGTGACGTCGACGGGATCCTCGACCTGGGGCGGGTCCTCGCGCTGGATCGGTTGGAGCTCGGTGATGATGCCCTGGACGCCGCGGCCGTCGGCCAGTTCCACCTGCGGCACGAACCAGACGATCTTGCCGTCCTCCTCGATCTCGGCGCCCCAGGCGCTGGAGACCCGGGCGACGATCGACAGGCCGCGGCCGAAGGTCAGCAGCACGTCGTCGTCGGGCTCCCCGTCGAGGTCGGGCAGGTCGGGCGGCTGGCGTGACCCGTCGCGCACCTCGATGCGCGGGTGCTCGCGAGTGCCCCTGAGCTGGACGCTGACCGGCTGCTGGGCGTGGAGCAGGGCGTTGGTGATCACCTCGGAGACGCTGATGCAGGCCGACTCGATCAGCTCGGGACGGTTGATCTCGGTCAGCACCTGGGTAGCCCACCGCCGGGCGTCAGAGACGCCTCGTGGCCCAGGCGTCAGTGCCTGAGCAGGGCGGTTGAGCGGCATGTCGGTCTCCAGGGCAGGGAGGGGGAACGCCAATCGCTGGCTCTCATACCCCGTGGAAGACCCAATGAAACGCGATCCCTGATGACCTTTGTATCGGTCGAACGGTCATTTCCGGGTGATTTCCACCCGCCACGCCGAGGCGGCCCTCGATCGGAGGATGCGCGTGCTACGCGATCGCCGCCTGTGTTTGTTCCCCCGTGAGAGGTGAGAACCCGGACATGGACGCCGGTTGGGTGCCCTGGCCGGGGTGGAGGAAGATCGGGGTGGAGGCAGCGCGATCGCGTCAGGGTCGCCGGGCTCCGCGATCGAGGAGAGGGCATGACCAGTTCCCACCAGGGCCGTCACCGGGTCGTCGTCATCGGGTCAGGGTTCGGTGGCCTGTTCGGCGCCAAGGCACTCAAGCGCGCCGACGTCGACATCACCTTGATCGCCCGCACCAGCCACCACCTGTTCCAGCCGCTGCTCTACCAGGTGGCCACCGGCATCTTGTCCCAAGGCGAGATCGCCCCCTCGACCCGCGAGATCCTCGCCGGTCAGGACAACGTGAAGGTGCTGTTGGGCGAGGTCACCGAGATCGACCTCGAGGCCCGCACGGTCACCTCGGACGTGCTCGGCCGCCGACTGGTCACGCCGTACGACTCGCTGCTCGTGGCTGCCGGAGCCGCTCAGTCGTACTTCGGCAACGACCACTTCGCCGAGGACGCCCCCGGCATGAAGAGCATCGACGACGCCCTCGAGCTGCGGGGCCGCATCTTCGGTGCCTTCGAGATGGCCGAGCTCGCCGCGAGCCAGGGCGAGGACGTCGACCACCTCCTGACGTTCGTCGTGGTCGGAGCCGGTCCCACGGGAGTGGAGATGGCCGGCCAGATCGCCGAGCTGTCCCATCGCACCCTCAAGCGCGACTTCCGCGCGATCAACAGCCGCCAGGCCCGGGTCATCCTGCTCGACGCCGCGCCCCAGGTGCTGCCGCCGTTCGGCAAGAAGCTCGGGGAGCGCACCCGACGGGACCTCGAGAAGCTCGGCGTCGAGGTGATCTTGGGCGGCATGGTCACCGACCTCGACGAGCGTGGCATCGACGTGGCGTACAAGGACGGGCGATCCGAGCGCATCCCCGCGGCCACCAAGATCTGGGCTGCCGGCGTGCAGGCCAGCTCGCTGGGCCAGCAGCTGGCCGCCCAGTCCGGAGCCCCCCTCGACCGCGCCGGCCGGATCAGCGTCAACCCCGACCTCACGCTGCCGGGCCATCCCGAGGTGTTCGTGGTCGGCGACATGATCGCCCTCGACAACCTTCCGGGCGTGGCCCAGGTGGCGATCCAGGGAGCCAAGTACGCCGCCAAGTCGATCCGGCGCCGGGTGGAGGGCAAGCCTCCGCAGCCCCCGTTCAAGTACTTCGACAAGGGCTCGATGGCGACCATCAGCAGGTTCAAGGCGGTCGCGTTGATCGGCAGGGTCCGGCTGACCGGGTTCGTGGCCTGGCTCGCGTGGCTCGGTCTGCACCTGATCTACATCACCGGCTTCAAGAGCCAGGTCACCGCGCTGATGCACTGGTCGGTCTCGTTCGTGGGCCGCGGCAGGTCCGAGCGCACCACCACCGAGCAGCAGATCTACGCCCGAGCGGCGCTCCAGCGGCTCCGTGGAGGCGCCGCCGACCTGGTGTCGACACCGGGTGCCTACGACCGGGCCCAGGAGATCCTCGAGGTCACCCGCCGTGCCGAGCTGGAGGCGCGTGCCCTCGAGGAGGCGCGGCTCACCGACTCCGGTGAGCGCGGCCAGAGCCTCGAGCAGAAGGTGTGAGGCGCCCCGCTCGGGTCGGTCTCAGGCGACGTGGTGGTAGGCCTCGAGCAGCCGGGTGAAGGCGCGCGGGTCGACCATGGTCCGATCGATGACGAACGGTGAGTTGGCGGGGCGCTCGATCATCACCCGCCACTTGTTGCTGCGCGGGCGTCCCTCGGTGCGGATCTTGGTGTAGTGGCTGGTCAGGTCGAACCGCTCGGTGCGGCCGGCCCGCTGGACCTCCAGGATGCCGCCGTGCACGTGGATGTGCGTCACCGGCGACGCAGCCCATGCGGCCCACAAGATGATGGTGAGCGCACCGATCGTCGCGGCGGTTCCGTAGTCGACCGTGGTGCGTTCCTCAAAGGCGCGCCAGGAGAAGTACACGGTGGCCACGATGCCGGCCAGGGTGAGCATGCCGATGACGCGCCGGCCGGTGGCGCGCGGCTTGAACTCCACGGAGTACACGGACTCGTCGACCATCCGACGACCCGTCACGGGGTTCACCCCGGACTCCTCGTTCCTCACGGAAAGCAAAATATCCCCATCTGGTGCCCGTGACAGGCGAACGGCCAAGCTGGTCCGTACCGCTTGGCGGTGGAGTTGTCGTGCGGAACGGTCGGTAGGCCCAGTGGTAGGCCCAGTGGTAGGCCCAGTGGTAGGCCCAGTGGTAGGCCCAGTGGTAGGCCCAGTGGTAGGCCCAGTGGTAGGCCCAGTGGTAGGCCCCGTGGGACTCGAACCCACAACCTAAGGATTAAAAGTCCTCAGCTCTGCCAATTGAGCTAGGGGCCCGCGTCGGGTGCGCGCCCGAGTGTCTCACTCCGGGGATGTGCCGGTGGTTGTCAGGGGGCCTCGCGTTGGTAATGTGTGCCCCGCATCAGGTGCAAGTTCCAGCAGGTCAAACGCCCGCGGAGTTTGTGATCCGACGGCGTTTCGACCATCGCGAGATCCACTCACGCCAGTCGAGGCGGCGTTTCACCGCACCTGGTGCGGGCCGTCGAGGTGACGGCTCACGCCCCGACAAAGGAGTAACGAGCGCAATGGCTCAGGGCACCGTGAAGTGGTTCAACGCCGAGAAGGGTTTCGGCTTCATCGCGCAGGAGGACGGCGGCGACGACGTCTTCGTGCACTACTCGGCGATCCAGTCCCAGGGCTACAAGTCCCTGGACGAGAACCAGAAGGTCGAGTTCGACGTCACCCAGGGACCCAAGGGTCCCCAGGCCGAGAACGTCCGCCCGCTCTGACGGACGGATCACCAGCGAC
This sequence comes from Nocardioides agariphilus, assembly GCF_015352445.1. GTDB lineage: Bacteria > Actinomycetota > Actinomycetes > Propionibacteriales > Nocardioidaceae > Nocardioides > Nocardioides agariphilus. Next base: position 63,108 of record NZ_JADKPO010000017.1, read on the forward strand.
TTCCACGAGGCCCCGCCCACTGGGCGGGGCCTCGTGCCGTCTGACGGACCTCGAGGGGTGTACCGGGTTCGCCTCGTCTATACCGGCTGGTCGACTAACGTTTGATCCGTCGGTCAACCGACCACCTGTGGTTTAGGTTCCTACCCTGGGGGAACCATGCTTCGGGGGTAGGGCTGGCAGCGACTGCTGCCAGGGAAGCTGAGGGGAGTTGAGGCGTGCACGACCAGTTCGACGTCACGCTGGAGGATCAGGACCTGCTCCGCGAGGTGGAGTTGACGACCAACCTGATCATCGCCGCGAGCGAGACCGACGAACACCTGACGGCCGAGGAGATCGACGCCATCTTGGGTGTCGCCCGACCGTCTGCCGGCTGACGCCTCCGGCTCGTCGACACATCGGCGCATATACCCTTGGGGGGTACCATGGGAGCATGGCCCACGAGCACGGCTACATCAGCCGCAAGGACGACTACCTGACGCGCCTGCGGCGCATCGAGGGACAGGCGCGCGGCCTGCAGCGGATGGTCGACGAGGAGAAGTACTGCATCGACATCCTCACCCAGGTGGCTGCGATGACCAAGGCTCTGCATGCCGTCTCGATCGGCCTGCTGGAGGACCACCTGAACCACTGCGTCGTCGATGCCGCCCGCGCAGGAGACGACGAGGCCCGCGAGAAGGTCGCCGAGGCCACCGAGGCGATCGCCAGGCTGGTGCGCTCATGACGACCGTCACGACCACCCTCACCGTCACCGGCATGACCTGCGGCCACTGCGTCGCCTCGGTCACCGAGGAGATCAGCGAGATCACCGGGGTCCGGGAGGTCGAGGTGGTCCTCGAGACCGGCCAGGTGACCATCACCAGCGAGGCCCCGCTCGACCCTGCCGACCTCGCGTCGGCCGTGGCCGAGGCCGGGTACGCCGTAGGGTGAGTCCCAGGACATGTACGGGGAGCGCGACGTGCGGGCCGTGGACAAGGCGCTCGCTTTCGTGTGCGCGGTGACCGCGGTGTTCGCGCTGTCCTTCGCGGCGGGGCGGATCGTCGGCCCGGTGGACCCCGATGTCACCCCCTCCTCGCCGACGCAGGAGCACGATGGTGGCCACTGAGACCACACCGGGCATCACACCGGGCATCACACCGGGCGTCCCACCGGGCATCACACCGGGCGTCCCACCGGGCATCAAGCCGGGCATCAAGCCGGGCATCACCCACGACCTCACCCTCGACATCGAGGGGATGACCTGCGCGTCGTGCGCCACCCGCATCGAGCGCAAGCTCAACAAGCTCGAGGGCGTCACCGCCACCGTGAGCTATGCGACCGAGCAGGCCAGGGTCACCTACCCCGAGTCGGTCGGCACCGACGAGCTGCTCGCGACGGTGGCCGCAGCGGGGTACTCCGCGACCCTCGAGCCCGTCGCCGACCGTCACCTCGGTGAGCTGGATGCGCTGCGCCGGCGCGCGGTGGTCTCGGCGGTGCTGCTGGTACCCGTCCTCGCGCTGGCGATGGTGCCCGCCCTTCAGTTCGACGGCTGGCAGTGGGCCTCGTTGGTCCTGGCCGCCCCGGTAGCGCTGTGGGGTGGATGGCCCTTCCACCGGGCCGCGTGGGCCAACCTGCGGCACGCGGCCACCACCATGGACACCCTCGTCTCGATCGGTGTGCTCGCGGCCTTCGGGTGGTCCGTGGTCGTCCTCCTGGTGGGCGACGGCACTCGTCACGTGTACTTCGAGGTGGCCGCCGCCGTGACGACCTTCCTGCTCGCGGGGCGCTATCTCGAGAGGCGCGCCAAGCGCCGGGCGGGTGAGGCTCTGCGGATGCTGCTCGAGCTCGGCGCGCGGGAGGCGGTCGTGGTCCGCGAGGGTCGAGAGGTGTCGGTCCCGGTCGGGCAGGTGGTCGTGGGCGAGGAGTTCGTCGTACGTCCGGGCGAGCGCATCGCCACCGACGGTGTGGTGGTCAGCGGCACCTCCGCCGTCGACGCCTCGATGCTGACCGGCGAGGCCGTGCCGGTCGAGGTCGGGCCCGGGGACGAGGTCGTCGGCGCCACCCTCAACGCCGGTGGGCGGATCGTGGTCCGGGCCACGCGCGTCGGTGCCGACACCCAGCTGGCCCAGATGGCCCGGCTCGTCGACGCCGCCCAGAACGGCAAGGCCGACGTGCAAAGGCTTGCCGACCGGGTGTCGTCGGTGTTCGTGCCCACGGTCGTGATCCTCGCTGCGGGCACGCTGGGGTTCTGGCTCGGCGCCGGCGGCGGCCCTGACAAGGCCATCACGGCCGCGGTCGCGGTGCTGATCGTGGCCTGCCCCTGCGCACTCGGCCTGGCGACGCCGACCGCCCTGATGGTCGGCACCGGGCGCGGAGCCCAGCTCGGCATCCTGGTGCGGGGTCCCGAGGTCCTCGAGGACACCCGTCGGGTCGACACCGTCGTCCTCGACAAGACCGGCACCCTCACGACGGGCCGGATGACCCTGGTCGACGTGATCGCAGCCGAGGGTTGGTCGGCTGCGGAGGTGCACCGCCTGGCTGCTGCCGTCGAGGCGGCCTCGGAGCACCCGGTGGGACGGGCCGTGGCCGCGCCCTACGAGGGCCGGTTGCCCGAGGTGAGCGAGTTCGCAGCCGAGGCCGGTGCCGGTGTGCGCGGTCTGGTCGAGGGCCACCGGGTCGAGGTGGCTCGCGCGAGCACAGGGCTGCCTCCTGACCTGCAGCGAGCGGTCCAGGTGGCCGAGGCGGCAGCCCACACGACCGCCCAGGTCACCGTCGACGGCGAGCTGGTCGGCGTGCTCGTCGTCGGGGACACGGTGAAGCCGACCTCGGCAGAGGCGGTGCGCGACCTGCTCGAGCTCGGACTGTGGCCGGTGCTGCTCACCGGCGATAACGAGCGCACCGCCCGGGCCGTGGCCGCCGAGGTCGGCATCGAGGAGGTCATCGCCGGAGTCCGTCCGGAGGGCAAGGCGGCAGCCATCCAGCGGCTGCAGCACTCCGGGCGGGTCGTGGCGATGGTCGGTGACGGCGTCAACGACGCTCCCGCACTGGCGACGGCCGACCTCGGGATCGCCATCGGCACCGGTGCGGACGTCGCCGTCGAGGCCGCAGACCTCACCGTGGTCGGGGGCGACCCGCGATCGGCGGCCGTCGCCGTACGCCTGTCGCGATCGACGCTGCGCACCATCAAGGCCAACCTGGCCTGGGCGTTCGGCTACAACGTGGCTGCCCTACCCCTGGCGGCAGCCGGCCTGCTCGACCCGATGATCGCGGGAGGGGCGATGGCCCTCTCGAGCGTCGCGGTGGTGACCAACAGCCTGCGCCTGCGCCGGTTCTCCTGATCAGCAGGTCGCGAACAGCACCGGCCCGGTGCTCAGGTCGCTGAGGACGTACTGACCCTCCAGCGGGTCGAGGTCGAGCGTCATGACGCGCCCGTCGGCGCGCGCCTTGTCGAGGGTGAAGCGATCCGCGAAGTCGCCGCCCTGACCGACGGCCGGGCCACTGGCGAGCACCGCACGGCTGTCGGCGTTGGCCCGGGCCTGGTCGACGTCGGCGAACTCCATCGCCACGCGTACGGCGCCTCCGGCACGAGCGCCCATCGCGAACGCCCGGTAGGGGTCGACGGTGCCGGCTGCGGCGATCAGCTCGGCGGCCTCTGCCTGGTCCGCGGTGTCGGCGTTGGCCATCGCCAAGGCGCCGCACGCGTAGTCGCCGGTGTAGATCGCGGCGGACAACGGCTGGTCGAGGGCCTCGGCGACGTCCGAGAGTCCCTTCACCCCGTCGGCGTCGCCGGTCGCCGGGGCGAGGGCCTCCTCGAGGAAGGCCTGCTGGTCCGAGGCCAGCAGCAGGTGGTCGTCGGCGTCGAGCGCGAGGTAGGCCAGCTCGGGCGTGAGCGCGGGGTCGATGCTCGCCAGCAGGTCGGTCCCACCGGCCCAGACGCCGCCGTCATCGCTGGGGCGGGCGTAGCCCAGGGCCTCGAGCCGGTCACCGAGGTCGGCGAAGTCGGCGTCGTCGGGGAGCCCGAGGGTCACGACCGCACCCTGGGACGACTGGCTGTACAGCTCCCACTCGACGGTCGCCGGCGACCAGCCGAAGTGCTGGTGCAGTGCGGGGGCCGACTCCAGCAGGGCCGACCTGCTGCTGAGGTCGGCTTCGAAGGCCTCGTCGAGGAAGGCACCGAGGTCGTCGACGCTCGAGCCGGCGTCGACCTGGCTGGCCAGCTCGCGCCGGACGCCGGCCCAGTCGGTCCACGACAAGCGCTCCGCGCCCGCGGGCGCGGAGCGCACGGCTCGTGACAGCGCGCTGTCGTCCGACCGTCCGAGCCACACGCCCAGCCCGACGACGGCCAGGACCACCGCGCCCACGACGAGGCCGATGACCGGCCGGCCAATCCGATGGGGCACACACCCTCCAACACCGTTCGTGGGTGATGTGAGACTACGGCCATGTCTCCGACTGCCCGGGTGAGCCGGGACGTCCCAGATCATCTGCCAGATGTCCTGGCCGCCGGGGCAGTCGTCATCCATCGCGACGCCGTGCTGCTGGTGCACCGCCCGCGCTACGACGACTGGTCGTTCCCCAAGGGCAAGCTGGACCGCGGTGAGCTGGCTCCCGTGGCGGCCGTCCGGGAGGTGGGCGAGGAGACCGGCGTGCGAGTGCGGCTCGGCGCGCCGTTGAGCTCTCAGCGCTACCCGAACGGCTCGCGGATGAAGACCGTCTTCTACTGGCACGGCCGGGTCGTGGGCGACCCCGGCGTCGAGGACTACGTGGTCAACGAGGAGATCGACGAGGTGGCGTGGGTGCCGCTGAGCAAGGCGCGCAAGCGGCTCAGCCACACCTTCGACCACGACACTCTCGAGGAGGCGCTGAGCACCGAGTGGCGCACGCGGTCCCTGATCGTCGTACGCCACAGCCACGCCCGCACTCGCAAGTCCTGGCGCAAGGACGACCGACTACGGCCCCTGCTCGCCGAAGGTCACCGCCAGGCGGCCAGGTTGGTGCCGCTCCTGCATGCTTACGCACCCACCCGGTTGGTCAGCTCGAGCAGCGTGCGCTGTGTGCAGACCCTGACGCCGTACGCCGAGTCGTGCGGCTGGCCGCTCCAGCGGACCGACGCGCTGAGCGAGGAGGACGCCACGGTGGAGTCCGTGGTCGAGGTCGTCGACGAACTGCTCGACGGCAAGGAGTCGGCGGTGCTGTGCACGCACCGGCCGGTGCTGCCAGCGGTCCTCGACGCGCTCGGGGTCGACACCGAGAAGCTGGCGCCGGGAGAGCTGGTCGTGGTGCATCACCGCAAGGGAAAGGTGACCGCGTTCGAGCGGTACTGAGAGGCGCCTCACACGCCTCTGGACACCTTCGTCCAACCGCCGGTCCTCGTTCACCCTCCGTTCACCGTCGACCCCGGAACCGGACACCTACTCTCCCTACGTTCGCTGATGTCAGAGCCGTGTTCGGCGCCCGCCGCACTCGACCCCAACATCAGGAGTAACCAAGTGAGAAGCACCTCCATCCGCCGCCGCGTGATCCCCACCGTGGCAGCGTTCGCCCTGGCCCTCGCGGTCACGGCCTGCGGTGCAGGCAACGAGTCCGACGCTGGTGGCGACAGCTCCGCCGGCGGCGGCAGCGGCGGTGACCCCGTCACCCTCGACGGCGGCGGTTCGACTGCGCAGGCCAAGGCCCAGGCAGCCTGGCGCGCCGCCTACCAAGACGACTCGGGCAACACCGTCAACTACGAAGAGGTCGGCTCGGGCACCGGCCGCGAGAACTTCAACAGCGGCGCCTACGTGTTCGCCGGCAGTGACTCCTACCTCAACGACGACGAGGGCGAGCTGAGCGCCGCCAAGGAGCGCTGCGGCGGCTCCGACCCGATCGAGGTCCCGGCCTACGTCAGCCCGATCGCGGTGGCCTTCAACCTGGGCGAGGACATCCTCTCGCTCAACTTGTCGGCCGAGACGATCGCCAACATCTTCAACGGCACCATCACCAAGTGGAACGACGACGCGATCGCCACCGACAACCCCGACGTCGAGCTGCCGGACACCGCGATCTCGATCATCCACCGCTCCGACGACTCGGGGACGACGAAGAACTTCACCGAGTACCTCTCGGCCGCCAGCAACGGCGCCTGGGCCGACGACGCCGACGGCCTGTGGCCCGAGGGTCTGCCCGGCCAGGGCCTCGAAGGCACCTCCGGCGTGATCGGCGGCATCAGTGACACCGAGGGCGCGATCGGCTACGCCGACGAGAGCGCCGTCGGCGACCTGGGTGTCGTGTCGATCGGCGTGGGGTCCGCGTTCAACCCGCCCACGGCGGAGGGCGCGGCCCTGGTGGTCGCCGCCTCACCTCGGGCCGACGGCCGGCCGGACGTCGACATGGCGATCGACATCGACCGCACGATCACCGACGAAGGCGCCTACCCGCTGCTGCTGACCTCCTACGTGATCGCCTGCCAGACCTACGACGACGAGGCGACCGCGACCGCGGTCAAGGACTACCTCGCCTACATGGTCTCTGCCGACGGACAGCAGGCCGCGGCCGACGAGGCGGGTTCTGCCCCGCTCGACTCCGCCCTTCAGTCCGAGGCCGCCGGGATCGTCGACAAGATCTCTGCGGGCTGACACTGAACCAGCACATGTCGGGGGTGCGGCGGCCCAGGCTCTCGGAGCCCGGGTCGCCGCACCGCTGCCCCGGTGAGAAGTACTGAGGAGCACCCACCAGCGATGACCGCCACCTTGAACCCGCCCGAGGCGGAGCGGAGTGAGAAGCCCGCCTCCCGCCGCGGCGACCGCATCTTCGCGGGACTCGCCCGTGGTGCCGGCCTGACGATCCTGCTGGCCCTGGCTGCGGTCTTCATCTTCTTGTTCGTCGAGGGATGGAACGGGCTCAACGCCGAGGAGGCGACCTACCGCCCGGCCACGGACTTCCTGGGCTACATCGGGCCGCTCATCCTCAGCACCATCCTCGCGGCGATCATCGCGTTGATCGTCGCGGTGCCCTTCGCCATCGGCATCGCGCTGTTCATCAGCCACTACGCCCCGCGCCGGCTCGCGACTCCTGTCGCCTACGTGATCGACCTGCTCGCCGCCGTACCCTCCGTGGTCTTCGGCCTCTGGGGTGGGCGCTACCTGGCCGACCTCCTGCAGCCCGTCCACGTCTGGCTGCACGACAGGCTCGGGTTCCTGCCGTTCTTCGGACCGGACCCCGCATCGCCCAACGGGCGCTCGCTGTTCACCGCCGGCATCGTGCTGGCGATCATGATCCTGCCGATCATCACCGCGATCTCGCGGGAGGTGTTCGCCCAGACGCCGCGCCTGCACGAGGAGGCCGCGCTGGCCCTGGGCGCCACGCGCTGGGAGATGATCCGGTACGCCGTGTTCCCCTACGCCCGCTCGGGCATGGTCTCCGGAGTGATGCTCGGACTCGGTCGAGCCCTGGGCGAGACGATGGCGGTGGCGATGGTGCTGGCCGTGACTCCGGTGGCCACGCTCAACGTCATCGGCACTGCCTCGCCGGCGACCATCGCCTCCAACATCGCGCTCAACTACAAGGAAGCCACGCCGAGCCGCCAGTCGTTGCTGATCGCCACCGGCCTGGTGCTGTTCGCGGTGACCTTCGCCATCAACTTCTTCGCGCGCTGGATCGTGGGCCGCAACGAGCGCAAGCAGGCCAAGGCATGAGCAGCACCGTCGCGCTGAGCCACGCGAAGCTGCCCCGGTGGGCGCCGGCCCTCGTCGGCGTCGTCTCGCTCGCGGCGGCCGGGCTTCCGGCGATGCTGCTGGGCTGGGGTCTGTTCGCCTGGCTGGTCGCCTCTGTCCTGTTGTTCCTGGCCGCCCTGCCCGGCTGGTCGCTCGTCGTCGAGGGCCGTCGATCCGCTGTCGACCGGCTGATGACCGGTCTGGTGTGGTCGGCCTTCGGCGTCGCCGTGCTGCCGCTGGTCTGGCTGATCTACGTGGTGGTCGACCAGGGCGCCCAGGCCATCAACGGCGAGTTCTTGACCTACTCGATGCGTGGCGTCATCGGCGACGAGCAGGGCGGCGTCTACCACGCCCTGATCGGCACCGTGTTCATCACGCTCGCCGCGACCGTCGTCTCCGTGCCGATCGGGATCCTGACCGCGGTCTACCTGGTCGAGTACGGCGGCAGGTCCAAGCTAGCGCGCTGGATCACCTTCTTGGTCGACGTGATGACCGGCATCCCCTCGATCGTCGCCGGCCTGTTCGCGCTGGCGCTGGTGGTGCTGATCTTCGGGCCCGCGTTCCGGATGGGCTTCGGCGGGTCGATCGCCTTGTCGCTGCTGATGATCCCGACTGTCGTGAGGTCGGCCGAGGAGATGTTCCGGCTGGTGCCCATGGACCTGCGCGAGGCGTCGTACGCTCTCGGCGTCCCGAAGTGGCGCACGATCTTGAAGGTCGTCGTGCCCACCGCCATCGGCGGCGTGATCACCGGCATCGTGCTGGCGATCTCGCGCGTGATCGGCGAGACGGCGCCGTTGCTCGTCGTCGCCGGCGCCACCGACGGCGTGAACTTCAACCTCTTCGACGGCAGGATGACGACACTGCCGGTCTTCATCTACTCGCAGTACGCACAGTCCACCCCGGCCGGGTACCAGCGTGCCTGGGGAGGCGCGCTGGTCCTGATCGCGATCGTGATGCTGCTCAACCTGATCGCACGACTGCTGGGCAAGCTCCTCGCCCCGAAGAAAGCTTGAGGAACCAACGATGGCCAAGAGCATCGACGTCTCAGACCTGAACATCTACTACGGCGACTTCCTCGCCGTCGAAGGCGTCTCGATGACCATCAAGGCGCGGTCGGTGACCGCGTTCATCGGACCGTCCGGCTGCGGCAAGTCGACCATGCTGCGTTCGCTGAACCGCATGCACGAGGTGATCCCGGGCGCTCGCGTCGAGGGCAAGGTGATGGTCGACGGGCAGAGCCTCTACGGGCCTGACGTCGACCCGGTCGCCGTACGCCGTTCGATCGGCATGGTCTTCCAGCGCCCGAACCCGTTCCCGACGATGTCGATCTACGACAACGTGCTGGCCGGCTCGCGGCTCAACTCGCGCAAGCTGTCGAAGGCCGACGCCGACGACATCGTGGAGCGCTCGCTGACGCACGCGAACCTGTGGAACGAGGTGAAGGACCGCCTCGGCAAGCCCGGCCAGGGTCTCTCCGGCGGTCAGCAGCAGCGGCTCTGCATCGCGCGCGCGATCGCGGTCGAGCCCGAGGTGCTGCTGATGGACGAGCCCTGCTCGGCGCTCGACCCGATCTCGACCTCTGCCATCGAGGACCTGATCCACGAGCTGAAGTCGGACTACACGATCGTGATCGTCACCCACAACATGCAGCAGGCCGCCCGCGTCTCGGACGAGACCGGCTTCTTCAACCTCAAGGCCGCCGGCCAGCCCGGCCACCTGGTGGAGTTCAACGCCACCAAGAAGATGTTCACCAACCCCGACGAGCCCGCAACCGAGGCCTACATCTCCGGCCGCTTCGGGTAGGTCGGCGGGGGTGGCTCGCCGTCCGTGACGGAAAGCACCATGAGAGGGGCTACACACCAACCGTTGCGTCACGGACGGGGCTGTGGATGACGGCCGCTGTGATCGCGAGAGATCCGGCAGGGTTTCGGGAGTGCGCGCGACGCCCTACCCGGACCTCCCGGTCTTTCACCCCGCCCGACCCGGCCTCGTCGCGCCGGTTCCTCTGGATCCGACCGGGCGTGAGGGGCCCACTCGGGCCCAGGCACGTGGCGGCCGCTGGCGTCGTACCAGCAAGGGTCTCTACGTGCCGTCAACGGTGGACGGCTCGCTCGTCGACCAACGCATCGTGGAGGCCGCGGCGACGCTGCCGGAGTACGGCGGCGTCACCGGGTGGGCGCAGCTGCACTGGATGGGCGGGCGGTGGTTCGGGGGGCTCGAACCCGACGGCCGCACCCCCCGGCCGGTGACGCTGGTCACCACTCGCAACGACATCCGGCCGCAGGCCGGGTTCCTCGTGTCGGGGGAGCACCTGGACGGATACGAGCTGTTGTGGCATGAGGGCCTCCATGTCACGACGAGCGTGCGATCGCTGCTCTTCGAGGTGAGGTTCGCCCGGACGCTCTGGCTGGCCGTCCAGGCGATCGACATGGCGGCGTACTCCGATCTGGTGTCGATCGCCGAGCTGGCTGCCTACATCCGAACCCATGTCGGCTGGCCCGGAATCCGGCAGGCCCGCGCGGCCGTGGAGCTGGCTGACGAGAACGCCTGGTCGCCGCGGGAGACCTGGCTGCGCATGGTGTGGGTGTGCGAGGCCGGCTTTCCCCGGCCACGTCTCAACACGCCTGTCTTCGACCTGCACGGCCGACACCTCGGTACGCCCGACCTCCTCGGCGTCGAAGCGGGACTGGTCGGCGAGTACGAGGGCGTCGATGCTCACCTCACCCCACAGGCTCGCCATCACGACATCACCCGGGAGGAGGCCTTTCGTAGCGTCGGGCTCGAGTACTTCACCAGTGTCGGCCGCGACGCCGGCAACCGGAGAGCGCTGGTATCGCGGATGGAGGCGGCCCGTGCCCGGGCGTTGTGGCTGCCCCCCGACCAGCGTCGCTGGACCGTCGTACCCCCTGCCTGGTGGGTGCCGACCGAGACCGTTGCCCAGCGCCGGGCCCTGTCACCCGACCAGAGACGCCGGTGGTTGGCTCATCGTCAGTGACGCAACGGTTGGTGTTCGGCCCCTCGGATGGTGCTTTTCGTCGCGGACGGCGGAGGTCAGGGCAAGAAGAAGTGGGCGACGCCGTAGCAGAGCGCGGAGGCTGCGGCAGCCATGGGGAAGGTGAGCACCCACGCGGTCACGATGCTGCGAGCCATGCCCCAGCGCACGCCCGAGAGGCGACGAGTGGCGCCGACGCCCATGATCGCCGAGGTGATCGTGTGGGTGGTCGAGATGGGCGCCTCGAAGATGTACGCCGTGGTGTAGAGCACCGAGGCTCCGACGGACTCCGCCGCGAAGCCGCGAGCTGGGTCGAGGTCGATGATCTTGCGGCCCATGGTGCGCATGATCCGCCAGCCGCCGGAGTAGGTGCCGGCCGAGATGGCGCCCGCGGCCAACAGCACGACCCACAGCGGGAGCCGGTCGCCCTCGCTGGCGTGTCCGGTCGTGATCAGGGCCAGGAAGATCACGCCCATCGTCTTCTGGGCGTCCTGGAGGCCGTGACCCAGGGCCAGCGCTGCCGCCGAGATGGGCTGCAGCATCCGGAAGGTACGGGAGACCTTCTTGGGGTTGGACCGCCGCAGGACCCACATGAACGTCAGCATCACCAAGAAGGCCAGACAGAAGCCGGCCACCGGTGACAGCACCATGGGCAGGAGCACCTTGTCGATGATCGTCTGCCAGTGCACGGTCGCACCCGAGGCGAGGGCAGCGCCGCCGAGGCCGCCGATCAGGGCGTGCGAGGAGGACGACGGAAGGCCGAACCACCAGGTGGTGAGGTTCCAGATGATGGCGCCGAGCAGGCCGCACATCACGATGGTCAGGCCGTGGTTGACCGAGAAGCCGTCGACGTCGATGGTGTCGCTGACCGTGTGCGCGACCTTCTGGCCGAGCAGGGCGCCGACGAAGTTCATCACCGCCGCCAGCACGAGCGCGACGCGCGGGGTCAGCGCCCGGGTCGAGACCGACGTGGCGATCGCGTTGGCGGCGTCGTGGAAGCCGTTGGTGTAGTCGAAGGCGAGCGCGACGACGATGACCGCGATCAGGATCGCGAGCTCCATGCGCTCAGCTCTCCTTGACGGCGATCTGCTCCACCCGCTTGGCGACCGTCTCGAAGGCGTTGATGGCGCCCTCGAGCTTCTCGACCACGTCCTTGAGCTTGAGCACCTCCAGCGCGTCGTAGTTGCCGCTGAACAGCTTGGAGATGATGCGCCGGAAGCTCTTGTCGCCGGCCTTCTCGAGGCGACCGATCTCGAGCCAGTACTCCTCGAGGTCGAGCGACTGCAGCCGGGGCATGGCGGCAGCGGTCAGCTCGGCGCAGCGCTGGATCAGCTCGACCTGCTTGGCGAACTCCGAGGGGTAGGACGCGACGTCGTAGAGGTTGATCAGGTCGCAGGCCTCCTCCATCTCGTCCATGGCGTCGTCGAGGCCGTAGGCCAAGGCGTGGATGTCCTCGCGGTCGAACGGGGTCACGAAGGTCTTGTTGACGCGCTGGATGATGGCTCGGGTCGTGCCGTCCGCGTCGCTCTCGGCCTCGCGCATCTCCTTGGCCTTCGCGGCTCGGTCGGTGCCTTCGGCGAACATCTCGGCGAGCAGGCCCGAACCCCTCACGAGGTGTTGGGCCGACTCGGAGAACAACTGGTAGAACACTCCGTCCACAGGACGGATGCTGAACGCCACGGTGTCTCCTGGGAGGTCGGGGAGCGGACCGTGGACCATCGTGGAGGGCGCGCCTTCCGCACGCAACTTCGGGGTACCCCGGAGTGGGACTACGTACGCCGTCGATGACCCTCGATCAAGGTCTCCTGGAGGTGCACCTTCCCCTCGTTGCGCTCCCACGAGCCGTCACGGCGCAGCAGCCAGGCGTGGGTGTCGGGGTCGAAGGCGAGGTCGAGCAGTCGCCCCACCTGGTCGCGGCTGTCGGCCTCAGGCAGTCGCACCAGCACCTCGACGCGCCGGTCGAGGTTGCGGTGCATCAGGTCGGCCGAGCCGATCCAGGCCTCCGGGTCGCCGCCGTTTTGGAACCAGAACACGCGGCTGTGCTCGAGGAACCTGCCCAGCACCGAGCGCACCTCGATGGTCTCGGACAGGCCGGGTACGCCGGGGCGCAGGGCGCAGATGCCGCGCACCAGCAGCTGGACGGTCACGCCCTCGCGGGCCGCGAGGTAGAGCGCGTCGATGGTGGCCTCGTCGACGATCGAGTTCGCCTTGATGCGGATCCCGGACGGGCGTCCGGCGCGAAGGTGGGTGACCTCCTGGTGGATGCGCTCGACCAAGCCCTCGCGCACCGAGTCGGGAGCCACCAGCAACGTGTCGTAGGACGGCTTGCGGCTGTAGCCGCTGAGGTTGTTGAACAGGTTGGCGACGTCCTCGCCGATGGCCTCGTTGGTGGTGATCAGGCCGAGGTCCTCATAGGACCGGGCGGTCTTCGGGTTGTAGTTGCCGGTGCCGATGTGGGTGTAGCGCCGGATGCCCTCGGGCTCATCGCGCACGACCATGGCCAGCTTGCAGTGGGTCTTGAGGCCGACCTGCCCGTAGACCACGTGGCAGCCCGCGTGCTCCAGCTTGCGCGCCCAGCGGATGTTGGCGGTCTCGTCGAACCTCGCCTTGATCTCGATCAGGGCCAGGACCTGCTTGCCGGCCTCGGCAGCGTCGACGAGAGCGTCGATGATCGGCGAGTCCCCGGACGTGCGGTAGAGCGTCTGCTTGATCGCCAGCACGTGCGGGTCGGCGGCTGCCTGCTCCAAGAAGCGCTGCACCGACGTGGCGAACGAGTCGTAGGGGTGGTGCAGGAGTACGTCGTGGCGCCTGGCCGCCTCGAACACGTCGACCGGCGAGGCCGTCTCGACCTCGGTCAGGTTGCCGTGGGTGATCGGCACGAAGGCGGGGTACTTGAGGTCCTCGCGGGGCAGGTCGGCGATCGCGTGCAGCCCACGGAGGTCGAGCGGGCCCGGCACCCGGATGACCTCCTGGGGCGAGATGCCCAGCTCGGAGGTCAGCAGCTCGAGCACCTGTGCCGTCATGGACTCCTGGATCTCCAGACGCACAGGCGGACCGAACTTGCGCCGCAGCAGCTCCTTCTCCAGCGCCTGGAGCAGGTTCTCGGCGTCGTCCTCCTCGACCTCGAGGTCCTCGTTGCGGGTGACGCGGAAGGTGTGCGACTGGAGCACCTCCATGCCGGGGAACAGTCGCTTGAGGTGCTCGCCGATGACGTCCTCGAGCGGGACGAAACGCTGGTTGCCGAGCGAGACGAACCTGCTGAACGTGGGCGGCACCTTGACCCGCGCGAAGTGCTCCTTGCCGGTCTTGGGGTTACGCACGAGGACGGCCATGTTGAGGGACAGGCCGGAGATGTAGGGGAACGGGTGGGCCGGGTCGACGGCCAGCGGCGTGAGCACGGGGAAGACCCGGTCCTTGAAGAAGCGCTTGCAGAACTTCTGCTCCTCGCGGTCGAGGTCGTCCCAGCGCACCAGGTCGATGCCGTTGGCCGACAGGGCGGGGACCAGGTCGTCGCGCCAGAACTCGGCGTGCCGCTTCATCTGCTCGGCCGTGCGGGTCCAGATCGCCTCCAGCACCTCGCGCGGCATCAGGCCGGAGGCTGCGCGCACGGCCATGCCGGCATCGATGCGCCGCTTGAGGCCGGCCACGCGGACCATGAAGAACTCGTCGAGGTTGCTGGCGAAGAAGGCCATCGAGCGCACCCGCTCGAGCAGCGGGAGGGTGTCGTTCTCGGCCATCTCGAGCAACCGCACGTTGAAGCGCAGCCATGAGAGCTCTCGGTCCAAGAAGCGGTTCTCGAAACCTGCGAGGTGCTCCAGGGCCTCGGCGTCCGGCACGTAGGGAGGGTCGACGTCGAAGGTCTCGTGCGTGGCTTGGTCGCCGGGCACGGGCTCGTCGTCGAGCCTCGCAGCGGTCATGGCGCTCAGTGTGGCACCGCGGGGTGAACGGAAGGTTGCGGATTCACCTAGTCGGTGGACACCCCGCTAGGGTGGTGGCAGCAGCTCGCTCCGTCTCGCCTCGGGCTGCCCGCGCCGGATCATCGGGCGCCCTCTTCTGAGGTCACAGCTTTCGCACCGCCGCCGGCGGTGCTGCCGGGTGAGACACACCCACCGAGAGCGAACTCTCTTGTCCTCCTCTGTCGTCATCGACGAACGCTTCACCAGCCTGGGCGTGCCCGCGAACCTCGCGGCTGTCCTGGCCGAGATGTCCATCACCGAACCCACCCCGATCCAGGCGGCCACGCTGCCTGACTCCCTCGCAGGCAGGGACGTGCTCGGCCGCGGCCGCACCGGCTCGGGCAAGACCTATGCCTTCTCGCTGCCCCTCGTCGCACGCCTGCAGGCCACCAGGCGGCGCACCAAGCCCGGCTCGCCCCGCGCGCTGGTCCTGGCCCCCACGCGTGAGCTGGCCACGCAGATCGAGGGCGCGCTCAAGCCCTTGGCGACAGCGGCCGGCCTGCGCACCCAGACCATCTTCGGCGGCGTCGGCCAGAACCCGCAGGTGCGCGGCCTGAAGAGCGGCGCCGACATCGTCATCGCCTGTCCCGGCCGCCTCGAGGACCTCATCGGTCAGGGGCACTGCCACCTGGGCGACATCGAGATCACCGTCCTCGACGAGGCCGACCACATGGCCGACCTCGGCTTCCTCCCCGTCGTACGCCGGATCCTGGCGCGGACTCCCACGGGCGGCCAGCGGATGCTGTTCTCCGCCACCCTCGACAAGGCCATCGACGTGCTGGTGCGCCAGTTTCTCAACCAGCCCAAGACGCACCAGGCCGACTCGGCACAGGCCACCATCGCCACGATGAGCCACCACGTGCTGCACGTGCGCCGCGAGCTGCGCATCCCGGTTCTGGTCGACCTGACCAGTGCGCCGGGCCGCAAGGTCGTCTTCACCCGGACCAAGCACGGCGCCAAGGCGCTGGCCCGCCAGCTCAACCGCAGCGGCGTGCCCACCGTCGACCTCCACGGCAACCTGAGCCAGGGCGCCCGCACCCGCAACATGGAGGCCTTCCACTCGGGGCGCGCCACCACGCTGGTCGCCACCGACGTCGCCGCCCGGGGCATCCACGTGGACGACGTCGCCCTGGTGGTGCACGCCGACCCGCCGTCGGAGCACAAGGCCTACCTGCACCGCTCCGGACGCACGGCCCGCGCCGGCGCCGAGGGCACTGTGGTCACCTTGATGACCGACGAGCAGGTGCGTGAGGTCCGCGCGCTGACCCGTGCGGCCGGCGTGCAGGTCACCACGACCAAGGTCGACGGCCCCGCTGACGCCGTCCTGCGCCGCCTCGCTCCCGGGACCAGGTCCCTGCCCGGCGGGCTCGAGCAGGAGACTCCCACCCAGTCCGCGCCGCGCCGTAAGCCGCGCCGCGCTCCCGTGCTCGCTGAGAGTGGCCGTCCGCAGCGACAGGGCCGTCCTGCGGGTGGTGGCAACCGCGGGCGTCGTCGTGGCCAAGGTGGCGCCGCGCCCAAGTCCGGGCAGTCCCGCCCGCACAGCGCGGCGTCGTTCAGCTCGCGGGCCCGCTGAGCTCGCTGTCGCCTCGCTCGTACATCACGTGCGTGTCGGCGGCGGCGTGGGTGAAGCCGAGCTTCTCGTAGAGCCGCACGGCGGGCGTGTTGTCGGACTCGACGTAGAGCAGGACGTCGTCGAGCCCCAGGGAACCTAGATGCCGCAGCCCGGCGTCGACGAGGACCTGGCCGAGCCCCTTGCCCTGCGCGTCGGGGTCGATCGCGACGACGTACACCTCGCCGAGCGTGGACGAGTGCTGCTTGGTCCAGTGGAAGCCGTGCATGCGCTCGCCCTCGACGGCCACCAACAGGTCGGCGGCGGAGAACCACGGCTCTGCCATCCGCTCGGCCAGCTCGGCGGCGTCCATCGAGCCCTGCTCGGGGTGATGCGCGAACGCCGCGGCGTTGACCCGCAGCAGCTCGGTCTCGTCGCCGGGGCGGAACGCTCGGATCTCGATCCCGGGCGCCGGCCGGGCGGGCTCGCCCGAGCCCTCGAGAGGGCGTCTCATCACCCACAGCTCGCGCACCCGCTCGAAGTGCGTATGTCGCGCCAGCGCGGCTGCGGCGGGATGGTCACCGTGCGACCAGGCCAGCCGTACGCCGGGATGCTCGCCCAGCGCCTGGGCCAGCAGCCGGGAGCCGAGCCCGGTACCGCGATGGTCGGGCGCGACGACCAGGTGGAGCAGGTCGCCGTCGACGACGCTGAAGCCGGCGTCACCGTCGATTGACACGGACAACTCGCCGCCGTGGTGGCGCAGTCGCCGCCAGGCGCCCTCGTCGAGCGGCTCGGCGCCGTCGGCCGCGGCGCTTGCCTTGCTGATCGTCTCGATGACCGGCAGGGTCGGTTCCAGCACCTGCACGACTCTAGGGTGCTCTCATGCTCGGTCCTCGGTTCTCGGTGGTGATCGCCGCCTACCGCGCACGTGACACCGTCGTCCGCGCCGCCGAGTCGGCCCTCTCGCAGACCTTGCCACCGCACGAGGTCATCGTCGTCGACGACGCCTCGCCCGACGACCAGCTCGACGTCCTGGCTCGCTACGGCGACCGCATCCGGCTGGTTCGGCGTGGGGTCAACGGCGGGGAGGCAGCGGCCAAGAACTCCGGCGTCCACGCGGCCACCGGTGACTGGGTGGTGCTCCTCGACGCCGACGACTACTGGTCACCCGGACGGCTCGCCGCCATGGCCGCACTCCTCGCGGAACAGTCGGAGCTCGGGATCGTCACGACGGATGCCTGGATCGAGCGCGATGGCGAGCGCCTGCGCCGCTACTACCGCGGCCCCACCGGGGCTCGGTGGGCTGACGGCGACCAGCGCGCCGAGATCCTCCAACGCAACTTCGTCTTCCCCCACCCGGCGGTTCGCCGCGAGGTCTGGCTGGCGGCCGGAGGGATGGACGAGTCGCGTCGCGACTGCGGTGCCGACTGGCCGCTGTGGGTGCGCCTGATCTACACGGGACAGCTCGCGGGCCTCGTCGATGAGCCGCTGGCCCACTACGCACTGACGTCCGGCAGCCTCTCGGACTCCGCCACGCTGCTGACGAGGACGCGGCAGGCCGCCATGCAGGCGTGCCTGGACCAGCCCGATGCCTCCCCGCAGGAGCGACTAACAGCCGAGCAGAACCTTGCTGCCAGCGAGCGCTCGCTGCGACGGATCGAGGCGCTGATGGACGTATGGGACGGCCGGCGTCGGCGCCGTCGCCTGCTGGCGATCGCTGCCGACGGCGCCTACCGCAAGCGGCACCGAGCCGAGGCGGCGCTGGCGGCCGTGAGCCCGGCCCTGGCCCGGCGCCGCATGACGATGTCCCCCAATGAGGTCGTTCGCGGCTGAGGGGTCCGATGACCCGTGGCTCAGGCGTCCTGGGTGTCGCGGGCCGCCGCGGAGGACTTCTCGACCGTGGGGATGACGAACCGGTAGCCCACGTTGCGGACCGTGCCGATCAGCGTCTCGTGCTCGGGCCCGAGCTTGGCGCGCAGCCGCCGCACGTGCACGTCGACGGTGCGGGTGCCGCCGAAGTAGTCGTAGCCCCACACCTCCTGCAGCAGCTGCTGGCGGCTGAAGACGCGGCCCGGGTGCTGGGCGAGGTACTTCAGGAGCTCGAACTCCTTGAACGTCAGGTCGAGCGAACGGCCACCGAGCTTGGCGGTGTAGGACGCGTCGTCGACCACGACCTCGCCCGAGCGGATGACGTGGGACTCCGGGTCGTCGGCCTCACGCCGCGCTGTGAGCCGCCCGATCGCCAGGCGGATGCGGGCCTCGAGCTCGGCAGGCCCCGAGGTGTGGAGGACGACGTCGTCCATCGCCCAGTCATGGGCGACGACGGCCAGGCCGCCCTCGGTCACCACGAGCAGTACCGGGATGTCGGTGCCGGTGGTGCGGATCAGCCGGCACAGGTCGCGTGCGTGAGCCAGCTCGAGCCGGCCGTCGACGAGCAGCAGGTCTGTATCGGGGGCATCCAGCAGGGCGCTGCCCTCGGACGGCAGGATCTTGACCTGGTGGCCCAGCAGGGCGAGTCCGGGCAGGACCTCGGCCGAGGGCTGCAAGGCGTTGGTCAGCAGGAGCAAGGTGCTCATCCGGCACTCCTCCGCGAGAGACAGCGGTGGTCAGGCACACACGTTCGGGGAAGATCGGACTTCCTTGGCCGATGAGGAAGGATACCGATCCATGGGCGTGCGGTCTGATCTGCCGGCAGGAGTTGAGACGTCAACGACCGCGTCGGGCACCGTCACGGTCCGCTACTGGGCGGCAGCCAAGGCCGCGGCCGGTCGTGCGGACGACACCATCGAGGTCGCGGGTGTGGTCAGTCTCGCCGAGCTGCGCGACCGCGCAGCGGCCCTGCACCCGGGCTCGCGCCTCGGCACCGTCCTCGCCGTCTGCTCGGTGCTGGTGGGCGACCAACCGGTCGCCTCGCTCGACCCTGCCGCCGTGGAGGTCCGGGCCGGCGACACCGTCGAGTTCCTCCCGCCGTTCGCCGGCGGATGAAGGCCGCGTCCGTGACGAACTTGTGGTCTCGAGTGCCTGCAGGCAACAAGATCGTCACTGATGGAATGACTGGCGAAATGACTGGCGGAATGCTGGGGGACCACGTGAGGTTGGGCGAGGCGTGACGACCGGACAGTGGGTGCTGCTGGCAGTGGTGCTGTTCGTGGTCGGCTTCGCCGTCTACCGCGTCGCCACCGACGGGCACTTCCGCGGCACCCGGCGGGTGCGGGGATCCTCGGAAGGTACGTCGGCCGGAACCCCCGGCGTGCCGCCGGCCGAGACCGCCGCGAGCGTGCTGGCCGGCTCCGGCGTCGACGTACCTCTCGGTGAGCGCGCGACCCTGCTGCAGTTCTCCTCGGCGTTCTGCGCCCCGTGCCGGGCGACGCGGCGGGTCCTGGGTGAGGTCGCCGAGCTGGTCCCGGGAGTGACCCACGTCGAGGTCGATGCCGAGCACCACCTCCAAGTCGTCCGTGATCTGCGGGTACTGCGCACCCCGACGACCTTGATCCTCGACCCCCACGGCCAGGAGGTGTCGCGGGCGGCGGGCCTGCCGAAACGCGACCAGGTCCTCGCTGCACTGGAGCGGCTCTCCTGATGTCCGGATCGTGGACGTCTCGCCCATATTCTGAGACGGACAGTGTCCTTGGTCGCAACCACGCACCTACAGTGACGCGCATGTCGTCGACCATGCTGACCAAGCGCCGCGCAGTGGACCACTGCCGCGTGCACTCGGCCCTGTGTCGAATGTCTTGAGCGGTCGCGGCTGACCTCCTGAGGCTCTGAGCCCTCCTTTCTCGTCGCGACCTGTCCACCCTTCGTGGACTCCAGACGTCGTCGACTTCCCCAGGAGAGGCATGAGCCAGCAGATCGACCCGCGCGGTCAGCAGTTCGCCGCTGCGGTCACCAGCCTGGTGCTGGTGATCGCCCTACTCACCGTTCCCGGGCCGTTGGGCATCGCGCTGATCGCCGTCCAGGCGGCGCTGTTCGCCACGTCCGTCGGCCTGGGCGTCCAGCGCACACCGGTGGCAACGGTCTTCCGCAGCGTCGTCCGGCCGCGCATCGGCCCCCCGACCCACCTCGAGGACGCCGCCCCGCCCCGGTTCGCGCAGGGCGTCGGCCTGGTCTTCACCGTCACCGCGCTCGCCGCGTTCCTCGGCGGGGCCGACCTCGTCGGCTTCGTCGCTGTGGCCCTCGCGCTCGTGGCGGCCCTGCTCAACGCCTCCATCGGCCTGTGCCTGGGCTGCGAGGTCTACCTCCTGCTGCACCGCCTCAGGTCCACCACACCCGACAAGAACCAGATCCCAGCCAGACAACAAGCCCGCGCAACACAAGAAGCAAGGAGCACCACATGAGCCGCGACAACGCACTGGTCACCGCCGAGTGGGTCGAGGACAACCTCGACAACGACGACATCGTGCTCGTCGAGGTCGACGAGGACACCACGGCCTACGACAAGGGCCACATCAAGGGGGCCATCAAGCTCGACTGGACGACCGACCTGCAAGACCAGGTGCGTCGCGACTTCGTCAACAAGGAGCAGTTCGAGGCGCTGCTGAGCGCCAAGGGAATCTCCAACGACGACACCGTGGTTCTCTACGGCGGCAACAACAACTGGTTCGCGGCCTACGCCTACTGGTACTTCAAGCTCTACGGCCACCAGAACCTCAAGCTGCTCGACGGCGGCCGCAAGAAGTGGGAGCTGGACTCCCGCGAGCTGGTCGCCGACGTGCCGGAGCGCGCCCAGACGTCGTACACCGCCCAGGACCAGGACACCTCCATCCGCGCCTTCCGCGACGAGACTGTCGCCGCGATCGGGGTGAAGAACCTCGTCGACGTCCGCAGCCCCGACGAGTACGCCGGTCGGCTGCTCGCCCCTGCTCACCTGCCGCAGGAGCAGGCGCAGCGCGCCGGTCACATCCCCACCGCGGCCAACGTGCCGTGGAGCAAGGCCGCCAACGACGACGGCACCTTCCGCTCGGACGACGAGCTGAAGCAGATCTACACCGAGGCGGGCGTCGACTGGAGCAAGGACACCATCGCCTACTGCCGCATCGGTGAGCGCTCGTCCCACACGTGGTTCGTGTTCCACGAGCTGCTCGACGAGCCCAACGTGAAGAACTACGACGGCTCCTGGACCGAGTACGGCTCGCTCGTCGGCGTGCCCGTGGTCCTGGGCGACGAAAGAGGAGAGGCCTGACATGTGCGGAGCGATCCAGGGAGGACTCTCCCTCGACGGAGTCAACGTGGCCAAGGAGGCCATCATCCAGGGGCAGGTCTACCGAGCTGACGACTCCGGCACCCATTGGCCGGTCGAGAACGCCTACGTGCGCCTGCTCGACCGCACCGGCGAGTTCACGGCCGAGGTGCCCACCAACGAGAACGGCCACTTCCGGTTCTTCGCCGGCAACGGCGAGTGGACGCTGCGGACCCTCGCACCGCGCGCCGAGGCCGTCGACAAGCTGGTCACCGCCCAGGTCGGCACAGTGGCCGAGGTGGCCATCGCCGTCTGAGACTGCCTCGGCTGGTTGAGGAGGTTGCGCAGCAACCGTCTCGAAACCAGGTGGTTGAGTCGCTCGCGGGGTTTCGAGACAGGCGCTGGCGCGCCTTCCTCAACCGGCGGGGGGTGTTGTTGGTTGAGGAGGTTGCGCAGCAACCGTCTCGAAACCAGGTGGTTGAGTCGCTCGCGGGGTTTCGAGACAGGCGCTGGCGCGCCTTCCTCAACCGGCGGGGGGTGTTGTTGGTTGAGGAGGTTGCGCAGCAACCGTCTCGAAACCAGGTGGTTGAGTCGCTCACTGGGTTTCGAGATAGGCGCCGGCGCGCCTTCCTCAACCAGCGGGGGGTGTTGTTGGTTGAGGAGGTTGCGCAGCAACCGTCTCGAAACCAGGGCGATTCACTCACTGGGTTTCGAGACAGGCGCCGGCGCGCCTTCCTCAACCAGCGGGGGGTGTTGTTGGTTGAGGAGGTTGCGCAGCAACCGTCTCGAAACCAGGTGGTTGAGTCGCTCGCGGGGTTTCGCGACAGGCGCTAGCGCGCCTTCCTCAACCAGCGGGGGGTGTTGTTGGTTGAGGAGGTTGCGCAGCAACCGTCTCGAAACCAGGGCGATTCACTCACTGGGTTTCGAGAGAGGCGCTAGCGCGCCTTCCTCAACCAGCGGGGGGTGTTGTTGGTTGAGGAGGTTGCGCAGCAACCGTCTCGAAACCAGGGCGATTCACTCACTGGGTTTCGAGAGAGGCGCTAGCGCGCCTTCCTCAACCAGCGGTGGGGCTGGCGCGCCTTCCTCAACCAGCGGGGGCGGGGCTGGCGCGCCTTCCTCAACCAGCGGGGGCGGGGCTGGCGCGCCTTCCTCAACAGCGGGGGCGGGGCAAGCGCGGCTTCCTCAACCAGCGGTTGGGCTGTCCAGGATCAGTGTGATCGGGCCGTCGTTGACCGAGGCGACCTGCATGTCGGCGCCGAAGACGCCCCTGGACACCCGGGCGCCGAGACGTTGCAGCTCGCTGCACACGGCGTCGTACGCCGGCTCGCTCACCGGCCCGGGGGCGGCGGCCTGCCAGGTAGGGCGACGGCCCTTGCGCGCCTCGCCGTACAACGTGAACTGGCTGACCACCAGCACCGGCGCCCCGACATCTGAGAGCGACTGCTCCTCGCGCAGCAGCCGGAGGTCCCAGATCTTCCGGGCCGTCCAGGCGATCTCGGCAGGACCGTCGCCGTGGGTGACGCCGAGGTAGACGAGCAAGCCGGGCTCGTCGATGGCGCCGACGACCTGGCCGTCCACCGTCACCGACGCCGACAGGACCCGTTGGATGACCGCTCGCACGGCGTCACCTTCCCACCTGCGACCATGAGCCGTGCAGCTGCGGGGGTGGATCGCTGACACCCGGCCGCTCCGGAGCCCGCACTTTCGCCGCCTGTGGCAGGCCAACATCGTCACGGTCATCGGGGCGCAGCTGACGGTGGTGGTGGTGCCGGCCCAGATCTACGAGATCACCGGCTCCTCGGCGTACGTCGGCCTGACCGGGCTGTTCGGACTCGTGCCGCTCGTGGTGTTCGGGCTCTACGGCGGGGCGCTCGCCGACGTGATGGACCGACGCACGCTGCTGCTCGTCACGACCATCGGGCTGATCGGCACCAGCGCGGCGTTCGCGCTGCAGGCCGCCCTCGGGCTGGGCAATGTGTGGCTGCTGCTCGGGCTGTTCTCGGTGCAGCAGGCGTTCTTCGCCGTCAACGGCCCCACCCGCAACGCGATCATGCCCAAGCTGGTGCCCACCGACCAGCTGCCGGCGGCCAACTCCCTGAACATGACCGTCTACCAGGCCGGCGGCATCGCAGGGCCCCTGCTCGGCGGCGCCCTGATCCCGGTACTGGGCTACTCCTGGCTCTACCTCATCGACACCGTGAGCCTGCTCGCCACGGTCTACGCCGTCCTGAAGCTGCCGAGCCTGCCCGTCGAGTCCCCGTCGGGTCCGGCCGGCTGGCGATCGGTGGTCGACGGGTTCCGCTACCTGCGCGGCCACCCCGTGCTGCTCACCTCGTTCCTGGTCGACATCGTCGCGATGGTCTTCGGCATGCCCAGAGCCTTGTTCCCCGAGGCCGCACACATCGACTTCGGCGGTCCCGAGAGCGGGGGTCTGGCGTTCGCGCTCCTCTTCGCGGCCATCCCTGCGGGCGCCGTCCTCGGTGGCGTCTTCTCCGGATGGGTCTCGCGAGTGCAGCGGCAGGGGCTGGCAGTCGTCGCGGCGATCATCGTGTGGGGTCTGGCCATGGTCGGCTTCGGCCTCGCGATCGGGCTTGCCGACGGGCATCTCGGGGTCTTCCTCTGGGCGGCCGTGCTGATGCTGGTGGTCGGTGGTGCGGCCGACATGGCCTCGGCGGCGTTCCGCGTGTCCATGCTCCAGGAGTCGGCCAGTGACCACGTGCGCGGGAGGCTGCAGGGCATCTTCATGGTGGTGGTCGCCGGAGGTCCACGCGTTGCCGACACCGCGCACGGTGCGGCGGCCGCGCTCGTCGGTACGGCGGCTGCGGCTGCCGGCGGTGGCGTGCTGGTCGTGGTGCTGGTGGTAGCCGTCGCACTGGCCGTGCCGGCCTTCGTCCGCTACCGCGTGGGACGCTGAGCACCTTGCCCAAAGCCCTGTCGCCGTCGGCGCGGTGCTCCACACTGGCCTGGTGGCGGTGGGGGAGTTGCCGGGGCGCACGCCTGAGGGCCTGGTGGCGAGCGTGAGGTGGCAGCGCCGTTGGCTCGGCGCGCTGGGCATCCTCGTGGTGGCGCTCGGTGCCGCCTACATCGCCGCCATGCCGGCGGGCCTGCCCTACGACGAGCCGTCGCACTGGTTCAACGTGCAGTTCTATCTCGACCACCACCGGATGCCCGTGGTCGGCGAGGCCGGGGTGACCTACGAGGCTCAGATGGGTCCGGTCGCCTACGTGCTCGCTGCCCTGGTCGCCGCCCCGTTCGGCTCGGCCGAGACGGGCTTCTACGCCGCGCGCGTTCTGGGCCTCCTGCAGCTCGTGGCGCTGGTGGCGGTCGTGTGGCGGCTGACACGCAAGGCGATGCCCGAGCATCCCCGGGCGGCGCTGCTCGCCGCGGCCGTCGCGGGGTTGAACCCGATGTTGCTGGCCATGGCGACCTCCGTGCAGAACGACGTCTTGACCATCCTCCTGGCCGGTGTCGCCCTCGACCTCGCCGTCACGCGGCGTCCCTGGAGCCACGCGCAGTCCGTCCTCCTGGGTGTCCTCACCGGCCTGGCCCTGCTGACGAAGGTCTCGGCCTGGCCGGTCGCTGCGGTTCTCGTCGTGTGGCTGCTATGGAAACGCAGCGGTGCGGCCACCGCCCTCTACCTGGCTGCAGTCCTGGCCGTCAGCGGCTGGTGGTTCGTGCGCAACCTCCAGCTCTACGGTGACCTCACCGGAAAGGCCGGTGTCGACGCGGCGGGCTACGACTTCCCGCCCCTGGGCTTCCGGCCGACCGAGCTGGCGCGCGAGACCGTCACCACGCTGTGGCTGCCCGTCGAGTACGTCCGCAACGTCGTCGCGGCCCCTCTGGCCGTCGAGGGGCTGGTCGTCCTCCTCACCGCGGTCGGGGTGGTCGGGCTGGCCATCGTGTCCCGGCGGCTGGCCGACACCCGATTCCTGCTGGCCGTGGTCGCTGCGGTGGCGGTCCTGGGCTGGCTCGTCGTCACGACGACCATGCAGGTCGTATCGTTCCGGATCGCCTTCACGGCACTGTTCGCCTGGTTCGCGGGGTTCGGTGCGCTCGCGACGGTGAGGTGGTGGAGGCTGGTGGCCGTGGTGTTGGTCGTCGCGCTCGTCGCCATCAACGTGTGGTTCCTCGCCGAGCTGGTGTCACTCGAGGATCCAGGCCTGCTGCCCCTGGCCGCAGTGCGGCAGGCCGGGGACCCGATGCGATGACGCGCGTCGTCTTCCTCACCCACTCCGGGGCTGACTCCGGCGCCGAGCAGAGCATCGTCGGCTACCTGAGCCGCTGGCCGGAGGCCTCTTCCCGGCCGTTGATGGTGCTCGGCGAGCACGGGGCACTCGAGGAGCGCGCCCGCTCGCTGGGAGTCGACCACGTCGTCGAGGCACTCGACTCCGCGGCGAGCGGGACCCGCCGCGAGGAGCGTCGGATCGGCAGGATCCTCGGCGCGGCGACGGGCTTGGTGCGTCACTCGTCCAAGGCCCGCCGGGTGCTGCGGGAGCGCTCGGCCGACGTGGTGGTGGCGATCGGCTTCAAGTCGCTGGTGTTCGGGTGGCTGGCTGCTCGGCGCGCGCGCGCCACGATCGTCTGGAGTCTCCACGACCGGGTGCACCACGAGTACTTCGCCTGGTTCATGGTGCCCGTACTCCGCTACCTCGCGCCGCGGCTGGTCGACGGGCTCCTGGTCAACAGCAGCTCCACGCTGGCCACCGTCCGTCCGGGACGCACTCCCGTCCTGGTGGCCACGCCGGGCATCCGCCTCGACCCGCGCCCCTTCGACGGCCCCCACGACGAGGTCCGCCGGGTGGTGATGATCGGACGGCTGTCGCCCTGGAAGGGCCAGGACCTGTTCCTCCGGGCGTTCGCCGACACCTTCGGACAGACCGTCGGGAGCTCACCGGCCCACGCCTACGTCGTGGGCGACGCGCTCTTCGGCGAGGACGCCTACGCTGCGGGGCTTCGCGACCTGGCCGAGCAGCTCGGCATCGCCGATCGCGTCCACTTCACCGGTCACGTGCGCGACCCGTGGGAGCAGCTGGTCGAGGCTGACGTGCTGGTGCACTGCTCGCGCATCCCCGAGCCGTTCGGTCAGGTAGTGGTCCAAGGGCTCTGGGCTCGTTGCGCGGTGGTGGCCGCCAAGCCCGGCGGGCCGGCCGAGGTCATCACCGATGGCGTCGACGGTCTGCTCGTACCCTGCGGCGACGAGGCCGCACTGGCCCGGGCGCTGCAGCGTCTGCGCGACGACGCCGGCCTGAGGTGCAGGCTCGCCGAGCGCGGTCGCGAGACCGCCGCGCCTTACGACGTCTCCCACACGGCGCCGCAGCTCGCAGCCTGGCTCGCCGACCTCCATGCCGGTCGCCTGAAGCCTCGCAGCGTCGCCGACGTGCGCCAGCGGTGACCCGAGCCTGGCCACTCAACGACCGGAGGCTTGACTCCGCTCGACCCAACGGCGCAACGGCTCGGTCGTGGCGTCCCACGCGCGCTCGACCAGGGCCTCGGACCGGCGCCGGCGAGACGCCGCGAAGAAGCCGTCCGGCTCCCGGAGCACCTCCGCGATCCTGCCGGCCCACTGTGTCGGGTCGTCGCTGACCAGCAGTCCTGGCGACGTACTTCCGTCAGCTGCATCGCCCGTCGCCAGCAGGGGTACGCCCGTGACGACGCCTTCGGCGAACTTCACGGGGGCTCCGACGCCCACCTTCACCGGCATCGCCACCAGCCAGGCGTCGGACAGGAACATCGAGAGGTCGCCAACGCGGCCTACGAAGTGAACTCCGTCCGTCTCCGCCAGCCCTTGGGTCCCGCGGCCGGCGACCTCGACGCGTACGTCCGTCGACGAGACGAGGGGCACGACCTCATCGAGGAACCACCGGAGTCCGTTGTGGTTGGGCTCCCAGTCCCAGTTGCCGAACAGCTTCATCACGGGACGCTCTGCGGGTTGCGGCTCCGCCTGCCACTCGCCCGGCTCGATCCCGTGGGGCACCACGACGGAGTCGCTGCCGGTGCTTCTCATCAGGGCGTCATGCTCACGGGCCGAGCAGACGGACACGGCGTCGCGCCGGGCGTCAAGCTCGCGCAGGACTGCGATCTCGTGCTGTCGCCATTGCTCGGCTGATGCTGCCTGGCCCTGGGCGGCGTACCACGCGCTGAACACGTTGTGGAGGTCGAGCAGCCGCGGACCTACTGGTCGCAGCCCCCGGCCTGTCAGGTGCAGCCACGACTCGATGTGGGCGATCACCGTGCAGTCGGCCGGTACGTCGAGCACGGCGGCCGCCCGGGCCGACCGCCCGCCCACCGCACGGCCTGTCCATTGCCCGGGCAGGCGTCCGGCCCAGTGGGCCCAGCGCCCCGGTCGGGGCAGCCGTCGGGTGGGCGCGATAGCACTGATGCTGCTGTCGTCCTGCTCCCCGTCGAGGGTGACGACGGTGACGTCGTGGCCGGCCTCGACCAGGCTGCGGATCTGGAAGTACTGGCGACGCTGCCCACCTTGGCCGCCGATGTCGGGCGTCTCGTTGCTGTACCAGAGCACCGACGACATGGCGGCCAACCTACCGGGACGGCGCGGCCCAGCGCGGTCTGCGCATGCGGGTCAGACGGCCCACGAGCGGGCGTGCGCTCGGTCGGAATCTCGGTCTCCACGACGGCAGTGCGGCGTAGATCTCCTCCCACGTGCGGGCGCCGTCGCTGTGATCGGGGATCCAGTCGGTCTCGGTCTCCTGCGGCTGGGTCAGGGCCTCCCGGACTCGCTCGGCCAGGGACTCCCGCGGACCGACGAGGGCGCCGCGGCGCTGCGCCATCGACCGCGGGATCACACCCGTGACCCCCACCAGCTGGACGCCCGAGCTGAGCGCCTCGAGCGCCGAGATCGGCATGCCCTCCGCGTAGGACGGCATCACCATGGCCGTCCAGACCTTCATGCGGGCGGACACCTGCTCGGGCGAGAGCTCTCCGAGGACGTCGACAGGCAACCCGGCGAACGCCTCGTCGACCCGACGCGCGACAGCTTCGTCAGTGGGGCTGCCCACGAGCTCGAGCCGCACGTCGAGGTCGGCCAGCGCTCGCAGGATGTCGGGGAGCTCGAAGATCCCCTTCCCCGGGTCGATCCGGCCGAGGCATCCCACGACCTGCTCCCTGCCCTGCTCCCTGCCCTGCTCCCTGCCCAGTCCCAGGTCGGCTGACCGGCCGGGGGGACCGAACAACGTCCGGTCGATGCTCGGTACCACCTGTCGCACCCTGCTGTCGGGCACGCCCATGGCGCGCATCTCGTCGCGGGCGTCGTCGTTGAGGACGACCGAGTAGTCGGCGGCCTCGTGCACGGGCAGGCTGCTCGCGCCGCGGCCGTGCATGACGTAGACGCAGCGCGCGTGGTGGGCGTATCGCATGGTCAGCCGGCCGGCGGCGTAGCCCTCCTGGTGTACGACAACCACGTCGTCGGGGCCGGTACGCCGCAACGCTCGTCCGAGCGAGAGGGCCCAGTCGTCACCCCAGGCATGGCGTCGGGCGTTGGAGTAGAGGGTGCGGTGGACGACCAGCCGCAGCGGAGTCTGGGGCCTGTCGTGCAGCACGTCGGATCGCGAAGCGATCACGTGCACGATGCTCCGGGACGCCTGGGTGGTGCGGGCGACGGCTGCGAGCGGCCAGCGCTGGAGCTGTCCGCGCCACCATTGGTCGAGGGACACGCCCAGGTGCTCAGGGTCATACGGAAATACGTGGTGGATCGCCGAGTCGCCCATGGGGATCAGGCTACTGATCGGGCCGCGGCGGCGTCGGGAGCTCGTCGATCACCCTGCGCATCGCGCTGGCCCGGTCGTCCCAGGATGGCACCGCGGGCTCGTCAGACCCGGGCATGGCCGGCGGCCGTGACAGCACCTCTCGCACGCGGTCAGCAAGCTCGGTGGCGGGCACCACGCTCACCAGTGCGCGGTCGAGCTCGCGGAAGCCGGCCACAGGGGTGCTCACGATGGGTCGCCCGGCCGCGAGGTACTCATAGACCTTGATCGGGTCCAGGCTGTCGGTGAAGGCGTTGACGACGTGGGGCACCACCAGCACATCGGCGTGCTTGAGGTAGGCGGGGACCTGCGCGTGCTCGCGCGGCCCGAGCAGGTGCGCACCGGCGTCGATGAGGAGTTGCCGGTCGCGCTCGTCGAGGGCGACCGGACCCACGAAGGTCAGGACCGCCGTGCCCGTCAGCGACCGGGCGAGCTCCTCGCTGAGGCGGACGTCGAGCCGGTCGCGGTGCAGCGTTCCGACGTACACCACGGTCCTGCCCGTCGGCAGGTCGGCCGGGCGCGGGAGGTCGCCGCGGTAGGCGTCGACGTCGACGGCGTTGGGGACCAGCGTCGTGCGCTTGCCGTGCTTGGTCTCCAGGAGCCGGGGGGAGCAGACCACCACGTGCTCGCAGTGATCGAGCAGGTAGCTCTCGGCGGCCACGAGCCGGGCCTTCACCGCGTCGGGGCGTTGTGCCTGGAGCCAGTCGTCGGTGATGTCGTAGAGCGCGGGCCACCCGCTGCGCCGCAACAGGTCAGCGGCCAGCGGGTCGTTGAGCCAGAGCACGGGGCTGGTCATGCCGAGGCGCCGCGCGGACCGCAGGACCGCGTCGGCCAGGCGGCCGTCTGCGCGTCCGTCCACCCTGCGTGGCAGCCACTTGGTCGGCTCGAACAGGTGCAGGCGACCTTCGGCGCCAGGCAGGTGCTCGGCCCGCAGGCCGCGTCCGCGACGCAGGCCGGTGCCACGCCGCAAACCGTGCAGCACGTCGACAGGAGGCTCGACGAACAGCACCCTCAGGCCGGGGTCGAGCGCGAGCAGTCTCGAGACCAGGTGCTGGTTGCGCCGCCAGACGCCGTCCCAGGCCTCCAGGGACACCACGACGAGGTCGCTCACAGCACACCCTCGTAGACGGCCTGAGTGCGGCGGGCCTGCTCGTCGACCGTGAACTGCTCGCGTTGCACGGCTTGGAGTCGGGCGCCGTAGTCGTCGCGGAGGTCTGGTGAGCCGGCGAGCTCGGCGAGCTGCCGACCGCCGTCCTCGGCGTCGCCGGGTCGGAACAGGAACGCGCCAGGTGTGCCGCCGACCGTCTCGAGGTGGGCGCCCGATCCGGCGGCGACGACCGGCAGGCCGCGGGCCATCGCCTCGACCACCGAGAGGCCGAACGCCTCGTCGATGCGAGGAGCCAGGAACATGCCGGCTCGGCGCATGAGGTCGAGTACGTCGGCCCGGTAGCCCAGGAAGTCGACGGTGTCTCCCACTCCGAGGTCGTCGGCGAGCTGCTCGAGCTCGGCGAGGAGGGCCCCTTGGCCGGCCACCGAGAGCCGCCAGCCCTGGGCTGCCAGGCCGGATGCTGCGAAGGCGCGGACCGCCATGTCGGTGTGCTTGTCCGGTGAGAGCCGCTGCGCGACCAGGACCACCGGCTCACGCTCGGCCGCCGGGACCCTGCCGGGGTCGCTGCGCACTCCGCTGAGCACCACCGTGCTGGCTCCGTCGACGTGCTCGGCGACGTAGTGCGAGACGGCGAGCTGGGCGTCCACCCGGCGGGCCCCGAGGCGGACGGCCGGCCTGGCGATGAGCCTGCTGCCGCGTGGTGAGGCGAAGTGGCGCGTGCTCACCACGGGCACTCCTCGAAGCCACCAGGCCAGGCCGAGGCTCACCTCGGCCGCCGTCATGTGCACGTTGACCAGGTCGGGACGACGGACGCGGCGCAAAGACCGGAGGGCGCCGGGGACGCCATGGCCGGGGAGCACCGTCACGGCGTGCCCAGCGACGGCCCGCACCCGGTCGAGGTCGCCACCGACGATCGTCACGCGGTGGCCGGCCGCCGCCTGGGCGGCCGCGAGCTCACTGACGTGCCGCTCGACGCCCGCGAAGGAGCTCGTGCAGCACACGTGCACCAGGTCGAGGCCTGGAGGTGGCGCTGGGCTCACGCGACCGTCTTCTCCAGCTCGGCGGCGTTCGCCTGCTCTGTGAGCCAACCCTCGCCCGTGGGCTGCTCGGCCAGCTCACGGCCGTGGGCGCCCAGGCAGATGCCGGCGATGAGGAACGGCACGGAGGTCTGCACGGCCACCCAGAACAGGTCGAGCTGGCCCTGGACGAACCGGCTCAGCACGACGGTGAACGCGATCAGGCCGTACTTCGGGTCCATCCGCCACAGCACCGCCAGGCTCCCGAACATCAAGACCACGAACCCCGCGAGGCCGACGATCCCGGCAGCACTCAGCGTCTCGAGCAGGGCGTTGGGCGGCTGGAAGGCGACCTCGAAGCGGTCGGTGTACCACCAGCGCAGCCCGACGCCGAACAACGGGTCGGTCTCCCAGATGCGCATCGACTCGTTGAACCAGTCGATGCGCTGGAAGAAGGAGTTGTGCTCGTCGCCGGAGGCGATCTGGTTGCGCACCATCACCAGCACGAACCCGGTGGCGCCGAGCACGGCTAGCAAGATGACCTTCGAGCGGCGCTCGCGACCCTTGTCGTGGGTGCGCATCACGATCACGATCAGGGCTGCGGCCAGGCCGGCCATCGCCTGGCGCGACTGGGTGACGCCCAGGCCCGCCAAGCAGATCCAGAAGCACGCATAGGCGAACCACGGGCTCCAGCGCAGCCATGACGGCCGCACGTAGGCGATCGCGGCCGCGAAGCCGAGCAGGCAGCCCGCGGCGTTCTTGTGCATCGCGAAGGGCCAGCTCGGATAGACGCCGCTGAAGTTGCCTGATGCGTACTGGGTGAGTCCTTGGGCGATGGCCGCGATGCCGAGGACGCTGATCGCGACGACCAGGATGGTCAGGGCCAGCCGGGCGTGGCCCTCGCGCCCGATGCTCCAGCCGACGACCAGGGCGCCGACGATCAGCATGCCGGCGTGTACCCACTCGATGTAGTTGGCGCGGTAGGGGTTGGCGACCACCGTGAACAGCGTGGCGGCCTGGTAGGAAACGCCGATCCACACCAGGGCGCGCATGGTAGGCGTGTAGGGACGCTGGGCGAAGATCAGCGCCGGGAAGAACGCCACGAACAGCGCCGCGTCGGAGAGAGCGAGGTCGACGCCATTGGCGGCGATGCGGTAGGTCGCCAGCACGGGCACGACCATCAGCAGCGGCACGATCGCGGAGTCGACCAGGGTCAACCCGAACAGGCAGACGGCGGCCGCCAGCCCGAGCGAGACCAGTGGCTGTGTGGGGACCAGGTAGGCGATCACCCCGACGAGTGCCACGCCGGCGCAGCTCATCACCGCAAGCCCGAGGAACCTCATGATGCGCAGGAAGGTGAACGACTCCGTCATCGTCACACCTCGCTCGGAGCGCTCGCGCGCGCAGTCGGTGGGGCGGTGGGCGCCAGGGCGGCTTCGGCCTCGAGGGGTCCGGTGACGTAGAGCGTGGCGCGCGCGCGGGCCTGTCTGCCGCGCTCGCCGGGCAGCAGGGTGCCGCGCAAGGCCGAGCCGACGATGGTGGCTGTTCGGGCCAGCTGCCAGCGAGCGGGCCCGAAGTGCTTGCGCAGGTAGCGCTCCTGGGAGGCGTGGAAGTGGGTGTCGCGACGAGCGGAGTCGGAGCTGGTGGCGGCCCCGGCGTGGACGGCCCGGGCCTGAAGCACTTCGCGGTGGCGCCAGCCCAGCAGGTGGGCCCGGTAGGCCCAGTCGGTCTCCTCGGCGTAGAGGAAGAAGTCCTCGTCGAAGCCGCCGACCTGGGCCAGCGCCTCCCGGCGCAGCATCAGCACCGACCCGATCACGAAGCTGTCGGCGTCGGAGTGGGCGTTGCCGAGTACGCGGCCGAGGATGCCGGTGAGCCCGCTGGCCGCCAGGGCGGCCCGCCCGGGCGAGGGGAACGGCCAGGTGACCCGGGACGCGCGACCCTCCTCGTCGACCTGGGACGGCCCGACCGAGGCGAGCGTCGGGTCCTCGAGAAGGGCCTCGTGCAGTCGCTGGACGTCGTGGAGCTCCACGACGGCATCGGGGTTGAGCAGCAGTACGTCGGCGTCGGGGTCGAGCCTCCTCGCGAGGGCGTGGTTGACGCCAGCTCCGAATCCGGCGTTGCGGCCGGGGTCGAGGTAGCGCACGCCCAGGCGAGCACAGACCTCGGCCACGTCGGGCGAGGAGGAGTTGTCGACGACCGTGACCGGCAGCGAGCGCACCGGCTCGAGCGCAGCGGCCAGCAGGTCGGCGCGCCCGTAGGCGACCACGACCACCTCGACCCCACGACGTACGCCTGGTCCGTCGACCGCCTCGGACGGGAGTACGGCGGTGTCGTAGAGGGCGCGGTAGGCGCGCGCCACCTCGGGCCATGACGACTGCTGGGCCCGGGCCAGCCCACGCTGCGCCAGGTCGTGGCGCAGTCCGTCATCGTCGAGCAGTCCGGCCAGGGCCGATCGCAGTGCCTCCGGGTCTCCGGGAGGTACGAGCAGGCCTGCGTCTGCGACGACGTCGGGCAGCGCGCCGGTGTCGCTGGCCACCACGGGGACACCGCACGCCATCGCCTCGACGACGACGCGCCCGAACTGCTCGAGCCATCCGGGGGTGGGCAGCGACGGGACGGCGAGTACGTCGAGCGACCGGTAGAAGTCGGGCAGCGCCTCCTGGGCCAGCGAGCCGGCGAAGTCCACGCGTGCCGAGATGCCGAGTGCTTCGGCGCAGGCGCGCAGCGACGACTCGTCGGGTCCGGCGCCGGCGACCCGCAGCGTCGTGTCGTGCATCCCGGCCACTGCCTTCAGCAGGACCTCGACGCCCTTGTGCGGCGCGAGCCTTCCGACGTACCCGACGACGCGGCCGCCGGACCCGGGTCGCGGGGCGGGTGTGAACGACCGCATGTCGACGCCGAGAGGGATCAGCGTCGCGTGGCCGGGCAGGCCCTTGCGCTCGCAGATGCGTCCGGCCTCGCTGTTGCACACGCTCAGACCCGCGGCGTGACGCAGGGCCCAACGCTCGAGCCAGCGAAACGGCGGCGGATAGCGCTTGGCGATGTTCTGGGCGGAGTAGAGGACATAGGGCGCGCGCTGGCCGCGCAATCGTCGGAGCAGGAGGACCTCAGCGGTCGAGAGCGCGAACGGCTCCTCGTGGACGTCGATCACGTCGTAGGTCCCGCCCAGGGCGCGCCACAGCGGCAGCGGCGAGTAGACGAACAGCGCGGGGTGCCGACCCCAGGTCCGCAGGCCTCTCACCGGCTCGCCCGGCCGAGGCACGAGGCGCACATCGGCGCCGCCTTCGTTCCAGCGCCTGGCCGTGAGCAGGTCGACGTCGGTGCCGCCCCGACGCAGCTGGCGCTCGCGTTCGCGCCACCCGTCCACGACCGCACTGTGGAAGATCCGCAGGACGCGCATTTCCCTCACTCCCCGCGACGATGCCTCGCCCAGGCTATCGTTAAAGGGTCTGGCGGACTCGACAATCGGTCATCCGTCGCGCGCCCGACCGTTGGGCGTGGAGCTCAGATTGGGGTGTGCCGCGTGAAGCTGCGTGACTTCTTGGTGGTCTTGCGGACGCGCTGGCGCATCGTTCTCGCGTGCCTGGCCGCGGTCGTGGGGATCGCGGCCGCGCTGACCTACACCCAGACGCCCATCTACACCACGCACTCCAGCTTCTTCCTGCAGGCGACCGACCCGACGCCCGAGGAGGGCACCAGCCCGACCTACCTGGTCTCGACCGCCGACCTCAACACCTACATCGCGGTGCTGAACTCACCCACCGTGATGAAACCGCTCCGCGAGGCGGTCGGGGTGCCGGTGGGCACGCCCCTCGACGTCAGCGCGTCGGTCAACGAGGACACCGCCGGGATCCTGGAGATCACGGCCAGCGACCCAAACCCACAGCTCGCAGCTGCCATCGCCAACAAGGTGGGCGGTGTGCTGGCCGAGGTGGCGCCGCAGTTCACGGTGCTGCTCTCGGCCCAGGACCTGACGCTCGTGGCCAAGCAGATCACGCCGGCCGGTGTGCCGGGCACGCCCAGCTCGCCGCAGCCCACCCGCAACCTCGTCCTGGGCGCCCTCGCGGGCCTGCTGCTCGGCATCGGTCTCGCCTTCGTGCGGCACACGCTCGACACCAAGGTGCGCAACGAGCTCGACATCCGCGCCTTCACCAGCAAGCCGATGCTCGGCGAGCTTCCCATCGACCGCAGCAAGACCGAGGTGGTCACGCTCGAGCGAGATCCCCACGGCGGCTACGCCGAGGCCGTGCGACGCCTCCGCACCAACCTGATGTTCGTCGACGTCACGACCGGACGTCACTCCTTCATCGTCACCAGCGCCATGCCCGGAGAGGGCAAGACGACCACGACCGTCAACCTCGCCATGGCGATGGCGACCACCGGTGGACGGGTGCTGCTGATCGACGGCGACCTGCGCAACCCCTCGGTCGCCCGCACGATGGGCATCGAGGGCGGTGCCGGCCTGACGACCGTGCTGCTGGGCCAGGCCGGGGTCGACGAGGTGATCCAGCGGTGGCACGACACCAGCCTCCACGTGCTGACCGCCGGTGCGATCCCGCCCAACCCCAGCGAGCTGCTCGGCTCGGAGCCGATGCGTGAGCTGTTCGACAAGCTCGCCAACGAGTTCGACTTCATCCTCATCGACAGCCCGCCGGTCGTCCCCGTGGTCGACGCCGTGCTGCTCGACCGGTTGGCGGGCGGCACGCTGCTCGTGGTCGCCTCCCACCGCACCAAGAAGCGCGACCTGGCCAGCGCGGTCCGCCAGCTCGACACGGTCGGTGCCAAGCTCGCCGGGGTCGCGTTGAACTTCGTGCCCGTCAACGAGTCCGATGCTCGTCGCTACGGCTACTACCGCTTCACCGGCACAGCTGCGGAAGCCGCCGAGCTGGGTGCGCCACTGGCCTCGGTCAAGCCTCGTCCGGGCACGCGCGGCAAGGTGCGGGCCGACTCCAAGGGCCGCAGGGTCGCATCCAAGGGCTAGGTCCGGGCGCGTTCGACGAAGCCCTGCTCCTCGAGCTCGGCGACGAACCGCACGGTGTCCTCGGCCAGACCCGGGGCGTCGGGGAACTCCTCCTCCAGCTCCGCGATGGCAGCAGGCAGTGAGCCGGTCGCGAGCAACGCATCCCAGATCGCGGCCGCTGTCGGGCTGAGGACCTGCCGAATCCCGTTGTGCAGGTCGAGCAGCACCACCTGGTCGCGGTCGTGACAGGCGGCGACGTGATCCGCGCGGCGATAGCCCGTCGTCACCGGCGGGCTTGTGGCAGCCGGCACCGTTGCGGTCGCGTCGTCCATGGCCACGCGCCACAGTCGGGTCACCTCGTCGGCCGCTCGCCCGTCGTCGGAGTAGGCCAGCCGGTACGCCGGGACTCGGCGGACCAGTCGAGCCAGCACGGCCTCCGGACCACCCTCGACGTCGCCGAGGTCGGTGGAGTGAACGGTCACGAAGTCGGCCACCTCGGCTGCCGAGAGCCGGGTCGCATCAAGGCTGACGTCGGGGCCGGCTCGCTGCTCGTCGTACTCCGCGACGACGAGCAGCCGGACCTCTCGAGGCGCCTGACCGGGCCTGTCGGCCAGCACCTCCAGGTTCTCCGGGTCGATCTCGGTCGCCACGTCCGTCACTGGA
Source organism: Nocardioides agariphilus (assembly GCF_015352445.1). Lineage (GTDB taxonomy): Bacteria > Actinomycetota > Actinomycetes > Propionibacteriales > Nocardioidaceae > Nocardioides > Nocardioides agariphilus. The sequence continues at coordinate 99,958 of NZ_JADKPO010000017.1, forward strand.
GCCCAGCCTCGCTGCACCAACGCTGCGTCGAGCTCCCCGGAGACCAGGGCGACCGAGCCGTCAGGGCGCGCCAGCGAGGCAAGGCTGAGCACCAGGTTCGACGTACCCGTGGGTTGACCCATCTCCTGGGCAGGCAGGCTCGACGGAAGGGGAGGTGGGGGCTCGTGCGGTGCGGGCCGCGGGTCGGTGGGCATCGGCGTCGACGTGGCCGTCGGGCGGCCGTGCCTCATCGCCAGCAGCTCACGGGCACCTTGTCGATAGCGGTGGAGGTAGGCGCGAGCCATCCGCCACGGGCTGCCCGCCGCTGAGGGCTCGCGCATCCGGATGACGGCGGGGGACGGGACCACCCAGCCGGCCAGCATCTTGACCTTCTTCCAGGTGCCGAACGTGCGCAGCTCCTGGATGCGCACCGCGGTGCGGCTCGATCCCTCGGCCCGCAGCCGGACCGCGGACGACACGCGTACGTCGGACAGGGAGGTACGTGCGACCACCTCACGGCCGATCTCCTCGAGCTCCAGGCCGGCGCGCATGGCCTCGAGCGCCTCCACCCGCCCGGCCAGCGCGATGGTCCGCGCCCAGTCGGCGTCGGTGGCGCCGGCGAGCAACCGCCGCAGGTCTCGGGGTGCCTTGTCGCCCTGCGGGTCGCGCGCGGCATTGAGGACGGCGATCAGCCGGCGCGTGGCGAGGTCGGGGAACCAGACCTCGAGCTCGGCCAGCCGGTAGGGCTCGCGCCGGCGCCAGAGCTCCGCGAACACCCTCTCGGGGTCGCCTTCGATGCCCAAGAACCGATGGTGGATGTCGACCTCGGCCGCCACCTTGCGCGCGGCGTCGCCATGGGGGTCGAACTTGAGGGTGAGCGCGTGGTCCTCGCTGGTCCACCAGCGCATCCCGGGGTCGCGGTAGGAGAACTCGGCAGCGAGGAGGATCTCGATCGCAGCGTTCATCCGGCTCGGCGGCACCAGGATGTCGACGTCGCCCCAGGACCGCTCCCCAGGCTCATAGAGCCAGGTGGCGACCGTGGGGCCCTTGATGTGCAGGCACGGGATCCCGGCTGCGCCGAGTCGTGCGCCGACCTCGGCGTGCAGCAACTCGCTCCAGGCGCGCGACGAGACGGCGTTGACGGTGCCGGCCTCGCTCACCCCGCCGCTCCGCGCAGGAAGTCGGCCACGACCGACGTGGCGAGGTCGGCCACCTCCGCCGCGGTGCGGTGGACCTCGACCGAGCGCCCGATCGGGTCGGGGATGTCGAGTGCCTCACCCCGCCCGCTCACGGTGCTTCGCCAGTCGGACGCGCGGATGACGACAGCGCGACGGTCGTCGTCGGGTTGCTCTGCTCGGTCGGCCCAGGGTCGCTCGTCGAGGAGCACGGCCATCTCCAGGAGGGTGAAGGTCCGCTTCAGCGCAGCAGGTGCCATGCCCACGACCAAGGAGCGCTGGGCCCGGGTCGCGGTCAGCACGAGGTCAGCTGCTCGAGCCAGCTCAGCGGTGAGCTGCCTGGCTGCGAAGTCGCCGGGGTCGCCTCCGAGCCGGGTGAGCTCAGCGGCGGCCATCGGGTCCATCGGGTTCCCGACGCTCGCGTTGGTGCCCGCACTGCTCACGTGCACGTCTGGTGCGTCGGCCAGCCGCAAGCGCAACAGCCGCTCCGCCAAGGGGGAGCGGCACAGGTTGCCCTCGCACACGACAAGGACGTCGTAGGTCGCGCTCATCGCGCCGTAGTCTGCCAGCCTCGGGGTCGGCAAACGCGATCCAGCGCTGTCGGTGGCGTCGGTGATGCTGTGGTCCCATGAGTGAGAACAAGACCCTGACCGACACCGTGGCGCTGGTCTCCGGCGCGTCGCGCGGGCTCGGGCGGGCAGTGGCCCGCGAGCTCGCGGCCGCAGGCGCCCAGGTGATCGCGACCGGCCGCAGCCGGCGCGGCTCGGCGACCCAGACCGCCGTCGACGACCTGACCCTCGACCGGACGGTCGAGATGATCGAGGAGGCCGGCGGGTCGGCCGAGGCGGTGACGTGCGATCACACCGACCCCGCCGCCGTACGCCGACTGGTCGATGACGTGCTGGCTCGGCACGGCCGCATCGACGTGCTGGTCAACAACGCCTGGGGAGGCCACGACCACCACGACGAGGCCAGTGAGGATCCCGCCAGTGAGGATCCCAGCGGTGAGGAGGTGTGGGACGAGCCGATGACGCAGTTTCGCGACATGCTGCTTGCCGGCGCCTACTCCGACTTCGTGACCGACATGACGGTGCTCAAGCACGCGATGGGTCCGGCCGGCCGCGGCACGATCATCACCACGACCTGGCACACTCCCGAGCCGCCGGCCTGGGTGCCCTACGAGTCGAGCAAGGCCGCGAAGAACCGGCTGGTCTACGCCCTGGGCCACCACCTGCGCGACAAGGGCATCGCCTGCGTCGCGGTGGCACCCGGCTGGATGCGCACCGAGCTGATGGAGGTCCACCACGATCCGCGAGAGCTCGACGGGCGCACCGAGACGCCGCACTACGCCGCGCGAGCCGTGGTCGCTCTGGCCGCCGACCCGGATGCGATCCGCTTCACCGGTCGCACCATGGACGTCGCCGTGCTCGCCCGCGACTACGGCTTCACCGATCTCGACGGCACCCAGCCTGACCTCAACGCGGGTCGCTTCTGACACGATGCCGCCGTGAACCAACCGCTCCTCATCACCGTTGCGCCCACCGGAGCCGAGACCGCCAAGGCCGACTGCCCACAGCTGCCGACGACGCTCGAGGAGCTCGTCGCCACGGCCGTGGCCTGCGAGGCGGCCGGCGCCGCCATGATCCACGTCCACATCCGCGACGGCGAGCACCGACCGACCCTCGACGGTCAGCGGCTCAAGGACACCGTCGCCGCGCTGCGCGCATCGACCTCGCTCGTCGTCCAGCTCTCCACCGGTGGCTCGGTGCACGACCCGCTGGACCTCCGTCTCAAGGTCCTCGACGCCGAGCCCGACTCGTGCAGCCTGACCATGGGCACCACCAACTTCGGCGATGACGTCTTCTCCAACCCGTGGCCGTTCGTCACCGAGCTCTACCAGCTCAGTCAGGAGCGCGAGGTGGTGCCGGAGTTCGAGCTGTTCGACCTCGGCCAGGTGCACGCGCTGACGCGGCTGCTGGACACCTACGGTCCGCCCTACGGTGGCAAGGTCCACTGCGACCTGGTGATGGGCGTGCCCGGCGGCATGAACGGCACGACCGACGCACTCGTGGCCGCCGTTCGCGACCTGCCCCCGTCGGTCACCTCGTGGTCGGCCACCGGCATCGGGCGTTCGACGCTGGCGGTGATGTACGCCAGCCTCTCCAAGGGTGGTCACCTGAGGGTCGGCATGGAGGACGTGCTGACCATCAGCAAGGGAGTCCCCGTCGAGTCCAACGCCCAGCTCGTCGAGCGTGCGGTGGCCGTGGGCCGCCTGGCCCAGCGCACCCCGATGACCACCACCGAGGCGCGCGAGCTGCTCGGCGTGAAGGCGCGCTAGCCGCTGCGCCGCTGGTTGAGGAGGGCGCGCTAGCGCCCGTCTCGAAACCTGTCTCCGTTGGTTGAGGAGGGCGCGCTAGCGCCCTCACTCGTTACCCGGTGACTGCCAGGACAGGAGTCGGGAAATTGGTGGGCCCAGCATGTGAGAAACCCCAGCAAAACAAGGGGTTCTGAGCCGATCAATGAGTTCCTAAGGAACTTCAAGCCACCTCGACAGTGATTTGGGTGGTGTCTACGGTGGTGGTGGCGGGCCGGGATGTTGGAGCGCTCAGCGACTTCTGT
>NZ_JADKPO010000018.1 GCF_015352445.1 Nocardioides agariphilus
AGGTCTCACTGACCGTCGCACGATGGCCGCCTACTTCCTCGTCAACGACACGAGGCACTTCAGCGAGCCAGAACTACACCACCTCCCGGGACGTCACCACAGCCCGTCTCCGCTCGCCGTCAATCGTGCTCTTTCTGTGCTCCTGTAGATCCCAACGTATGAGGCACAGATGACGCCTGATGCACTCAAGCGGGTCCGTCGTGTTCAGCATCCAGACTGCTTGTGCCGACGCCTCGAGTGCTGCCCGCGCCAAGGTGTAGGGCGGGCGCTGCTGGAACACATTTGCCTGCTCGGGGTGGAACTTGAACGGCGCCACGACGTCGGCCCACAGCATCAGATGCTCCAAGGCTGCGTAGATATACGCACGAGCGCGGTCGGCGACACGTTCGTATGGGTAGAGCTCGTGCACGCGTGCGAAGTTGGACTCGGCCTTGGGTTCCCCAACATTCACAAGCACGCGCCAATGCAGGCGCGTGCCGTGTGCGATCTCAGTCCACGCGCGGTCGTTGGATTCATCAACCAGCATTTGGCCCTCTGCCATGACGCGAACCTACGTTGACCTGCCCTCACATGGCGTCCGCTCGTAGCGGACTCTGATCGCGGGCTTCCGAAAGTGCGTCACATCGCCGCTTAACGGACGAGCGGATCACCTTGGTCGCCGGAGAAGGGTGGCGGTTCGCTTGAGCGGCCGTCCCACTGCGAGGGCGCGTCGCCTGGACCGTCGGCGGCCTGCTCCGCGCCGTCTTGGGATGAGATCGCAGTGGACGCAACCGATGGGGGCTCTTGGGTTGGGACTACTTCGGTCTCTCGCATCCGGGGCGGCGCGGCAGACCAAGCCTTGAGATATTGCACGACATCGCCGTAGAACGTGTCCAACAAATCGAGAACGGAGTCGATGAAGCCACCTCGTCCTCTGCCTCGCTTGACACCCATTTGGCGGCTCATTGCTACGCGGAAGGCGCGGATTTCCTTCTTGGGGTCATGGATGAGGAGGCCGGGGCTCTCGCGAACGGTCCCGAGTAGTTCGGCGGCCCCGTCTCCTCTGGCATTGGCAACGAAGGCCTCGACCCGCAGCGAATCGGGTGCTGCCTTGAGTTGGCGGAGGAGCCAGTTGACGCGCGTGGTCGCTCGGCCGTCCTTGGGCGCGTCGATGTCTAGGTAGGCAGTGATGCGGCCGGCTCGCAGATCCGCTGTGAGGTGGATGGGTGCCACGGTGTTGGGGATTCGAATCGCGCCGGTCAGCTCGCCCTTCGAGACCAGACTTTCGAGCAGTGCTTGAGCTCGGATTCCGGGATCGGCGAGTTCCTTCCAGCTGAGGACATGCACCACGTCCGTCCCCAGCTGTCTTCCAAGGCGGAGACCCGCGTAGCGCAGCAGTGCGTCGAATCGAGACACGACCTCGGGCAGAGTCTTGTCGGTTGCGCGCAAGGTCCCCGTGGTCACGGCCTCTCGGACCGAAACCCAGTTGCCGCCCATGTCATCGAGTTCCATCGCGCCCGAGCGAGGGTGTTCGAGGTAGCGGATCAGTTCGCCGAGAATCCATGCCTGCTCGGGGTCGGAGACCCCGCGATGTTCCTTTTGCATGACAGCCGTGGAGAGAAGGTAGGTCCACGACCAATGATGTAGCTCGACCTTTCGGAGCTTCCGCTTGTCCACCTTCGTCGGGTGCTGGCCGGCGACGGCGGGAATCTCGTTGCTGATCGTGATGAGGGCATCGAAACCTTGCTCGCGCGCCACGTCCAGGTAGTTCTCCAGTTGTTCGGTGGCCAGCTCGTTTCGGCCGGTCTTCACCTCGACTAAGGCAGTCCATGACCTGCCACCCCGGGTCACCCTGATCAGGCCGTCGGGATACACGCGCTTCTCGCCGAGCATGAACGGCACCTCGACGTAGGTCTCCACAGTCCCTGAGGGCGAACCCACAGGTCCCAGGGCAGCTCTAGCGAACTCCTTCACGGCGCCCATGACCGCCAGCAGCGCTGAGGTCGCGCGCCGCTCCTGCTCCTCGGCTCCGGAGATGCCTGACGTGGGGATCAGCCGCGCCTGGTGCCAAGTCTCTTCCGTCATGGGTTCCCCCGAGTCGCCCGATCAGTGCCTGCGTCTTCTCGGGCACCCTAGCGAGGCGCACCGACGGTCACAGTCAAATAGCGATTAGTACGTCGGCGACGTTCTTGCCCAATCCACACAATTGCGGGGACGCCTCACGGGCCGCGTCACTTCGCCGCGTTCCGGACGCACCACGTAGCCGATGGGTGGGCGCGTTCGAGGCTTCAGCTGTGTCGGGGGACGCCCCGCGGTGCTGCCGCGCGGACGACCTCATCGGTGTCGAGGGTGGTCAGGTCGGCCCCGAGTGTGGCCAGCATTTCGACGAGCTGTCTTCGCTGGGTCTCGGTCAGCGCGGCCATTGCGGCAGTCTGGAGCGCCACGACTTCCGGCAGGAACTGGTCGACGATGGCCTTCCCGTCCTGGGTGATCACGATGACTAGCCTTCGCCGGTCGGTCGGGTCGGGCTGTCGTTCGACCAGCCCACGCCGTTCCAAGGTGTCGAGCAAAGAAGTGACGCTCGCCGTCGTCACGATGAGCCGCTCGGCGATGGCGGTCGGCGACAGTGGTTGCTCAGCGCCATCGAGGACGGCGAGGGCTTCGCGTCCGGCCCTGGACAGACCGTGGTGCCGGAGGGCTTGGTCGATGCACGCGAGAAGTCTTTCCCCAGTGCGGACCAGAGCTATCGCGCAGGCATTCGCTGACTCGCTGGCCCCCGGGAACTCGCGCTCGAAGTCGGTCACGGGTCGACGCCGAGAAGGGCTCCCGGTGCGGGAGCCCTTCTGGCCGGGGGTTCGCCGGGTACTCAGTACGTCTCCCCGGATGCTTCGGACCAGGTGCTGATGTCCGGTGCGCCGACGACGCCGGCCTTGGCCATGACCTCGCCCAGCTTCGGGTCGGTCTGGAAGGCCTGCGCGGACGCGGCGTCGGGGAACTCGATGAGGGCCAGCACGCTGTTGCCGTCCTGGAGCACTCGGTAGCCGGTTGACCCATGGCTACGACGCGCTTGGTCATGCCCGTCGAACCCGGCCTTCCAGGTGTTGAAGTCTTGCACCGTGTGTCGCACTGCCAGAGTGGTCATGTCGGTCCTTTCCTGCCTCGGTGTGTGAGTGCCCGAGGGTCTTATTACTAGACCTCTAATGATCAGAAGTCAAGCAAACTTGCCTACCTCTCCCAGATCGGGAAGCGGTCCACCCCACACGCACTCATCGCCGTGATGCGCGCTCGGCTGGTCAGTTCCGGATGCACCACCCTCGTCGCTCCACGCGGGTCGTGTTGATGGCCGGCTAGGGCACCATGGCCCGATGGGTGAGCGATGGGGGTGGTTCGCCGGTGGCGACGCGGAGGGCGAGCGTGCGTGGTTCGGCGGAGGGACAGGCGGTGAGCTGAGCCTGACCCGCGACGCCGACGGCCCGTTCCGCACCGCGCAGGGGACGGGGTGCCCCGGGACGTCTTCGTGCGTCCGGCCGACTTCACACCCCGGCCCGTGGTGGTGCCGATGTTCGTCGACGACGTCTCCGGGATCGCGCTGTGGCCGGGAACCGTCGGTTGGCCACCTCGCGCCTCGTTCGTCGCGGAGACCCTTCCGATGGACGTGGAGCTGAGGGCCCGGATCGATGCCTGGGTCGGGGAGTACACCGAGTCGATCGATGACCCCTTCGAACGGTACGACGAGCAGTGGCTGCTCGATCACGACCTTCGCGGTCATGGGTTGAGCCGAGAGCTCCAGGACCGGCTCGGGGACGGCTACCGGGTCGGCTACGAGCCGCACTCTCGGGCGGGCCGAGCGTGTTCCAGAAGACCTGCGTGAGGAGTTCTTCGCGTGGGAGGAAGAGGGTGCGCTGATCGTCGGCGAGCTCCAGGGAGTCTGGGGCGTACGCGTCGACTTCCGATAGCGGAGTCGACGAAGGTCAGCCCTACCCGCGCTTCTTGCGACCGAGCGTGAAGTAGATCAGCGGAACCAGACCCGCGGAGTTGCTGAACGTGATCGCGAGTCCCCACACCTTCTTGGATCCGCGTAGCTCCTGGACGTCTCGGCGTCGGAGATCCACCAACGCTGCGGCCTTCAGGACGCTGTCGAGAAGGACGAGGATCGCGATGAGTCTGCGATTGCGTCCGCTCAGGTCGCTCCATCGTCGTACCGCCATCAGGCCCTCCCTGGAGCTCGTGGACTGCAGACCGGCAACGCTATCTCGCGGGCCGGTGCCGCTCGGCAGAACGCGTAACAGTCGTCGTCAGTCTCTCCAACTGGGCAGCGTCAGCCAGATCGCTCACGGCCAGCAACCACTCACAAACCTGGGCGGCGAAGACCATCCGCAGGCTGACGATGCGTCGTACCGCCGGCGTACCCCTGGTCCGAACGGGCCATTGCGCGTCGTCGTGGCATCTCCCTAGGTTCCCGTCCATAGGGGGCGAGCCTGCCGCTGTCGAACGGTGTCACCGTCGACTGTGGGAGCGAGCGGTCGAGCCAAGGCATACGACCACGCACAGAGGTGTCCTGATGTCGCACAACCGCACCCGCAAGCTCGCCGCGCTCGCGATCGCCGCACTGGCGACCAGCGGGCTGACGGTCCTCCAGACCGCGCAGCCCGCAGCTGCCTACAACGTCTGCTCGGACGCCAACGCCTGTGTTCACGAGAAGATGTCGGCCTTCGCGCTCGACCTGATCCCGCCGGGGTCGGAGGCCGCGCAGTTCGCCCAGGACATCTGGAACGGCGCCGGCCATGAGGACGGCGTGGGCGACCCGAGCGACCACATCTACGGCTACCCGTTCCTGCCGCTGCTCAACGAAGCCGTCATCACGATGCCCCACTTCTGGGACTCCGACGCCGGCGACGAGACGAAGAGCACGTACGGCGACTTCGAGGAGCCGCTGCCGATCGAGACCCTCAAGGACATGTGGGAGGCGCTCGACGTCCTCGACCTGATCGACATCGACATCTTTGACACCACGTTCATCGAGACCGAGAACGCCTGGCAGAAGGCGCGTCAGTTCTGGGTCCTCGCGCAGGGTGCCTACGCCAACGGCGACAAGCACAAGGCCTACGAGTACCTCGGCCACATCGTGCACCTGATGGGCGACCAGACCGTGCCCACGCACGCCCACGGCGACGCCCACGTGAAGGTGGTCTTCGACGCGGACCCCTACGAGAACTGGATGAGTGACCTGGTCGACGGCGACCACGGCCACATGAACCTCACCGACCCGGAGAAGCAACGGCTGCGCGACGAGGACGCGACCGTCGACCCGCTGCATGCTGCGGTGACCGGACGCCTGGACGAGAAGGTGCCCGCCGGCGTCGACCCGCTCTACTACCTGCTCTACACGACCAACCAGCTCGCCGACTTCTTCACCTCACGCGACGTCGACGGCGACACCGTCGACCGGCACGGCTGGGTGCAGGCCGAGCTCGACGACATGAGCACCAAGATCACCAGTCCCCGGGTGCAAGACGACCTCGACAACAACGACAACGATGGTCCGTTCGAGGACATCAACAACGCCGACGGCGACCTCAACCGGGTGCGCAACACAACGTACTTCTACGGCATCCGCGCCATCGCTGCGCTCTACCGCGTCTTCGATCGGACGGTGCGCCAGCCGACCCTGGCCGTGCGGATCGACTCCGTCGACGATGACGACGACGACGTCGACACCTTCGACGACGCCGACATGTACGCCAGGGTCAGCGTCAACGGCAAGAGGGCGCAGAACCGCGGCGAGGAGAAGGTCGACACCGAGCACGTGAACAACCCCGGCTGGGCGTTCGGCAACAACGTCCCGCTGACCGGATCGGTCCCCGTGACCGTGGACATCCTCGACGAGGACGGCGAGAGCCCGCTCGTCCCGTCGCTGAACTTCGGCGACGACCTGATGGACATCTCGCCCGACGACGACGAGGCGATCGGCGGCCTCAACCTCTCGGTCGACATGGCCAAGTGCATCAAGAAGGAGCCGGGCGCGATCACCGGCAGCGGCATCACCGCCACCTGCGGCACGACGATCGACGTCACCGGCGACAACGACCCGTTCAACCCGCTGGAGTCTGCCGACCGCGCGCACCTGAGGTTCACCGTGTTCTTGTCCAACCTCCCGCCAGTCGCCGACGCGGGCGGGAACCGCAGTACTCCCGAGGGCACCAACATCACCCTCGACGGCACCGGGTCCACCGACCCCGAGGGCGGCACCCTGACCTATGCGTGGGACCTCGACGGCGACGGCGCCTGCGACGACTCCTCAGGTGACTCCACACCGGAGTTCACAGCGGTCGGCCAGGACGGCGACACCACCGTGAAGGTCTGCGTCACCGATCCCGAGGGCCTCACCGACGACGACACCGCCGTCGTCACGGTCACCAACGTCGCACCCGCCGTGTCGGCCAGCGATCCGACAACGGTCTCGGAGAACACCGCCACCACGGTCTCCGGCACGGTCAGCGACCCGGGCTGGCTCGACCCCCTGTCGGCCACCATCGACTGGGGCGACGGCTCAGGGGCCCAGACCCTGACGGGCACGTTGGAGAACATCCGCCCCGATGCCACCTTCACCTTCAGCACGACCCACACGTACGGCGACAACGGCACGTGGACGGTGCGGATCTGTGGCAGCGACGACGACACCAGCACCTGCAAGGACATCAGCGCGACGGTGTCCAACACCGACCCCACAGCCGTCATCGACACCACCAACACGGTGAGCGTCAACGGCATCCCGACGGTGATCGCGCACGCGGGCACCAACGTCGACTTCAAGGTGCGGATCACCGACCCCGGGAGCGACGACCTCACGACCAGGTGGGACTGGGGTGACGGCGCGGCGGTGAGCACCACGACCGACTACGTCAACCCACCCGACGCCGACCCGGCCAAGAGTCCGTCGATCCAGCCGCGCGACATCTCACCCAACGCCGGTCACTCGTTCAACCAGGCCTGCACCTACACCAGCGCGCTGGGCATCACCGACGACGACGGCGGCACGGCGACCGGCTCGCTCAATGTGGTCATCGTCGGCAACAACCATCCGAACCGACCGCACGGCTACTGGAAGCAGCAGTACCGCTACTACGCGTTCAACTCCGGACCGGCCCCCGACATCGACGCCACGACCGCGGACTGCTACCTCAAGATCGTCGGCTACATGAGCAGGGTCTTCAACGAACAGACCGCGGCGTCGACCGCGGCCCAGTCCTACGACGTACTCGACACCAGCGCGACGAGCGTGATGAACGAGCTGTTCGACCAGCAGCTGTTGGCCGCCTGGCTCAACTTCGCCAACGGCGCGATCGACTGGAACCGGCTGGTCGACACCAACAACGACAAGCGCGTCGACACGCAGTTCCTGACGGCCATGGTGAACGCCGAGACCGTGCGCCTGAACCCCAACGTCAAGCGCAAGCAGCTGGAGGACACCAAGAAGATCGTCGAGAGCTGGACGAACCTGCCCTGAACCGGTCGTGGGATTGCCCCCCGGCCCTGACAGAGAGGACCCTGGGGCCCATAGGCCGCCGTACCAGCCCTCGCATCCTCGGGATCCTTGGCGTGCTCGCGTGCCTGCTGACGGCGCTGCTGGGGCCGATCGTCACGACAGCGTCGCCGGCCGCAGCCGCCGGCGAGGCCTGGTCGTTCACCCCACCGTCGGCCCTTGCCGGCCAGACCATCACGGCGAGTGGCACGGGCTGGGATCCCGATCCCTACACCGGTCCGGTCTACCTGTTCCTGCCCGGCATCGACCCCAACCCCTCCAACGCGTGGATGTCCGCCGACGTCAGCGCCGACGGCACGTGGAGCATCGAGGTCACGGTGCCGTCGTACCAAGCAGGCCAGTACCGGTTCTTCGCCTGCCAGATCTGCTCGTTCATCGACTCGCCCGGACCTCCCAACGCCGAGACGTACCTCAACGTGCTCGCGGTCTTCACGCCCGCCGTGAGCCAGGCCCTGCCGAACACCTCGGTGCCCGTGACCGGCTCGGGCTGGAGTCCCAACGAGGCGGTCTCGCTCTACACCTCCATCGGCACGTTGGGGCAACCCGACAGCCTCGTCGGCACCGTGATGCCGATCTCGGACGGCACCTTCGACAACGCCGCAGCGTTCACCGTGCCGGGAATCCCGGCGGGCAAGTACGTCTTCGTGGCCTGCCAGGGCTGCACCTACGGGTCGGAGGCTCTCACGGTCGATGTCCCGTTCGTGGTGACGACCGTGCCCAACGACACGCTGCAGACGCTCGCGGTCGCACCGGCGAAACAGGCCGTGGGAGAGGACGTCTCCGTCAGCGGCACCGGATGGTCGCTGACGGACGGCGACGTCTCGGTGTACGCCGACATCGCCGACCTCGGCGCCGGTCTCGATCCGCTGGCCACGACGACGGTGTTGTCGGGCGGTGAGATCAACACGACGGTCACGGTCCCGGACCGCGGGGTCGATTCGCTGACGCTCTACGCCTGCCAGGTGTGTGGCGACTCCGACCTCGAGGCCCGAGCGACGCTGACGATCGCCGAGAGGTCGGTACCGGTTCCCATCCTGGAGGTCCAGCCGACCTCCGGGGCGCCGGACGACCAGCTGCAGGCCACGGGCACCGGATGGCTGGACGGTCCGGTCACGCTGGTCATTCGCCGCTCCGCCGGCGTCGGCCGGGTCGACCTGGCGACCGCCACCGCCGTCGACGGCGTGTTCGAGCAGGAGCTGGCCGTGCCGGACATGGATCCGGGACAGGCCGAGATCGTGGCCTGCCAGCTGTGCAGCGGTGCCGACCGGATCGAGGACATCGTCGCGTTCACCGTCTTGTCCCCGCAGATCGACAACCCCGTGATCGCCCTCGACCGACGCAGCGTCGAACCCAAGGCCCGCATCACCGTCAGCGGCGCCGACTGGGCTCCCGACGACGGCGAGGTGACCGTGCTCATCGGGCCGGCCGGCGACGAGGAGCCGACCGACGTCTGGTTCCGCGTCCAGCCCGCGGAGGACGGCACCTTCACCGAGGAGGTCGAGGCCCCCGACCGCGACAACGGCCAGTACAAGGTCGTCGCGTGCCAGCGCTGCGACGAGTCGGAGCACCCCGTCGCGACCGCGCCCCTCGCGATCAACGGGGGACTCGACCTGCTGCTCGTCGTCGGCGGCGCGGGTGGTGGGCTGGCGCTCCTCCTGGCGGCCCTGCTGGGAGTCATGCTGCTGCGACGACCTGGCCGGGTCGCCGCCAGCCCCGAGCCGTCGCCGCCTCCCACGCCGACGGCACGACCCGACGTACGCCTGGTGATGGACGACGACCTGCAGGTGGGATGGCAGGACGCGTCCGACCGCCCCGCCGGCTTCAAGCTGCCCGGCATCGACATCGTCGCTCGTCTCGACCCGGCCCCGCTGGCCGACAACGTGGAGGTCCTCAGATGACCCTCGGAGCGCCGACGTCCTCGGCCACAGCACCGGTCACGGCCCTGTCGGTCCTCCAGCCAGGTGACGCGGAGCTCGACCGGCTCGTGCCGCCCTCCGACGAGCTCACCGAGGCCAGGTCGCTGGCATCCTCGGTCACCGACGCCTTGTGGGCGGTCACGCTGCGCGAGGCCGGCCGAGCAGCCGCCGGCTTCCTCGACATCGACCTCGGCGACGTGATGCTCGCCGGCTGGGCGAAGTTCGACGAGCTGCGCGAGGCAGCCCGCCGCACCCTCGGCACCATCGACGAGGCCACGGTCGACCTCGCGGGCCGCGGCCTGGCCCTGCGACAGCACCCCCAGATCGAGCTGAGGTGGCTGGAGCAGACCATCTACCGCATCCCGTTCGAGGTCCTGGTCGAGGTGAACGTCAAGGCGGTGGAGGCGGTCGTGGCCGACGGCTCGTTGGTCCGGCTGACCAGCGGCCGGTGCGAGGTGGCCGTGTCGCTGAGCGGCCCCGGCTACACGATCGGCCCCCGCACCCAGGAGCTCGACCCGAACCTCGCCGTCGACCTCGGCGACGGCTTCCGCCTCGCCGACTAGACGAGGCGTCCGCGCTCGCCAACCTGGTGCGCGCCTGGCTCAGGCACGCACCCACCCGTTAGCCTCACCCCACCGCCAGCCCCGGCGGCGTACCCGTCCCCGGAGGTCACGCGCATGCGCCTTCTCCTCGCCGACCGGCTGCCCGACCACACGGTCGACGACCTGACCGCCCTCGGTCACGAGGTGGTCATGGAACCCGGACTCTCGGCTGACGACCTACCGGGCCGCATCGCCGGGTTCGACGGCCTGGTGGTGCGCAGTACCAAGGTCAACGGGGCGGTGTTCGAGGCTGCTGACCGGCTGGTGCTCGTGATCAGGGCGGGTGCCGGCACCAACACCATCGACACAGAGGCGGCGTCGCGCCGTGCTGTCTACGTCTGCAACGTCCCGGGTCGCAACGCTGCGGCGGTGGCCGAGCTGACGATGGGACTGCTCCTCGCGATCGACCGACGGATCACCGACAACGTCGCCGATCTGCGCAACGGCCAGTGGGACAAGCAGCGCTACAGCAAGGCCGAAGGGCTGCTCGGCTCGACCATGGGGATCATCGGCCTGGGCTCGATCGGGTTCCTCGTGGCCGAGAGGGCCGCGGCGTTCGGGATCAAGGTGCAGGCCCTGGCCAAGCCCGGCCGCTCGCCGCAGTCGATCTCTCGGGCCGAGGACCTCGGCATCACCTTCTGCGACTCCCTGGAGGAGCTGGCGGAGACCTCCGACATCGTCAGCGTCCACGTACCTTCCGGGGCTGAGACCAAGCACCTGGTCGACGCGGAGTTCCTGGCGCGGATGAAGCCCGGAGCCATCCTGCTCAACACCTCGCGCGGCGACGTCGTCGACGAGACGGCGCTGCTCGCTGCACTCGACGCGGGCCGGGTGCGCGCCGGCCTCGACGTCTTCGACCACGAGCCGGGTGGCGGACAGGCCGAGTGGGAGTCCGCGGTCGCGCGTCACCCCGAGGTGGTGGCCACCCACCACATCGGCGCCTCGACCTCGCAAGCCCAGCGCGCGATCGCGGCCGGAGTGGCCGAGATCGTCGAGGCGTTCGCGGCCGGGGAGGCCCGTCACTGCGTCAACCTCGATCCCGACCGCCAAGGGTCCGCGGCCATCTCCATCCGCCACCTCGACCGGGTGGGCGTGCTCGCCCACATCCTCGACGAGCTGCGCAGCGCCCACATCAACGTGCAGCACATGGTCAACCGGGTCTTCCGGGGCGGCGAGGCGGCGGTGGCCACCATCGACGTCGAAGGCACGGTCTCGGAGGAGCTGCTGACCGCGCTCGGCGCCATCGAGCACGTCCTGGGCGTCTCGGTCGTGACCCTCGGCGCCGACGAGCTCTCATGAGCTTCGTCCGCCTCTTCCCAGCCCGTGTGGTCCGCCAGGAGTGGGCCCGCCGCACGGTGTCGTCACTGGCCGAGTCGGTCGATGAGTCGGGCATCGACCTCTATGGCGTCTCGATCGACCCGGCTGCCTACGAGGAGTCACCCGTCGCCCTCTACGTCTACCGCCAGACGAGCGGGCACGCGTCCTACGTCGGGATCGTGTGCGACGTCTCGGTGCAGGCCCTCGCCGACGGACGCGTGCGCGGCCACGAGGCCGTCCACCAGCAGAGGGTGGACGCGTTGGTGTGGCACCACCAGCAGACGTCTCATGGCACGCCGGCCCTGGTCTCGCTGCTCCACCGAGCGGGCGAGGTCTACACGCGGATCCTTGAGGCGGTGCAGCAACAGCCACCACTCCTGGACTTCCCCGGCCCGAGCGGGTGGCAGCAGACGGTCTGGCGACTCCCGGTGGGCGACGAGACGAGCGCGCTGACCGACGAGCTGACGGCCGCCGACTTCTACATCGCCGATGGCCATCACCGGGTCGCGGCGGCGCTGGAGGAGTGGGCGCTGGCCGGCAAGCCCGACGACGCCACCGTCTTGTGCCAGATACACCCGATGGACGGCCTCGGGCTGTCGTCGTTCCACCGTCGCGTGTCCGGACCGCTCGACCCGGAGGGCCTGCTGGGCCTGGTGTCTGCGGACTTCGACCTGCTCGAGGTCTCGCGCGCCGCCGTACCCTCTTCTGGCTCGATGGGCCTCTACGTCGATCACCGCTGGTTCGAGGTCACCTACGACGGGGCCCGCGAGCGTGGCGTCGCGGGCCTCGATGTGACCCTGCTGCAGAGCCGGATCCTCGACAGGGTGACGGCCGTCGCGTCGTCGGGCCGGGTCCCTGTTGTCGACGCCGTGCCGGCCACGGCCGATGTCGACGCGCTGACCGCCCGCTGCGACGTCGACGGAGGTGCGCTGTTCACGTTGGCGCCGCCGAGCTACGAGGCGATCATCGAGGTGGCCGACGCCGACGAGGTGATGCCGCCGAAGGCGACGTACTTCGAGCCCAAGCCCTGCACGGGAATCTTCCTGCGACCCTGAGGGCTGGCCAGAGGGTTGGCCTGGGGGCTCGGCTGAGGGTTGGGCACCCGATGCGACCGGCTCACCGTCGGCGACGCACGCCGCGCTCGTGCCGCACGCTGTGCGGGCCGACCATGCGCGGGCCGGCGAGCTTGGCCTCGAGGCGGCGCGCCTCGCGCCGGATCGGCTGGGCGAGGTACTCGCCGAGGATGGCACCCGAGCTCAACGCGAGCGCGATGGCGATCGCGGTCACCATCGCGAGCAGCGCGGCACTGGCGTCGGTGGCGGCCAGGCCGAGGCCGCGGTAGATCGACAGGCCGGGCAGGAACGGCAAGATGCCCGCCGCGACGACCACCAGCGACGGCACGCGCACACGCCTGGCCACGGGATAGCTGACGAGTCCCAGCAGCAGGGCGGCCAGGGCCGAGGACCACGCGATGCCGACACCGCGGTCGAGCGCCACGGCGTACAGCCCGATCGACAGGCCCGCCACGATCGCGATGGGCAGCAGCGAGCGTTCGGGGGCGTAGGCGGAGAAGGCGTAGGCCGCCGCCGCGATGGCGCCGCCGACCACCATGACCGGCCAGTCAGCCAGGGCGTAGGCGCCCGGGCTGACGTGCCCGAGGTCCACACCCAGTACGTCGGCGACCTGCAGCCCGCCGCTCACGCCGGCGACGATGCCCGCCGTCGCGAGGAACGCCTCCAGGATCCGGGCCCCGGCCGTCAGCGGGAAGCCGGTGAGCGCGTCCTGGATGGCGCCGAGGAAGTTCACCCCGGTCAGCAACAGCACGATGCTCGTGGAGATCACCAGGCTGGGCGAGACCTGCGCAGGTGTGGCGGTCACCCCGACGGCGATCAGCGTGGCGAGCAGCCCGCCCGCGACCTGTTGGTAGAACGCCGGCAGCCGGCGTCTGCCCATCCGCCGCTGCAACAGGTCCACCAGCACGGCGGCCACGGCGGCAACGAGTACGACGACCCAGTCCCCGCCCAGGAACAGCCCGATGCTGCCGCCCATCACACCCAGGGCCAGCGAGATCGACCATCGCGGTCGCGAGTGGCCCGAGGAGATGATCTGGTTGAGGCGGCGACTCGCATACTCGCGACCGATCACCCCCGCCACGACCTGGCGGATCAGCTGGTCGACCAGCGTCAGGTCGCCGTAGTCGACCTCGCGGTAGCGCACCTGCCGGATCTGGATGACGGGGACGGCGTCCCCAGCGGTCTGCGCCGTCATCGTCAGCTCGGTGAACGTCACGTCGGCGGTGAACCGTCGCAGCCCGCAGGCCCGCCCGACGTTGTTCATCGCAGCGCTGACGTCGCTAGCACCCGCGCCCGATGACAGCAGCACCTCGCCGATGCGCAGGGCGAGGTCCATGGTCGCGGTGATCTCGCGGGTGTTCGCCGTCCGTGACGTTTCGGTTGTCTCGTACGGCGTGTCGACAGCACGTTCGTCACTGACGGCGTCGTCGGGGCGGTCGGGTCCAGCGGCCATGGCGCGACCAGTGTGGCCCATGCGGGTCAGACTCCGCCGTGACCTCGAGGTTGTGCCCGTCCGAGGGCCCGGCCCGTAGCCTGGCCGGCATGGGACTGTTCGACCTGCTCCGACCCGGACGATCCGAGTCCACCCATACGGCCTCTGCCCTGGAGGCCGCCCGAGCGGGCGTGCCGGACGACGGTGCCATGTCACGCGTCGTGCAGATGCTCATGGACGCCGGCCTCGACGGCCGCGGCCCCTTGCGGCCGGCGACGGCGATGGCCGACTCCGCGCGCCGACGTACGTCTGATCCCGAGGCGGCGATCGAACGGATCGTCCGTCTCCACTTCATCGGCGGGGTGGTCGGCGGCTTCGTCACCGGGCTCGGCGGCTTCGTGACGATGCCAGTCGCACTGCCGGTCAACGTGGCGGAGTTCTACGTCCAGGCGACCCGCATGGTGGGCGGCATCGCCCACCTGCGCGGCTACGACGTCGATGAGAGGCACGTCCGTACGGCGGTGCTGCTGACGCTCGTCGGGTCGCGGGCCGACGAGGTGCTGGCCAAGGCCGGGATGGCGACGGGTGGTGGTGCACTGACCAAGCTGGCCCTCGGCAAGCTCTCGCCTGCTGCACTGATGGTGGTCAACAAGGCGGTCGGCTTCCGGCTGATGCGTGGGGTCTTCGAGCGCGTCTTCTCGCGTCTGGGTCGAGCGTTGCCGTTCTTCGGCGGTGTGGTGGGCGCCGTGGTGGACGGGTGGATGATGAAGCGGATCGCCGAGCACGCACTCGCGGAGTTCCCGCCGCGCACCGGCGATCGGCCCGGAGGTGCACAGTGAGCAGGGACGACAAGCCGATCACCGACCAGCTCAAGCAGGTCGTCGACGAGCTCCAGCTGGAGGAGCGCGTCAAGGAGGCCGCAGCCGCAGCCGAGCAGGCGGTGCTGCGCGGCCTGGACGCCACGGGGTCCTACGTCCGCGACCACCGCGCCGACATCGAGGACTTCCTGCACCGAGCCGGCGCCGCGATCGACCGGCAGACCTCGGGGCGGTTCGCCGACCAGGTCGAGCAGGTGCGCAACCAGCTGACCGCCGGTGTTGCCAGTCTCGCCGAACGCGACTGGGGCTCCGGTCCGGGACGCGAGCTCGAGCCTCCGGCCGAGGAGCCCTAGACAGGAACGAAGGCCCGAACCCCATGGATTCGGGCCTTCTCCGCGAGTACGAGCTCGTCGCACACGAGGTCCCCTGTGACCAGAAGAGTATGACGCGCAGGGGGTGTTGCGCTTCACCCTTAAGGCCGAAATGTGTCAGGCCGTGGTGCCCGGCTCCAGACGTGCTCCCGCGGCCACGTGCTGACGCCGGCCTACCGAGGAGTCCTGGCCGACCAGCGTGACCTCCTCGTCGCGCGCGATGCGACTGGTCGGCAACTCGCCGACCAGGCTGTCGCGGCCGAACGTCGAGCGGTCGTCAGCGATGGTCGTGAACACGTGGGCCCCGGCCTCGACCCGGCAGTCGGCGAACAGCACGGAATCCTCCACGCGGGCTCCCTTCGCGACGACCACACCGGGCCCGATGACCGAGCGCACGACCTCCCCCGACACATCGGCGCCAGGTGAGACCAGAGTGTCCTCGACATGGCAACCCGCGCGCAGGCGGGCAGTCGGCCGGTCGTCCCAGTGGCTGATGACGGGATAGCCCTCGTGGTCGAACACGTCGACGCGGCCGGCGATCAGGTCCCGGTGCCCGTTGAGGTAGGCACCCGGACGACCGAGGTCGCGCCAGTAGCCGCTCAGCGGTTCGGTGCGGACCGTCCCCCCCGAGATCAGCCGTGGCAGCAGGTGCTCGCCGAAGTCGCCCAGCCCGCTGTCGGCGCTCTCGCCCTCGGCGGCCTCGTCGTCGGCGCCGGCGCCGAGCTCGCGACGTAGCTCGAACAGCGCCTCGAGCAACGACTCGGTGCGGTAGACGAAGATCTCGGTGGCCACCACGCCCGAGCTGGGGCGCGACGGCTTCACCTCGACGCCGGTGGCCTGGCCCGCGCGGTCGGTGAGGACCACGACGTTCGAGCTCGCCTCGCGCTTGGTGACCTCGGACGTCAGCACGGTCGCGTCCGCGCCGGACTCGACGTGCCGCTCGACCACCGGATCGAGGTCGGCGGCGAAGACGTGGTCAGCGCTGGCCACCACGAGGGTCTCGGCGCCGAAGTGCATCAGGTCGCGACTCATCCGCAGCAGCAGGTCGGCGTTGCCGTGGGCGAACTCGTCCTCGGTCGGCGACCCGCCGCCCGACTGCGGCACCATCCGGCGGAACCCGCCTCGGTTGCGGTCCAGGCTCCACGGGCGCCCGCCCGACAGGTAGTCGTCGATCGAGGCCACCTGGTACTCGACGCTCACCCACACGTCGACGAGCCCCGAGTTCGCGAAGCTCGACAGCACGAAGTCCACGAGGCGGTGGGTGCCGCCGTACGGCAGCACCGGCTTGGCCCGCTCGCGCGTCAGCACGTCCATCCGGGACCCCTCGCCACCTGCCTGCACCAGCGCCAGCACGTCGCCACGGCGGATTCTCGGTAGGCGCCCAGGAGTCATCCCCGCACGCTAGCCAGGCTCACTCCTGGCAGGGACCACCCCGGAGGACGGACAGCTGCCCGCGCTCGACGTCGAGCGTGGCGGTGGCCAGGGTCGCGGTCTCCAGGTAGTCGCGGCTGTCGACCTCGGCCGGGTGCCGGCACACGGGCCCGGCCTCGACGTGGTGGGTCATGGCGTCGAGTACGTCGGCAGCGGACGTCGGCGGCTGGGCGCCGAGGGTGGCGACCAGGTGATCGCGACGAACCCAGGAGTTGTCGTCCAGCAGGCCGGCCTGGCAGCCGGGCTCGCCCTCGGCGGAGACGAAGTGGTTGGTGCGTACGAGCAGCTCGGACTCGGGCTTCACCTCGCCGACCCCGTCGGGGAAGGTCTCCAGCGATGCCGCGTCGCCGCCCCTGTCGACGACGGTGAGGGCGGACGACGCGGTGAAGTTCGCTGCGCCGACGAGATCACGCGCCTGGTCGACGGTGTCGCAGCGCTCGAGGAGCGTGCGAAGCATGACGTGGACCGGGAAGCCGACCTGTGCCTCGTCACCCAGGGCGAGCTGGTCGTCGGCCTCGTGGTGGAGCATGTTGAGCATCACGCCGAGACCCGCGTCGTTGACGCCGATCTTGGCCAGCACGCCGTACTCCGTGAGGGTCGTGACCTGGCGACCCGTCGCCGTCTCGAAGGACCACACGAACCACCCGTTGCGCATCTGCGGGTACCAGTCCCAGGTCTGCACGGCGATCGGCGCGCACCCGTCGGGAGTCGCGACCACCGTCGAGCACTCGGAGGCCGCGATGCGTGGCGCGATGCCGGCCAGCACCTCGGTGCGGGCGTTGAGTGCGGCGATCTCCTCGACACCGCGGCCGGAGCCCGCGGCGATCCCGGCGATCTCCTCAGCCGCGTGCGGGGCGCGGGCCTGGATGGAGCCGAGCGCCCGATCACCCCACCACGCGATGTCGAAGGCGGGATCGAGCCACGTCCACAGCCGGCGGTACGCCGCGACGGTGCTGCCGACGCGGTCGGACAGAGCCGTGCCCAGCTCGACCCCACGTTCGTAGGGGTCGGTGGCTGTCGAGGAGAAGGTGACGAACGATGTCACGGACGTAGTCAAGCAGGGCGGACGCAAGGGCGCCCGGAGCGGGTGCTCCGGGCGCCGTACGTCGTGTGGTCCAGCTAGTTGAAGATGCTGACGCCACCCGGGCCGACCAGCAGTCCGAGAATGATCAGGACAACGCCCATCAGGACCTGGCCGCGGACCAGGGTCACGATGCCCCAGATAACCAGGACCACGGCGATCAGCCAGAGGATGAATAACATCTGTCGCTCCTTGTGAGTGCGAAAACCTGGGCCAAGTCATGCCTTGAGCTCCCAGCACGCGCGGGAGGTGCCCACCGCGTCACCTCTAATCAACCAGACGCCGCACCTCCTCCACAGCGCCCGATGGGGTGAGTGCCCGGGGTGCTTCCCACCCGGCCGGGTGAGGACCTGTGACTGAGTCACAGATAGCCCGAAGCCGCCCGCGTGCGCCGGCAGGTCGTTCAGTCGATGGGCTCTCCAGCAATGGCCTTCGATGCCAGCCGCTCCTCCTCGCTGACCTCCCAGACCTCGTAGGCCGCGTGCAGCGCCAGCAGGATGATGAAGCAGCCGAGGATCA
Organism: Nocardioides agariphilus; assembly: GCF_015352445.1. Classification (GTDB taxonomy): domain Bacteria; phylum Actinomycetota; class Actinomycetes; order Propionibacteriales; family Nocardioidaceae; genus Nocardioides; species Nocardioides agariphilus. Next base: position 18,083 of record NZ_JADKPO010000018.1, read on the forward strand.
GGTCGGGCCAGCCCGACGCGGTCCAGAGGGTCACGAGGGCCATGACGATGATGGCCACGTTGACCAGGACGTCGTTGCGCGCCGAGAGGAACGCTGCCCTGCTCAGCGAACCGCCGTGGTGACGAACCCTGACGAGCAACCAGGCGCTGGTCCCATTGATCGCGATCGCGCCCAGCGAGGCCAGCACCACCGGCACCACCGACGGTGCGACCGGGTCGGAGAAGCGTTGGATCGCCTGCCAGCCCGCCACGGCCGCCGGGCCCAGGATGATGAGGGCCATGGCCTTCCCCATCCAGGCCCGTCGGGCCATCGGCCAACCCAACGCGACGAAGATCAGCAGGTTGATCGCGGTGTCTTCGAGGAAGTCGACGCTGTCTGCCAACAAGGAGACGGAGCCGGCGGCCAGCGCCACCGAGAACTCGACGAAGAAGTAGGAGAAGTTCAACATCGCCACGGCGAGGACGATCCGGCGCAGCCGACCCGCATCGATGCGGTCGGGGTGCCGCGGTCCCGGCCCGACCCGGTCGTCTGGGCTCATAGCTCGAACCCCAGCCGCTCCTCGAGACGGCCGACGTCGACGCCGTACGTCGCGATGACACGCGCACCGTGTGCTCCGACCTCGAACGTCGCGAGGTCCGTGTAGACGCGGGTGACGCAGGCCAGCCCGGTCAACGGATAGGTGCACTCGCGGACCAGCTTGGGCGAGCCGTCCTTGGCGAACAGCGTCATCATCACGAAGACCTGCTTGGCGCCGATCGCCAGGTCCATCGCGCCGCCGACGGCGGGGATCGCATCCGGAGCGCCGGTGTGCCAGTTGGCGAGGTCTCCTCGAGTGGAGACCTGGAACGCGCCGAGCACGCAGACGTCGAGGTGGCCGCCGCGCATCATCGCGAAGGAGTCCGCGTGGTGGAAGTACGCCGCTCCGGGCAGCTCGGTGACCGCCTGCTTGCCGGCGTTGGTGAGGTCCCAGTCCTCGTGGCCCGGAAGTGCGGCCGGGCCCATGCCGAGCATGCCGTTCTCGGTGTGCAGCACCACTCCGGACTCGGCTGTCAGGTGATCGGCGACCTTGGTGGGCTGGCCGATCCCGAGGTTGACGAACGAGCCCGGCGCGATGTCCGCCGCAACGGCCGCGGCGATCTCGTCGATGGTCCTCATGACACGACCACGCGATCCACGTAGATGCCAGGTGTCACCACGACCTCGGGGTCGATCGCCCCGATGTCGACGACCTCGCGCACCTCGGCGACGACGAGGTCGGCGGCCGTCGCCATCACCGGCCCGAAGTTACGTGCGGTCTTGCGGTAGACAAGGTTGCCCGCGCGGTCGGCGCGGTGGGCACCGATGAGCGCGACGTCACCGTGGATCGGGTACTCCAGCACGTAGGTGCGGCCAGCGATCTCGCGGGTCTCCTTGCCGGCGGCCAACGGGGTGCCGACCCCGGTCGGGCAGAAGAACGCGCCGATCCCCGCCCCCGCAGCCCGCATCCGCTCGGCGAGATTGCCTTGGGGGACGAGCTCGAGCTCGATGCGACCCTCGCGATAGAGGCTGTCGAAGACCCACGAGTCGTGCTGGCGGGGAAACGAGCACATCACCTTGCGCACTCGACCCTTCGACAGGAGTGCAGCCAGGCCCGTGTCGCCGTTGCCCGCGTTGTTGTTGACGATCGTCAGGTCGGTGGCACCCTGGCGGATCAGCGCATCGATGAGGACGTACGGCATGCCGGCCGGCCCGAAGCCACCCACCAGCACCGTCGAACCGTCAGCCACATCGGCGACCGCCGCGTCCGCGGACTCCGGGAACGTCACCTTCACGCGAGGTTCTCCAACACCACAGCCAGGCCCTGGCCGACGCCGATGCAGATGGCAGCGACTCCCCAGCGCCCCCCCGACTCGCGCAACCGGTGGGCGAGGGTGCCGAGGATCCGGCCCCCCGAGGCACCCAGCGGGTGGCCGATCGCGATGGCGCCTCCCTGGGTGTTGACGATCTCGGGGTCGACCTTCCACGCATCGACGCAGGCCAGCGACTGCACGGCAAATGCCTCGTTGAGCTCCACAGCGGAAACGTCGTCCCAACCGATCCCCGCGCGAGCGAGGGCCTGCTCGACTGCCTCGACCGGCGCGATCCCGAAGTCCTGCGGCAACAGCGCGAAGGTGCCCCGGCCTGCTACCCGCGCGACCGGGTCGACACCGATGGTGTCGCGAGCGGACTCCGATCCGAGCAGCACCGCGGAAGCACCGTCGTTGAGCGGAGATGCGTTTCCTGGCGTGATCGACCCGCCATTGCGGAAGGACGGCTTCAGACCCGCGAGCTTCTCGGGCGACGACCCGGGACGGATGCCCTCGTCGCGGGCCAGGTCGACGCCAGGTACGGCGACGACGAGGTCGTCGTAGAACCCGCGTTCCCAGGCAGCATCCGCCAAGTTGTGCGAGCGGGCAGCGAACTCGTCCTGTCGCTCTCGGCTGATGCCGAACCGGTCGGCGAGCTGCTCGTTGGCCTCACCCAGCGACACGGTCCACTCGGCCGGCATCTTCTCGTTGACCAACCGCCAGCCCAGGGTCGTGGAGACGGCGGTGGCGTTGCCGGCGGGATAGGCGCGGTCTGGTTTGGGCAGCACCCACGGGGCACGCGTCATCGACTCGACGCCGCCGGTGAGCACGATGTCGGCGTCACCGGACTCGATGGCCCGCGAGCCGATCATGGCCGCGTCGAGCGACGAGCCGCACAGTCGGTTGACGGTCACCGCCGGCACCGAGACCGGCAGTCCCGCAAGCAGTACCGCCATCCGACCCACGTTGCGGTTGTCCTCACCGGCGCCGTTGGCGTTGCCCCAGACCACGTCATCGATGACCGCCGGGTCGAGGCCAGGAGCCTTGGCGAGCACACCGGTGATCGCGGTGGCGGCCAGGTCGTCGGGACGTACGCCGGCCAGTGCACCGCCGAAGCGTCCGAACGGCGTCCTCGCCGCGGCGTACAGGAACGCGCTCGTCACTGGTCGACCTCCTCGTCGCGGACTCCTTGGGCGATGCGGAAGGCCGTGTTGGCAGCCGGCACCCCGCAGTAGATCGCGGTCTGCAACAGCATCTCCTTGATCTCCGTCCAGCTGAGCCCGTTGCGGCGCGCGGCCCGCAGGTGCAGCGCGAGCTCCTCATGGTGCCCACCAGCGACGAGCGCGGTGACGGTCACCATCGAGCGACTGCGACGGTCGAGGCCGGGCCGGGTCCAGGCCCCACCCCAGGCGTAGGTCGTGATGAAGTCCTGGAACTCCCGCGTGAGGTCAGTGGCGTTGGCGAAGGACTGGTCGACCCACTCGTCGCCGAGCACCTCGCGGCGGACGACCTCACCTGGCGCGCGATCGACCCTCTGCCCGAGGAAGTGCCGGCGCAGCAAGGCGGCGACCTCCTCGGGCCGTTCGGCCGGCGCGAGGTGCGAGACACCGTCGAGCACGACCAGGCGGCCGTCCTTGACGCCGTCGGCGATCTCCTGGAGCGAGGCCGGCGGTGTCGTCGGGTCCTCCGAGCCCGCAATCGCCAGCACTGGCTGGGAGATCTCACTCAGCCGGTCACGGACGTCGAAGCTCGCGAGGGCATCGCAGGCGGCGATGTATCCCGCGTCCATCGCCTCGCTCAATGCGTGCAACAGCTCACTGCTGCGCGCCGGCTGGTGCTCGAGGAAGCCCGGACCGAACCATCGCTCGGCAGACATCGACACCAGCCCCGACGTACCTGAAGCGCGCACCTTGGCGACGCGGTCGGCCCAGGAAGCGGGAGTGCCGATACGCGCACCCGTGCAGATCAGCGCGGCCGACGTGACGCGGTCGGGGTGGTCGAGGAGCAGCTGCAACCCGACGCTGCCGCCGAGAGAGACGCCGGCGTAGGCGAACGGCGCACCGTCGTCGCCGCGTTGCAGTTGCACGTCGGCGACCAGCGCCAGCAGGCCGTCGGCGAGGTCGCCGACCGTGATCGGCTCATCCGGGACCGACCGGTTGTGGCCGTGCCCCGGCAGGTCCCACGCAAGTACGTCGAACGCGTCGGTCAGCCCGCCCGCACACGCGGTCCACACGGAACCGGCACTCGTGCCGAGCGAGGGGCCGAGGACCAGCAACGGGAGCTCGGCGCGATGCGCGGCACCGGACATCCGCACGCCGGTGAGGATGGGGGTCACGTGGGTCCTCCTTCGGCCAGCACGCCGGCGGGTGCTCATCGGTTCAGTCTTGCGTGTCGGGGTAGGTGACGAACACCGTCTCCCCCTGAAGTTGAGGTCCGATTCCAGGCCCGGCCGAGCCTATGGTGGAGCCCCGTCTCACGACTTGTGACCCGTACGGCTGGTGGTGAGCTGGTTTCGGGAAGCCTCCGGGGTCACCAGTGACGGGATCCCCGGATGTCCGGGGATTCCGCCCACCCCGTCAGGCCCGAACCGCGACCAGCCCCTCCCGCCGTCCGACGGTGGCGGCGACGAGGATCGTCAGGCCGGCGGCGGAGAAGTTCACGACGGTGACGGTCAGACCCTTGATCAGCACGAAGTCGGCAAGAGACGCCGAGAGCAGCAGCCAGAGGGTGAAGGTGGCCTTGCCGAGGTAGAGCAATGCCCACATGGCGGTGAGCACGCGGAAGAGCCGCTGGATGCCCGGTCGTGCGGCGATCTCCTCGGTCATCGGGTAGAAGTCGCCGGCGAGCCGGGCGACCAGGGTGCGGGCGCAGAACAGGGAGACGAAGAAGGCGACGCCGATCGCGGCGTCGGTGAGGATCGGCTGCAGGAAGTAGAGGAACGGGCTGCCCGCCACGAACGAGATCAGCGAGCGACCTGTCAGCACGGCCGCTGTCAGGACCAGGAGCCCGGAGGTACATCGGCCGGTGAGCGCGCGCCAGGCGATCGCGCCGTACGACCACGCCAGCGCGAACCCGATCGCCACCCACACGCCGGCGAGGGCGAACGCGGCGTAGAACAACGCACCCGGGATCGCGCACCCGACGGTGATGCTGACCGCGACCCGCCTGATCACAGCACCGAGCCCCGGCCGGGGGGCGACCGGGGCTGCAGAAGGTGCTGAGGAGGGGGCCACAGCGGGGGTGATCAGGGACATGCGAGACCCGTCCTGCCGGACGGACCGGCTCTTCAGCTTGGTCCACCGGGGGAAGACGCCCGCTAGGGCATCCGGGGGGGTTCCACCGGTGGTTGATGCAAAAACTATGCGCTGGTCCGCACCAGCCAAGGCGAATCAGTCCGAAATGACCCACATGGACCAGGTGAATAGTCCGCGGGGGCTAGCGCTGCTGACCCGGAAGACCCTTCCGCCATGACTACATCCGACAACGGCGCCCGAACGCCATACTTCTCCTGGCCACGTATCCGATCGGGAGCGGGATGAGCAGCGACGACACACCAAGCCCTTCCACCTCAGCCGACGTCGAGACCGCCGTGCGGCTGGGCTGGGTCGTCGCGGAGCTGCGCGGCCGCTCGTGGCCCGACGGCCCGCGGCCGGCCACGACCTCGCTGCCCGACCAGCCGGAGTACACCCTGCCCCTGCGGTCCCAGCGGGGGTACGCCGCGGCGCAGCGCTCCGCCATCCAGACGATGATGGCGCTCTCGAAGCTGCTCGGTGTCGACGCCGAGGACGCTGACGAGGAGCTGGCCATGGGTCGGCCGTGGGCGGAGGTGTCGTCGTACTTCTTCGAGTTCGACGCCCGTGTGCAGGACTCGCTGGCGTGGCGCAACGAGGGCGCGGCCAACGGCTACCTGCTGGCCCGCGGTCTGGCCGAGTGCTACTGGGGCCTGGGCCCGGACTCCGCGTGGGAGGAGGGCGGCAAGCAGACCGGGGTGTCGCTGCTGTTCCTGTTCGGCGTGGACCGGCGTCGCGAGCTGAGCCGGATGCTCGGTCGGCTCAAGTCCGGCCAGATGCACGAGCTCAGCGCACCCGCGATCGCGGGCAGCATCGAGGCCTGGGGCAAGGTGGCCGAGGACCCTTCGTGGTCACGCGCGCCCGACCTGCGTGACGAGCTCTACGAGCAGGTACGCCGGTGGTACCAGCTGCTGGTCCTCGACCAGGACCCCACGACCCTGGTCAAGCCGTACGCCAAGCTCAACTCCCCGCACGGCTTCTTCCGCTTCATGCGGCTCTACCGCCTGCAGATCATCATCGGCATCGTGGCGATCCTGCTGCTGACAGGCTTCTTCGCGTTCCGCGGTCAGGCCACCGGCTGGATCCCCTCCATCGTCGGCGCCCTCGGCGTCGGCGGCGCTGTGCTCACCACCGTGCTGACCCGCGCGCAGAGCACCGCGCAACGCCTGGCCACCCGGATGCGCCAGGACGCCTACACCGATCTGGTGGCCGTCGCGGTCACGTCGGTCCCCGAGCACCCCGGCTCCCCCACGTCCGGCTCGGCGATCGAGGCTGCTGTGCGCAAGCGGTTGCTGACGCCGGCCACACCCGCACCCGACTGAGAGTCGCGGCGCCGTTACGTTGGGCGGCATGTCTCGAGACCCGCACTCGCACGCGCGACCCGACGAGGTCGCCGTTCGCAACCTCTCGCTCGACCTGACGGTCGACTTCGAGACTCGCACCATCACTGGCAGCGCGTCGCTCGACCTCGACCGGCGCGAACCGGACGTCGGCACGCTCGTGCTCGACACGCGCGGTCTGGTGATCGATCGCGTCACCGACGGTGAGGGTGTCGAGCTGGCGCACGAGCTCGGCGAGCACGACCCGGTCCTCGGCCGCAGCCTGTCGGTCCAGATCGGCCGGACCGACAGCGTTGTCGTGCACTACTCGACGGGCGAAGGCGCGGATGCCCTGCAGTGGTTGGAGCCGGCGCAGACCTCGGGCGACAAGCCGTTCCTCTTCAGCCAGGCACAGCCGATCCTGGCGCGCACGTGGATCCCCTGTCAGGACAGCCCGTCCGTGCGGATGACCTATGCCGCGACCATCCGGGTGCCCGAGGACCTGCTGGCCGTGATGAGTGCAGCCAACCCGCAGGACCGCTCCGACGACGGCGTCTACCGCTTCGAGATGCCGCAACCCGTTCCGTCGTACCTGATCGCCTTGGCCGTGGGCGACCTGGAGTTCCGGTCACTTGGCGCGCGCAGTGGGGTGTACGCCGAGCCGTCGGTGGTCGAGTCCGCGGCGTGGGAGTTCGGCGAGGTCGAGCAGATGATCATCGCGGCCGAGGGCCTCTACGGTCCCTATCGATGGGGGCGCTACGACATGCTCGTGCTCCCGCCGAGCTTCCCCTTCGGTGGCATGGAGAACCCGCGCCTCACCTTCGTGACGCCCACGATCCTGGCGGGCGACCGATCACTAGTGACGCTGATCGCCCACGAGCTCGCGCACTCGTGGTCGGGAAACCTGGTGACCAACGCGAAGTGGGACGACGTGTGGCTCAACGAGGGCTTCACGGTCTACTTCGAGACGCGCATCGACGAGGCGATCTACGGCGAGACCTACACCCGGATGATCCAGCGGCTCGGCCGGCAGGAGCTCGACGAGGAGGTCGAGCGCCTCGACCCGAGGATGACCTGGCTCGAGCTCGACTTCACCGGCAAGGATCCCGGCGGCCCGATGACAGTGCCCTACGAGAAGGGCTCTCTGCTGCTGCGGCTGATCGAGCAGACCGTCGGCCGCGAGCAGTTCGACGTCTTCCTGCGCGACTACTTCGACCGGCACGCCTTCACCTCGGTCACGACCGAGATCTTCCTCAGCGAACTGCGTCGCGACCTGCTGGACCCCATGGGCATCTCGCCCGAGGACCTGCGACTGGAGGAGTGGGTGCACGGACCCGGAGTGCCTGACAACGCGCCGTACTTCGAGTCCGCGGCGTTCGACGTCGTCGACGCCCAGGTGGCTGCCTTCCTCGCAGGGGCTGAAGCAAGGTCCCTCGACACTGCCGGCTGGGTCTCGCAGCAGTGGGTCCACTTCGTACGCGCGCTCCCGAGCGACCTGCCCTCCGCACGGCTCGACGAGGTCGACGCGGTTCACGGGTTCAGCCGAAGCCGCAACATCGAGGTGGCGACGTCGTGGCTCGAGCTCTCGATCGAGTCAGGCTTCGCACTCGACGATGCCGACCAGGACGACGCGGTGGCGGACTTCTTGACAAGGCACGGACGAGCGGCATACGTCCGACGCGTCTACGCCAAGCTCGCCGCGACGCCCACCGGACTGGCGAGGGCGCGGCAGATCTACGCCAGCGCGCGGCCGACGTATCACTCGGTGACGCGCAACGCCGTCGACCGCGTGCTGGCCTGATCGGCCTGAGCCTTCTGGCGTTCGGCCGAGACGACGATCGCGACCGCACCGACGACGACCGCACCGCCGATCACGATCGGCATCGTCACGGCCTCCGACAGGATCAGCCAGCCGAGGAAGACGGCGACGACCGGGTTGACGTAGGCATAGGTCGCCACGAGGGAGATCGGTGCGACGCTGAGCACCCAGACGTAGGCGGTGAAGGCGACCACCGACCCGAACGTGACCAGGTACGCCCAGGCAAGCCAGGCATCGAGCGGAGCCGACGTCGGGAGGAGGTGCTCGCCTCGGACGGCCGCGAGGAGCAGCAGCCAGACCGACCCGAACAGCATCTCGTAGACCGCCAGGACGAAGGCGTCCTTGGGCAGCGGCAGTCGCGGCTGCGACCAGGACCCCAGCGACCAGAACACGGTCGCGCCCATGATGATCAGGCAGGCCACGACCGGGACGTCGCCGCTGATCCCTTGCGAGGCGATGAGGACGACCAGGCCCGCGAAGCCGAGCAGTACTCCGAGGAGGGTACGGGCGCTGGGCCGGTCGCCGGTCAGGCGCCGGTAGACGATCACCCACAGCGGCACCGCAGCGATCAAGAGTGCGGCGATCCCCGAGGGCGCGCCCTTCTGCTCGCCGAGCATGACCAGGCCGTTGCCGAGTGCCGGCAGCAGGAGCCCGAGCGCCGCGCACCCGACCAGCTCGCGGCGGGCGACGCGCAGCCGACGTACGCCTCCGCGCAGGGCGAGGACGGCCCCGAGCAGCAGCCCGGCCACCAGGTAGCGCCAGCTGGCCGAGGCGAAAGGCGGCAGGTCCTCGACGAGCACGCGGATGGCGAGGTACGTCGATCCCCAGACCACGTAGACGATGCCGAGCGCGACCGCGACGAGCCACGCAGCGGGTGGCACCGTGGCCACGGCCGGCGGGGCTGTCATCTGCCAACGATCGGTTTGCTCCTGCACGGCTCCATCGTAGGGAGCAGGCGCCCCCCGGGCCGGATGCTTTTCGGACACCGCACCGCGATTTCCCGCCGCCACGTGCCGTCTGGAGCTGTCTTGACCGGTTCTTCTGCCGAACGGCGTCCAACGTGTCAACCTCTTGGACATGACCGTCCTCCGCGTCGGACTGTGGGGTGCTGACCAGCACGCCGCGGACGTCACCGTGCCCACGCTCAGGAGCACTCCCGGCATCCAGCTCACGGCGATCGCCTCGATGTCGACCTACGCACAGGAGCTTGCCGACACCTGGGGGGTCGAGGGCGTGCAGGCCACGGTCCAGGAGTACCTCTCGGTCGGCGAGTTCGATGCCGTCGTCCTCGCCGACAACCCGGCGTCCCACGAGTCCGCACTGGCCGTGGCCGCCGAGATCGGGATGCCGGTGTACGTCGAGACGCCGGCCGCGTTCGGCGCGGCTCCGTTGCGCAGGTACGCCGAGATGGTCAGCAAGCGCGACAAGCCGGTCGCGTCGTTCGTCGGCTTCAACCTCAGGTACGCCGCGATGACCCGCGCCGCGCTGGAGCTCGTCGCCACCCATGGCCGGATCTCGCACGTCGCCATGGACTACCACGTCGGATCTCCCCGCGGAGGCCTGTGGTCGCGCGACCCGCTCGACACCTTCTTGCTGGTCTCCGGCATCCACGCCCTCGGGGTGATGGCCGACGTGCTCGACTGGCCGGCTGCCGACACGCTCACGAGCGCGGAGGTCACCCAGACCCGCAAGGACGACTGCTTCGTCACCGCCGACTTCACGACTCGCACGACCAGGGGCTCGCTGCGGATGTCCAACACCCGCAACCGCGAGACCTTCGAGACCACCGTGACCTGCGTCGACGGCTGGTCGGTGTCCTGGACGCTCGACGAGGTCACCGCCTACAGCCCCGGCGCCCATGAGGAGTCCCACCACTACTGCAGCCCCCTGCTGATGGGCGGCGAGCGCGCCGGGTACGCCGCAGCGATGCGAGAGTTCCGCGACGCCTGCCGCGGCAAGGCCGAGAGCCGGTCGACGATCGAGCAGGCCGTCGTGGTCATGGAGTGGATCGAACGCCTGCGCGCGTAGCTCGCGGACGTCATACGAAGTGGTCGCTATGGCGACCAATTCGTATGACGTCCCGCGCGTGACAAGGGCAGGATCCGCACCATGACCTCAGCCGCGGACCTCTCCCGGTACGACGACATGCTGGCCTGGATCGACGCTCGCCACGGAGCCGACCCGGACGTCCGGGCGTGCTGGGTCGGCGGTTCGGCGGCGACGGGTGGGTACGACGACCACTCCGACCTCGATCTCAACGTGCTCGCCGCGCCGGGCACGTTCGCGCGTGTGTTCGCCGACCTGGTCGCCTCGCTGCAGGAGTCGTTCGGGCTGACGAGTCTGTGGCTGCTCCCCGAGTCGACGTACTCCGACGGGCGCCAGCTCTTCGCCACGCTGGACGAGGACCCGGGTGGTCTCGCGACGCCGACCCGACTGGTCGACCTGGTCGTCTTCGAACCGACCGACGAGCACCGCTGCATCGACGTACGCCGCCACGGCACGCCGCTGGTCCGCTTCGACCCCGACGGCCTGGTCGTGGTGCGTCATGACGACGAGGAGGGGCTGCATCGGGGCGCCGCCGAGACGATCGACCAGATCCGCCAGCGCCGGCTGGTCGCGGAGTGGCTCGTGAACCGAGCCACGGCGCGGGGCCATCTGCCCGAGGCGGTGTCGCTCTATCTGAGGTTCGCGCTGCTTCCGGTCATCCAGCTGCTGAGGGCGCGCGACTGCCCGGCCCGACACGACTACCTGTTCCGCTACCTCCACACCGACCTGCGGCAGGAGGATGCCGCCCGGATCGACACCCTCCTGCCCGGAGTGGAGAGGCTGCGCGAGCTGTCCGCCGAGTGCTTCGCTTGGCAGGACGAGCTGCTCGCGACCGCCGCTGGTTGAGGAGGTTGCTCTGCAAGCTCACTGGTACTGGGAGAGCAGTCCAGTCACCGGGTTTCGAGACAGGCGCTAGCGCGCCTTCCTCAACCAACGAGTCACCAGGTGGGTCCGCAGCCAGTCGAGACGGTCGACGCGGGCGCTGTCGCGGAACTCGTGGTCCTGGCGGGGGTAGAGCTTCGTGACGGCGTCGGGGCTGGAGGCGGCGTAGGCGTCGCGCACGTCCTGGCCGATGTAGAAGTCCTCCTCGGCCCACTGGATGTAGACCTGGTCACCCAGTCGGGCAGCGTGGTCGACGGGGTTGAGATCGTCGAACAGCGCGAGGTAGGCGTCGCGCTCGGGACCTTCGAGCTGCAGCCAGAACTGTGCGAACCAGTTGCCCATCAGCGCATCGGGAGCCTGGAGCACCATCGTGGAGATGCGGTGGTCGGAGTCGGCGAGCAGCGCGCCGTACATGGCGCCGTAGTCGTGTCCGACCAGCGCGATGCGGTCGTCGTCGACCGCACGGACGGCGGCGAGCCGGTCGAGCGCCCGCCGGAAGGCCGCCACCTGGTTCTCGACGAGCGTGACGTCGCCCGTCGTGCCGTCGGGATTGGGCACCCACGGGAAGTAGCCGAGCGGCAGCACCGAGACGACACCCTCGCCGGCCAGGGTGATGGCCTCGGGGAGGTACTCGCTGCGGTCGTTGTTGATCTCGCCGAGCCAGTGCAACCACAGCACACCCGGAGCCGAGTGCCTCTTCAGCGCCCCGGCGGGTCTGACCAGGTAGGCCTGCACGGGGTCCTGACCCGGAACCGGGATCGAGATGTCCTCGACGACCACCCCACTCGCGACTGGTCGAGCAGCCGCGGGGCGCGCCGCGTCCGACGTCGTGCTGACGCCCGCCATCAGTCCTCCCATCAAGGCCGCTACCGCCACCAGGGCTGTCCGTCGTGGTTGCACCTCGCACCTCCATGCATCAGTTGCTGCATCAGTAGTAAAGAGGGTTTTAAGACTGACGCGAGGTACGTCGGTAGCATAGAGCCGCTAGCAACTGACGCCGAATCGTGATCTCGACACGCTCGATCACCGAGAGGACGCCATGAACGGGTTCCCCAGCGACTGGCTGGTCGACGCGATGGTGCCGGCATCCGACGTCGAGCTGGCGCTGCTGCTCGTCAACAGCATGGATCTCCTGGAGGACCCGCCCGACCGCTTGGTCGACCTCCAGTGGCTGACGCACGTGCTCACTCGCGTCGGACACGCACAGCTGGCAGGCGAGCTCACCAAACGAGACCTCCCTCGCCTGCGCAGGTTGCGGGACGCGATGCGCAGCGTCTTCGAGACCGATGACGACACGACCGCCGCCGAGGTGCTCAACCCCTTGCTGGTGAAGGCTCGAGCGGTCCCACTCCTGACGGAGCACGACGGCGCGATCTTCCTCCAGGTCGGCCTCGGACTGCGCGGCGTCGCCGCTCTCGAGGCACGCCTCCCGGCGGCCCTTGCCACCTTCGTTGCCGAGCAGGGCACCCGTCGCCTCGGCGTCTGCGGCAGCGATCCGTGCCGGTGCGTGTTCGTCGACCGGACCCGGGCGGGCACTCGCAAGTACTGCTGCAGCTACTGCAATGACCGCTACGCCGCGCGGGCCTATCGTCGACGCCGCAAGCACTAGCCTGGCGTTGGCCCCCCTCGCGCACCGGCTGGAAGAACGTCGAGCAGGCGGAAGGGCCTTGCTGTCATCGGTACTACCGCGAAGGTGCATCCGAATCGAAGGTGTTCACAATGGTCCCCATGGAGTGGGAGATCAAGCCTCTGTCGACGGAGACCTGGGATGCCTACGCGGCCCTGATCGCCAAGCACAACGGCATCTTCGGAGGCTGTTGGGACACCTACTTCCACTCACTGGAGAGGGACCCCGACCGCACCTACGACAGCAACCGCGAGCTCAAGTGCCGGCTGGTCGAGGACGGCCGGGCGCATGCGGCCGTCGTGTTCAGCGGCGACCAGGCCATCGGCTGGTGCCAGTACGGATCGCCGGAGGAGCTGCCCAACATCCACCACCGCAAGCAGTACGACGCGGAGGCCGACCTCGTGCCGGACTACCGGCTCACCTGCATCTTCGTCGACCGCGACCACCGCCGGCAGGGCGTGACCGAGTTCGCGATCCAAGGCGCTCTGGACCTGATCGCCCAGGCCGGAGGCGGAGTCGTCGAGGGATACCCCCACGAGAGGCCCACCAAGAAGGTCTCCTCGTCGTTCCTCTACAACGCGACGCGACCCGTCTACGAGCGGATGGGCTTCGAGTACGTCAGGCCCAAGGGACTCAAGAACACCGTCATGCGCAAGGTCGTTGCGCCCCGATGAATCGCTCGACCGGGTCAGCAACGGCGGCGGGATCGCCACCTCCGGGACGCTACTCGGTGAACTCCTGCTCGCGACTGCTCGTCATCCGACTGGTCACAGGTTCGGCCCGGGATCCCCTCGTCGCCTGAGGTTCGCACGGTCCACGAGACTTCCTACGGCCGCATGTCCCAGGTGGGTGCCAAGGTGTCCCGTGTGTCGCGCATCTGGGTCTCCCGGCTTCCGGGCGAGCGCGTGCTCGCTCGGGAGAGTGGGAGCCGACACGACCTGTCGATGACCGACCTCGCGGCCTTCGTCGCCGGCCGCGAGGCTGACTCTCCGCGGTGGGTGTGGGACGACACGGCCAGGTGGTACCCACCCTTGCTGGAGGCCGGCGTCCGCGTCGAGCGCTGTCACGACCTGCGGCTCGCACACCAGCTGTTGCGGCGAGCACCCGCGGTCGACCAAGGGCTGCTCGACGGCGAGGCCGAGCACTGGGACCGCCTCGGACCCAGTGCGTCCGGCGAGCCGGCACTCTTCGCGCCCGACGACTCGCTCGAGCACCTCGACGCCTACGTCGAGGACCAGCGCCAGCTGGCGGCCGTGGCTGCGTCCCCGGATGCGGCGAAGCTCGCGCTCCTGCTCGCCGCGGAGTCGTCGGGAGCCCTCGTCGCGGCCGAGATGACCCATGCCGGGCTGCCCTGGAGCATCGAGCTCCACCAGCGCCTGCTGGCCGAACGCCTCGGCCCGCGTCCTCCGCGCGGTCAGCGACCGGCGGCGCTCGAGGCACTCGCGGCCGAGGTGAGGCAACGGCTCGACGCACCGCGACTCAACCCCGACTCGCGCCCCGAGCTCCTGGCCGCTTTGCGACGTGCCGGCCTCGACGTCGCCGACACCCGCGCATCGTCGCTGCGACGGCTCGACCATCCGGGCATCGAGTCCGTCCTTCGCTACAAGCAGCTCGCGCACCTGTTCCAGAACAACGGCTGGGACTGGATCGACCAGTGGGTCAGGGACCGCAGGTTCCGGCCGTCCTACCAGCCGGCCGGCTCGACGACGGGTCGGTGGTCGTCCAACGGCGGTGGCGCTCTCTCCATCCCCGCCCACGTCAGACCGGCGGCCGTTGCCGACGAAGGCTGGCTCCTCGTCGTCGCCGACGTGGCGCAGCTCGAGCCACGCGTCCTCGCCGGCATGAGCGGCGACCTCGCCCTGTCAGCGGCCGCCCGCGGTGCCGATCTCTACGAGGGCATGGTCGACGCTGGCGCGGTGGCGAGCAGGCGCGACGCCAAGCTCGGCCTGCTCGGCGCGATGTACGGCGCCACGACCGGTGAGAGCGGTCGCATCCTCGACAGCCTCACTCGGCGCTACCCCCAGGCGTTCGGACTGGTCGAGGCAGCGGCCCGAGCGGGCGAGCGGGGCGAGGTCGTGCGTACCCTGCTGGGTCGCGGGTCCCCCAGCATCGGCGACGCCTGGGACCACGACAACGACGAGGCACCGCCCGACCCCGACCGGATGGCCGCACGACGCCGGGCCTTCGGCAGGTTCACCCGCAACTTCGTCGTGCAGGGCACCGGCGCGGAGTGGGCACTGTGCTGGATCGCCGACCTGCGCAACCGCCTGTGGCGGCTGGGCGATGGCCAGCTCACCACCCGACCGCACCTGGTGTTCTTCCTCCATGACGAGGTGGTCGTGCACACTCCGGAGGCGCTGGCCGAGTCGGTCACCCGCGAGGTCGCGGACGCCGCAGCGACAGCCGGACGGTTGGTGTTCCGAGATGTCGCCGTCGACTTCCCGCTCAACGTCTCGGTGGTGCGGAGCTATGCCGATGCCGGCAAACCCGGCAGCGACGAGTCCTCGGCGAGGAGCGACGGCTCGGACGCCGCCACCGCCACTGGCCGAGCCAGCTTCCAGGCCGAGGGCGGATGATGGGCAACCGACCGGTCACCGATTCCGTTAGGTAGGCATGGCACCCGAGACCGACCTGCGAAGCGAGTTCGCCACCCTCTTCGTCGACGAGCCGCCGGCACCGACCGTTGCGCACCTCGTGGCCGGCGGCCGACGCCGCCTGCGGCAGCGCCGGCTCGGACGGGGGCTCGGGGTCGCTGTCGTCATCGTCGCTGTGGCGACCGGCTATGGCGCCGTCTCTGCGGGGCCGGACGGCGAGCGCTCGCTGGTCACCGACAACACCTCACCAGACGGCCCGCAGCCGCCTGGGCCGACGGCGACGACGACGTACGACTCGACCGACACCGAGGCCGACGCCGACCGCGTGCGCGGCTTCAGCATCGATGAGGCCACCGGTGAGGTGACCGGGATCGCGGGCGGCGACGTACGCGATGCGCTCACCCTCGGTGAGATCAGCCAGGACTCCGGTGCTGTGGCGGTCGACGTCGTGCTCGATGGTGACGAGACCTGGTGGTACGTCGACTGGAGCAAGGACGGAAGCGGCTCGGTCAACGTGGCCGCCCAGCTCGAGCAGCCGTTCAGCGAGTGGGCGCAGCGGATGCACCAGAGCCAGCAGTCGCCCCCCGACCCCGGCAGCGACGGCCCGCCACCCCTGGTCGCCACCGACTCGATGGGCAAGCTCCAGATCGAGCCTGGGGTCGAGGTGCTCCAGCGCATCGACAACCCGCTGGACCTGCAGGCGCCGTACACCTCGGTCGCGGTCGAGGTACGCAAGGGCAAAGACCATTTCCTGGCGGTCTTGACCCCCAACGGCGGCTCCTACGGCGACCCGGACAAGCAGACCCTGCAGGAGCTGATCGACGAGGTTCGCGCCGGCGGCCCGGGTTACACCGCTGCCGGGCCGATGCCACCGCTGTGGGACCTGGGCGCCGGTGGGATGCCGGTCATCCGACCCGATGCCGAAGTCGTCAGGAAGGTCGACAACCCCCTCGGTCTCGAGCCACCGCGTCGTTCGGTCGCCTACGTCGTGCGCTACGACGCCAAGACGTGGTGGGCCCTGTGGGAGCTCGGCCCCAGCGGGCTCAACGGTGCCCAGACGATCCGGGTGGCCAAGGACGGCTACGCGTCCATCGAGGACTGGCTGGCCGACCAGCGGGCGCAGGTCGCGTGGTGAGCGAGCGCGACGCCGGGTTCTCGGAGTTCGTGGCGTCGCGCCGCGACCACCTGCGGCGCGTCGCCTACCTGATCTGCGGCGACTGGCACCAGGCCGACGACCTGCTCCAGACGGCACTGGCGAAGGCGTACGTCGCGTGGCCGCGCATCCAGCGCGACGGGCATGAGGAGGGCTACGTCCGCCAGATCATGGTGCGCGCCAACATCGACGAGCACCGGCGGCCGTGGCGGCGCCGCGAACGATCCGGCCTCGAGGGCTACGACGCCGAGGTCGCCACGGGCCCGGGCCATGAGGAGCGCGCGGTGCTGCTGGACGCCCTTGCGGAGCTCGGCCCGATGGTGCGACGCGCGGTGGTGCTGCGCTACTGGGTCGGGCTGTCGGTCGCGGAGACCGCGGCCGAGCTCGGCATCGCCGAGGGCACGGTCAAGGGGTACTGCGCCCGCGGCCTCGAGCGGCTGCGGGAGACGCTGGCCGCCGACCGTGCCTGACCCTGTCAGCCCAGGGTCGAGGTCCGCGCGACGAGCTCGGGCAGCAGCACCACCTGCTGGTGGCTGTGCTCCGGGTTGTCGGCCTCGTCGAGGACCAGCTGAGCGGCCCGGCGGCCGAGCTCGTGGCGGGGCTGGCGCACCGAGGTGAGAGGCACCGCCGCGGCGCCGGCGAAGTAGATGTCGTCGTAGCCGACGATCGCGAGGTCGTCGGGAACGGCGAGGCCGGAGCCGACGAGCTGCTGCAGCAGCCCGAGAGCCAGCAGGTCGTTGGCACAGAACGCGGCCGTCGGGCGCTTGGCACGTGGCAGGCCGAGGATCCGCTCGCCAGCCGTCCGGCCCTCCCGCACGGTCGTCGCCTCGGTCGCGATCACGGTCACAGGTGGTGCGCCGGCGTCGTCGAGTCCGCCACGAGCACCGACCAGCCGGTCGCGGACCTGCCCGATCGACTCGGGCCCACCGACGAAGGCGATGCGCTCGTGCCCGCGGTCGAGGAGGTGCTCGACCGCCAGCCTGCCGCCGAGCACGTCGTCGACCGCCACCGAGCACAGGGCCTGCTCGCGTGGCGTCCGGTCGACCACGACCACGGGTGTCCCGCGGTGCGCGACCGCAGCCAGGTGTGCGGCCTCCGGATCGATCGGCGTCACCAAGATGCCCTGCACCCGCTGCTCGACGAGGTGGTCGAGGTAGGCGACCTCACGGTCGACGCGGTTGTCGCTGTTGCACATGTAGAGCGAGAAGCGGCCGCTCTCGGCCGTCTCCTCGATGCCGGCAGCGACGTCGGTGAAGAACGGGTTGGCGGCGTCGAGCATCACGTAGGCGAGCGTCCGGCTGCGCCCCGAGCGCAGGTGGCGGGCCGCCTCGTTGCGCACGAAGCCCAGCTCGACCATCGCCTCCTCGACCTTGCGACGGGTGGCCGGGCTGACTCGGTGCGGCTGGTTGAGCACGTTGGAGACGGTGCCGAGCGAGACACCCGCATGGGCAGCGACGTCCTTGACGCCGGCCATCGCCTCACCCCCGTTGTCCTGATTGAAGGGCAGCTGCTGTAACGCTTCAGCCAGCCTGTCCGCGGTCAATCTAGTGCAAAACCTTGACGGATGTGAACGTCGTCACCTACGGTCTGCTCATCCAATTGAAACCTTTCAATTGGATTCACGCCAGTGTGACAGGCAGATCGAGGACTCATGAACGACGGCGACGCCACCGCGGTGCTCGAGCTGCGTGACGTCTCCAAGTCCTTCGGTCCGGTCGTGGCGCTGCGGTCCGGCAGCATCCGCGTCGAGGCCGGCTCGATCCACGCGCTGGTCGGCGAGAACGGCGCCGGCAAGTCGACGCTGGTCAAGGTCGTGGCCGGCGTCTACCGCCGCGACGGAGGCGAGTTCCTCCTCAGTGGTCAGCCCGTCGACTTCGGGTCGACAGCCGAGTCGAAGAACGCCGGGATCGCGGTCATCTACCAGGAGCCGACGCTCTTCCCCGACCTCTCGGTCACCGAGAACATCTTCATGGGCCGGATGCCCACCGGCCGCAACCGCCGCATCGACAGGGCGGGCATGCACCGCGAGGCCAACGCCCTCTTCACGCGGCTGGGCGTGCACATCGACCCGCGCCGTCCGGCACTGGGTCTGTCGATCGCCGACCAGCAGATCATCGAGATCGCCAAGGCCATCTCGCTCGATGCCCGGCTGCTGATCATGGACGAGCCCACCGCCGCGCTGAGCGGCAACGAGGTCGCCCGTCTTTTCGCCGTGGCTCGCAGCCTGCGCGACGAGGGTCGAGCACTAGTGTTCATCTCCCACCGCTTCGACGAGGTCTTCGACCTCTGCGACACCGTCACCGTGATGCGCGATGGCTCCTACATCGCCACCGACCGCATCGCCGAGACCTCCGAGTCCCAGATCGTCGCCAAGATGGTCGGCCGCGAAGTCGGTGACCTGTTCCCCAAGTCGCCCGCACCCCTCGGCGACGTCGTCCTCGACGTACGAAGCCTGGAGACGGCCGGTGAGTTCCACGACGTCTCCTTCCAGGTCCGGGCCGGCGAGATCGTGGGGCTCGCCGGTCTCGTCGGCGCCGGCCGCAGCGAGATCGCCCGGGCGATCTTCGGTGTCGACGCGTACGACGCCGGATCGGTCACCCTCCTCGGCAAGGCCGTCCCCCCGCACGACCCGCGAGCCGCCATCCGCGCCGGCATGGCGTTCGTGCCGGAGGACCGCCGCCAGCAAGGTCTGGTCCTGCACGGTTCGGTCGGCAAGAACATCGCGTCCGTCATCCGCGGTCGCCTGGACAGAAGTGGCTTCCTCACCGCCGCTGCGGAGTACAAGGCCGCCCGGCCGTGGGCCTCACGCCTCGAGGTCAAGACCAACGCGCTGGACATGACGGCCGCGACCATGAGCGGCGGAAACCAGCAGAAGGTCGTCATCGCCAAGTGGCTGGCCACCGACCCGCAGCTGCTGATCATCGACGAGCCCACGCGCGGCATCGATGTCGGCACCAAGGCCGAGGTGCACCGGCTGCTGTCGGAGCTCGCCGGACAGGGCCTGGCGATCCTGATGATCTCCAGCGAGCTGCCCGAGGTGCTCGGCATGGCCGACCGCGTGCTCGTCGTGTGCGAGGGCCGGATCACCGCCGACATCGCCCGCGCCGATGCGACGCCCGAGAACGTGATGTCAGCGGCCACACGCTCCGCCGAGAGGACCGCGCCGTGACCGACCTCCGCGTCGAGCCCAGCCAGCAGTCGCGCAGCGCTCGCATGCTCGGCACCCTGCTGCGCTCTCGCGAGCTGTCCATCGCGATCGTCCTGGTCCTCATCGTGCTGGCCGCCACAGCCAGGCGGTCGACGTTCGTCTTCAGCGGCGACGGCTGGCGCGACACCCTGCTGGCGCCCTCGATCCTGCTGCTGCTGGCGATCGGTCAGATGGTCGTCATCGTCACCCGCAACGTGGACCTGTCGGTGGGCTCGACCCTGGGTGCGACGGCCTACGTCACCGGCAAGATCTTCATCGCCAACCCCGAGACCAACGTGGTGCTGGTCTTCCTCGCCGGCCTGCTGGTGGGGGCCGCACTGGGCGCCGTCAACGGGCTTCTCGTGGCGTTCTTCCGGGTGCCGGCGCTCGTGGTCACCCTCGGCACCATGTACATCTTCCGCGGTGTCCTGACCAACCAGATCGGCAACGACCGCATCGTGGCCGGCGACATCCCGGCCAACTTCGAGAAGCTCGGCACCCAGCAGATCTTGACGATCCCGGTGCTGACGCTGATCGGCCTGCTCGTGCTGGCGATCGTCGGCTACTACCTGCACACCGCACGCGGGGGGCGCGAGCTCTACGCCATCGGCTCCGATCCCGACGCCGCGAAGCTCTACGGCCTCAACGTCGGCAAGCGCGTCTTCGCAGCGTTCGTGCTCTGCGGCGCCCTGGCCGGTCTCGCAGGCGTCTTCTCGGTCGCCCGCTACGCCACGGCATTCGCGGGCACCGGCCGCGACCTCGAGCTGCAAGCGGTCGCCGCAGTGGTGATCGGCGGGGTCGCCATCTTCGGCGGCAGCGGCTCGGTCTGGGGAGCCGCGATCGGAGCGTTCCTGCTCGTGACCATCAACCGGGCGCTGCCGATCCTCGGCATCAGCGACTTCTGGCAGGGGGCGGTGGTCGGTGGACTCATCATCGGCTCGATCGTCCTCGACCGGGTGCTGATGCTGCGCCGGACCCACCAGCTCGTCGAAGCCCGAGACACGACGGGGACCCCATGACCACGCAGCAAGCGCCGGCGACCCGCAGCGCGTACCCCGTCTACTCGCGCAACATCGTCCAGCGGCTCCTGGTCAACCGGGAGTCCGCGGTGATCGCCCTGCTGGTGATCGTCTACGTCTACTCGCTGGTCAACGTCGAGTTCTTCGACGGCCCGCTGACGACGTACAACCTCTTCAAGGAGTACGCGCCGATCCTGCTGATGGCACTCCCGATGACGCTCATCATCATCACCGGCGAGATCGACCTGTCGGTGTCGAGCACCCTCGGGGTCTGCGCGGCGGCATGTGGCGTGATGGTCAAGGACCACGGGCTGTCGATGCCGACGGCCATCGTCCTCACACTCCTGCTCGGCATCGTGCTCGGCGCCGTCAACGGCTTCCTCGTCGCGTACGTCGGGCTGCCGTCGCTGGCGGTCACCATCGGGACCCTGGCGCTCTACCGGGGTCTCGCGGAGGGCCTGATCCAGACCGACCGGATCGCGGAGTTCCCCGCCTCGTGGCAGGACTGGCCGACCGAGCGGATCGGCGACACCAACATCCCCAACATCATGGTCCCGGTGGTGGTCCTGGCCGTGGTGTTCGGTCTGCTGCTGCACTTCACGTCGTTCGGCCGGGGGATCTACGAGATCGGCCTCAGCTCCGAGACCGCCCACTTCTCCGGCGTCAACGTCGCTCGCACGAAGTTCCTGCTGTTCATCATGAGCGGCTTCGTGGCCGCCCTGGCCGGCATCTACGTGCTGCTGCGGTCCGACTCGGTCGCCACCGACACCGGAGTCGGCTTCGAGCTCAAGGTGATCGCATCGGTGCTTCTGGGCGGCGTCTCGATCTTCGGCGGCCGCGGCGCACTGCACGGCGTGATCGCCGGCGTGCTGCTGATCGCCGTCCTCAACTCGGCCCTCCAGCTCAGCAATCAGGGCTCGGAGATCATCCAGATCATCATCGGCCTGCTCCTGGTCGTCTCGGTGATCGCCTCCAGCTTCCTGCCGCGGGTCCGGGAGCTCCTCCCGCGCAGGGCCATGGCCTCTGGGCCATCCAAGGCGCCGAACTCCGGCGACGAATCACGAAAGGCAAGGCAATGATCATCAAGAACAACCGATTCGCCGCTCTGGCGGTCATGGCGCTGGTCGCCAGCCTCGGTCTCGCCGGGTGTGGCTCCGACGACTCCTCCACCGCTTCGGGCGACGGGGGTGGCGGTGGCGGCGACGCCACGACGGTGACCTTCCTGCCCAAGAACCTCGGCAACCCGTACTTCGACACCAGCGACGCCGGTGGCGAGAAGGCCGTCAAGGAGTTCGGCGGCACCTACGCCGAGGTCGGCCCGGACGCCGCCGGTCCCGATGCCCAGGTCAGCTTCATCGACACCGCAGCCCAGCAAGGCGTCGACGCGCTGGTGATCTCGGCCAACGACCCGAAGGCCCTGTGCGACTCCATCAACGCGGCTCGCGACGCCGGCACCAAGGTCGTGACGTTCGACTCCGACACCGACCCCTCATGCCGCGACCTGTTCATCAACCAGGCCACGGCGGAGGGCATCGCCAACGTCGAGGTCGACATGATCGCGGAGCAGATCGGCGACGCCGGTGAGATCGCGATCCTCTCGGCCGCGGCCAACGCGACCAACCAGAACGCTTGGATCGAGACGATGAAGGCGACCCTGGAGGCCGACCACCCCGACATCAAGCTCGTCGACGTGGTCTACGGCGACGACGACGACCAGAAGTCCTTCGACGCGACCGCAGCACTGCTCGCCGACCACCCGGACCTCAAGGGCATCATCTCGCCGACGACCGTCGGCATCGCCGCCGCCGCCCGCTACCTGTCCACCTCGGACGCCAAGGGCAAGGTCGCGCTGACGGGTCTGGGCACGCCCAACCAGATGCGTGACTACGTCGAGGACGGCACGGTCACCGAGTTCGCTCTCTGGAACCCGGGCGACCTGGGCTACCTGGCCGCCTACGCCGCCAAGGCTCTGGTCGACGGCGACATCACCGGCAAGGAGGGCGACTCGTTCACCGCGGGCGACCTGGGTGACTTCACCGTCGGCGCGGACGCCACCGTGCTGCTCGGCGAGCCGTTCCGTTTCAACAAGGACAACATCGCCGACTTCAACTTCTAGCCGCTCCAGCCTCGAGACCCGGAGAGTGAACAGGCAGCAGAGCCACTCACCGGGTCTCGAGACAGGCGCTAGCGCGCCTTCCTCGACCAACGAGAAGGAGCGCCTTCCTCGACCAACGAGAAGGAGCGCCTTCCTCGACCAACGAGAAGGCGCGCCTTCCTCGACCAACCGAGATGGGAAAGGTCTCGCCATGCCTCGCTACTGCTTCCAGCTCCAGGTGAAGCCCGACCGGATCGCGGAGTACCGCGAACGGCACGCGACCGTCTGGCCGGAGATGCTGCGGGCGCTGGCCGAGACCGGCTGGCACAACTACTCGCTGTTCCTGCGCCCCGACGGGCTGCTCATCGGGTACGTCGAGTCGCCGGACCTCGCGGCTGCCCAGAAGGCCATGGACGACAGCGACGTCAACCGCCGGTGGCAGGCCGAGATGTCCCCGTTCTTCGAGGCCCTCGACGCGCCGACACCTTTTCGCCCGGACCAGGGGTTCCTGCTCCTGGAGGAGGTCTTCCACCTCGAGGACCAGCTCGCCACACTCGACAACGACCAAGGAACGCCACGATGACCGAACAACAGGGCTTCGCCGACATCACCGGCCGGCTCGAGACGCTGGCCATCGAGGTCCCCAGCTGGGCCTACGGCAACTCCGGCACCCGCTTCAAGGTGTTCGGCTCGGCCGGCACCCCACGCACCGTGCACGAGAAGATCGCCGACGCCGCCGCCGTACACCGCTTCACCGGGCTCGCTCCGACCGTCGCGCTGCACATCCCGTGGGACCTCGTCGACGACTTCGCCGCCCTGCGCGTCTACGCCGAGGACCACGGCGTCGGGCTCGGCACCATCAACTCCAACACCTTCCAAGACGACGACTTCAAGCTCGGCTCGCTGACCAACGCCGACCCAGCGGTCCGGCGCAAGGCCGTGCAGCACAACCTCGACTGCATCGAGGTCATGAACGCGACGGGATCGCGCGACCTCAAGATCTGGCTGGCCGACGGCACCAACTACCCCGGCCAGGCCGACATCCGCGCCCGCCAGGACTGGCTGGCAGAGGGGCTCGCCGAGATCTACGCCCAGCTCTCCGACGACCAGCGACTGGTGCTGGAGTACAAGTTCTTCGAGCCGGCCTTCTACCACACCGACGTCCCCGACTGGGGCACCTCGTTCGTCCACTGCCTGGCCCTCGGCGACCGCGCGGTCGTCTGCCTCGACACCGGTCACCACGCTCCCGGTACCAACATCGAGTTCATCGTCGCCCAGCTGATCCGGCTCGGGAAGCTCGGCTCGTTCGACTTCAACTCCCGCTTCTACGCCGATGACGACCTGATCGTCGGTGCGGCCGACCCCTTCCAGCTGTTCCGGATCATGGTTGAGGTGATCAGGGGCGGCGCGTACGACGGTCGCCCCGAAGACGGACACAGCCGGGCGGCGCTGATGCTCGACCAGTGCCACAACATCGAGAAGAAGATCCCCGGCCAGATCCGCTCGGTGCTCAACGTGCAGGAGATGGTGGCGCGCGCGCTGCTGCTCGACACCCCAGACACTCGGGCAGCGCTCGCCGTCGCGCAGCGCGAGGGTGACGTGCTCGCCGCCAACGAGATCTACATGGACGCGTTCTACACCGACGTACGACGCGACCTCGCCGGCTTCCGCGAGGAGCGCGGACTGCCGGCCGACCCGATGGCGGCCTACCTCGCCTCGGGTCACCAGGAGCAGATCGAGGCCGACCGCGTGGGCGGCACCCAAGCAGGATGGAACTCATGACCAACCCCACCGTCGCGTCCCTCGTCGACCGGTCCAACCGCCTGGGCCGCGACCCCAAGAACACCAACTACGCCGGCGGCAACACCTCGGCCAAGGGCACCGAGGTCGACCCGGTGACCGGCGAGGCCGTGGAGCTGGTGTGGGTGAAGGGATCGGGTGGTGACCTGGGCACCTTGACCGAGGGCGGGCTCGCCGTGCTGCGGCTGGACCGGATGCGCGCGCTGACCAACGTCTACCCGGGAGTCGAGCGCGAGGACGAGATGGTCGCGGCGTTCGACTACTGCCTGCACGGCAAGGGCGGCGCGGCGCCGTCGATCGACACCGCGATGCACGGGCTCGTGGACGCCGCGCACGTCGACCACCTGCACCCCGACTCCGGCATCGCGATCGCGACGGCCGCGGACGGCCAGGCGCTGACCAAGGAGATCTTCGGCGACCGGGTCGTCTGGGTGCCCTGGCGGCGTCCGGGCTTCCAGCTCGGCCTGGACATCGCCGCGATCAAGGAGGCCAACCCGCAGGCGGTCGGCTGCATCCTCGGCGGCCACGGCATCACCGCGTGGGGCGAGACGTCCGAGGAGTCCGAGCGCAACAGCCTCTGGATCATCGACACCGCCGCGGCCTACATCGCCGAGCACAGCAAGCCGGAGCCGTTCGGCGCCCCGCTCGAGGGGTACGCCGCCCTGCCCGGGGCCGAGCGTCGGGCGAAGGCCGCCGCCATCGCGCCGACCATCCGCGGCCTGGCGTCGACGGACAAGCCGATGGTCGGGCACTTCACCGACTCCCCCGAGGTCCTGGACTTCCTGGCCTCGGCCGAGCACCCCCGGCTCGCGGCTCTCGGCACGTCCTGCCCGGACCACTTCCTGCGCACCAAGGTCAAGCCGATGCTGCTCGACCTACCTGCCACGGCGTCGATCGAGGACACCATCGCGCGGCTCAAGGAGCTGCACGGCCCGTACCGCGAGGACTACCAGGCGTACTACGACCGCAACGCGGTCTCGACAGGCTCGAGCAGCGAATGGCCCGCCATCCGCGGCGCCGACCCGCTGATCGTGCTGGTTCCGGGGGTCGGGATGTTCTCGTTCGGGAAGGACAAGCAGACCGCGCGTGTGGCGGGCGAGTTCTACGTCAACGCCATCAACGTGATGCGCGGCGCCGAGGGACTCTCGACCTACGCCCCCATCGACGAGGCGGAGAAGTTCCGCATCGAGTACTGGGCACTCGAGGAGGCCAAGCTCCAGCGGATGCCGAAGCCTAAGCCACTCGCGACCCGTATCGCGCTGGTCACCGGTGCCGCCTCGGGCATCGGCAAGGCCATCGCCACCAAGCTCGCCGCCGAGGGTGCGTGCGTGGTGATCGCCGACCTGTCGCTGGAGAAGGCGCAGGCCGCCGCCGCCGAGATCGGCGGCACCGACGTCGCGGTCGGCGTCCAGGTTGACGTCTCCGACGAGACCGCCGTGCAGGCCATGGTCGACGCGACCGTGCTGGCCTTCGGCGGCGTGGACCTGGTCGTCAACAACGCAGGCCTGTCCCTCTCCAAGACCCTGCTCGAGACCACGGTCGCCGACTGGGACCTCCAGCACGACGTGATGGCCAAGGGCTCCTTCCTCGTCTCACGCACCGCCGCCAAGGTGCTCATCGAGCAGGGCCTCGGCGGCGACATCGTCTACATCTCCTCGAAGAACTCCGTCTTCGCCGGCCCCAACAACATCGCCTACTCCGCCGTGAAGGCCGACCAGGCCCACCAGGTCCGGCTGCTCGCAGCCGAGCTCGGCGAGCACGGCATCAAGGTCAACGGGGTCAACCCCGACGGCGTCGTACAGGGGTCCGGCATCTTCGCCGGCGGCTGGGGCGCGCAGCGGGCAGCCGTGTACGGCGTGGACGAGAGCGAGCTGGGCAAGTTCTACGCCCAGCGCACCCTGCTCAAGCAGGAGGTGCTGCCGGAGCACTGCGCCCAGGCCGTGTTCGTGCTCTGCTCGCCCGAGCTCAGCCGCACCACCGGCCTGCACATCCCCGTCGACTCCGGCGTCGCGGCCGCGTTCTTGAGGTGACTGGGTGGCGATGAGGTTCGCGGCCGTCGACCTCGGCGCCTCCAGCGGCCGGGTGATGGTCGGTGAGGTCGGGCCGGGCACGTTGCGCCTGGAGGCGGCCGCGCGCTTCGCCAACGACCCCGTACGCCGTGACGACGGCCTGCACTGGAACCTCGACGCGCTCATCGACCATGCCATCGCCGGCCTCGCGACGGCGCAGGCCGCCGGGGCGCTGACCAGCGTGGGCGTCGACAGCTGGGGCGTCGACTACGGCCTGCTCCGCAACGGTCGAGTCCTCGGTGAGCCGTTCCACTACCGCGACGAGCGTCGCAACGAGCTCGGGCCTGCACGGGTGGCCGCCTTGATCGGCGCCGAGGAGCTCTATCGCCGCAACGGGCTGCAGCACCTGTCGTTCAACACGCTCTACCAGCTGAGCGCCGAGGAGCAGCTCGACCAGGCGACCTCACTGCTGTTGATCGCCGACCTCGTCGCCGCTGCCCTGTGTGGCAACCACGTCACGGAGCGGACCAACGCCTCCACCACCGGTCTCCTCGACGTCACGACTCGCGAGTGGGACCGCGAGCTGATGGTGCGCCTCGGTCTCGGCGTCGGCCTGTTCGGCGACCTGGTCGACCCCGGCCACCAGACCGGCGTACTGCTCCCCCACATCGCTGACCGAATCCTTGGCCGAGCAGGCGGACGCATCCCCGTCGTCGCAGTCGGGTCCCACGACACCGCCTCTGCGGTGGTCGGCGTGCCCATGCAACCCGACGGGCATGGCGACGCCGCCTACGTCTCTCTCGGCACGTGGGCCCTCGCCGGCCTCGAGCTGGACGGACCCGTGCTGAGCGAGGAGGCTCGGCTGGCCAACTTCACCAACGAAGGCGGCGTCGACGGCACGACCCGCTTCCTCACCAACGTGATGGGGACCTGGTTGCTCAGTGAGACCTTGCGGAGCTGGGGCGAGTCCGACCTGACCGGCCTGCTGCGCGCCGCGGAGGCAGCTGACGAACCGGTGCCGCTCGTGGACGTGCAGGACCCGCGCTTCCTGCCACCCCATGATCGGCACAGCGACATGGCGGCCAGGATCGAGGGGTGGTGCGCCGAGCACGACCTACCCCCTCCGTCCGGTCGTCCGGCCGTCGTCCGGTGCATCGTCCTCAGCATCGCTGCAGCCGTCTCAGCGGCGCTCGACCTCGCCGCGACGCTGGCCGGCCGCACGATCGGCGTCGTTCACGTCGTGGGGGGCGGCGCGCAGAACTCCTTCCTGTGCCAGGCGGTCGCCGACGCCTCCGGCCTGCCCGTGCTCGCCGGACCCGTCGAGGCCACGGCGATCGGCAACGTGCTGGTGCAGGCCCGGACCGCCGGAGTACTCGGTCCCGGCCTCGCCGACCTCCGGGCCCTGGTTGCGGCCACGCACGACCTCGCGCGATACGACCCGCGCGACTGAGGGAGGATCACACCGTGCGAGTCGCACTCATGGTGACGTGCATCAACGACGCGCTCTTCCCCGACGTCGGGAAGGCGTGTGTCACGCTGCTGCGTCGCCTGGGTGTCGAGGTGGACTTCCCCGATGCCCAGACGTGCTGCGGCCAGCCGATGGTCAACACCGGCTACCTGGATGAGGCGATCGCGCCGTTGCGGTCGTTCGTGAAGGCGTTCGAGGGGTACGACGCGATCGTCACGCCGTCCGGGTCCTGCGCGGGGTCTGCGCGCCACCAGCACGGCATGGTCGCCCGCCGGTCCGGCGACCCGGAGCTCGTGGCTGCGGTCGAGCGGACGGCGCCTCGCACCTACGAGCTGAGCGAGTTCCTCGTCGACGTGCTCGGCGTGACCGACGTCGGCGCCTGCTTCCCGCATCGGGTGACCTACCACCCGACCTGCCACTCGTTGCGGATGCTCGGCGTCGGCGACCGTCCCACCACGCTGCTGCGCGCCGTACGCGGTCTCGACCTGGTCGAGCTGCCACGCGCCGAGGAGTGCTGCGGGTTCGGCGGCACGTTCGCGGTGAAGAACTCCGACACCTCGGTCGCGATGGTCTCCGACAAGGCTCGACACGTGCGCGAGACCGGCGCGGAGGTCCTGGTCGCGGGCGACAGCTCGTGCCTGATGAACATCGGTGGCGCACTGTCGCGCCAGCAGGCCGGCATCCGGGTGATGCACCTGGCCGAGGTCCTCGCCCAGACAGCGACGGGTGGGGGGCAGTCGTGACGAGCACCTTCGTCGGGATGCCGAAGTTCCCGGTCGCCGCGCGGGAAGCGTTGGCGAACACGCAGCTGCGGAGCAACCTCGCGCACGCGACCGCGACCATCCGCGACAAGCGCGCCCGTGTCGTGGCCGAGGTCGACAACTGGGAGGAGCTCCGGCTCTCCGGCGCGGCCATCAAGGATGCTGCGCTGGCCTCGCTGGACCAGCACCTGGTGAGGCTCGAGGCACGCCTCACCGCTGCGGGGGCAGAGGTGCGCTGGGCCCGCGACGCCGATGAGGCGTGCACGATCGTCGCCGAGGTCGCCCAGCGCCACGGGATCGACGAGGTCGTCAAGGTCAAGTCGATGGTCACCCAGGAGATCGGGCTCAACGAAGCCCTGCAGGAACAGGGCATCTCGGCCTGGGAGACCGACCTCGCCGAACTGATCGTCCAGCTCGGCGACGACCTGCCCAGCCACATCCTGGTGCCCGCGATCCACCGCAACAGGGCCGAGATCCTCGAGATCTTCCAGCGCCGCATGCAGGGCCTGGCGTCACCGGAGGAACTCACCGACGATCCCGCCGTACTCGCCGGGGCGGCTCGCGAGCACCTGCGCCAGAAGTTCCTCACGGCGCGGATGGCGGTCTCCGGAGCCAACTTCGCGGTCGCCGAGACCGGCACGCTCGTGGTGGTCGAGTCCGAGGGCAATGGCCGGATGTGCCTGACGCTGCCCGAGGTGCTGGTGTCGGTGGTGGGCATCGAGAAGGTGGTGCCGACGTGGGAGGACCTCGACGTCTTCCTGCGGCTGCTGCCGCGGTCGTCGACCGGCGAGCGGATGAACCCCTACACCTCGACCTGGACCGGCGTGACCCCCGGCGACGGTCCGCAAGAGGTCGTCGTCGTGCTGCTCGACAACGGCCGCACTCGTGCGCTGGCCGACCAGGTCGGCCGCCAGGCCCTGCGCTGCATCCGCTGCTCGGCCTGCCTGAACTCCTGTCCCGTCTACGAGCGGGTCGGCGGGCACGCCTACGGCTCGGTCTACCCCGGTCCCATCGGCGCGATCCTCAACCCACTGCTCAAGGGCGTCGGGGTCGACGAGCAGGTCGACTCGCTGCCCTACGCCTCCTCGTTGTGCGGCGCGTGCTTCGAGGTCTGCCCGGTGCGCATCGACATCCCGTCGGTCCTGGTCGACCTTCGCGCCCAGGTGGTCGACGCCCACCGCGCCAAGCGGTGGGGCGGCGTGCCGTCGATGCAGACCGTGGCCATGAAGGGCGCGGCAGCGACGTTCCGGTCCGGCCGCCGTTTGCGCCTGGCCGAGCGGTTCGCCCGACTCGGCACCGGGATCGCCGCACGCGTCGGCGCCCGCGCCTGGACCGGCTCCCGCGACCTCCCACGAGCGCCGCGTGAGTCCTTCCGGGCCTGGTGGCGGCGCACGGATGGAGGGACGCGATGAGCGCCCGCGACGAGATCCTCGACCGGGTTCGCGCAGCCCTGGGCGCGGTCTCGACAAGCTCGACCACCTTCGGTCACCCAGCAGGAAGCTCACCCGACGACGTGGTGGCCCTGTTCGCCGAACGCGTCGCCGACTACCAGGCCACCGTCGTGCGCTGCCCGCCGGACGAGCTCGAGGCCGCCCTGCGCGACGCACTGCCCGCCGGGCGCATCGTCGTACCGGACGCACTCTCGGTGTCTGTCCCCCATGCGGTCACCGATGACCGCCTGACACCGTTCGAGCTGGATGCCTGCGCAGCGGTCGTCACCGACTGCGCCGTCGGCATCGCCGAGACCGGCACCATCGTCTTGGACCACGGGCCGGGCCAAGGCCGGCGCGCCATCACGCTCGTCCCCGACGTGCACATCTGCATCGTCCGCGCCGACCAGGTCGTCGCCGACGTACCCGACGCCATGCCCCGCCTCGCCCCGGCCGTCCGGCAGGGCCGCCCGCTGACCTGGATCAGCGGGCCCAGTGCCACGAGCGACATCGAGCTCAGCCGGGTCGAGGGCGTGCACGGCCCCCGGACCCTGGTCGTCCTCCTCGTCGGCTGAACTTGCCCGGGACGCACTGGGCCATCGCTTCGCACGACGTGTCAGGTGCCCCCTCGCCACTGGGGCAGAGGTTGTCGGCCGACGGCGGTGTCGACGGCGGCCTGGGCGAGCAGCCGGGTGGAGTTGAGCAACGGCACCGGTGAGACGGCAGGTGGCACCAGCAGTGACAGCTCGGTGCAGGCCATCGCAACGGCCGAGCAGCCCTTGTCGGCGAGCCGGCCGATGATCGCGAGTACTTCGTCGCGCGCCTCGGCGGAGAACCGGCCGACCACGAGCTCGTCGAGGATGATGGCGTGCAGCGTCGTCGCGTCGGCGGGCTCGGGCACCATGGTGGTGATGCCGCGGGCCGCGCAGCGGTTCTGGTACATGTCGGAGTCGAGCACCCACGACGTGCCGAGCAGGCCGACCGTGTCGTGACCGAGGCGATGGGCCTCGGCGACCACGACGTCGGCGATATGCAAGCCGGGCAGCGCCATGTCGGGGCCGTCGGCCTCGAGGGCGAGATGCGCGGTGTTGTCCGGGCAGGCGAAGAAGTCGGCACCCCCGGCGCGCAGCCGTCGCGTGGAGAGGGCCAAGATGTCGTGCAACTCCTCGAGATCGCCGCGGCGCATCGCGTCGAGGGTCTCGCCCATGGCCACGCAGTTGAGCGAGAACTCCGGGTGTTGGTAGTCGTCGATAGCCCGGGAACCGTAGTCGGCGATGCCGCGGACGAAGTCGGCGGCGCCTTCGATGGTGTGTCCGACGATGCCGATGTGGAACACGCTTTCTCCCTCTCCATCCCTCCCGAGACCGCCGTTACGGAGCCGTGACACTGGCTCGCAGTCTGGCCAAGTCCCGCGTGAGGCAGGTCACGAAGAGGTTGCGATTGGGCTTCGATCATTTCGGTTCCGCACAGCCCATTGGTCCTCGCCGACGGGCGTTCGATGCTGCCGTCGACATGCACAAGGCCCATCGGCCGACCGAAAGGAATCGACGTGCGCTTGAAGAGAGCCGCAGTGGTGATAGGCACTGCCTCACTGCTTGCCCTGGCCGCCTGTGGCGGCAGCGGGAGCGACAATCCGAACGACCCCATCGAGACCCTCGGTGAGGGCGGCAACGCGGGCGCGGGCAAGAACCCCGACCTGCAGGGGCCCCTCGCGGTTCCGGACGACGCCGCCGCCGGTGGCACGGCCACGGTGCTCACGCTGCAGGTGCCGGCGACCTTCGACCCGACCCGGGCCTACTACACCGACTCCACCGAGATCCTGAACCTCGTCACGCGGGCGCTGACGCAGTACGCGTACAACCCCGAGAACGGCGAGATGGAGCTGGTGCCCGACATGGCCACCGACCTCGGCCAGCCCAACAAGGACAACACCGAGTGGACCTTCACCTTGAAGGACGGCCTCAAGTACGAGGACGGCACCGACGTGAAGGCCGAAGACGTCGCCTACGCCGTCTCGCGGTCCTTCGCGATCGAGGAGCTGCCGGACGGTCCGACCTACCAGCTGCAGTTCTTCCTCGACGGCGATACCTACAAGGGCCCCTACAAGGACAAGTCCCCCTACAAGGGCGTCGTGGTCGACGGCAACAAGATCACGATCAAGATGTCGCGCCCGTTCCCCGAGATGGACTACTACGCGTCGTTCCCCGTGTTCACCGGGATCCCGAAGGCCAAGGACACCGGACCCGAGTACGGCAACCACCCGCTGGCGACCGGCCCCTACATGTTCGAGGACTACAAGCCGGGCACCTCGTTGACGCTGGTCAAGAACCCCAACTGGGACCCGGCGACCGACCCCGGCCGCATCCAGTCGGTCGACAAGTGGGAGTTCCAGTTCAACCAGGACACCGCGAAGCTCGAGAACACCATCCTCAGCGACACGGGCAACGGGCAGACGACGCTGAGCTACGACAACATCACGCCGCCGACGTACAAGAAGATCACCCAGCAGGCACCTGACCGCTTGGTGACGGGCACGTCGCCGTGCACGTACATGTGGTACCTCGACATGACCAAGATCACCGACCTCAAGGTGCGCCAGGCGATCGGCTATGCCTACCCCTACGTGGACGTGTGGAAGGCGCAGGGCGAGATCGTGGGCCTGACCCGCGTGGCCGGCACCAACATCCTGCCGCCGGGCACTGCCGGGCGCGAGGAGTACGACGTGCTGGGCATCAAGGGCGAGAACACCGACCCCGACAAGGCACGCCAGCTGCTCGAGGAGGCCAACGCGGTCGGCTACGAGGTCAAGTTCTTCTACCAGACCGACGACCCGCTGTCGGTCGCCGCGAAGGACCAGCTGGTCAAGGGCCTTGAGGCCGGTGGCTTCACCGCGACCCCGATCGCCTCGACCACGGACAAGATCCGCGAGGCACGCACCGACTACAACGCGCCGGTCAACGTCCGCTCCAGTGGTTGGTGCTCGGACTGGCCGACGGGCGGCTCGTGGTTCCCGGCCCAGTGGGACGGCTCGCTGGTCGGCCTGGAGGGCATGCCCAACCTGGCCAACTTCGACGAGCAGGAAGCCGACGACATGCAGAAGTCGATCCTCGACGGGTCGGCGGATGAGGCCGCGGCCGGCTGGAACGACCTCGACAAGCTGATCGAGGAGAAGTACTACCCGGCCGTCAACACCGGCTACGCCGGCACGGCGATCATCCGGGGCTCCAAGATCGGCGGCATGTACAACGACAACGTCCGCGGCATGCCGACGTTCCAGACGATGTACATCACCGAGTAGATGGGGGTGCCGCCCGGGACGTCACCTTTCCGGCCCGGGCGGCACCGGACCCTCGCGGACGAGACTCTCGGGGTCGCCTCAGTCACGACTCGAGCTCCGCGGACGGGTCCCTGAGGCCCCATCTTGCACGGCCCTCGACGGCGGTCGAGGGCCGTGCGGCATTTGCTCACCAGTTCGCGTCCGAGACGTGACTGCCCTGTGACCTGGCTGAGTTTCCTCAGCACCGGTTCAGAGCATTCTTCGCGCCTTTTTCGGTTGATCTCAGCAACCATCTCCGAAGGTCACGAAGTGGTTGCAGAAGGGGCGAGGGAAGGTCACTTTTCCCTTGCAGGCATTGGGTTTCGGGCCCGATGGGCGAACCCTTCCGGAGGTTTCTGACACCGACCGGAAGGACACCCCAACGTGCTACTGAAGCGGTCCGCGATCGCCCTCGTGGCGGTCGCCTCACTCCTCGGGCTCGCTGCTTGCGGCGGCAGCAGCGGCAGCGACTCCAACGCCGGAACCCCGACGCAGGGGGCGGGCGGAGGGGCCGGCGCCGGGAAGAACGCCGACGCCCAAGGCCCCCTGGCCCTCCCCGCCGACGCGAAGAGCGGCGGCAAGGTCACGGTCCTCACCTCGCAGGTGCCGGCGACCTTGGACCCGACCCGGGCCTACTACACCGACTCCACCGAGATCATGAACCTGGTCACCCGGGCCCTGACGCAGTACGCGTACAACCCCGACACCCAGGACATGGAGCTGGTCCCCGACATGGCCACCGACCTCGGCCGTCCCAACAAGGACAAGACCGAGTGGACCTTCACCTTGAAGGACGGCCTGAAGTACGAGGACGGCTCCCCGGTCAAGGCCGAGGACATCGCCTACGCCATCGCCCGCTCGTTCGCGATCGAGGAGCTGCCGGACGGTCCGACCTACCAGCTGCAGTTCTTCCTCGACGGCGACACCTACAAGGGCCCCTACAAGGACAAGTCCCCCTACAAGGGCGTCACGGTCAACGGCAACGACATCACCATCAAGATGTCGCGGCCGTTCCCCGACATGGACTACTACGCGTCCTTCCCTGTCTTCACCGCCATCCCGAAGGCCAAGGACACCAAGGAGGCCTACGGCAACCACCCGCTGGCGACCGGCCCCTACATGTTCAAGGACTACAAGCCCGGCTCCTCGCTGACGCTGGTCAAGAACCCCTACTGGGACCCGGCGACCGACCCCGGTCGCATCCAGTCGGTCGACGAGTGGGACTTCGAGTTCAACCAGGACACCGCCAAGACCGAGAACACCATCCTCTCCGACAACGGTGACGGCCAGACCACGGTCACCTACGACAACATCACGCCGGCGACGTACAAGAAGATCACCCAGGACTCGCCTGACCGTCTGGTCACGGGCACGTCGCCGTGCACGTACATGTGGTACCTCGACATGACCAAGATCACCGACCTCAAGGTGCGCCAGGCGATCGGCTACGCCTACCCCTACATCGACGCCTGGAAGGCCGGCGGCGAGATCGTCGGGCTGACCCGTGTGCCGGGCACCAGCATCCTGCCGCCGGGCACCGCTGGTCGCGTCGACTACGACGTGCTGGGCATCAAGGGCGAGAACACCGACCCCGACAAGGCCAAGGAGCTGTTGAAGGAAGCGAACGCCGAGGGGTACGAGATCAAGTTCCTCTACGCGACCGACGACCCGCTGTCGGTGGCTGCCAAGGACCAGATCGTCAAGGGCCTGGAGGCCGGTGGCTTCACCGCGACCCCGATCGCCTCGACCTCCGACAAGATCCGCGAGGCCCGGACCGACCCGAAGAGCCCGATCAACGTCCGCTCCAGCGGTTGGTGCTCGGACTGGCCGTCGGGCGGCTCGTGGTTCCCGGCCCAGTGGGACGGCTCGCTGGTCGGCCTCGAGGGCATGCCCAACCCGTCCAACTTCAAGGAGGCGGACGCCGACCAGATGCAGAAGGACATCCTGGACGGCAAGAAGGGCGACACCTCCCAGGCCTGGGGTGAGTTCGACAAGTTCATCGAGGAGAAGTACTACCCGGCCGTCAACACCGGCTATGCCGGCACGGCGATCATCCGGGGCTCCAAGATCGGCGGCATGTACAACGACAACGTCCGCGGCATGCCGACGTTCCAGACGATGTATGTGACCAACTAGGCACCAGCTGAGTCGGAAGATCCCCAGCACCTGCTGCTGGGGATCTTCCGATTTCCGGCTCCTGCCAGGCTGTCCCCGTGCTCACGCTGACCATCGACGTCGCCGGCTGGATCGGCATGGCCCTGCTGATCGGCGCCTACGCCCTGGTGACCACCGGCCGCATCCTCGGACCGAGCCTGACTTTCCAGCTGATGAACCTGGTCGGTGGCGCGCTGCTGATGGTCAACTCCGGCTGGTACGGCGCGTGGCCGTCAGCCGCGCTCAACCTGGTGTGGGTGGTGATCGGCACCGTCGGGCTCGTGCGGGCGCGACTGCGCCGACAGCACGTCAGCGCCGCGGGATGACAATGGGCTCATGCCTTCCACGACGTTCACCGTCCGCACGAGCCTGACACCGACCCAGACCATGGCGGTCCTGACCGACTTCGGGCCCGACCGCGCAAAGCTGTGGGCCAACATCGACGAGGCGCACTTCCGTGTCCATGAGCTCGGCCCGACGTGGGCCGAGGTCACCGAGGGCAACTCCATCGGCTGGGAGCGCGAGCGCTACGAGTGGGACGACCACGCCGGCACGCTGACCATCGAGACGCTGGACTCCAACATCTGGAGACCGGGCAGTGGCTGGCGCTACCAGCTCTCGCCCCGCGACGGCGGCACCGAGATCACCGTCACTCTCACCCGCGTCGCCAAGGCGTTCGTCGGCATCCTCCTCGGCGCCGCCATCCCGCTGGTCGGCGGCCGAACCCTGAGCAAGCAGCTGCGATCGGTGCTGGCGAAGGCCGAGGCCCGCTAGACGGTGGCCTCGTCCACGCTCGGCGCACCTTCAGCAGGCACGACGTCCTCGGCCTTCATCGACGGGCGGGCGTCGTCGGCGCGGCCGAGTCCGGCGTAGGCGCGGGCCACCCGGCTCACGAACTGGTAGACGCCGTCCTCCTCGGGCGCGAGCGGACCGGGGATCGCGTGCGGGCTGGTGAGGCCGCGCTGCACGGACTCGCAGGCCGCCCAGTCCTGGCGGTTGGTGAGGTCCCAGAAGTCGACGGCGTACGACGGGTCGAAACCGGGACGCTCGGCCACCTCGCGAGGGAAGGCCCACGAGCACTCGACGAACGTCCGGTCCGCCGAGATGGGCCGCAGCGTGTGGGTCATCACGTAGTCGGGGTGCAGGCTGATCAGCAGGTTGGGGAACGCCACGACGTACATCACCGTGCGCATCTCGACATCGGTCAGCCCTTCGATGGCCACGCCGCCGCTGGTGCCGTCGAGAGACATCGTCGTCGCGTGAGCCTCCAGGTCCATCCAGCCGCCCATCCACTCGCCGTCGGGCTCGAGGTTCTCGCCGCTCTGCGGCGGGCTGACCCGGCACAGCTCGGGGTGGATCGAAGGGCAGTGGTAGCACTCCTGGTAGTTCTCGACGATGACCTTCCAATTGGTCTCGAGCGTGTAGGAGTGCGAGGCGACAGTGACGAGGTTCTCAGGCTTGTAGTTGGCCACGACCTGCTCGAGGCCAGCGGCGTGCTCCTCGAACGGACCGGACTGCCCGCTCGGGTCCACGAAGACCCAGCCGTGCCACTCCACGACGTTGAGCTCGGCGAGGCCGAACTGCGTCTTGTCGAAGTCCTCGACGTCGCGGAAGCCGCCCGGGGCGTTGCGCAATGAGCCGTCGAGCTTGTAGGTCCAGGCGTGGTAGGGGCAGACGATCGACTTGGTCTGCTTGGTGACGCCGCACGGCACCAGCTCGTGGCCGCGGTGGCGACACACGTTGGCGAACGCCCGCAGCTCCCCGTCGTCACCGCGCACCAGCAGCACGCCGCCGGCGCCGGTCTCGACGCTGGTCTGGGTGCCGGCCTCGGCGAACTTCTCGCCCCGCCCGAGACACATCCACCCCGAGAAGATGTTGGCCTGCTCCCAGTCGTAGACCGCGGGATCGACGTAGGCCAGACGCGGCAGCATGCGCGAGGTGCCGAAGGCCGCGTAGGACGCGGCCACGTCGTCAGCAGGCAGAGGGGCAACCGTGCCACGGGCTTGATTGAACATGCAGTCAATCCTAGTCGTGCGGAGGGAACTTGGTCTAGTGCCACGGTCCCACAGGAGTGGCTACTGACTCCAGACTCAGTTCGTGGCCTGTCGCGCCCGGGCGCCGCTCGGCAGGCGTAGGTTCGGCGTCACCGCGAGAGGGGACCGAATGAGACGACGTTGGCCCTACCTGATCGGCAAGCCGCTACTGATGCCTGCGCTCGCCGCCCGGCACGTCATGGGCACCGACGAACCGAGCCGCGCGGTCCTGACGGCCGACGCGCTGTCCTGGGTGGGCGACATCGCCCTGATGGGCTCCGGACGCCGGTGGTTCCTCACGGGAGTGGGCTCGTTCTTCGGCGCCCACCTCGCCTACATCGCTACCTACCGAGACCGTTCGTCGATGCCGCTGCTCGGCACCCGCGGCCGGCGCCGGTTCCTCGGCGGTGCCGCGGCGCTGGCTGGAGGAATGGCCCTCGCTGCCCGTCGCCAGGACCCGACTCTCGCCGCGCCCGTGGCGGCGTACGGTCTCACCCTCGCAGTGATGGTCGCCTCGGCGGCGGCGGTCGATGACGGCCGCGGTCGCGATCTCCTGCTGCCGGGGGCCGGGCTGTTCCTGGTCTCCGACGCCCTCATCGGGGTCCAGCAGTTCGTGGCGGGTGAGGACTCGCGCGCGCTCGAGGCAGCGGTGCTCGGCACGTATGCAGTCGCTCAGGCACTGATCACCGAGGGACTGACCCGGACACGCTGACGACCTACGTCTCGCCGGCGAACGAACCGATCGACTCGGCCTCACCCGTTCGCTTGCCGAGCCAGCGATAGAGCAGGAAGCCCAACGCCACCGCCAGCATCGCCGCGACCAGCATCAAGGTGGCCAGCGCGTTGAGCGCAGGCGTCGGCGCAGCTCGCGCAGTGTTGTAGATCTTCACCGACGTCGGCTCGGTGGTGGAGTCGCCCGAGAGGTAGCGCACGATCACGAAGTCGTCGATGACATCGGCGAAGACGAGGACGGCGCTCGCGACGATGGCCGGC
The DNA here is from genome assembly GCF_015352445.1 of Nocardioides agariphilus. Taxonomy (GTDB): domain Bacteria; phylum Actinomycetota; class Actinomycetes; order Propionibacteriales; family Nocardioidaceae; genus Nocardioides; species Nocardioides agariphilus. The sequence continues at coordinate 56,904 of NZ_JADKPO010000018.1, forward strand.
ACCAGCATCGGCAGGATGACCCGGCGCTGGGCCGACAACGGTGAGGCGCCCAGGTCCTGGGCAGCCTCCTCGAGCTGGTGGCCGATGGTCGCCAGCCGGGCTCTGACCAGGATCGCCGGATAGGACAGCTGGAAGGTCACCAGGCCGATCACCTGGGCCGTGGTGCCAAGGGTGAACGGCAGGGCCACCTGGGTGATGACCAGCAGCAGGGCCACGGCCAGCAGCGTCTCGGGCAGCACGAACGACAACAGGAGCATCGAGTTGGCCGAGCTCGGGATGCGGCCGCGCCAGCGGTGCAGGCCGATAGCCAGTGCGACGCCCAGGGGAATGCAGACCAAGGTGGTGAGCACACCCAGCCGCAAGGTCTGGAACAGCGCCGTCTGCAAGGTGTCGTCGTGCCAGACCGAGCGCTCGGGATCACCGTAGTACCAGCGCAGCGAGAAGCCCTGCCAGCTGGTGCGTGACCGTCCGGCGTTGAACGAGAACGCCGCGGCGATCAGCACCGGCAACAGCGACCACATCAGGTAGACGATGGTCACCGCCGCCAGGAGCCTCGGCTTGCGCCAGGGGTCGTGCCACCAGGCGGTCAGGCTGCTCATCCGATGGCTCCATCGCTACGGGAGACCGAGCGGACGTAGTAGACCATCGGCAGCAGCGACACGAGCAGCACCAGCAGCACGAACGCTCCCGCCTGTCCGGTCTGGCCCGGCGTCAGCACGGTGTTGTTGATCAGGTTGCCGACCATCGAGGTGCTGGGCGCACCCGAGAGCAGGTCACTGGTGAAGTAGTCGCCCAGCATCGGCAGGCAGGTGAGCAGGATGCTGGCGATGACGACCGGGCGCGACATCGGCCAGGTCACCCGCCAGAACGCCGAGAACCGGTTGGCACCCAGGTCACGAGCGCCCTCGATGAGGTTGGTCGGCAGCCGGTCGAGGCCGGCGAAGAGCGGGATGATCATGTAGGGCACGTAGCCGTAGACCAGGCCCAGGATCACCACGATCGACTTCCCCGAGAGCCACTCGGTATCACCGGGGAAGATGCCCCCCAAGGAGATGACCTTGTTGACGATGCCGTCGTTGGCCAGCAGGTTGACCCAGGCCAGCATCCGCATCATGTAGCTGATCCAGAACGGCGCGATCAGCATCGTGAGCAAGAGGCCCTTCCACCGTCCCGACAGGCGCGCGACGTAGTAGGCGATGGGAAAGGCGATCAACAGGCACAGGCAGCTCGCGGTGAACACGTAGACCGCCGTGCGCAGCAGGGCAGGTCCGAAGATCCCGTCGCTGCCCACGATGTGGGTGAGCACGTAGATCGGCTGGTCGGAGGACCACAGGACCGGGTTCCACACGGGGATGACCGTGCGGAAGACCGGGTCGACCCCGCCGAAGACCACCGCCAGCACGACGTAGAGGGGCGCGACGAAGAACAGCAGCAGCCAGGCCACGCCGGGCAGCGCGAGGAGGGGCCCGAGGACTCGACCGCCGCGGGGCTCGCGAGTGCGTCTGCTCGGCGCGGCTGGTGACTCGGGTGACTCCGGGGCGTCGGGCAGGAGCGCTGCCGTCACGCGCCCGCCTTGAACTGCTGCCACACCTGGTGCCAGGCGGCGTCGTTGTCGACCGTCAGCTCCAGCAGGCGGTAGGCGACGTCGAACCACTCCTTGCGTACGGCGGCCGTGGCCAGGTTCTCGGGAAGGTAGCCGTCGGCGACGAGCGAGTCGGTGTCGATGGAGTTCTGCGGAGGCTGGTAGCCGATGTAGCCGAAGTTCTTCAGCGAGGTCTTCTCGTCGAGCAGGTGGTTGAGGAACAGGTGCGCGAGCACGGGGTTGTTACCGCCCTTGAGCACCAGCATCAGGTCGTTGTCGACCAGGCCCTTGCCGTCCTCGGGGAACCAGTAGCGCAAGATGTCGGCAGACTGCCCCTTGGGCAGGTAGTACTGCGCGTTGACGATGTCGCCCGACCACATCTGGCTGATGCCGAGCTGTCCGGCCGGCAGGTCGTTGTACATCGAGACCGTGACCTTGGGCTTGGTCGCCGCACTCAGCTCGGTGAGCGCCGTCTGGATGACCTCCAGGTCCGCTGGGTTCTCGCTGTTGACGTCGGTGACTCCCGATCGCAGCGCGACCATGGCCATCGCGGTGTGCCAGTCGTCGATGATGCCGACCATGCCCTTGTAGTCGGAGTTCCACAGCGCGTCGTAGGGGTTGTCGAGGGCGGCGACGTCCTCGGAGACCTTGTCGGTGCGCCAGCCCACGCCGGTGGTGTAGACGCTGTAGGGGACCGAGTAGCGGGCCTCGCCGTCGTACCACGGGCTCTGGAAGGACTCCCAGACGTTGGTGAGGTTGGGGATGTAGCTGTGGTTGAGCGGCCGGATCAGCTTGGCCGTCACCAGCCTGCCGATCTGGTCGTAGCTGGGGAAGTAGATGTCGAAGGGCACCGCGCCGGTCCGAATCTTGGTGATCGCCTCGTCGGTGTCGTTGAAGGTCGAGACCTTGACGTCGACGCCGTACTTCTCCTCGAAGGCCTTGATCACGCCGGGGCCGAGGTAGTCGGCGTAGTTGTAGACCCGCAACGGGCCCTTCTCGGGCTGGAGGCCGTCGGCGATCGGCTGGTTGTCGTCGGCGATGTCCCAGGTGACCGGGTTGTCGGGCGAGGCGATCTTGAGACCCTCGGTCGGCGTGCCGCCCCCGGGTCCCTTGCCGCTTCCGGTGGGTGAGTCGGCGCACGCCTGGAGGAGGGCACTGAGGGCGGGCACGGAGATGCCCAGCAGGGCAGCGTTGCGCAGCAAGGCTCGTCGGTCGAAGGCAGGCTGACCGGCTCTCCTGGGGGATTGCTCCATGACACCTCCGCGAATCGGTGTGGTCCCGTCCAGGCCCACCGTCGCATGAACTGAATACTCAGTCAATCGTTTCGCGACGGCCGTAGCGAGACCGTGACACGTCCAGCGTCCTCCTGTTGTGGAGCGGGCTCCGTCCCGCTTAGACTGAACACTCAGTCAAACGGGTCTCTCGACAAGCTCGCCAGCCGACAACCGAAAGAGGACACAGTGAGCATCTCCGTCACCACCGACGAGACCATCGACGCAATCATCGACTCCGAGTCCGAGAAGTTCGTGCAGCGTCAGCCGCGCAGCACCGCGATGATCGCGGACGCAGCGAGGTCACTGGCCGGCGGCGCGACCTCCAACTGGCAGATCGCCCAGCCGCAGGCGGTGTGGATGAGCCATGGCCAGGGCTCCCACGTCTTCGACGTCGACGGCAACGAGTACGTCGACATGCATGGCGGTTATGGCGCCGCCATCGCCGGCCACGGCCACCCGGCCATCGTCGAGGCCGTCTCGCGCCAGGTCGCGCGCGGCACGCACTTCGCGCAGCCGACCGAGGATGCCATCTGGGTGGCCGAGGAGCTCAAGCGCAGGTTCGGGCTGCCGCTGTGGCGCTTCGCCAACTCCGGCACCGAGGCCACGATGGACGCCATCCATCTGATGCGCGCCCTCACCGAGCGCGACCTCGTCATCAAGGTCGAGGGCTGCTACCACGGCCATCACGACTCCGTGCAGGTCTCGGTGCTACCCGAGCCCGAGGACGTCGGCCCGGCGGACGCACCCCACAACGTGCCCGGCAACTCCGGGATCCCCGGCGCGATCATGGATCTCATCGTCGTCGTGCCGTTCAACGACCTCGGCGCAGTGGAGAGGGCGCTGGCCACCCACCGCGGCCGCATCGCCGGGATGATCCTCGAGCCGATCATGATGAACGCCGGCATCATCCCGCCCGAGGACGGCTACCTCGCGGGACTCAAGGAGCTCTTGCACGCCGAGGGCGCCTACCTGACCTTCGACGAGGTCAAGACCGGCTTCACCACTGGCCCAGCCGGTGCCACCGGGAGGTACGGCGTCACGCCCGACATCGTCTGTCTCGCCAAGGCGCTGGGTGGGGGCATCTCCGTTGCCGCGATCGGGGGCATCGAAGAGGTGATGTCGGCCATCGCCGACGGGAGGTACGAGCAGGTCGGCACGTTCAACGGCAACCCGCTCGCGATGGCAGCCACGCGCGCCAACCTGACGCATGTGATCAACAGCGCCGGTTACGCGCGGCTCGACGCGCTGGCCACCTTGGCCAAGAAGGGCTTCGAGCGGCACATCGCGGCCGCCGGTCTGCCGTGGCGAGTGGTCAGTGTCGGGGCCAAGGGCTGCGTGGCGTTCACGGGGTCACCGGTGCGCAACTACCGCGACTTCCTCGAGGTCGACGACCGCTGGGGCAACCTGCATTGGCTCTTGCAGCACAATGGGGGGGTGTTCCTCCCACCGTGGGGCAAGGTCGAGCAGTGGCTGCTGTCCGTGCAGCACACCGACGCCGACGTGGAGCTCCTCATCGCCAACTTCGGCAAGCTCACCGAGGTGGCGGGCCACCACGCTGGTGAGGCCTGATGAGGGGCTCGGACATCGATGGGGCCATGGGTGGGCAACTGCGTCTGGCCACGCTGACCAAGAGGTTCGGCGACGTGGTCGCCGTCGACGGGATCGACCTCGACCTACCCGCTGGTGAGTTCTGCTCGTTGCTCGGTGCGTCGGGATGCGGCAAGACCACGACACTGCGGATGATCGCGGGGTTCGAACGACCGGACTCCGGCCAGATCCTGCTCGACGGCGAGGACATGGCCCAGCAGGCGCCGCACAACCGGCCGGTCAACACCGTCTTCCAGAGCTACGCGCTGTTCCCGCTGATGACGGTGCGCGACAACGTCGCCTTCGGCCTGCGCTACCAGAAGGTCGACAAGGGCGAGGTCGACCGACGAGTCGGCGAGGCCCTCGAGCTGGTGCGGATCACCGAGCTGGCCAAGCGACGACCCTCCCAGCTCTCCGGCGGCCAGCAACAGCGCGTCGCACTGGCGCGGGCCCTCGTGCTCAACCCCCGGGTCCTGCTGCTCGACGAGCCGCTCGGCGCCCTCGACGCCCAGCTGCGCAAGCACCTCCAGCTCCAGCTGCGCCAGTTGCAGAAGGACCTCGGCATCACCTTCGTCTACGTCACCCACGACCAGGAGGAAGCGCTCACCATGAGCGACCGGATCGCGGTGATGGCCGGCGGCAAGGTCGAGCAGGTCGGGGCACCGGAGGAGATCTATGCGCAGCCCGCGACGGCGTACGTCGCCGGCTTCCTCGGCTCCGCCAACATCTTCGACGCCGAGGTCAGCGAGGTGTCCGGTGGGCTGGCCACCTGCTCATCGCTGGGCCGCACCTTGTCGGCCGAGGTCTCCGGCGACGCGCCGCGCGGCGACGCCGCGATCGTCGTACGTCCCGAGCGCATCGCCATCGGCGAGGAGAGCTCACCGAGCCCCGCCGGGCACAACCGTGTCGAGGGTCTGGTGCGCGACGTCGTCTACCTCGGAGCCTCCACCCAGGTGCGCGTCGAGGTCGGCGACGACGACGTGCTGCTCGTGCAGATCGCCAACCAGGCCGGCCCGCGCTCCTTCAAGGCCACCCCCGGCGAGCGCGTCGCCTGCTGGTTCTCCCCTGCCGCCGTACAGGTACTGCGGCGCTCCGAGGCGAAGCTCCCCGATCCTGTCGACGCCGAGCTGACCGCGGGCTGACTCGCCGTCAGTGACGCATTTGCTGTTTCACGAGCGTTGAGACAGCAGGTTCGTCACGGACGGCGGCGCTTGTTGGCGCGGCGCTTGGTGGGGGACAGGCCGAGGCGCTGCTCGGCGTACTCCATGCCGATGTCGTAGGCGACGTCGGAGGTGATCTCGGGGTCGTCGAGGGCGACCTGGGTGGAGAGGCCGTCGAGGACGACGGTGAAGCTGAGCGCGAACTGGCGGGCGTCCACGTCTCGCTTAACGGCACCGGAGCGTTGGCCCTCGGTCACGATGCGCTCGAGCAGGTCGCGCCAGCGGCTGTCGAGCTCGACTCGGGCCTCGCGTACTTCGGGGTGGCGCAGCGCGGTCGCCCACAGGTCGAGCCACAGGCCCCACGAACCGCTGACCTCGCCCGGCAGCGACGGCACGCACGACCACTCGACCAGCATCGAGAGACGGTTGCGGAAGTCCTGCTCGTCGCCCAGCAGCATGGCCGCGCTGTCGTAGTAGGCCTCCTCGGAGAACCGCAGCGCATCGACGAGGAGCCGGTCGCGGGTGCCGAAGTAGTAGATGACCAGACCACTGCTGGTGCCGGCCCGCTTGGCCACGTCGGCGATGCGGGTCTCGCCGAACCCGCGCTCGGCGATCAGCTCGGCTGCCGCCTGCAGCATCGCGCGGCGGCGGGCCTCGTTGCCCTCGGTCTGCGGGGCGGCTTCGGCCATGGTCCTCGACTTTCTACGGCGTCGGGTCACAAGTCTGGGGTCAGCGCGCCCCTTGCGGAGCAGGTTATCACCTCGTTAGATTGAACAGTCAGTCAAACGACCGGCGACCGATCTGAGAGGACCTCTCGATGACCAGCTCCTACGACGCGATCGTGGTCGGCGGCGGCCACAACGGCCTGGTAGCCGCGGCCTACCTCGCCCGCGACGGCGCGCGCACCTTGGTCCTCGAGGGCCGCCACAAGCTGGGCGGCGCCGCCACGACCGAGCAGCCGTGGGCCGACGCACCGCACCTGTCGGTGACCCGGTTGTCCTACGTGATGAGCCTGATGCCGGCCACGGTCATCAACGAGCTCAAGCTCGCGCAGCACGGCTACAAGGTGCACCCGATGGGCCCGTACTTCCAGGCCTTCCCCGAGGGTGGCTCGCTGACGATCTACGAGGACGACGAGGCCCGCACCTACGACGAGATCGCCCGGTGGTCGAAGAAGGACGCCGAGGCCTGGCCGAAGTGGAACGCCTGGCTGGCCGGCATCGCCGACGTGATGGGTCCGCTGCTGACGCGCGTGCCGCCCAACATCGGCAGCCACTCACCCGCCGACCTGGCGGACCTCGGCAAGCTGGTCTGGAAGAACCGCGGCGTCGACTCGCGGATGGTCGCCGACATCACCCGGCTGATGAGCATGAGCATCGCCGACATGCTCGATGACTGGTTCGAGTCGCCGCAGATCAAGGGCGCCCTGGCCGTCAACGGCGTGATCGGCACCTGGGCCGGCCCCTACGCGCCCGGCACGGCCTACGTCATGGCCCACCACTCCATCGGCGACGTCGGCGACGGTGCTGGCGGTGCTGGTGGGGGCGACCACAGCCATCAGCTCGGCTCGTGGGGCTACCCGGAGGGCGGCATGGGCGCGGTCTCCGCTGCCATCGCCAGCTCGGCTCGCGAGCTCGGCGTCGAGATCCGCACCAACGCGCGCGTCGAGTCGGTGACGACGAGCAACGGCCGGGTGACCGGTGTGGTGCTCGAGAACGGCGACCAGCTCACCGCCCCCACCGTCGTCACGACGCTGCACCCCAAGACGGCGTTCCTGGACCACATCGCGCGCACCGAGCTGCCCGACGACTTCGTCGGCGACATCGAGCGCTGGAACACCCGCTCCGGGGTGGTCAAGATCAACCTCGCGCTGTCCGAGCTGCCGAGGTTCACTGATACTCCCGCCACCGAGCGCGACGCTGGACATACGTCGGGCGGCGTCCCCGAGCACCTGACCGGTTCGGTCGAGATGTCGCCGACGATGGAGTTCATCGAGCGGGCCTTCCAGGACGCTCGCGAGGGGAAGGCCGCGTTGATGCCGTTCAGCGACGGAGTCATCCCGACCTCGCTCGACAAGACGATGAACCCGGACGGGACCCACATCTTCAGCATGTTCACGCAGTACGTCCCGCACGAGTGGGCCGAGGCACCACACACCGAGGAGCTGGAGGCCTACACAGACCGGCTCATCGACCTCTACGACGCGGTCGCGCCAGGCTTCGCCGCATCGGTCACTCACCGTGACATCGTGGGACCCCACGAGATGCAAGAGGAGTACGGCCTGATCGGCGGCAACATCTTCCACGGCGAGCTGACGCCCGAGCAGCTGTTCCACATGCGGCCCGCGCCCGGCTACGCCGACTACCGCACGCCCATCGCCGGCCTCTACAACGGCAGCTCGGCCACGCACGGGGGCGGCGGAGTCTGCGGCATCCCTGGCTGGCAGGCGGCGAAGGCCGCGATCAAGGACCGCAGGTCGCTGCGCGGTCGACTGCGCAGGTCGCGAGCTTGAACCCAGCAGACAACGCACTCGCGCGCACCCTGGAGGCGCGCAGCGTCGCGCTCGTCGGTGCCAGCGCGCGGCCCGGCAGCCTCGGTCAGCGGATGGTCGACGAGGCATTGCGCTCACCGGGTTACGAGCGGATGTGGTTGGTCAACCCGTCGTACGACGAGGTGGCGGGGCAGCGCTGCGTGCCAAGCCTCGCCGACCTCGACGCCTCGCCCGACCTCGTCCTGCTCGGCGTCGGTGACACGCGGCTGGTCGACCAGCTGAAGGCGGCGGCCTCCGTCGGTGCGGGCGGCGCGGTGGTCTTCGGCAGCGCGCACGCGGCCGGCGTACGCGACCAGCTCCGCGACATCGCGACCGATGCCGACATGGCGCTGGTCGGCGCGGGCTGCATGGGCTTTTGGAACGTACGCCGCGGCATCCGGGCCATGGGCTACACCGAGCGCGACGACATGCGCACCGGTCCGGTCTCGCTGATCACCCACTCGGGTTCGGTCTTCTCCACGATGCTGCGCACCCGGCTGCACCTGGGCTACGACCTGGTGGTGTCGTCGGGGCAGGAGCTCGTCACGACCACGGCCGACTACGTCGACCACCTCGTCGAGCACAGCGACACCCAGGTCCTCGGGCTGGTGCTCGAGACGATCCGCGGGGGCGATCGTCTGCGCTGGTCGCTACGCCGGGCGCGCCAGGCGGGCCTCGAGGTGGTGCTCCTGCCCGTGGGCCACTCCCCTCTCGGATCGGCCATGGTGGCCGCCCATTCCGGCGCGGTGGCCGGCGGCTCCGGGGCATGGGAGGCGCTCGCCGACGACGTCGCCGGCCACCTCGTCGGCGACCTCGCCGAGCTCGCCGACACCCTTGCGTTGCTGGCCTCACGGCGCCGACCCCGCCCCGGTGGCGCGCTGGCCACGGTGCACGACTCCGGTGCGGAGCGCAGCCTGGTCGCCGATCTCGCCCACCAGCTGGGCGTGCCGTTCGCGACACTCGGCGAGCAGACCATGAAGTCCCTCGCCGACCGGCTCGACGAGGGACTCGAGCCCGGGAACCCACTCGACGTCTGGGGCGGGGGCGCCGGCACCCGCGAGCTGTTCGGCGGCTGTCTGGTCGACCTCGCCGCCGACCCGGCCGTCGGTGTGACTGCCCTGGCGATCGACCTAGTGCGCGAGTACGACGGCGACATCGCCTACCCCGACGCCGCGCTCGACGCCTTCGGCGCCACCGACCAGCCCGTGGTCGTGCTGAGCGGACTGCCGGCCGCGATCGACGAGCAGGCCGCAGACCGGTTACGCGCGGCTGGAGTGCCCGTGTTGGAAGGCTTCCGCAACGGATTGCTCGCTCTGCAGCATCTGCAGGACTCGGTCGACCGTCCCGCACCTGACGCTCCTTCGCTGGTTGAGGAGGGCGCGCCACCGCCGACCCCCTCGCTGGTTGAGGAGGGCGCGCCACCGCCGACCCCCTCGCTGGTTGAGGAGGGCGCGCCACCGCCGACCCCCTCGCTGGTTGAGGAGGGCGCGCTAGCGCCCGTCTCGAAACCCAGTGAGCTGTCGGACCTCCTCACTGCCTATGGCATACCCACCCCACGCTCGGCGAGCGCCTCGACCCGGGCGGCGACGCAGGCCGCCGCGGCAGACCTCGGCTGGCCGGTCGTCCTCAAGACCGCGGCTGAGGGCATCAACCATCGCTCCGACGTCGGCGGCGTGGTCACCGACCTGACCGATCTCGCGGCTGTCGGTGCGGCCTACGACGACCTCGCCGAGCGACTCGGACCCGAGGTGACGGTGCACCAGCAGGTGCCCACCGGGGTCGAGCTCTCCGTCGGCATCGTGCGCGACGCCGCGCTCGGGCCCTTGGTGGTCGTGGCAGCCGGTGGAGTGCTCGTGGAGCTGATGGCCGACCGGGCCGTCGCCCTCCCTCCGCTGACCCGTGAGGGCGCTCGTCGGATGATCGACCGGCTCAAGGTGCGACCCCTGCTCGACGGCTTCCGCGGCGCGCCGCCGGCCGATGTCGACTCGTTCGTCGATGTCGTCGTCGCCGTCTCACGACTCGCCCACGAACGCGGCGACGAGCTCGCCGCTGTGGACCTGAACCCCGTGATCGTGACGGCGGAGGGGGCCGTCGCGGTCGACGTACTGATCGTCCCTCTTGCAGCGACCGGATCTGAGGAGACCGCATGACGCTGAGCGAGCAGGACCTGGACATCCGGCGCCGCGCGCGGGAGTTCGTCGACGACCTGGTCCAGTACGAGGTCGAGACCGAACTGGCCGGCGGCGCGCAGCCCCCGGAGCTCTCCGACAAGCTCCACCACGCGGCACTCGCGAGCGGGCTCTACGCGACCAACATGCCGGAGTCCGTGGGCGGTCCCGGCTTCACGTCCTTGCAGCAGGTGCTGGTGCAGGAACAGGTCGGCCGGATCACCAACGGGCTCGCGTGGTGCCTCCACACGCCGCCGCAGTGGTGGGTCGAGGTGGCCACCGAGGAGCAGCGCGAACGCTGGCTGCTGCCGGCCGTGCGCGGCGAGCGACACGAGTGCTACGCGATCACCGAGGAGTACGCCGGCACGGACGTCAGCGACCTCGCCACGACCGCACGCCGTGACGGCGACGACTACGTCGTCAACGGCACCAAGTGGCACGTGACGTCCTACAACGTCGCCGACTACTGCTTCGTGCAGGCGGTGCTCACCGACGGACCCAACGCCGGCGAGCACGTACTCCTGGTGGTCGACCTCCCGACCCCGGGCATCGAGGTCGTCCGCACTCCGGCCTACACCCACAACATCGCCGACCACCACCCGATCGTGTCCTTCACCGACGTGCGCATCCCGGCCTCGCAGCTGATCGGGCGCGAGGGAGAGGGGATGACCTTCACCCAGGACTGGTTCCGGTTCGAGCGGGTGATGGTCGCCGCGCGCTGCGTCGGTGCGTCGTCCAGGTTGCTCGACGAGATGACGGCGTTCGCCGCAGAGCGGATGGTCGGGGGGCAGCGGTTGGGCGACTACCAGCTGGTGGCCGCGATGCTGGCCGACTCGGCCGCCGAGCTGTACGCCGCGCGGGCCGCGCTCTACGAGACCGCGCGGGCCATCGACGCGGGCGAGGACCGGAAGGTGCTGCACGCCCGCGCCTCGATGATCAAGCTGCTCTGCTCCGAGCTGGCCGGCCGGGTCGCCGACCGCGCGGTCCAGGTGTTCGGCGGCCGCGGGTACATGCGCGAGAACGTCGCCGAGCGGATGTTCCGCGAGCTCCGCGTCGAACGCATCTGGGAGGGCGCCTCCGAGATCCAGCGAGTCATCGTGGGACAGCAGCTGCTCAAGCGAGGCACGGCGGCCGTGCTCGGAGACGCCTAGCTCGTAGAGGAACAGGCATAACCCCCCGTTTGCCGTGAGTCTCCGCCGGGGCTTCGTCCCGAGCTGAGAGTTCTGCCTGCTCGGCTACGAGCGGCCCACGCCTCATCACCCAGGGCCTTGGACAGCGCTGTTGCCGCAGGCTCAGCCCGTTCGACTGAGAAACGGCCGCCTCACGTGCGATCCTGCCGCGCATGGACCCGGTGGCCATCGTCGCGGACGTCACGGAGATGGAGACCCGGCCGCCCGCGCACCCCGCGAACGTCGAGGCGCTGGAGGCACGCGGCTTCCGCGTGCTCGGTCGCTTCGCCACGTTGTCCGGCCCGAGCCGCTACGACAACGCCTACAGCCGCCCCGAACGCGCCCGGCTCGAGGCGTGGCGCAACCGCCCGGCGGCGACCGTGCTCGTGGCGCCGGACGGTACGGCGTTCGCGGGCGTCGACACGTTCGGCGAAGCGCCCCTGCTGCGGCTGCGCACCGAGCTCGACGACGGCACCGTGGTCGAGACCATCGGCACCGAGCGGCGCGGTGCGCTCGTTCCCCGTCGCGGCGACCCGTTCGCTGGCTTCAGCGTCACGGCCACGCCCGACCACCCGGTCCGCTTGATCGAGGACCCCTCGCCCGATGCGGTCATCGCTGCCCACCACGAGCATGTCGCCGAAGTCGTGGGACGGCTGGACGCGCAGCCACTGCGGCATGCCGATCGCGACCACGCGCTGCGTCTGGCGACCAAGGCGGCCGACCAGATGACCCGGATCCGCGACCGGACCGCTGCCCTCATCCGTCGGACGGTGCTGGTCGTGGTCATCCCGATCGGCCTGCTGTGGTTGTGGGTCGAGCTCTCGTCCGGGATGTCGGTCGGGTCCGCACTGTTGATGGACCTGCTGCTCATCCCCGTGGTCCTGCTTGTCGTGCTGCTGGTGCTCCTCGTCGTCGGTCGGTCGCCGCGGCGGCGGCCGCCGCTCAACCCGTCGACGGGGCGCCGGTAGTCGCGCCCGCGCGCCGGCGCTCGAGGCCGTCGAGCAGTACGTCGAGCCCGAACTCGAACTCCGTCTGGTCGTCGCACCAGCCGATGCTCGTCTCGCCGCCCTCGTGGACGATGTCGGCCATCATCGCCCCGAGGTGCGGGAAGGCCGCGGCCATCGCGGCCGTCTCTGCCTCGGACATGTCGGCGGCGTCACCACCGCCCTTGCCTGGATCGAAGAGCTCCTGGCTGAAGCCGAGCACCCGGGCACCGAGGGCATGCAGCGTGTGGTGCGCCAGGTCGTAGGAGAAGCCACCCGCGACGAGCGTGGCGAGCACGCCCTCGTAGTACGCGACCAGGGGCGGGCTCAGCTTGGTGCGGGTCTCGATCACGGCGGGCAGCCACTTGTGGCGCAGCATCACCGTGCGTGCGGTCAGGATGCGGGCCCGCAGCGCTGCGACCCAGTCGCGCTCAGCCTCGGGCCCCCCTCCGGGGCCGACCTCAGCGCCGAGCTCCATGACCGCGGCGTCGACCATCGCGTCGAGCAGTGCCTCCTTGTTGGCGACGTGGTGGTAGAGCGACATCGCCTCGACACCGAGCTCCTGGCCGAGCCGGCGCATCGAGAGCGCGCCCAGCCCCTCGTGGTCGGCCAGGCTCACCGCCGTCTCGAGGACGAGGTCTCTGCTCAGCGTCGGTCGGGAGGTCTTGCGGACGGTCTCGGTCATCTCGCGTCAAGACTAGACGCCGCCGCCCTTACCGCGTAAGTTTACGCCGTAAGTTTACAGCGTAAGGAGAACGCCATGACCTCACCGACCACCCGCACCGACCCGCCGGTCACCGGCGGACCCGCCATCCCCGCGACCATGCGGGCCGCGACCCAGCACCGCTACGGCCGCCCCGAGGACGTCGTCGCCGTCGCGGAGGTCGCCGTACCCGAGCCCGGCCCCTCCGACGTACTCGTCCAGGTCAAGGCGGCCTCGGTCAACGCTGCCGACTGGCACCTCACGACCGGTCTCCCGATGTTCGCCCGCGCCGCCCTCGGCCTGCGCCGCCCCAAGCGCACGCTGGTCGGCTCCGACATGGCAGGCATCGTCGTGGCGACCGGCACGGACGTGACTCGCTTCCAGCCCGGCGACGAGGTGTTCGGCCAGGTCGAGGGCGGCGCGTTCGCGGAGTACGTCGCCGCGCCGGCCGACTGGCTGGTCGCCAAGCCGAAGGGGTCGTCGTTCGAGGAGGCGGCCACCCTGGGCATCGCAGCGGTGACCGCGCTGCAGGGCCTTCGCGACTGGGGCCGGCTCCAGGAGGGACAGCGGGTCCTCGTCAACGGCGCATCGGGCGGCGTCGGAACGTTCGCCGTCCAGATCGCCAAGGCTCTCGGCGCAGGGCACGTCACCGCGGTCTGCAGCTCCGGCAACGTCGAGACGGCCGCCCGCATCGGCGCCGACTGCGTCGTCGACTACACGCGCGAGGACCACAGTCGCTCCGGCGAGCAGTACGACCTGGTCTTCGACAACGCGGGCGTCTGGCCGCTGCGGTCGTGCGGACGGATGCTCACCGACGGCGGGTCCTACGTGATGGTCACCTCGCCCAAGTCCCGCTGGCTGCACCCGCTCCCCCGGATGATCGCCAACCCGCTCTACTTCGCCTTCGCGCAGGGCCGGGGTCCGGGGTTCAAGGTCGCGACCCGCAACACCGCCGACCTCGAGCAGCTGCGCGAGCTCGTCGAGCAGGGTCTGGTCAAGCCGGTGCTGGAGCGCCGGTTCGCCCTCGAGGAGGCCGCCGAGGCGCTGCGGGTCCAAGGCGAGTTCCACGCGCGCGGCAAGTCGGTGATCCTGCCCTGACCTCGCCGTCAGTGACGAACATGCTGTCTCACGTCGCTTGAGACAACACGATCGTCACGGACGGCGACCCTCACGCAGGGCCCGCTCGGCGGCGGTCCGCATCACCTCGTGGATGGCGTCGTTGTCGTCGCGCGCGTTGGCCTTGCACCGGCGTACGACGCCGCAGCGCTCGCAGCGGTGCACGATCACGTAGCTGCCCCGCACGACCTCGACGCCCACCGGCCGCATCACACCCGCGCAGTCCTCGGCACGGTCACCGGGGTCCACGTCGACGTGGCGGGAGCACAGGCAGTCCGAGCAGTGGTTGGTGTAGCCGTCACCGCGGTTGTGGGCACCGCAGACCACGCAGTCGAAGTCCTCGACCTTCCGGGTGAACGCCACGGCCCCACGCTACGCAGCGTTCAGCGAGCCGTCGCGTGCTGGTCACGCGAAGACTCCAGCGATGTCGCGGCCCACGGCTTCGATCGAGAACGGCCCACCTCCACCCATCTCGAGGAGCACACCCATGACCACACTCGCCCGCCGCAGCCTCCTGGCCGGAGGCACCGCTGGTGTCGGCCTTGTCGTCGCCGGCGCCGTACCGTCCCTGGCCGAGGCAAGCCCCACCCAGCGACGCTCCCAGTTCCCCGCGCACAAGCCGTTCCCGCCGCTGATGGAGGACCCGGCCGGGATCCTCGCCCTGCCAGCCGGCTTCCGCTACACCGTGGTGACCCGCGCCGGTGAGACCCGGCTCATCGACGGGCAGGGCCCGACCCCGTCGAACCCCGACGGGACCGCGGTGTTCAAGGCACGCCGCAACCGGTTGCACCTGATCCAGAACCACGAGCTCGGCGCCGGCGCCGCGCTCGGGGTCCCGCACGTCGAGGGCACGGTCTACGACCCGGGCGCCGTCGACGCCGGCGGCTGCACGGTGATCGAGACCGACAACGCCGGCAACAACTACGGCGAGTGGGTCGGCATCTCCGGCACGGCCGTCAACTGCGCCGGGGGGCCCACGCCCTGGGGTACGTGGCTGACCTGCGAGGAGACCGACCTCAAGCAGGGCGCCGCGTGGAGCGGCAACGGCAGGAGTGGAACCTACGAGAAGGACCACGGCTACGTGTTCGAGGTCTTCGCTGACGGCCAGAGCAACCCCAAGCCCATCAAGGCGTTCGGGCGCTACGCACACGAGGCCCTGGCGATCGACAGTTCACCGAAAGAGGACCAGCAGCACGTCTACCTGTCCGAGGACGCCAGCACCCCCAACGGCTTGTTCTACCGCTGGTCGGCCCCCGCCGGTGTGCGCCTGGGTCCAGGCCTGGCCGACCGGCTGGGCGACGAGGACGGCACCCTGGCGGCGATGGCGATCCTGATGGACGACGGCTCGGTGCTGCCCGACGTCGCCTACCTGACCTCGGCCCAGCTCGGCCGCCCCTTCCCGGTGCGCTGGGTCGAGGTGCCCGAGCGCGACGGGCAGACCACTGCGGTGCGCAAGCAGTTCACCGACGAGGTCACCCGCGGCAAGAAGTTCGAGGGCGTCTGGGGCACCGACGCCGGGGTGTACGTCGTCAACAGCTTCGCCTTCAACACCTTCGACCTGCCGGCCGACGCCGTCAAGCACGACGGGATGGTGTGGTTCTACGACTACGAGGCCGAGACGATCACGCTGGTCACCTACTTCCCGCACCAGCAGACCGCTGCCGACGGCACCAAGGCGAAGTACGACGACCTCACCTTCGACGGTCCCGACAACGTCACCGTCACCCCGTGGGGAACGCTGGTGCTGGCCGAGGACGGAGCGGGTGCCTCGCATGTGCTCAGCAGCGTGCCCGGCGGCCCGTCGTACGCGATCGCCCGCAACCAGCTCAACGACTCGGAGTTCACCGGCCCGACGTTCTCCGAGGACGGCCGCACGCTGTTCGTCAACATCCAGACGCCGGGCATCACGCTGGCGATCACCGGACCATGGGAGAGCTACCTGGGCTGAGTCCAGGTGGAGGGTGCCGGGCCCGTCCACGACACTACGCAGCCCTCAGGTGAGATGGGCGGACCCGGCACACACGACTCGGCGAGCACGGGGGAACCCGTCGAGCGGCTCGATGAGCACGGGGGAAGCCCATCGAGTTGGCCGGAACCATACGACGTCATCGCGACGGGCCAACACCCCCCGATGGGCGGGCGAGGAGCGCACATCCCCCCGGGCGGTTCGACCCACCCCCGAGGGGCGGGCGCATAGTTCCGGCCGTTGGGGGAACTGGACGGGGTGACGTCGACGGCGGGACCGGGAAGCACGATCGTGCTCGTCGACGACTCCAGCGAGCTGCGCGCGCTCGTACGCCGGCGCCTCGAGCGGACCGGTCAGTTCGTCGTCGTCGGGGAAGGGGCCGACGGTGACGAGGCCATCAGCCTGGCGATCCGCCTCGAGCCCGACCTGATCCTGCTGGACACCTCGATGCCCACCTGCGACGGGCTCCAAGCCCTGCCCGCCATCTTGGCGGTCTGCCCGGAGACCCGGGTGGTCATGTTCACCGGCTTCGAGGAGCGCGGGCTCGCGGACCGGGCCCGAGAGCTGGGCGCCGCGGACTTCATGGAGAAGTCGATGCCGCTCTCCGAGCTGCCCGATCGTCTGCTCCGGGTCCTGCGCCGGCCGACGGCGGCCGGGCCGGTGGGGCAGCAGGACCGCGACCGGCTGCACGTCGTACGCGCTCCTCCGGAGAACGCCGAGCTCGTCGGTGACCAGTCACTGGTCGACGAGCACGTCGCGCAGTTCCAGGACCTGTTCGAGCAGGCCGCGATCGGGATGGCCACGTTGACCGTCACCGGAAGCATCGTGCGCGCCAACCCTGCCCTAGCCGCGCTCATGTCATGTCGGCCGTTCGACCTGGTCGGGGTCGACTACGGCCGACTCACCGGAGGCCTCGGCGCCGACCTCGACCAGGCGCTGGCCGACATCGCCGCGGAGGGGCGCGACCTCGCGCTCCTCGAGCACCCCTTGCCCGGAGCAGAGGAGCTCGCCAGGACCGCCCGGCTCACCTTGGCCCCGATCCGCGACTCGCAGGGCCGGGTTCTCTACGTCTTCGCCCAGGTACAGGACATCACCGAGCTGCGGGCCGCCGAGAGCCACCTGCGGGCCAGCGAGGAGCACTTCCGCCTCCTGGTCGCCGCGGTCAGCGAGTACGCCATCTACATGCTCGACGTCGACGGCAACGTGGCCAGCTGGAACGTCGGCGCCCAACGGATCAAGGGGTACGACGCCGACGAGATCATCGGCAGCCACTTCCGGGTGTTCTACCCGCCCGACGAGCAGCAGGCAGGTCATCCGAACAGCAACCTGGCCCTGGCGCTGCGCGACGGCGCTTACGCGGAGGAGGGCTGGCGGGTCCGCAAGGACGGCAGCCGGTTCTGGGCGAGTGTCGTGATCAGTCCTGTCTACGACGACGCGGGCGTCCACATCGGGTTTGCCAAGGTGACCCACGACCAGACGAGCCAACGGCTGCACGAGCAGGACCGGCAGCTCGCCGCCGACCAGCAGACCCATCTGCTCGCCGTGGCGGCTCACGAGCTGCGCACGCCGACGGCCGTGATCGAAGGCTCAGCGCGCGCCCTGCAGGACGCCCTGCAGGACGCCGAGCAGGACGCCGAGCAGGACACCGTCGGCCGGGCAGGTCTCCTCTCCAGCATCAGGGGCTCCGCCGACCGCCTGCGCAGGCTCGCCGCCGACCTCGCGACCGCGTCCCAGGTCGAGGGTGGGACGTTGCGTCACGAGCCGCAGGAGGTGCTGGTGGCCGACCTGCTTCGGCGAGCCGGGGTCCGCGCCGGCCTGGCCGGTATCGAGGTCGTGCTCAGCCCACCCGAACCTCCCGTGGCGATCGTGAGAGCCGACCCCGTCCGGTTCGCGCAGGCTCTCGACAACCTGATCGACAACGGGGGACGGCATGGTCGGCCGCCGGTCTCCATCTGGTGCGAGGTGGAGGAGGAGGCGGTCCTCATCCGTGTCGACGACGCCGGCGGTGGAGTGGATGCCGAGCTGGTCCCGCGGCTGTTCACGCGCTTCATCCTGGGTGGACCGCGCCGCGGCACCGGCCTCGGTCTCTTCCTCGTACGCGAGATCGTCCAGGCCCACGGCGGCGAGGTCGCCTACCGATCGCAAGACGGCGACGGGCCGCGCGGGTTCGAGATCCGGCTCCCGACCGTGGGTTGAGATCAACCCGCGTGCGTGGCGTCGTGGCGCACAAGTACGGTTCCGGACATGAATCGGGGCAAGATCCTGCGCCTGTCCAGCCTCTTCGTCCGCACCTTGCGAGAGGATCCGGCAGACGCCGAGGTGCCGAGCCACAGGCTGCTCGTGCGCGCCGGCTACATCCGCCGCAACGCCCCCGGCATCTACACATGGCTGCCTCTCGGGCTGCGCGTCCTGCGCAAGATCGAGAACATCGTCCGGGACGAGATGGACGCCATCGGTGCCCAGGAGCTGCTGTTCCCCGCGCTGCTGCCCCGCGACCCCTACGAGGCCACCAACCGCTGGACGGAGTACGGCGACGGCATCTTCCGGCTCCAGGACCGCAAGGGCGCCGACTACCTGCTCGGGCCCACCCACGAGGAGATGTTCACTCTCGTCGTCAAGGACCTCTACTCGTCCTACAAGGACCTGCCGCTGTGGATCTACCAGATCCAGAACAAGTACCGCGACGAGGCGCGGCCCCGCGCCGGCATCCTGCGCGGGCGCGAGTTCGTGATGAAGGACAGCTACTCCTTCGACATCGACGACGCGGGGCTCGACCGCAGCTACCAGGCCCACCGCGACGCCTACACCCGGATCTTCGATCGGCTGGGGTTCGACTACGTCATCGTCAAGGCCGAGGCCGGGGCGATGGGCGGCTCGAAGTCCGAGGAGTTCCTGGCCAAGGCCGACGTCGGTGAGGACACCTACGTGCGCTGCAACACGTGCGACTACGCCGCCAACGTCGAGGCCGTCGACTCGCTGGCACCCTCACCCATCGCCTACGACGACGCGCCGGCCGCCCACGCCGAGCTGACGCCCGACACGCCGACCATCGAGACGCTGGTCGACCACCTCAACGAGCGCTACCCGCGCGACGACCGTCCCTGGCACGCCGGCGACACCTTGAAGAACGTGGTCTTCTCGGTGCGCCACCCCGACGGCACGACCGAGGCCCTGGCCATCGGCCTGCCCGGCGACCGCGAGGTCGACGCCAAGCGGCTGGAGTCCAAGCTCGGTGAGGGCGTGACGTTCGAGCCCTTCGGCGAGGACGACTTCGCCGCGCGCCCGAGCCTGGTCAAGGGCTACATCGGTCCCGGGTCCCTCGGGGAGGAGAAGCCCGCGGGCGTGCGGCTGCTGCTCGACCCGCGAGTCGTCGAGGGCACGCGCTGGGTGACCGGAGCCGATGTCGCCGGCAGCCACGTGCTCGACCTGGTGGCCGGCCGCGACTTCCACGGCGACGGGTTCATCGACGTCGCCGACGTGCGCGACGGTGACCCCTGCCCCAACGGTGACGGAGGCATGCTGGAGTCGGCGCGCGGCATCGAGATGGGACACGTCTTCCAGCTGGGCCGCAAGTACGCCGAGGCGCTCGGCCTCCAGGTCCTCGACGAGAACGGCAAGCTGGTCACGGTCACCATGGGCTCCTACGGCATCGGGCCCTCACGCGCCGTGGCCGCGATCGCGGAGAACACCCTCGACGAGCTCGGGCTGTGCTGGCCCCGTGAGGTGGCACCCGCCGACATCCACATCGTGGCCACCGGCAAGGACGAGGCGGTGTTCGCCGCCGCGGAGCAGCTGTCGCAGGAGCTGTCGGCTCGCGGTCTGACGGTGATGTACGACGACCGCAAGGCCAGCCCCGGCGTGAAGTTCAAGGACGCCGAGCTGATCGGGGTGCCCACGATCGTCACGGTCGGGCGCGGCCTCGCCGATGGTGTCGTGGAGGTCAAGGACCGGGCGAGCGGCGAGCGTACGGACGTGCCGGTCGGCGAGGCGGCCGAGCACCTTGTGGGGCTCGTCACCGGCTGACGACCCCGTTCCTCACCCAGGAAGGTGGTCCGCGGGCCCGCGGGCGCAACTAGCGTGACAGGTCGGCCCGGCTGTGGGTCGACCACTTGCGGGGCGTGAAGGAGTACGACATGGGATACGGACTTGGGGTCTTCCTGCTTGCCGTCGGCCTGATCTTGGCCCTGGCGGTCAGGGACTCGATCAACGGCGTCGACCTGGTCATGGCCGGCTGGATCCTGGCGGGCGTAGGCGCCCTGGCCATCGTGTTGACCGCTGCTACGGCCAACCGGGGCCGAGGCACGCACACCGTGGCGAGCACGACCCACGCCGACGGCTCGCAGACCAGCACCGAGCGTCGTCAGGAGACCGACCCGCCGGCAGCCGTCTGACGGTCTGTCCGCGACTCAGCTCCGTGACGCTCGCAGGAGCGCGATCACGGCTCCAACGAGCCAGAGCCCCAAGGCGACCGATCCCATACCTGCGGTCCAGAAGCCGATCAGGCACAGCACCACGACGACGTAGGACGCCCACACCGCCCACGTCGGCAGTGCCTGCGCTCGCTGGGCGATGCGCGTGGTAGCGGCGACCATCACGGCACCACCGACAAGCCCCGTGAGCCCGATGGTTGCCCCCGCTGTCCCGAGAACGCGAGCGACATCGGGGTCGGGCGTGAAGGCATCAGTGGCCAGGGCCGTGACAGCGCTCGAGACGTCGATGGCCGCGCCCACGATGACCAAGCCTGCGAAGAGCGCTGCCGCCGGCACGATCGCGTGCAGGAGCGGCTCATCGCCCTCCAGCCGCTCCAGAGCTCGGCGCAGCCCCACCGCGAACCACAACAACAGGGCGCTCGCGCTGGCGAGCATGGGCAGTGCCAGCCCGGCAGCGGCCTGGTTCCGGCCGCTACCGATCCTCTCCAAGATGGCGGCGTCCGAGAGTCCGGGAGCATCGACTCCGGCGAGCGCACCCAGCGCGATGCCCCCGGCGAGCAGGACCACCGACGCAGCTCCCGCCCAACCTGCCCGCCTCAGAAATCGCGATTCGTCCATGGCTGACGCAGGATGCACCTGTCTCCAGCCCACGGCAAGGGCCGTACATCGGGGTGAGCAGCGCCCGTCACAGGCCCGATACGGTCAGCGGTTGTGAACACACTCGAGCCGGGCTTCGTGCTCGCAGAGCGCTACCAGCTCGAGCGGCGGGTCGCTTCTGGAGGAATGGCCGACATCTGGGCGGCCGAGGACCAGGTGCTGCAACGCAACGTGGCCTTGAAGGTGATGCGACCGGACCCCCACCACGAGGAGCTCTTCGCCCTGCGGTTCCGCGACGAGGCGTTGCACTCGGCGTCCCTCAACCACACCAACATCGCGACGTTGTTCGACTACGGCGAGGACGACGGCGTGGCATTCCTGGTGATGGAGCTGGTGGACGGGAAGCCCCTCTCGCAGATCATCCGGGAGAACGGGCCCCTCCCAGCCGATCAGGTCCGCTCGGTCCTCGGCCAGTGCGCGCTGGCGCTGGGTGTGGCCCACGAGGCCAAGGTCGTGCACCGCGACGTCAAGCCGGCCAACATCCTGGTCCGCGAGGACGGGCTGGTGAAGCTGACCGACTTCGGCATCTCGCGAGCCCTCGACGCGTCGGGTCACACGCGGGCCGGAGACCTGTTGGGCACCCCGTCGTACCTCAGTCCCGAGCAGGCACTCGGGAGGCCCGCGACGGGCGCCTCCGACCTCTACGCCCTCGGCATCGTCGGCCACGAGATGCTGTGCGGCGCCAAGCCCTTCGAGAAGCCCACCCCCATCGCAACGGCGATGAGCCACATCCACGAGCCCCCGCCACCGTTGCCCGACGACGTACCGGAGGATCTGGCCGGAGTCATCGAGCACCTGCTGGCCAAGGACCCGCTGGAACGCCCGGAGAACGCGAGAGCCGTCGCCATCCGGCTCGGCCTGGCCGACCACGAGATCATCGGCCTGGCATTGGGGCTGGCCCAGGCGGTGTACGGCGAGTCGGCGCTCGAGGAGCCCATCGGGCCCGACGACCCCACCCCCGCCGAACCGACGGCCACCGTCGCCGTCGACGCGGCGTTGCTGCTGGAGGACTGAGGTCGGGCGCTCAGCGCCGGCCAGGCCTGGTCGCCGGAAGTGCGGCCGTGACGAGTCCGGAGACGAGTCCGACCACGACCCCCGTGGCCAACCCTGTCACCGTGGCCGCACGCAGCGGCGTACGCGGGGAATGCGTCATGCCTCGACGATGACCGGCCCGTGAGTCCGGCCGGCTACGAGAGCAACACGGTGCGGTGAACTCTCGATGTGGAGCGCCAGCCCGGGGCCACGCTCCTCTCGGCGCCGAGGCTGGGAAGCAGCCTGGTGGGTACTGCGGAGGGAGCAGTTCCATCCTAGGGAGGAAACCCCCATGCTCTGGACCATCCTGATCATCTTGTTGATCGTCGTCCTCGTCCTGTTCATCCTCGGACGAGTACGTGGAGGCCGACGGGGTCTGTAAGACCTCGGCATGTCGGCCCTGGGCGGGTGCCGACTCTCCCGGGTCTCGCCGGTCACACTGAGGCCAGAGACCGAACGGGAGGCGCGGGGTGGGTGTGAGGTTGGCTGTGGCCGGCGTGCTGGCCGCGGGGTCGCTGGCCACGGGGTCGCTGGCCGCGTGCTCGACGAGCGCGTCAGGGGATCTCGAGCCGACCTCGGCAGCGAACACGTCCGCCGAGCCCTCGCCCACCGAGGGCACGACTGGGCCCACGACTGCATCCAGCGAGCCGGGTGTCGACGTACTCGTGGTGCCGCCCGCGGCCGAGGAGCTCCCGTCGACCTGGCAGGAGCGGTTCGTCATCGGCTACGGACCGGGCAGGGAGCTGCTCGGCACCTCGCCGGGCGGTGACTCGGGCTCGCTGGACATCGGCCCCGAGTTCGGTGCCCCCGGTCCCGACGGCACATGGTGGTTCCTCGACCCGGCCAAGCTCCGGATCGCGCACTACGACGCGACCGGTCACTTCTTGGACCAAGCCAGGATCCCGAGCTCCTTGCTCGTCGACGGGCACTACTTCCAGTGGCAGCTGCCCCACGTGATGGCCGACGGCACGCTGGTGGCCAGCCGCCTCGCTCCGGACCAGAGCTTCCTCCTGCGTCTTCGCGACGGCGTGCTCGACGAGATCCCGGTCGACGGCTTCTTCAGCCCGGCCTACGACGACGGGACGCTGCTCTACGGCTCGACCGGGCAACACTCCTTCGCTGCGGTTGACCCGGCCGACGGTTCGCTGCAGCGCGTCTCGAGGCTCCTGACCCCGTCGGGCACGCCCTTCCGCATCCAGGTGGGCAACAAGCTCCGCATCCAGATCGGCGACTCCTCGGCGGTCCTGCCGATCAGGTCGCCCTCCGGAGCCAAGGCCCATGTGGGCATCGAGGTGCGCGCCGGCGCCGACGACAGCCTGCACCTGTTCATGTACGGCGCCGGCGAGGACGACGAGTCGCGTCAGCTGGTGGGCTCGACCGTCGTGAGCCCCGATGGCCGCGTCTCCCACGTCGAGGCGTTGCCCGACCCGTTCAGCGAGGCCGACTCAGGGAGCCCGGCCCATCTGGTGATCGCACCCGGTTCGTCCAGGCCCATGCTGGTGTACGTCATGCCCGACGGCGTGCACGTCTACGAGCGCACGTCAGCCGGTTAGCCGGGACGCGACCGGTCAGGGCCGGCCAGGCTGCAGTAGGTCGCTCTCCGGCGTGAGCCCGGTGCGGCCGCTGTCGACGAACTCCGCGTAGGGCACGTCGAGACTGATCTCCGGAGTCACCGTGACGGTGGCGTCGGGCTGGACGGTGACGACGGCGTACGTCGCCCGGGGACCGTCTGAGCTGTCTGAGCTGTCTGGCTGCACGGTGATGATCGAGAACCGCGCGGGGTTCTTGATGGACCCGGGGTCCGGCACGGTGGTGACGTGGCCGCCGGTGCTGCCACCGGTGAACTCGACCGTGGTCTCGGCGGTCGTGGTCGACGTCGACGTCACGGGCACCTCCTGCGGTCCGACGAAGCGGTAGGAACGCCCGTCGAGCACGGCGACGTCCTGACAGCCTGCCTCCGCGATCGGCCGGCCCAGCAGATGGTCGTGCAGGATCACGAGGTCGGGCTGCTCGGCGCAGGCTTCGTCGATGGTGTCGGCGATGGTCCGGTCGACGTCCACGTCCGGGTCGCGAAGAACGGTGCCGGTGCCGAACCCGCCCACGGTCGAGATCCGGGGGTCAGGGACGGCCAACAGGCCCAGCCCGTCGACATCGACGGTCGTGCCGTCCGCGACGTGCCACCCGCGAGCGGCCGCCGCCTCCACCACCACGTTGGTGTCGTGCAGGCCGGGAGCGAAGTAGACCGGCCGGTGGTCGGAGTAGTAGTCGACGGTGTCGATGATGTAGGTCTCCACCGCGAGGCCCGCGAAGGTCAGGTCGCCCGTCAGCGCCAGGAAGCTCGCATCGACGAGGTCGGCCGCCAGGCCCACCTGCCGGGCCATCCCGTTGACGTCCTCGAAGTCCTCGGCGAGCACCAGCACGACCTCGTCACCGTCGCGCTTGAGCGACGGTCGCGCGGCGAGCGCTCGCTCGAGGTTGTCGGCAACCGTGTCGTAGAAGGTCGAACGCGGCCGCAGGATCGACAGGAACGGCAGCACCTCCGCCGCCAGCCCGTTGACCTCCGTGCCCTCCAGCGAGGTGCCTGCGAAGACCGGGCTGCTGATGACCGTGTGGTGGTCCTGGTGCTCGTAGATCCGGACCGCCAAGACGTCCACGGCGAGCACGCCCGCGACGGCCACCACGGCCAGCGACGCGCGAAGCCGCCTGTTGTGACGGCGTACGACGTCGGCCTCCTCAGCCGGGTAGCTCCGCAGCCGGCGGCGTCGGTAGGCCAAGCCGCTCCACGTCGCGACCACGACGAGGAGTCCGGCGAGGAAGCCGGCGCCGCTCCAGATCACCACGTGGCGGCGGGCCGCCTGCTGCAGGCGGCCGATCTGCGGGGTCGGGTCGTCCCACAGGGCGGTGAGGTAGGCGCGCGTGCGCTTGTCGCTGGGGATCAGCCGGTTCCAGTCGGCGTCGACGTCAACCCCGACGTCCAGGTCGAGGAGGTCGATGTGCGCATGGTCGGGACGGACGAGCGCGCCGCCGAGCAGCCTGCTGGTGTCCTGCCCCAGGACCGGCTTCACCGACACCGTCTGACCGGCGACCTCGATGTGGGACGGCGGGGAGTAGCTCAGCGCCAGCAACGCGCACCCGAACGGGAACGTCACCGAGAGCACGACCATCGCGATGCGCAGCGCGAACCTCGCGCCGGGGATCACGGGGGTGCGCATGTGTCTCGAGGGTACGCCGGTGGGTGGACGACCACTGCGGAACCGTTGGTTCAGCGCCTTGCTCGTTCACCCGGAAGATCGCCAACGTCCTTCTCGATCGTGAACCGTTGACGACCGGCGCTGCGACAGTGGGGGTGTGACCGACGCTCGATGGGCGAGCCTCTCCGACGAGGAGCTGCTGTCGGCGATCGCGAAACGGGATGACGCTGCCTTCCGTGAGCTGTACGAGCGGCACGCCGGCTGGTTGATCTTGCGGATGTCACGGCGATTCGCCGACCAGACGGTGGTCGACGAGGTCGTGCAGGACACGTTTCTCGCGGTCTGGCGCGGGGCAGGGCGCTACGCGGGTCGCGGCGAGGTCGCGGCCTGGATCTGGGGCATCGGCATCCGGCGGTTGGTCGACCGACTCCGCCGGAGTCCCCGGATCCCCAGGCTCGCACCGGTCGGCGTCGAACCTTCGGCCGAGGACCGCGTCCTGGTCGGCATCGAGCACGGCGACCTCGCCGGAGCGCTCGAACGGCTCTCGCCGGAGCTGCGAGCCGTGATCCAGGCGACCGTCCTCGACGGGCTCACCACCGGTGAGGCCGGCCGCCTGCTCGGTGTCCCTCAGGGCACCGTCAAGACACGCCTGATGCGAGCACGTCGCGAGTTGAGAGAGGCCCTGGCATGACGACACACCTTCCCGCGGCGACCATCGAGAAGTACGCCGCAGACGCCCTCCCCTACGCCGACGCGTCGTCGGTCGAGGCTCACGTCCTCGCGTGCCCAGCGTGCCGACGGTTGGTCGCCGGGCAGGTCGACCAGGCTCGACTGAGGGCCATCTGGGGGGAGCTGACCGACCGCGTCGACGAGGACAGGGTCCGCGTGCCCGAGCGTTGGCTGCGGCGTCTGGGCACGCCTGCCCCTGTCGCGAAGATCCTGGTCTGCACGCCCTCGTTGCGCGGCTCGTGGCTGCTCGGGGTCGTGATCACGCTGGCGCTCGCAGTGCTGGCCTCGCGGACGACCGGAGGTGGCGACCTGCCCTTCCTCGCCGTGGCACCGGTCCTGCCCGTCGTCGGTATCGCCGTTTCGTTCGGCCGCGCCATGGATGCAGCGTGGGAGGTGGGTGAGGCCACCGTGACAGGAGGCTTCCCGCTCCTGCTGATCCGCGCAGGAGCCGTCCTGGCCGCGTGCGTGTCGGTGACAGCCGTCGCGGCCGTGGTGCTCCCGGCTGATGGCCGAGGAGCCTTGGCCTGGCTGCTTCCGTCCTTGCTTCTGGTCGTCGTGACCCTCGTCATCTCCACCACCCGGGCGGCGATGCCCTACGTCGCGGCCACGATCTCGGCCATCTGGCTCTGCGTCGTCGCGATCGCGGCGGCGTCTCCTCGCACGGACGCTCTGTTCGGCAGCGGGGCTCAGGCGATCACAGCGGCGTTGACGCTGGCTGCCGCCGGGGTGCTCCTGTCGCGTCGTCACGCCATCGAGTCAGGGACTCTGCGATGAGCTCCTTGAGTCTCGAGAACGTCGGCAAGAAGTTCGGGTCAACACCAGCGTTGGCAGGCGTCCGTCTCGAGGTGGAGCCGTCGGTCACGGGCTTGCTCGGGCCCAACGGGGCGGGCAAGACCACGCTGCTGCGGATGGCCGCCACTGTGCTCGCGCCCGACTCCGGACGGATCCGCATCCTGGGCCGCGACCCCGCCCATCCACACGAGCGAGTGGAGATTCGTCGTCGCCTGGGCTACGTACCTCAAGAGCCCGGTTTCTACCGCAACTTCACGGCCTTCGACTTCGTCGACTACGTCGCCGTCCTCAAAGACATCGCCGAGCGGCGGCGCCGTCACGACGAGGTGCGCAAGGTGCTGGACTACGTCGGGCTGCGCGACCACGCGCATCAGCGGATCAAGGCCCTGTCCGGCGGCATGCGCCAACGCCTCGCGTTGGCCCAAGCACTCCTGGGCGATCCCGAGCTTCTCATCCTCGACGAGGCGACGGCGGGGCTGGACCCGGAGCAGCGGCTGCGCTTCCGCGAGATGATCTCGGTCCTCCCGCAGCGGCCCACGGTGCTGATATCCACGCACCAGACCGACGACGTCTCGGCCCTGTGCCAACGAGTGGTCGTGTTGATCGCGGGCACGATCAGGTTCGACGGCACGCCGGCCGAGCTCGCCGCCACCGCGTCGGATCGCGTCTGGGTCGACGCAGACCGCGACGAGCGAGCCGCTGTGTCCTGGCGCACCAGCGCCGGCCAGTTCCGACACATCGGCGAGCGTCCAGCCGATGCCCAGTCCGTGACTCCGACGGTGGACGACGCGTACCTCCTGCTCAGCGGCGCCGACATCTCGGCACGTTCGTCGTGAGGGCGGTATCCGCCGGACCCGGCCTCGCGCAGCTGGTCCTGCTCGAGGGCCGTCGTCTCGCGTTGCACCCGCTGTTCCTCGCCGGCGTGGTGGTGGCAGCAGGCGGGTGTGCTGCCTTCCTTGCTCGCGGCTGGTCGACCTCCGGATGGACGGTGTACGCCGGTTTCGCGCTGATGGCGCCCTTCACGATGGTCGCCACCAACGTCGTGACGCTGCGCGACCACCGGGCCGACACCGTCGAGCAGCACGAGGCCCTGCCCATGCCCGTCTCGACGCGAGTGGGGGCGCTCCTCACCGCCATCTTGGCCCCGACCTTGCTCACGGTTGCGGGACTCGGCGCGGTCACGGCGTACGCCGCGTCGCGGTTCGCTCTGGACGAGGTCGACCTGCTCGTGCTCGCGTCGCTGCCGCTGATCATGACGGCTCTCGCAGCGCTGGGAGTGGCGCTGGCCCGATGGATGCCGAGCGCCTTCGTCGCCCCCGCGCTCGCCGTGGCGTTCTACTTCTGGACGCCCGGCGACGACCCATCGGCATGGCGGGTCCTGATGCCTCTCAACTCCGCCGACGACACCGGGGCAGCCGTGATGAGGCTTCCCTACCTCCTGGGCCTGACGCTCCTGTTCGCCGGCGCAGCACTCGCCCAACCGCAGCGCAGCCGGACGTCGGTCCTGCTGGCCCTGGTCGGGGCGGCGCTCGTCACCCTTTCGGCGGCTGCGGTCCTGACGTGACCAGGTGGCGCTACACCTGGCGCGCCACACATGTCGCGCCGTGGCTGCTCGGGGCCGCGATCTCTCTCCTCCTCGCTCTGGTCCACTCCCACGGACCGGTCGCCGCGCCGCTGCAGATCGGTGCGTTCCTGCTCGGCGCCGGGGCGGGGTTCGTCACCGACGACCCGGCCGCCGAGACCTTGGCGCCCTCCCCTACCACCCTGCGCGCACGTCAGGGCCTGCGCGTGGCTGGTGCCGCCCTGGCAACGGCGCTCGCCGCCGTGGTGCTGGCTTCACTGGCGCGCCCTTCGGGAATCGGCGAGGCCGGGGCGCTCGTGGCCATGACGGCCGGGATCCTCGGTCTCAACCTCGGCGTGTCGGGGGTGGCCGGACGGCGCAGGGGCTGGCGCCACGGCGGGCTGGTCTCCGGTCCCGCGGTGCTGTTCGTGGTCATCGCCTCCTCGGCCCTCCCCCCGCAGTGGCGGCTGTTGCCCACCGGCGACATCCCCGGCGGGTGGCCAGCCATCTGCACACGCTGGGCTCTTGCGTCGCTGCTGGGTCTCCTCCTGCTGGCGTACTCGCTACGCGACCCGGCGCGATCGGCCGTCAACGCGCGGTGGTGGCGGCCGACGGCGTGATGGTGGCGTCGTTGAGCGACCTGAGGGTCTCCGCCCTCGGGGGTCCTAGACTGCCGACGTCCCGCACACGCGTGAAGACGGGACGGGCACTGAGTCGGGGGCACCGATGAACCACCCTTCACGTGGACTGATCGGGCGGCACCGCGAGCTGGCCGAGGCCGACCTCGCCTTGGCTGTCGCCGCTTCCGGTACTCCTCAGGTGCTGCTGGTCGGCGGCGATGCCGGCATCGGCAAGACGACGCTGACCGTGGCGATCGCCGACCACGCGTACGAGCTGGGGTTCACGGTGTTGCTGGGACATTGCCTGGACATCGATGACGGGGTTGCCCTCCGGCCGGTGCGGGAGGCCCTGCGGGGCGTGCTTCGGGGACGCACGGACAAAGAGCTACCCCACGTGACGAGACGACTGGCTCCCTACCTACGTGGTGATGCCGACGACGTGACGATCGACGAGCTGGCCCTCGTGGTCGAAGAGGGTGCCGGCGCCGGCCCCCTGCTGCTGGTCCTGGAGGACATGCACTGGGCCGACCAGTCGACCGTCGACCTGGCCACGGCGGTCGCTCGCACCGGCCACGGGTCGATGTGCCTGGTGCTCACCTACCGGTCCGATGAGATCCCGCTTGGCAGTCCGTTCCGCAAGGCCGTGGTCGACCTCGGCCGCAGCCCCGGGACGAGCCGCGTCGACCTCGTTGCCTTGGGCCGGGAGGAGGTCGCCGCCTTGGCCACGCGACGTAGCGGCGCCGTCGACCCTGCCTTGATCGACGTAGTGTTCGAGCGCAGCGAGGGAAACCCGCTGTATGCAGAGGAGCTCATCGCCGCCGGCATCGACGACTTGCCCGAAGCACTCGCCGCCCTTCTGCTGCGCCGTGTCGACGGGCTGAGCGAGCCCACCAGGCTGTTGCTCAAGCTCGCTTCGGTCCACGGCAGCACGCTCTCCCCGCGCGTCCTGGCCCAGGGGCTCGGTCTGGAAGCCCTCGCGGTCGACGCTGCGCTTCGCGAGGCGATCGAGGGGTACGTGCTGGAACGGGCCGGCGACCAGGGGCGGTTCCGACACGGGTTGATCCGCGAGGCGGTGTACGACGACCTGATGCCGGGTGAGCGAACCCTGTGCCACACAAGGGTCGCCGAGGCCATCGAGCGGCTGACCGGCGACGACCCCGGAATGACGGAGCTGGGCCAGCTCGCCTTCCACTGGCACGCCGCCCACGACGTCCCGCGGGCCTTCGCAGCCGCGGTC
This sequence comes from Nocardioides agariphilus, assembly GCF_015352445.1. GTDB lineage: Bacteria > Actinomycetota > Actinomycetes > Propionibacteriales > Nocardioidaceae > Nocardioides > Nocardioides agariphilus. The sequence continues at coordinate 87,391 of NZ_JADKPO010000018.1, forward strand.
CGCGCCGGGACGGCTGCTCGTCGCCACGGCTTGCCGGAGGCGATTCCGTTCCTCACGCGGGCTCTCGAGCTCTTCGACCGGGTGCCGCCCGAGGACCGCGAACCGGCCGAGGCCGACCTGGTGCTCCAGCTGGCGTTGGCGCATCACGAGAACTACGGGCCCGCCCGGTCACGCGAGCTGATGGCTCAGGCGCTCGACCTCGTGAGTGACGAGTCCGACCCGTTGTCGGCAGCACGCGTCTACACGGCGTACGCCCAGACGTGGACGGAGATCGAGGGAGGGCTCACCCACAAGGAGGCGTTGGACCGGGCGCTCTCCCTGCTCGGCGACGAGCCTTCGGCCGAGCTCGCGAGCGCACTGACGATGCAGAGCTTCTGATTCATCCGCTACGAGCAGTGGCGGGCCGCCTCGATGAGTGCCGGCGAGGCTGTCACGATCGCGCGCGCCCTGGGACTTGCTGAGGCGGAGGGAGAGGCGCTCTACAACGTGGCGTGGGCTGCCATGGCTCTGGGCGACCATGTCACCTCGGCCGAGAAGTTCCGCGAGGGCGCCTCCTTGCAGCACCGTGGCGGAGCGCACGCTCTCGCCTACCTGGCCGAAGCCGGCCAAGCGGAGGCACTGCTCGCCGCGGGCGACCACGAATCGGGCATGCGGATCGCCGAGTCGGCGCGCGACCGTGCTCTCCGGGACGGTTTCCCCTACGCCGCCGCCCGCATCCGGCTCGAGCGGGTGCAGGGACTCCTGGACCTCGGCCGCCTCACCGACGCCGACCTGGAGCTGGACGCCTTGGCGGCCGAGCGATCGGTCCCCGATGACTCCTTCGACAAGCTCGCTCCCCGGATCCGGCTGCTCCTGTTTCGTGGCGACGCCGCAACGGCGGAGCCGCTGGTGCGCACCGTCTTCGACAAGATGCGTTCGATCGCCGCCCTGCCCACCAACCTGGCGGTGCTGCCCTTCGTGCAGGTTCTGGTCGCCACCAACCAGGTGGACGAGGCCGTGGCCACGATGCGCGAGGTGCTGGCCCGCTTCGAGACCGCAGATGGACCCGTTTCGCTGGGGGCACACGCCTACGGTGCCTTCCACGCCATCGAGGCAGCGCATCGTCGTGGACTCCCCGATCCGACGGATCTGATGGAGATGGCTGACGGTGCGCTCAACCGGGCGCTGCGCACCGTCAGCCCCACTGGCAGCAGAACGCGGTTCGGCTGCCTGATTCCTCAGGCGAACGCGCTGCGCGCCGAGCTGTGGGGCGAGCCGTCGACCGACCTGTGGCGAGCGGCGTACGACGCCGCCGCTCATGTAGGCGCAGGACTCGCTCTGCCCGTCCGCCTGCGGTTGTTGCGGGCCATGCTGGCTGAAGGTGTGCGCGACGAGGCTCGGACGGCCTTGTCGCAGGTGGTCAACGACGCCAGGACGACGGGCATGGAAGGCGTGCTGGAGGACGCGCTCAAGCTCGCCCGCCGGCACCGCATCCCGGTAGCGGGTGACGAACGGCCCTCCATCCTCGACATTCTCACGACGCGGGAACGTGAGGTGCTCGAGGTCCTGGTGACGGGCGCGACCAACAGGGCCATCGCCGACAAGCTGTTCATCAGCGAGAAGACTGTGAGCGTTCACGTCACGAACCTGCTCGCGAAGCTCCGCGTCACCAACCGCACTGAAGCCGCTGCCGTAGCGCGAGACCTCGCACCCTGAACAGATGCGCGCCCGTAGGTGTGCTGGTTCAGGACATCGGAATGGGGTGTCTCAAGACATCGGCATAGCGTGTCGCAGGTCATCGGCATAGCCGGCGTGGCCAGCGTCGGGCATGTC
>NZ_JADKPO010000019.1 GCF_015352445.1 Nocardioides agariphilus
TCGTCGGTTGGTTGAGGAGGTCGCGCAGCGACCGTCTCGGCTCGCACCTCAACCGGCGACTCGTCGGTTGGTTGAGGAGGTCGCGCAGCGACCGTCTCGGCTCGCACCTCAACCGGCGACTCGTCGGTTGGTTGAGGAGGTCGCGCAGCGACCGTCTCGAAACCAGCATCCCTAGGCTCGACCCATGCCGTTGCCCTGGGATGCCAAGGTCGTCGTCGGCGTCCTGGCTGTGAGCGGGACGGTGCACCTGCTGCGGCCCGAGACCTACGAGCCGTTGATGCCGGACTTCGTGCCTGCCCACCGCGAGGTGATCTACGGCAGCGGGGTGGCCGAGCTGGTGTGCGCGGCCGGGATGCTCCAGCCGCGCACGCGTCGCCTGGCGTCGTACGCCGCGGCAGCCCTGCTGGTAGTCGTGTTCCCGGGCAACCTCAAGATGGCTGACGACGCACGACGGTCCCGCAGTACACGCTTCAAGGCGATCGCCTATGCCCGGCTGCCGCTCCAGTGGCCGATGATCCGGGCCGCCTTGCGAGCGGCCCGGACCACCGGCTGAGAGCTCAGAGGTCGGGAGTGGGCGACAGCGCCGTCGCGCGGTTGCAGTCGGCGACCTTGCACCGAACGACCGCCGCCTTGGCGGTGCCGTTGGCCTGCATCAGCAGCTTGGTGTTGGTCTCCCACCAGATCCGGCCGAAGTAGCCGTTGATCCGGTAGTGGGCGACCGCCACGCCACCTGCTTTGCGCACCACGATGTCGGCGGCGCCCAGACCATCGGTGAGCAGCGGGATGGTGGCGAAGCGTCGGCCGTCAGGAGAGCCGGCCTCGATCCGCTCCTTGCAGCTGGTCCAGAGCCGGTCGGACTGCGTGCCGAGGTGGGTGAGAACCTGGCAGCCACCCGCCTGTGGGTCCTTGTCGTAGTAGCCGATCAGGCCGTGCGCGATGCTCGCGTAGTTGCTGCGCTTGGAGTTCACCTTGGCGACGGTGTCGATGACGGTGTCCCACGTGACTGTCTTGATCGTGAAGGTCCAGAACGACGCGATCACCCGGCCCAGGTCGAAGTCGAGCAGCCTCGGGGTCGAGGCGAACGATCGCGAGATGATCTCCTGCTTCTGCACGAGGTCATAGATCCCGATCGTCGGCTTCTGCGTGGTGTCGCCGTAGGAGTAGGCCACCTGGCCGGCAACGGCGTCCAGCTTGGCGTTGAACGGGTCGATGCCGGCGACGAGGACCTTGGTGTTGCCGGTCTTCGCGACCCGCACCAGCTTGGTGTTTCCCCACAGCTTGTTCCCGGTCGCCACGATGTAGGACTGGTTCCACTTGCCGTAGAGCAGCACGCGCCCGGCGTTGACCGTCACCTTGATGGTGCCGTCGTGGATGGTCTTGCCATCCAGGTGGGGACCGGCTTCGTTGGGACCCCGTGGGAGGGCCGCCGGCTTGATCGTCACCTGCACCGGTGCGGCGAGCGCCGGCGCGGCGGCCATCATCGGTGCAGCGAGTGCCAGCAGCGCCGTCGTTGTGGTCAGCAGTCTGCGCATCCGGTCAATCTCCTCGTTTCCCCGTTGGTGAGCAGTGGGACGGGCACGTCCCACTGCTTACCCCACCACACTTGTAGCGTCTTGGGCATGCCAGATCTGCCGAGGGTCGGCCTGCTCCTGGCCGGCTGCGTGGTCCTGGGCCTCGGCGTGGCCATGTTGCTGACGGCCGACCTCGGCTCCGACGGCTACTCGACGTTCGTCAACGGGCTGGCGATGACGGTGGGCGTCTCCTTCTGGGTGATGAACATCGTGGTGGGCTCGATCCTCGTGGGCTTGGCGGCGGCGCGACGCGTGCGTCCGGGCCTGGGCACGATCACCCAGGTCGTCGTCGTCGGCGTCGTCATCTCGGCACTGCTCGACCTCTGGTCGACCCCGGACCCGACGTGGGGGAGGGCTGCCCTGCTGGTGCTTGCCTTCCCTGTGCTGGCGCTCGGCATCGCGGCCTACCTCGGCAGTGACACCGGAGCCGGCCCGGCCGAGGCGGCCGCGCTGGCCTGGGACCCGCCGGTGCGGTTCCGATGGAGCTACAGCCTGGTCCAGGGCGGAGGTGCCCTCGGCGGCTGGCTCCTCGGCGCGACCGTCGGGGTCGGCACGGTTGGCGTGGTGCTCGCCCTCGGTCCGCTCATCGACCTGGCCAGCCGTGTGCTGCGCATGGACGTGCACCAGTCGGGCTGACCGGTCGACCACCGGGTCGACCACCGGGGCGACTACCTTGACGCCTGTGGCGGTGGACGCGGTGATCTTCGACTGGGGCGGCACCTTGACCAGGTGGCACGACGTCGACTTCCACGAGGAGTCGCTGGCACTGGCGCAGGCCGTCGTGCAGTCCGCCGACGAGCCCGTGGACCTGGCCACGCTCGCCCCCCGCCTCCACGAGGCCAACGCGACCGTGTGGGGCAGGGCACGTGAAGAGCAGCGCAGCTCCACCCTGGACGACCTGTTCGACGAGGCGGGACTGACCCATGACCCCGAGCTGCTGCGGGCCTACTACGACTTCTGGCTCCCGCACACCGCCACCGATCCCCAGGCCGGACCGCTCTTCGAGGCCTTGCGGGCTCGGGGCATCAAGGTGGGCGTCTTGTCCAACACGGTGTGGCCGCGGGCCTGGCACCGGGGCTTCTTCGAGCGCGACGGGGTCCTCGACCTCATCGACGGCGATGTCTACACCTCGGAGATCCCGTGGACCAAGCCCGCTCCGGAGGCGTTCAGCGCGGCCGCGCGGGCCGTCGGCCTGAGCGACCTGTCCCGGTGCGTCTACGTGGGTGACCGACTCTTCGACGACGTCTGGGGCGCACAGAACTCCGGCATGAGAGCCATCCACGTCCCGTTGAGCAACATCCCTGCGGCGCAGGTCGGCCACTCGCTCGGAGTACCCGACGCCGTGGTGCACCACCTCATCGAGATCGTGGACGTCGTCGCTGACTGGTGAAGGCGGAGACTGCCTGCATGTTTGTGCACTGCACAAACATGAGGCGCGGATCGATACCGGCGAGCGGCCGTCCCGTTGCATGATCTTGCACAGGCGATCCGGTCCACCCCCACATCCCGGGCCGGCATGCCGACAGTTGGAAGTCAGGGCAAGCAGGACTGAAGTTCCCAAGTCCGGGCACCCATCGGCCCGCGGGCTTCCGGTGTCGGGGAATGTCTCGGGAGTTCCTCGGCACCGGAAGACCGCGGGCCATTGCCTTTGTCGAACCTCTCCTGCCCAGCTCGCCTGCTCAGGTCTCCGGTCGACAGCTCGCAGGTCACCCGAGGTCCGAGGCCCCTGGCCACGAGCCGGGCGGGAGGCCGAGGGCGGTCTGTCGCACCGCGGCTCGAGTGAGCGCCTGGATCGCCCAGCTGCGGTCCTGGCCCACGGTGTTGGCCACGACGTAGGCGTAGGTCTCGCAACAGCGAGCCTCCAGGTCGCACGCAGCCTTGACCACACCGATCACGTTGGCGGGGATGTCCGGCAGCTCGTAGGTCGGTGCAGCCGGCACCGGCTCGACGCCCTCCTCGCGCAGCCGCGTGGTCAGCAGGTCCCGCCACGCCCGGTGGGTGCTGTAGGCGTCGACGACCTCGGCGAACACGTGCGGGGTCGCAGACTCAGACGTCTGTGCACCCAGGCTGCCGTAGACGAAGAGCGCGGCATGCTCTGCCGCGAGCGCCGTCTGCAACGCCTCGACGGTCTCGGTGGTGGTCAACGCGGCACCCCGCCGCGAGGCACGAGGCCAGCGGCGATACCCGCGGACATGCTCGCCAGCAACCGCGCCACGGCACCGCTCTGCGCGCTCCTGGCCAGCCGGGCCAGCTCCTTCTGGGCGGCCAGCTCGCGGGCGCGCAACCGCCCGGCCGTGAGGCGACGCCCGGGGGTCGGAAACGGGGTCTCGGTGGTGTCGGGCGCTGATGTCCGGATCGCTTCGAGGTGGTCGGCGTGGATGCGAGCCAGGCGCCCACCAGTGTCGATCGCCGGGCGCGAGACCCGGAGGTCGGCCAGCAGGACCGCGCTGAGCGCGTGGGCCCGGTCGAGAGCCTTCAGGTCGGGATCCGCCTGGCTCGGCTGGGAGCCGGGGTCAGCCGAGGACGTGGAGGTGGCCGAGGCGGTCGAGCCGGCGGTGGAAGTGGGTGAGGAGGTCGAGCGCTGGCCCTGCCGGGAGCAGCCGGCCAGGCTGAGCGTCGCGACGCCTGCGGTTGTCAGGGCCGCGCGCCGAGTGCTCCTCACGGCCTGACCCTAACGGCTGGCTCCCGGCGCGGACCGGGCCGCTATCGTGGGTGGTCGACAACAGCACAGGAGGTCAGCGCCCGTGAGCCCAGGAAACAACCCCGGGACCGTCGGGTCAGCGAATGCGGCCACGCGCGACCGCATCAGCGCTGCCATCGCCGATCCCCTTGGTGCCCTCGGGCTCGATCTCGAGGCGGTCGAGCTGACTCCCGCCGGCAAGCGCCGCGTCCTCCGAGTGGCCGTCGACCGAGACGGCGGCGTCACCCTCGACGACATCGCCGAGGCCACCCGTCAGGTGTCGCAGGCACTCGACGACTCCGAGGCCATGGGGGAGGCGCCCTACACGCTGGAGGTCACCTCGCGCGGCGTCGACCGACCCCTGACCTTGCCGCGCCACTGGCGCCGCAACCACGACCGCCTCGTCGCGGTCACCACGAACGATGGCGAGAGACTCACGGGTCGGATCGGCGAGAGTGGCGAGGAGGCCGTGACCCTCGACGTCTCCGGGCAGCCGCGAGTCCTCGCCTACGACCAGGTCGCCAAGGCGTTGGTTCAGGTCGAGTTCAACCGCAAGCACGCGCAGAGCGACGAGCCCACCGACGACAAGGAGGCGTGATGGACATCGACCTGAGCATCCTGCGGATGCTGGAGCGGGAGAAGGAGATCTCCTTCGACGTGCTCGTCGAAGCGATCGAGCAGGCGTTGCTGACGGCCTACCACAAGACGCCCGGCGCGGTGGAGCAAGCACGGGTGCAGCTCGACCGCAAGTCGGGTCACGTGACCGTGCTGGCCTCGGAGGTCGACGACGAGGGCAACGTCGTCGGCGAGTACGACGACACGCCCGACGGATTCGGCCGGATCGCTGCGACGACGGCCAAGCAGATCATGCTGCAGCGGCTGCGCGACGCCGAGGACGACATCCGCTACGGCGAGTTCTCCGGCAAGGAGGGCGACATCGTCTCGGGCGTCATCCAGCAGGGGCGCAACCCCGACGACGTGATGGTCGACCTCGGCAAGCTCGAGGCCCTGCTGCCGATGGGGGAGCGGGCGCCAGGGGAGCGCTACGAGCACGGGGCCCGCATCAAGTGCCTGGTCATCTCGGTGCGCAAGGGCATGCGCGGGCCACAGGTCACCCTCTCGCGGTCCCACCCCAACCTCGTCAAGAAGCTGTTCGCGCTCGAGGTCCCGGAGATCGCCGACGGCATCGTCGAGATCGCCGCGATCGCACGCGAGGCCGGCCACCGCACCAAGATCGCGGTACGCACTACCCAGTCGGGCGTCAACGCCAAAGGCGCCTGCATCGGCCCGATGGGCCAACGCGTGCGCAACGTCATGTCGGAGCTGCACGGCGAGAAGATCGACATCGTCGACTGGTCCGACGACCCTGCGGAGATGGTGGCCCACGCCTTGTCGCCGGCCCGGGTGACCGAAGTACAGGTCATCGACGCCGACGCCAGGTCCGCCCGGGTCATCGTGCCCGACTTCCAGCTGTCCCTGGCCATCGGCAAGGAGGGCCAGAACGCCCGCCTGGCCGCGCGGCTCACCGGCTGGCGCATCGACATCCGCTCCGATGATGAGACCGACAGCGGTTCGTGAGGAACGAACCAACCGCGTCGGTCGGGCCAGGCTGAGCAAGCGACGCGACCGAGGAACTAGGTCGCACGAGCGCGTCGAAACCCGGTGCTGACGAGACCTCCGCACGTGGGGTTTCGGTCCGGAACACGAGTACGGCTAGACTCCCCCGAAGTGGCTCACCCGTCGTTGACCCCTGCCCCCGGACCTGTCCGGACCTGCATCGGTTGCCGCCAGCGAGCTGCCAAGAGCGAGTTGTTGCGCGTGGTCGCCGGCGCAGGAGCAGACGGTCAACCGGCCGTGTGTCCTGATCCGGCCGGCGTGGCACCTGGACGAGGGGCGCACCTGCACCCCACGACCGAGTGCCTCGACCAGGCGGTCAGACGGCGAGCGTTCAGCCGGGCCCTGCGGGTCCAGGAGGGACTCACCGTCGCCCCCCTGCGCGAGCACCTCGACACCAGCACCGACACGACCGACAGAAACTGGAGCAGCAGCTCATGAGCACTCGATGAGTACTTCGCAATGAGCCCCGCACATCTGCAATAACGGTCGCTGAACCCTGAACCGGGTCGGCGGCCAGAAGGAGAGAAGTGGCCAAGACCCGAGTTCATGAGCTCGCCAAGACCTACGGCATCGAGAGCAAGGAAGTGCTCGAGAAGCTGAAGGAGATGGGCGAGTTCGTCAAGTCGCCTTCCTCGACGATCGAGCTTCCCGTCGAGATGAAGTTCAAGAAGCAGTACGGCGATGCGTTGCTGGCCTCCAAGGCCGCCGCAGCGCCCGCTGCCCCGCCTGCCGCACCGCCTACCGCACCGCCTGCGGAGAAGCCCGCCGCCACGGCCCCCGCGGCCGCGCCGGCAGTGTCCGCACCCCCGACTCCGGCTGAGCCCGCCGCGCCTGCCGCTCCGGCTGCCGAGGCCCCGGCGGCGAAGGCCGCTCCGCGGCCCGGCCCGCGACCGAGCACGCCTGAGGCGCCTGCCGCCGCGGAGGCTGCGCCGGCCACGGAGGCTCCGGCTCCGGCTGCCACCGATGCCGACGAGACCGGCACCACCGGTGCTCGTCCCAAGGCCCCGGCCCCGCGGCCGGTCGGCAAGCCGAGCGGTACGCCGCGTCCCGGCAACAACCCGTTCGCCTCCAGCCAGGGCATGGGTCGCCGTCCGGCGCCCGGCCCCGAGCGCGAGGTCAGCGACGAGCAGCGTCCGCCGCGTCCTCCGGCCGGTCGTGGCGAGGGTCGCCCCGGCATGCCTCGCCCCAACCCGGCGATGATGCCCAAGTCCCCGGCCGCCTTCGGCGCGGGCCCAGGCGGCCGTGGCGCAGGTGGCCCCGGACGCGGTGGCGCCCCTGGGCGTCCCGGTGCTCCGGGTCGCGCAGGTGCCGGCGCAGGTGCGCCCGGCCGTGGCGGTCCCGGTGGTGGCGGCGGTGGCTTCGGCCCCAGTGGCGGTGGCCGTCCCGGCCAGGGCCGTGGTGGTCGCGGCCAGACCCAGGGCGCCTTCGGGCGACCGGGTGGTCCGTCGCGTCGCGGTCGCAAGTCCAAGCGCGCACGCCGCCAGGAGTTCGAGCAGATGGAGGCGCCGACGATCGGTGGCGTGCGCGTCCGCAAGGGCAACGGCGAGACCGTTCGCCTTGCTCGCGGCGCCTCGCTGACCGACTTCGCGGAGAAGATCGGCGTCGACGCGGCCGCTTTGGTGCAGATGCTGTTCTCGCTCGGCGAGATGGTCACGGCCACCGAGTCGGTCAACGCCGAGACCCTCGAGCTGATCGGCGAGGAGCTCAACTACGTCGTCCAGATCGTCTCGCCCGAGGACGAGGACCGCGAGCTGCTGGAGTCCTTCGACCTCGAGTTCGGTGAGGACGAGGGCGACGAGAGCGACCTGGTCATCCGACCGCCGGTCGTGACCGTCATGGGTCACGTCGACCACGGCAAGACCAAGCTCCTCGACGCACTGCGCAACGCCAACGTCGTCGACAAGGAGGCCGGTGGCATCACCCAGCACATCGGCGCCTACCAGGTCGCGACCGAGGTCGACGGCAACGACCGCCGCATCACCTTCATCGACACCCCGGGTCACGAGGCGTTCACCGCCATGCGTGCTCGTGGCTCGAAGTCCTCCGACATCGCGGTCCTCGTGGTGGCGGCCGACGACGGAGTGATGCCGCAGACGGTGGAGGCGCTCAACCACGCCAAGGCCGCCGGCGTACCCATCGTCGTCGCGGTCAACAAGATCGACAAGCCTGACGCAGACCCGACCAAGGTCCGCGGTCAGCTCACCGAGTACGGCCTGGTGCCCGAGGAGTACGGCGGCGACTCGATGTTCGTCGACGTCTCGGCCAAGTCCGAGCTCAACCTCGACAAGCTGCTCGAGGCGATCGTGCTGACGGCCGACGCGTCGCTGGACCTGCGTGCCAACCCGACGCAGGACGCCCAGGGTCTGGTCATCGAGGCGCACCTCGACAAGGGTCGTGGTCCCGTGGCGACCGTGCTCGTGCAGCGCGGCACCCTGCGGGTCGGCGACTCGATCGTCGCCGGTCCGGCCCACGGCCGGGTCCGCGCGATGATCGACGAGCACGGCGACCCGATCGAGCAGGCCGACCCCTCGCGCCCCGCGATGGTGCTGGGTCTGTCGGCCGTCCCCGGCGCCGGGCAGAACTTCATCGTCGTCGAGGACGACCGGATGGCCCGCCAGATCGCCGAGAAGCGTGAGGCCCGTGAGCGTGCCGCCAACCAGGCCCGCTACCGCGTCCGCCGCACGCTCGAGGACTTCATGGCCTCCATGGAGAAGGGCGAGAGCCAGGAGCTCAACCTCATCCTCAAGGGCGACGTGTCGGGTTCGGTCGAGGCACTCGAGGATGCGCTGGCCAAGATCGACGTGGGCGACGAGGTGTCGCTGCGCGTCATCGACCGCGGTGTCGGTGCGATCACCGAGACCAACGTCGACCTGGCAGCCGCGTCCGACGCGATCATCATCGGCTTCAACGTCCGCCCCCAGGGCAAGGCGACCGAGCTGGCCGATCGCGAGGGCGTGGAGATCCGCTACTACACGGTGATCTACCAGGCGATCGACGAGATCGAGGCCGCCCTGAAGGGCATGCTCAAGCCGGAGTTCGAGGAGTCGACACTCGGCCAGGCGGAGATCCGCGCGATCTTCCGCTCGTCCAAGGTCGGCAACATCGCCGGCTGCATGGTCATCGACGGAGTCATCCGCCGCAATGCCAAGGTCCGCGTCATCCGAGACGGTGCCGTGGTGGCCAACAACCTCGACCTCGCCTCGCTCAAGCGCGAGAAGGACGACGCGTCCGAGGTGCGCGAGGGCTTCGAGTGCGGTCTGGTGCTGCGCAACTTCCAAGACATCAAGGAAGGCGACATCGTCGAGGCCTTCGAGATGCGGGAGATCCCGCGCGGCTGACCCCGCCGAGTCGGCGCAGTCTGCCCAGCAGACTGCGCCGACTCGACATCGACGTGGAGGCTAACTGCGCCGATTCGGCGCACGAGGAGAGACATGAGCAATCCCCGGGTGCGCAAGATCGCCGACCGGATCCAGGTGATCGTGGCGGAGATGCTGGAGCGGCGGATCAAGGACCCGCGACTGGGCTTCATCACCATCACCGACGTACGCCTGACGGGTGACTCCCAGCAGGCGACGATCTTCTACACGGTGCTGAGCGAACCAGACTCGGCTACCGGCGACTACGCCAGCACGGCTGCCGCCCTCGAGTCGGCCAAGGGCCTGCTCCGTTCGGAGGTGGCCAAGCAGCTGGGCATGCGTCACGCCCCTTCGCTGACCTTCGTCCCCGACGAGATCCCCGAGGCGGCCCGCCACCTCGAGGAGGTCCTAGCCGCGGCCAAGGCGTCAGACGCCGAGGTCGAGGCGGCGCGGGCTGGAGCGGCGTACGCCGGCGAGGAGGACCCCTACAAGAAGCCGCGCGAGCTGGAGGACGACGACGAGGAGCCCTTCGAGACGCCTGGTCCCTCGGCTCCTCAGGACACGTGACTACGTCCGGTCTGGTCGTCGTCGACAAGCCCGCTGGCATCACCTCCCACGACGTGGTGGCGCGCGTACGACGGCTGGCCGGCACCCGCAAGGTCGGCCACGCCGGCACCCTGGACCCGATGGCGACGGGCGTCCTGGTGCTCGGCGTCGAGCGCGCCACCCGGCTGCTCGGTCACCTGATGCTGACCGAGAAGGCCTACGACGCCACCGTGCGGCTCGGGGTCACCACCACGACCGACGACGCCGAGGGTGAGGTGGTCGCCGCGAGGTCGGCCCACGACCTCGACGTGGCCCAGGTGCGAGCCGCCGCGGCCCGGTTCGCCGGGACCATTGCGCAGGTGCCGTCGGCGGTGTCGGCCATCAAGGTGGACGGGCAGCGCGCCTATGCGCGGGTGCGGGCGGGGGAGGACGTGGAGCTCGAGCCCCGTACCGTCACCATCCACGACCTCGTCGTGCACGAGGTTCGCATCGCAGAGGTGACCGACCTCGACATCTCCGTGCGCTGCTCGAGCGGCACCTACGTGCGGGCCATCGCCCGTGACCTCGGTGTGGCTCTCGGCGTGGGAGGTCACCTCACCTCGTTACGACGCACGGCCGTCGGTCCGTTCGAGGTGGCGCAGGCCCACACGCTGGAGGCGTTGGCGGCCGAGTTCGCGCTGGTGCCGATCGCGGAGGCGGCCCGGGCATCCTTCGCGGCGCTCGACCTCACCGACCGCCAGGCTGCCGACGTACGCGTCGGCCGCACCCTCGACGTCGACCTGCGCGAGCTCACCGCCGTGTTCGACCCCGCGGGCGAGTTCCTGGCCCTCTACGAGCCGCGCGAGGGCCGGGCTCGTGCGGTCGCGGTGTTCGTCGGATGACTAGTCTTCGGTCCGTGCAGCTCTGGCGCTCGACCGCCGAGGTCCCGGCCGGCCTCGGCCGCACCGTCGTGGTGATCGGCAACTTCGACGGCGTGCACCGTGGCCACCGCCACGTGGTCGCCAGGGCCCGTGAGATCGGCGATGAGCGTGGGCTGAAGGTGGTGGCCGTGACGTTCGACCCGCACCCGATGGCCGTACTCCGTCCAGACCACGCGCCGACCACCCTGACCTCGATCGAGGACCGCGCCCGGCTGCTGGGTCAGGCCGGTGCGGACGCCGTGCTCGCACTGCCCTTCACCCGCGAGGTGGCCGGTTGGTCGCCGGAGGAGTTCGTCGACCGCATCCTGGTTGACCTGCTGCATGCCTCCGGCGTCGTCGTCGGCGCCAACTTCCGGTTCGGCCACCGGGCGGCCGGCGATGTGGCCATGTTGACCGAGGCCGGACTGTCCCGCGACTTCACGACCGACGGCATCGCGCTCGACGCAGGCCCCATGGTGTGGTCGTCGACCTACGTACGCACCTGCCTGGCCGCCGGTGACGTCGCCGGTGCGGCCGAGGCACTCGGGCGTCCCGTCACCGTGCGCGGGGTCGTGGTCCGAGGTGACCAGCGGGGACGCGAGCTGGGGTTCCCGACCGCCAACGTGCCCGTGGGCGACCCGGGTTCGCGCCCCTCGACGGTGCCGGCCGATGGCGTGTACGCCGGGTGGCTGCGTCGGCTCGACACCGGCGAGCGCTTCCCCGCGGCGATCAGCGTCGGCACCAACCCGACCTTCGACGGGCAGCGGGAGCGGCGCGTGGAGTCCTACGTGCTCGACCACGACGACCCCGAGGACTGGCTCGACCTCTACGACGTCGAGGTGGAGGTCGAGTTCGTCGAGAGGCTGCGTGGCATGGTGCGCTTCGACTCGGTCGATGAGCTGGTGACCCAGATGAAGGACGACGTCACTCGCGCGCGCGACCTGCTGGCGGCCTGATGGCCGACCCGGCTCGCAGTGCGGAGACCTGGTTCCTCGAGCACGGGCTTCCCTACTTCGTCGACGACGTGCGTGCCGAGGTGGCGCGCCGACTGTCGCGGCCGCGTGTGGTCCTGGTGCTGCTGGTCGCCTCGTTGATCGGTCTCGCCTCCGGGCTCGCTGTCGGCATCCCGGCGAGCTCTGGGTCGTTCGGTTTCGCGGCGGGTGCGTGGCTCGCAGTGGTCGTGGTGACGGCGTACGCCTTGTTCGCGCTGCGTATGCACGTGATCGCCGTGTGGGCGCTCAAGCGGGCGTTCGCGAGCCTCGGACTGCTCTTTCCCCTGGCGACGCGAGCGCTGCCGATGTTGTTGCTCTTCGTGACGTTCCTGTTCATCAACACCGAGGTCTGGCAGGTCACCCACTTCATGGGCGCGGGGGTGATCTGGGGCGCTGTGCTGTTCTTCGGCCTGGCGGCCACGGGGTTCTTGCTGGTGCGGCTCGACGAGGAGCTCGACCAGTTCGACGACGACATCTCCGTGGAGACCTTCCTCGAGGTCACTGCCGACACCCCGCTGGCCGACACCGCTCAGCGACTCGTGGCCGAGGGCCACGACCTCCAGGCCGAGGCCGAGGTCACCGGGCTGCAGAAGGCCAACCTCGTGCTGGTGCTGCTGGTCGCCCAGGCGGTGCAGGTGCTGCTCCTCGCGGTGGCGGTGTTCGGGTTCTTCGCCGTCTTCGGGATGGTGGCGATCAACGACCAGGTCATCGAGTCGTGGATCACCGTCCCGCCGTCCTACCCGTTGGGTCAGCACCTCGTCAGCCGCGAGCTGGCCCGGGTCTCGATCTTCCTGGCGGCCTTCAGCGGCCTCTATTTCACGGTGTACGCCGTCACCGACAACACCTACCGCCAGCAGTTCTTCGACAAGATCATGCGCGAGCTGGCCCGCGTCGTGGTCGCCCGGATCTGCTACCGGGAGCTGCGGCGTACGAAGGGGTAGTCCCGTGCAGTTGACGGGTCACGCTCGGCGTGTCGCACCGTCAACTGCACGGGAGTACCCCCGCCAGGTAGATCAGGCGTCGAGGTCCTGCTCGACGAGGGCAGCGATCTTGTCGACCGCATCCTGGTCGTCGGAGCTGACCTCGACGGTGTCACCGTTGCCCGCGCCGAGCGTCATGATCATCAGCGCCGAGCTGGCGTCGACGGGGTCGCCCCCGGGGATGGCCAACGTCACCTCGGTGTCCAGCTCGCCGGCGGCTTCCGAGATGATCGCTGCAGGACGGGCGTGGAGGCCGACGGCGGAACCGACGACGACGGTCTTGGTGGGCATGGTGCTCCTTCTCTGGTGATGGGTGGTTGAGCCAGCTGCGTCAGGCGAGGACCGCGATGTCCTCGTCGTTGGCCGGCCAGATCGTCTTGGCAGCGATCACCGCGACCGCCCCGACGGCCACGCCGACGACCAGCGCGAAGATGTAGCCGAAGACGTTGTGTACGGCGAACAGCACGAAGATCCCGCCGTGTGGGGCTCTGACGGCGACGTCCAGAGCCTCCGACAGGGCGCCGGTCACGGCGCTGCCGATCATGATCGACGGGATGACCCGCAGCGGATCGGCCGCAGCGAACGGGATGGCTCCCTCGGTGATGAACGAGGCGCCGAGCAGCCAGCCTGCCTTGCCGTTCTCGCGTTCGGGAACGTTGAACAGGTGCGGACGTACGACGGTCGCCAGCGCCAGGGCGATCGGCGGCACCATGCCGGCGAGCATGACCGCCGCCATGATCTTGAGGCGGGGGTCGTCGGGCGCTGCCGTGGCCGCGGCACCGACGCCGGCCGCGGCGAAGCTGTAGGCGACCTTGTTGAGTGGCCCACCCATGTCGAAGGCCATCATCAGGCCGAGGACGATGCCGAGCAGCACCGCGCTCGAGCCGCTCATGTCGTTGAGCCCGTTGGTCAGCTTGTCCATCAACCACGAGATCGGACGACCGAGCACGACGAGCATGACCAGGCCGGCCAGGATGCTGGTCAGTAAGGGGATCACGAGCACCGGCATCAGCCCACGAGCCCAGGTAGGCACCTTCCAGCCGGTGATCCACTTGGCGATGATGCCGGCGAGAACTCCGCCGACGATGGCGCCGAGGAAGCCCGTGGCCGGCAGGCCGTTGCCGTCGGCGTCGACGAACCCGCCGATGTTGGCCGCCAGCCCGCCCATCACGAAGCCCGGCGCGATGCCGGGCCGGTCGGCGATCGCGTAGGCGATGTAGCCGGCCAGGGCAGGCACGAAGAAGGCGAAGGCGGTCTTGCCGATGATGAAGAAGATCGCGCCGAGGTAGGCGAAGAAGCTCGACCCGAACAGGGCGTGCTCGAGTCCGGACGCATCGACGTCGGGGAGGTTGAAGATCGAGTTGTGCGCGGCGATCTCGCCGAACGGCCCCACGATCTCGTAGCCGCCGAACAGGAAGCTCAAGGCGATCAGCAGACCACCCGCGGCGACGAACGGGATCATGTAGGACACACCGGTCATCAGGATGCGGCGTACGCGCCCACCCCACGACTCCGCTGCCCCCGCCGAGCCACCGACGTCAGCACCTCCGGCGGCGCCCTCGACGCGAGGTGCGTTGGGGTCCGAGGCGTAGCGGACGGCCTCGGCGATCATCGCGTCAGCGTCGTCGATCGGACGCTTGACGCCGGACTGCACCACGGGCTTGCCCCCGAAGCGCGCCCGGTCACGCACGCCGACGTCGACGGCGAAGATGACTGCCCCGGCCGCGGCGATGGTCTCGCGCGGCAGTGGCGTCGAGCCTGCGGAGCCCTGGGTCTCGACGTGCATCGTGATGCCCGCGCGCTCGGCAGCGGCCTCCAGGGCCTCGGCGGCCATGTAGGTATGGGCGATGCCGGTCGGGCAGGCCGTGACGGCGACCAGCGAGGGCTTGTCGCCGGAGGGAGCCGCCGCTGGAGGCGGAGGCGTGTGAGCCGCCTCTGCGGCGGGTGCTGCGGCGGCGGGCGGTGGGGCCGGTGCCGCGGTCGGTGCCGCGGTCGGGGGTTCCTCGCCCACCACGCCGGCGACCAGGTCCACGACCTGTGCAGGCGTGCTGGCTGCCCGCAAGCTGTCGGTGAACTCCTTCTTCACCAGGGCCCTGGCCAGCTTGGCGAGCAGCTTGAGGTGGGACGCGTCGCCGCCGGCCGGCGCGGCTATCAGGAACGCCAGGTCGGCGGGGCCGTCCTTGGCGCCGAAGTCGACGGTAGGGGAGAGACGCGCGAAGGCGAGGGTCGGGGTGTCCACCCCGGCGCTTCGGCAGTGGGGGATTGCGATCCCACCGTTCAGGCCGGTGGCCGCGGTCGCCTCACGGGCGAGCGCGTCATCGGCCAGCTGTGTCACATCGGTCGCCCGGCCGGCGTCGCCGACGATGCCCGCCAAGGCACGAATGACTTCGTGCTTGTCGGACCCGAGGTCGGCATCGAGGCGGACCAGGTCTTCCGTGATCATCTGGGGCATGGTCCTAAGACTGGCCCTGTGTGATGGACTTCACTAGTACCTGTCCGGGGGACGTGTCCGAAGGTCCCGGGATGGTAGTGCCCGGAAGGGAGGCCGCAGCGCTTCCGTAGGCGACCGCGAGGGTCAGGCGCTCGGCCGGCGAGCCGCCGCGTACGTCGCCCAGCAGGTAGCCGAACAGGCTCGAGTCTCCGGCGCCCACCGTGCTGACCACCTGGATCGGCGGGGGCGTCGCGTGCCACGCGCCATCGGCGGTGACCAGGCAGGCGCCCGCGCCACCCAAGGTGACCAGGACGGCGCCCACTCCCTTGTCGACGAGCTGGCGCGCCGCAGCGGCAGCCAAGGCCGGGTCGGCCTCGTAGGCGTCCTCGTCGCCGCCCACGAACGACGCGAGCTCGGACCCGTTGGGCTTCATCAGGTCGGGAGCGGCTGACGGGAGCGCAGCCACGAGGGCGGACAACGGTCCTTCGCTGGTGTCGACCGCGACCTGCGCCTGGGTGCTGCGCAGGGCCTGCACGAGCTCGGCGTACCACGCATCGGGGGCGCCGGGTGGCAGCGATCCGGCCAGCACGACCCAGGTCGCACTGGCCGCCCGGTCGAGCAGCGCGGCTGCGAGGTCGTCGAGGTGTGCGGAGGTCACGGTGGCGCCGGGGCTGTTGAGCTTGGTGGTGGTGCCGTCGGGCTCGGTGATCGCCAGATTGATGCGTACGTCGCCGGCTGGCGGCGCGGGGTAGCAGCGGATGCCTGCCGACTCGAGCTCGGTGACGAACGGGTCCTCGGGTCGGGCCGGGAAGACTGCCTCGGTCTCGAGACCTGCTGACATCGCGGCGCGCGAGATGTTCACCCCCTTGCCGCCGGCCTGGATGGTCACCGACAGGAGCCGCTGGACGGCGCCGCGCACGAGTGGGCCGGCGAGGGTGACGGTGCGGTCGTTGCTCGGGTTGGGGGTGAGCGTGACGATCTTGCCCGCCTGCCGGTCGCTCATACGGTGATCACCTCGACACCGACGCGTTCGATGGCCCTGCGGTCATGGGTTGCGATCTCCTTGTCGGTGACGAGAGTGTCGACACTGGACAGCTCGGCGAACTTGATGGTGCGCTCGACGCCGACCTTGCTCGAGTCGGCGAGCACGACCACCCTGCGCGATCGTTCGACGATCGCGCGCTTGACCGCGGCTTCGGTGCGGTCGGGAGTGGACAGGCCGTGCTCGACGGTGAGGCCGTTGGTCCCCACGAAGGCCAGGTCGGCCCGGATCGAGTCGAGCGCCTCGACGGTCTCGGGCCCGACGGCGGCGTGGGTGTGGCGACGGACCCTGCCGGGCAGCAGGTGCAGCTCGATCTGCGGTGAGCCGGCCAGCTGGGCCGCGATCGGCACGGCATGGGTGACGACCGTCATCCGCAGGTTGGTGGGCAGCATCCGGCTCAACCGCACCGTCGTGCTGCCGGCGTCGAGGATGACCGTGGAGTCGGCTCGCGGCAGCAGTTCGACAGCGGCCGCCGCGATGCGTTGCTTCTGCTCGATGCGCGCGACGTCGCGGTCGGGGAGCCCGGCCTCGATCAGGGTGAGTGCGTCCGCTGGGATGGCGCCTCCGTGCACGCGACGGATGAGGTTGCGGTCCTCGAGGACGGACAGGTCGCGACGCACGGTCTCGGTCGTGACGGCGTACTCCTGGGCGAGCTCCACGACCGAGATCCGGCCGCGTTCGCGGACGAGTTGGGTCATCGCCTGCTGGCGCTCCGCTGCATACACGGGCTCCTCCGGATGGGATGACCGGCGACGACGTCGGCGATATGTGGGATTTGATCTGTGTTTATGTTGTTCTACGCCCGAATATGTTGACTGTCAAGGAGGCGCGGAGTTGAATGCGGTCATGACCCAACTTTCGGGCACCCCCGTCGTCCCGGGTGTCGCACACGCTCCCGCGCTCCGAGTCCGCGGGGAGGTCGACCCGGAGGCCATCGCGAGGTTCGGCGACGGCGGGTTCGCCGATCCCGACGCCGCGCTCGAAGCCTACGACGTGGCGGTGCAGACGGTCGCCGACCGGTTCGCCGCCAAGGCTGCCAGGGCCAGCGGTGCGGCCGCCGAGGTGCTGACCGCGAGCGCCGGTCTGGCCCGTGACAAGGGCCTGCGGGGTGCGGTGAGGAAGAACCTCGCCGCCGGCACACCGATCGTCGGCTCGGTCCACGCCGCGGTCGAGCAGTTCGTCGCCGTCTTCACCAGCATGGGTGGGCTGATGGCCGAGCGGGCGACCGACCTGCGCGACATCGAGCGCCGCGTCGTCGCACACCTGGTCGGCGAGCCGGAGCCCGGCGTCTCGCTGCCCGACACCCCGGTCGTGCTGGTCGCCGAGGACCTCGCGCCGGCGGACACCGCGGGCCTCGACCCGCAGATCGTGCACGCGCTGGTCACCGAGAAGGGCGGCCCGACCAGCCACACCGCGATCATCGCCCGCCAGCTCGCCATCCCGTGCGTGGTCGGCACCCCTGGCGCACTCGACATCGCCAACGGGACGCGGCTGCTCGTCGACGGCACCGCCGGCACCATCGAGACCGAGCCCGACCCCGACGAGGCCGACCGGCGCGTGGCCTCCGACCGCGAGCAGCGGGCGGCCCTGGCGTCCTGGGAGGGTCCCGGTCGCACCAAGGACGGCGCCCCCGTCAAGCTGCTCGCCAACGTCGCCGACGGTGCGTCCGCCGAGAAGGCAGTCAAGCAGCCCATCGAGGGCGTGGGCCTGTTCCGCACCGAGCTGTGCTTCCTGGACCGGCAAGACGAGCCGTCGGTCGAGGAGCAGGCCGAGATCTACGCCAAGGTGCTCGCGCCGTTCGGCGAGGGTCAGTACGTCGTCGTGCGCACGCTCGACGCCGGCTCCGACAAGCCGGTCGCGTTCGCCACCATGGAGGGCGAGGAGAACCCTGCGCTCGGCGTGCGGGGCCTGCGGCTGTCGTGGGGGAACCCCGCGCTGCTCGACCACCAGCTCGACGGCATCGCTGAGGCAGCCAGGCGCACGGGCACGGAGACGTGGGTGATGGCGCCGATGGTCGCCACCGTCGCCGAGGCCAAGGACTTCGCCGACCAGGTCAGGTCCCGCGGGCTCAAGGCGGGAGTGATGGTCGAGGTACCTTCCGCTGCCCTGCTCGCCCACCGGTTCCTGGAGGTCGTCGACTTCCTCTCGATCGGCACCAACGACCTCACCCAGTACGCCATGGCCGCCGACCGGATGGCTGCCGACCTGGCTCACCTCACCGACCCCTGGCAGCCGGCCGTGCTGCACCTGATCGCGATCACGGCCGAGGCAGGCAAGCAGGTCGGCAAGTCCGTGGGCGTGTGCGGCGAGGCCGCGGCCGACCCGCTGCTGGCTTGTGCCCTGGTCGGCATGGGCGTGACCTCGCTGTCGATGGCAGCGGCCGCGGTCAAGGGCGTCGGCGCGCGGCTGGCCACGGTGACCACGGTCCAGTGCCGGGCGATGGCCGAGGCCGCTCTCGCCGCGAGCGACCCGGCTGCGGGCCGCGCCGCCGTGCTCGCCCTCGCGGAGGCGGAGAGCTAGGCCAGGTCGATCCGGTAGCTCTGCTCGGTGGTGGCGTAGCCGGCCGTCTCGTAGAGAGCGCGGGCGCCGTCGTTGTGTCCGAACACGTTGAGGCCGACCGCCTCGGCACCGAGCCGCCCGGCTGCCAGCGCACCGGCGTCGAGGATCTCGCGTCCGTAGCCGAGCCGCCGCTGGTCGGTCCGGACCTCGATGTCGTAGATGAACGCGGCGTCGCCACCGGCGAAGATCCAGAGGATCCCGACCGGGACGTGACCGTCGTACGCCGTCCACAGATGGTGCCCGGGCGAGTCGCGGCCAGCGGGTAACAGGTGCGCGGTCTGGGTCGCGGCGGACTCCAGTGCGGACTCGAGGTCCAAGAAGGCGCCGGAGTCGAAGAGGTCTTGCGCGTAGGCCTCGACGGCCGTCGCGCGGTAGGCCGCGAACTCGGTCTCGGTCATCGGCCGCAGCTCGACACGCAAGGGGTTCTCGACGGGGGTGGCGAGGTCGAGCTGCATCTGGGTGCTCTGGAGCTCGGCCTGGGTCGAGGCGATCGCCGCTGCCGCCACCTCGTCTCCTGCAGGCAGGTCGAGAGCCAGCAGCTCGAGCTCCTGGCCGGCCAGCTCGGCCATGATGGCGACGAGGGCCTCGTGTGCATGCTCGACGGGCACGTCGAGGTCTGCCAGATAGGCGCGGCGGTCGCGGGCGTGCGTCCAGGCGGTCCCGAGGTCGGTCATCAGGTCGCGTAGGGCCCACGCCTGGGTGCGTGCGCTCTCGTCGTCGGTCGTGTTGGCGTAGATGCGCTCGGCTGCCCGCGCCGCCAGCGACGGATGCATGCCCGCGGCAAGTCGCCGCTCGAGGATGCGCCGCTCGATCATGGCGCGGACCGCCGCGCGCTGGTCGGCGGCCAGCTCCACCGCGGAGATCACGCCGGTGTCACCGTGACGGGTACGCCGCTGAGTGCTGCGTTGCCCGAGAGGTCGAGCAGGTCGGGGTCGGTGAGGTCGTTGATCGAGACGCCGGGCAGCTTGCTCGCCCGGGCCAGCCGCACGCCGTCGACCTGGTGACCGTAGCCGTGGGGCAGCGAGACCACGCCGCGCATCATGTCGTCGGTGGCCTGCACGTCGACCGTCACTGCCCCGACCCGCGAGGTCACCGTGACCTGGTCGCCGTCGGCGATCCCGCGCTCGGCCAGGTCGTCGGGGTGCATCAGCAGCTGGTGACGCGGCCGCCCGCGGTTGACCCGCTCGATGTTGTGGAACCACGCGTTGTTGTCCTGCTTGTGCCGGCGGCCGATCAGGACCAGGCCGTCTGGCGAGTCGCGCAGCCGGTCGTCGACCCACGCCTGGAGTCGCGGCAGGTCGGCGACGACGATGTCCGGGGCCAGGTCGATGCGGTGGTCGCTGGTCTGGAGGCGCTCGGGCATGGTGGGCCGCAACGGTCCGAGGTCGACGCCCTCGGGGTGTCGCAGCAGGTCCTTGAACGACACGACGCCGTTGGTGCGCAGCAGCCCGGCGATGATCCGCCGCGGGCTCGGCGTGAGCCGGGCACGCTGCTTGAGCCGGGTCCGCAACCGCGGCCGGTCGACCAGTCGTCGCTGGAAGCGCAGCGCCAGCTCTCGGTAGATCTCCCAGTCGTGCAGGGCGCCGGCGGGCTTCGGAAGAGGGGCCGGCGTCCAGCGCGCGGTGTTGCGGACCGCCAGGCCGTGGAAGACGATGTCGTAGTGGTCGCGCTCGAGCGCGGTCGTCGGCGGCAGGATCACATCGGCGTGGCGGGTCGTCTCGTTGAGGTAGATGTCGATGGCCGCCATGAAGTCGAGCCCGTCGAAGGCATCGCCGAGGCGCTTGCCGTCTGGCGTCGAGAGGACCGGG
This sequence comes from Nocardioides agariphilus, assembly GCF_015352445.1. GTDB lineage: Bacteria > Actinomycetota > Actinomycetes > Propionibacteriales > Nocardioidaceae > Nocardioides > Nocardioides agariphilus. The sequence continues at coordinate 20,482 of NZ_JADKPO010000019.1, forward strand.
TTCCCGGCGATGGTCAGCATCGCCTTGATCTGCCCGGGACCCGAGGTCTCGATCTCCTCGCTCATCACCGCTGCCGGCAGCTCCCCGGCGTACTCGGGGATGTTGCGCACGCGACTGCGGTAGAGGTCGTAGTGACCGGTGCCGACGAACCGTCGGGCCACGAAGTCGATCGCCGGCTCGGTGAACAGCACGCCGCCCGGCTGGTCGAAGTTGCCGGCCAGGATGTTGAGGCACTGGATGCCCCACTGGGCAAGGGAGCCGAAGCCTGTGGTCGACACGCCGATACGACCGTAGGCAGCCCCGCCGTCGGCGGCCGCGAGCTCGCGGGTCAGGCGGCGTACGTCGTCGGCAGCGATGCCGCTGACCTGCTCGGCGACCTCGGGCGTGAACGGATCGACCAGCTCGCGCACCCGCTCGACGCGGTCGACGTAGGGAGCAGGGCGGGTGAGCCCCTCCTCGAACAGGGTGCGCACCATCGCCAGCACGACCACCGCGTCGGACCCGGGCCGGACGAACAGGTGCTCGTCAGCGACCTTGGCGGTCTCGGTGCGCCGCGGGTCGACGACCACCATCCGCCCGCCTCTGGCGTTCAGCGCGCGCAGCCGGTTGGGGAAGTCGGGCACGGTCATCAGCGATCCGTTGGAGGCCATCGGGTTGGCGCCGAAGACGAGGAAGTAGGACGTGCGGTCGAGGTCGGGGATCGGGAGGAGCAGCTGGTGGCCATAGAGCTGCCAGGCGACCAGCTGGTGGGGGATCTGGTCGACCGAGGACGCGCTGAAGCGGTTGCGGGTGCGCAGCATCTTGACCATCGCGATGCCGTGGGTGGCCGAGCCCAGAGAGTGGGCGTTGGGGTTGCCGAGGTAGACGCCGACCGCGTCCCTGCCGTGCTCGTTGACCGCTCTTGCCAGACCGTCAGCGACGAGGTCGAGGGCCTCGTCCCAGCCGATCTCCACCCACTCGGCGTCGGCCCCGGTGCCGATGCGACGCACCGGACTGCGGAGCCGATCGGGGTCGGCGTGGACGTCGCCCAGGGACACGCCCTTGGGGCAGATGTAGCCGCGCGACAGCGGGTCCTCGGGGTTGCCGCGGATGGTGGTCACCACGCCCCGCTCGATGGTCAGCTCGAGGCCGCAGATGGCCTCGCAGAGGTTGCACACACCCAGCCTGGTCGGCACGCCGTCATCCTTGCACGGGCGGCCGACAGGCTCACTTCCCTCGCGGGGCACGAGGTCTTCGTAGGCTGTGCGCGTGATCGATGAGCTCGTCCTCGACTCCGTCGACCAGCGCGTGCTTGGTGCCCTCCTGGAGAAGCAGACGACGGTGCCGGCGAGCTACCCGATGACGCTCAACGCGTTGCGCACCGCCTGCAACCAGACCAGTAGCCGCGACCCGGTGACCGACTACGACGAGCCGTTGCTCCTCGAGCGGATGAAGAGCCTCAAGGAGCGTGGCCTGGTGCGCATCGTGTGGGCCGACCGGGGACCGCGCACGCTGAAGTACCACCAGCTGCTCGACGAGCGGCTCTCCTTGCAGCCCGACGAGCGCGCGCTCGTCACCGTCCTGCTCCTGCGCGGCCCGCAGGCGCCCGGCGAGCTCAAGACGCGCACCGACCGTCTGCACGCGTTCGCCGACCGCGAGGAGGTCGAGGCGGTGCTGCGCCGGATGGCACAGCTGCCCACCCCGCTGGTGCGCGAGCTCGAGCGCCGGCCCGGCCAGCACGACAGGCGATGGGTCCACCTGCTCGGTCCCGTCGCGGTCGACCAGCCGGTTGCCGCTGCCACGCCAGGCGTCGACCGCGAGAGCGTGCTTGCCGCTGGACCTGCCGCACGTGACGCGAAGGTGGTGGCGGCCTATGACGCCGTCGCCTCGTCGTACGCCGACCAGCTGGGCGACGAGCTGGAGCGCAAGCCCTTCGACCGGTGGCTGCTGGATCGCGTGGCCGGGCTGGCAGGTCCGTTGCCGGTCATCGACGTCGGCACCGGACCGGGCCACGTCGCCGCCTACCTGGCCCGTGCCGGTGCGCAGGTAACCGGCCTGGACCTCTCCCCGGCGATGGTCGACCAGGCCCGCGGCCGCTTTCCAGACGTGACGTTCTCGACGGGGAGCTTCAGCAACCTGCTACGCCCGCCGGCTGCAGCCGGATGGGGCGCGATCACGGCGTGGTACGCCCTCGTGCACCTCGCCGACTCTGAGCTGTCGCCCTCGGTCGCCTCCCTCGCCCGCGTGCTCGCTCCGGGAGGCTGGCTGGCGCTGGCGCTCCACAGGGGCGAAGCGGTGCACCACACGAGCGAGCTGCTCGGCCACGAGGTCGACCTCGACTTCGTCCTCCACGACCTCGACGACGTGCTCGCGGCGGTGCGCGGTGCCGGGCTCGTCGACGTCGAGTGGTACCTGCGTGGTCCCTACACCGGGGCCGAGGTCGAGACCGAGCGTCTCTACGTGCTGGCCAGACGCCCCTAGAGCCGCAGCTGCATCTCCAGCAGTCGTTCCACCGGGCGGAAGCCGAGCGGGTCGACGTCGGCGAGGGTGAGAGCCATGCGGGCACCGTAGGGAGGGCTGTGGTTGCCCGCATCAGGATTTCGAGCCGGAGGGGTCGCGTTGATAGCCTTCAGCGTTGTCCCCAGCAGCAACTGTCTGGGGGACGCATGCCGTGCAACGGCCGCGGAATCCAGTGCCCGGGTGAACAGGCCCCGGCGCGCCGCGCAACGACCAACCGGAAGGAGCCCGCATGTCGATCGGAACCGACGCGGAGACCAAGAAGAAGATCATCGCCCAGTACGCCACGACCGAGGGCGACACCGGATCGCCTGAGGTGCAGATCGCCCTGCTGAGCCACCGCATCGCTCACCTGACCGACCACCTCAAGCAACACAAGCACGACCACCACAGCCGCCGCGGACTCCTGCTCCTCGTGGGCCAGCGTCGTCGGTTGCTCAACTACCTGCAGAAGACTGAGATCGAGCGCTACCGCTCGATCGTCGAGCGTCTCGGCCTGCGCCGCTGACGTCCTGAAGGGCCCGTTCCGCGGGCCCTTCGCTACATTTCAACTGAAAACTCATCAACAGGAGCGATCCGCGAGGCAGCCTCCGGTCCTCGGTAGTGGTCTTCAGAACCCGCACCTTCGTGCGCGCGCTCTGCGGATCTCGATCGAAGACCGGCTCTCACAAGACGCGGGTCATGTCGCGGGATCGCTCCGCGCACAGATAGGAGAGCCTTTCGTGGCTCAGACTCATAGCGAACCCGTCATCAGTGCCGTCGAAACCGTCATCGACAACGGCAAGTTCGGCACCCGCACCATCAAGTTCGAGACCGGCCTGCTGGCCCGCCAGGCGGCCGGTTCGGTCACGGCCTACCTCGACGACGAGACGATGCTCCTGTCGGCCACCACGGCCGGCAAGACGCCCAAGGACCAGTTCGACTTCTTCCCCCTCACGATCGACGTCGAGGAGCGGATGTACGCCGTGGGTCAGATCCCCGGCTCCTTCTTCCGCAGCGAGGGTCGTCCCGGTGAGGACGCGATCCTCACCTGTCGCCTGATCGACCGCCCGCTGCGCCCGACGTTCAAGAAGGGCCTGCGCAACGAGGTCCAGGTCGTCATCACCGTGTTGTCGCTCGACCCCGCGATGCCCTACGACGTGCTGGCGATCAACGCCGCCTCGATGTCCACCCAGCTGTCCGGACTGCCGTTCAGCGGTCCGGTCGGCGGCGTGCGCGTGGCGCTCATCGACGGCCAGTGGGTGGCCTTCCCCTCCCACGGCCAGCTCGAGGACGCCGTGTTCGACATGGTCGTCGCGGGCCGCGTCACCGAGACCGGTGACGTCGCGATCATGATGGTCGAGGCCGAGGCCACCGAGCAGACCTGGAACCTCGTGCAGTCCGGTGCCCAGGCGCCGACCGAGGAGATCGTCGCCGGTGGGCTCGACGCCGCCAAGCCGTTCATCAAGCAGCTGTGCGAGGCGCAGTCGCAGCTGGCCGCCGAGGCCGCCAAGCCGGTCATGGAGTTCCCGATCTTCCTCGACTACGAGGACGACGTCTACGCCGCCGTCGAGGCCGCAGCCAAGGCTGACACCGCCGCTGCCCTCCAGATCGCCGGCAAGCAGGACCGCGAGGACCGCCTCGACGAGATCAAGGCCGTCGTGCTCGAGAAGGTCGCCCCTGAGTTCGAGGGTCGCGAGAAGGAGATCGGCGCGGCGTTCCGCTCGCTCAACAAGTCGCTGGTCCGCGAGCGAGTGTTGCGCGACAAGATCCGCATCGACGGCCGCGGCCTGGCCGACATCCGTCCGCTGCACGCCGAGGTCGCGGTGATCCCGCGGGTCCACGGCTCTGCGTTGTTCGAGCGCGGCGAGACCCAGATCCTGGGCGTCACCACGCTGAACATGCTGACCCTCGAGCAGAAGCTCGACACGCTCTCGCCCGAGAAGACGCGCCGCTACATGCACAAGTACGTCTTCCCGCCGTTCTCCACCGGCGAGACCGGTCGCGTCGGCTCGCCCAAGCGTCGCGAGGTCGGCCACGGCGCGCTCGCGCGCCGGGCGCTGCTCCCCGTGCTCCCCACGCGTGAGGAGTTCCCCTACGCGATCCGTCAGCTCTCCGAGGCGATGGGCTCCAACGGCTCCACCTCGATGGGCTCGGTCTGCGCCTCGACGCTGTCGCTGCTGCAGGCCGGCGTACCCCTGAAGGCTCCTGTCGCGGGCATCGCGATGGGCCTGATCTCCGGCGAGGTCGACGGCCAGACATCCTACGTCGCGCTGACCGACATCCTCGGTGCCGAGGACGCCTACGGCGACATGGACTTCAAGGTCGCCGGCACCCGGGAGTTCGTGACCGCGCTCCAGCTCGACACCAAGCTCGACGGCATCCCCGCCGAGGTGCTGGCGTCCGCGCTGACGCAGGCCCGCGGCGCCCGCCTGGCGATCCTCGACGTGATGGCCGAGGCCATCGACGCTCCCGAGGAGATGTCGGTCTACGCCCCGCGGATCATCACCATCAAGATCCCCGTGGACAAGATCGGCGAGGTGATCGGTCCCAAGGGCAAGATCATCAACCAGATCCAGGACGACACCGGCGCTCAGCTGACGATCGAGGACGACGGCACCATCTACATCGGTGCCACCAACGGCGAGGCGGCCGAGGCGGCCAAGAACGCCGTCAACGCGATCGCCAACCCGACGATGCCCGAGATCGGCGAGCGCTACCTCGGCACGATCGTGAAGACGACCAACTTCGGTGCGTTCGTCTCGCTGATGCCGGGCAAGGACGGCCTGCTCCACATCACCAAGCTGCGCGCTCTGGTCGGTGGCAAGCGGGTCGACAACGTCGAGGACGTCGTGTCCGTCGGTCAGAAGATCCAGGTCCAGATCGCCGAGATCGACGACCGCGGCAAGCTGTCGCTCATCCCGGTCGTCGATGAGGCCGCGGCCGACGCCACCACAGAGCCCTCCGTCGACGCGGAGCAGCCGGTGGCCACGCCGAGCCCGGCCGCCGACGAGGAGTGACCCGCAACCGGACGGCTCGCGAGGGTGCGGGCACCACCCGCACCCTCAAGACCGTGCGTGACGGCGCCGGACAGGTGACCTCGCTCGTCCGGCGTACTGTCCTGCCCGGCGGCCTGCGGGTCATCACCGAGCAGGTCGCCGGCGCGCGGTCGGCCAGCATCGGTGTGTGGGTCGACGTCGGCTCGCGAGACGAGACGCCGGCCCTCCACGGCTGCTCGCACTTCCTTGAGCACCTGCTGTTCAAGGGCACGGCCGAGCGCACGGCCCTCGACATCTCGGTGGCCCTCGACGCGGTGGGCGGCGAGTTCAACGCCTTCACCGCCAAGGAGTACACCTGTTTCCATGCGCGGGTCCTCGACGAGGACCTGCCGCTCGCCATCGACGTGCTCGGCGACATGATCACCTCCTCGAGGATCAGCGCCGAGGACGTCGACGCCGAGCGCGACGTGATCCTCGACGAGATCGCGATGCACGATGACGACCCCGACGACGTGGTGCACAACCTGTTCGCCCACCAGGCCTTCGGCGACACCCCCCTGGGTCGGCCCATCGCCGGCACCGAGGAGTCGATCGCAGCGATGACGCGCGACCAGGTGTGGCGGTTCTACAAGCGCCACTACACCGCGCCCCACATGGTCGTGTCGATCGCGGGCAACCTCGACCACGCGACCTGCGTACGCCGGATCCGGCAGGCCTTCTCCCGCAACGGGTTCCTCGACGATGCCACCGCCTCGCCCGCCCCGGCGCGCACGGGTAGGCCGCGTCGCGGGGTGTCGGGCCGGGCCTCGGCCAAGCGGCCCTTCGAGCAGGTCAACCTGGTGCTCGGCGTCAACGGTCTTCCGCGCGGTGACATGCGTCGCTATGCCCTCGGCGTCCTCAACACCGCTCTGGGTGGCGGGACCTCATCGCGGCTGTTCCAGGAGGTGCGCGAGAAGCGCGGCCTGGCCTACTCGGTGTTCTCCTTCGCCTCCCACCACGCCGATGCCGGTCTCGTGGGCGTCTCGGTCGGCTGCCTGCCGGCGAAGCTCGACGAGGTGCTGTCCGTCGTACGCTCCGAGCTCGCCAAGGTAGCCGCCGACGGCCTCACCGACGAGGAGCTCCAACGCGGCAAGGGTCAGCTGCGCGGCGGCCTGGTCCTCGGCCTTGAGGACTCCGGCTCCCGGATGTCGCGCCTGGGCAAGGGCGAGCTGGTCGACGATGAGCTGCTCTCCATCGACGAGGTCATCGCCCGCATCGATGCCGTCACCCTCGACGACGTCCGCACCCTCGCCAAGGACCTGTTCTCCCAGCCCGAGATCCTCGCCCTCGTCGCCCCCTAGCGCACCGCCCGCTTGTAACGCGGGGTTATCAGCACTTCCCAAGCGTCGCGTGGCGGGGGAGGGACGGATAACCGCGCGTTACAAGCCGGCGGTGCGGTGTTGCGGTGTCCGGCGATGTTGCGTGCGGCACCCGCCATCCGTGCACAGGCAGCAGTCGAGCAACCTACGTCCACAGATCGTCGGCTCGGGACCGTGGGCGAGGACGGCGTCGACCAGCCTGGGCGGCATGCTTCGCTACAACGGGCATCCCGACGTCACGCGCACGATCGAGGCGCAAGGTGGGCTCATCACCCGCCGACAGGCGCTGGACACCGGCATGTCCGGACCCCACGTGGACGGCCTGCGTGCGACCGGCCGTTGGGTGGTTGTCCGTCGAGGCGTCTACATGCCGGCCGAACGATGGGAGGCGCTCGACGAGTACGTCGGTCAGCCCCGCGCCAGAGGTCGTGCTGCCCACCTGACGATGCGAGCTGCCCACGTGGTGAGCCATGAGACTGCTGCTCGCGAGCTCGGGCTGGCCATCCTGACTCCCAAGAACGAGGTGATCCACGTGACTCGGCGGGGAGTTGGAGGCGGCAGGCTCGAGCACGGGGTCAAGCACCATCTCGCGCCGTACCAGACCGACCAGGTGGTCCTGGTCGACGGCATTCCTGTCCTGGACGCAGCGCGAACGGTGGCGGACATCTGCCGAGAGCACGGCTACGTGCACGGGCTGGTCGCCTGCGATGCGGCGCGACAGCTGGGCGTGAGTCTCACGGCCTTGTGGCGGGCAACGGCGCCGATGAGGTGCTGGCCCGAGGTGACTGTGGTACGTGCGGTGATCCAAGACTCAGACCCTGGCGCCGAGAGCGTCGCGGAGACCCTGGGGCGCATCCTGCTGCGGGAGGTCGGGCTGGGCCCGGTGGAGACTCAGTTCGAGATCGCCGACGGCTCGCACAGCGCACGGGTCGACATGCGCGTGGGCAGACACCTCGTCGAATGTGACGGTCGCACGAAGTACATGCCGGTGGAGCGGGGCGGCCTGGCGGTGGTCGATCCCGACCGCGTCTTGTGGGAGGAGAAGCGACGGGAGGACTGGCTGCGCGGCTACCGTCTGGGCATGTCCCGCTTGGTGTGGGCCGACTTCTGGGGGCCTCGCCGGGCGCTGGCCAAGGAGCGCATCCTTCGTGAGTACGCAGCTACGTGCGCGGCGTACGGCACGGACATCTCCGACCTTTCGCACCTGGTCGTTCGGGGGTCGGCCTGAGAGGTGGTGGATATGTAACGCGGGGTTATCCGCGCTTCCCAAGCGCCGCGTGGCGTGGGAGGGACGAATAACCCCGCGTTACATGCCCCAGCCCCGGGCCCTGGAGCCGGGGCAAGCCTCAGCGCCTGCCGATGATGGCAACGACGGGGGGTGCCTTCTGTTCGACCAGGGAGACCCGGAAGCCGCCGTCGGTGAGGGCTTTGGAGGCCTTGGTGACGATGTTGGGCACCAGCTCGGGGCGGTTGGCCTCGTAGAACAGGTAGACCGCGCCGCCGGGGAGCACGCGCTCGTGGAGGAGTGCGACCTCGTCGTCACACTTGCGCACCCAGAACAGGTTGACGTTGAAGGCGAAGACCTTGTTGAGGCGCTTGACCGGGACGCGAAGGGTGGCCAGGTCTATCTGCCGCACGGTGAGGCGGCCCGCGTCGACGTACTTCGCGCAGCGACGTCGAGTCCGGTCGACCCCGGACTCGGAGCGGTCGATCGCGAACAGCTTGCCGGACTCGAGCCGCTCGCAGATCAGCTCGGCGCCCGCGCCGGGGCCACAGCCGATCTCGAGGATGCTGTCGGCCGGCTGCGGATCCATGAGGTCCACGGCCCACACGATGCGCGGGGGGATCGGCTGCTTCGCCATGGGCCCCAGCCTGCCAGACTCCGCCGGTAGGTTGTGCGCGTGAGCGACACGATCAGGGTCGGCGTGCTGGGCGCCCGTGGCAAGGTGGGCAGCGCCGTGTGTCGCGGGGTCGAGGAGGCAGACGGGCTCGAGCTCGTGGCCCAGGTCGACGTAGGCGACAGCATCGGGGCTCTCGACGCCGCCGGAGCCCAGGTCGCCGTGGACTTCACCCACCCCGATGCCGTGATGGGCAACCTCCAGCACTGCATCGAGCACGGCATCCATGCCGTCGTCGGCACCACCGGATTCGACGACGAGAGGCTCCAGACCCTGCGCCGGTGGCTGGCCGACGCGCCGCACGTCGGAGTGCTCGTCGCCCCCAACTTCTCCATCGGCGCGATCTTGATGATGCGGTTCGCCGTCCTGGCCGCCCCCCACTTCGAGTCGGTCGAGATCGTCGAGCTGCACCACCCGGACAAGGTCGACGCGCCGTCCGGCACCGCACGTCGTACGGCGCAGCTCGTCGCCGCCGCCCGACGCGAGGCGGGGCTGCCCCCGGTGCCCGACGCGACCACGACCAGCCTCGACGGTGCACGGGGCGCCGACGTCGACGGCATACGGGTGCACGGCGTTCGCGCCCGTGGGCTCGTGGCCCACCAGGAGGTGCTGCTGGGTGGTCCTGGAGAGACGCTCACGATCCGCCACGACTCGCTCGACCGGGTCAGCTTCGTGCCGGGTGTGCTGGCCGGCGTGCGCGCGGTGGCCGGCCATCCCGGGCTCACCGTGGGGCTGGAGAGCTACCTCGGCCTCTAAGGACCGTCGCCTCAGAGCAGGCGCACGAGGGCCGCGGCAAGCGCAGCCCCGAACACCACGACGAGGAACGGCGCCCGCGCCACCAGCAGCACCACCGCCACGCCCAACCCGAGCGCTCGCGCGTCGAGCGTGAGTGAGTGACCGGTCGTGAAGACCTGGACGGCGATGAGTGCCGAGAGGAGGGCGACGGGGATCTGGTTCGCGATGCGCTCGATGAGTGGCCGCTCGAGCAGTCGCGGCGGCACCGACAGCCCGGCCAGCTTCAACACCCAGCAACCGACTCCCGCGAGCACGATGGCCACCCACACGCTCATCGGCCATCACCGGTCCGGAGCAGTACGCCGGCCAGCAACGCCACCCCACCGGCGGCGAGAACCGGCACCCCGGCCGCCGTCACCGGCACCAGCAGGAGGGCGACGGCGGCAGCCGTGAAGCCGACCCCCAGGTTGCGCCGTTCGCGCAGCCGGGGCCAGAGCAACGCCAAGAAGGCGGCACCCACCGCAGCGTCCAGCCCGTAGTCGCGAGGGTCGCCGAGGGTGCTTCCGGCGAACGCGCCCAGGAACGTGAAGAGGTTCCAGAGCACGAAGATCGACACCCCGGTCCAGTAGAACCCGGTGCGCGCCAGGGCTGTGGTCTCGCGGGTCACGGCCATCGCCGTCGACTCGTCGATCACCAGGTGGGCCGAGCCCAGCCGGCGCCTCGGCGAGAAGGCCAGCAGTGGCGCAAGCCGGAGACCGTAGAGCGTGTTGCGGGTGCCGAGCAGGAGCGCGGTCAGCGCACCCGACAGCGGGTTCCCACCCGATGCGAGCACGCCGACGAACGCGAACTGCGAGGCGCCGGTAAAGATCAGCAGCGACATCGCGCAGGTCTGCAGCACGCTCAGCCCGCCGGAGGCGCCCAGCGCGCCGAACGACGCGCCGTACACACCGGTCGCGAGACCGACGCCGAGACTGTCGCGGACGACGGAGCGCCGCTGGTGTTCGTCGTGGGTCACTCCGTGGGCGGTCCGTCGTCGAGGGCGCTCAGGTCACTAGGTACGTCGACCGAGTGCTCGATCAGGAGGGCCAGCGGCACGACCTCGAGGGCGCGTTCGCTCGTGGCGGCCAGCACCACCGGTGCGGCAGCACCGTCGCGGTAGGCCTGGAACCACCGGATCGCCACCACGCACCAGCGGTCGCCGGGTACCAGCCCCGGGAAGTTCCACTCGGGTCGAGGCGTCACCAGGTCGTTGCCCACGCTGCGCTGGTGGTCGAGGAACTCCGGTGTCATCACGGCGCACACCGCGTGGAGGCCCACGTCCTCAGGTCCGCACCGGCAGTCGCCGTCGCGGAAGAAGCCGGTCATCGGCTCGGTTCCGCAGCTCTCGAGCGGTTCGCCCAGCACGTTGCGCTCGGTCGTCGGCCGGGTCGCAGGCTGGTTCACGGCTCCAGCATCTCGCACCGCGTCTTGGCCCGTGGCGGTGCGTGCTCAGCGACGTCGCGTGCGGATCGGCTGTGCGTGCACTCCTGTGTGGGTGGCCGGGTGCACGAGGGCGTAGGCCACCACGAGGCCGGTCAGGCCGCCGACGACAGCACCGGCGCCGACGGCGACGGGCACGGCGGTGAAGTGGGCGATCCAGGCGCCCGACGCGATGGCCGTCATCACGACGGCCACGATGACCACCACGCGGTGGAAGTACGGCAGTGGACCGAGCATGCATCCATCGTGGCTCGCGACCTCACGAAATCAAACGCCCCCAGGGGTGACAGACCAGTCCGGGTGAGCGCTCGATCAGATCGCGGTGTGGAGGCGGACCTGCTTGAGCGTCGTCTCGCCGGAGCCGTCGAGGTCCAGCTCGCGGTGCGCCGAGTCGGGCGCCCAGCCCGCCTCGGTCAGGAACCGGCGTAGGTCGTCGGCGTCGCCACCTGCCCAGGTCACCGCACGCGTGAAGCGGTCTGCCTGCATCGTGTCGACCACCGCCTGCAGCAGGCGCGACCCGTGGCCCTTGCCGCGTTCCTCGGCGTCGATGACCAGCTCTTGGAGCTCCGCATCGGCGACCGGGTCGCAGTCGGGGTCGGCTGCCGGCGAGACGACCGCATAGCCGACCACGCGGTTGCGCTCGAGGGCGACCAGCACGCGGTTGCGCGCGTCACCGGGTGACCGCATCGCCCCAGACCACGTCGCCGCGACCTGGACGGGATCCAGCTCGACGGCATACGCGGCCAGCCAGGCCCGACACTGCAGGTCGGCGACCGCCGCCGCGTCGTCGGACCACGCCACCCGCACGGAGACGTCGGCGGTGGGGGAGGCCATGGCGATCAGTCTCGCAGCACGTCGGGATCCTCGTTCACGGGGTGTTGACCGGACTGCTGATCCCGTCTCCACTGAGCACCACGGCGCCGAGCGTCGACATCAGCAGGCCGGCGACGATGCCCGGCCACCAGCCGGGACGCACGCCGTCACCGAGTGCCACGACGCCGATCAGGGAGGGCACGAAGGTCTGGGTGACGATCAGGGGGGCCGAGGCCGCCGAGACCGGGGCACGGTCGAGGGCCACGGAGTACAACCAGAACCCCAGCAGGCCGTAGACGCCGACCGACAGCGCAGCAGCGACTCCCATCAGGTCGGCCGACTCGGCGCCCCGCACCGCAACCGCCGAGCCCGTGTAGCCCAGACCCGCAAGGGTGGCGATCGCGGCCCCCGACCAGCCCACACCGACCCGGGCAGCCAGCACCAGCACCCCGACCCCAGCCCACAGAAGGACCGCGAACCACACCGAGGTGAACAGCTCGCCGGGCTCACCCGAGCCGACCGACAGCAAGACCAGGCCCGCGGTGACCAGGACTACGGCCCACCAGTGCACAGGCTGCAGACGCTCGTGGAGCACCAACGAGGTCACCGCGGTCACCGGCAGCGACATCGCCACGGTGGCCTGGGCGAGGTAGAGCGGCAGTCCCCAGATGGCCACCACATGGAGCACGAAGCCGAGCAGGTAGGCGGCCACGACGCCGAGGGTCCAGGGGTCGCGCACCGAGACCCGGACGAAGTCGCGCAGCCCGTGGGGACGGTGGTCCTGACGGCGTACGGCATGTGCCTGCGCCACCGCCGCGACCCCGAAGAGAGCTGCTGCGGCGAGACCGGCCGCCAGGCCCCACGCGAAGCTCACCGGCTCACCGGTAGTGCTCGGGCAGCCTCTGGCCGATCCTGACCTGCGACTTGGGCAGTCGCATGAACTTCATCTGCAGCGAGCGCATGACCGCGTAGTAGGTCATGCCCTTCAGCGGCGCTTCGGGGAAGCGCCTGGCGATCTCCTTGCGCAGACGCGACCGCAGGCGCAGGGTGTCGACAATGATCAGCAGCAGCATGCCGAACAAGATGGCGTTGCCGTAGGACGCCAGGGTCGAGTTGCCCGACCACGCCATCACCGTGGTCACGAGCAGGACCGGGATCATCAGCTCGACGAACGAGAACCTGCTGTCGACGAAGTCGCGGATGAACTTCTTGACCGGGCCACGATCACGGGCCGGAAGGTACTTCTCGTCGCCGGTCTTCATCGCCTGGCGCATCTTGGAGCTGCTCTCCGAACGCTGCAGTCGCTGTGCTGCGGCCAGCTCCTTGCGGGTGCGCGGGACCTTGGCGCGCGCCCTGGCAGCCGCCTCCGCCTCCTTGCGGGAGGGGGTGGGCCGGCCCTTCTTGCCCGCACTGGCGTCGTCGACGCCGGTGCCGGGGTCAGACGATGGGGCCTCGGACTTGCTGCGACGGAACACGGTGCGCCTTCGGGTCGTTCGACGATGCCACCTGCGTGGCTGACCCGCCGATCCTACTGGTCCTCGGCCTTCGCACTCGTTGGTGCTGGGGCCTAGGGTGATGGGGAGACCAGCCGGGTTCGATGCAGAGGGAGGACTCCCGCGATGGGTGTCTGGCAGCGCATGACGATGATCTTCCGTTCGAAGGCCAACAAGGCCCTCGACCGGGCCGAGGACCCACGCGAGATGCTCGACTACAGCTACCAGCGGCAGACCGAGCTGCTCTCGAAGGTACGCCGGGGCGTCGCCGACGTGGCCACGAGCCGCAAGCGCGTCGAGCTGCAGATCAACCAGCTCGAGCAGCAGTCGACCAAGTTGCAGGGCCAGGCCGAGAAGGCCATCTCGGTCGACCGAGAGGATCTCGCTCGCGAGGCCCTCACCCGCAAGTCGGCGCTGACTACGCAGATCGGTGAGCTCCAGACCCAGCTGGCGCAACTCCAGGGCGAGGAGGAGAAGCTCACCCTCGCCCAGCAGCGGCTGACGGCGAAGGTCGAGGCCTTCCGCACCCGCAAGGAGACGATCAAGGCGACCTACACCGCCGCTGAGGCTCAGACCCGGATCAACGAGGCGGTCGCGGGGATCGGCGAGGAGATGGGCGACGTCGGCCTGGCGATCCAGCGGGCCGAGGACAAGACCGCCCAGATGCAGGCGCGCGCGAGCGCTGTCGACGAGCTGATCGCATCGGGCGCCCTCGATGACTTGACCGCCATCGGCGGCCAGGACGACATCAGCCGCGAGCTCGAGGCGATGAGCTCGCAGTCCGACGTGGAGAGCGAGCTGGCCCAGCTCAAGGCTGCCGCCCACCCGGAGCTCGCCACGCCCGGCTCGGCCGGCCAGCTAGGTGCCGGTCAAGCTTCCACTCAAGCTTCCGGTCAGGCCCCGATGCAGGCAGGCAGCGACGCCCCCGCGACTCAGCCCGCCGAGCAGCCCCAGGAGGAGGGACGGCAGTGATCGTCCGCATCCTCGGCGAGGGCCAGTACGACGTGGCCGACGACGCCCTCGACGGGCTCAACGCCCTCGATGCGCAGGTCGAGTCGGCGGTCGACGCCGGTGACGAGGCCGCCCTCGCCACCGCTCTGGCTGCCCTGCACGACGCCGTACGATCCTCGGGCTCCGCGCACGACCCCGACTCCCTCGACGAGTCCGACCTGATCCTGCCGCCGGCCGACGCCTCGATCGAGGACGTCCGCGACCTCCTCGGCGGCGACGGTTTGATCCCCGGCTGAACAATTGCCCTATGGCGCACTCTCGCTTCATCCGCGACACCGGGCTCACCGTCCGCATGACGACCGTGATCTTCTTGCTGGGGGCAGCCTTCGTCGCCCTCGTCGTCGTGCTGATGTTCGTCCTGCCCCCGAGCTATGCACCGTTCATCGCGGTCGCCGCGATCGGCTTCGCCGTCTACCAGTGGTGGAACTCCGACAAGGCGGCCATGCGGGCCATGCGTGCGCGGGAGGTGACTCCCGAGGAGGCACCTGAGCTGCACGGCATGATCGACCGGCTCTGCGCGATGGCCGACATGCCCAAGCCGCGCGTCGGCATCGCCGACCTCGACATCCCCAACGCCTTCGCCACCGGCCGCTCGCCCGAGCGTGCCGTCGTCTGCGTGACCACCGGGATCCTCGGCAAGCTGACCGCTGAGGAGCTGGAGGGCGTCCTCGCCCACGAGCTGTCCCACGTGGCCCACCGCGACGTGCTGGTGATGACCGTGGCCTCGTCCGCCGGGATCATCGCGGGGATGATGGGCCGCGGTGCGGCCTGGGGCGGGTTCGGCGTCTTCGGCCGGCGCAACAACAACGGCGGGGCCCCGGCCGTCCTGATCGCCGTCGCGTTCAGCCTGGTCATCTACGCCATCAGCTTCTTCCTGCTGCGGCTGCTCTCGCGCTACCGCGAGCTGTCGGCCGACCGCGCCGGCGCCTACCTGACGATGCGGCCTCAGGCCCTCGCGTCGGCCCTGCAGAAGATCACCGGCGAGATGGCCGCCATCCCGCAGCGCGACCTGCGCAGCACCCAGGCGATGAACGCGTTCTTCATCGCGCCGGCGATCTCTGGTGCCTCGCTCAAGACGCTGACCTCGACCCACCCCTCCCTCGAGCAGCGACTGGAGCAGCTGGCCAAGATCCAGGCCGAGCTGGCCCGGCCCGCGTGAGCGGTCCCGTCGGCTCCCTAGACTGACGAGGTGGGATTCTGGGATGCGGTCACCGGGCGGACCCGCGTCACGAAGAACAACCTCGACTCGCTGTTCGCCGTACCCGCGGCCGCCATCACCCTGCAGACCGCAGCCGGCTTGAACCCGACCGGCACGGGGTCGGTCTGCTTCCGGTCGGCCGCCGGAGCCGCCTTCGCGCAGACCCGCGACGAGGCCGTGCAGCTGATCAAGGCAGGCACTCCTGACGGCATGCAGGCACCCGAGGTCGAGGTCTCAGACGACGGCTTCGGGTTCACCTGGCTGGTGGTGCACCGATCGCCCGACGACGTCGCCGGCCTGTGCACCGACCTCCACGCGGTCAACACCAGCCTGGAGATGCAGGGCTTCGCATCAGGGCTGCTGTGCTCGGTGATCCCGTTCGCTGACGTGTCGGGCCGTCACGTGGGTCTGGTCTACCTCTACAAGCAGGGCACCTTCTACGCCTTCGCGCCGACGGGCGACCAGAAGCGCGACAACCTGCTGGAGATCTCGGTCAGAGACCAGCTCGCCGGAGAGCTGCCGATGGAGACAGACCTGTCGCGCTGGTTCGCTCTGTGGGGAGCTCCTGGGCTGTGAGCATCGGTTCGCAGAGGCCTGCGGGCTGCTGGTCGGTGCAGTCGCAGTCGTCTCAGGCCGACGTGCAGACGCAGGCCCTGTTGCCGTCGGGGTCGCCGATGATCGTGAAGGACGGTGCGTTGCTGTCGTCCACGATCTCGCCACCGGCGGCCACGGCGGCCGCGATGCGCTCCTGAGCCAGCTCCGGCGCCACCCAGACGTCGAGGTGGAAGCGCTGACGAGGAGTCTCGTGCTCCTCGGTCTCCTGGAACCAGAGGATGGGCACGCGTCCCGTCGCGTCGCGCACGTCGTCACCCGTGCTCCCGCGCCCGCTGCTGGCGGTGGTGCCGGTGAGGAGAGCCGCCCAGACGGGTGAGACGTCCGCGGAGTTCGCGGTGTCGAGGGCGAGCTCGACCACGGTGATGCCGGCGGGGTCGGCTCGGAGGCCCTGGTCGGCCGCGACCTCGCTGACCTTCCGCGCCAGGTCGATGTCCCGCTGGGTCACCCACTCGACGACGTGCTCGACGCCCTCGCTGTCTCGGTAGATCGCGTCGGAGCTGATCGCCTTGAGGTCGACGAACCCGTCGCCGACGGTGACGCGTGGGTGGTGCCCCAGCGAGTCGCCGACCTCGGCGATGGCAGCAACCAAGCGCGCGCCGCTCGCGAAGTCGGAGGTCGTGAACCGGGCATGCAGGCCCTGCCCGAGCTTGCGCCAGTCGGCCAGGCCGGCCGTGGCGATCTGCTCGTCCTTGATCATCGTCATGCGGGGACCTTAGTGACGGTTCCGGACGATGGGCGTCCTGAGCCTGCACTGGCGTCAGCGGCTCTCCAGCGCCAGTCGCCACCGCGGTGCGGATCACACGCCGACATGCTGTGGACCTGTCTGGCCCCCGCGAACGGTTGTCCACACATGCACCGCACGAACCGTCAGAGCGTGCCAACCTGGGGTCATGGGACTGTTCAGCCGGCGCCCCAAGCAGCCGACCCCGGTGATCGCACCGACGGGTCATGCGGGCGACGACGCGCTGCTCGTCCAGATCGCCTCACGCAGTGACCTCGAGACGCCCCGCCACTGGCTGCACTACATCTACGTCCCCGACGAGCCTCGCGCTCGCAGCGTCGCCCAGGTGGTGACGGCCGCGGGTTGGGAGCTCCAGGCAGTCGACGTCAGCGCCGGAGGTGGGCCGGAGTGGGTGGTGGTCGTCGAGCGCCACGGCGCCGTGACGTCCTCGTATGCGGTCCACGAGGCGCGGCTGTTCTTCGAGGGCGTCGCGGCCACCCACGACGGCGAGTACGACGGGTGGGAGGCCAGCCTCTAGTCGCGGTGCGACTTGCCGGGCAGGTCGAGCATCCGCTGCAGCGCCACCTTCGCCCAGTGCTCGGTGTCAGGGTCGACCTGCACGTGGTTGACCACGACTCCCTCGACCAGCGACTCCATCGCCCACACGAAGTGCGGCAGGTCGATGCGGTTCATCGTCGAGCAGTAGCAGACGGTCTTGTCGAGGAACATGATCCGCTTGTCAGGGTGGTCGGCGGCCAGCCGCTTGACGAGGTTCAGCTCGGTTCCGATCGCCCACGCCGAGCCGGGTGGCGCGGCTTCGATGGTCTTGATGATGAACTCCGTCGATCCGACCAGGTCGGCCTTGAGCACGACCTCGTGCACGCACTCGGGGTGCACCAAGATGCTGACGCCCGGGATCGTCTTGCGCAGGTCGTCGACGGTGTCGGGTGAGAAGCGGCCGTGCACGGAGCAGTGGCCGCGCCACAGGATCATCTTGGCGTCGCGAAGCTGCTCGGCGCTCAGCCCGCCGTTGGCCTGGCGGGGGTCCCACACCACGCAGTCGTCGAGCGTCAGTCCCATCCTGAGCACCGCGGTGTTGCGGCCGAGGTGCTGGTCGGGGAGGAAGAAGACCTTGGTGTCCTCTCCCTTCTGCGCGAAGGCCCAGTCCAGCGCCGACTCCGCGTTGGACGACGTGCAGACCGCGCCGCCGTTGCGGCCGCAGAACGCCTTGATGTCGGCGGATGAGTTCATGTAGGTGATCGGCACGACGGAGTCGGCGACGCCCGCCTCGACCATGGCGTCCCACGCGTCCTCGACCTGGGGCAGGCGGGCCATGTCGGCCATCGAGCAGCCGGCCGCGAGGTCCGGCAGGATCACCTTCTGGTCCGGGGAGGTCAAGATGTCGGCCGACTCGGCCATGAAGTGGACGCCACAGAACACGATGAACTCGGCCTCGGGCCGGGCAGCGGCATCGCGAGCCAGCTTGAAGGAGTCGCCGGTGACGTCGGCGAACTGGATGACCTCGTCGCGCTGGTAGTGGTGACCCAGGACGAACACCCGGCTGCCCAGCGCCTCCTTGGCCGCGCGCGCACGAGCCACCAGGTCGGGATCGGACGCCGCCGGCAGGTCACCTGGGCACTCGACGCCACGCTCGGACGAGAGGTCCTTGCCTCGACCGAGCGGGAGCAGGGGGAGGTCGACTGTGGTGCTCATGGCGAAATCGTAGAGGTCCGGGCCTCGCGGCCTCAGAGCAGCGAGCCGTGGTGCAGGTAGGGAGCAGGCGGCCGCATGCTGCGCAGGGCCAGGAAGCCGCCCTGCGCGAGGTCCAGCCGTGCCGCGAGGCCGACATCGACGGCCCACTCGTTGGCGGCGGTGATGTGGGGGACGAAGGCCTGGCCGCTGGTAGCAGCGAGGCACTCCCACAACAGCCGCGTCGCCGTACGCCGGTTGGTCGCGGCGAGCAGGACCGGCGTGCCGTCGCTGGCGTGGAAGGCGTACCCGCTGCCGGTCGAGGTGTCGGAGACGACCAGGCGGAACTCCGAGAGCAGCCAGGCGTGGTCCGGCCCGTGTGCCGCGCCGCGGAGCCGCCGGTCGATCGAGTCCATCAGCTCGAAGTCGCCGGCCGACCCCTCTCGCACCTTCTCGACCACAGGGATGGCCGAGCGGTCGAGGGTGCCGCTGAGGTGCATCTGGGGGTGCAGGGAGAAGCCGGCCGACCGGTACCGACGTACGGCCCGAGGATCGGCCGACGCCGACAGCATGCCGCGCAGGCAGCCGCGCCCGTGCTGCATGGCAGCGGCCAGCAGCGCCCTGCCGATGCCGTGTCCCTGCAGCCCCGGACGCACCGCGTAGGACGCCAGGACCCACATCAGCTCGCGGGTGAAGGACGTGGCGAACCCGACCAGGTCTGCATCCACCTCGGCCACCCAGCAGCCGCCCGGGTCGGTGGACAGGTAGTGCTGGGTGCGGGTCACCCACTGTGCTCCCCGCTCGGCTGAGCGGGGCTCGGGGTCGGGTCCGTCGCGTCGCGCCAGTCGCTTGTCGACCTCGTAGAACGCCTCGGAGCTCAGCCGCTCCACCTCGACCACGTCCTCGGCCCGCATCGGCCGGATGCGGGCATCCGTCACGTCCGTGACGATAACCACGCCCCTTGGCTGAGGCCTGGTTGGATGAGCACGTGCGCGTCCTGGTGGCCCCCGACAAGTTCGCAGGCACGCTGACGGCGGTGCAGGCGGCCCGCGCCATCGCCGACGGCTGGACCAGGCAGGCACCGGCCGACGAGCTCGACCAGGCGCCGATGGCCGATGGCGGGCCAGGCTTCGTGGACGTGCTGCACGCCGCGCTCGGCGGTGAGGTGCTCGCCGTGACCGTCAGTGGCCCGTTCGGGGAGCCGACGCCGGCCACCCTCCTGCTGGTGGGTGATACCGCCTACGTCGAGACGGCCCAGGCGTGCGGGCTGCACCTGACGCGTCGCGAGCGCCCCGAGGAGTCGTCGTCGCGCGGTGCGGGTGAGCTGGTGCTGGCCGCCGTGGACGCTGGCGCGCGCGAGGTGGTGGTCGGGCTGGGCGGCAGCGGCACGACCGACGGTGGTGCGGGGCTGCTGGCCGCCTTGGGAGCCACGGCAGACGTGCGTCTCGACGCGGGGCCGGCGGCCCTGGCCGGGGCGACGCACGTGGACATCTCCGCCTGTCGCGATCGGCTCGGCGACACCGTCCTGGTCGCGGCCAGCGACGTCGACAGCCAGCTCACCGGGCTCTTCGGTGCGGCGAAGACCTTCGGGCCGCAGAAGGGCCTGCCCGAGGAGCGCATCCCTGAGGTCGACGGCTGGCTGGAGGCGTACGCCGAGGCGCTGGACCGCCGTACCTCGCTGCTGCCAGGTGCCGGGGCCGCGGGCGGCATGGGATACGCCCTGCTCTCGCTCGGCGCCTCCCGCCGTCCGGGATTCGATGTCGTGGCAGGGGCCACCCGTCTGGCCGAGCGCGCCCGCGCCGCCGACCTCGTCCTCACCGGGGAGGGGGCCTTCGACTTCTCCAGTCGTGCGGGCAAGGTTCCCTACGGCGTCGCCCAGGTCGCGGCCGAGGTCCTGCGGCCCTGCGTGGCCCTGGCTGGACAGGTGCTGGTCGGTGCCCGCGAGATGCGGGCCCTGGGCATCGAGTCGGCCTACGCCGTCGTCGAGCTCGTGGGGGAGGAACGGGCCTTCGCAGATCCCGCGGGCGCCCTCGCCGAGCTCGCCGCGCGCGTGGCCCGGACCTGGTCCCATTGATCTATCCACGAGGCGATCGACTGGTCAGCAGATGCGTCGGAATAACCGCGCCTGTGGGACCATTGAGGCCGGTAGCACCCGCTGACGAAGGAGCCGCACCCCATGACCGAGACGGTCGAGACCACCGAAGAGCGCCGCGCCGACCAGATCAACCTGAGCTCGGTCGCCGCAGCCAAGGTCAAGAGCCTCCTCGAGCAAGAAGGCCGTGACGACCTCCAGCTCCGCATCTCGGTGCAGCCAGGTGGTTGCTCGGGTCTGCGCTACCAGCTGTTCTTCGACGAGCGCAACCTCGACGGTGACGTCGTCACCGACTTCGACGGCGTGGCCGTCGTGGTCGACCGGATGAGCGTTCCCTACCTCAACGGCGCCCAGATCGACTTCGTCGACAGCATCGAGAAGCAGGGCTTCACGATCGACAACCCCAACGCGACGGGCTCCTGCGCCTGCGGCGACTCGTTCCACTGAGTTACTTGGCTCGCTCCGCTCGCATGTCCGCGCGCTCGTAACCCTCGCGCGCGCAGACGCAGACTTCGGTTGCGCTTCCGCCGCCCCAGTTGAAGTGAAGGGCAGCGAGCGAGCCAACCTAGTCCAGGTGTAAGTGGAGGGCGTTGGCGATGCGCTGGGCCGCCTCGTCGACGCTGATCGCGCGCTTGGAGACCTCGCGCGGGTAGTCCTCGTAGGTCAGGCTCGGCGCCGACTCGACCGCCCGGCGGGCGATCTTCTCCAGCCGCAGGTGGTCTCGGGCGGCGCGAGCGTCGGCGTACATGTCATCCGTCGAGTTGGCGGCCATCTCCCGACCGTAGGGGCTACTCACGGGTAGGCCCAGGATCGGTGAGATGCGGACCTGCCCGAGTAGGGTGCTGCGACGTGTCCCTGCTGATCTGCGGATCCATCGCCACTGACCACCTGATGACGTTCGGTGGCAAGTTCCGCGACTCGCTCGTGGTCGACCAGCTCGACAAGCTCTCGGTGTCCTTCTTGGTCGACGAGCTCGAGATCAGACGCGGTGGAGTCGCTCCGAACATGTGCTTCGGGCTGGGTTCCCTGGGCCTGTCGCCGGTGCTGGTCGGCGCCGCAGGTGACGACTTCGCCGACTACCGATCCTGGCTGGAGCGTCACGGGGTGGACTGCTCGTCGGTGCGCATCTCCGAGACTCGTCACACGGCGCGGTTCGTGTGCACGACCGACACCACCATGGCCCAGTTCGCCTCCTTCTACCCCGGGGCGATGGCTGAGGCACGACTGATCGAGCTCAAGCCGATCGTGGACCGCGTCGGCAGCCCGACGTTCGTGCTCATCGCAGCCGACGACCCTGACGGCATGTTGCGGCACACCCAGGAGTGCCGGCAGCGTGGCTACCCGTTCATCGCCGACCCGAGCCAGCAGCTGGCCTTCAGCGACGGCGAGCTGATCCGCGACCTGATCGACGGGGCGGCGTACTTGTTCTCCAACGAGTACGAGTCGCACATGATCGAGGCCAAGACGGGCTGGTCGAGTGGTGAGGTGCTCGATCGCGTCGGCGTTCAGGTCACCACGCTCGGCAAGAACGGTGTGCGGATCAGTCAGCGCGGCGCCGAGGACATCGTCATCTCCGCGGCAGCCGACGTGCACGCGGTAGAGCCGACCGGCGTCGGCGACGCCTTCCGCGCGGGCTTCCTGGGGGCCCTGGTGTGGGGCATGTCCCACGAGCGAGCTGCGCAGATCGGCTGTGTGCTGGCTGCCTACGTCGTCGAGACGGTCGGCACCCAGGAGTACAGCTTCACGCCGAGCGAGTTCGTCAAGCGCATCGAGCAGTCCTACGGCATCGACGCCGCCGTCGACGTCGCACCGCACCTGACCTGAGGCCTCAGCTCACGCGCCGCACGACGTAGCGGGGCGTGCCGTCCTCGGCGGTGTCGGCCCCGACGTACTCCTGGGCCTTCATCCGGCACCAGGCCTGCACGTCGACGGCGGCCGCCGGGTCGTCAGCGACCACCGACACCACGTCTCCGACCGCCAGGTCCGAGACCGCCGCGGCCAGCGCGATCACCGGGAGCGGGCAGGGCTTGCCGCGGCAGTCGACCTCGATCATCAGTGCCCGACCTCGGCTCGCAGGCGCTCGACGACCCCGGGCAGCACGTCGAGGAACGCGTCGACCTCGGCGGCGGTCGTGTCGCGGGTGAGCGAGACCCGCACGTTGCCGTGGGTCAGCGCGCCCATCGCTGCCAGCACGTGGCTCGGTGTCAACGTCGAGGCGGTGCACGCCGAGCCGCTTGCGACGCCGAACCCCAGCCGATCGAGCTCGGTGACCAGGGACTCGCCGTCGACGTAGAGGCACGAGAACGTCAGCAGGTGAGGGAGTCGGTCGGTGGGGTCGCCGACGACGTCGACGTCAGGCATCGCCGAGACGCCGGAGCGCAGGCGGTCGATGAGGGCGTGCTGACGAGCCCCGACCTCCTCGCGCTCGGCGACGACGGCTTGCAGGGCCGCTGCCGCCGCCAGCGCGGCAGGTACGTTCTCGAAGCCTGGCACGCGCTCGTCGATCCGCTCGTCGACGGGGAAGGGATGCCGCCAGCGTGCGCCCTTGCGCACCAGGAGTACGCCGACCCCTGCGGGTCCGCCCCACTTGTGCGCCGACGCCGCGGCGACCGCCCAGCCTTCGGGCAGAGGCAGTCGTCCGGCGGATGCGCACGCATCGACGAACAGCGGCACTCCGCCTGCGACACCGGCGAGGTCCGGGACCGGCTGCGTCGTGCCCACCTCATGGTTGGCCGACTGCACGGCCAGCACACTGGTCCCGGGCGGGGGAGGGGCGATGCGGACCCTGCCCTGGGCGTCGACCGGCAGTGCGGTGCCGCCGCCCGCCCAGTCCACGGCGTGCAGCACCGCGGAGTGCTCGACGGCGGTGTGGGCGATGCTGCCACCGCGGGCACCCCTGTGCAGGCCGAGCAGGCCGAGGTGCACGGCAGCGGTCCCGGAGGCAGTGAAGGAGACCTCGTCGGGGCGGACCTCCAGCGCCTCGGCCAAGGCCGCGCGGGCGTTGTCGAGCAGCAGACGGGCCGACCGTCCGGCGCGGTGCAGGCGTCGCGGGTCGGCGTACCCCTGGTCGAGTGCGGCCAGGTAAGCCGCACGGGCCGCTGGGTGGAGTGGTTCGGAGGATGCGGCATCCCAGTAGATCGCTGGCGACGCGCCGCTTCCCATGCCAGGAATCTATCCGTCCCGGCGGGGTACCCACCCGCCAATCCGCGGCACGATTCGGCTAGTCTGCCGACGTCCAGTGCTGTCATGACAGGAAGGCTGCGTTCGTGGGTGTGCAGACCCCCCTGCGGAAGGTACGTCGGCTGGCAGTCCTTGCCGCCGCGCTGACCTCCGTGGTCATCCTGACCGGATGTTCCGAGCAGAGCCGGCACGAGTGGAAGAACCTCGCGATGCCGGACCCCGTGTCCGCGCAAGGCGAGCACATCTTCATCCTGTGGCGCTGGGCCTGGGTGGCGGCACTCATCACCGGCGGCATCACCTGGGGCCTGATGTTCTGGGCGATGTGGCGTTACCGCCGCAAGGCCGGCGATCCCGAGGTCCCGGTGCAGACGCGCTACAACCTGCCGCTCGAGATCTTCTACACCATCGCGCCGGTCATCATGGTGATCGTCTTCTTCGTGCACACCGTCGACACCCAGAACATCGTGCTCGACAACAAGGGCAAGCCCGACCACACCGTGATCGTCGTGGGTCAGCAGTGGCAGTGGACGTTCAACTACGCCAACGAGGACGCCATCGACGCGCCCTACGCCTTCGAGGCCGGCACGGCCGACTACGTCCCCACGCTGGTGCTCCCGGTCGGCGAGACGACGGAGTTCCAGTTGCGCTCGCCCGATGTGATCCACGACTTCGGGGTGCCCGGGTTCTTGATGAAGATGGACGTCATCCCGGGCCGTGAGAACCACTACCGCATCACGCCGACCAAGATCGGCGACTACCGGGGCAAGTGCTACGAGCTGTGCGGCGTCTACCACTCGCGCATGCTCTTCAACGTCAAGGTCGTCAGTCCCGAGGACTTCGACACCTACTTGCAGGGTCTCGAGGACGCCGGACGCGTGGCCGACCAGCCGCTGCTCGGCGGCGCCAACGCCCGAACCCAGGCTGGCCTGCCCGCAGAGGGCGGGGAGGAGTCCCAGTGACCACCACGGCAGGACGTCCCACCGTCAGCACCGGCCAGCGCAAGCCGCTGGGCCAGCGCCTGGTCAGGGTCATCACGACCACCGACCACAAGGTCATCGGCAACCTCTACCTGGTCACGTCGTTCGCCTGGTTCCTGGTCGGCGGCCTGATGGCGATGCTGATGCGCTCCGAGCTGGCCTACCCAGGCCAGCAGATCGTCAACGACGAGCTCTACAACCAGCTCTTCACGATGCACGGCACGATCATGCTGCTGCTGTTCGCGACGCCACTGTTCTTCGGCTTCGGCAACGCCATCATGCCGCTGCAGATCGGCTCGCCCGACGTCGCGTTCCCACGGCTCAACATGCTGTCCTACTGGCTGTTCCTGTTCGGCGGCCTGATCGCAGCCTCCGGCTTCTTGTCACCGCAGGGTGCGGCCGACTTCGGCTGGTTCGCCTACACCCCGCTCTCCGACGCCATCCGCTCGCCCGGGATTGGTGGCGACCTGTGGGTGATGGGCCTGTGGATGGCCGGTCTGGGCACGATCCTCGGCGCCGTCAACTTCACCACCACGATCATCTGCATGCGCGCACCCGGCATGACGATGTTCCGGATGCCGATCTTCGTCTGGAACACCCTGGTCACCTCGCTGCTGGTGCTCATCGCGTTCCCGGTGCTTGCCGGCGCGCTGCTCTCGCTCGAGGCCGACCGACTGCTGGGCGCTCACGTCTTCGACGCTGCCCACGGCGGCGCCATCTTGTGGCAGCACCTGTTCTGGTTCTTCGGGCACCCCGAGGTCTACATCATCGCGTTGCCGTTCTTCGGCATCATCACCGAGATCTTGCCGGTCTTCAGCCGCAAGCCGATCTTCGGCTACGTCGGCCTGGTCGGCGCCACCTTGGGCATCGCGATCCTCTCGGCCGCGGTCTGGGCCCACCACATGTTCGTCACCGGGGCGGTGGACCTGCCGTTCTTCTCCGGCATGACATTCCTGATCGCCGTCCCCACCGGCGTGAAGTTCTTCAACTGGATAGGCACGCTGTGGGGCGGGTCGATCACCTTCGACACGCCCATGCTCTGGGCGATGGGCTTCTTGACCACATTCTTGTTCGGAGGCCTGACCGGCATCATCCTGGCCAGCCCGCCGCTCGACTTCCACGTGTCTGACTCCTACTTCGTGGTGGCCCACTTCCACTACGTCGTGTTCGGCACCGTCGTGTTCGCGATGTTCGCCGGCTTCTACTTCTGGTGGCCCAAGCTGACCGGCCGGATGCTCGACGAACGCCTCGGCAAGCTGCACTTCTGGCTGCTGTTCGTCGGCTTCCACACCACGTTCTTGATCCAGCACTGGATCGGCGTCGAAGGCATGCCGCGTCGCTACGCCGACTACCTGCCCGAGGACGGGTGGACCGGCATGAACCAGGTCTCCACCATCGGTGCGTTCATCCTCGGAGCATCGACGCTGCCGTTCCTCTACAACGTCTACGTCAGCCGTCGGGCGCCGCTCGTCGACCGCGACGACCCGTGGGGCTGGGGTCGCTCCCTGGAGTGGGCGACCAGTTGCCCACCGCCGCGGCACAACTTCCACTCGATCCCCCGGATCCGCTCGGAGTCGCCGGCCTTCGACCTCCACCACCCCGAGGTGGCGGCGATCGAGCTGGCCCACAACGAGGCCGCTCGTGCGGGCAGGTTCGCTGATGCCCCTGACATGGAGGGCCGCGAGGAGATGCTCGAGGATCGTGGCGCGGTGATCACCGACATACGCCCCGACGACGATGACCAACACGATGCACGCGACGACCAGGACGGTGACAACCGGTGAAGCACGAGGCCTGGATCTTCGGCGTGTCGACGATCTTCTTCGTCATCGTCAGCCCGGCCTACTGGCTGATCACCAAAGACTGGACCGGTAGCTCGGCGCTGGTCATGACGACGCTGCTGGTCGCCATGATCACCCTCTACCTCGGCTTCCACGCCTCCAAGATGGATCCTCGTCCGGAGGACCTCAAGGACGCCGAGATCGCCGACGGTGCCGGCGAGCTGGGCTTCTTCCCGCCGTACTCCTGGTGGCCACTGTGGTGCGGCGCGACGCTGGCCGTGATCGTGTACGGCGTTGCGCTGGGGCAGTGGTGGCTGGTGGCGATCGGCATGGGCCTGGGCGTGCTGGCACTGTCCGGGCTGGTGTTCGAGTACTACAAGGGCGAGCACGCGCACTGAAGGGCGCACGCGGACGAAGGCTCGCCTGTGGTCCCAGGCCGCCACGTCTTGCGGTTTCGGGATCGGTCGGTGCGCCGGGTTAGGCTGATACGGCAACCCTCAGTCTGTCCCGGGAGTCCTACCAGCATGATTGTGCGTCGTTTCCGCCTGCTCGCCGTCGCGTCCGCGTGCGTCGTCTTGACGACCCTCGCGGCCTGCAACGCGAACGAGACCCCAGACCTCGCTCCGGGGACGGACTCGACGTCGGGCAGCACCACACCGGGGGAGTCGCAGTCCCCGGAGGTGCCTGCAGTGCAGGTGGAGTCCAACGTCCGCAAGGGCGCCCGCAACGTGCCGGTGGACACCCGTCTCACCGTTGAGGCCGAGGGCGGGACGTTGCGCCGGGTGACGGTGACGTCCAAGGCCGGCTCCGTGCGGGGCAAGCTCTCGGGAGACAAGGCGACCTGGGTCGCAGGCGCGCTGCTCGAGCCCGGAACCTCCTACTCCGTGACGACCGTGGCCAGCAATGCCGCGGGGACCGAGCGCACCGTCCGGTCCCGCTTCCGCACCGTCGACCTCACCCTCGACCAGCAGACCTACCCGTCGGTCGCCCCGCTCAACGGCGAGACCGTGGGCGTCGGGATGCCCGTGATCGTCTCCTTCGACGTGGCCGTGACCGACAAGGCCAACATCGAGAAGCACCTGAAGGTCAGCGCCAAGCCGCGGCAGCCGGGGTCGTGGCACTGGATCAGCGACCACGAGGTGCACTGGCGCCCGAAGAGCTACTGGCGGGCCGGCACCGACGTGAGCGTCGATGTCGACATCAACAGCGTGCCGGCCGGGGGCGGCATCTTCGGCCAAGAAGACCGGCACGTGGAGTTCCACGTCGGCAGCGCCAACATCTACAAGGTCAACGCACAGACCCACCAGATGCAGGTCTTCAGCAACGGACAGCTGCTGCGCACCATCCCGATCACGACCGGCAAGCCCGGATTCACGACGCGCTCCGGCGTGAAGGTGATCATCGAGAAGTTCCGTCACCACCGGATGAACTCCGAGACCATCGGCATCTCGCGGGACAACCCGGAGTACTACGACCTCGACGACGTCGAGTACGCCATGCGGCTGACCTACTCCGGCGAGTTCATCCACGCAGCCCCGTGGTCGGTCGGCTCCCAGGGTTACGCCAACGTCTCCCACGGCTGCACCGGCATGAGCACGGCCAACGCCGGCTGGCTCTACGACATGACCAAGCGCGGCGACGTCGTCGTCTACACCGGCACTGACCGGGCCATGGAGCCCACCAACGGCTACGGCGACTGGAACATCCCGTTCCGCACCTACGCCAAGGGTTCAGCGCTCTAGGGATCGCTTGCCGGGTAGGCGCGGCCGAGCCTCCGTTCGCCGCGATGGTCGAGGAAGGCGCGCTAGCGCGTGTCTCGAGACTGGGTGGGCTGTCGGTTCACCGGGTCTCGAGACGGTTGCTAGCGCAACCTCCTCGACCGACGTGGGCTACTGGTCGGTGTCGTCGGTGTGGGCGCCGCTGGCGCGTGTCTCGAGACTGGGTGGGCTGTCGGTTCACCGGGTCTCGAGACGGTTGCTAGCGCAACCTCCTCGACCGGCGAGGGCTACTGGTCGGCGTGGTCGGTGCTAGCGCAACCTCCTCGACCGACGAGGGCTACTGGTCGGTGTCGTCGGTGTGGGCGCCGCTACCGGCTGAGGGGCTGGAGGCGGTGCCGCGGAGAGGTACGTCGCCGGCGGTGCGGAGGGCGTGGTCGTCGAACTCGTGACCGGGCGCCGGGTGGTCGAGGCCGGCCTGGAGGGTGTGCTCGTGCTCGGCATGGTGCCGGGCCTCCTCCAGCTCCTCGCGGGTCGGCTTCTGCACGTTGTCGGCGTACATCACCTTGGACAGTCGACCGCGCACCTTGTCGAGGACTGCGAGCACACCGCGCTTGGGGGAGGCGACGCCGTTGGCGTCGACCCCCGAGCCCGGCACGTAGACCTCGTCGCGTCCGCGAGCCGTCAGCGTGTAGGAGCGAGCCTCGCTGATCGGCAGGTGCCGCTCGCTGTAGCCGCCCTCGGCCGAACGCATGATGATGCCGGACTCGTAGCCGTGCAGCAGCAGGTCGTTGTCGTGACGCTGCAGCGAGATGCACCAACGCCGGGTGACCCAGAACGCGATCGCCGGACCGATGAAGACGGCAGCACGCATGAAGTAGGTGATCTGGTTGATGCTCAGTCCGAGCTTGATGGCGATGATGTCGTTGCCGCCGGCGGCCCAGAACAGGCCGTACATGGTCATCAGCGAGACCATGAACGCCGTGCGCGTCGGGGCGTTGCGAGGGCGCTGCAGGATGTGGTGGTCGCGCTTGTCGCCGGTGATCCACGCTTCGATGAACGGCAGGATCGTCAGCAGCAGGAACATCACGACAGGCAGGATCAGGATCGGCAGCATCACGTTCCAGCTGATCGTGACCCCGAAGACATGGGTCTCCCAGCCGGGCATGATGCGCAGCGCCCCATCGGGCCAGCCCATGTACCAGTCGGGCTGTGAGCCGGCGGTGACCTTGGACGGGTCATAGGGGCCGTACTTCCAGACCGGGTTGATCGTCAGCAGCGCACCCATCAGGGCGATCACGCCGAAGATGACGAAGAAGAACCCGCCGGCCTTGGCGGCGTAGATCGGCAGCAGCGGGTAGCCGACGACGTTCTGCTCGGTGCGTCCGGGGCCGGGCCACTGGGTGTGCTTGTGGTAGACGAGCAGCAGCATGTGAGCGCCGACCAGGGCCAACAAGAGGCCAGGAATCAGCAGGACGTGGACGGTGAACAGGCGCGGGATGATCGTCTCGCCGGGGAACTCGCCGCCGAAGACGAAGAACGACATGTAGGTGCCGATGACCGGTGAGGCCTTCATGAAGCCGTCGGCTGCTCGGATGCCAGTACCGGACAGCAGGTCATCGGGCAGGGAGTAGCCGGTGAAGCCCTCGAGGGTGCCGAGGATCAGCAGCAGGCAGCCGATCACCCAGTTCAGCTCGCGAGGCTTGCGGTGGGCGCCGGTGAAGAAGACCCGCAGCAGGTGCACCATCATCGCGGCGACGAACAGCATCGCGGCCCAGTGGTGCATCTGACGCATCAGCAGGCCGCCGCGTACGTCGAAGGAGATGTTGAGCGAGGAGGCGTAGGCCTCCGACATCTCGATGCCGCGCAGCTGGTTGTAGGAGCCCTGGTAGGTCGTCTCACCCATGCTCGGGACGAACCACAGCGTGAGGAACACGCCCGTCAGCAGCAGGACGATGAAGCTCCACAAGGCGATCTCGCCGAGCATGAAGGACCAGTGGTCGGGGAAGACCTTGCGGATCTGCTTCTTCATCGCCGTGGCGAGGCCGAGCCGGTCGTCGGCCCAGCCGGCGGCAGCGCCGATCGGGTTCGGCTTGGACGCCTTGGCTGGGGTCGTGGCGTTGGTGTCCGCAACCTTGCTGGTGTCGATGCTCATGTCTTGTCACGCTCCCAGAAGCTGGGCCCGACGGGTTCGGTGAAGTCGCTCTGTGCCACGAGGTAGCCCTCGTCGTCCACCTCGATGGGTAGCTGCGGCAGGTGGCGGGCGGCGGGGCCGAAGATCACCTTGCCGTTGTCGGCGAGGTCGAAGGTGGACTGGTGGCAGGGGCACAGCAGGTGGTGCTTGGTGCGTTCGTTCAAGGAGATGGGGCACCCGACGTGGGTGCAGATCTTGGAGAAGCACACGATGCCCTCCACCGACCAGTTCTCGCGGCCCTTCCAGGGCGTGATCTCGCCCGGCTCCATCCGGAGCAGGATCACCGCTCCCTTGGACTTGGCGATCTGCAGCTCGACGCCCTCGACCACGTGGTGGCCCTCGTCGTCGAGCTCGAAGATCGCCGCCGGCTCGGCGTTGACCAGGTCGCCGATCTCCAGGTCGGAGACGTGGATCGGGGTGCCGACCACGTCGCGTACGACGCGCATGCCGGGCTTCCAGATCGTGTGCAGCAGCTTGTCACCCGGGAGTGGCCCGAGGTCTCGCAGCATGATGATCGGGGCCAGGCCGACCAGGCCGAGCGCGCCGAGCAAGGAGTTGCGCACCAGGGGACGACGACCGATGCCCGAGTCGTCGACGCCCTGCAAGACCAGGCCGACCGAGGTGGAGCGGTCCTCCTCGCTGGAGGCGGCCGGGTGCCTCAGCTCGACGATCTCCTGGTCGGTCATCAGCTTGCGGGCCCAGTGGATCAGGCCGATGCCGATGCACAAGAAGGCGATGGCGAGGGTGAGGCCGAGCATCAGGTTGGAGGCGCCCAAGCCGGCGATGGTGTCCCAGTTGTCGCCGACCTGGAAGGCGAAGTAGGAGACGAAGAATCCCAGCAGGGCCACGGTGGCCACCCCGAAGAACGCCGCCACCTGACGCTCGGCGCGCTTCTCGGCCTTGGGGTCGACGTCGGTGGGCCGCCAGTGGTGCGGGGGCAGGCCCGGGTTGGGAACCGGCTCGTCGCCCTCGGGAACGGCGGGAAGGTTGTTGTCGTGGTCGTTCACGCGGAGACATTCCCCTTGCTCGTCCGGGTGGTGTGGGCGGCGATCCAGACGGCGAAGCCCACGCACGCGCCGATGCCCAGCAGCCACGCGGCCAGGCCTTCGCTCACGGGGCCGAGCCCGCCGAGGCCGAAACCACCGTAGTTGGGCTGGTTCTCGAGCGACTGCAGGTATGCGATCACGTCACGCTTCTCGTCCGGCGACAGGTTGCCGTTGGAGAAGACGTCCATCGACTGGGGGCCGGTGAGCATCGCCTCGTAGATGTAGCGAGGCTCCACGCCGCGGATCTTGGGGGCATAGCCACCGCGCGGCATCGCGCCACCGGAACCCTCGAAGTTGTGGCATGCGGTGCAGTTGGTCAAGAAGATCTGGCCGCCGCGCACGATGGCTTCCTCGCGCTCCTGATCGGACAGGCCCTCGAGGCTGTAGTCACCTGCGTCCGGGATGGCGGGGCCGGGGCCGAGCGAGGCGACGTAGGCCGCCAGGGCGGCGATCTCGTCGGCGTTGTAGACGGGGGCCTTCGCCTTGACCTGTGCGCCGGGCTGGGCCATCGGCATCCGGCCGGTGCCGACCTGGAAGTCGACGGCGGCGGCGCCGACGCCTACCAACGGCGGGCCGATGATGTTGCCGTCACGCTGCGCGCGCACGCCCTCGCCGTTTTGACCGTGGCAGAAGGCGCAGCCGACGAGGAACAACTGGCGTCCCTTGGCGATCTGCTCGGTGTCGGACTCAGCAGCGCCTGCCGTCGCCGAGGACGGCGAGAACGCGGCGTACACAGTGCCGGTCAGCAGCAGGCCCAGCAGCAGCACGAGCAGCCCGGCCAGAGGCCGGCGCCGGTGTCGGGACACACGACCTGCCAAGCCGTTGAGCTGTCGATTCAGAAGGCGCACGGTGAGGGTCCTCGTATCGGTCGGCCCGACGGGCACAGGTTACTGGACGACGTAGATGGTGAAGAACAGGCCGATCCACACGACGTCGACGAAGTGCCAGTAGTAGGACACGACGATCGCGCTGACGGCCTGCTCGTGGGTGAAGCGCTTGGCCATGTAGGTGCGGCCCAGGACGAACAAGAAGGCGACCAGGCCACCGGTGACATGGAGGCCGTGGAAGCCGGTGGTGAGGTAGAACATCGAGCCGTAGGCCGAGTCCTGGATGGTGGTGTTCTCCTGGACGAGCGAGACGTACTCGGTGGCCTGACCGGCGACGAAGACCGCGCCCATGACGTAGGTCAGGATGAACCACTCGCGCAGGCCCCACTTGCCGACCTGCAGCAGGCCGCCAGACCGCCCGACCTGGCCCCGCTCGGCGGCGAACACGCCGAGCTGGCAGGTCAGCGACGACAGCACCAGGATCGTGGTGTTGACCGAGGCGAACGGGACGTTGAGCTTCTCGGTGTTGAGCGCCCACAGGTCCGGGCTCACCGCGCGGATGGTGAAGTAGGACGCGAACAGGGCGGCGAAGAACATCAGCTCGCTGGAGAGCCAGATGATCGTCCCGACGCTGACCATGCTCGGCCTGTCATGGTGTCCGTGCAGCCGCGAGGCCGGGATCGCTTGAGCAGTCGCCACGGGGTCATTATGTCTGTAGGGCTTCCGGAGGCCACCCCCGGGCCCCGTGTTTCGAGAGGCATATTCTCGGGACGTGGACACGGCACTGCTGGTGAGTCCGGCTTTGCTGCCGCGACACTCCGCCAACTACCTCCCCGAGTTCACCCTCGGCCGCATCTTCACCGACTGGGAGCTGGCACCGATACTGGCCCTGCTGACCCTGGCGGGGGTCTGTCTCTACGCCGTGGGGCTCAACAAGCTCTACAGCCGCGGCGACCACTGGCCCGTCGGTCGCACCGTGGCGTTCGGCATCGGGATCGCGGCGTTCGTGCTCGCCACCCAGTCGGGGCTGTCGGCCTACGACACGACGCTGCTGAGCGTGCACATGGCCCAGCACATGATCCTGTCGATGGTCGTGCCGTTGGCGATCGCCCTGTCGGCACCGGTCACGCTGGCGCTGCGCACGCTGCCCGCGCGGCCGCGGCGCTGGCTGCTCGTCGTCCTCCACTCCCGCCTCGGGAAGGTCCTGACGTTCCCGCCGCTGACCTTCGTCCTGTACGTCGTGTCGCCCTGGGCGCTGTACTTCTCCGGCTGGTACTCCGCGTCCCTGCAGTCCGCGTTCGTCCACGAGGCCATGCACGTGCACCTGGTGGTCGTGGGCTCGCTCTTCTTCTGGCCGCTGCTGGGCCTCGATCCGGTGCCCGGGCGGGTCGCCTACCCGTTCCGGATGCTGCTGGTGCTGCTCACCTTGCCGTTCCACGCGTTCCTGGGCGTCACGATCATGAGCCAGACCGAGCTGCTGGGCGGCAACTGGTACCCCTCGCTGCACCGCACCGACATGGCTGCCTGGCTGCCCGACCCGCTCGATGACCAGCACCTGGCCGGCGGGCTGCTGTGGAGCTCGGGCGACCTGGTGGGCCTGGTCCTGTTCGGGGTGCTGTTCGTGCAGTGGGTGCGGTCCTCGATCAAGGAGGGCGAGCGCGAGGACCGCCGCCTCGACCGGCTCGAGGCCAGGGACGCCGGCAAGATGATGGGCAGCGGTTAGCCACCGGTAGCATGCGCGGGTGAGCTTGAGGGTCCTGGTCTACAGCGACGACGTCAACACCCGCCAACAGGTGATCTTGGCGCTCGGGCGGCGACCCCACCCCGACCTTCCCGAGCTGACCTACGTCGAGGTCGCCACCGAGCCGGTCGTGATCCAGCACATGGATGCGGGTGGAGTCGATCTCGCGATCCTCGACGGCGAGGCAGTGCCGGCCGGTGGCATGGGCATCGCCAAGCAGCTCAAGGACGAGATCTACCAGTGCCCTCCGATCCTCGTGCTCACCGGACGTCCGCAGGACGCCTGGTTGGCCACCTGGTCGCGGGCCGAGGCGGCCGTGCCTCATCCGATCGACCCGATCCAGCTCGCCGAGGCGGTCGTGGGACTTCTGCGCTCCCGCGTGCCCGCCGTGCCCGGCGACTGACGTCAGCAGCGTCCGGTCCAGCCGTGTCTACGTGGCCCGAGGTGCTCGCCGCGCTGGTCGCGGGGCGCGACCTCACGGGCGAGCAGACGTCGTGGGCGATGGGGGAGGTCCTCGCCGGTGAGGCGACACCCGCGCAGATCGCCGGCTTCGCCGTCGGGCTGAAGGCCAAGGGCGAGACCGTCGAGGAGGTCACCGGGCTGGCCGAGGCGATGTACGCCGCTCGCACGCCCATCGACGTACCCGGCCGGCTGCTCGACGTGGTCGGCACCGGCGGTGACCGCTCGATGTCGGTCAACATCTCGACGATGGCCGCGATCGTCGCCGCAGGTGCCGGCGCCAGGGTCGTCAAGCACGGCAACCGCTCGGCGTCCTCCCAGTCGGGCAGCGCCGACGTGCTGGAGGCCCTGGGCATCCGGCTCGACCTGCCACCCGAGCGCGTGGCCGAGGTCGCCGAGCAGGTCGGCATCACGTTCTGCTTCGCCGCCGCGTTCAACCCGGCGATGCGCCACACGGCCGCACCGCGTCGCGAGCTGGGCATCGGCACGACCTTCAACATCTTGGGACCACTCGCCAACCCCACTCGCCCCGCCGCCCAGGCGGTCGGCTGCGCCGACCCGCGGATGGCACCGGTCATGGCGGGTGTGTTCGCCGCCAGGGGCGCCGATGCCTGGGTCTTCCGCGGCGACGACGGCCTCGACGAGCTGACCACCACGACCACCTCGACGGTGTGGGTGGTGCACGACGGCCGGGTGACGACCACGACCATCGACCCTGGGGCGTTCGGCCTTGCCACCGCCAGCCAGGACGACCTGCGCGGGGGAGGTGCCGCCCACAACGCCGACGTCGTACGCCGACTCCTGGCGGGCGAGCCCGGTGCGGTCCGCGATGCGGTGCTGCTCAACGCCGGCGCGGCTCTGGCGGTGTATGACGCCCCCGCGGCGCCACCCGACGAGGCGCTCGCGGCTGGCTTGGCCAAGGCCCGCGACGCCGTCGACTCCGGGGCCGCCGAGGCCGTCCTCGAGCGTTGGGTGGCGGCCACAGGGGCTTGATCCGCCGACCCGTGACGGCTGCAGGACCGTCAGGAGTCGGCTGCGTCCGCTAACCTTGGACAAATGTTGGACAAAGTTGCCGGATCGGGCAACCGGGGCCCGCTGACTGGCGAACACCGAGGTGTGGACCAAGGACAGGCGATCGGCGCCCGGCTGGCGAAGGGCGAGGATGCTGCGCTCGAAGACGCCTACGCGGCGTACTCGCGCAGCCTGCTGTCGTTCCTGCGGAGGTACGTCGGTGCGGACGAGGCCGAGGACGTGCTGCAGCGCACCTTTCTCGACGTCTGGCGCAGTGCGTCGCGCTACGACCCGGACCAGCGGTTCAGCACCTGGCTGTTCACGCTCGCCCACCGGCGGGCCGTCGACACCCTTCGTACGCGCCGACACGTCGTCGTCGACGTCGAGTCCCTGCGCGACCTGGTGGGCGAGGACGGACGCGAGACCGTCGACCGCTACGCCGACGCTGCCGACGTACGCGCGGCCGTCGACCGGCTGCCGGACCACGAGCGAGAGGTCATCGAGCTGGCCTACTTCGGCGAGCTGACCCAGCGCGAGATCGCCTCGACGCTCGACCTGCCGCTCGGCACAGTCAAGGCCCGTGCGGCGCGCGGCACCCGCCGGCTCGGCGACCTGGTCGCGGGAGACGTCGCGTGAGCGCCCTCGCCCACGCCGACCTCTCGGGCCTGCTGCGAGGCGCCCTCGGCAACGACGAGGTGGCGCTCACCGGTGCCCACGTGCGGGGCTGCCCCTCCTGCCGTCAGGACCTGGTCGAGACCGCCGTCGGTCACGCGCTGCTGGCGCACAGCGCCCAGGTCCTCGGACCCGAGCAGCCGGGTGAGCCCAGCCCTGCGCCGACCGTGGCCCAGCTCTTGGCGAGCCTGCCCGCAGAGCGCTCGCACCGCCCGGGTCTTCGCCTGATGGCGGTCGCGGCCGCTCTGGTAGGCGCCGCCGGGGTGGGCGCCGCCGTACACGCCAGGACGGTCGAGGACGGTACGCCGGAGCCGGACCGTTCTGCCTCGCTCCTGGCCCTCGGCGGCACCGGAGGCGGCACGGTGGCGATGACAGAGCTTCCGGGCCCGTCCGCGCGCACCGCCATGAGGATCAGCACCCATGACCTGCCCGACGTGGCGCGCGGGCAGTTCTACTACGCCTGGCTGCTCGACCCGGCCACGAACAAGATGCTTCCCCTCGGCCAGGTCGGCCCCAGCGGCACGGCTTCGTTCGAGGTGAGCGACGCCTTGCTGGCGGCGTACTCCGCCGTCGACGTCAGCCTCGAGGTCGACGACGGCAACCCCCAGCACTCACCGACGTCGGTGCTCAGGGCGAGCTACGCCTGAAGCCCGTGCACCGCGGCATCACATCCCACCACCCAAGGAGACACACCATGAGGTTCCGCTCGATCATCGGATCCGCCACGGCGATCGCACTGCTCGCCGTACCAGCCCTGACGGCTGCCGCGCCCGCGCAGGCGCAGGAGTCCTCGCGCCAGCTCGGCACCCGCAGCCTGGCCAAGGTACTGGCCAAGGACGGGGTCAAGTTCGACACCAACTCCGGCGACTTCGACATCGTGGAGGCGGCGGTGTACGCCGTCGCGGCCGCGAAGCCGGACAGTCCCGTGCTCCTGCTTGCCGACGGACGGCAGCGGCTGACGGCCTTCGTGCCGACCGATCTGGCCTTCCGCAACCTGGTCAAGGCGCTGACCGGCAAGACCTACTACTCCGAGAAGCGGGTCTTCAACAAGATCGCTGCGCTCGTGCCCATCGACCTTCTCGAGACGACCCTGCTCTACCACGTGGTGCCGGGCGCGACGATCACCGCTGCGAAGGCCCTCCAGGCCGACGGCGTGAAGCTGGCCACGGCTGCGGGCCCGAAGCTGCGGGTCAAGGTCGTGGGCGGCAAGGTCAAGCTGATCGACAAGGACCCCGACACCAGGGCCGCCGTCGTCATCGTGCCCGACATCAACAAGGGCAACAGGCAGATCGCCCACGGCATCAACGCCGTGCTTCTTCCTGCCGACCTGTGATCGAGTCGGTGTCGACCGGCTGACACCGCAATTCTTCCCGCGCTTCCCGGTGCCCCTTCTCCTGGCGGGCCCCCTGCGCCAAACTGACCAGTGGGCACCGGGAGCCGTGGGGGGCGAGCCTTCCCACGTGCTCATTGCCTGCGGACCGCGTCGTCTCACCCCCGAACGGCGCGGTTCGGCATGTCAGGCGCCTACGGGTTGGGCCAGTCCTCGGGCGCCTCGAGCAGCACCAGGTCCGCGCTCCGGTGCAGGACCTGCCAGTCTTCGAGCTCGTCGAGGCCGTAGGTGAGCTTGCTGCCGGGCTTGAGCAGGGCGTAGTGCGCGCCGGTCTGCTCGACCGTGCGGAGCCAGCCTGAGTTGGTGGCGTCCAGCTGGTAGTTCCGTGCGATCTCGTTGTCGGTGAAGATGTCGCCGTAGCCGTTCATCACGAACTCGAGCTCCGGCCACCGCCACATGAAGTAGCCGCCCTGACCCCAGTCGTTGAGGATCACCGTGCCCGCAGGCATCTCGTCGAGGGCCGAGAGCCACTCGGGGTAGGTGTCCGGCGGCTGGTCGGCCGTGCGGGGAACCAGGAGGGCCAGCACCGTCAGGCAGGCGAGCCCACCGAGGAGGACCGCCGATCTCTCCAGGCGGGATACGGGCAGCAGGTCGCGTAGCGCCGCTTGGACGGCCATGGCAGCGAACGGCACCAGCATCACGGCGGCCACCATCACCGTGCGGTTGGTGTAGAGCGCCCAGCCGCCGGCCAGGCCCAGCAGGAGCAGGTCTGTCCAGGCGTAGACCGACGTGCTCCGGGCCAGCCGCAGGACGACGACGCCCAGCAGGATGAGTACGCAGATCGCGTTGCCGGTGCGGAAGTCCGGTGGCTGCCACTCGGCGAAGTACTGGCCGCGCGAGTTGACCTCGAGGACCGCAGCGAACAGTCGGGGACCGACGGGCGTCAGTGCGGAGACGACGATCGAGCCCAGCGGGATGGCTGCCAGCCGAAGCCACTGCCGGCGAGCGACGCTGCGGTCGAGGGCCAGACCGACCAAGGCGACCAGGCCGATGATGATGCCGACCGGCCACATCCCGTGCGTCATCGCCCACACCCACGCGAGCGGGACCAGCCACCAGCGAGCCTTGCCGTCGCGGCGGGTGTCGAGCCAGGCTGCCGTCGTCAGCAGGATGAACAGGTAGCTCAGCACCTGGGGGCGCATCGAGAGGCCGGGTGAGGCCGCCAGGATCGCCACCACGGTCACCGGCGCCGCGGCGATCGGGCTCGCGTAGCGACGGGCGACCGACCAGATCGTGTAGGCCAGCGCCAGGTACATCAGCCCGGAGAGCCAAGCGACTCCGGCCAGCCCGAACCACTCCTCGAACTGGGCCATGACGACCTGCGGCAGCCACTGGGTCGGCACCCAGTCGGCCGTGCCGAAGGTCGTCACGCTCCCCGGGTGCTGCAGGGACCAGGCACCGGTGAGGAACTCGTGCCCGAACCTGAGATGGAAGTAGGTGTCGGTATTGGCGAGCGGGTCCTTGGCGTGGTTGGTCAGCACGGCGAAGCCACCGAGCACGATCAACGTCGGGATCACGTAACGCAGCACGGTCAGGATGCTCGGCCCGCTGTCCTTGCGAGGCTCGGGTACCTCGGCATCCGAAGCGAGGGATGCGGTCGTGGTCTCGGTCGCCATCTGCCTCACACCGCCAGCACGTAGGACTCGCCCTCGCGTCGGAAGCCGACGCGGGCGTAGTACGGGTCGACCATTGTCGGCGAGGTGACCACGGTGGTGATGCCGAGTCGCCGGAGCATTCCGCTCTCGCGCCACACGAACTCGCCGGGGGAGAAGTCACGGAAGCGCTTGGTCACGTAGTCCAGCTCCACATGGGCGACGTCGCCGTCGCTCCTGTCGACCCTGAGGATCACCACGCCCACCGTCTCGTCACCCTTCAAGATGAGGAAGGGCCGCCGGTCCTCGTGCGGCACGCCGTCCCAGGCGAAGTCCGGTTGGTAGGTCGTGACGTCGGCTCGGTGCACATCGAGGAAGTGGCCGAGGTACGCGTCGTCGGACCTCACCGCCAGCACCTTGAACGCCGAGTGGTCGTGACGGTCGCGCAGCAGGCGCCTGATCATCCAGACGTTGATGCCGCTGGTCGCGAGGTTCATCGCGACCATCGGCCAGACCATGATCACGGCGTTGAAGACCACCAGCATCAGCCCGGCCACCAGGTTGAGCAGCCGGAACCGGAGCACCCTGGCCTGCAACAACGACACGATCAGCAACGCCGAGCCGGCCCAGCCGAACAGGTCGAGCCAGTGATCGGCCACGTAATCGGCCAGCCAGGTCACGTCGCGACCCTACTGCCGCCGCCGGACCTGGCAGGCCGATCACCACGCCGTCACCGCTTGAGCTTGATCTCGGTCGCCGCCAGGAAGTTGCCGTGCAGGTCCTTGATGCGGTTGGCCACGAACACCAGGAGGTAGCTCCCGGGCTTGAGGCTGCCAATCGGGTCGAGCGCCGCGTTCTTGCCGGCGTTCAGCACCTTCACCTTGGCCTTGATCCTGATCTTCTTGGTGCCGTTGAGCCGGAACAGCTTCATCGACGTGTTCGACACACCTTGGACCCGCTCGCTGAACGCGATCTTCAGGGTGGATCCGGCCCTGAGTGGCGAGGGGCCCACTCGCTTCACGGTCGGTGCGGTCGCGTCGACGCTGAACTGCCTCGTCGCGCTGACCGACAGTGCCTTGCCGGCGCCGTCATAGGCCGTGACGTTCCACGAGTAGGCACCGGTCGGCCAACCGCTCGAGTAGGCATAGGCAGTGGCGACAGTGCTGAACTTGGCCGTCTTGGTCCCGCTCACGTTCAGCGAGTACGACGCCGCGCCGGGCACCTCGCTCCACTCGAAGAAAGACGTCTTGGTCGGCACCCACGAGCTCGCCGGAGGGCTGAGCAGGTTCGCCGCCTCACCACTCGAGCGGAACGTGCCGGTGGCGGACCACGGCCCGGGGTTCCCGTCGGTGTCGATGCGGCGGACGCGCCAGACGTAGGGCTGGTCTGATGCCGGAACGGGGGACGCGGGCGTATAGGCGGGAACCTTGGCGTTGGCCGAGAACAGCCGGTTGGCCACGCTGAAGGTCAGGTCGTTGTTCTTGTAGACCTCGATGGTGTAGCTGGCGGCGAAGGCCTGCGGGTCCCACCTGAACGGATGGGTTCCGGGGACGAGCACGTTGTCCACGGGTGAGGACAAGGTGACCGCCGGGGTCTGCTTGACGAAGCTCTTGACGTCCGACCAGGTGAGGCCGTTGTCGTCGGCGTCTCGCGCCTGGACACGCCAGAAGTAGGTGCCCTCGGGGTAGAGCTTGTCGTAGGCGGTGTACGTCGTCTGGTCGACGTTGGCCGTGTCGATGGGCGAGGCGAACGACGGGTCGTTGTCGACCTGGACGTAGTAGGTGCGGGCTGATTGCGTGCCGCGCTGACTGCGCCACAGGTCCACGACATCGTTGTTGGTGATGTAGTCGTCCCAGGCGAAGGTGATGTCGGTCCCGGCCAGGTTCGAGGCATCGAGACCGGTGATCTGCGGCGACTTCTTCCTGAACGACTTGACCCCTGGCAGAGGCGGGTCCTGGGAGACAGGCGAGAGCCCGCACCCGCCGGGGCCGCAGGCCTGGACGTACCAGTAGTACGCACTGCCGGCCGTGGACTCCTCGAGTGTCGGCACGTCATCGCTGCAGTCGTAGCAGAGAGCCGCCATGGTGTTGGACGTCGCGAGGTAGGAGGTGTTGCCCATCGCCTTGAAGGTGAAGTTCTCGTCGAGAGCCACCCACACGCGGTAGGACGTCGCGCCGGGCACCGGGTCCCAGGCGAAGACGGGCGTGGCGGGCACGTTGTCGCAGAACGTCGTCCGGCAGGCCTTGCTGGTGTCGCCGAGTGCCACGCCGCTGACGGACACCTCCAGGTTGTCCGGCACCGACCCG
This sequence comes from Nocardioides agariphilus, assembly GCF_015352445.1. Taxonomy (GTDB): domain Bacteria; phylum Actinomycetota; class Actinomycetes; order Propionibacteriales; family Nocardioidaceae; genus Nocardioides; species Nocardioides agariphilus. The sequence continues at coordinate 61,949 of NZ_JADKPO010000019.1, forward strand.
ATCACGAAAGTGCCTCCGTCAGCGCCTGGGTCTGTCCACACGAAGGCCCTCGTGTCGGAAGCCGAGATCGTGCCGGGCACGCCGTCGCCGGGGTACGGCTTGTCCATCGGACGCACTGCCCAGTAGGTCGTACCTGAGGACTTGTAGCCGCAGTCGCTCGCGCTCCGCGGTGCGTAGGTCGTGCCTGCGGTCTTGCACACGTCAACGTTGGTGTTGAAGAAGGGGTCGCTGGCCGTGTACAGCTCGTAGTAGGTCGCGTGCTGCACAGGCGTCCACTCGTAGAACTGGCGCGACGTGTTGATGGCGCCGGGTGAGGCCTCCGTGCCCTGCGGGTAGACGTAGCTCGGCTTGTCGAGCCACTGGCGCTGGAAGGCGAACCGTGACTCGGTCCAGGGCGTCTGCTGGCCGGCCAGGTCGACCGCGCGAACCCGCCAGAAGAACTGGTCGTTGTGCACCGTGACCTTGGGCGAGTAGCGGGTGCCGAAGATGCCCTCGGCCTCGTGGGTGATGTTGTTGAAGCCGTCGTCGGTCGCGATCTGGAGGTCGTAGCTCCGCGCGCCGGGCACCGGCTCCCAGTCGAGCGTGACGTCCTCGATGGCCGTCGTGACGCTGTCATCGGGCGAGGTGAGCGTGGGCAGCGCGATCGGGTTGATCAGGAACGAGGAGACGTCCGAGGGGAGGCTGACCAGCCCACTGCCCTTGCTCGCCGTCACGGACCAGAACCAGTCGCCCACGGTCAGGGGGTCGGGCAGGACCAGCGAGGTGGTCTTCGTCGTGTAGCTCTTGGCGCCGATCATGTCGGAGTCGGCGTCGACCAGGACGGTGTAGGACGTGGCGCCTTGACTGGGAGTCCACTGCAGCAGCGGGGGCCGGTCCGGCTGGTCGAGCTCCAGTCCGTCCGCGGGAGCCAGAACGACAGGCACCGTGACGGGGGCGATGTCGAAGGCGCCCTCGGACCACGCGGACCGCTCGCTTCCGTCGACGGCGCGCACCCGCCAGAAGTTCTCGCCAGGAATCAGGTTCTTGCTGGGTACCACCCGGACGTTGACGGTCTTGGCCGTGTAGTCGGGCGAGGAGAAGCTCGAGCTCGAGTCGACCTGCACCTCGTAGGCGTCGGCGTTCCTCACCGCGGCCCACGACAGGATCACCGTGCTGGAGTTGCGCACCTCGGACGTGGGGCTGCTGGGGGCCGAGACCGCGGACGCGGGCGACGCTGTGATCGCAACCCCGCTCGCGGTCAGGCCGAGGACAGTCGCCGTCACGGCGATCGAGCGCAGGTTGGGGCGGTGCATGTGCACGGAGGGTCCCTCCCGGAAAAGACAATGTCCGCGCCAGTATCGGTAGAGAACAGGTGCTGCCGTGGTCCTTTACCGAAATTCGACGTCGACTGGGCGCGGGGAGGCTAACCCGTGGGGGGTGAAGTGACCTAGCCCCTAGTCCAGGCCGAGGGCGAAGGCGGACTCGAGGTCGTGGCGCGAGTAGGCCCGGAAGGCGATGTGCGTCTCCGTCGCCGTCACGCCCGGCACCTTGTTGAGGCGGTCGGCGACCACCTCGGCGACGTCCTCGTGACGGCGTACGCGCACCATCACGATCAGGTCGACCTGGCCCGTCACGGAGTAGACCTCGCTGACGCCGTCGAGGGCCGCGATCGCCTCGGCGACCTCGGGGATCCTGGCTACATCGGCCTTGACGAAGACGATGGCGGTGATCACGGGCTCACCCTACGGGCAGTGGTCCTCCCCGCCACCTGGCCCCTTTCGGCGTCGGAGACGGGACCCGGGTCGCGCAGCCTCGGGATCGCGGCGAGCAGGGCGAACGTGCCCCAGCCGACGACCGGGCTGGCGAGCACCATGCACACCGGCACCAGCCAGCGCCTCTCGGTCAGCGCCGCGAACACCACCAGAGCCAGGGCGATGGGCAAGCGGGCGAGGAGCGGGAAGTAGATGGCTGCCGGCGTGAGGTAGACGAAACCGTTCGAGTCGCCGGCGCTGTCGCGCAGGAAGTGCACCCAATCTGCCCACTCGCCGGGGCTGACGGCGACCGATGCCGCCAGCAACACCAGCGTCGCGAGGATGAAGCCGCCCAGCAGGCGCCACTCGCGCCGGACCAGGAACCACACCGGCCCCAGGCACGGCAGCACCTTGGTGTACGCCGCCACGCACCATGGGCCGCCTCGGGTGAAGCCGAGCACGGTGGCGACCGCCAGCAGCCAGAAGACGTTGCCGGACAGGATCTCGGGCGTGCAGAACAGCCACCAGGCGACGGCCGTGACGGGTGGCAGCGGACGCACCAGCCAGCCGACGCCGACCGCCGCCGCACCGATGAGCAGGGCGCAGAACACCGGCCACGGCAGCAACGTGAGCGGCCACGTCAGCTGCGCGAACAGCGGCGAGTAGTTGTAGGCGTCGAGCGTGCCGGGCAGGCCTTCGTAGAGGCCGCCGTCCCAAGCGACGTAGTAGGCGTGGGCGTCCCAGCCGATGCCGTAGCGAACGGCCATCGAGATGGCGTGGTAGACGAGGTAGGCCGCCAGGACGACGAACCCGTCGCGCAGCAGGCGCCTGCGAACCTCGATGCGGGCCATGCCCACGACGGTAGGCGATCGGACGGCCGCTGGACGCCGTTTCAGTGTCGTTCAGCGCGCTGGCTGGTGGACCGGCGAGATCGAGCGCCGGTCGTCGAAGGGGACCAGGGTCAGGCGGCTCTGGTTGACCGCGTCGTGGAGGGCCAGGTGGCGAGATGCCCCGCCGACCGGGCAGATCCACTCGCCGTCGACGTCGACCAGGCGGACGCCGGGGGACTCCAGCCACCGCAGGATCCGCTCGGTCTCCTCGGCCGTCGCGGCCGGGACGGGGCCGGGAGAGGGGAGCACCGTCTCGGCGCCGGCGCGCAACGAGCCGACGTAGTGGTGGGCGTCGCCGCCGCTCGGGATCACGCCGGCCGCGGCCAGCCGACCGAAGCGCACGACGTGCACGGCCCAGCGGCCGTCGTCCTCGCGCCTGGCGGCGACCAGCTCGGGCAGCCGCGTCAGTGCGGTCAGCCGCTGCGTGCGTGCGGCGGCACGGACGAACGCCGCCAGCCGGTCACGGTGGGCGCCGGCCTCCTCGAAGCGCTCGTCGGAGGCCAGACTCTCCATGCGCCGGTTGATGGCGTCGACCACCTCGTCGGGCCGTCGGACCAGGCTGTCGCGAAGCTGGCGCACCACGGCGGCGTAGGTCGAGGCATCGACGCTTCCGTCGCACGGCGAGAGGCACCTGCCCATCTCGGCCAGGACGCACGGCGAACGACTGGACCGGCGACCCAGCCGGTCGGAGCACTGCCGCAACGGGAAGGTGTCGTGGAGCGCGGCCAGGCACTGCTCGGCCGTGCGCCGGGAACGGAACGGACCGAGGTAGTCGGCACCGTCGTCGACCACTCGCTTGACCAGGGAGAGTCGCGGCCACGGCTCCGAGGTGAGCTTGATGAACGAGACCTTCTCGGGGAACCGTGAGCGCCGGTTGTACTTCGGCTTGTGCTCGGCGATCAGCCGCAGCTCGCGCACCTCGGCCTCGAGCGGCGTCGCGCACTCGATGCCGGTCACCTCGGTTGCCAGGCCCACCATCTCGCCCATCCGGCTGCGGGTCTCGGAGGAGGTGAAGTAGGAGCGGACCCGGCTGCGCAGGTCGCGGGAGGTGCCGACGTAGAGGACGCGCGCACGGTCGTCTCGGAAGAGGTAGACGCCGGGGGCGTGAGGGAGGTGCTCGGCCAGGTGCCTCTTGCGGCGCACCACGGGGCTGACCCGGGAGGAGAACGTCTGGAGCTCCTCGAGCGTGTGGACGCCCAGGCCGCCGAGCCGCTCCATCAGCCCGTGGAGCACGTCGACGGTCGCCCGTGCGTCGGCCAGGGCCCGGTGGTTGGGCGTGGTGCCGGAGCGGAAGACCTTGGCCAACGACGAGAGCTTGCAGTTGGGAGCGTCGTCACGCGTGATCACCCGGCGCGCCATCAGCGCGGTGTCGAGCACCTCGAACGCCGGCCAGGGGCGGTCCTGGAGCTCGGCGAAGTGACGCAGGAAACCCACGTCGAACGGTGCGTTGTGGGCCACCAGCACGCACCCGGTCGCGAACTCGAGGAACGCGGGCAGCGCGGACTCGATGGGTGGCGCATCGACGACCATGGAGTTGGTGATGCCGGTCAGCACCGCGATGAACGGCGGGATCGCCGTGTGGGGGTTGACCAGCGTCTGGAACTCCCCGAGGACCTCGCCGCCGCGCACCTTGACGGCCCCGATCTCGGTGATCATCGAACCGCCGTCGGCTGACCCGCCGGTCGTCTCGAGGTCGACCACGCAGAAGGTCAGCTCACGCAGCGGGCGGCCCAGCTCGTCGAAAGTGCGTTGCACGTCCCAGCGGGCATGGGGACCCTGATCCCTCACCGTGCCGCCGAGGAGCCCCATGTTCGCGAAGGTAGACGCGAGCGCCGACATTCAGCGGCAGGGCGCGCGCAATACGCTTGTCCCACCCATCTGTGCGACACCTCAGGAGTAGCGATGACCAGCCCACCAGGTGCAGGCAGCCCGGCACTGCCGGGTCCTGACCAGCGCTGGCGCTGCGGCGGGTGCGGCAACCTGACCCGCTTCGACGTGGCGCGGTCCCGGCGCACCGTCGAGTACTGGCACGTCGACCTCGCGGGCAACGTCGCCGTCGAGGACACCGAGGTCCGCAGCGAGGTCGTGGAGTCGGTGACGTGCCGCTGGTGCGGACGCACCGACGCCATCGAACTGGTCTCTCGCGCCGAGGCCGGCTGAGCCGGGCCTGACATGGCCACCCACCCGGTCGGGAGCGACGCCAGCCCGTACGACGACCTCGCAGCGCTGCCCGACGGCGTACGCGGGCGGGTGCTGGCGCTTACCGCCGAGGTGCTGCCACTCGTAGCTGGCCTGCCTCCGGCCGTACGCCGGGTGGCTGGCTTCGCGCCCAACCGTCGCGCCCGCCTGGGCGGCAGCGCCATCGGCGAGGCACTGCTCGATGACGACCTGCGAGAGCGCGTGGCGGTCCAGGTGGCAGCGCTGGCGACCAAGGACGACGACAGGGTCGAGGTCGCCGCCCGGGCCTGGCTGTCGCGTGAGGACGGGTGGAGCGACCTCGTGGGCCAGGCCGGCTCCACGGCGGAGGACGTGCGTGGGGGGCGCGACGCGGCGGAGCTGGCTCGCGTGCGCGACCGGCTCGAGGCCGCCGAGCAGGCAGCGCGGGAGGCGCGGGCCAAGTCCAAGGCGCAGCTCGAGGAGTACAAGACCGAGAACGCCACGCTGCGACGCAAGCTCGGCGAGTCCCGGACCGCGGAGCGCCAGGCTCGCGAGACCGCGGAGGAGGCGCTCCGGCTCGCCGAGGAGGCCCGCGCGCGGACGGCAGCGCTCGAGGCAGGTCAGGACAAGGAGCTACGCCGCCTGCGCGCCCGGGTCGAGCAACTCGAGGCCGAGCAGGCCGCGCAGCGCCGCGAGGAGCGCCGCACGTCACGGGCCGACCGCGACGAGGCAACCGTGAGAGCGCGGCTCCTGCTCGACTCCGTCATCGAGGCGGCTGCCGGGTTGAGGCGGGAGCTGGCCCTCCCGGCCGTGTCCGGCGCTCCCGGGGACCGGGTGGAGGCCGAGCTCGCCGAGTCCGGCGACGATCGGGCGCCGACGACGGTCAGCGTGCTCACGAGTGGATCGCTGCTCGAACAGGTGCTCTCGATGCCTCGCTCCCGGTTGCTGATCGACGGCTACAACGTCAGCAAGAGCGCGTGGGCGCAGTCGTCCCTCGAGGCGCAGCGGCAACGCCTGCTCCGCTCGATCGCGCCTCTGGTCTCGCGCACCGGTGCCGAGACGACCGTCGTCTTCGACGCTGCCAACCTGACGAGCCGTCCCGTCGTAGCGGCCCCGCGTGGTGTGAAGGTCGTGTTCAGCCCGCCTGGGGTGATCGCCGACGACGTGCTGCGCGACCTCGTCGCCGCCGAGCCACCCGGACGCGCGGTGGTCGTCGTGACCGACGACCAGGCAGTGGTACGCGACGCCCGCGCTGCCGGGTCGAGGGTCGCGTCGGCTGCCGCTCTGATCGAGCTTCTCGACCGCGGTTGACCTGCTCGACGAGAGCAGCCAGGAAACACCTCGACCCTGACTGTCGGTGCCCGGTGCAAGAGTCGCGGGCATGACGACGAGGATCGATTGCGACACCTGCGTGGTGAGGGGGTTGGCGTGCGGCGACTGTGTGGTGACCGTGCTGCTCGGTCCGCCTCCCGAGCTGACCTTCGACGACGACGCGTGCCGCGCGCTCGACGTCTTGGCCCAAGGCGGGCTGGTGCCGCCGCTGCGGTTGGTCCAGCCGGTGGCCTCTCCTGAGATCGAGTCCGCTTGAGCGGGTGGCTGTGACCCGTGTGACTGGTGAGGCTGAGGCGCCCGGATGTGACCTGTGTGACAGCGTGTCACGAATAGATAACGCGACACGTCGAGCCCGGTGCGTCCCATGTTTGGACACCTGGCCAGACCGCTACTAGTGTCATGCGCTCAGGTGCTCGTGGAAGTGGACTACCAGGGTCCGCGCGAGCACCGCGCTGAATCCGGACCGTCCACCAGCGACACGGGCAGTCCGGAGCCGGGGAACCAACCACACCTGGGGTGAATCCCCTCCGAGTGGGCGGTCAGGCGCTCTGCCGAAGGGCAGGGACCCGTCCGTCACGGAAGAGGGGTAGGGCAAGTCGTGCCCGAACCCGTCAGCTCACCCGGTAGGCGTACGACAACCAAGGGAGACCGCCCGCTCGTGCTGACCGGTCGGAGGCGCGCCAGCGCCGCCATCACCGCTGTCCTGCTTGCCGTGGCGATCGGCTCCGTGCCGTCGTCGCCCGCCCAGGCCGATCCCACCATCGACGAGGTCAAGACCCGGGTCGACCGCCTCTACCACGAGGCGGAGCAGGCCCAGGAGCGCTACAACGACGCGAAGGTCGAGCTAGCCGAGCTCCGCAAGGACCTCGCCTCCCTCGAGGCCGACCAGGGCCGCCAGAACTCTCGTCTCGACGAGGTCCGCGGGCAGGTCCAGGACTCCATCGTCAGCCAGTACGAAGGCACCAGCCTCTCCGCGGTCGGCCAAGCCGTCGTCTCGGAGGACCCGGGCTTGTTCCTCTCCCAGCTGACGACGATCTCGGCCTACAACGACATCCAGTCGCAGCTCTTCGCCGACTACGCGACCGAGCTCAAGGCCCTCAACATCCGCCGCACCGCCACTCGGGACCGGCAGGCCCAGATCGCCGAGCTCGAGAAGCAGCTGGCCAAGGAGCAGAAGTCGGTCGACGACAAGCTCGCCGCCGCCAAGTCGCAGCTCGCCGACCTCGAGGAGGAGGAGCGTGCCGCGCTGCTCGCCTCGCGTGGCGGCGAGGTGCGCCTGCCCTCCGGCGTACCCGCGTCCGGTCGCGCCGCAGCAGCAGTCCGCTACGCGATGGCCCAGGTCGGCGACGCCTACGTCTACGGCGCTGCCGGTCCGAGCGCCTTCGACTGTTCCGGCTTGACGATGATGGCGTGGGCCCAAGCGGGCGTCGGTCTTCCGCACTCCTCGAGCGCACAGTTCGGCTCGGGTCCGCACATCCCGTCCAACGCGCTGCGACCCGGTGACCTGGTCTTCTACTACAGCCCGATCAGTCACGTCGCGATCTACATCGGCAACGGTCTGATCGTCCACGCTGCCAACCCGGGCGCCGGGGTGCGCGTGGCCGGCGTGTTCTCCATGCCGTACTCCGGCGCGGTCCGCCCTGGCTGACCCTGACCCCTCATCCGAGGGGCGGTTTGGTGGACGCCTCGGTCGCAGGCTCGCCATCGCGATCGCGCTGGTGGCCGTCCTGGTCGCCAGCGCCGTCATCTGGGTGGTGCTCGACGATGCGCCGTACGACGCCGACCTGCCCGGCAGCAGCAATGGCAACGCGCCGGGCCCGCTCCCGGCCTTGGCCGCCGAGACCCTCGACGCGCTCCAAGACGCGCTCGACACGGGCGATGCAGCAGCCGCCTCCGAGCTGGCGCCGCCCGGCGACGACCGGGCAGCCCGCCTCCTCGGTGATGTCGCGAGCGGCGCGGGTTCCCTGGGGCTCTCGGTCGACCTGAGGTATGTCGACGAGACGGGCAGCGTCGCCGCCGACGGCACCTGGTCGGCCGCCGTCGAGACGCGGTGGCGCTACGCCGACGACACGGGCTCGGTGCCGGCTCGTGCCGAGGTGACCGTCAGCTTCCGTCCCGACGGTCCCGACCACGTGGCGATCTTGGGCTTCGGCGACCCCGACAGCGGGCGTCTGCCCATCTGGCTCTCGGGACCGCTGGCCGTTGCCACCGCCCGCGGCATCACGGTCGCCGTGGCGGGCCACGGGGCACTGTCCCGAAGCGAGGCGGCGCGCTACCTCCGGCTGTCGACCGAGGCTGTGGGCGTCGTTCACCGGGTGCTGCCGTCGTGGCACGGTCGGCTCGTGGTGGAGGTGCCTGCCTCGAGTGCCGCGCTCGACCGGGCCATGGACGCCAGCCCCGGCACGTCCAGCGGCATCGCCGCGGTGACTGCACCGGTTGACGGCTCACCCGACACCGACTCGCCCGTGCACGTGTTCGTCAACCCTGAGGTCTTCGACGAGCTGCAGCCGACCGGCGCCCAGGTGGTGCTGAGCCACGAGGTCGTGCACCTGGCCACCGGAGCGGCGCGCAGCAACGCCGTGCCCTGGTTGGTCGAGGGCTTCGCCGACTACGTCGCCCTGCGAGACGTCGACCTCCCGGTGACCACCAGCGCCGCACAGATCATCAGCCAGGTGCGTCGCGACGGAGTGCCGTCAGTGCTGCCCGGAGACGCGGAGTTCGCCACCGGATCAGGTCATCTGGGTGCGACCTACGAATCGGCCTGGCTGGCCTGCGTGCTGCTGGCCGACCGCGCTGGGGAGCCCGCCCTGGTGGCTCTCTACACCGACGTCCTCCGCGGCACGCCGCTCGCCGAGGCACTCGGGCGCCACTTCGCGCTCACCGAGTCCGACCTGACCCGCCTCTGGCAGCGCCGGCTACGGGATTTGGCCGGCTGACAGACTGGTTCGGTGCCTCGACCCCCGAGCGACCCCAGGTCGGCTACCCGGGTCGCCGCGGCCGTTGCTCTCGTGGGCGGCGCAGCTTTCGTGGTGCTGGCGGTGTTGCTGGTGCCGTGGCACCCCGTCCCTGGCGGAGGTCCGAGCACGCTGCCCTCTCGCGAGTCGGTGCTCCCGGCCGACCAGCTCGCCCGGGCCTCGGCGTATGCCGGGCCGGCTCGGCTGCTCGGGTGGGCGTCCTACGCCGTGTCGATGGCGGTGGCTTGTTGGCTGGGCTTCACCCGGGCGGGTCGTCGGCTGATGGGCCGGCTGCGGGGCTGGTGGTGGGTCCGGGTGCTCCTGGGCGTCGCCGCGGTTTCGCTGGTCGGGCGCCTGGCGACGTTGCCCTTCGCTGTCGTCGGCTATCGCCGCAGGGTGTCCTACGGGCTGTCGACCCAGGCGTGGCCGGACTGGGCGCGCGACGTCGTCGTGTCCTGGGCGGTGGGCGTGGTCACCACGTCGCTCGTCCTGCTCCTGGTGGTCGGATGCGCACGCCGGTGGCGCACCTGGTGGCCGGCCATCGCAGGTCTGATCGCGGCTGCCCTGGTGCTCGTGGGCTCCTTCGTCTACCCGCTACTGGTCGAGCCGCTCTTCAACAGCTTCACCCCGCTGGAAGCCGGTCCGTTGCGCACCGCCGTCCTGCAGCTGGCCGACGAGGAGGGCGTGCCCGTCGACGACGTGCTCGTGGCCGACGCGTCACGGCGCACCACGACCCTCAACGCCTACGTGTCCGGGTTCGGAGGCACCCGGAGGGTGGTGCTCTACGACAACCTGGTCAACGACCTGCCACAGGACCAGGCGCTCTCGGTCGTAGCCCACGAGCTGGGTCACGCGAAGTACGACGATGTCCTGCACGGATCATTGCTCGGCGCGGCCGGTGCGATGACCGCGATCGGGCTGTTGGGCGTCGTGCTCTCGCGTCGACGGCGGACACGTCACGGGGAGGCCGACCCGCAGAACACCGCCGGTGATCCGGCGGTGGTGCCCCTGGTGCTGGCGCTGGTGGCGGTGGCAGGACTGATGGCCAGTCCCGTCCAGAACGGGATCAGCAGGAGGATCGAGACCCGGGCCGACGTGACGGCCCTGGAGGCCACCGCGGACCCGAGGGCCTTCGTCGAGCTCCAGAAACAACTAGCGACCAGGTCCTTGAACGATCTCTCGTCCCCGGCCTGGTCGCAGTTCTGGTTCGGCAGCCACCCGACGACCCGTGAGAGGATCGCGATCGCCGGGTGGCTGTCGGACCGAGCAGATTGAGGTCAGCAGCCGCCCATGTTCTGGCCGATCGAGTCACAGGTCTGCTGGAACAGGCCGGAGAACACGCCCTGGCCGAACAAGAAGACGGCGCCGACGATGACTGCGGCGATCCCGGCGACCAATAGGCCGTACTCGACCGCGGAGGCACCGCGTTCGTTCTTGCGGAACCCGGCCATGTAGGCGGAGATGCGCGCGAGCACCTCAAGCATCGGGGGGGACAAGACCAGCATTTTCGGCTCCTGTTGAGACTGTGGCCGTGGGTCCAGGGTGATACCCGGGACCCACGGCCACGTCGAACTTGGTCAGACTGCGATCAGTTAGCCGGAGCGATCGAGTCGTTGGTGTTCTGGAAGACGCCGCTGAGGGTGCCACCGAGCAGGAACACGATGCCGACGATGACGGCGGCGATGCCAGCAACGAGCAGGCCGTACTCGACGGCGGAGGCGCCGCGCTCGTCCATCTTGGCGAGGCGGGCGTTCAGCATGATGCGGAGGTAGTCCAGCATTTCTTTGTTCTCCTGTGTGAAAGGGGATTTTGAGTTCCAAGAAGGCCGGGGGCCTCCGGAGAAAAGTCTGCTCGAACCGGCCTCCGCCCTCATCAGGTGATCGACTCTTGTCGAGTAGTCCTTTCGGACTATGTTTGCGTGGCTCCTGCTAGGGCCGCAGGAGAACGCCGAAATCCGTCGTATCCCGACGGAGGCAACGCGTCAGCGCTCTCGGACGTGGGTCAGTCGCTGAGGTCGCGGCTGGGCAGGCTCGAGAGCAGCCCGATCCGCATGGCCGTCACGAGCGCCTGAGCGCGGTTGCTGGCGCCCAGCTTCTGGTAGATGCGCGCGATGTGGGACTTGGCCGTGGACTCGCTGAGGTAGAGCTTCTGGGCGATCTGGCCGGCTCCCAGGCCGTCTGCCAGCAGCACCAGCACCTGGTGCTCGCGGTCAGACAGCCGCGTGGACTCGGCCGAGGCCCGGCGCATCATCGCCTGGACCAACCCCGCGCACAGGAACGAACGGGGTGATACGACGGCGTGGCGGGCCGCCTTGACGACCTCGGCGCTGGGCGCGTCCTTGCCGACGAACGCCGACGCACCAGCCTCCATGGCGGCGAAGATCTGCTCGTCGCCGGAGTGCATGGTCACGACCACGAGGCCGGCCTGCTGGTTGGTGCGACGGATCGAACGGATGATGTCGAGCCCGGTGCCGTCGGGCAGTTGCAGGTCGGTCACCACGACGTCCGGGCTGTGCTCCTCGTAGGACTTGAGGGCCTGGGTGACGTTGGCAGCGTCGCCCACCACGGTCATGCCCGGCTCGCGCGCGAACGCGCCCACCAGGCCCTGCCTGATGAGCTCGTGGTCGTCGACGACGAGAACTCGCACGTCGGACCTGGCTGCCGCCTCGGTCGTGTTGGCCGTCATGTGATTCAGCCTCGCAAGTGGGGGAGTGGTCATGGCTGCAGGACACGCCCCTGTTCGGTCCCTGCACCTATCGGGCTCGGTGCCGGCGGTCGGGTCCTGCCGGCGCCGTCGATGACGACCGACAACACGGTCCCGTGCGGCTCTCGCCTGCGCACCGTGAAGTCGGCCTCCACGAGGCGAGCGCGCTCGGCCATGATCTCCAGGCCGTGTGAGTCCTCGCGCCGGCCCATCATGCCCCGACCGTCGTCGGAGACGACGATCTCGACGTGTGGGGGAGCCACGGTGCACTGCACCTCGATCGTGGTGGCCTCGGCGTGCCTGACGGCGTTGTTCATCGCCTCCTGGGCGATGCGCAGCAGCTCGGCCTCGACCTCGGGCCGCAGGCGCTGCGTGCTCTCGTCGAGGGTGACCTGGATGGGTACGCCGGAGGTGCCGGTCAGGTGGCGGGCCACGGAGCCGATGGCGGTGCCCAGGCTCTCGTTCTCGCCGACGCTCGTGCGTAGCGTCCGGACCGAACGTCGCACTTCGCCGACGACGGCGCTGAGGCGCTCGCGCAGCACCTGAAGCCGCAGCTCGATTCCAGGTGAGTCACAGTCGTGCATGATCTCGTCGACCAGGTAGCCCAGTGAGGCCATCTCCTGGGCCACACCGTCGTGCATCTCGCGGGCCAGTCGGCGGCGCTCCTCGACCGTGGCTGCGTCCCTGAACGCTGCGAACAGCAAGGCGGTGTCGAGGTGCACGATGTCGGGCTCGAGGTTCACCGCCAACGTGGACAAGGTGTACTGCAGTCCCAAGGTCTGCGGGTCGAGACCGGGGGACAGGAAGCCGGTGACGATGGCGACGGTGCCCGCACCACTGCTCAACGGAAGCGCGAAGGCACGATCGTCGACCACGATGCTGCGCAGCCGCATCGCCTGAGCCGCGAGCTCTTCGGCGTGGCGGGCTTCCTGCTCGGTGCCGCGGTGGTCGTCGATGATGGGCGTGAGCTGCTCGCCGCGTGGCACGTGCACGATCAGCCCGCGGACGGGCAGCTCGTCGTGGACGGCGCTGGCGATGGTGGCCGCCAGGGTGACGGGCTCGAGGCCGCGGTAGAGGTTGTCGGAGAGGCCGATCAGCTCGCGGATCAGCGCCTGGGCGTTGCGGTAGGAGTCGAGCGGGTCGACGGGCTCGCGGTAGGTCGCGTAGATGAACGAGCCGATCAGGGCCAGGCCCAGGCTGAAGATCGTCCACGTCACCAGGCTGGTGGTCTCGGGCATGGTCAGCCCGCCGGTCACCAGGACCACGACCGCGCTGAACCCGAGCAGCTCGGTCACCAGCGAGAGGAGGGCTCCCCACGCGCCGCGCCGCAATGCGGCGGTGAAGGGCGGGAACGCCAGGACAGTGAGCAGCTGGAAGGTCTCGGCCAGCGACAGTGCGCCGGCCACACCGACGAGCGCAGCCTCACCGAGGATGGTCACCAGCACAGGTACGGCGGTGCGCTCGGCGGTCGTCGCGGCCAGCCAGATGCACCCGATGCTGAGCACCGCCAGGACTCCGGTGGAGTCGCCCGCCAGGACGCTTGCCAGCACCAGCGCGACGATGGCGAAGCCACGCGTCGCGCCGGCCAGCAGGGCGTACTGCCGCAGCGGGCCTTCCTGGCTCATAGCCCGCTGAAGCTGTCCATCACCTGGAGCACGGCCGGGCCCATGATCACGATGAAGAGCGAGGGCAGGATGCAGAAGATGAGCGGGATCGTCATCTTCACCGGCACCTGCTGCGCCTTCTCCTCCGCACGCTGACGGCGCTTGACGCGCATCTCGGAGGATTGGACGCGCAGCACGTTGGCGATCGGGATACCGAACGCATCGGCCTGCACCATCGAGCCGACGAAGGAGCGCAGCTCACCGACGTTCGTGCGGTCGGCCAGTGCCCGCAGCGACTCGCTGCGGGAGGAGCCGATCTGCATCTCGCGCAGGACTCGGGAGAACTCGTCGGCGAGCGGGCCCTCGGTGTTGTGGGCCACCTGCTGCAACGCGGCGTCGAAGCCCAGACCCGACTCGACCGAGATGGTCAGCAGGTCGATGGCGTCGGGCAGCTCACGCAGCAACCGGGCCGAGCGGTCGTAGGCACGCTGGTAGAGGTAGAAGGTGGGCGAGAAGAACCCGGCCAGGGTGACCCCGGCCACCACGATCACCTTGGTGAGGGGGCCGCCGAGCATGAACGAGAAGAGCACACCGCCGACCAGCCCGGCCATGGCGCCCACGACCTTGCCGCTCATCACGCGGTCGACGGTCCATCCGGGCGGGTTGCCGGCGAGGTCCAGCTTGTGGCGGATCCGCTCGGCACTGTCGGCACCGGACAGCCTGCGACCCAGGCCGGTGAACCGGTTCTGCAGCGGCAGCAGCACGCGCTCGCCGAAGGACTTGTCGAGGTCCTGGGTCAGCTCGGAGGGTGCGCTCGTCATGGCCTCGATCAGCTCGATCGAGCGGGCGACGCCGGTGCTCGGCGCGGCGTTGCGGATCGCCGAGCTGACGAGGACGAGGGCAGTGAAGACGAGCAGCACGCCCATGATGAAGAGCATGGTCATCGGATCAGACCTCCACCTTGATGACCCGCGACATCCAGAAGGCGCCGATGCCCAGGATGCACACCGAGCCGACCAGCATCAGGTAGCCCAACGGTCGGCTCCAGAGCTCGGACACGTAGTCGTAGCGCGTGAACAGCAGGTAGATGAAGAACAGGGGCGGCAGTCCGCCGAGCACGTAGGCGGACAGCTTGCCCTCAGCTGCGAGCGCGGCGACCTGGCGACGCATGTACTCGCGCTCGCGAATCGTCTTGGCCACGGTGTCGAGCAGCTCGGCGAGGTTGCCACCGACCTTGCGCTGGATGTTGATCGCCATCACGACCCACGCGAAGTCCTTGCTCTCGAAGCGCTCGCCGACGCCTTCGAGCGCGGTCTCGAGGCTCACGCCCAGTCGTGTCTCCACCAGTACCCGGCGGAACTCCGAGGCGATCGGCTCGGTGCCCTCGTTGACGATCGTGTCGATCGACTGGGCCAAGGAGAGGCCGGCCGTCAGCGAACCGGACATCAACGTCAGGGTGTCGGGAAGGCTGCGACCGAAGGCCTTGCGCCGCCGACTGCGCCGGAAGCCGAGGTAGACCCACGGCACCACCGCGCCGACGGCGAGGAAGATCACGCCGATCAAGACCTTGCCGCCACCGAGCACGGTGCCGACGAAGCCGGCCACCAACACGATGGCCACGTGCATCAGCAGCCACTCCGAGGCGTTGAGCTGGCTGCCGGCGCCCTCGAGCCGCGCGTTGATGCGCATCTCCAGGCTGCGGTTGCGCTTGAGCAGTCCCGCCGCGG
This sequence comes from Nocardioides agariphilus, assembly GCF_015352445.1. Classification (GTDB taxonomy): domain Bacteria; phylum Actinomycetota; class Actinomycetes; order Propionibacteriales; family Nocardioidaceae; genus Nocardioides; species Nocardioides agariphilus. The sequence goes on from NZ_JADKPO010000019.1 coordinate 77,046, forward strand.
CGGACTTCGCCGCAGCGAGCTGGTCGGTCTGCGGCATCGACATCGCGTGACCGGTGCCCGTGCGGCCGGAGGCGTAGAGCTGGACGGCTTCCTCGGCACTCATCTCGCGCGGACGCGGGATGGCCATCGTCAGCACGCCGAGGAGGCCGATGCCGAGTGCCCCGAGCCCGGCCCACAGGGTCCAGCCCGGCAGGTCGGCCAGCGCAACCATGGGGGCAACCATGGGGGTCACCATCGCGACCGAAGCGCTCATCGCACGCCACCTCGGGAGAAGATCAGCGGGTCGACCGTGACGTTGGAGTGAGTCATCTTCTCCAGGAACTTCGGCCGCAGTCCGGTCGGGATCAGGCCACCGAGGGCCTTGCCCTGGTGGTCGAAGCCGGCGGAGTGGTCGTAGACGAAGATGTCCTGCAGGGTGATCACGTCGCCCTCCATCGACTCCACCTCGGTGACGTGGGTGATGCGGCGCGAACCGTCCTTGAAGCGGGCCTGGTGGACGATCAGGTCGACCGCGGAGGCGACCTGCTCGCGGATGGCTCGCACGGGCAGCTCCATGCCGGCCATCAGCACCATGGTCTCCATGCGGGCCAGGGTGTCGCGGGGACCGTTGGAGTGAAGGGTACAGATCGAGCCGTCGTGACCGGTGTTCATGGCCTGGAGCATGTCGAGCGCGGAGGCGTCGCGGACCTCACCGACGACAACGCGGTCAGGGCGCATACGCAGCGAGTTCCTCACCAGGTCGCGGATGGTGACCGCGCCCTTGCCCTCGATGTTGTTGGGGCGGGACTCCAGCCGCACCACGTGGTCCTGCTTGAGCTGGAGCTCGGCGGCGTCCTCGATGGTGACGATGCGCTCGTCGTTGGGGATGAAGGACGACAAGACGTTGAGCGTCGTGGTCTTCCCGGCGCCCGTACCGCCCGAGACGATGATGTTGAGGCGGCCACGGACGCACGCGTCCAGGAAGTCGGCAGTCTTGTCCGACAGCGACCCGAAGTCGATCAGGTTGTGCACCGTCAGCGGGTCGGTCGCGAACTTTCGGATGGTCAGGCAGGAGCCGTCGATAGCCAGCGGCGGGATGACCGCGTTGACACGCGAGCCATCGGGAAGGCGGGCGTCGACCATGGGGCTGGACTCGTCGACGCGGCGGCCGATGCGGGACACGATCTTGTCGATCGTGCGGCGCAGGTGGGCCTCGTCGCTGAACTGCGCCTTGACCGGCTGGAGGCGGCCTTCCTTCTCCAGGTAGATCTGGTCGAAGCCGTTGACCATGACCTCGGTGACGTCGGCGTCGCGCAAGAAGGGCTCGATCGGGCCGTAGCCGAGGATGTCGTCGCTGATCTCCTGGGTGATCCGGGTCCGGTCGGCGTTGCTGATCGGCCGCTCTTGCCGCGACAGCACGTCGGCCAGCACCTGGCGGACCCGGCTCTCCAGGTCGGCCTGGTCGACGTCCGCGGCGTAGAGGTGGGGGCCGAGCTGCTTGACCAGCTCGGCGTGCACGTAGCCCTTGAGCTCGTCGAGGCGCTCCTGCTCTGAGGCGCCTCCTCGTCGACGGCTGACCACCGTCTCGGGCGTCTTCGGGGCCTGACGGCGCCGCGCGTCGGACTCGCCGCTGTTGGCCTGGGCCGACGCGGCGTACCCGGTCTGGGCGCCACCTCCGGGAGGCGTCGCGTCCGGGCCGGGAGTGCCACCGTCAGCGGGGCCACCGGCCCCTGGGGCTGCTTGATCCGGCGCGGCGGGGTTGTCGCCCTGTGCTGCCTGCTCCGCCTGACGGCGGGCGGCGGCGAGGCGCTCGGCGAGGCTGCTCATGGTCTATCTCCTGATCCTGAACCGCGAGCGACGCTCGCCGTCGACATCGGCGTGGCGACCCGGTTCGGCGCCGCTGGGGGAGACCGGGTCTCCGGTGAACATGGCCGCCAGGTTGCGGATGGCGGCGCTGGAGGGGTGGTGAGGCGTGGAGGTGAGGATCGGCACCCCGGAGTTGGTGGACGCCGCGATGTCGATCGACGTGGTGATCTGGGTCGAGATGTCCATGCCCAGGATCGACTCGACCTTCTGCGCGTCGATGCCCACGGCGTCGTCGGCCCGGTTGAGCAGGAGGTGCCGGTGGCCGCGCCCGATGGCCAGCATCTCGAGGGTGTCGAGCGCGACCTTGACGTTCTTGAGCGTGGGCACGTCGAGGGTCGCGATGATCACGGTCTCGTCCGCGTCCTCCAGCACCGTCAGCGTCTGCTCGTCGAACGCCGGCGCGGAGTCGACCACGATGTAGTCGAACATCGAGCGCAGCGTGTTGAGCGTCTGGCTGATCAGCGTCGGGGTGATCCGCTCGCGTACGTCGGGGTGGCTCGGGGCCGGAAGCACCTTGAGGGAGTCCTGGTAGCGAGCCAGCAGCGAGTCGAGCAGGGCCGCGTCGACGTTGTTCTCGGAGCCGATGGCGTGCTCGATGGTGTGGGTGGGGAAGAGCTGGAGCGTGATCGCGACGTCACCGAAGGCCAGGTCGAAGTCGACCAGGCAGACCTGCCGGTTGCCCTTGTCGGTGAGCGCCAGCGCCAGGTTGACCGCGATGGTGGTCTTGCCGACCCCGCCCTTGGGCGAGAACACCGCGATGACCTGGCCGTGGTGCTCAGCCGCAGCAGGACCTCGCAGCGCCACCGAGAACTGGTGAGCCCTGGTGACGGCGCCCGCAATGCTGTCGAGGTCGTTGAGGGCCACGACCTCCCGGGCGCCGGCCTGCATCGCGCGGGCCAGCGTCTGGGTGTCGAAGCTCTCGCGGACCAAGATGACGCCGGTCATCGGCCGGCTGACGCGCAAGCCCTCGCAGACCGTCACGGCATCGTCGAACCGCACGTTCGGCCCCAGCACGACGACGTACTCGTCGCTGTGCTGGGCCAGCCAGGGGAGCAGCCTGTCGGGAGAGTCGACTGACTGGCATCCGGGCGGCAGTGCCCCGAGCAGCCTGCGGACACTGCCGCTGTCGGGATCGACGATGACGGGCATGGCCTACCTTCCGGTCACGTGGTGGTTCAGGGGACCAGGATGTCGCTGGACTTGGTGGCCGGACCTTGGGCGACCTGGCTGTCCTTGGTGAGGAGCGCGAAGGTCACGTCGTAGTTCTTCGACGCGAGGATCACCTTCTGCGCCTCGTCCTGGCTGAGCGCGAGCGTCAGCAGCGTACGGGGCAGTTGCTCGGTCTGCTGCGTGCCGTCCTCGGCCGTGGTCGTCGTGGTCACCGGGGTCGTGCTGCCGACGCCCAGGACGGTGACGCGAGCCAGCAGCAAGGAGGTACGCGGCTGCTGGTCGGCCGCGGCCGCCTCTGCGGTGTTGCCGGTCCCGGAGTCGGCCGAGACGAAGATCGCGACCTCGGAGCCCGGGTTGACGAAGCCGGCCACGCGGTCGGGGTCGGTCAGGTTGATCGAGATCGCCATCTTGTTGGCGGGGATGCCCAGCGGGGAGGCGACCTCGGCGGCGTTGGCGCCGAACTTGTCGGCGACGATCTGCTCACCAGGAAGGAGGTTCTGGAGGGCAACCGTGCCCTTGAGCGCGTCGGGGCTGGTCTGCACGCCCTGGAGCAGCTGGCTGCGAGCCACGCCCTTGGACGCGATCTTGCCGGCGGCCAGCGCGTCGTCGTAGCTCTCGCCGGCGACGATGGGCTGGGTGGCGGTGAGCACCTCGACGGCGTCGATCTTGTCCTCGGCGCGAGCGTCTGCGCTGCGTACGTAGAGGAAGACGAGCAGAGTGCCGAGTGCGGCAATGACGGCTGCGATGATGAGGAGGATCCTGCGGCGATCCATCGGGTGACCCTTTCGGTGCCTGGTGTCTACCCAGCACCCCCCGCGCTGAGCTTGAACTGCCAGCAAGCCGTCGGTGGCTCGCCTCAGGAATCGTAAAGGCGGGTCTGGGGGTGCGGGGGCTTTTCGTAAAGAAATGAACGCCGACGCGTCGCGGCTCTCAAGAGAGCGGCGGGCGTCACGTCCCGTAGAGCTCCGCCACGTCGTCTCGGTGCTCGCGCATCACCACGTCCCGCTTGAGCTTGAGGCTGGGGGTCAGCTGCCCGCCCTCCTCGCTCCACTGGACGGGCAACACGGCGTACTTGCGGATCGACTCCGCCTTCGAGACGGCCCGGTTGGCCTCCTCGACGGCGGAGTCGAGGGCCGCCCGCAGGTCGGGATCGTCGACCACGCCGGCCAGGCCGTCGCGGCGTTCGGAGGGGACGGGCTTGTCGTGGTGCCTGGCCCACGAGTCGACCACCTCATGGTCGAGGGTGACCAGGGCCGCGATGAAGGGACGGCCGTCGCCGACCACCATGCACTGGTCGACAAGCGGGTGGGCGCGCAGCCGGTCCTCCAAGACGGCGGGGGCGACGTTCTTGCCGCCGGCCGTCACCAGGATCTCCTTCTTGCGGCCGGTGATCCGCACGAACCCCTCGTCGTCGATCTCACCCAGGTCGCCGGTGTGGAACCAGCCGTCCGGCTCGAGGACCTCGGTGGTCGCGTCGGGGTCGCCCCAGTAGCCATGGAAGACCTGACCCCCGGCGAACAGCAGCTCGCCGTCGTCGGCGACGCGCACCGACGTGCCGGGGAGCGGACGTCCGACGGTGCCGATCTTGACCGCGTCAGGGGTGTTGACGGTGAGGGCGGCCGTGGTCTCGGTGAGGCCGTAGCCCTCGAGCACGACCAGGCCGATCCCGCGGTAGAAGTGGCCGAGGCGCTCGCCGAGTGGTGCGCCGCCCGAGATCGCGTAGACGCAGCGACCGCCGAGCGCAGCCCGGATGCGGCCGTAGACCAGCCTGGTGAACACAGCATGCTGGGCCCGCACGGCGACCGACGGCTTGCCCCCTCCCGCCGGGTCGGAGCCACGGGACCAGGCGATCGCCACCTCGGCGGCCCGGTCGAAGATCCTGCCCCTGCCTTCAGCCGTCGCGTTCTGGGACGCGGTGTTGAAGATCTTCTCGAAGACCCGGGGTACGGCGAGCACGAACGTCGGCCGGAACTGACCGAGGTCGCGCACCAAGGTGGTGACATCGGAGCTGTGACCAAGCCTCACGCGGGCCTTGACCGCACCGATCTGGATGACCCGCGCGAACACGTGAGCCAGAGGGAGGAAGAGGAGTGTCGAGGCGTCCTCGGTGAACAGCTCCTCGAGCTCGGGCACCGCCACGCCCAGCTCGGTCATGAAGTTGCCGTGGGTGAGCATGCAGCCCTTCGGGCGACCCGTGGTCCCCGACGTGTAGATGATGGTGGCCAGGTCACCGGGTCCGGCCGCCGTACGACGAGACTCGAGCTCGGCATCGTCGATGTCGGCGCCGAGCCGCGTGAGCACATCGACGGCGCTGTCCGCGATCGACCAGACGTGCCGCAGCTCCTCGAGGTCCGAACGCACCTCGGCGATCCGGCTCAGGTGCGTGGCGCTCTCGGCGACGACGGCGTGCGCGCCGCTGTCGTGCAGGATCCAGCCCAGCTGCTCGGCGGACGAGGTCTCGTAGACCGGCACGCCCACGCCGCCAGCGAACCAGATCGCGTAGTCGAACAGCGTCCACTCGTACCTCGTGCGCGAGATCAGTGCGACGCGGTCCCCGGCGCCGACGCCGGCCGCGATGAGACCCTTCGCGACACCGCGCACCTGGTCGAGGAACTCCGCCGCGGTGACGGCCAGCCACTCCTCGGAGTCGGGGGAGCGGCGCGCGAACACGCCGGCCTCAGGGGCCTCGGCGGCGTTGCGCACCACGTCGTCGGTGAGGTTGCCCGTCACCGGCGCCGACGCCAGCGGTCCGGACATGGGGGTGGAGAACTCGCGCACGCCCTACTCCTTGTCGACCGGGTGTCCGTGGATCTCGGTTGCGAGGCTCGCTCCCAGACAAGCGACCTGGACTCGCACCTCAACCAGCGATCGTCGCGATGCGAGGCTACCGGCAGGGGGAGGCTCGCGGTCGGCTAGGCTCCACGAGCCATGGCCGAGCAGACCTCCTCCTCGATCGTCATCGACGCGTCCCCCGCGGCGGTCATGGATGTCATCGCCGACTTCCCGGCTTACCCGGAGTGGGCCAAGGGCGTCAAGGAGGCCAGCGTGCGCGCCGAAGGTGCGCGCGGGCGGGCCAAGGAGGTCTTCTTCGCGCTGGACGTCGCGCCCATCAAGGACGAGTACACCCTGGCCTACACCTGGAACGGCGACCGCGACGTGTCCTGGACCCTGGCCGAGGGCAAGATGCTGCGGGCCCTCGACGGCGCCTACGTGCTGCGCGACCTCGGCAACGGGTCGACCGAGGTGACCTACCGTCTGGCGCTCGACGTCTCGATCCCGCTGATCGGGATGATCAAGCGCAAGGGCGAGAAGATCCTGATCGACACAGCGCTGAAGGGTCTCAAGCAGCGCGTCGAGTCCCTGGCCGGTTGACGGGCATGACCCGGTGAGGGTCCTGCTCTTCACGGGCAAGGGTGGGGTCGGCAAGTCCACTCTCGCTGCGGGCACGGCAGCCCTCGCCGCTGCCGACGGCCAGCGCACGCTGGTGCTCTCGACCGATGCCGCGCACTCGCTGGCCGATGCGTTCGGGGCTGCAGGCGGCGACCGGTTCAAGGAGCCGGTCGAGGTCGCGGAGCGGTTGTGGGTCCAGCAGGTCGACGCCCAGCTGCGGTTCGAGCAGTCCTGGGCCGACATCCAGCGCTACCTGCTCTCGGTGCTGTCGGCCGCCGGTCTCGACCCGGTGGCGGCCGAGGAGCTCACGGTCGTCCCGGGTGCCGAGGAGGTGCTGGCGCTGCTCGAGCTGCGCCACCACGCGGCCTCCGGGCGCTGGGACGTCGTGGTCGTCGACTGCGCACCGACCGCCGAGACCCTGCGCTTGCTCGCCCTGCCCGAGGCCCTGGGTTGGTACATCGACCGGGTCCTGCCCGTCGAGCGCCGCGTGGTGAAGGCCCTGCGTCCCGTGCTCACCCGGGCCGCAGGTGTGCCGATGCCGGACGACTCGGTCTTCGACGCAGTGGTGCGCCTGCACTCCGAGCTCGACGAGGTGCGCGAGCTCCTGACCGGAGCGGGTGCCACCGTGCGCATCGTGCTGACGCCGGAGGCCGTGGTGCTGGCTGAGGCGCGGCGCTCGTGGACCACGCTGTCCCTCTACGGCTACCGCGTCGACGGCATCATCGCCAACCGGGTCTTCCCGGCGGCAGGCGCCGACGACTGGCGGGCCGGGTGGGTGGTGGCACAAGACGGCGTGCTGGCCGAGGTCGAGGAGTCGTTCGCCGGGCTACCCCTGTGGCGCGCGGCCTACCGCGCTAGCGAGCCCGTGGGAGTCAAGGCTCTGGCGGAGCTGGCTGCCGAGACCTACGCCGCGGACGATCCGCTCGCCGTACCGACCGGCGAGGGCCCCTTCCGCGTGTCCGGCTCGGGGCCGGGTGCGCGAGGGGGCACGACCTTGCACCTCGCGCTCCCGCTGGTAGGCCGGGCCGATGTCGATCTCGCGCGCAACGGCGACGACCTCGTGGTCACCGTCGGGTCGTATCGTCGTCTCCTCACGGTGCCCGCCGGCCTCGCCCGGCACCGGGTGGCGGGTGCTCGGGTCGAGGATGGCGAGCTGCAGGTGCGGTTCGTGGAAGAGGAGAGGGCCGAGCTGTGACTGCCGTGACGGAGCCGTGACCGAGCCCGTGGGGTCAGCTGCCGAGGAGGCCGCCAAGCTCCTCGGCGCGGTCGCCGACTGGGCACGCGACCATGGCGGCGAGCTCGGCGGCGCGGTGTCGGGCCTGGCGGCCCAGGCGTCGACCGGCCTGGGCGCGGCGGCCCACGACCTCGATGCCCACCTCGCCAACGGTGAGGACTGCCGCTTCTGCCCGATCTGCCGCGGGATCCAGGCTGTGCGTACGTCCTCACCCGAGGTGCGCGAGCACCTGTCGGCCGCGGTTGCCTCGCTCGCCCAGGCACTGTCGGCGGCGTTGGCGACCACGGTGCCCGACACCCGCCGGTCAGGGGTCGAGCGGATCGACCTGACCGACGAGTGGCCAGATGACCGGCCAGATGACCTGCCAGATGGGCCGGGTGAGGACGGATGAGCCTGACGTGTGGGGTTGACGTCGGCGGCACCAAGATCCTGGGTGGCGTCGTCGACGAGCACGGCAACGTCGTCGAGGAGCTGCGTGTCGTGTCGCCGGCGACCGATGTGGCCGCGATCGAGGACGCGATCACCCGGCTGGTCACCGAACTGGCGTCGCGGCACGAGGTCTCCGCGGTCGGCGTCGGCGCTGCCGGGTACATCGACAAGTCGCGCTCAGTGGTGATGTTCGCTCCCAACCTGGCCTGGCGCGACCTCGACCTCCGCTCGGAGCTGGAGGCCCGGGTCAGCCTGCCGGTGGTGGTCGAGAACGACGCCAACGCCGCGGCCTGGGGCGAGTTCCGGTTCGGTGGAGGCGCGGACGTGGACGACCTCTTGCTGGTGACCGTCGGCACGGGCGTCGGCGGCGGCGTGGTGCTCGACGGCCAGCTGCACCGGGGGGCATTCGGTGTCGGCGGCGAGATCGGGCACATGCGGGTGGTCCCCGACGGCGTACTGTGCGGCTGCGGCAACCACGGCTGCCTGGAGTCCTACGGGAGCGGCACCGCGTTGGTGCGTGAGGCCAGAGCTGCCGCTGCGGGCGGGTCGCTGCTCGCACGTACTCTCCTGGACCGGGCCAGCGGAGATGCCGCGGCCATCAACGGCCCGATGATCACCGAGTGCGCCCAGCAGGGTGACCCCTTCTGCATCGAGCAGCTCGCTGCGCTCGGTCGCTGGCTGGGGGAGGGGGTCGCGTCCCTCGTCGCGGTCCTCGACCCCGCCGTTGTGGTCGTCGGCGGTGGGGTCAGCGCGGCAGGCGACCTGCTGCTCGAGCCGATCCGCGCGGCGTTCGCCCGTGAGCTCACCGGTCGCGGCCACCGTCCGCTCGCCGAGGTGCGGCCCGCCCGGCTGGGCAACCGTGCCGGCCTGATCGGTGCGGCCGACCTGGCCCGCTACCGCTGAGTCGTGCGATGAGCCTGTTCGTCGGCATCGACATCGGCGGCACCAAGGTCCTCGCGGGCGAGGTCGCCGCTGACGGAAGCGTCGTGCGCACGGCAGTGCGCAGCACCCCTGGCCGTCGGGTACAAGCGGCCCTCGTCGAGGCCGCGCTCACCGAGGCGGTCGAGGAAGTGGCGGACGGTCGCGTCGTGTCGGCCGTCGGCCTTGCTGCTGCGGGCTTCGTCGACACCACGCGCACGCGGGTGCTGTTCGCTCCGCACCTGCCGTGGCGCGGCGACGACGTGGTCGCTCGCCTGAAGATGGCGTGGGGCGTGCCTGTGATCATGGACAACGACGCCAACTGCACCGCCCTGGCCGAGAAGGCGTACGGCGCGGCGGCCGACGCCTCCTCTGCGGTCATCGTCAACCTCGGCACCGGCATCGGCGGGGCGATCCTGCTCGGGGGCGAGCTGTGGCGCGGCGCGGGCGGGATGGCGGGCGAGTTCGGTCATCAGCAGGTGGTGCCCGGTGGACTGCCCTGCCAGTGCGGCCGTCACGGGTGCTGGGAGCAGTACTGCAGCGGGAATGCGCTCGTCCGGCACGCCCGCGCGAGCCTGGGCAAGTCGGCCGTCCTCTCGCGTGCCTGTGGGGGTGATGCGGCCGCGCTGACCGGGGCCATGGTGACCGAGGCAGCCAGTCAGGGCGACGCGGTCTCTCTCTCGGCCTTCGCCGAGGTCGGTGGCTGGTTGGGGGTCGGGCTGGCCAACCTCGTGGCGTCCTTCGACCCTGCCCTGCTGGTCATCGGTGGGGGCGTCTCGGCAGCGGGCCGGCTCCTGCTCGACCCCGCCCGCGCCGCCCTGGCGCAGTCCCTGGTCGGAGCTGAGGACCGCGTGGTCCCACCCGTCGTACCCGCCGCCCTCGGCCCCGAGTCCGGGCTGATCGGCGCCGCCTGGCTGGCGCGCACCATCGTCGGGTGACCTGGTTTCGAGACAGGCGCTTGCGCGCCTTCCTCAACCGGCGAGTGGGTTTGCTGGTTGAGGAGGTTGCGCTAGCAACCGTCTCGAAACCATCGGTAGGGGACGCCTTCAGCTCACCGGGTTTCGAGACAGGCGCTAGCGCGCCTTCC
>NZ_JADKPO010000020.1 GCF_015352445.1 Nocardioides agariphilus
TGCGCCTGGCCTACCACTGGGCGATCCTGCACCCCGCCACCACCCAGACCGGCACCCAAGGCCCCGACGGCGCCATCCTCACCCTGCTGGAGAAACCCGCCTCCCTGGGCGGGGACGGCACCCCCGCCGTCGCAGCCTTCACCCACGAAACCCTCGCCGCCGCCCTCGACCTGACCCCGGCCGCCGGGGCCGGGCTGATCGGCGACGCCCTCGACCTGCACCACCGCCTCCCCATCCTCCTCAAACGGGTCGAAGCACTCCAGGTGCCGACCTGGCAGGCCCGCCGCGTCGCGGTCCAAACCCGCCACCTCCCCCTCGATGGCGCCCGCTGGGTCGACACCCAGCTCCCCACCCGCACCGACGGCGCCATCGGACCCCTCATCACCGACCGGCTCGTCGCCCACGCCGCCGCCACCTTCGACCCCCAAACCACCCAATCTGAGGAAGAGCAAGCCCAGGCCTCCTGGGGACTGGAGGTCTCCCACCCCGCCCCGACCGACTACACCGGCACCAGCCACCTCACCATCTCCGGAGACACCCCCACCCTCAACGACTTCCACACCCTGGTCGCCACCCTCGCCCACCAGCTCGGCCAGAGCGGCGACACCAGCCCCCTCGGAGTCCGCAAGATCACCGCCATCCGCATCATCACCCACCTCGCCGCGGGGGTTCTGACCGGCGACCGGCCCCTCAACCAGGCCGGCCAGGCCGGCCTCGCCACCATGGCCACCGTGGCCACCCTGGCCGGGCTGCACCCCGAGGACCTCGAGAAGCTCTCCCAGGCCGTCACCAGACACGGCAGCAAGATCAAGCTCATCGCCCACGTCGACAACCACGACCTCGAGATCGCCACCACTCCGGACGGCGGAACCGAGACCGCCCTGGCCACCGGCAGGATCGAACGCCTCGGCGCCACCACCATCGCCCGCCTCCGCGCCTGGGTCGGCCACCAAGCCGTCCAGATCCTGCCCGTCCTCAACATGGCCCGCCGCGACGCCGTCGACTCCCACGACCCACCCACCTGGATGCGCGAACTCGTCATCCTGCGCGACCAGACCTGCATCTCCCCCCGCTGCAGCATCGACGCCCGCACCTGCGACCTCGACCACCCCACCCCCTACAAGCCACTCGAGGAAGGCGGACCACCCGGCCAAACCCACCCCGAGAACCTCGCACCACTCTGCCGACGCCACCACCGCGCCAAAACCGCCGGCACCTGGCGCTACCACCCCATGCCCGAGGGCTACCACTGGCACGGACCCCACAACACCCACTACCTCCGCACCCCACGCGGCAGCCAACGGATCTAGGGCTGCGCGCTTCGCTGAGGAATCGTCGGGCCCGCACTCGCTGGACGGAGATCGATCATCTACCTGCGCACACGCCGGCCGAGGTCGTCGCGATGGTCGGCCAGCATCGTGTGCCGCGAGCGCGTGGCCTCGACGACGGCGGTGTCGAGGTCGGCGACAGCGATACCCCGCTCGGTGCCGAGGCGGACGAGGGGGCGACCCTCGGGGTCGTAGATCGCCGAGCCCCCGCTGAAGTCGCGGGAGCCGCAGCGACCGGTGAGGCCGGCGAACACGACGTACATGCCGTTCTCGACGGCGCGCGCACCGTAGTAGAGGTCGCGGCGGTGCTCGCCGCCGACGAAGTACGCCGAGGAGCTGAGGTAGGCGACCGCGCCGTCGTCGGCTGCGGCGCGGGCATGCTCCGGGAAGCACCCGTCGTAGCAGATCGACAGGCCGAGCTCGACGCCGTGGACCCGGATGGAGGCGCCGTGGTCGCCGGCGGTGAAGTGCTGCTTCTCGTCGCCGTCGAGGTGCTGCTTGTCGTAGGGCACGTCGACCGCGCCGTCCGGTTGCATGACGACGCACGACAGCGTCTTGATGCGATGGTCGCCGACCCGGGCCTCGAGCGCACTGCTGGCCACCACGACGGCGCCAGTGTCGGCAGCCGCGTCCCGCAAGGGCGCGAGCGGGAGGTCCACCAGCCCAGGCAGGGCCCCCGCGAACACGTCGAGGTCGTAGCCGGTCAGGAAAGCCTCGGGCAGCACGACTACCTGGGCGCCCTGCTGCCCCGCTTCACCGACGAGCTCGGCCGCTGTGCGCACGTTGGCCTCCAGGTCGCCGGCCATGGCCTCGGCCTGAGCAGCCGCGACCCGGAGGATCACTGGACGACCACTTCGATCCGCTGGAACTCCTTGAGCTCGGTGTAGCCGGTGGTGGCCATCGCCCGCTTGAGGGCTCCGACGATGTTCATGGTGCCGTCGGCCACACGCGAGGGACCGAACAGGATCTCCTCCAGCGTGCCCACAGTGCCGAACTCGACCCGCTGACCGCGCGGTAGCTCGGGGTGGTGGGCCTCGGCTCCCCAGTGGTAGCCACGGCCCGGAGCGTCGGTGGCGCGCGCGAACGGCGACCCCACCATCACCGCATCTGCTCCGCAGGCGACCGCCTTGGCGATGTCGCCCGACTTGCCGATCGAACCGTCGGCGATGACGTGGACGTAGCGCCCGCCGGACTCGTCCATGTAATCACGGCGAGCAGCCGCGACGTCGGCCACGGCGCTGGCCATGGGCACCGCGACACCGAGGACGGTGCGAGTCGTGTGAGCCGCGCCGCCGCCGAACCCGACCAGCACGCCGGCCGCGCCGGTGCGCATCAGGTGCAGAGCGGCCTGGTAGGTCGCGCAGCCACCCACGATGACAGGGACGTCGAGCTCGTAGATGAACTCCTTGAGGTTCAGCGGCTCGGCCTGGCTGCTGACGTGCTCAGCGCTGACAGTCGTGCCGCGGATCACGAACATGTCGACCCCGGCGTCGACCACGGTCTTGGCGAACTGCTTGGTGCGCTGGGGCGAGAGGCTCCCCGCGACGGTGACCCCCGCCTCGCGGATCTGCCGGAGCCGGTCGGTGATCAGCTCGGGCTTGATCGGCTCGGTGTAGATGTCCTGGAGCCGCTTGGTCGCCTGGACACCGGTCAGCTCGGCCACCTCGGCCAGCAGCGGCTCGGGCTCCTCGAAGCGCGTCCAGAGGCCTTCGAGGTTGAGCACGCCCAGACCGCCGTACTTGCCGAGCGCGACCGCCGTCTCCGGCGACATCACCGAGTCCATGGGCGCGGCCAGGATCGGCAGCTCGAAGCGGTAGGCGTCGATCTGCCAGGCCACGCTGACCTCTTCGGGGTCCCGCGTACGTCGCGACGGGACGATCGCGATGTCGTCGAAGGAGTAGGCCCGGCGCGCCCGCTTGGCCTTGCCGATCTCGATCTCTGTCACGCGCGCAGCCTATCGGCGCGCGGCGGTCCGTCAGATCTCGCGCCGGGTGCAGGTCATGAGGTGGCATGAACCACCACCAGTCGTATGACGACATCACCGCCGCCTTGATGTCACCGTTGCCTAGCTACGCCGAGACGAACGACAACCGCACCTCACGGTCGGGGTTGTCAACGTTGAGGTCGACCAGGCAGATGCTCTGCCAGGTGCCCAGGGCCAGCCGGCCGTGCAATACCGGGAGGGTCGCGTACGGCGGCACCAGGGCCGGCATCACGTGTGATCGGCCGTGGCCCGGCGACCCGTGCCGGTGTCGCCACCGGTCGTCGGCAGGAAGGAGGTCGGCGAGAGCAGCGAGCAGGTCCGCGTCGGAGCCTGCGCCCGTCTCGAGGATGGCGATGCCGGCGGTGGCGTGCGGGACGAACACGTGCAGCAACCCGTCGTCGTACTCGCTGACGAAGTCCGCGCACTGACCGGTGATGTCGAGGACGGACTCGGTGACGCCGGTGTGGACGCGGAAGGTACGGGAGTGCATCCCGTGCTCTCAGCGACCGGTGTAGTTGGGAGCCTCGACGGTCATCTGGACGTCGTGGGGGTGGGACTCACCCAGGGACGCCTGGGTGATCCGGATGAACTTGCCCTTCTCCTGCAGCTCGGAGACGGTGCGGGCGCCGACGTAGAACATCGACTGGCTCAAGCCGCCGATCAGCTGGTGAGCAACGGCGGACAGCGGTCCGCGATAGGCGACCTGGCCCTCGATGCCCTCGGGCACGATCTTGTCGTCGCTGGCGACCTCGGCTTGGAAGTAGCGGTCCTTGGAGTAGGACTTCTTGCCGCGGCTCGACATCGCCGCCAGGGATCCCATGCCGCGGAACGCCTTGAACTGCTTGCCGTTGACGAAGATCAGCTCGCCCGGAGCCTCCTCGCATCCGGCGAGCAAGGACCCGACCATCACCGAGTCGGCGCCGGCGACGAGGGCCTTGGCGATGTCGCCGGAGTACTTCAGGCCGCCGTCGGCGATCACCGGAACGCCCGCCGGACGGCAGGCCAGCGACGCCTCGTAGACGGCGGTGATCTGAGGGACGCCGACGCCCGTGACCACGCGCGTCGTGCAGATCGCGCCGGGCCCGAAGCCGACCTTGACCGCGTCGGCACCGGCGTCGACGAACGCCTGGGCGCCGTCACGAGCCCCGACGTTGCCGCCGATCACCTGGACGTGCCTGGTGGCCGGGTCCGACTTCAGACGGCGCACCATGTCGAGCAGCATGCGCACGTGGCCGTGGGCGGTGTCGGCGACGAGTACGTCGACACCCGCCTCGATCAGCGTCGTGGCGCGCTGCCAGGCGTCGCCGAAGTAGCCGATCGCGGCGCCCACGAGCAGGCGGCCGTGGGCGTCGTAGGACGCGTCGGGGAACTGTTCGCCCTTGACGAAGTCCTTGACCGTGATCAGCCCCGCCAGGTGGCCGGCCTCGTCGACGATCGGTAGGCGCTCGCGCTTGTGCTGGCGCAGCAAGCGGGTCGCCTCGTCGCGGTCGATGCCGACCGGTCCGGTGATCAGCGGCATCGGCGTCATCACCTCGTCGACCTTGGTCGTCGCCCACTCGGCGACCGGCGTGAAGCGCAGGTCGCGGTTGGTGATGATGCCGAGGAGGCGGTTCTCTATGTCGACGACGGGGAGGCCGGAGACGCGGTACTCGCCGCAGATGCGGTCGAGCTCCTCGAGAGTCTGGTCGGGGCCGATGGTGACGGGGTTGGAGATGATGCCGGTCTGGGTCCGCTTGACCAGGTCGACCTGGTAGGCCTGGTCCTCGACCGAGAGGTTGCGGTGGAGCACGCCGATGCCGCCCTCGCGGGCCATCGCGATCGCCATCCGACTCTCGGTGACGGTGTCCATCGCGGCGCTGACCAGAGGCGCCTTGAGGGAGATCTCACGGGTCAGCCTGGTCGTGGTGTCGATGTCGGACGGCGCCAGGTCGGCGTAGCCAGGCAGCAGGAGGACGTCGTCGTAGGTGAGGCCGAGGGCGGCGAACTTGTCGGGCAGGTCATCGGGCAGGTCAGAGGTCATCGGACGGACAACAGGCCTTTCGGTGGTGGGTCTGCCGCCCAGTCTAGGGGCGCGCACGCTGCCCCACCGGCACCGGCGCGAGGACGGCTTCTCCCAGCGCGATAACGAGGGACGGCTCACCGATATGAATATGCCCGAGAAATAGCCGAGAAGGCGGATCGCATGTCCCGATCAATGCGATCCGCCACCTCGTTGCGACTCGTTCACGCAACCGCCAAGAAAGCCTGTCCGCTGTCTGCGAACTTGTAGCACTTGGAGATCCCCAGCTCCCCGCAGCTCAGCTCGGACGTCAGGCTGGCCGCCACGTTGCGCTCGCTGAGCCAGGTCGTGCCCTTGAACCACTGGACGTTGGCCACCATCTTGTAGGCGCCGGCCCTGCCGGGCGTGTGGAAGTGGAAGAAGGACCTGCCGGCGAGCGTCTTGGTGACGCTGCCGCCCTTCCCGTCACCCAGGTCCACGGTGAACGACTCCTCGTCCGCGGTCGACCACGTCTTGCCGTCCTCCGAGCGCAGCAGCTCGAGATGCACTGTGGCCTGCTGCGCCCCGGTGACCGTGGAGTCGGGCTGCACGACGAGGTCGCCCGGTCGGAAGGTGTAGACCAGGTGGCCGGTGGAGTCGGTGTACTTCTCCACCTTCAGGGCTACCTTCCCACCGAAGTTGGCGACTCCGGGGTTGCTCCACGCCTCCGTCCACAGCGCCGAGGCCGACGGCGCCGGCCCGAGGAGCAGAGCCGCGAGGACCGCGACCAAGGACGACACGGCCGCTGCGAACGAGATCCTCGCCCAGGTCCGGCCGGCTGTGAAATACTTGTTCATCTTGTTCTCCTCACCTTGTGGATGAATCTGCTGATATTCCCTGGATAAGGGATGCCAGCAAGATTGCATCCGACGAGGCAGGCACATCTGTGGCCCAGCCGACAATTCCCGGCGTCCGTTGCCGGGCTGAGGAAATGGAAAAGAACTGCCCGTCAGCGATGCAACGCGGCCAGCGGAATCCGCACGGTGAGGCGGTCGCCGGACATCCGGATGCGGCCGCGCAACCCGGCCGCCAGCACCATCGGCAAGACGGCCTGGTTGTCGGCCCGGGTGGTCAGCACCAGCTCGGCCGCACCCTGCGAGGCCGCGACCCGCACGGCCTCCGACAACAGCCGGCTGCCGATGCCCCGGCGTCGCCAGGCCGGGTCGACCGACAGGTTCAGCACGCTGGCCTCGGGTTCGTCGAGCGCCGGACGCACGGCGGCCGTGCCGACGGCAGCGCCGCCGACCACCGCGCTGATCTCGCTGGCTTCCACGACGTACTCCGGACCCTCCGACGCCGCCAGAGGGACCGATGCCGCCGTCGCCGCGGCCCGCGCCAGCACGTCGTCGACGAGCGAGGCCAAGGCGTCGGCACGGGCGTGCTCGGTGGCCGTGAAGGGCGCCGTACGCCGGACCTGGACGAGCACCGAGGCGACCGTGACCTCGAGCAGGTCGAGCGAGCCGTCCTCGCCCGATGACGACTCGGCCTCGGCGTCGAAGAGCCGCGCCAGCACGTCCGGGAAGCTGGCCGGCGACGCCAGCACGGACGCTGCGGCATGGACGTAGCGCGTGGGTTGGTCGGCCAGGGCGGCCTCGGTGCAGGGCACGACGCTGACCGCCTGCCCACCCGATCGACGTACGAGAGCCTCGATGTCGGCGAGGTGCCAGCTCTGCGGAGTGTCGAGAACGAGCTCGTCGGTGACCAGGTCGACTCCGGGGAAGATCTGGAAGCCGAGGATGTTGACCTCGCTCGCCCCGCACTCGGCCGCCAGCCCGGCCAGCGCGCCGGGCCGGTCGGGCAGGGTCGCGCGTACTCGCCACAACATGCCCCGATCGTGCGCGGCAAGCGTTTCGGCAGCGGGCCGGGAATGTTTCGCGCAGGAAAATCCCGGACACTGCCGGTTTGCTACGACGACTGCGCAGGGGCCGACATCGCGAGCGCCGGCTCGCCGTCGCGCTGAGCGGCCGCCTCGACGAGCCAGCCGAAGATGCGATCCCCCGTCTCGTCGTGGGGCAGCTCCGGGTGCCACTGCACCCCGATCGCCGACCAGCTGGTGGGTCCCGACCACTCGATGCCCTCGACCACGGCGTCGTCCGCCCGGGCGGTGACTCGCCATGAGTCGCCCGGGTGCGCCACGGCTTGATGGTGCAGAGACGTGACGTGCGCCCGCACTCCGAGCAGCTCGCGAAGCGTCGAGGTCGGCTCGGTGCGTACGGCGTGCCCGGCGAGGTTCCGGTGGGCGTCAAGGTGGCCCACCAGAGTGCCGCCGAAGGCGACGACCAGCAGCTGGAGCCCTCGACACACGCCGAGCAGCGGGATACCGCGCACGGCCGCCGCTCGGATCAGCAGCACCTCCTCGTCGTCGCGCCGCGGGTCGACGTCGAGCGCGGTGTGCGTCTCGCCGCCGTAGCGGCCGGGCTCGACGTCGCCACCACCGGTGAGCACGACGGCATCGACCAGGCCGAGCGTCTCGACGGCACGGCCGGCTGGGAGCACGATCGGCAGGCCGCCGGCTCGGGCGACCTCGTCGACATACGTCTCAGGAGTGCCCGTCGCCTGGATGGTCACGTGCGGTCGCGGCACCGCGTAGCGGTGCCCGACGATCCCGACGACCGGGCGCCGAGGTCTCATGCGAAAGCCGCGATGGCCGTGACGCCCAAGGCGATTCCCGATGCGTAGGTGCCCATCGCGCCCAGGTCTCGCAGGGGTCCGTGGGCCGCGAGCGTCTTGGAGGTGAGCATCCCGAGCGCGTGGACGTACCGCGAGGCTGCGGCCACGACGGCCAGGGCCTGCACCCACCACCCGTCGCTGAGCAGCGCGCAGACGACGATGAGGACGATCAGGGTCGGCACGTACTCGGCGGCGTTGCCGTGGGCGCGCTGAGCGATGAACATGCGGTCGGTCGGGTCGGTCGGCATCTGGTTGCCGGTGGCGCCCCGGATGGCGCGGTGTCGCGTGACGTTGGCGCCCAGGACGAAGAGCAGGATGCCCATCAAGGCGATGCTGACGACGGGGACGACGTCGAGCGAGGTGTTCAGCTCCATGAGGGAACCCTTTCGTTGAGGAGGATGCGGCGGATGATCGCGCCGCTGAGGTCGGTGCCCAGGAGGGCGTCGGCCTTGTGCATGCCACCGGGACAGGTCACGTTGACCTCGATGAGGCGGCCCGCGATGACGTCGAGACCGGCCAGTGCGATGCCGTGCTCGGCGAGCAGGGGTCCGATTGCGGCCACGATGGCGCGGTCGTCGGCGTCGATCTGAGCGACAGCCACCGGCGGCCCGATGCGGAAGTCGACGGAGGACGGCCGGCGCAGGACGGCGCCGATGATCTCGCCGTCGAGCACGAACAGGCGCTTGTTGCCGCTCGCCACGTCGGCCACGTACGTCTGAGCGATCACGTGGCGACGTCCTCCCCCGGTCGCGGACTCCGCCAGCGACACAGCGGTCTCGTCATCCCGGACCAGCCAGACGTCCCGACCCGCGAAACCGTCAACCGGCTTGACGACCGCAGCACCCACCTCGGCGACGAAGCCGCACAGCGCGGCTGGGTCAGCCGTCACGACAGTCGGCGGGCACAGCGCAGGGAACCGCAAGGCGACCAGCTTCTCGTGCAGTGCTCGAATGCCGGCCGGCCGGTTGGCCACCGCACCCCCGGACGCCTCGACGAGGTCGAGCAGGTACGTCGTGTGGAGGTACCTCGCGTCGACCGGCGGGTCGATGCGCAGCAGGGTCACGTCCATCTCGGCGGCGACGTCGACCGTTCGCCGCTCGACCTCCTCCTGCCACGTGGTCGCCACCGTCCAGCGATGGTCGGCGCCCCGGCGGCGATCGGCCAGGTGCAGGCGCCGGGCGTCGGCCAGGACGCGACCGCCGGTGACGGAAAGGTCTTCGGGCTGGCAGGTCCACACCGCCTGACCGAGCTCCTCGGTGGCAGCCATCAGCCCGATGCTCGCGTCGACGTCGGCCTGGAGGCCGGCCAGCGGGTCGACGACGAACAAGACGGCGCTCCTCATGCGGCGACCAGGCCTCGACGGGTCGCCATCGCGACCAGCTCTTGACCGTGAGCCGCGACCTCGCCACGGCCGTGCGCCGCGTCGTACCAGTGCTGGTCGAGGTACGGCGCCTCCCCGGCCAGCCGGGCCAGGACTGCTCGACGCACGTCGTCGTCGTGCGCGATCGCGGCCAGGGTGTGCACCACCGCGCCGATCGCGGCGTCCTCCTGCACATCGGGAAAGCGCACCTCGAGATAGCGCCCGCGCGGACGCACCGGCGCGAACAGCGTGGTCAGGTGCTCGCGTCCTTGCGCCAAGAACCGCGCCGCCCCGGCGGCGAAGGCCGAGTACGCCGCGACCGGGTCCTCGCCGGCCAGCAGGCGCCCGTCGAAGGCGGTCCGCGCCGGGTCGACCTGGAGCCACGTGGCCAGCCGGGAGTCCGGACCTGTGGCGCGCGCGAACGCTGCCGCGAGGAAGGGGGCGGCCAGGTTGAGTGCCCGCCACTGCTCGAGTGACGCCGGGCCGCTCCACCAGTCCAGGCACACCTGCGTCGAGCAGGTCCGCCGCATCATCACGCGGCCCGCAGGCCCGATGGCGTCGAAGTGCCGTTGCATGGCGACGTACCGAGGTGAGGTCAGCTGGAGCGGCACCGCCGACTCCGGCCGAGGGTCGACCGACCACGCGTGCACGGCGATCCCGGCTCGCGCGCAGTCCGCGCGAAGCGCGCGGAGGTGCGCGCGTGCCGCGCGCACCGTAGCCGCCGCGCTCGCCGCCCGCGGCAGGCTCAACTCGATCTGCCCGCCCGGCTCGAAGCTGACGTACGGCGCGTAGGCGGCGTTGCAGACCACGGCTCGCAGCCGCTCGACGGGGACCGCCGAGCCGCCGGCGACCCAGGTGGTGACCAGCTCGTGCTCGATCGCGACGCCCGTGCTCCTGCCGCGGCCCTGAGCGGTGGGGAACAGCTCGGTGACCAGTGGGCGGTAGCTCTCGGCGTGCATGACGACTCCTGATACTGTAAGGGTTCCTGTCGATATATTGAAAGGTACCCTTACGAATGTCAAGAGCTGAGCCGGTCCGACCCACCAGCCCGCCGCTGATCGCACTGGTGCACCGCGCCAACAAGGCACTGCAGGCGAACATGGTCGCGCAGGCTCACCGGCAAGGGCATCCGGAGATCAAGCAGTCGCACAACGCGGTCTTCGGCACCTTGCACGGTGAGGGTCAGCGAGCCGTCGACATGGCCGCCAGCATGGGCATCACCCGGCAGTCGATGGGCGAGATCGTGCGCGAGATGGTCCAGCTCGACATCCTCGAGATGGTGCCCGACCCGGCCGACCGCCGCGCCAAGCTGGTCACGTTCTCGGCGCACGGCCTCGAGGTGGCCGCCGCCGGCTTCCGGCACATCGGCGCCTTGGAGCGCCGCTTCGCCGAGGAGTTCGGCGCCGCCGACTACGAGACGGCGCGACGAGTGCTGGTGCGGGTGGCCGAGATGCTCGAGGCCGATGACGCAGAGCCGCACGACCAGGCGGTGACCCCGGGACAAACCGAAAGTCGGCGCAGTTCGCCCGGTTGAGGGGGCGAACTGCGCCGACTCGGCGGTGCTCAGTTCTCCATCAGTGACCGTGGCCGTGGCCAGCGGCCGGAGCCTCTTCCTTCTCGGGCTTCTCGACGATCAGCGTCTCGGTCGTCAGCAGCATCGCGGCGATCGAGGTGGCGTTGACCAGCGCCGAGCGGGTCACCTTGACCGGGTCGATGACGCCCTGGGCGACGAGGTCGCCGTACTCGCTGGTCGCGGCGTTGTAGCCGGTGCCGACGCCCGCGTCGCGGACCTTGGAGACGATGACGAAGCCGTTCTCGCCGCCGTTCTCGGCGATCCAACGAAGCGGCTCGTCGACGGACTTGCGCACGATGCGCACGCCGGTCGCCTCGTCGCCGGTGAGGCCGAGGTCGTCGTTGAGCACCGACGAGGCGTGGATGAGGGCCGAGCCGCCGCCGGCGACGATGCCCTCCTCGATCGCGGCGCGCGTGGCGGAGACGGCGTCCTCGATGCGGTGCTTCTTCTCCTTCAGCTCCACCTCGGTGTGGGCGCCGACCTTGATCACGCACACTCCGCCGGCGAGCTTGGCCAGACGCTCCTGGAGCTTCTCACGGTCCCAGTCGGAGTCGGTGTTCTCGATCTCGGCCTTGATCTGGTTGACGCGGCCCTCGACCTCGGCCTTGTCACCGCCGCCGTCGACGATGGTGGTGGTGTCCTTGGTGATGACGACACGGCGAGCCTGGCCGAGCACGTCGAGACCGACCTGGTCGAGCTTGAGGCCGACCTCGGGTGCGACGACCTGACCACCGGTCAGGGTCGCGATGTCCTGCATCATCGCCTTGCGACGGTCCCCGAACGCGGGACTCTTGACCGCGACGGCGGTGAAGGTGCCGCGGATCTTGTTGACCACCAGCGTCGAGAGCGCCTCGCCGTCGACATCCTCGGCCAGGATGAACAGCGGCTTGCCGGACTGGATGACCTTCTCCAGCAGCGGGAGGATGTCGGCGATCGCCGAGATCTTCCCCTGGTGCAACAGGATGTAGGGGTCGTCGAGGACGGCCTCCATCCGCTCGGGATCGGTCACGAAGTAGGCCGAGATGTAGCCCTTGTCGAACTGCATCCCCTCGGTGAACTCCAGCTCGGTGCCCATGGTGTTGGACTCCTCGACGGTGATCACGCCGTCCTTGCCGACCTTGTCGAAGGACTCGGCCAGCAGCTCGCCGATGAGGCTGTCGCGGCTGGAGATGGTGGCCACCGAGGCCATGTCCTCCTTGGACTCCACCTCGCGAGCCGCCTCGCGCAGCGCGTCACCGACGGCCTCGGCCGCGGCGTCCATGCCCCGCTTGAGAGCCATCGGGTTGGCGCCGGCAGCAACCGCACGAAGGCCCTCGTGGACCATCGCCTGGGCGAGCACCGTTGCGGTCGTCGTGCCGTCACCGGCCACGTCGTTGGTCTTGGTCGCGACCTCCTTGGTGAGCTGGGCACCGAGGTTCTCGAACGGGTCGTCGAGCTCGATCTCACGCGCGACGGTCACGCCGTCGTTGGTGATCGTGGGGGCGCCCCACTTCTTGTCGAGGACGACGTAGCGGCCCTTGGGGCCGAGCGTCACCTTGACGGTGTTGGCGAGCTTGTCGACGCCACGCTCCAGCGAGCGCCTCGCGTGCTCGTCGAACTCCAGGATCTTGGGCATGTCACTCCTTCAAGAGGACAGGTCGTGTCCCTGGCCGTGCGGTCTAGCGCACGCTCAGGGACACGACCCGAAGAGAACGATCAGGAAACGACGGCGAGCACGTCGCGCGCCGAGAGGATGAGGTACTCGTTGCCGGAGTACTTGACCTCGGTGCCGCCGTACTTGCTGTAGATGACCTTGTCGCCGACGGCGACGTCGAGCGGGACCCGGTTGCCGTTGTCGTCGATGCGGCCCGGGCCGATCGCCAGGACCTCGCCCTCCTGCGGCTTCTCCTTGGCCGTGTCGGGGATGACCAGGCCAGAAGCCGTGGTCTGCTCCGCGTCGAGCGGCTTGACCACGATGCGGTCCTCAAGGGGCTTGATGTTGACCGACACGATGTCGACCTCCACTTTCTAGAGCTCTCCAGACGATGTGAGCCTGCTCGGAGGTACGCCGTCGCGGGGGTCGTACGTCGTCACAGACCCAGGTCAGTGATTTGGTCAGTGATCTGGCGCTCTCGAGGTGAGAGTGCCAACCGCGACGTTAGCACTCCCCCAAGACGAGTGCCAGGGCGACTCCATCGTGGGTGGCACGGCAGGATGCGGTGTGTGAGTTCGCAGACCGTCGCGCAGAGCTTCGCCTGGCTGCTGACCGACGACGGCCAGGCCGTCTTGTCGCGGGCGGTCGAGGCGAGCGCGGAACCCGGGTACGACGAGCTGGCGCTCCAAGGCGAGCTGCGGCGTGGGACCAGGCCCGAACGAGTGGCCCTGGCGATCACCCAGGCCGAGCTGCGACGGCGGGCGACTGGCAAGTTCGGCGAGCTGGCGGCGCGGATGTACTTCACGCCCGACGGCCTCGAGCAGGCCACCAGGCTCTCGGTGTCCACGCACCGGGCCAGTCGGCTGCAGGCCGCGGTGACCCAGAGCGTGGTGGACCTGGGGTGCGGCATCGGCGGTGACCTGGTGGCCTTCGCCCGCGCCGGGATCACCACGGCGGGGGTGGACCTCGACCCGTTGCGGGTGGCGATGGCGCGGGCCAACCTCGCGGCTCTGGAGCTGGGCGGCGCCGTGCAGGAGGCAGATGCCACCGCCGTGGACAGCTCGCCGTTCGACGTGGCGTTCGCCGATCCGGCGCGGCGCAGCGGCGCGGGACGCAGCTTCCGGGTCGAGGACTGGACGCCGCCGTGGAGCTTCGTCGAGTCGCTGCTGCGGCGCGACGCCTGCGTCAAGGTCGCCCCTGGCATCCCGCACGCGATCGTGCCCGCCGGGGTCGAGGCCGAGTGGGTCAGCGACCACGGCGAGGTCAAGGAGGCCGCACTGTGGTCGGGCCGGCTGGCCACTGACGCACGGCGCGCGACCGTGATCGGCGACGGCGGCCTGGCCACGCTCACCGACGCCGACGACCCCGGGACCGAGATCGTCGGCGTCGGGACCCTGGGCGGGTTCCTCTACGAACCTGACGGCGCAGTGATCCGCGCCGGCCTGGTGACGGCCGTCGCGGCTGGCGTGCAGGGTCGGTTGCTGGACAGCAAGATCGCCTACGTCACCTCGGACGAGGCCTACCGGTCGCCGTTTGCGCGGTCCTACCGGGTCCTCGAAGAGGTGCCCTATCGGGAGAAGCAGCTGCGCGCGGCCCTGCGGGCACGCGGCATCGGCACGCTGACGATCAAGAAGCGCGGGGTCGACGGGTCGCCGGAGCAGCTTCGCAAGCGGCTCGACCTGCACGGCGAGGACGAGGCCACGCTGGTGCTCACGCGAGCGCGCGGCCGGGGCATCGCCCTGCTGGTCAAGCCGTTCTAAGGCTCACGCCCCCGGAGAAGACCGGGGGCGTGAGCTCAGAGCTGGATCAGCACTCGCCCGGGTTCGGGTCGCACACGGTGGCGCCGACCTCACCCAGACCGTCGTCGTGCGGCCACTTCTTCGGCTGGTCCTTCAGCGGCGAGGAGCCAGAGGTGCCACACACGTCACCGGTGATCTGCGCCTGAGCGCAGCCGTCGAACGTGACGCCGCCGATCTTGTAGCTGAAGTGGAGGATCGCGAAGCCGGTCTCGGACGTGCCGAAGCCGTCAGCGTCGACGTAGACGCAGGTGTTGGTGCCGGAACCGCCGACGATGACCAGGTCGTCGTCGCCGGAGTGGGCCTGGCGCCCAGCGTCACCGTTGATCGTCATCAGACCCAGGTAGATCGTGTTGTCGTCGACGGCTTCGTCGCCGACCTTGAAGCAGAAGGTGAAGTGGTAGGTCTTGTCGTTCTGACCAAGGCCAGGGTGCTTGCAGGCGACGCCGCACTGACCGGCCACGACCGGCGGCTGCGAACTCGCGTAGGCCGGTGCGTTGATGGCAACGGCAGCAACGGGCACCGACCAGGCGACACCGCGCGTGACGGTGCGCCGAGAGATCTTGGTCCCCCCGACCTTTTCGAGCGCAGACGTGCTCTTTGAATCCATTGTGAAACCCCCCCAGGATTACATGGTGAAGTCTCACCATAGACCGGCGTGACCTCCAAGGGAAATGCGCTGTCCCCGGGGGGTGGAGGGTGGGCTGGACCAGTTGGTTACAGAGACCTCCGCTCGTATCACCTGCGGACTTCGTTGCTCC
This sequence comes from Nocardioides agariphilus, assembly GCF_015352445.1. GTDB lineage: Bacteria > Actinomycetota > Actinomycetes > Propionibacteriales > Nocardioidaceae > Nocardioides > Nocardioides agariphilus. The sequence continues at coordinate 15,144 of NZ_JADKPO010000020.1, forward strand.
TGGGCGATTTTACTTTCGGAATGCGTCGAAGTTGCACAAACCCTCGCTTCAGCACCCCGAGCGCGGTAACGACAGGGTCCTCGTAGGCAGCCTGCCGGGGGCCGGGCCGGACCCCACGAGGTAGGCCACCAGGGCGTTCATGGCACCCGGCGTCTCGCCGTACGTCGCAACCCGGACCCGGGCCTGGCTGCGCGCCAGCACCTCCGGACGGTCCAGCGCGACGACCACACCCGCGCGTGCCGGACGGTCGGTCACCAAGGCGACCTTGGTTCCTCGGTCACCGATGGCCAACCCCTGTCGCCGAGCCGCAGCCTCGAAGGCCGCCACCGCCGCCGCCGGTCCTCGCAGGCGCACCCGACTCGTGACGAGACGTCCCTGGCAAGGTCCCGACACCGACGTCAAAGCAGCCTGCGAGAGCTTCGCCGAGACCCACGCCGAGGTGCCCAGGTCCAGCGGCGCGACGCCTGCATGCCGCACGTGGAGCAGCAGCGCGACCATGCGTGCCGCAGCCTCCTCGACGCGCGATCGCGGCAACCGCCCCTGGCGGACAGCGGCAACGATGCCGTCGCGGGCCTTCTCGGGGTCCGCGGGCATCAGCACGACGTCGACCCCGGCCCGCAGCGCCCTGACGGCGGCCTGGGCCGGGCCGTAGTGCCGCGAGACGGCCCTCATCGACAGCGCGTCGGTCAACACCAGGCCTTCGAAGCCGAGCTCGCCACGGAGCAGGCCGTCGACGACCTTGCGCGACAGGGACGCCGGCACGCCGGGGTCGACCGCACGCACGTCGAGGTGACCGACCATGACCGCCGTGGCGCCCGCCTCGATGCCGGCCTGGAACGGCACGAGGTCGCGGGCCCGCAGCTGCTCGAGCGAGGCGTCGAGCTCGGGGAGGGCCAGGTGGCTGTCAACCGTCGCCGAGCCGTGCCCGGGAAAGTGCTTGAGCGTGGCGATCAGCCCTGCCGAGGCGACGCCGTCTTGGGCAGCCACGACCTGCTCGGCCGCTTGCGCGGGGAACTCCGAGGCCGACCGCGTGCCGATGACCGGGTCGCGCGGACCCCGGGTGACGTCGGCGTCCGGCGCCAGCACCGCGGTGAAGCCGAGCCCGCTCATCTCGCGCGCGCTCGCCCGGGCAGCCAGACGCGTCAGGTCCGGCCGGCCCGCCGCTCCCGTCGACATGAACGCCGGGTACGGCGTGGCCTCGTGCACGCGGACGACCCGGCCACCCTCCTGGTCGATGCCCACGAACGCCGGGTAGCCGCGGCCGCGGGCCGCTTGCTGCACCGACGCGACCACCGACCGCAGCTGCTCGGCCGAGACGATGTTGTCGGCGACGGGTACGACGCCACCGAGGTGGAGCCGGCGCACCAGTCCCGCCGGCGAACCGGTGCCGCGGTACCCGGCGACGATCACCTGGCCCGCCAGCTGGTTCAACGACAGGTCGGCGACGAGCTGATCGGCCCGGGTGACCTCGGCAGCCGTCGGCCCCCACGTCGTCGTGCCCGTCGGGTCAGCGGCAGGCGCTCCCACAGCCGACGCGGAGGTGCCCCGGCTCGCGGGCGCAACAGGTACGGCGGCCGACGAGACCGCCGTACACACCAGCGCGACGACGAGGGCGCCGGTCAGGGGCGGACGCACGCCGAGCAGTGTCTCAGTCAGACACCCGCTCCGGGCCTCAACCCGGATCGCGTTCCCAGCGAGGCGGGAGACGCCGGTTGAGCGAGAACAGCCGGCCGAGCACCGGCATGATCACGATGTTGAGGCCATGCAGGACGCCGATGATCAGGAGGATGCCGCCGATCCGCACGAGCTCTGACCTCACCATGCCGGCGGTCACGTCCCCGCTGAAGTCCGGCGCCTCGACCCGCACCGTGAACAGGATGTAGGCGGTGAAGATCAGGTAGTAGACGACGTCGGTCAGCACGATGTAGCTCTTGCCGGTCAGCGGGTTGTCGTGGAAGACGTCGGCTGCGTAGGCGCGCCCGAACCGCTTGATGAAGGGCCCGAGCCAGATCGCGATCGCCACCAGCGCGGCGGTCGTGGCGATCTCCAGGATCCACCAGGGCATGTGCAGTCCCTCCTCGTCCCTCGGGGTCAGCATGACGGTCAGCGCGACCGCGAGCGCGAGGCCGGCAGCCCAGGCGAGCACCAGCCGATGCACGCGGGTACGGCGCCTCCGGTCGTCGGCGATGCTGCCGACGACCCGGGAGAACAGGTCCGGCGCCGGCTCGGTGTGATCCCCCTCCGCGCCGAGGGCCTCGTGGAGCCGGGACTCGATGTTGCTTTCCAGGTCAGCCATGGTGGTCCTCCAAGATCACCGCGAGGCCGCGCAGGCCCCGCTTGAGGTGGGTCTTCACCGAGTTGGACGAGAGCCCGAGGAGCTCGGCGATCTGGTCGACCGGAAGCTCGAGGTAGTAGCGCAGCGCGAGGCACTCGCGCTGGCGGTGCGGCAGCATCCGCAGCGCCGCCACCACCTCGCGACGCGACTCCTGGCGCACGGAGGTGTCCTCGGCGGACGGCTCGTCCGGTGCGGCCGGCGGTCGGTGCCGCAGCGAGACGAGGCCGCGGCGGTTGTGGTCGCGGGCCAGGTTGACCACGATCGAGCGCAAGTACGCGGCCGCCTTCTCGGGCTCCCGGATGCGATAGGCGTTGCGGGCCAGGCGGATGAACGCCTCCTGCACCAGGTCCTCGGCAGCGGTTCGGTCGTCGGTGAAGAACCGTGCCAGCGCCACGAGGCGTTGGCCCTCCAGCTGGAACAACGCGGCCACCAGCGCGTCCGCGTCGACCTCCGAACGGGTCGCCGAACGCTCACCAGACACCTCACTGGTCACGTCGTTGGCCACCGTCGACAGGGACTCCATCACTTGGCAGACGAGCAGACCGCGTCCCCGGGTGACACAGAACGCGTGCGAATACCTGCAGGTTTGCGCGGTCACCCCATCGTTGTCCACGTCCGTCCGTCGAGGTGTCCAGGAAACCTCCCGATCGGAGCCCACATGTCCATCCGACGTACGACGAGCCTCACCGCTGCCGCCGCCCTCATGCTCGCCCCCGTGGCCGCGAGCTCGCCCGCGACGGCCGCGCCGGCCGGGGTCTTCCGCGGTGACCTGGTGGACCTCTCCTCGAGCACGGCCGACCCGTTCGGCGACGCCTCCGCCCAGCTGGTGATGGCCGAGACCGGCAAGGGAGCGATCTTCCACCTGCGGGTGAAGGGGATCGACCTCTCAGCGGTCGGTCACGACTACGGCGCCCACCTCCACGTCGGTCCGTGCGTCGCCGAGGACGGAGCGGCTGCCGGCCCGCACTACAACGCCTCGGGCGTCACGCCGCCGGTCGTCAACGACCACACCGAGGTCTGGCTCGACTTCACCGTGACGGCTGACGGCACGGGGGCGGGCGACGCGTCTGTCCCCTTCGTCGCGACGCCCGGCGACCGCGCCGTCGTGATCCACGCCGAGGCGACGGCCCCCTCCGGCGCCGCAGGTCCTCGCCTGGTCTGCCTCCCGGTCCAGTGGTGAGGGTCTCGCTCCTGCGCTCCGCCGCCGCCGGCGTGATGCTCGGCGCGGCGTGGGGCGTCCTGGCGCGGGTGTGGATGCGCCTGATCAGCACCGACCCGGAGTTCAGCTGGGAGGGCACGCTGGCCATCGTCGGCATGTCAGCCGTGCTGGGTCTGGGCGTCGGGCTGGTCCACGCCGCGCGCCAGGGCGGTCGCAGCAGGTGGTGGACGCTCGCCGTCGTACCCGGCCTGCTGCTGTTCTTGAGCCCCGGAATGCTGATGGCGCCGGCGTTCGTGCTGGGTGGTCTGGCGTGGAGCGGACGCGGGTGGGTGGCGAGGACCGTCGGGTCCCTCGCGACACTCGCGTCGGTCGGACTGGCGACCTGGGTGATGGTCGAGGACCTCAGCTCGCCCCTCACCGTCGGGTTCGGGCTCGGCGACATCGTCGCCTTCCTGGGTGGGTACGTCCTGCTCGTGCTCGGTCTGGCCCTGGCCTCGGGGCTCGTCTGGCGGCGTACGCGACGCACCCCAGACCTGGTCGCTGCCGAGGTCAGGCTCCGGGCCGCGACCACCTGAGGTCCCGCCTGCTGATCGCATCGGCGACGACAGGGACCCCAGGCCGATCGCGCAGTATGCTCCGCGGGTACGTGAGCCGGCGAGGTATGGCGCCTTGGGGGGCGTGGCCGGCAAGACAGGGACCTGATGGACGGAATGCAGGCGATCGACCCACAACCGGTCACTTCGGCAGCCGTGGAGCCCGATGGGCACACGGCCCACGGGACCGCAGCCGCGCAGCTGTTGCTGCATGCCCAGCAGGTCGCCGACGAGCTGCGCGCGCAGGCCGAGGCCCAAGCGGCGGAGGCCAGCGCGCTCGCCCAGCGGCTCGAGGCCGAGGCTCGCCGGCTCCACGAGGAGGCCGTCGCCGAACGCGAGGTTGCCGGCCGTGCCCGCGCCCAGGCCGAGGCCCAGCTCGCCGACGCGTCGCGCGAGTCGCGCCAGTCGATCGCCGACGCCGGCGAGCAGGTCCGGATGCTCCTCGAGGCTGCGGAGGCGCAGCGCGAGAGCATCATCGAGGGCGCCCGCCGCTCGATCGCCGATGAGCGCGCGGTCGTCGACGAGGAGCTGGCCGCCTCACGCTCGCAGGCCGAGCAGCTGCGTGAGAGCGCACGTCGCGAGACCGAGCATCGTGCGGCGCTCACCGGGGCGATGACCTTGCGCCTGTTGGCGATGGCCACGGTGTCGATGCGTCAGCAGCAGCTCGAGACCGTCCGCGCAGCCGAGGAGCTGCGGATCTCTGCCGACGAGGACGCCGCTGCCGTGCGGGCAGAGGCGGCCCAGGAGTCCGAGGCCCTGCGCAAGGACGCCGACACCCACGCCCACTCCGTGCTCACCGAAGCCGAGAGAGTCAGGGCGCAGGCCCAGACCGCGTCCGAGGAGATACTCCGCGCCGCGCGCGCGGAGGCCGCCCAGGCGACCGCTCTGGCGGAGGAGCAGACGGCCTGGACCCAGCAGACGATGCAGGCCCTGCTCGCCACCGCGGAGCAGGAGGCAGAGCGGCTGCGCGCCGAGGGCCAGGCTGCCGGCAGGCGCCACGTGGCGGCCAGTCGACGCCGTCTGCAGAAGGTCGTGCACCGGGTGACCGACCGCGTGCGCGCGGACCTCGAGACGGCCGAGCGCGAGGCTCAAGAGCTCAGCGCCGTGGCCGCCGACCTGGTCAAGGCTGCCGAGGCCGAGGCCGCGCGCATCCGCGACGACGCAGAGGCCGCATCGCGCTCGATGGTCGCAGCAGCCGAAGAAGAGGCCAGGCTGGTCCACGAGCGCGCGAGTCGGCGCGAGGAGGAGACCGAGGCCAGCACCCGACTGCTGCGACAGCAGGTCGCCGACGAGGTCGTCCGCAACCAGCAGGCAGCCCAAGACGAGCTGCGCCGCGCCCGCCACGAGGCCGCCGAACACCTGGCGGCCGCCCGCGCCGAGGCCGACGAGCTGCGCACCAAGGCCCGCTCGGTGCTCGAGGACGCCCGCACCGAGGCCGGCGTGCTCACCAAGCGCCGCGACGAGATCGCCGCCGAGCTCGAAGGACTCTCGGGCGTGATCCAGGCTCTCGCCGTTCCGACCGACAACGAACTTGCCGAATCCGCCCCCGAGGAGAAGGACGCTCAACCATGACCGACGCCCCCCAGTTCCGAGTGGTCCTTCGCGGCTACGAGCCCGCACAGGTCGACCAGCAGGTCCAGCAGCTGCACCAGCAGGCCGAGGAGGCCCGCGCCCAGGCGGCGCAGCTCGCCGAGCGGGTCCGCATGCTCGAGCAGCAGCGCACCGAGGAGGCAGCGGCCGCGCCAGGTGAGGCCGCGCCCGCAGAGCCCGCCACGTTCGAGCACCTGGGCTCTCGGGTGGCCAAGATCCTGAGTCTCGCCGAGGCCGAGGCCAAGGATCTTCTCGAGCGCGGCCGCACCCTCCTCGAGGGCGAGCGCCAGCAGGTCGCCGACGAGGTCTCCCGCCAGCGCAGCGAGGCCGACAAGCACGCCGAGCAGACCCGCGGCGACGCGGACACCGAGGCCGCCCGCGTCCTCGAGGACGCCCGCCGCCGGGCCGACGACCGCCTCGACGCTGCCGAGCGCGACGCGGCCGCGCGCCTCCAGGAGGCCGAGGCGATCTACGAGCAGCAGCGCGCCAAGGCCGCCCAGGCCGCAGCCGACTTCGAGACCACCCTCGCGCGGCGCCGTTCGGCGGCCGAGGAGGACTTCACCACCCAGATGCAGGAGGCCCGCCAGCGGCTGGCCGAGCTCGAGGCGCACATCGAGGACACCCGCACCGCCGCCGAGAAGATGAACGACGAGGCGCTGCGCGAGAACCGCCGCATGCTGGAGGAAGCCGAGAAGCAGGCAGCCAGCATCGTCGGCGAGGCACGCGCCCAGGCCGCCCGGATCCGGGCCGACTCCGACCGCGAGCTCGCGGCCGCCACCCAGCGCCGCGACAGCATCAACGCCCAGCTGTCCAACGTGCGGCAGATGCTGGCCACCCTCACCGGTGGCACCGCGGTGTCGATGATGGACGTCGCGCTCGGAGGCCAGGAGGGCCAGCAGGTCGACGAGCCGGCCGAGGTGCAGGCGCCCGAGGCCACCGTCGCTGCCGACGAGGCGGAGGTCGTAGACCCCCACACCGACGACCAGGCCGACGGCGAGGATGCCCGGACCGACGGCGGCGACGAGGGCCGTCAGGGCTGAGGGCCCGCACAACTTTCAGCCGACGACGCGGCGTCCCAGGCACATGAACCCGCCCGGAGCCGCTCGCCTGGCCGCCGCGACCGTCGTACCCGTCCTGCTCCTGGCCGCCTGCGGCGACGCGTCGTCGCCGTCGGCTGCCGACCCGACCTCGGCCTCCAGCACGGCGCGGTCGACCGGATCACCGACGCAGACACCGTCCTCGTCCTCGTCGTCGTCCTCGTCGGAGTCGGCGTCGTCCGCGCCGACCCGGTGGGTCGGGGACGGTCCCGTGGTGCTGAGCTTCAAGGGCCTGGCCGAGGGGGCGCCTCCGGCACTTCCCTACCTCCGGCACGACCCCGGGGCTGCCGGCGGCTGGTCGCTCGTCGAGGCCGACGGCCGGGCGCGGCCGCTGGACCGGGCCTACGCGCAGTTCGCGCCCATGGGCGACGGGCTGGTCGGCCTGGTCTACGACGACGACCAGGCGGTGGCCTACGTCCTGGACGGCGGGCTGCACGAGACCTCGCACGCCGACACCGCAGACGGCGGGCTGGCGGTGACCCCCGACGGCTCGATCGTGGGCTGGCTGGGCGCCGACAAGGCCCCGCACTTCGTCGAGCGGGGCGGCACTCGCGAGGGCACACTGCCGACGGTCGAGGGTGGCTCCAGCCTCGCGGCCATCCTCGCCGACGGCACGACCTGCCAGGAGGGTGAAGACGGCAACGGCTGTGCGGCCTACGTCAACTCCCCCGACGCCAGTCAGGCCTGGTGGTCGATCTCCCACGGCATCGTCGACACGGTCCCGGGCGTTGTCGCCGTCGGCGACGTCGCCGACGACGCAGGTCTGCTCGGCATGACCTCGCTCTCCGACGAAGGGTCCTGCTGGGCGCTGTTCGAGGGCGGCCGACGCCGGCCGGCGTGGCAGACGTGCGACTACACGCTCTTCGACTTCTCGCCGTCGGGACGGCGCATCCTGGCCGGCCCGGCGTACCTCGACGGCTTCGGCCAGGGCTTCGCCGCCGTGCTCGACCGCAGCGGCCAGGTGCTCGCCGAGTGGCACAGCGAAGACCAGGCGGCCATCCTCGGCACCACGTGGGAGGACGAGGACCACGTGCTCGTCACGGCTTTCCAGGACGACGAGTACGCCGTCATCCGCGTCGACCTCGACGGCACCGTCGAGTTCGCACTCCCGCCCGTCCCCGACCCCGGTTCCGGCGCGGCCTACGTGCTGCCGGTGCGCTGACCTGGCGCTGGCAACTACCGTCCTCGCGCGCCCGCCCGGCCCGTTGACGATGTCTTGGCCAGAAAATTGCAACCCTCTGCGGCCGCGTCGCGTCCTGGACTTGGAACCGAGCACAGGAAGGATGACCCGTGACCGCCACAGCCATCGCCGAACCGGGGGCGCTGATGACCGACAGATCGTCGGACAAGCGTGCTGCACGCGACGCCGAGTTCTCGGCGTACCTGCAGGCGCGACAGGCCAGCGTGCTGCGGACGGCGTACCTGCTCAGCGGCGACCGGCACACCGCAGAGGACCTCACCCAGACCGCGTTCGCCAAGCTGTACCTGTCCTGGGACCGTGTGCGCGACCACGGCTCGATGGACGGCTACCTGCGCCGGATCCTGGTCAACGAGAACAACTCGCTGTGGCGCCGCGGCTGGAAGAAGCGCGAGCACACCGCCGAGGACCTGCCCGAGCCACCACCGCAGATCGACCAGTACGACGACGGCCGCAGCGCCGCACTGTGGGACCTGGTCCAGTCCCTGCCCAAGAAGGCGCGCGCCGTGTTGGTGCTGCGCTACTACGAAGAGCTGTCGGAGGCCGAGACCGCAGAGACCCTCGGTGTCTCCGTCGGCACCGTGAAGTCCCAGACCAGCCGGGCCCTGGCCACGCTCCGTGAGCGCACGCCCGCCCACCTCAACCCAGCAGACCGTTCTTTCGAGCGGGAGGAAGACCGATGAACGACCTCGACAACGAGCTGAGCCGCACGATGCGGCGTCACGCCGAGAACCTGTCCGCAGCACCCCTCGCCTTCGACGACGTCCGCGGCAAGGCCACCTCGATCCGCCGCCGTCGCCAGCTGGCGGCCGGCGTGGGAGCACTGGCCGCGGTGGCGGTGATCGTGCCGACCGCGATGTTCGCCGCCAACACCATCAAGGCCGACAACGGCCTCCCGGCCGCGAGCCAGGCGCCACCCACGGTGAGCGACTCCAACAGCCCCGCCCCGACCGAAGGTCCCACGATGGGCGCCGACCCTGGTGCGCTCGACGTCGCCGACCTGCCGACCGGCGCCGAACCGCGCTGGACGCTGGTCACCGAGGGGTTCGCCCAGGCGAGCACCGAGGACGCGACCATCCGCGCCACCTCACGAGGTGTCGTCGTCGAGACGGCAGGCGAGACGTTCGGTCCCTTTCCGAGCTCGACGGGGCTGGCCCGCAACGCGGTGGCCAACGCGGTCGCCTGGGGCACCGACGACGGCAACGTGATGGTCTGGGCAGACGGCAGCAGCGAGCCCTACACGATCTCCACCGACTTCGGGGAGACCGGCGTGCGGGTGGTCGCCGTGACCGGCACGAACTGCCAGGAGGGTACGGCGTCCGACTGCTCCTACTACGTCACTCGCTACGACATGGAGGCCAACCAGCAGGAGTCCGTCCGCATGAGCGGCGACGGCAGCGTCACCGCGGTCGACCCCGACCGCGCCATCATCGAGGTCCACGACGTCAGCGACTCCGGCCTGGTCCTGGGGCTCACCTCGGTCGACGACACCGAGCCGGGCTCGTGCTCGGCCGTGCTCGACCCGGCCTCCTCCGGTTCGACGCCTCTGTGGGAGACCTGCAAGCACACCCTCGACGCGTTCTCGCCCAACGGCGACTACGTGCTGGCCAGCGACCCGTACCACTCCGGCAGCGGGTCAGGTGTGATCGCGATCTACGACGCCCACACCGGCAAGCTGCTGGCCGACCGCATCAAGAAGGCCGACGACATGGCCTCCTACAACAGTGCGGTGTGGGAGGACGAGACCCACGTGCTCTTCAGCGCCTACCAGGACGGCAAGTGGTCCATCGTCCGCATGAACGTCGACGGTGCCATGGAGTACGCCCTCGCCCCGGCGAAGGGCGGCGAGGACGTGCCGTGGCACTTCGAGACCCGCTGAGTCCTCCCGCGCCTTCCTCAACCAGCGGTGTTCCCGCTGGTTGAGGAAGGACGAAGTCCCGTCTCGAAACCCGGTTTCGAGACAGGCGCTAGCGCGCCTTCCTCAACCGGCGGGGGTGGGTGTTGTTGGTTGAGGAGGTTGCGCAGCAACCGTCTCGAAACCATAGGGGGTGGTCGGCGTGGTCTGGTTTCGAGACAGGCGCTAGCGCGCCTTCCTCAACCAGCGGTGTCGAGCAGGCGCTGCGCCTTCCTCAACCAAGGGTGTCGAGGCTAGGCCACCACGGTCGTGATCGGCATCGAGGAGTCGGCGGGCAGGTCGAGGGCCGACGGCTGGCGACCCCGTGCCACCAGCTCGGCTCCCAGAGCCGCGACCATCGCGCCGTTGTCGGTGCACAGTCCGGGGCGCGGGACCCGCACGCGTACGCCGCGGGCCCCGGCCCGCTCGACGGCCATCGCGCGCAGCCGGGAGTTGGCAGCCACGCCGCCGCCGATCAGCAGGTCCTCGATGCCGCGCTCCGCGGCGGCGTCGAGGGCCTTGCGGACCAGCACGTCGCAGACGGCCTCCTGGAACGACGCCGCCACGTCGGCGACCGGCACCGGCTCGCCCGAGGCCTGACGCGCCTCCACCCAGCGCGCCACGGCGGTCTTGAGACCAGAGAACGAGAAGTCGAAGCGGTGCCGCTCGAGGTCGCGCCGCGAGGTCAGGCCACGCGGGAAGTCGATGGTGACCTGGCCCTCCCGCGCCTGCCGGTCGATGTGTGGACCACCTGGGAACGGCAGCCCGAGCAGCCGGGCCACCTTGTCGAAGGCCTCGCCCGCGGCGTCGTCGATCGTCGCCCCCAGCGGCTGCACCCCTACGGTGACGTCGGCGACCTCGAGCAACGACGAGTGCCCGCCCGAGACCAGCAGGGCCAGGCACGGCTCGGGCAGCGGGCCGTGCTCGAGCTGGTCGACCGCGACATGGGCGGCCAGGTGGTTGACGCCGTAGATCGGCTTGCCGAGCCCGATGGCCAGCGCCTTCGCCGCCGCGACGCCGACCAGCAGCGCGCCGGCCAGGCCGGGGCCGCTCGTCACGGCGATCGCGTCGACGTCGTCCAGACGCACCTCCGCGGTCTCGCACGCGCGCTCGATCGTGGGCACCATCGCCTCCAGGTGCGCGCGCGAGGCGACCTCGGGCACCACGCCGCCGAACCGGGCATGCTCGTCGACCGAGCTGGCGATCGCGTCGGCGAGCAGCGTGGTGCCGCGCACCAGGCCGACGCCGGTCTCGTCGCAGGAGGTCTCGATGCCGAGGACGAGGGGGCCCTGCGTGGTGCCACTTTGCGATCGCACCCGAACATTGTGCCGGGGTGTCGCGTCCTACTGGCTGGCGCCCGTCCGTGGCGATCCAGCGGTGTCGCCGCGGTCGACCTCCTTCCCCAGGACCACCGCGGCGGCTCCGTCGCGGTAGTACGCCGGCCGACGGCCGACCTCGACGAACCCGCGGGCACCGTAGAAGGCCTGCGCGGCGAGGTTGTCCTCGCGCACCTCGAGCAGGAGGCGGGTTGCGCCCTCGAGCGCCGAGCGACGTTCGACCTCGGCGAGCAGGGCGGAGGCCACCCCACCGCGACGGCACTCGGGCGTGACGGCGATCCGTTGCAGCTCCGCGTCGTCGCCGGCGGCGCTGGCCACGGCGTGGGCGACCACCCGGCCGTCGACCTCGGCCACCAGGTAGGACACCGTCGGCAGCGCGTCAGCGACGCCCTGCTCCACGAGGCCACGTGACCACGCGTCGACACCGAGGCAGGTCAGTTCCAGCTCGACGACCGCGTCGACGTCGTCGGACGTCGCGGGCCGAACGATCACGAGACCTTCTTGGGCGCCGCCGGCACGCTGGCGTCGGGGCGCCGCAGATATCGCGGTTCGGGGTCCGTCAGCTCCACGCGCTCCTCGGCCACGGCGCGGGCCAGCCACCCGGCACTGGGCAGCTCCGGCGCGACGGGCCGGCTGAACTGCTCGGGGTAGAGCCGCGCGCCCTCCCCCGCGACCGGCAGCTCGGTCGCCACCGCGGCCGGCCGATCGACGACCGGACCGGACAGCCGGGCGCCCTGCTCGTCGTAGGCCGCGAGGTAGACCTCCTTGCGCCGCGCGTCGGTGGCCACCACGAAGTCGGTGCTGTGCCCGAGCCCCTCGGCGGCCTCGAGCGCGATCGCGTCGAGCGTGCACACGCCGTACGCCGGGATGTCCAGCACCAGCGCCAAGGTGCGCGCCGTCACCAGTCCGACCCGCAGCCCGGTGAAGGGCCCCGGTCCGGTGCCGACCGCGAGCGCGGTGAGGTCCTGGCGCACGAGTCCGGCCTCGCGCAGCAGGCCGTCGATCAGCGGTGCGAGCTGCTCGCCGTGCTTCATCCGCTGCTCCGAACGCCGCTCGGCGACCACGTCCTCGCCATCGTGGAGGGCGACCGTCACGAACGGGGTCGCGGTGTCGAAAGCGAGCAGCACGTGGTGACCCTATCGATCAGACGGCCCGCCAATGGGTGGTGAGGCGGCCGTCGTCGTGGAGGAGGTGGACGGCGAAGCTGGGAGCGGCGCCGTACCAGACGACCGGGTGGTCCTCCTGGTCGAGCGGGACGGTCGACACGACGCCGCCACCGACCAGGAGCGGCCGTCCGGCGAACGTGGTGGCTCCCATCGTGTGGGCGTGTCCGACGAGGGTCGCGACCACGTGGGAGTGCCGGTTCAGCACCTCGGCCAACGCGTCCGGGTCGGTGAGCATGATCGGGTCCATCAGGCCGACGCCGATCTCGGCGGGCGGGTGGTGCAGGCAGACGAAGGTGGGCCGGGTGTCCCACGAGAGCTCGGCGTCGAGCCAGGACAGCTGCTCCGCGGAGAGCTCCCCGTGGTCCTGGCGCTGGCCGTCGACCTCGTCGACCAGGGAGTCGAGCATCAAGAACCTGGCCCCGGCCACGGAGTGCGAGCGGTTGGCCCAGCCACGGCTGGCACCGGGGGCACCGCCGAGGAACGCCTCGACATAGGGCGCTCGCACGTCGTGGTTGCCAGGGCAGATCGCCAGCGGTCCCTCCCAGACCGAGAGCACCTGCAGCGCCTCGGCGTACTCCTCCGCGAACCCGTGGTCGGTCACGTCGCCGGTGTGCACGAGTACGTCGGGGCGGGGGTCCATCGCGAGGATGGCATCGAGCACCCGGCGCGTGCGCGTGGCTGCCTCTCCCCGGTCGTGACCGAAGTGCGTGTCGCTGATCTGGGCGACCACGAGGGCGGTGGTGGACCGAGGACCCGGCGTAGGGGTAGGCACGATTCCAGGCTAGGGAAGCCCCTCCCCCGCTACTGTCCGCTGCGTGACACAACGCGAGAACGGGGTGCGCGGATTCTGGAACTCGGTGTGGTTCCCCGTGGTGGTGCTGGTCCTGACGGTCGCCCAGCTGGCCGTGGCCGAGTACGTGCCAGGGATCGAGCGGTTCGCCGACAAGGCGTTCGGGGCCAGGCTCATCGCCTACCCGGTCATGATGCTGTTCGTGCCCGCCGTGTGGTGGCTGGTCCAGCGGCGACGTGGACTCCACGAGCCGGCGCCGTACCTCGCCTTCGGCCTGATCGGCCTGCCCTTCCTGGTCGACGTCACCGGCAACAGCCTCGACCTCTACGACACCGTCGCGTGGTGGGACGACTTCAACCACTTCGTCAACTGGGTCTTCTTGTGCCTGGGCATCGCGCTGGTCATCGCCCCGCGGCTGCGGCCGGCCTGGGTGCTCGTCACCCTGGTCACCGGCTTCGGCTGCCTGCTCGCGCTCGGGTGGGAGCTCGGCGAGTGGTACACCTTCATCCGCCACGGCACCGAGCTCGACACCGCCTACGAGGACACCCTGTTCGACATGGCCCTGGGCACCCTCGGCTCGCTGGTCGCCGGCTTCCTGGTGCTGCGGCTGGGCCCTCGCCGTCCGTGACGTTCGTGCTGTTTTCAGGGCCGTTCAACCAGCACGTTCGTCACTGACGGCGACTAACCCAGCGTGGCCCGCTCGGCTCCGATGGTCGTGTCGGGACCGTGACCGGTGTGGACGACGGTCGCGTCGGGCAGCGCGAACAGCCGCGCCCGGATCGAGGAGACGATCAGGTCGGCGTCGCTGAAGGAGCGGCCGGTCGCGCCAGGGCCACCCTCGAACAAGGTGTCGCCGGTGAAGACGGCGCCCAGCGAAGGTACGGAGAGGCAGACCGCGCCCGGCGCGTGGCCGGGCGTGTGCAACACCCGGACCTCCTCCCCGCCCACGGTGATCACCTGCTCGTCGGCGAGGTCGACGTCCCAGAGGTAGCCATGAACGTCCTGCGGGTGGGTGAGCTCCCAGAGCGGCCGGTCGGCCGGGTGCAGCAGGATCGGCGCGACCACCGCCTCGCGCAGCGCGGGCGCGAACCGGACGTGGTCGTCGTGGGCGTGGGTGCAGACGATCGCCTTGACCTTGCGGCCCGCCACGACGGCGAGGATGTCGTCGACCGAGTGGGGGGCGTCGATGACGATGCACTCCTCGTCGTCGCCCACCACCCACACGTTGTTGTCGACGTCGAAGGTCTGGCCGTCGAGCGAGAAGGTGCCACTCGTGACGGCGTGGTCGACGCGCAACATCAGAAGATCACGACAGACCGCAGCACGTTGCCGTGGTGCATCTTCTCGAACGCCGCCTCGACCTCGTCGAGGGCGATCTCCTCGGTGACGAACGCGTCGAGGTCCAGGCGCCCCTGCTGGTAGAGGTCGACGAGCAGCGGGAAGTCGCGGGTGGGCAGGCAGTCGCCGTACCAGCTGGACTTCAGCGCACCGCCGCGGCCGAAGACGTCGATCAGCGGGATGTCGGGGATCTTCATGTCGGGCGTGGGCACGCCGACCAGAACGACGGTGCCCGCCAGGTCGCGCGCGTAGAACGCCTGCTTCCACGTCTCGGGCCGGCCGACCGCGTCGATCACGACGTCGGCCCCGTGTCCGCCGGTGAGCTCCTGGATCGCGGTCACCGGGTCCTGCGAGGTCGAGTTGACGGTGTGCGTCGCACCCATCTTGCGCGCTCCCTCCAGCTTGCGGTCGTCGATGTCGACGGCGATCACCGTGCTGGCGCCCGCGAGCACCGAGCCGGCGATCGCGGCCACGCCGACGCCGCCGCAGCCGATCACCGCGACGGACTTGCCGCGCGTCACGCCGCCGGTGTTGATGGCCGCACCCAGGCCGGCCATCACGCCGCAGCCGAGGAGCCCGACGGCAGCGGGACGAGCGGACGGGTCGACCTTGGTGCACTGACCGGCAGCCACCAACGTCTTCTCCGCGAAGGCGCCGATGCCGAGCGCCGGCGACAGCTCTGTGCCGTCCTCGAGCGTCATCTTCTGGGTCGCGTTGAACGTCGAGAAGCAGTACCACGGCTCACCGCGCAGGCACGCGCGGCAGTTGCCGCACACCGCCCGCCAGTTGAGCACCACGAAGTCGCCGGGCTCCAGACCGGTCACACCCTCGCCGACGGCCTCGACCACGCCGGACGCCTCGTGCCCCAACAGGAACGGGTAGTCGTCGTTGATGCCACCCTCGCGGTAGTGCAGGTCGGTGTGGCACACCCCGCACGCCTGGACCTGGACGAGCGCCTCGCCGGGACCGGGGTCGGGGACGTTGATCGACTCGACGCTGACCGGCGCGCCCTTGCTCCGGGCGACGACGGCCTTGACCTGGTGCGGCATGTGACTCCCCTTCGGTGGTTGACGTACGAGGGGCGAGGGCTCGAGCCCCGCCACCCCTGAACCGGCATTCAAGCGCACGACGTACGACGGCTGTCCAGCGGCTCCTATCCTGACCGGGTGCCTGCCGCCCTGACCCTGCTCGACGGAGTCGCATGGCGGGGCCGGGCCGTACCGGGCGAGCGCGTTGCCGCGCTCCTGGCAGCCCTCGCGTCGCGGCCCGAGGGCCTCACCGACACCCGCCTGATCGAGCTCATCTGGGCCGGCCAGCCGGACGGCGAGCCGGCCAACCCGACCAAGGCGCTGCAGGTGCTGGTCTCCCGCGCGCGTGCTGCCCTGGGCGCCGACGGGGTCGAGCGGTACGACGGCGGCTACCGGCTCGGCGTGGCCGTCGAGGACGTCGACGCGCTGCTGCTGCGCAAGCTCACCCGCGAGGCGGGAGCCGCGCTCGACGCCGGTGACCCGGCACGCGCCGCCGACCTGGCAGGTCGCGCGGCCGGCGTCGAGCTCGCGGACACAGGATCCGACGCCGGACCACTCGCCGAGCTGCGCCACGACGCCGCTGGGGATCGGCGACGTGCCGGACGCGTCCTCGGCTTGGCGCTGGCCGCCGGAGGTCGCGACCAGGAGGCCCTCCCCCACCTCGAGGCAGCCCACGGCGAAGCCGTCCACGACGTCGCGGTGACCGCGGCCCTGCTGCGCAGCGTCGCCGCCACTGCCGGACCCGCTGCGGCTCTCGAACGATACGAGGGCTACCGAGCCGACCTCGCCGACCGGCTCGGTGTCGACCCGGACCCATCGCTCCAGCGGCTGCACCGCGAGCTGCTGGTCGCCGACAGTCCCGTGCGCGACGGCGTGCACTTCGAGGTCGACGACCTGCTGGGCAGGCAGGAGGACCTGGCCGAGCTGCGCGCGGCGGTGCGACGGAGCCGGCTGGTCTCGATCGTCGGCCCCGGTGGTCTCGGCAAGACCCGCGTCGCTCACGTGCTCGCCCGCGAAGCCACGCAACCCCGGGTGTACTTCGTCGAGCTGGTCGGCGTGACCTCGGGCGACGACGTGGTGGCCGAGGTGGGAGCAGCCCTCGGCGTACGCGGCTCGGTCACCGGACGTCGTACGCTCACGCCCGCGCAGCTGGCCGACGTACGCAGCCAGATCGCGACCGAGCTCGACACCGCGCCCACCTTGCTGGTCCTCGACAACTGCGAGCACGTGCTCGAGTCGGTCGCCTCGCTCGTGGCGCTGCTGCTGGTCACCACCCGCGACCTGCACGTGCTCACCACCAGCCGGGCTCCGCTCGGGCTGGCCGCCGAGCAGGTCGTGTCGCTGCGCCAGCTCGCCCCCGACGACGCGTCGGCACTCTTCGTGCAGCGCGCCCGGGCGGCGCGCGCCGACGCCGACCTACCGGCCGACGCCGTGGCCGACATCGTGGCCCGCCTCGACGGTCTCCCGCTGGCGATCGAGCTGGCGGCGGCGCGAGTGCGCACGATGACGGTCGAGGAGGTACGCCGCCGGATCGGCGACCTGTTCAGCCTGCTTCGCTCTCGCGACCGGTCCGCGCCCGAGCGGCACCGGACGCTGACCGCCGTCATCGAGTGGTCCTGGGACCTCCTCGACCCCGGTGACCAGGAGGGCATGGCACGGCTGTCGGTGTTCCACGACGGGTTCACCCGCGACACGGCGCTGGCGGTCCTCGGACGTGGCGGCGCCGACCTCGTCGAGACGCTCGCCGAGCAGTCGCTGCTCACGGTCGCCGAGCTAGACGGCACGACCCGCTTCCGCATGCTCGAGACGATCCGCGAGTTCGGCGCGGAGCGGCTCAGCGAGGCGGGGCTCCGGCCCGACGCGCACCGTTGCCAGGACGCCTGGGCCGTCGATCTGGTCCGAGTGCAGCACACCGTGATGTTCACCCCGGACGAGATCGCCGCCATCAACGCGATCGGCGCCGAGGAGAACAACCTCGCCGACGTGCTCCGGCGAGCCCTGCGCGACGGCGACCGCGAGGTGGTGGCGCAGGTGCTGGCCTGCCTGGGTGCCTTCTGGACCATCACCGGCAACCACCCGCGCATCTTCACCATCGCCGACGCGGCCGAGGCGCTGCTGGCCGATTGGGATCCGCCCGAGCAGCTCCGCACCACCGCCCAGCTCATCGCCTCGTGGCTGATCGTGCACCTGAGCTGGATGCCGCACCGGTCGGTCGACACGCTGCGAGCGGCGCTCGCCCGCTGGGGCGAGCCCACCCACCCCTGGGCGCGGATCGCCCACGCGATGTTCGTCGACGACGACCCCGGCGTGCCCACCGACCAGCGGGTGGCGGCCCTCGCCGAGGGTAGCGACCCGGTCACCGCCCAGATGGCCCTGCTGTGGGCCGCGCTGATCGCCGAGAACTCGGGCGACATCGCGGTCGCCGCCACCTACGCCCGCGAGGGCCTCACCCGCCAGCCGCTGACTCCCTACCTCGAGGCGTCGTTGCACGGGCAGCTCGCCCAGCTGGCGATGAACCTCGGCGACTACCGCACCGCCGCCGAGCACGCCGAGGTCGCGTGGCCGATCCTCGACCGGCTGCACGCCGACGACGACGCGCGCGCGATCCGGGCAGCGACGATCATCTGGCCACTGCTCGAGGGCGACTTCGAGACCGCCGAACGGGTGATCGCCGAGACCGACACGCTCGGCGAACCCACGATGGGCTCGCAGATGGTGCTGCTCAGCGCTCGGGCCGAGCTGGCCCTCGCGCGCGGAGAGATCACCGACGGGCTGCGCCTGTTCGACGAGGCCCTGGCCTCGGTGCGCCCCATCGAAGGGCTCGACCTGGGCGGCCTGAACCCCTGGGTGCTGATCGCCGCCAGCGCCTCCCTCGTCGCACGGGTACGTCACGGGACCACGGCGGCCGACGAGACACGCGCTCGCGAGCTGGTCGACGTACTCGCGGCACAGGAGACGGGGGCGCGCACCGACAACGAGCTGCCCGACCAGGACTTCCCGCTCAACGGCGCGCTGCTGGCCGCGCTCGGCGCCTGGGCGGTGCGCTTCGGCGGTAGCGAGCGGCACGCCGACGGGGCTCGCCTGCTGGCCGTCGCCGACCGGTGGTCCTACAACCGCAGCTTCCCCACGATGGCGTGGGAGGCGCTGCAGGCCCTGGCGGAGCAAGCCGTACCGAACCTCCTCGAGGAGGTGACGGCGGAGTACGCCGACCGGCCGGCGGCCGATCTCCTCGCGGAGGCCCGGACTCTGGTGAGCCGCGTGACGACAGGAGTCACATCTTCCGGTTGAAGGCCCGCACGGCCAGTGGCGCGAAGATCGCGATCACAGCCAGGCACCCCGCCAGCGCCCAGCCGACCTCGGCCGTGACGGAGCCGGTGTTGGCGAGGTCTCTCAGCGCGGTGACGACGTGGGAGACCGGGTTGACCTTGGTGAAGGCCTCCAGCCAGCCCGGCATCGTGTCCGCGGGCACGAACGCGTTGGACAGGAACGTCAGCGGGAACATCACCATGATCGAGTAGCCCTGCACCGCCTGGGCGCTGGAGCCGATGGTGCCGAACCAGGTGAAGATCCAGGCCAGCGACCAGCCGGCGAGCACGCCGAGCACGATCGCCATGGTCACGCCGAGCACGCGGCCTCCGGGCCGGTAGCCGATGGCGACGCCGGTGGCGAAGGTGAGCGTGCCGGCGATCAGGTAGCGCAGCATGTCGGCGACCATCGGGCCGGCGAGGGGTGCGACCCGTGAGATCGGCAGCACCTTGAACCGGTCGAAGACGCCCTTGTCCATGTCCTCGCGCAGCTGGGTGCCGGTGGCGATGCAGGCGGTCAGCACGCTCTGGGCGACGAGCCCGGGGATCAGCAGCGGCAGGTAGTCGGAGACGCTGCCCGCGACGGCGCCGCCGAAGATCCCGGCGAACATGGCGGTGAACAGCAGCGGCTGGATCACCACGTCGAAGGACTGCTCCAGGTTGCGGCGCATCTTCAAGGTGGCCCGCCAGGCCATCGTCATCGTCTGCTGGACGGTGTCGGCCAGGCTGACGTGACGGGGAACGGTACTGAGGTCCGGGGTGACGTCGATGGTCGTCATCGGATGGTCTCCTCTTCTTCGGTCTGGTCCTCGTGGGTGTCGTGCCCGGTCAGCGCCAGGAACACCTCGTCGAGGGAGGGCTTGGCAACCGCGACCGACTCGATGCCGACGCCCGCCTCGCGCAAGGCGAGCAGCACGTCGACGGCCTGGTCGCTGCGCTTGAGGGCAACGGTGAGGCGGCGGTCCTCGGGGCTGGGCACGGCCTGCTCGTCGAGCAGCCGCGTCACAATGGACGACGCGCGGTCGAGGTCGCCGGCCTCGTTGAGCTGGACCTGCAGCGAGGAGCCCCCGATGGTCGACTTGAGCTCGTCAGGCGTGCCCAGCGCCACGGTGCGTCCGTGGTCGATCACCTGGATGCGATCGGCGAGCTGGTCGGCCTCGTCGAGGTACTGCGTGGTGAGCAGCACGGTGCTGCCCTCACGCACCAGCTCGCGGATGGTCTCCCACATCTGGCCGCGGGTGCGCGGGTCCAGGCCGGTGGTCGGCTCGTCGAGGAAGATGATCGGCGGCCGGGTGATCAGGCTGGCGGCCAGGTCGAGCCGGCGCCGCATGCCGCCGGAGAAGTGCTTGATCGGCTTGGCGGCGGCCTCGGTCAGGTCGAACTGCTCGAGCAGCGTGCCCGCCTTGCGCTTGGCCTCGGCGCGGCCGATGCCCTGCAGGCGGGCGAAGAGCACGAGGTTCTCGGTGGCGGTGAGCAGCTCATCGACCGAGGCGTACTGCCCCGTCACACCGAGCAGCTGGCGCACCACGTGGGGCTCGCGGCGCACGTCGACGCCGAGGATGGCCGCCTCGCCCGCGTCGATCGGGAGCAGGGTGGCGAGCATCTTGAGAGTGGTGGTCTTGCCGGCGCCGTTGGGGCCGAGTACGCCGAACACCTCGCCCCGGCGTACGGACAGGTCGATCCCGTCGACGGCCCGCTGGTCGCCGAAGCTCTTGACCAGTCCGTGCGCGTCGACGGCGAGGGCGCTTTCGGGTCCGCGGGCCTCGCTGCCCACCCGGGAGGCCTCGATGGTTGCTGGAGTCATGCCGCAACCCTGACCGTCCCCGGTTTCAGGTCGCCTTCACGCCGCCTTCACCGCTCGCCGGTTGAGGAAGGCGCGCCAGCGCCTGTCTCGAAAGCCCGGTCAGCGACGCAGCGTCCCGATGGTTTCGAGACGGTTGCCAGCGCAACCTCCCGCTCGCCGGTTGAGGAAGGCGCTCCAGCGCCTGTCTCGAAACCCCGGTCAGCGGCGCAGCGTCCCGATGGTTTCGAGACGGTTGCCAGCGCAACCTCCCGCTCGCCGGTTGAGGAAGGCGCGCCAGCGCCTGTCTCGAAACCCCGGTCAGCGACGCAGCGTCTCCTCCGGTTTCGAGACGGTTGCTAGCGCAACCTCCCGCTCGCCGGTTGAGGAAGGCGCGCCAGCGCCTGTCTCGAAACCCCGGTCAGCGGCGCAGCGTCCCGATGGTTGCGAGACGGTTGCCAGCGCAACCTCCCGCTCGCCGGTTGAGGAAGGCGCTCCAGCGCCTGTCTCGAAACCCCGGTCAGCGACGCAGCGTCTCCTCCGGTTTCGAGACGGTTGCCAGCGCAACCTCCTCAACCAGCAGACAGCGCTCGTTGGTTGAGGAAGGCGCGCCAGCGCCTGTCTCGAAACCCCGGTCAGCGACGCAGCGTCCCGATGGTTTCGAGACGGTTGCTAGCGCAACCTCCTCAACCAGCGGACAGCGGCGAGGAAGGCGCGACCATTTCGGCTAGGGCCACTCCACGCCCAGCCAGCGAGGGCCGACGGGGACGATGGTGACGGTGCGGGGGTCGAGCTCGCCCTCGGCGACGGCGGTGGGGCTGCGGGCGATGCGTACCTCGAGGCGCGAGTCGGCGAGGCCCTCGGCGATGCCCGTTCCCCACTCGACGACCGTGACGGCCTCGTCGAGCGACGCATCGAGATCGAGGTCGTCGAGCTCGTCGATGCCGCCGAGGCGGTACGCGTCGGCGTGCACGAGCGCGGGGCCGCCGGACAGCGAGGGATGCACCCGCGCGATCACGAACGTCGGTGACGTCACGTCGCCGCGCACCCCGAGCCCTGCGCCCAGGCCCTGGGTGAAGGTGGTCTTGCCGGCGCCGAGCTCGCCGGACAGCACCACCAGGTCACCGGCACGCACCAGGCCACCGACCAGCCGGCCCAGAGCGCGCATCGCGTCGGCGTCGGGTGCGGGATGGGTGCGCGGCACGGCGCGGCGGAGCTCGACGTACGGCGAGCGGCGGCCAGGCTGGCCAGGCTGGTCAGGCTGGTCAGGCTGGTCAGGCTCGACGAACCCGTGCCCACGCCAGAAGTCGACGGTCGCCGGCAGCTCCTCGCGGGCGACCACCGCGACCTCGTCACCGTCGGCGATCGACAAGGCCTCGGCCACCAGTGCACCGGCGACCCCGAGGCGCTGGGCTGACGGGACCACGCCGAACCGTCGCAGCCAGACCGTGCGGCCGTCGGCCTCCATCACGAGTGCGCCGACCGGATGCCCTTCCAGGGTCGCCAGCAGGCCGCCCCCGGCCGCCAGGGCGGCGCCGATGCTGTCGGGGGTCTCGGCCAGCGCGTCGGCCGGCGGGTCGAGCGGAGGGCGCGCACCGAAGGCCGCGCGTACCACGGCGTGCACCGCTGCCGCGGATTCGGCGCCGACCCGCCGTACGACGAGGGTCACCGCTCGTCCACGAGGTCACCGGCGGCAGCGAGGAGCTGGTCGAGCTCGGCGTTGACCTGGTCGTGGCGCTCGAGCATCACCATGTGGCCGGCGCCCGGGCACTCCAGCAGCGTCGAGCCCTCGATCAGTGCGTGCAGCCGGCGGCTGTGCTCGATGGGCGTGAGCCTGTCGGAGGTGCCGCAGATGATGGCGGTGGGCACGCTGCTCATCGCGTGCACGGTCTCGAACTTGTCGAGCGTGCCGAAGGTCGGGAAGAAGTCGGCGACGACACCGAACGGCGTGGCGGAGAGCATCTGGTCGACGAACTCGACGTACCTCGCCGGCACCGCGTCGCCGAACGACAGCTCGTCGGTGGCCACCAGCGCGACCGACCTGCCGACCCGGCGGAACCGGTCGACAGCCTTGTGCCCGCGGGCGAGGGCCGCGACGAGCCGCTGCGCAGCCTGGCCGCCGAGCGTCGACGGCAGCAGCGGCAGCACCACGCGGTGCGGCTCCACACCTCCCGCGGTGGTGGCGATCAGACCGACGCCGACCACGCGGTCGCCGAAGATCTCGGGATACTCCTCGGCCAGCGCGACGATGGTCATGCCGCCCATCGAGTGGCCCACCAGCACGACGGGCCCGTCCGGCACGGCCTGGTCGATGATCCGCATCAGGTCGCGGCCGCACTGCTCGATCGTCGCGTGCTCCTCGGCGGAGCGAC
This sequence comes from Nocardioides agariphilus, assembly GCF_015352445.1. Classification (GTDB taxonomy): domain Bacteria; phylum Actinomycetota; class Actinomycetes; order Propionibacteriales; family Nocardioidaceae; genus Nocardioides; species Nocardioides agariphilus. Next base: position 38,126 of record NZ_JADKPO010000020.1, read on the forward strand.
CAGACCGTCCGTGGGAGCGCTGGTCGAAGTACACCGCGCGCACCAGACCGCGATAGGCCGCTCTCTGGAAGTGCCACGAGTCGAGGTTGAGGGCGTAGCCGTGCACGAAGACGACGGTCAGCTCGGCGAGGCGGCGTGGTCTCGACGCCCTCGACCGACGACCAGAGCCCTCGACCAACTGTGGGTCGAGCTCGTCGATCTCGACATGCAGCGGGAGGCCGTCGTCGGCCACGACGGTGAGGGGCTCGGATCGCAGCGACCCGAACGGCGTCTCATCGCCGACACCGCGTCGGGCGATGATCCGGTGGCGTTGGGCGACGCGCAGCGCCGTGCCGGCGGCAGCGACGCCGACCGCGCCTGCCGCCACCCCGAGGACCCGGCGAGCGGTGCTCATCTCAGTCTCGGTCTCCGTCCACGTAGCGGCGGACCAGGCGGGCCGAGCTGGCGCCGAACCTGGTCACGATCTCGTAGGAGATGGTGCCGCACGCCTGCGCCCAGTCCTGCGCTGTGGGCTCGCCGTGGGCACCGGGGCCGAACAACGTGACCGGGGTGCCGGCCGGGGCCAGCTCGCCTCCGAGGTCGACCACGACCTGGTCCATGCAGACTCGGCCTCGCACCGGCCGTCGTACGCCGTCGATCGCCACCTCGATCGCGTTGCTGCCGTGGCGGGGCACGCCGTCGCCGTAGCCGACCGGCACCAGGCCCACGGTCGTCGCATCGTCGGCGATCCAGGTGCGCCCGTAGGACACGCCCTCGCCGCGGTCGATGCGCTTGCTCAGCGCGAGCGGCGCGCGCACGGTCATCGCCGGCCGCAGGCCCAGGTCCGGCGTATGCCCGGGCGCCGGGTCCAGGCCGTAGGACGCGAGTCCCACGCGCACGACGTCGTAGCGGCTCTGCGGGCGCAGGATCGCGGCGGCGGAGTTGGCCAGGTGGCGTACGTCGGGGCGCAGGCCGGCCTCCTCGGCAGTTCGCAGCGCCGCTCGGTAGCGCTCGTGCTGGAGGTCGTTGGCCGGGTGGTCGGGCTCGTCGCTGCACGAGAAGTGGGACCAGATGCCGGTGATGCGGGCTCGTGCGGCCTGTTGATGTTCGGCGGCGCGCTGGGCGAGTGCGGGCCAGTCGGCCAGCGCCGCCCCACCACGGGACAGCCCAGTGTCGACCTTGAGCTGGACGCGTGGGTTCGCCCCGCTCGCCACGATCTGGTCGAGCCGTTCGACGGTGTAGGCGGTGACGTCGACATCCGACTCCACGGCGCGCGCGAGGCTGCCGTCCTCGACGTCCTCGGGGAGGGTCAGCCAGCACAGGATCCGACCGTCGTCGCCGGCATCACGCAGCCGCAAGGCCTCGGGCACGGTCGCGACACCGATCCACTCCGCACCTCCCCCGCGCGCAGCGCGGGCCGCCTCCACCATCCCGTGGCCGTAGCCGTCCGCCTTGACCACGGTCATCACCGAGGCCGGGGCGACGAGCCCGACGAGGGTGCGCACGTTGTGCCGGATGGCGGCCAGGTCGACCACGATCTCCGGACGCATGTCCCGGATTGTTTCAGAGCAGATCCCGCACCACGCCGGGGATCGCCCGTGCGACGTCGGGCGCGGTGATCGGTCCGCCCCGGGCGGCGTACGTCGCGGCGGCACCGTGCAGCCACGAGCCCACGCTCGCGGCGTCGTACGGCTCGAGCCCGGCGGCCAGAAGGGCCCCGATCAGCCCGGCGAGCACGTCACCAGCGCCGGCCGTCGCCAACCACGCAACCCCCGTCGTGGTGATGCGCGCGTTCCCGTCTGGCCGCGCCACCACGGTGTGACGACCCTTGAGCAGCACCACCGCGTCGTAGGTCACGGCCGCCTCACGGGCATGGCCCAGCGGGTCGCCCTCGATGTCGGCCCTCGCAGCCCCCGTCATCCGGCTCAGCTCACCGGCGTGGGGGGTCAGCACGGCAGGCACTCCGAGCGGGCCGTCCACGAGCCCGAGGGCGTCCGCGTCGACGACCAGCGGCACACCATCGGCGCGCGCCTCGGCCAGCATGGTGGCCACGTCGGGTCCGCCTCCGGAGCCGACGGCCCACGCCTGGACCCGGCCGTTCTCGGTGACGACATCGGGGTGCGCGGCCACCACGGCGTCGCGCGCGCCGGCGAGGTAGCGGACCATGCCGCACAGCCCCGCCGCGGCGCCGGACACGCACAGGACGCCGGCGCCGGGGTACCGCGCCGAGCCGGCCCTGATCCCGACGACGCCGCGCGTGTACTTGTGCGCGTGCTCGTCCGGCCTCGGCAGGAGGGCCACGACGTCCGCGGCCTGCAGGCTCTCGACGGCGGCCTCGGGCAGGTCCAGCCCGATGTCGACGAGGTGCACCGCGCCGGCGTACGCCGCCGCCGGGTCCGCGAGAAGCGCGACCTTGTGGGTCCCGAAGGTGACCGTGACGTCGGCCCTGACCGCTGGGCCGTCGATGCGGCCCGTGTCCACGTCGACCCCGCTCGGTACGTCGACCGCCACGACCGGCACGCCCCGCAGTACCTCCAGCGCGGCCACCGCCTCGGGGCGCAGGCCCGGTCGCCCGCCGATCCCCACGATGCCGTCGACGACCACGTCCTGCGGCTGGCTGGGTGCGGCCTCGACGACCCGGCCGCCGGCTCGCCTCAGCGCCTCGAGTCCCGCACGGTGGGGCGCAGCTGCGAGCAGCCACGCGCTCACCCGCACGCCGCGCCGGGCCAGCAACGCCCCGGCGTACAGGGCGTCTCCCCCGTTGTCGCCGCTCCCGACCAGCAGCGTCACCCTGGCGCCGTACGCCTGTGGGAGCAGGTCGAGTACGGCGTACGCCAGACCCGCCGCCGCCCGCTGCATCAGCGCACCCTCGGGAAGCCGCGCCATCAACGCGGTCTCCGCCGCCCGCACCTGCTCGACGGTGTGCGCGCTCCTCATGCCCTCACGCTAGTTGGCCAGGCCCTTCCGGGTCGTGTGCCCGAAGGTGCGTTCTACCGCACGCTGAGGGGAACGACCCTGGGCTGTGGAGAGCGCCCGACGCCGACGACGCAGATGTTGTTGCCTCTCCTCCATGCCACGTCGCGTCGACCGAGCCGACTGGAGGCCGCTGGCCGCATCTCAAGCCGGCCTGCTCACGAGGCGTCAGCTCCATGCGCTCGGGATCGACCGGTTCTTCGTCCGCAACCAGATCAGGGCCGGGCGATGGACGCTTCTCACGACCATGGTGATCGGTACGACGACCGGGCCGCTGTCACGTGAGGCAACCATGTGGTTGGGGGTTCTGCACGCTGGGCCGACTGCGATCGTGGGAGGGCTGACCGCCGCCGAGGTCCTCGGCCTCCGCAACTGGCATCGCGACGAGATCACCGTGCTGGTGCCGGACGAGCTCGACTTCGACGAGAGCGCCGTGCCTGGCGTGAGGTACGTGCGAACGCGTCGCGACCTGGCTGCCATGCGACTGCCCCGAGCGGGCCTTCCCACCTGCCGTGTCGAACCTGCGGTGTTGTTGTGGGCGGCGTACCAGAGGTCCCGCCGGACGGCTCAGGGCGTCGTTGCCGCAGCGATCCAACAAAGGCTCTCATCACCCGAGCTTTTCCGGGACTGGTTGCGCATCATGCGCCCACTGAGGTGGGCGGCGATGTTCCGTCAGGCATTGGCCGACATCGAGGGCGGCGCGCAGTCCCTGGCCGAGATCGACATCCGACGGTTGTGTCGCCGAGTCGGGATCGTGCCTCCGACGCGCCAGCGCAAACGCGTCGACTCTGCGGGCCGCACTCGCTTCACCGACTGCGAGTGGGTGCTCCCCAACGGTCACATCGTGATCCTGGAGATCGACGGCGGATTTCACATGGAGGTCGAGCACTGGGAGGACGACCTGGCGCGGCAGCGTCGCATCAGCGGACCTGGACGCACCGTGGTGCGATGCACGGCGCGCGAGGTCCGCGAAGACGACGGACAGCTTGGCCGCGACCTCATCGCTCTCGGAGTACCGCGTCGTGCCCCCAGGCGTGCGATCTAGCACACGCTCAGCCTCACGACTCCAAGACGACGACGGCAGAGGCGATGCCGGCGTCGTGGGAGAGGGAGAGGTGGACGTGGACGGCGCCGAGCTCGGTGGCGCGGGCGGCGACAGTGCCACGCATCAGGAAGAGGGGGCGCCCGGAGTCCTCGGAGACGACCTCGGCGTCGTGCCAGGCCAGGTTTCCGGGGGCGCCGAGTGCTTTGGCGAGCGCCTCCTTGGCGGCGAACCTGGCCGCCAGCGAGGCCATCCCGAGCGAACCCTCTGCGGGGGTGAAGAGACGTTCGGCGAGTCCGGGCGTGCGGGTCAGCGACTCCGCGAACCGCTCCAGGTCAACCACGTCGATGCCGACGCCGATCACGGCCACCAGCAGGCCTACTCGACCGTGACGGACTTGGCCAGGTTGCGCGGCTGGTCGACGTCGTGTCCCATGCGGCTGGCCAGCTCGCAGGCGAACAGCTGGAGGGGTACGACGGCCACGAGCGGCTGCAGCAACACCGGCACGCGCGGTAGGTAGATGACCGAGTCGGCGTAGGGCGCCACGGCCGGGTCGTCCTCCTCGGCGAGCAGGAGCGTGCGGGCACCGCGCGCGCGGATCTCCTGGATCGCGCTGATCATCTTGTCGTGGAGCTGGTCGCGACCCTGGGGCGGCACCACGCAGAACACCGGCAGGCCCTCCTCGATCAACGCGATGGGCCCGTGCTTGAGCTCGCCGGCCGCGAACCCCTCGGCGTGGATGTAGGCGAGCTCCTTGAGCTTCAGCGCGCCTTCCAGCGCCACGGGGAACCCGGCATGACGCCCGAGGAAGAGCACCGAACGCGCGTCGGCGAGGTCGGCAGCCAGCGCGTAGATCGCGTCCTTGCGGTCCAAGATGCCCTGGATGTGCCCGGGCATCTGCTCCAGCTCGTGGACGACACCGCGGATCTCGTCGCCGTACATCGTGCCCCGCACCTGGGCCAGGTAGAGGCCGAGCAGGTAGGACGCGACCAGCTGCGTGCTGAAGCCCTTGGTCGACGCGACACCGATCTCGGGGCCTGCGTGGGTGTAGATCACCGCATCGGACTCGCGGGGGATGGTCGAGCCGTTGGTGTTGCAGATCGCCAGCACCCTCGAGCCCTGCGCGCGCGCGTGCCGGATCGCCATCAACGTGTCGGCGGTCTCGCCGGACTGGCTGATCGCCACGACCAGCGTGTCCTGGGTGAGGATCGGGTCGCGATAGCGGAACTCGTGGGCGAGCTCGACCTCGCAGGGGATGCGGGTCCAGTGCTCAATGGCGTACTTCGCCACGAGACCCGCATAGAACGCCGTGCCGCAGGCGACCAGGATGATCTTGTCGACGTCGCGCAGCTCCTGCTCCGAGAGCCGCATCTCGTCGAGCTGGAGCCGACCACCGGGCGAGTGGCGCCCGAGCAGGGCGTCGGCCACGGCGTGCGGCTGCTCGAAGATCTCCTTGCGCATGAACCAGTCGTGGCCGTCCTTCTCGGCCGCCGACAGGTCCCAGTCGACGTGGTAGTGCTTGCCCTCGGCAGGCGAGCCGTCGAAGCCGGTCACCTCGACACCCTCGCGCGTGATCGTGACCACCTGGTCCTGGCCGAGCTCGAGCGCCTCGCGGGTGTGCTCGATGAACGCCGCGACGTCGGAGCCCAGGAAGTTCTCACCCTCGCCGAGCCCCACCACCAGCGGCGAGTTGCGGCGGGCGGCGACCACACGCGCAGGGTCCGCGGCGTCGACCGCCACCAGCGTGAAGGCACCCGCAAGCCGCTGGCACACCCGCTGCATGGCAACGGTCAGGTCGGCTCCCGCCTCGACCTCCGCCTCGAGCAGGTGGGAGACGACCTCGGTGTCGGTGTCGGACCGCATCTCGACACCCGCGTCCTCGAGCTCGCCGCGCAGCGCGGCGAAGTTCTCGATGATGCCGTTGTGGATCACCGCGACGCGGTCGTGCTGACCCAGGTGCGGATGGGCGTTGCGGTCGGTCGGCGCGCCGTGCGTGGCCCAGCGGGTGTGACCGATCCCCGTGGTCGAGGCCTCGAGCGGGTGCTCGGCCAGGTCCTTCTCGAGGTTGGCGAGCTTGCCCGCCTTTTTGTCGGACAAGATCGAGCCCTCGTGCACCAGCGCGATCCCGGCCGAGTCGTAGCCGCGGTACTCCAGACGCCGCAGGCCCTCGATCACCACGTCTTGAGCTGACTTCTCGCCGACGTAGCCCACGATGCCGCACATGCGCCCGAGTCTAGAGAAGCGGGCTTTGCAAGAATGCCGCGCATGCCCTCAGGCGACCACCCCATCGGCGCCAACGGGCACAGCGAGCGCGAGTCCTCGCCGTACGTCGAGCTCGACCGCTCCGCATGGGCCTCCCTGGCCGAGGAGGTCGAGGACCCGCTCTCCGAGGGCGAGGTCGAACGCCTGCGCGGTCTCGGCGACTACCTCGATCTGGAGGAGGTGCGCCAGGTCTACCTGCCCCTCTCCCGCCTGCTGAGCCTGCGGGTCGACGCGGCCGAGCGGCTGCACCGCGAGCAGGAAGGGTTCCTGCATCGTCCGCAGCCGCCGCGCACGCCCTTCGTGATCGGCCTGGCCGGGTCCGTCGCAGTCGGCAAGTCGACCACCGCCCGCGTGCTGCAGCAGATGCTGGCCCACTGGCCGGCCCACCCCAACGTCGTCCTGGTCACCACCGACGGGTTCCTGCTGCCGACCGCCGAGCTGGATCGGCGCGGGCTCCTGCACCGCAAGGGCTTCCCCGAGTCCTACGACCGCAAGGCCCTGCTGCGGTTCGTGATCGCCATCAAGTCCGGTCGCGACGAGGTGATGGCGCCGGTCTACGACCACCTCACCTACGACATCGTGCCCGGTGAGCACGTCGTCGTGCGCCAGCCCGACATCGTCATCATCGAGGGCCTCAACGTCCTGCAGCCGGCGCGGGTGCGCGAGGACGGCCGCGCCGGCCTGGCCCTGAGCGACTTCTTCGACTTCAGCGTCTACGTCGACGCCGCGACCTCCGACATCCGCCAGTGGTACGTCGAACGGTTCCTGCGCCTGCGCGAGACCGCGTTCCGCGACCCGGCGTCGTACTTCACCCGCTACGCCGCCTTGTCCCGCGAGCAGGCCGTCGAGACAGCCGAGCAGATCTGGGACTCCATCAACGGCCCCAACCTCGTCCAGAACATCCTGCCGACCCGCGGGCGCGCCGATCTCGTGCTGCGCAAGGACCGAGACCACTCGGTGAGGTACGTCCGGTTGCGCAAGCTGTAGGTCAATCGGTGGTCGATCACAGCACCTTCTGGAACTCCAGGATCTGCTCGACCAGCCGGTAGCCCAGCTGCCCGTTCACGGCGTTCATGTGCTCGTTGACGTCGGCGTTGCCGGTGAGCACGATCTGGCAGTCGGGGAACCGCGCGCGCAGCGACCGGTGGGTGGCCAGCTTCATCGCCAGGCCCAGCGAGTGGCCGCGGTGCTCGGGCAGCACCATGGTGATGCCGATGTTGGCCTGTGACGTGCGGGCGGCATCGACGAAGACGTCGTGGTAGCCGGCCAAGGAGCCGTCCGCCGAGAGCGCCGCGCCGGCCAGCCCGGTCGTGCCCAGCCTGGCCGCCCGCTCCTCGCGGCGACGGATGCGCTCGGGGGTGTAGTTGAGGTCGCCCATCTCGAGGTCGCCGGTCGGGATCATCCCGATGAACCGGTTGAGGGCACCGCACACGCCGTCCACGAGCTCGTCGGGGACGCGGTTGGTCCACTCGACGACCCGGTAGTCACCGATGCGTGCCGCGACGTGCTCGTCGAGGGCGCCCCACGAGCCGGCGTACTGCGGCAGGTCGAGCACCTTGAACCCCTCGCGGTTGGCCAGGGCGTAGCTGTGCCTGGCCGCGAACGGCTCGCCGGGCGAGGTGCCGCCGACCGGGGCGATCGCCTCTGCCACCAAGACGTTGCGTCCCCCTGAGGTGGCCACCTCCTCCACGGCAGCCAGCACCGCGGTACCGACGCCACGACGGCGCTCGGGCTCGGGCACGTAGACCTCGAGGTAGGCGTGGTCGGTGTTGTCGGACAGCGGCATGTTGGTCACGCCCGCGCCCACGACGCGCCCACCGTCGTAGGCGGCGACGAACACGAGGTCCCAGTCGGGGTTGTCGGTAGCGGCCGCCTGACGGGCCAGCTCCCACGGCGTGTAGGTGTCGTAGGGCCGTCCGGCCACGGCACCGTCGTGGGATGCCTGCCACCAGTCGCGCACCTGGGTCTCGTCGCACTTGTCGACCTGGCGTACGTCGATCACCCGAGAACCCTAGGAACTCCGGCCGCAGCGGGCGACCTGATTAGAGCGCGAGCTGCCGGCGTACGACGTCGGCGAGCCGGTGGGCGATCGCGTCGGCGTCGGACTGCGTGGCGGCCTCGACCATCACGCGCACGATCGGCTCGGTGCCGGAGGGGCGCAGCAGGATGCGGCCGGAGTCGCCCAGCGCAGCCTCTTCCTCGGCCACCGCGGCGGCCAGGATGCCGTCCTCCTCGACCCGCGACTTGTCGACGTCGGGGACGTTGACCAGCGTCTGAGGCAGTCGCTCGACGACCGAGGCGAGGGTCTTGAGCGAGTGACCGGTGGTCACCATCCGCTCCAGCACCTGCAGTGCCGTGAGCACGCCGTCGCCCGTGGTGGCGTAGTCGGTGAGGATCACGTGTCCCGACTGCTCGCCGCCCAGGGTGTAGCCGGAGACCTGCATCGCCTGCAGCACGTAGCGGTCGCCGACCTTGGTCTGGCGCACGCCGATCCCGGCGGCCCGCATCGCCTTGACGAAGCCGAGGTTGCTCATCACGGTGGCCACGACGGTGTCCTTGGCCAGAGTGCCGGCGTCCTTCATCGACAACGCCAGGATCGCCAGGAGCTGGTCTCCGTCGACGACGTTGCCCTCGTGGTCGACCGCCAGGCAGCGGTCGGCGTCGCCGTCGAGCGCGAACCCGACGTGGGCGCGGTGTTCGACGACGGCCTTGCGCACGGCGTCGAGGTGGGTCGACCCGCAGCCGTCGTTGATGTTGAGACCGTCGGGCGAGGCGTGGATGGGGATCACCCGCGCACCTGCGTCCTCGAGCGCGCGCGGCCCGACGTCGTAGGCCGCTCCCTCGGCGCAGTCGAGCACCACGCGCAGGCCCACCAGCGGGTGGTCGATCGAGCGGACCAGGTGGGCGGCGTACTGGTCGATCGCGCTGGGGTAGACGGTGATCCGACCGACGTCGCCGCCGGTCGGCCGGTCGAACTGCTCGGTCAGCCGCTTCTCGATCGCGATCTCGATGGCGTCGTCGAGCTTGAGCCCGCCGCGGGCGAAGAACTTGATGCCGTTGTCGGGCATCGGGTTGTGGGAGGCCGACAGCACCACGCCCAGGTCGGCGCCGAGGATGCCGGTCAGGTAGGCCACGCCAGGCGTCGGGAGCACCCCGAGCAGGAGTACGTCGACCCCGGCGGAAGCGAGCCCGGCCACGACCGCAGCCTCGAGGAACTGCCCGGAGATACGGGTGTCGCGGCCGACCACGGCCAGCGGCCGGTGCCCCTCGAACTCGCCGCGATCGGCGAGCACGTGGGCAGCCGCGACCGAGAGGTCCAGGGCCAGGCCCGCGGTGAGGTCACCGTTGGCCAGGCCCCGGACTCCGTCAGTGCCGAAGAGTCGGGCCAAGAGAACGGCTGGTCAGCGCTTGCTGTACTGGGGTGCCTTGCGGGCCTTCTTGAGACCGGCCTTCTTGCGCTCGATGACGCGGGCGTCACGGGTCAGCAGGCCGGCCTTCTTGAGGACCGCGCGGTTGGCGTCGAGGTCGACCGCGTTGAGGCAGCGGGCCACACCCAGGCGCAGCGCCCCGGCCTGGCCGGTGATGCCGCCGCCGTGGATGCGGGCGATCACGTCGAAGCGGCCCTCGAGCTGGGTCGCGGCGAAGGGCTCGCTCACCACCTGCTGGTGCAGCTTGTTGGGGAAGTAGGAGTCCAAGGTGCGGCCGTTGATGGTCCAGTTGCCCGAGCCGGGCACGATCCGGACGCGGGCCACGGCCTCCTTGCGGCGGCCGGTGGCCGCTGCGGGAGCGATGGTCGCGGGCTTCAGCGGTGCGTCGGCAGACGGGGCCGACTCCGAGCTGTAGGCGATGCCTGACTCGTCAGCGGTGTAGGTCTCCTCGACGTCGTCAGGCGAGGTGGTCTCGTTGGTGGTGTCGGTCACGACTCACATTCCTTACTGGCAGGTCTACTGGGAGATCTGGGTGATCTCGAACGGAACGGCCTTCTGAGCCGCGTGCGGGTGGTTCGGGCCGGAGTAGACCTTGAGCTTCTTCAGCAGCTGACGGCCGAGGCGGTTCTTGGGGAGCATGCCCCAGACGGCCTTCTCGATGGCCTTGCGGGCGTCCTTCTCGAGCAGCACGCCGATGGGGGTGGCGGTGAGGCCGCCCGGATAGCCGGAGTGACGGTAGGCCATCTTGGTCGTCTTCTTGTCGCCTGACAGCGCGACCTTCTCGGCGTTGACGACGATGACGAAGTCACCGGTGTCGACGTGCGGCGCGAAGATCGGCTTGTGCTTGCCGCGCAACAGCGTGGCGGCGGTGACGGCGAGCCTGCCGAGGACGACGTCCTCGGCGTCGATGACGTACCACTCACGGGTGATGTCACCGGACTTGGGGCTGTAGGTGCGCACAGCAGTGCCTTTTCGTTCGTAGGGATCGGGCTGGTCGTGCTGCGCCTTCTGACGAACTCTGCCTGGCTTCTCCTCATCCAGGTCTGCACCCGTTCCGGCTGAAGCGATGTGCTGGGACGGGCGCGGCAGGAGGCGCGACCGGCAAGTCTACGAAAGCCACGCGGCGAGCGCCAATCCGAGGAGATCGCCGAACCGGGGTGAGATGCCGACTTCGCGTCGGATGAGGCTGCGGTCTAGGTTGGGGAGGAAGAACCGGACTCGCGTCCCGCCCCACCGGGTGCAGCGCGGGGCCGGTTCCCGACTGCTGTGTTGAAGGAGCCCCACCCGTGCCGGATCTCTCAGCCAACTCCCTCACCGTACGCGACAACCGCACCGGTCAGGAGTACGACGTCCCGATCGCCGACGGCACCATCCGCGCTGCCGACATCGGCCAGATCCGTGTCTCCGAGAACGAGCCGGGCCTCGCGGTCTACGACCCGGGCTTCGTCAACACCGCCTCGTGCAAGAGCTCGGTGACCTACATCGACGGCGACCGGGGCATCCTCGAGTACCGCGGCTACCCGATCGAGCAGCTCGCCGAGAAGTCCTCGTTCCTCGAGGTCGCCTACCTGCTGGTGCACGGCACCTTGCCGAGCCAGGCCGAGTACGACTCCTGGGCGCACGAGATCACCTACCACACGTTCGTCCACGAGAACGTCCGCTCCTTCATGCAGGGCTTCCGCTACGACGCCCACCCGATGGGCATGCTGATGGCCTCGGTCGGTGCGCTCTCGACGTTCTATCCCGACGCACGCAACATCCACGACGCCGAGAACCGCCACATGCAGATCGTGCGGATGATCGCGAAGATGCCGACGCTGGGCGCCTGGTCGTTCCGTCACGCGCAGGGCAAGCCCTACGTCTACCCCGACAACGACCTGGGCTACACCGCCAACTTCCTCTCGATGCTGTTCAAGATGAGCGAGCAGAAGTTCCAGGCCGACGAGCGGCTGGTCAAGGCGCTGGACGTGCTGTTCATCCTCCACGCCGACCACGAGCAGAACTGCTCGACCAACGCGGTCCGCTCGGTCGGCTCCTCGCAGGTCGACCCCTACTCCGCGGTCGCCGCCGGCGTCGGCGCGCTGTTCGGTCCCTTGCACGGCGGCGCCAACGAGGCCGTGCTGCGGATGCTGCGCCGCATCGGCTCCATGGAGAACATCCCGTCCTTCATCGACGGCGTGAAGAACGGCAACGAGCGGCTGATGGGCTTCGGCCACCGCGTCTACAAGAACTACGACCCGCGCGCCACGATCATCAAGAAGGCCTGCGACGACGTGTTCGAGGTGACCGGGGTCAACCCGCTGCTCAAGATCGCCCAGGAGCTGGAGAAGATCGCGCTCGAGGACGAGTACTTCGTCAGCCGCAAGCTCTACCCCAACGTCGACTTCTACTCCGGCCTCATCTACGAGGCCTTCCAGTTCCCGCCCGAGATGTTCACCGTGCTCTTCGCCATCGGCCGCACCCCCGGCTGGCTGGCCCAGTGGCTCGAGCTGGTGCAGGACAAGGAGCAGAAGATCGCCCGCCCCAAGCAGATCTACACCGGCGACCGCAAGCTCGACTTCATCCCTGCCTCGGAGCGCTGGGCCTGACCCATCGCTGGTCGAGGAGGTTGCCCGCCAGCGCTGGTTGAGGAGGTTGCACGCCCTCGCTGGTCGAGGAGGTTGCACGCCAGCGCTGGTCGAGGAGGTTGCACGCCCTCGCTGGTCGAGGAGGTTGCACGCCCTCGCTGGTTGAGGAGGTTGCACGCCCTCGCTGGTTGAGGAGCACGCCCTCGCTGGTCGAGGAGGTTGCGCGGCCTCGCTGGTTGAGGAGGTTGCGCTGGCAACCGTCTCGAAACCATGGTGGGAGGCATGTCCTTCCCGTTCTACGACGACCCGACCACGGGCTACCCGCCCGACGTCTACCACGGCGAGACCGGCGAGGCCTCAGCCTGGATCAGGCCCGACGACTCCCCCAAGGAGATCGAGTACGCGCGCGGAGGAAGCTGCGAGTACCTCCTGACCGGGGCCCAGTCGGGCGGCAAGCTCGGCATCTACCGCTGGAGCTTCGGCGAGCACGAGAGCGGCCCCGATGCCCACTTCCACAAGTCGATCGCCGAGGCGTTCTACGTCATTGAGGGCGAGGTCAACCTGTACGACGGCCGCGGCTGGAAGCAGGCCGGTGCCGGTGACTTGCTCTACGTGCCCGAGGGTGGGATCCACGGGTTCCGCGGCGGCAACCACGCGCGGATGCTCTTGATGTTCACACCCGGCGGTCCGCGCGAGGACTACTTCGAGACGCTGGCCTCCCTGGGCAGGGGCGCGACGATGACGGCCGAGGAACGCGTCGAGTTCATGCTGCGCCACGACACGTACTGGGTGGACTGACCCGGGTCCGTGCCGGGCACAATGTGCGGGTGAGCGACCGCGCCCCTGCCTTGCCCTACCGGACGACCGAGGACCTCGAGTCGGGTCTCGACCACCTCCGCTCGGCCCCGACCGACCAGGGCACCGTGCACCTCGTCGTACGCCGTCCCGATCTCGGGGCGCGCGAGATCCTCGACGAGGGCGTGCTCGACCTGGCCGACGGCCTGGTGGGCGACAACTGGCTATCCCGCGCCACCTCGCGGGCGATCGCCGACGGGCGTCACCTCGACGCCCAGGTCAACGTGATGAGTGCGCGGATGGTGGGTCTGCTGGCCGACTCGGAGCAGGAGCAGGCCTTCGCAGGCGACCAGCTCTTCCTCGACCTCGACATCTCCGTGGCCAACCTGCCGGCCGGGTCCCGGCTGGCCTTCGGCGAGCTGGGTGCCGACGGGTCGTCGGCCGGGGCCGTCATCGAGGTGACGCTCAAGCCGCACAACGGCTGCGCGAAGTTCACGGCCCGCTACGGCGCCGACGCCATGCACTTCGTCAACAGCGAGACGGGCAAGGCGATGCGCCTGCGCGGCTTCAACGCACGCGTGGTCGAGTCCGGCCTGGTGCGACCCGGCGACGTCGTCCGCGTCGTACGTCGCGGTGGTCTGGACGACCAGACCGAACTTCCTGCGGAGGTCTCCGCCTCGGTCTAGCGTGGTGGGTGGCACCCGCTCCCCCCACCGGAGGTCACCCCCCATGCACGCACGCTTGCTCCGCGCCGGCGCGGTCGCTGTCGCGACCGGCGCTCTGGTGACCGCGGGACTGGTCGCTCCTGCTCACGCCGGCCCCGGCAACGGCCACGCCTACGGCCACCTCAAGAGCCAGTGCCGGGGGTTCCACGCCACCGGCGCCGGCACCGACAACGGCGACGGTACGACAAGCGCCACGCTCTACCAGGGCGGCCGCGAGGTGGGCTCCTCGGCAGGCGCCCTGGTCCCCGGTGTCCCGGACGCCGACGGGCTGCTGCCCTTCACCGGCACCATCGTGCTGACTACCGCCAAGAAGGGCGCGCTGGAGGTGTCGGTCCAAGGCACCTTCTCCACCGTGACCGGTGAGTTCTCCGCCAGGTCGGTCGAGGTCGACGGCCGGGGCCCGATGAGGAATGCGACCGGCAGGCTGCGGGTCTGGGGAGTCCAGGACCTCGCCACCGGCGCCTTCACCGAGACCGTGCACGCCAAGGTGTGCGTGCCCAAGAAGCATCAGAGCTAGACCTCAACACGCGCTCCACGAAGCCTGCGGGGGGCATCGGGGGCTGGGAACCCGCTGAGCGGTTCTCGAGACGACTTTTCGTCGACGCCCAGCGGGCTCTCAGGCTGGTCACAGGTGGCCACACCAACCTCGTGGTCGTGACCGAGAACCCGCACGACCCGCAGCAGCCTGAGCAGCCTCCGTACCAGCCTGGGCAGCCGCACCACACCCAGCCGCTTGCGCCGTACCAGCAGCACCCGCTGCCTCCCGTGGCCTACCAGCGCCCGCTGCCCGCCCAGCCGGTCCCCGACCGCAAGCAGCGTCGAGGCGCCTTCGCCGCATCGGTCATCGCGGCCTCGCTGCTCGTGGGCGCGGGTGCCGGCGTGGGCGGCGCCGCGGGCTGGAGCGCTCTGCAGGACGACAGCTCGTCCGCGTCCTCGAGCCCCAGCTCCGCGTCGCCCGTGGTCGACACGCCTGCGGCGCAATCCGGCAATGGGTCCGTCGAGCAGGTCGCGCAGAACCTGCTGCCCTCGGTCGTCAAGATCGACGTGTCCGGCCCCGGAGGCGCGGGTTCCGGCTCGGGCTTCATCGTCACCTCCGACGGGCAGATCGTGACCAACAACCACGTCGTCGAGCTGGCGGGCCAGTCCGGGGAGCTCCGGGTGTCGTTCAACGACGGCACCCACGCCAAGGCGACCGTCGTCGGCACCGATCCGCTCACCGACACCGCGGTCATCCAGGCCGAAGGCGTCAGCGGCCTGACGCCGGTGACGATCGGATCCTCCGACTCGCTCCAGGTCGGCCAGTCCGTCGTGGCCATCGGGTCGCCCTTCGGCCTCGACGCCACCGTCACGACCGGCATCGTCAGCGCCCTCAAGCGCCCGGTCAACGTCGGCAGCGACGGCCAGGGCAACAGCACCGTCTACCCCGCCGTCCAGACCGACGCGGCCATCAACCCCGGCAACAGCGGTGGCCCGCTGGTGGACATGAACGGTCACGTGGTGGGCATCAACGCATCTATCCAGACGTCCGGTCAGGGTCAGATGGGCGGCGAGCCCGGGTCGATCGGCCTCGGCTTCGCGATCCCGATCGACGAGGTCATGCCGGTGATCGAGCAGCTGGAGAAGGGCGAGACGCCGACCCACGCCAGGCTCGGCATCTCCGTGCAGAACGTCGTCAGCGGCTCCGGCCAGCAGAGCCCGGGAGCCATCGTCGAGGACGGCGCTCGCATCAGTGACGTCAGCAACGGGTCCGCCGCCGAGGGCGCGGGCCTGCGCAACGGCGATGTGATCACCAAGATCGACGACACGTTGATCACCGATGCCGACTCGCTGGTCGCCACCATCCGCTCCTACCGTCCCGGCGACCAGGTCACCGTGACCTACACCCGCGACGGCGACCAGAAGACCGTCACCTTGAAGCTGGACTCCGACGCCAGCACCACGAACTCCTGACCCTGCTTTCTCCCACCTTTCCAGGGGTCAGGACCGCACCGGCAGGAGCCGGCGCCACTCGACCGAGCGAGTGGTCGCCGGCTCTTGTCGTGCGGGCTACCGGACGCGCTGGACCCGGGTCTCGTCCCAGACGGGACCGTCGGACTCGTAGACCTCGCCCGACGCGCCGTACACCAAGAACCTGTCGAACCCGCGCGCGAACCAACGGTCGTGCGTCACCGCGATCACCGTCCCGTCGAAGGACTCCAAGCCCGCCTCCAGAGCCTCGGCAGACTGGACGTCGAGGTTGTCGGTCGGCTCGTCGAGCAGGAGCAGGGTCGCGCCGCTCAGCTCCAGCAGCAGGATCTGGAACCTGGCCTGCTGGCCGCCCGAGAGCGAGTCGAACCGCTGCTCGGAGGCATGGGCGAGCTCGTAGCGGTCGAGCACCCGGGCTGCGGCCTCGCGGCCCATGCCGTCGCGGTGCTCGTCGCCGCGGTGCAGGATCTCCAGGAGCGTGCGGCCGATCAGCTCGGGGTGCTCGTGGGTCTGCACGAACCAGCCGGGGCGCACGCGCGCACCGAGCTTGGCCTTGCCGGTGTGGTCCACGGGCTTGATCTCGGCACCATCACCAGGGTCGACCGGCTGGTGCTCCTTGTCGGGGTCGCTGCCGCCTCGCGCGAGGAGGCGGAGGAAGTGGGACTTGCCGGAGCCGTTGGAGCCCAGCACGGCGACCCGCTCGCCGTACCAGACCTCGAGGTCGAAGGGCCTCATCAGCCCGGTCAGCTCGAGGTTCTCGCACACCACCGCACGCTTGCCCGTGCGGCCTCCGGTCAGGCGCATCTTCACCTGCTGGTCGCGGGGCTGCTCGATCGGTGGCCCGGCCTCCTCGAACTTCCGCAGTCGCGTCTGCGCGGCCTGGTAGCGCGAGGCCATGCCGTCGTTGTAGGCCGCCTTCTGCTTGTACATCAGCACCAGCGCCTTGAGCTTGGCGTGCTCCTCGTCCCAGCGGCGGCGCATCTCCTCGAGCCTGGCGAAGCGGTCCTTGCGGGCCTCGTGATACGACGTGAACCCGCCGGGGTGGGTCCACACGAGGTTGCCCGCCGCCCCCAGCTCCACGGTGACCACGCGCGTCGCGGTGTTGTTGAGCAGCTCGCGGTCGTGGCTGATGTAGAGGATGGTCTTGTCGGACTCGCGGATGCGCTCCTCGAGCCAGATCTTGCCGGGCACGTCGAGGAAGTTGTCGGGCTCGTCGAGCAGGAGTACCTCGTCGGGGCCGGCCAGCAGGTACTCCAGCACGAGCCGCTTCTGCTCGCCGCCCGACAGGGTCTTGAGCGAGCGGTACTTCGCCCGGTCGTAGGGCACGCCCAGTCCCTTGATCGTGCACACGTCCCAGGTGACCTCGAGGTCGTAGCCGCCGGCGTCGGCGTACTCGGCGAGCGCCTCGGCGTACTTCATCTGCGTCGCCTCGTCGTCGGTCTCCATCAGCGCTCGCTCGCACCGGTCGAGCGCCGCCGACGCCGCGCGCACGCGGGCCGGCGACACCGAGAGGAGCAGGTCGGCGACGGTCGGGTCCTCGCCCAGCCCCACGCCCACCATCTGACGCATCACCCCGAGGCCGCCCGAGCGGGTGACGGCGCCGGCGTGGGGTGTCAGGTCGCCGGTGATGATCTTGAGCAGCGTGGTCTTGCCGGCGCCGTTGGCGCCGACCAGCGCGACCTTTGCTCCCTCACCCACCCGGAACGACACGTCGTCGAGCAGCACGCGGCCGTCCGGCAGCTCGTACCGGACCCCTTGGACATCGACGTGACCCACGAGAGCCGATTGTCCGCTACGCCGGGTCGGTCCGGCACCCCGATTAGCCCGGTACCCCGGTCAGTGCGCCCCGGTCAGTGCGCCCCGGTCAGTGCGTCCCGGCGAGGTTGAGGCCCACCACACCCGCGACGATCATCGCGAGGCTGAGTGCCTTGGCCCAGTTCAACGGCTCGCCGAGGAACAGCAGACCCACGACCGCCACCAGAGCCGTGCCGGCGCCCGCCCAGACGGCGTAGGCGACAGAGACCGGCATCTGCTTGACCACCAGGGTCAGCAGCCAGATCGAGAGGGCATAGCCCGCGACCACGCCCCCGGCCCACACGGGGTTGGTGAACCCGTCGGCCTTCGGTAGCACCGCCGTCGCCGCGACCTCGATCACGATCGCGACTCCCAGCAGCAGGAACGCGCCGTACATGCCTGTCATCTCCTCTTCGTGGATGTAGCAGTCGCTACATAGGATCCTACTGTAGCACTCGCTACAATCGATTTATGCCCGAGGAGTCCAGACGAGACGTGCTTCTCAGTGCGTGCACCGACCACGTGCTCGCCGAGGGGCTGATCGGGCTCAGCCTTCGCCCGTTGGCCAAGGCGGTCGGCACCAGCGACCGGATGCTCATCTACCACTTCGGCAACCGCGACGGGCTGGTCGCGGCAGTCATCGACGAGGCCACCACCCGTTCGGTCGCACACCTGGCCGGCATGAAGGCGCCCCGGAGCGTGCGGGCCGGAGTGCTCACCCTCTGGCAGGCCTACCTCGAGCCGCCGCTGCATGCCTGCAACCTGATCTACGTGCAGGCGGCCGCCAGCGGCTACCTCGGCAAGGAGCCGTTCCGCAGCTCGGTCCGCGACAGCAACGCGCGGTGGGAGGCGGCCATGCGCGACTGGTTCCTGCGCTGCGGCGCATCCCGCACCAGGGTCAACCGAATCACCCAGCTCGTCGAGTCGGGCCTGCTCGGCTTCCACGTCGACCTCGCGACCGACACCCCCGCCGAGCTGCTCCGCGGCGTCCGCGACCTCGCCGACGCCGCGCAGGTGCTCGCGGGCTAGCCACTACTGACGGAGCTTGGGGGGCATCGGCACGTCGCCTTCGACGCCACCGGACCAGCCCGGGGACAGCGTCCAGTAGATGGCGTCGGCAGTGAGCTCGTGGGCCGCGCCGTCCCAGGTGAAGCCCTGGCAGGCGTTGAGGGTCAGCGAGCCGTCGGCGTCGGCGGAGGTGATCTGCACGGTCGGTCCGGAGATCTCCATGGTGCACATGCGGTCGGGGTCGCGGGCCGGTGCCGCCTCCAACGCGGCAATCGCTTCGGTCGCGTCCTTCCCGGTCAGCACCTCACTCTGCTCGAGCCATCCGTCGATGTCGTAGCGGCACAAGCGGACCGCACCGGCCGGCACTACCGCACCGTCACCTGAATGGGGCGAGCACCCGTTGGTGTCCGAGTAGTTGATCCGCGTCACGGAGCTCAAGATGCTGTGAGTGGTGTCACGGTCCGGCGTCACGACGAAGACCAGGTTGTCGCCGGACCCCCGCTGGTATCCGATCCACGCACCCGCGGGGTAGATGTCACCCGAGGTGTACTGCCAGAGCTCACCCACGCCGAACTTGAGGTCAGCCACGGCGCCGTCGAGGAACCGCAGCCCGTACCCGTTCTGGGGCTGACAGAGGATGCCCTCCACAACGCCGCCGGGACGCTCGACAACGAACGTGCCAGACGGTTCGCTGCTCCCGATGCACCACGTCGAGAAGTGCCCGTAGCCCCAGCTGTCCGGCACCGAGACCTCGAGATCGCGCCACGACTCCGTGTGCGTCCCGTCGCTGACCTTCACCGTCCCCGCAGTCCGGTCACCGTCTCGGTTGCCGAGCAGCGCGGCGCCCCCGACCACGCCGGCGACGGCCACGACAGCAGCGACGGACGCGATCACCGTACGACGGCTGCGAGCGCGGGCGCGGCCACGGGCGGCAGGTGCCAGGTCGACGGCATCCGGAGCGTCGTCGCCGGCCGAGCGCAGGGCGGAGGTCAGGCGGTCCTCGAAGTCGTTCATCGGTTCTCCTCCTCGCCCATGGATTCGCCGAGCAGCCCGCGCATGGCGACGAGGCCGCGCGAGACCCGGGCCCGCACGCTGCCCTCGGCAACGCCGGTCAGGGCGGCGATCTCGGCGTACTCGAGCTGTTCGTAGTAGCGCAGCACCACGGCGACGCGCTGGGGTTCGGGCAGAGCCAGGCACGCACGCCAGATGCGATCGCGCTCGTCGACCCCTGGATCGGCCGAGGCTCTCGATCCGTGTGCCTCCGCGACCGGAGTCTCGCGCCGGCGGAACTTGCGCCACCACGAGGTGTGGGCGTTGACGACCATCCGTCGCACGTAGGCGTCGGGGTCGCCGACGCTGCGGATGTGCTCCCAGCGCGGCAGGGCGCGGGCCAGCGCGTCCTGGACGGCGTCCTCGGCGTCGGCGCGGTTGCCGGTCAGCACGTAGGCCAGGCGCAGCAGCCCCGGGCCGCGCGCGGCGACCCAGTCGTCGAAGTCCGACGTCTCTGCTGCCCCACCTGGTGCCAGCGACCGCTCCTCACCGTGTACGAGCGCACTCACGTCGAACAGACGCCGCTCACTCCGGTTCTGTTGCAACCTCGCTCGACTTGGCCCAGAGGTTCACCCCCGAGTTGACGGCGTGCTTGTCGATCTCGACCAGCTCGTCGTCGGTCAGCGGCGCGAAGTCGAGGGCATCGAGGTTGGTGTCGAGCTGCTCGACCGACGACGCGCCGATGACAGCCGAGGTCACGCGTGAGTCGCGAAGTGCCCACTGCAGGGCGAGCTGGGCGAGCTTCTGGCCGCGGGCCTGGGCGATCTCGTTGAGGGCGCGCACGCGGTCGAGGACGGTGGCATCGAGGCCGGCGATGGTGGAGTTCTCGCGTGCCGCCCGCGAGTCCTCGGGCACGCCGTTGAGGTAGCGGTCGGTCAACAGTCCCTGGGCCAGGGCGGTGAACACGATGCAGCCCATGCCCTCCTCCTCGAGGGTGTCGAGCAGGTGGGGCTCGATCCAGCGGTTGAGCATCGAGTACGACGGCTGGTGGATGAGCAGTGGAGTGCCCAGCCCACGGGCGATCCTGGCCGCCTCGGCGGTCCACGAGGCGTTGTAGGACGAGATGCCGGCGTACAGAGCGCGGCCGGACCGCACTGCCGTGTCGAGAGCGCCCATCGTCTCCTCGACGGGCGTCTCGGGATCGAAGCGGTGGCTGTAGAAGATGTCGACGTAGTCGAGGCCCATCCGCTTCAGCGACTGGTCGAGGGAGGCCAGGACGTACTTGCGGGAGCCGCCGCCCTGCCCGTAGGGACCCGGCCACATGTCGTAGCCGGCCTTCGTCGAGATCACCAGCTCGTCGCGGTAGGCAGCGAAGTCATCGGCCAGGTAGCGCCCGAAGTTCTCCTCGGCGCGGCCGTAGGGCGGCCCGTAGTTGTTCGCGAGGTCGAAGTGGGTGACGCCGCGGTCGAAGGCCCGCCTGAGAATCGCGCGTTGGGTCTCCTCCGGCCGGTCGGTGCCGAAGTTCTGCCACAGGCCCAGGCTCAGGAGCGGCAGCTTGAGGCCGCTGCGCCCGCAGTAGCGGTAGTGGTCGGCGTCGTAGCGGGTCTCGGCGGCCTCGAAGGTCATGGCTTCATCGTGGCAGCATCGCGATGTGGACGACCCCCGCACCGTCGCGTGGGCCCGCGTTGGCATCCGCTGGCGGGCGACGGGCGACGGCGAGTGGCCCTACCGCGCGACCGTCGGCGGCCACGACCTCGCGGTCAGGGTCAACGACTTCCCGGCCGAGCCGATGTACACGCTGTTCGTCGGCGAGGTCGCCATCACCGACCTCGAGGACTGGCCGTCGGTGTGGACGCGCCCGTAGCCCGCCCAAGGGGTCTCTGGGGCGGGTACGGCTCCGTCGCTGGTTGAGGAGGTTGCGCAGCCCTGTCGCTGGTTGAGGAGGTTGCGCAGCCCTGTCGCTGGTTGAGGAGGTTGCGCAGCCCTGTCGCTGGTTGAGGAGGTTGCGCAGCAACCGTCTCGAAACCAAGACATTGGGGCGTGCCGGTAGCCCGCAGGTCGCTGGTTGAGGAGGTTGCGCTAGCAACCTCACTGGTTACCAAGGCGTGCGGGCGTGCCGGTAGCCCGCCCGTGGTGGTTCCGGGCGGGTACGGCGGGTCGAGGGTCAGGCTGCTGGTTTCAGGCTGCTGGTGGTGGATGCCGGCGTGGGTGTCGGTGTTGGTGTCGGTCGGCGGAGACGTCGAGGGTGCCGGTGTGGTCGCGGAGGTAGTGGTAGCCATGCGGACTGGTCCACAAGTACGAGCCGGGGGTGAGGATCAGGTAGCGCCAGCGGCCATGGGTCTTCAACCGGTGATGCTTGCGGCATAGGGCCGCGATCTGGCAGGTGCAGGTGGCCCCGCCCTGGGCGTAGGCGAGGTTGTGGTCGCAGTCGGCGGCGTGCTCGCCGGGTTTGAGTCTGCGGGCGGGTTTGGTGCACCAGGGGAACACGCAGGTGTGGTCCCTGAGGGCGACGGGTTCGCTGATCCGCCCGTCGATCTCATAGGCCCCGTAGTGCACGTGCTGGGCCAGGTCGATGACGGGTCTCACGGTGATCCGTGCGTCGGGGTTGCCGCACCAGGTCCGGATGGTCTCGGCCAGGACCGGGGTGGCGGTGTTCTCCACCCGCCCCACACCCGACATACCTGTGGCGCCACCCATCGAGCTGCCGGTCAGGGCGGCGTCGGCGAGGTGGACGTAGAGCACCATCTCCCGCGGCCGCCCCTTCGGCTTGTCCGCCTTGGGCTTCGGGTGGTCGTCGTCTTGCCCGTTGTCGGCAAGGTCGAGGGTGAGGTCGCGGCGGGCGATGTTGCCGACCGCGACCGAGCGACGTTGGTCCAAGGTCAGGACCGAGCCGAGTTCGGCCTGGACCTGGGCGTCGGCGGCCACGGCGTTGTTCAGGTCGATCGCATCGGCCAGGTCGAGCTCGCCGGAGACCTGGCAGGTCCCCGCGATCCCGACAGTGCCGAAGTCGACATCGAAGCGGCGTTGGTCCCACGCCTGCTTCCGGTCGGCCTCGGCTTGGTCGGGCATGAACCGGGCGACCGCCTCACCGATCAGCCGGTCCAGCTGGGCCGGACCGATCTTGTGGGCCACCGTCGCCACATGCCGATCCACGTACTTAGCCGCCTCGGCGCTCAGCCAGATGGTCTGTTCGGCGACCCGGCGGGCCTTCCACGCCGCCAGATCCCCCGAGGTCACCCGCGCCCAGAGCTTCTTGAGGCGGTATCTGAGCTCGAGGGCGTGCCCGACGTACCGTCTCCCGGACTCTGTGGTCAGACCCACGGCGGCGGCGAACTCCGCGATGGAGAACTCCGCCACCAGCGGGGCACCGACTCCGGCGACCGGGACCGGGACGTCACCGTGGAGCCGGAACGTCTCGGCATCCTCCAGGGACTCAGCGGGGTGGATGATGGCCCACTGCACCGCCAACACCAACAGGTCGGCTTCGGCACGGTCGGCGATCGCGCGTCGTTCGCGGGCGGCTTCGAGCACAGCCGTGGCAGTCGCCGGTAGCCAGGCCGAACCGTCGTCCGGCTGCTCGTCCCGAGATCCGCTCATGGGACCTATTCGATCATCGAGCACCGACAGTCCCGGGTCGAGAACCCCTGTATTTGCTGGGGTTTCTCACATGCTGGGCCCACCAAATATCCGCCCCCCGTTGGTTGAGGAAGGCGCGCTAGCGCCTGTCTCGAAACCGCGCGAGTGGACCGCCGACGTCGCGGTCACCGGGTTTCGAGACGGTTGCTGCGCAACCTCCTCAACCAGCAGAGACCGCGCGCCCTCCTCAACCAACGACACCCACCGGGTTTCGAGACGGTTGCTAGCGCAACCTCCTCAACCAGCGGAGACCGGCGCGCCCTCCTCAACCAGCGACACCGCGCGCCCTCCTCAACCAGCGACACCGCGCGCCCTCCTCAACCAGCGGCGGGGGCGCGCCCTCCTCAACCAACGACACTTAGCGCGCCCTCCTCAACCAGCAGGCGCGCGCGACTCCAGCACCCGGAAGCCCTTGGCGGAGGCGAGGCGGGCTGTCGGGTAGCCCTGGTCGGCCAGCCAGCGCTGCAAGGTGTCGGCGCCCAAGTTCTTGCCGACCACCATCACGGCGCGGCCTCCGGGGGCCAGGCGGGCGAACCAGGTGAGCAGGAGCTCGTGGAGGGCGGTCTTGCCGATGCGGATCGGCGGGTTCGACCAGATCTCGTCGTACGTCGCCTCGGCCGGTACTGCGCCCGGGGTCATCGCCGCGTAGTGGTCGGTCAGCCCGAGGGAGGCGGCGTTCTCGTTGGCCAGCACGACGGCGCGTTCGTTGACGTCGACGGCCGTGACGACTGTCGATGGTGAGCACGCCGCGATGGCCAGCCCGATGACGCCGTAGCCGCAGCCGAGGTCGAGGATCCTTCCTGCCGTCGGCGGCTCGGTCTCGCGGAACAGCACGGCCGTACCGATGTCGAGGCGTCCGCGGGCGAACACGCCCGACCCGCTGGCCAGCTCCAGCTCACGGCCCCAGACCCGCGCACTGACACCCTCACGGGTGAAGGGTGCGGCCGGGTCGGCGCTGAAGTAGTGGTCGTCACTCATCCGTTCGGCCCCTTCTTCCGAAAGTCGGGTCTGTCGGTTGGGATCGTTGCCTATGTTGGGGAGCATGGCGCACATCCTCAACCGGACGGTCCTGACGAGATGGGATCCCGATTCGGTGTTCGACTACCTGCTCGACTTCGAGCACGCCGAGGAGTGGGACGCCGGCACCGTGAGCTGCGAGCGCCTGGGAGGTGACGGGGGCGTGGGCACCCGCTACCGCAACGTCTCGAAGTTCCTTGGGCGCGAGACCACCTTGGACTACGAGGTGGAGAAGGTCGTGCCGGGACGGCAGTTCGTGATCACGGGTGGCAACAAGACCGTCGAGAGCGAGGACACCGTCATCGTCACGCCGACCATCTCGGGCGGCACCGAGGTCGAGTACCGCGCCCGGATGACCTTCAAGGGCATTGCCGCAGTGGTCTCGCCGCTGCTCACGCCCTTTCTCAAGCGGCTGGCCGACGACACCGAGCAGCAGCTGCGCGCCACTCTCGACGCCAAGGCCGCGACCTAGGCCACCGGGCTCCTCGACCAGCGGCCACAGCTGCCGACCACGAGGGCGGGCTGCCTCATGCCTCGTCCTCCAGCGTCCGGACACGGCGAGCTGCGAGCGCCTGGCCGGCGAGCTCGTCGTCCGGCGGGTAGCCGACCTCCTCGAGCGTGAGGCCGTGCGCCGGCACCACGGTGACCGACGGGTCGCGGGTCTGGCCGGCGAGTACCTCACCCGCCCACTCAGGCGGGCGGCGGCCCTCCCCCACGGCGACCAGACAGCCGACGAGCGAGCGCACCATGTGGTGGCAGAAGGCGTCGGCGACGACGCTGCCGACCAGGAGTCCACCGGGCTCGCGCTCCCAGGTGAGGGACAGCAGCGTGCGGATCGTGGTCGCCCCCTCGCGCCGCTTGCAGAACGCCGCGAAGTCGTGGCGGCCGAGCAGCAGGGTGGCGGCCTGTTCGATCAGACCGAGATCGAGCGGCCTGCGCCACGCCAGCACGTGGCCACGCGTCAGCGGATCGACCGTCTCCGGGTGGTCGGCGATCCGATAGGCGTAGCGGCGCCAGAGTGCCGAGAAGCGGGCGTCGAAGCCGTCCGCGGCCATGGCCACGCGGCGTACGGAGATGTCGTCGGGCAGCAGCCCGTCGAGCTGGCGGCGCAGACGGTCGGGCTCGGCTGCCTCCACGTCGACGTGTGCCACCTGTCCCCTGGCATGAACGCCGGTGTCGGTGCGGCCCGCGCAGGTGACCGAGAGCGACGGCACGCGCAGCACCGTGGCCAGTGCGGCCTCGAGCTCGCCCTGCACCGTGCGCAGCCCGTCTTGGCGGGCCCAGCCGTGGAAGCCGGCGCCGTCGTAGGCGAGGTCCATCCGCAGCCGCACCGGGCCAGTCTGTCAGCCTGCGGCGCACCACCCACTTGGGATACTGGGCGGGTGCCTGAGCGAACACCCCCGTCGATCATCATCGTCAGCCACGACCACGCGGCCTTCCTGGTCGACGAGTTCGGCCGATACGCCCGCGACTACGACATCCGCCCGGCGACCTCCCCCAGCGTGGCGATGGACGTCGCCACCGAGATCGAGGCCACCGGGGGTCAGGTGGCGATGATCGTGGCGGACTCCTCGTTGTTCCCCTCCGACGTCGTCGGCGACGACAAGCACAACGTGCTGGCGGCCTTCCACACCTGGCGCCAGGTGGTGCCGACGGCCAAGCGGCTGGTCATCGCGCCCTGGGAGCGGTTCCTCGAGGACGCCAACCGGCTCCGTGCAGGACTGGCGAAGGGCAAGTACGACGCTTACCTGCTGATGCCGCGCGGCCGTCGCGACGAGGAGTTCCACACGGCGGTCTGCGAACTGCTGTCCGACTGGGGCTCCACGGTGGCCCAGCCCGAGATCGAGACGGTGCGCCTCGTCGCGCCCGAGCAGGACGCGCTCACCTTGTCCATCCGCGACTTCCTCGACCGGATGGGCATGCCGCACCGCGTCTACTCCCCCGACACCGAGATCGGGGCGGGCATCGTGTCGCGCTACGACGGCAGCGAGACCCGGTGGCCGCTCGTCGAGTCGCCGTACCACGACGTCTGGGCTCCACGCAGCGTGCGCGAGGTGGCCGGTGCGATCTACGGCCGTCCCGACGGCATCGACTTGGACACGGTGGTCGACCTCTGCATCGTGGGGGCCGGGCCGGCGGGCCTGGCGGCGGCGGTGTACGGCGCCTCCGAGGGGCTCACGACCGTCGTCGTCGAGGCCGAGGCGGTCGGCGGCCAGGCCGGTACGTCCTCGATGATCCGCAACTACCTGGGCTTCCCCCGCGGCATCTCCGGGATGCGACTGGCCCAGCGCGCCCGCAACCAGGCGATCCGCTTCGGCACCCGGTTCTTCACCGGCTGGGAGGTCGAGGGGATCGCGGTCGACGACGCCAGCCACATCGTGCGCACCGACGGCGGCGACGTGCGCGCCAGGTCGGTGGTGATCGCCAGCGGCGTCGCCTACCGCAAGCTGCGCGCTCCGGGCATCGACGACCTCACCGGACGCGGCGTCTACTACGGCAGCGCGATGACCGCGGCCCGCGAGATGGAGGGGTACGACGTCGTGGTCGTCGGCGGCGGCAACTCCGCGGGCCAGGCGGCGATCCACCTGGCCAGGTTCGCCAAGTCCGTGACGATCATGGTGCGGCGACACGGGCTCGGCGAGACCATGTCGCAGTACCTCATCAACGAGATCGAGTGGAACCCGCGCGTCGAGGTCGCCGCGCGCTGCGAGGTGTGCGCTGTCGGCGGTGACGGTCGGCTGGAGTGGATCGACGTCAAGGACTGCGACACCGACGAGGTCGTGCGCCGCAACGCCGAGGGACTCTTCCTCCTGCTCGGCGCCGAGCCGCAGTGCGACTGGATCCCTGGCGACGTCGCGCGTGACGGCCGCGGGTTCGTGCTCACCGGTCGCGACGTGCCCAAGACGATGTGGGCCGACGGCCTCCCACCCGAGAGCCTGGCGACCTCGATGCCAGGGGTGTTCGCGGTCGGCGACGTGCGGGCCGGCTCGATGAAGCGGGTCGCCGCCGCGTCGGGCGAGGGCTCCTCGGTCGTACCCCTGGTGCACGCGTACCTGGGGTCGCAGTAGCCGGGCGCCTGCGTCAGGAGGCGAAGACGGTCTCGCGCAGCATCCGCGAGACGAACGCGGCGTAGGCCTCGGGCGAGTCAGCCACATGTCGGCAGACGAGCCGTTGATGCCCACCATCGCGGATCCGACGACGCCAACTCGACGGCAGCGAGCAGCAGAGCGGACTTGGCCACGTCACCCAGGGCACCATCGCCAACCGGGACTACCGCCAGATCATCGCCCCGGCGCTCGAAGGCCTGGCGCACGAAGACGTTCTCGTCGTGGTGTCCACCGGTGGACGTGCCGTAGACACGCTTCCGACCCTGCCGGCCAACGCGCGGGCAGCCGAGTACCTGCCCTACGACGAGCTCCTGCCCAGGACCGACGTCTTCGTCACCAACGGCGGCTACGGAGGCGTTCAGTACGCCTTGCGCTACGGCGTGCCCATCGTCACCAGCAGCGGCAAGGAGGACAAGCCGGAGGTTGCCGCGCGCGTGAAGTGGTCCGGTGTCGGCCTGCGGCTCAACACCGAGACACCCTCGGCCGACGCCGTCCGCCAGGCAGTGCGGCGGGTGCTCGACCAGGCCCGCTACCGCACTGCGGCGCAAGCGGTGGCGTCCAGCATGGCGCGCTCCGGTGGGATGGAGCAGCTCGCCGGCATCATCGACCGTCTCAGCTCCCAGAAGCCGTCGCCCGAGTCCCGGCAGTAGGTGCGGTAGACCCGAGCGCTCAGAGCTCCGAGCGGTACGGCGGGTCGGCGCCGGGCCGCGAGACCGTGACGGCGGCCGCACGCGTGGCGAAGTCGAGGACCCCGGCGACCTGTTCGTGCGACATGCCGCGCAGGGCGTCGACCCCGCCACCCAGCAGTCCGAGCGAGCCGAGCTCGTCGATCATCGCCGCACCGAAGGTGTCGCCGGCACCGATCGTGTCGGCCACGCTCACCGCGACGCCCGCCGCCGCCACGGCCAGCCCCTCGGCGTACCAGGCCGCACCGTCTGCCCCGCGGGTGACGACGACAGCAGCGGGGCCGAGGGCGAGCAGCCGCTCACAGGCGGCGGCCTCGGACTCACCCGGGTAGAGCGCCTCGAGGTCCTCGTCGGAGGCCTTGACGATGTCACTGAGCCGCACGGTCTCCTCGACCGTCTTGGCGATCGCGGGACCTACGCCAGTGACCGTGGGCCGCATGTTGATGTCGTAGGACGTGGTGGTGGAGCTGCGCAGGCGGGCCATCAGGGCGCGGACGTCCTCGCAGCCGGGAGTCACGACCGCTCCGAGTGAGCACGCGTGCAGCGCCAACGGCGGCTCGGTGATCTCGACGGCACCGATCCGCCAGTCGATGTCGAAGGTGTAGCGGGCCGAGCCATCCTCCTGCAGGGTCGCGAGGGCCGAGGACGTGCGTGGGATGACGTGCGGGTCGGTCGCCAGCGTCACGCCGGACGCGGCCAGGTGATCGGCGATCAGCCGGCCGTGGTCGTCGGCGGCGTAGCTGGTCACGAACCCCGTGTCGCGGCCCAGGCGCGAGAGCGCGACCGCGACGTTGGCGGCGCTGCCGCCGGGAAAGGTCTCGGTCGAGCCGTCCTGACGTCGCACGATGTCGACGAGCGACTCCCCGACCACCAGCACTCCTGCTCCCATGACCACGTGTCTAGCGGATGGCGTGGGTAGGGGCCAGCGGTGTCTCGTCGGCGGCCCGATCACTGGCACGATGTGCGCGTGACGCAGGCCCCCCGGCACCCCGGCTCGCACGCGCGACGTCCGCCTCCCGAGAGCGAGCCCGCGCTCCCCGTCTCGGTCATCTTGGTGGCCGGCCTGGCCCTGGTGCAGGTGGTGATGTCGGCGTCGATGGACTCGGTCGCCACCAGCGTGATCAACCTCGTCGAACCACTGTTCGGCGTGGAGCCCGCACGGCTGGCCGCCACGATGACGCCGTGGCTCCCGCTGGCGGTGGTGTTGTTCGTCTGGACGCGCGAGCAGCGGTTGGGCCTGCTCGCCTGCGCGGTCGCGCTGGCGTTCGCGACGCTGTCCTACCTGCGCGGGGTCATCGCCGAGCAGCTGCTCGAGTCGGGCAGCCAGGACACCGCCTTGGGCTTCATCGACTGGACCAACTGGCTGCTCACCGCCCTGATGCCCGTCGGCGTGGCGCTGGCGTGGGGGATCGCCCGCCGTCAGGGCACCCGTTGGTGGCCGGGTCTGGTGGTGGCTGCGGCGCTGGCCGTGCTCGCCCGGTGGCTCGACATCGACCCGCTGCGCGACGGCGACCAGCAGCTACGTGCGGCCCTGGCCGCCGTGATCTACCAGGTGGTGCCGGCCGTCGCAGGTGGCCTGGCGTGCTGGTGGCTCGACGTACGAGGACGCTCGAGGTGAAGCTGGATCGGATCGACCACACCTCGGCGGAGCCGCCGTTCGAGCAGGTACGCCGCCAGATCGCGACCCAGGTCGGCTCAGGGCAGCTGCCAGCCGGCACCCGGCTGCCGACGGTCCGTGCGCTCGCCTCCGAGATCGGGCTCGCGGTCAACACCGTGGCTCGCGTCTACCGCGAGCTCGAGGCCGATGGCGTCGTGGTGACCGAGGGGAGGCGGGGCACCTTCGTGAGCCCGAGCCGGGCAGTCCCCGACAGTGAGGTGGAGTCGGCGGTCCAGGCCTACGTCGAGGCCGCGCGGCGAGCCGGCCTCGGCGTCACCGAGGCGCAGCTGCTCGTCGAACGACGATGGGCCCGCCACCCCTGAGGGGTGACGGGCCCATGCGGCTCGGATGGCTCGTGCGGCCGGTCAGCCGGCCTTGACGAAGCCGGCGTTCTCGGCGGCCTCTTCGGTGGTGAACCAGACCTCGGCGATGGTCTGGTCGTACCACTGCGACTCGGGCGTGTGGTACTTGCCGGAGTCCTTGTTGCCCTTGATGGTGAACGCCTCGGACGGCGCGGCGCCGTCCTCGAGCGCCAGGGCCACGTCGTCACCGAACTCGAGGTCGGCGAACTTGGCGGTGAGAGCCTCCTCGGCGGCCTCGTCAGCAGCCTCCTGCGCAGGAGTCTCCTCGCCGAGGTTGGCGGCCTCGTCGGTCGTCTCGTCCTCGGCGATCTCCTCGTTGGTGATCTCCTCGGCGGGCTTCTCCTCTGCCTTCGGCTGCTCGGCAGGCTTGTCCGCGGCCTTCGTCGCAGTGGCCTTCTTGGCCGCCGGCTGGTAGGCCTCCTGCACCAGCTCGATCACGGCCATCGGAGCGTTGTCGCCCTTGCGGTTGCCGATCTTGGTGATGCGGGTGTAGCCGCCGGGACGCTCGGCCATCTTGGGCGCGATCTCGGTGAACAGCACGTGCACGACCGACTTGTCGCGGATGGTCTTGAGGACCTCACGACGGTTGTGCAGGTCGCCGCGCTTGGCCTTGGTGATCAGCTTCTCCGCGACCGGACGCAGCGTGCGCGCCCGGGTCTCGGTGGTCGTGATCTTGCCGTGCTCGAACAGCTGCGTGGCCAGGTTGGACAGCAGGTGGCGCTGGTGAGAGGCGCTGCCACCGAGGCGGGGGCCCTTCTTGGGAGTAGGCATCTTCGTGTCACTCGTTTCTCCCGGGCCGTGTCAGGTACCCGGGTAGAGGGTGCTGGTGATGGGTTCGAACCTCGGGCTCGAGCCCCTCGGGGATCAGTACTGCTCGTCCTCGACGAACGCGTCGTCGTCGTCATCGCCGTAGGCCGCCAGGGCAGCGTGCGGGTCGAAGCCGGGCGCGCTGTCCTTGAGGGACAGGCCCATCTCGACCAGCTTGGCCTTGACCTCGTCGATCGACTTGGCGCCGAAGTTGCGGATGTCGAGCAGGTCCTGCTCCGAGCGGGAGATGAGCTCACCCACGGTGTGGATGCCCTCGCGCTTGAGGCAGTTGTAGGAGCGGACCGTCAGCTGCAGGTCCTCGACCGGGAGGGCGAGGTCGGCGGCCAGCTGCTCGTCGACCGGCGAAGGTCCGATGTCGATCCCCTCGGCCTCGACATTGAGCTCACGGGCCAGACCGAACAGCTCGACCAGCGTCTTGCCCGCCGAGGCGATCGCGTCGCGGGGACGGATCGAGGGCTTGGTCTCGACGTCGATGACGAGCTTGTCGAAGTCGGTGCGCTGCTCGACACGGGTCGCCTCGACCTTGTAGGTCACCTTCAGCACGGGGCTGTAGATCGAGTCGACGGGCATCCGGCCGATCTCGTTGTCGGCGCCCTTGTTCTGGACGGCCGAGACGTAGCCGCGGCCGCGCTCGACCACCAGCTCCATCTCGAGCTTGCCCTTGTCGGACAGGGTCGCGATCTTCAGGTCGGGGTTGTGCACCTCGACACCGGCCGGCGGCGCGATGTCGGCCGCGGTGACCTCACCGGGGCCGGACTTGCGCAGGTACATCGTGACGGGCTCGTCGTGCTCGGAGGAGACGACCAGGCCCTTGAGGTTGAGGATGACCTCGGTGACGTCCTCCTTGACCCCCTCGATGGTGGAGAACTCGTGGAGGACGGTGTCGACCTTGATGCTGGTGACCGAGGCACCGGGGATCGACGAGAGGAGGGTGCGACGAAGTGAGTTGCCGAGCGTGTAGCCGAAGCCGGGCTCGAGCGGCTCGATGACGAAGCGCGAACGGAACTCGTCGACCGACTCTTCCGACAGGGTGGGGCGCTGTGCGATGAGCACTTGTTCTTTCCTTTCCGGGTCCGACCGCTATTTGAAGGGCCCGAACTGTGGTGACGGCTGAGAATAGGAAGGCTGGGTGTGTCCCGGGGGACTACTTCTTGGAGTAGTACTCGACGATCAGCTGCTCTTGGACCGGGATGTCGATCTGGGCCCGGACGGGCAGCTGGTGCACCAGGATCCGCATCCGCGACGGGATCGCCTCGAGCCACGCCGGCACGACGCGCTCGCCGTGGGTCTCGCGCGCCACGATGAACGGCGTCGTCTCGAGCGACTTCTCCTTGACGTCGATGACGTCGTGGGCGGTCACCTGGAACGAGGGGATGTTCACCTTGTGGCCGTTGACCTTGAAGTGGCCGTGGACGACCAGCTGGCGGGCGTGGCGGCGGGTGCGGGCGAAGCCGGCGCGGTAGACGACGTTGTCGAGACGGCACTCGAGCAGCTGCAGCAGGTTGTCGCCGGTCTTGCCCTGACGACGCGAGGCCTCGGTGTAGTAGTTGTGGAACTGCTTCTCGAGGATGCCGTAGGTGAAGCGAGCCTTCTGCTTCTCACGAAGCTGCAGGAGGTACTCGCTCTCCTTGATGCGGCCGCGGCCGTGCTGGCCGGGCGGGTAGGGGCGGCGCTCGTAGGCAGAGTCGCCACCCACCAGGTCCACGCCGAGGCGGCGGGACTTCTTGGTCATGGGGCCGGTGTAACGGGCCATGGGTCAGTTCTCCTTCGGAAGTCTCAGGCTCGGGTGGTCACACGCGGCGGCGCTTGGGCGGCCGGCAACCGTTGTGCGGGGTCGGGGTCACGTCCTGGATGGTGCCGACCTCGAGGCCGATCGCACCCAGGGACCTGATCGCGGTCTCGCGGCCCGAGCCCGGGCCCTTGACGAAGACGTCGATCTTCTTCATGCCGTGGTCCATCGCCCGTCTGCCAGCGGCCTCGGCGGCCATCTGCGCGGCGAACGGCGTGGACTTGCGCGAGCCCTTGAAGCCGACGGTGCCGGCAGAGGCCCACGAGATCACCGCACCCGAGGGGTCGGTGATGGTGACGATGGTGTTGTTGAACGTGCTCTTGATGTGGGCCTCGCCCACGGCGACGTTCTTCTTCTCCTTGCGGCGCACCTTCTTGGCGCCTTGGCGACTCTTGGGAGGCATGCGGTGTCTTCTCTCCTACGACGTTCTACGGAATCGGTGTGACGCTGTGTCGTGACGAGCGTCGATCGCTGGGCCGACTACTTGGCCTTCTTCTTGCCGGCGACGGTGCGCTTGGGGCCCTTGCGGGTGCGCGCGTTGGTCTTGGTGCGCTGGCCGCGGACCGGGAGGCCCTGACGGTGACGGCGACCCTGGTAGCTGCCGATCTCGATCTTGCGACGGATGTCGGCTTGGACCTCGCGACGGAGGTCACCCTCGATCTTGAAGTTGGACTCGATCTCGTCGCGGAGCCTGACCAGCTCCTCGTCGCCGAGCTGGTGGACACGGAGGTCCGGGCTGACGCCGGTGGCCTTCAGTACCTGCTGGGCGCGGGTACGGCCGATGCCGTAGATGTAGGTGAGTGCGACCTCGATGCGCTTGTCGCGCGGAAGGTCCACACCAACGAGGCGTGCCATGTGGTGGCCTTTCGGATACTGCGGTGGTGTCGGTCGTGATGCGTCGTCGTCCGCCTCGGACGACGCTCCGGCCACTGCTCCGGAGGTGGTTCGCTGGTGTTCGTCGGTGGAGCTTGTCGAGACCAGCTAGCGATCACGTTGTGTGGTGTTCAGTTGTCGAGGGCTGAACTCAGCCCTGGCGCTGCTTGTGGCGAGGGTTCTCGCAGATCACCATGACGCGGCCGTGGCGACGGATCACCTTGCACTTGTCACAGATCTTCTTGACGCTCGGGTTGACCTTCACGGGTGGAGGTCCTCTCAGGCTCGGCTTGGTCGTTACTTGTAGCGGTAGACGATCCGACCGCGCGTCAGGTCGTAGGGGGACAGCTCCACCACCACGCGGTCCTCGGGGAGGATCCGGATGTAGTGCTGGCGCATCTTGCCGCTGATGTGGGCGAGGACCTTGTGCCCGTTGCTGAGCTCCACTCGGAACATCGCATTGGGGAGGGCCTCCACAACGGTGCCCTCGATCTCGATCACGCCTTCCTTCTTCGGCATGTCCTCCGCAATCTGTCGTCTCGATGGGTGTCTTCCGGTCGGTCCGGGAACCTCCCGACCTAGGCTTGACCTGGATCGGTGGACCTCGTGGAGGTGCTCGGTCTCCTCATCCGGGGCGCATGCCGGTCTCTCGGGTTCTGAGAGGTCGGAGGCGCTCGGACAGCCGCGAGGCACGACGAAGCACGACCCACGTTGGGCCGACACGCCAGTCTAGCCCTGAGGTCCGGAAAACCCCCAATCCGGCGCCGGGCGGTGCAGCGCCGGCGAAAACGCGCAGCGCCTCAGAAGGTCGTCAGGCTCAACGCGGCGCGCAGGCGCTTCCAGCGGGAGACGGAGGCGGACATGGTTTCGCGCTCCCGGTCGACCTGCTGCCAGTACGTCTCGGCGTCGCCGGGGCGGGGCAGCCGGGGGCCGAAGACGTGGCTGTCGGCCTGGTGGGCCAGCGACCGGGCCCCGGGCGAGACGATCTGGAAGGCCTGCTCGCGTCGGGTGATCCCCGAGCCGACGGGGACCGGCTGCCCGAGGTCGCGGGCGTGGTCGACCAGCTCGCGCCAGGCCCCCACGAAGCGCGCGGAGACCTTCGCCCGCGTGCGCCGCCGGCGGCGGCGCACGAGCTTGGCCACCACGACCGAGGACAACAAGATCGTGAGGGCCAGCACGGGCACGACGACGTAGCGGATCAGCCGGCTCAGCCACAGCGCGACCGAGCCACTCACGTCCGGGTCGAGGTGGCCGGTGGTCGAGCGGCTCTTGCGGATCTTCATCTCGGTGTCGTTCTGGTCGCGAGAGCTCGACGGCGGCGGGATCGGCGCCGGCGGAGGCACCACGCTGCCGCTGAGCTGCTGCTTGCGGGTCGTCTGCTGCTCGGCCGGTGCGTCCTCGTCCATGAACAGGTCCGTCGAGAGCGTGCGCCAGGAGCCATCGGCGACCTGGATCTCCACCCACGCATGCACGTCGGCGCCGGTCACGACACCTCCACCAGGTACGACGGCACCGAGCACGACACGCGCCGGCACCCCGATCCGGTTGGCCAGCAGGGCCATCAGCGCGGCGTACTGCTCGTCGTTGCCGACCACGAACGGGGAGTTGACCCCACCGGTGTCGTCGGTGAGCCGGTAGCGGTTGTGGCCCGCGTGGTAGATCCGCTCGCTCTCGGTCACCCCGTCGGAGTAGCGCCCGTCGGACTTCAGGTGCCGCGCGATGGCGTACACCCGGCGCATCGGCTGCCGCTCGCCCTCGGACCACTGCACGGCCTGGGTGTCGAGGAAGCTGGCCGCGTCGGCGGCCTCGCCGACGTTGGTGGAGGTCGCGGTCTCGGGTGTGAGGTCGTCCTCGGGGCTGACCGCGGTGAAGACGTAGACGTCGCCTGGCAGCACCCCGGCAGGTACGACGGCCGACGAGGTGGCCAGGTTGTAGCGGAACGACTCCGCCAGGCGCTGGCTGTCGTCGTCGAGGAAGTCGATCGACTGGAGCGCGCCCAGCGTCGGGAGCCACACGCCGCTCCAGCCCGGCCCGATGGTCACGCGAGCGTCGACGGGTCGACCCGCCACCGGGTTGTCGATGACCCGCGAGACCCGCTGGTAGGTGTCGTTGGCGACGCCGGGCTGGGAGTTGTTGCTGGCGCCCCACACCACACCGTCGTAGCGGTCCAGCACCGCCAGCCGCACCCGGCTGCCGGTGGGCACCCCCTCGATGGTGAACAGCGTCGTGTCGTGGAGGTTGAGGGGACTGTGCTCGCCGGCCGGCAGCTCGACGTACCTACGGAAGGAGGCCAGCGGCGAGGGGTACTGCCCGACGTCGAACGGCGGCTCGACGTGGTCGCGCAGGATGACGCGTTGGGCGTCGTCCCCCGAGGCCCAGGTCCCGATGGGCAGGGCGAGCATGCCCGCCACCGCTACCAAGGTGGCTCCGGTCCCCAGCCGCAGCAGCCGTCCGCGGACGTTGCGCGGGGTGGTGAACGTCGACACGGTGCGCGTGTGCCGAAGTGCGAGCCAGGCCAGTGCGAGGACGGCGAAGACCGTGCCCTGCAGCCACAGCGCCTCGGGACGGTCGACCCCCAACAAGATGACCACTGCCAGCAGAGCCAGCGGCGGCAGGAGCGGCAGTGGCGCAGCGATGGCCATCCGGCGCGAGCGCACGAGCGCGAGCACGGCGCCCAGCAGGCCGGTGACCAGCCCCAGCAGCCAGGGCAGCACGAGCAGTCGTGACTCCCCGTCGACGGGCGGCAAGGTGGTGAGCAGGTCCTTCCAGCCGTGCAGCGCCTCGTGGACGAGCATCTCCCAGCTGCGCGGACCAGGCGTCGCAGCGTCCTGCCCACGCAGGCAGAGCACGGGACCGAGAAGGAAGTACCACGCCACGACGCCGAGGGCGGCGACCACGCTCGGCCAGCGCAGCACCACGGAGACGACGGTGGTGGTCAGCACGGCGAGCAGGGCGCCCGCCATCCCGATCCACCAGAACTCGCTCTCGGTGTACGTCGAGGCGAGGCCGACCAGGGCCGTCGCGATCAGCGCCAGGAGGAGCACGGCGTCGATGCCGACCTGGCGGGCCTGGCTGAGCGTCAGTCTGCGGAGGAGCCTCATGGCCGCGACCACCTGAGCAGGCCCGCCAGGTCGTCGACGTCGGCGACCCGGACGACGACGAGACCGCCGGTCTCGGTGATGCGGCTCGGCTTGGAGGGGTCGACGATGAGCGCGAAGCGGCGTACCTGCGGCGGGAACGCGGTCAGTGACCGCTGGAAGTCGTCGAAGTCGACCGCTCCCCCGCTGACCAGGAACAGCAGGCTGGTGTCCGGGGCGACCACCGCGGCACGGTGAGCAGAGGCGACCAGGCCGACGTCACCGAAGTCAGCCCGGCACACCGAGTCGAGAGCGAGATGACCCGTCAGGCCGGAGGAGGCCCGGGTGCCGCAGACGAAGGAGGTGTCGAACTCGTCGAGGGTGGCCCGGACGATGATCGACGCGGAGACCGACATCGCGGTCTCGAAGTCCCGCGCGTCGGCCCAGACCGATGGACGGTCGTCGACGACGAGGGCGACATGGCTACGACGCGTGTCGAGGTACTGGCGCACCAGCAGGCGACTCGCAGCGGTGGACGACATCACCTTGGCCGACGACCGCCAGTGCACGTGGCGCAGGTCGTCGCCGGGGACGTACTCGCGCAGCGTGTGGAAGGCCAGGTCGCTCTGGGAGACGGCATCGATGGCCACGCCCTCGAGGTCGCGGAGCAGCCCTGCGCCGAGGGAGTCGAGCGGGACCATGGGCGGGCGGACCAGGATCTCGACGACATCGGTCCACTCGACGTCGCGCGAGAGCATGCCGAGCGGGTCGCCGCGTCGGGTGGTGGCCGGGCCGACGGGGATCACGCCGCGGCGCTCGGTGCGGATCGTGAAGCTCTCCTCATGGGCTTCGTCGGGCCCCAGCCGGGGCACCCCGTAGCGGTGCACCATCGAGCCCACGCCGAGCTCGAGGACGGTCGGCAGCAGTCCGTGGGTGGCGATGTTGCGGACCCGGACGCTCGCGGCCACCGAGTCGCCGGCAGCCACGCGCTCGGGCTGGAGCACCACGTCCACGCGGACGTTGGTGCGACCGAGGAGGAACGGCAGGGCCAGCGCGAAGACCAGCAGGCACGCGGCCGCAAGCACGGCGACCTCGCGCCAGTCGGTCAAGGCGGCCGCCACCGCCAGCACCACACCGGCCGCCAGCACCGTCCACCCGACGGGGTTGACGATCCCCATGCGCCGGACCAGGAGTCGGTCCAGTGCCCGGCGAGGCCGGGTCCACGGGAGGGGCTGGCTGTTCACGGGGTTCGTCTCTCAGGTCTTCTCTCTCAGGCCATCTACCTCAGGCCACCCGGTCGGTGGGAGGCGCGACGTTGTCGAGCAGGCGGGCGATCACGGCCTCGACCGTCACGCCGCTGAACTGCGCCTCGGCATCAAGCAGCAGCCGGTGGCACAGCACCGGCTCCGCGAGCTCCTTGACGTCATCGGGCAGCACGTGGTCGCGGCCGTCGGCGGCCGCCCAGGTCTTCGCGACCCGCACCAGCGCCAGGCAGCCACGGGCCGACAGACCCAGCCGCACGTGGGGCTGGCGGCGCGACTCCTCGGCCAGCTCGGCGACATAGGTGAGCACGGCGGGGTCGACGTACACGTCGTCGGCCAGGCCGCTCATCTGACCGATCGTGGCCGAGGTGATGACGGGGTTGACCAGCGAGGCTCGGTCGCGGACCTTCGCGTTGACCAGTAGCTCGACGGTCGCGGCGCGGTCGGGGTAGCCCACGCCGGTCTTCATCAGGAACCGGTCGAGCTGCGCCTCCGGAAGACGATAGGTGCCGGCCTGCTCGATGGGGTTCTGCGTCGCGATGACCAGGAAGGGCCGGCCGACCGCGTGCGCCACGCCGTCGACCGTCACGCGGTTCTCCTCCATCACCTCCAGGAGCGCCGACTGCGTCTTGGGCGAGGCCCGGTTGATCTCGTCGGCCAGCACGATGGTGTGGAAGATCGGTCCGGGGTGGAACTCGAAGGTGCCCTTGTGCTGGTCGTAGACGGTCACGCCCGTCACGTCGGAGGGCAGCAGGTCCGGCGTGAACTGGATGCGGGCATGGCTGCCCTGGATGGTGTTGGCCAGCGCGCGCGCCAGCATCGTCTTGCCGGTGCCGGGGTAGTCCTCCAGCAGGATGTGGCCCTCCGAGAGGAGGCAGGTCAGCGCGAGACGTACGACGCGGCGCTTGCCGAGGACCGCCTGCTCCATGTTGGCGGTGAGCTGGTCGAAGGTCTTCTTGAACCAGTCGGCCTGTTGCTGGGAGATCGTCACGTGGGGCTCTTTCTGCGGGGGTTCACCAGGTGAACTGGGTCTGGGCTGTCTGGCCGAGCGCGTTGAAGCAGTCGATGCTCACGGTGCCGCCCGGGTTGCCGTAGAAGTCGATCGTGTCCTGGTCGGCGAGGGGGTCGTAGGGACGCGAGGGGCCGTTCTCGACCGAGCAGAACACTGCCGTGCCCGGCACGTCGAGGCGCCAGCCCCCGAGCTTGAGGTGGACGAATGCACACGCCGACGACGTGCAGCCGGGTCCGCCTGCCCCGGCGTCCGCAGAGGTGCAGGCCGGGAGGCCGGCGCCGGGGTCGTCGCTGCAGGAGGCACCTCGCGATCCGGCCACGGTCGCCGGCGGCCGGCGCTCGGTCGTGGCCGAGGCGTTGACCGACGCCGGGCCCCGGTCGGGGTCGCGGTCGACGAGCGTGACCGTGACGTTCTCGGTCTGGTCGTAGTCGAGCTCGAGGGTCTGCGTGGTCACGGTGGTGACGCCGATCGGGAGGTTGAACTGCTCGTCGCGACCCTGGTCGCTGGTCACGTGGAGCACGGCCGGGTCGCCGTTGCTGTCGACCTCGATGGTCCAGGAGATCGACCGGACGTTCACATTGGCGCGGACGTCGTGGATCTGACCTTGGTTCAGCGGCCCGTAGGTCTGGACGGACTTGGTCGACGACTGGGTGCAGGCGCCGCCTTCGTTGCACACCTCGAGATAGACGTCGTGGGCCGAGAGGTTGTCGGGCACGTCGAAGGTCTCCGACTGGTCACCGAGTCCCTGCAGCTGCCGCACCCGGACCCCGTCGACGTAGATGCGCACCAACGACTCAGCACCTCGTGAGGACGGCACCGTGAACTTCGCGCGCGCCTGGTTGTTCTGCCCCGTAGCGCTGAGCTGCCAGCTGCCCCACGACACCGGCTTGCCGGTTGCCCGCCACTGGGTCTCCGGGCCGATGGGTGAGGACTTGCCGCCAGCGTTGGTCGCCATCACCGCGAAGCTGTAGACGTGGCCGTCGTAGACCATGTTGGCGCTGTCGCAGTTGGGGGTTTTGATGCCGTTGCATGCGGCGATCTTCCGGTTGTCGCGGTAGACGGTGTAGCGGACGGGCTCGGGTCCGTTGGCGTCGACCCGCGGCCAGGTGAGCGAGACCGCACCCGCCGACCCCGCGGTCTCCTGGTCGGTGAGCGTGGGGGGTGCGGGGGTTTGCGGGGTGCCGACAGGCTGGAACGGCGCCGAGGTCAGGCTGACCCCGAACGCGTTGCGCGGACGCACCGTGAACACGTAGGTCCGGTGGTTGTCGAGTCCGCGGATCGTGGCCGTGGCCTCGGTGACGTTCTGCTGGCCGCCTTGCCAGCTCACGGTGTAGGTCGCGTGCCCACCGCCCTTGGTCTCCAGGGGCTTCCAGGCGATCCGCAGGAAACCGTCGCCGGCCTCGACCAGCCGGATCGTGCCGCCCAGCGAGATCTCGACGTCGGGCGTCGCTGGGCCCGAGAGCCCGCTCCAGCCGGAGTAGCCGACGGCATTGTGGGCGCGGACCCGGAAGCGGTACTCCGTCAGGTTGGTGAGGCCGGTGACCACGCAGGAGGTGGCCGCGCAGCGCTGGGTCCGTCCGCCGGGTTGGGCCCTCACCTCGTAGTAGTCGATCGGGGCGCCGTTGGCCTGGGGCGCACGCCAGTCGAGTGCGACGCGAGAGTCGAGGATCTCCTTGCTGGGGACCGGCGTCGACGGCACCTCGGGCGCACCCAGCACCTGGAGCACGATCCGGCCCTCCACCCGACGACCAGGACCCGACCTACCGGCGACGTCGCTCATCACCACCCGGAACACCGCCCGGCCGTGCGTGTCTGCTCCCGTGGCGATCGTGACCGAGGACCCCGACGAGGTGATCTGGACGTCGAGCCCGGAGAGCTGGCGGGCATTGACCACGGTCGGCA
The DNA here is from genome assembly GCF_015352445.1 of Nocardioides agariphilus. GTDB lineage: Bacteria > Actinomycetota > Actinomycetes > Propionibacteriales > Nocardioidaceae > Nocardioides > Nocardioides agariphilus. The sequence continues at coordinate 78,862 of NZ_JADKPO010000020.1, forward strand.
CGGGGTCGACCACTCCGGGGATGAGGTAGGGCGCCAGGTTGATCGTCTGGGTCTCCCCCGCCCGGATGGAGGTGATCCGGATCGGTGCCAGCGAGGGCGGCGGGGTGCGGACGACGCGGATCGTGATCGCCCCCGGAAGGCTGTTGCCCGCGGCGACGCGCAGGGTCCCCCGCTCGCCCGGTCGCGTCGCGCCGGAGGCGTCGATCTCCACGACGCCACGGTCGAAGACCTCTGCGGTGAGCCCCACCGGCGACTCCTCGGCGAACTCCGCCGACCAGGTCAACGTCGCCTCGTCGGACTCCGAGGGCGTCCAGACGTGGCAGACCGCGCCGAGGTCGAGGCGCACGAATCCGGCCTGCGGCACCTCGATGGGCTGCTCGGGGCAGCGCAGGATGGGTCGCGACTCACCCACCAGCACCGGGATCGACACGATCGACCGAGCGGCATCGGGGTCGTCGACGGACGTCCCGGTCGTCACCTCGACGACGACGGCCCCCGGACCCTCGTACTTCGGCCCGGCCGTCACCGCGAACCGCTCCTCGTCGAGCACCTCGGCCTGGACCGCCGGGCCGGGCGAGGCCCACACCCGACTCTTGAGGGTCAGGTGCAGCGGGCCGCCCGAGGGGTTGGTGACGAAGTCGGCCAGGTCGAGCTCGCGCCGCTGTCCGGGTCTGACGGTGATCAGTGCGTCGGGATCCACGACCGGGAGGTTGGTGTCGGCAGGGGGCACGTAGAGGGATGCCGTCGCCGAACCGCCGTCGCGGTCCTCCACCCGGAACGGCACGACCATCGGCTGCGCACCGCGCTCGACGGTGACCTCCGCGCCGTCGATGCTGGCGACGACGCCCGGCGGCGCGTAGACCCCGCTGACCACGAGGTCCTCAGCGGGGCCGTCCGGGTCGTAGGCGCCGCTCGTCGACCCCGACGCGGCCACCCCGTCTCGTGGCTCCTCGGCGGCCGACAGCACGTCGACGGTGATCGAGGTGCCGTCGCCGGCGGTGCCGAAGGCGTCCGAGACCACGGGCGGGTTGTTGAAGCCCTTGCGCGTGCGCACGGTGAGCGTGGACTGGGTGCTGGCCAGGCCGTCGGTCATCCGGTAGACGACCTCGAGGGCGCGGCCCTCGCCGAGGGAAGCCGTGACCTCCGGATCCACCTGGACCGGTCCGGTCCCGGAGACCAGTCGCACCCCGGCCGGTGGGTCGACCAGCTCGAGCGAGATGCGACTCCCGGGCGCGACGAGGTCGTTGGCCAGCACGTCGGCCAAGGCGGTCCGGCCGGGTGCGACCGTCAGCGAGTCGGCGATCGCGAGCGGGGGCTGGGGCGGGCCCGGGGGGGCGATGACGACCCGGACGGTCCCGGTCGAGGTAGCGCCCAGCGAGTCGGTGATGCGATAGGTGAACTCGTCGGTTCCGGCGCTGCCCGGGTAGGCCGTGTAGTCGATCGAGTTGGCCCCGATCCGGGTCACGCGACCCTTCGTGGGAGCCGAGTCGAGGGCCAGGATCGTCACGGCATCGCCATCGGGGTCGACGCCGTACCCGGGCAGACGCAGCTTCACCGGCTCGCCCGACACCGTCCGGCCCTCCAGCACCTGCGGCTCGGGCGGGTGGTTGGTCGCCGGGTCGACCGGCAGCACCAGCGCACGGACCCGTCCGGTGGCGGTGTCGCCCTGCTCGTTGGCCACCTGGTAGCGGATGAGAAACCGCTGCGGCCCCTCCAAGCCGGTCGGGGCGACGTAGCGGACGGTGCGCCCCGATACGAAGGCCGCGCCGGTGTCGACCACGCTGCTGCCCTGGGCGCGTACGTCGAGCTGGCCCGCGGGAACGTCCGCACCGATGCCGCCGGAGCCCCCGACCAGGGTCAACGTGCCGCCCGAGGGACTGAAGTCGTTGTCGAGCACCGAGATGGCCTGCGAGGACCCCTCCCGCACGGTGACGTCGTCGGTCATGGTGACCGGCACGTCGTCAGCCGGGGTCCGACGCTGGCTGACCACGACCTGACCCACGGCCGACTGCTGGCCGTTGGTCACGGTGTAGCGGACCACCTGCGGGCTGGGGGTCAGCTGGCCCTGCCGCGCGGCGATGCGCAGCCAGCGGCCCTCGATGACGGCCACGTCGAGCTGGTTGTCGAAGAGCGCCTCGGCGCGCTGGACCGACAGCAGTCCGCCCGCAGGGTCGACGTCGTTGGCGAGGACGTCGACGACCGCTCCTGCCTGGCCGTAGAGCGTGAGGTCGTCGGGGACGGCGACCGGCGGCGGGGGCGGGTTGGCCGGCGGCCGGACGTCGACGCGGATCTTGCCGGTGTCGGTGTCGGCACTCCCGTAGGCCGCCTGGTACTCCAGGAAGTAGGTCTGTGCCGTGTCGGAGCGCAAGGTGACCGTGCCGTTGACCAGATCGGTCGTCACCTCCGCGCCCGGCACGTCCGCCACGTCGCCCGCGAGCTTGAGGACGGCGTCCGGGTCGATCGGGTCGGCGCCGGGCAGGTCGTTGGCCAGCGGCTTGACGGTGATCGGCTGGCCGGTCTCACCAGCGATCACGTCGGAGTTGGCGGTGGGCGGCACCGGCTCCCTGGCCTTCGGGTCCTGCACAGTGAAGTCGAGGACCTCGGTCACGGGGTCGCCGAGTCCGTCGGTGACCGCGTAGGTGACGGCCACCTGTCCCCCCTCGTCGGGGGCCTGGAAGCGGACGGCGCCGGTCGCGGTGATGCGTGTCTGCGCGGCTGCTAGCGCGGGGGTCGGTGCCGAGGTCACCTCCGAGCTCAGCGTCGAGACCGGGTCGCCGTCCTCGGGGTCGCGCCAGTCGGGCAGGACCGGTACGTCGATGGTGCCCCCGGCGGGTACGGTCCACACCCGCGGCTCGAAGCCCTCGCGCAGACGGGGGTCGGAGTTGCTCCCTGCCTGGGAGATCGCCACCCGCACGGTCGCGTGGGCCGAGATCGAGGCCCGCCCGTCGTCGATGAAGTACTCGAAGCTGGTGCCGCCGACGGCGTCGGGCGCCAAGGTGACCTGCACCGTCTGTCCGTCAGGACTGATCGCCAGGCGGGCATCCGAACCGCCCAGTGGCCGCACGGACCGGATGGCGAGGAGCCGACCCGACGGCGCGGTGTCGTTGTCGAGCGGGTACAGCACGGTCGTCCGGCCGGGTCGAGCTCCCAGGTTGTCGCGCACCGCCTTCGGCGGCCTGCGGTCGCCCTCGTCGGTCCGCTCGTCGTCGTCGTCCTCGTCGGTGTCGTCGGCCTGGAGGTTGAAGGCATCCCAGTTGTCGAGCCGGGTCGGCTGGTTGGAGTCGACGTCCCACACGTGTCCGCTCCCGCGGTCGTTGAGCACGATCTGCCCGCGGTTGGTGCGGAACACCAGGTCGGAGGTCGCAGTGTCGAGGGCCTGGGGTCGGGCGCCCGCGTCGCCGCACGCGGTCACCGCCGCACCGGACGCGCCGGCCCACGCGGCGTACCGGCAGTCACCCAGCCTGACCGGCCGCGCCGGCTCACCCTCGACGCCGTCAGCCACCGTGGTGACCTCACCGGAGGCCAGGTCGACCGACAAGAGCGCGTCACGGGCACCGACGAGGACGAAGGCCGCGCTCGGACCCGGCTGCTGGAGCACCGAGCCCTGCGGCACCTCGGCCTCGCTCCCGCCGTCGACCCACACCCGGCCCGAGGCGGAGTCGAGCACCACCGTCGTCGCCCCGACCGCCGTCACCGCGATCGCGTCGCTGAAGGCGGGACCGGGCAGGTCCTCGAGCATGGGACCCGCGAAGCCGACGTCGCCGTCGCGGCGCAGCGTCAGCAGCTTGCCCTGGGCGGCGGACACAGCGTGGATGGTGCCGTCGAGGCCGACAGCCAGCGCTGCGTCCTCCCCCACGGAGGCCAGAGGGGTGTTCTGGGCGGACAGGGAGCTGAGGCTGGGCACCCCGACGTCCGGGTCCTCGGTGGCGGCCCACAGCCGTCCGGTCTCGGTGTCCAGCACGGCGACGCTGCCGCCTGCCATGCCGACCGCGGGGCTGGTCGGGATGGCGGCCTGCTCGGCACTGACCATCCGCATCTGCGACGGGTCGAGCGCCACCACCGTTGCGTCGGAGAGGTCGACGCCCACGACCGACGAGCCGTCCTGCACGATGTCGAGGTTGGAGTCGAGCCGGGAGAACACCGTGCCGTCGAGCTCGCCGATGGGCTTGTTGATCCGGCCGTAGGACCCGTCCTGGTTGCTGGTGACCCAGATGCCGCCGTCGTTGAGCTCGGTGGTGTGGGCCTGGTAGCCGTCGGCCTGCACGGCGTACACGACCACCCCGCTGACGGCCACCAGCAGGGCCACCCAGGAGGCCACGCCCGGGAGGTGGCGGGGCACGTTACGGGGCACCACAGACGCTCGCCGCGCGAGGCCCGGTCCGGAGGTGGGGGCCTCGCGTCGGCGTAGCAGGTGGCGCCCGAACGGCACGCTGTTCCTCTCTCGATCACAAGTCGGGGGGCAAAAGTCGGGCCCGATCACGCACAACCGGGTCTCCCTGGATGACAATGGTGACCCAGCCTGGCCTGTCTAGACAGCGAAAGGGGCCAATCGGGTGACGCCTGACGTGTGGTACGTCGCGGGATCCGGCCTGCTCCTCGGAGCCGACAAGCGGTGGTTGCTGCTCGACGACATGCCCGAGGACTCCTTCGTGGCCACGCTCTACGACACGATCGCCGGGTCCAACATCGACCGGGTACTCGCCGTCTTGGAGAGCCATTACGGCGACCGGCTGCCTGCGCTGGCGATGATCGGAGCCGGACGCGAGATCGTGCGCGGCAGCGGTGAGGTCACCACCGACCGGGCCGGCGTGATGCTCAGCCTGGGCACCGACTCCACCGCAGCCGCCACCGGCCGGCGGCTCCCGTTCCGTGGCGGCGTGGTGCCGGCAGCGCTGGTCGAGATCCCCGTCGAGGGTGCCGGTCAGGCAGCCAACCCCGGGCTGATCGACGGGATCCCCGACGAGGTGCTCGCCGCCGTCGGCCCCGACATCCCGGTGCGCGCACGTCAGACTGCCCGCGAGGCCACCGAGGCGGCTCGCCGCGCGGCCGGCCTCACCGGCCCCCGCCCCTCCCCCGACTCCGACGCGACCGGCCCGATCGACCTGGGGCTGACCCGCGAGCCGCCCGCGCCGCCGCCCGGCGGCCACGACGTCGACGCACACACCGTGGTCCGGTCCAGCAGCACCGACGGCCCACCGCAGCCGGTGCCCGAGCCCGAGTTCGAGCTGCTGCGCGAGCACACCCACGAGACCGTGATGGCGACGTACTGCCCGCAGGGGCACGTGAACCCGCCCTACGCCCCCACCTGCCGCGTGTGCGGCACCGCCATCGCGCGGCAGGATCCCCAGCGCGCACCACGTCCCCTCCTGGGGCTGCTGCGGCTGCCCACCGGCGAGAGCGTGCCGCTCGATCGCGGGGTCGTGCTCGGACGCAAGCCGGTGCCGGTCAACCCCCACGCCCCGATGCCGCACCTGGTGGCGGTGCCCCAGGAGGCGAGCTTCGTCTCCCGCATGCACCTGCAGATCGAGCTCGACGGCTGGTTGGTGATCTGTCGTGACCTCGGGTCTCGCGGCGGCACCACGCTGACCATGCCGGGGCGCAGCGCCGAGCGGTTGCGGGCCATGGAGCCGCACGTGCTCGAGCCCGGGTGCCGGGTCTCGCTGGCCGATCAGTACGCCGTGGTCTACGAGGTCACCGCGTGATGTCTCCCCAACCTCGACCAGCGGTTCCGTGAGCGGTCCCCCTCAGATACCGGGGTTCACCTACCTCCAGCACATCGGCCAGGGCGGCTTCGCCGATGTCTATCTCTACGAGCAGGAGTGGCCGCGCCAGCGGGTCGCGATCAAGGTGGTGCGGCCTGACGTGCCCCTCACCGAGCGCGAGAAGGCGATGTTCGCCACCGAGGCCGACGCGATGGCCCAGCTGGCCGACCATCCCTACATCGTCAGCGTCATCACGGCGGGCACGACGAGCCCCGAGGAGGGCTCTCGTCCCTACCTGGTGATGCGCTACTGCCCGCCGCCCGATCTCGGCCAGCGGGTCCAGGTCAAGCCGATGACGGTCAGCGAGGCGGTGGCGACCGGCATCAAGCTCGCCAGCGCGATCGAGACCGCGCATCGCTCCGGCATCCTGCACCGCGACATCAAGCCGGCCAACGTGCTCGTCACGACGTACTCCGAGCCCGCGCTGTCGGACTTCGGGATCGCGGCGCGCCTGCACGAGACCGATGGTGACTCCGAGGTCCGGATCAGCTATCCCTGGTCTCCGCCGGAGCTGCTCGACGGCCGGTCCAACGGCACCGTGGCCACCGACGTCTACTCGCTCGGCGCGACCATCTGGAACCTGCTCGTCGGCCGCTCGCCCTTCCACATCCCCAGCGGCGACAACTCGGCGCGGGCGCTGACCGCGCGGATCCTGCACTCCAGCCCCCCGCGCACCCAGCGCCCCGACGTACCTCCCGCCCTCGACCTCCTGCTCCAGCAGTGCCTGGCCAAGGATCCCCGGCACCGGCCGAGCAGTGCCCTCGAGGTCGCCCGCGCACTGCAGCGCATCGAGGCGCAAGCCGGCCTCCCCCGCACCGTGATCGCGGTGGAGACCGACCTGCCGACCCTGCAGGACGTCTCCGCGCACAGCAGCGGCGAGGCGACCGCGGTCAAGCCGGTGACGCTCGACCCGGGCACCGGCACCTCACCTCGGGGCGCCGTCGCGTCCCCGCCCGCCGAGGAGGAGCCGCCGACATCGGCCCAGACATCGGGCCAGACATCGGGCCAGACATCGGGCCAGACATCGGGCCAGACATCGGGCCAGCGCTGGGGCGCCCTCGGGCTGTTGGCGATCGCCGCGGCGCTGCTGGTCGTGGGCGTGGTCCTGTTCACCACCGCGGGCGACGACGGCTCGACGCCGATCGGTCTGGAGACCCCCACGCCGACCCAGTCCAGTCCCAACGGGCTGGACCCCGGCGCTCCCACCGTCGCGCCCGAGGTCACCGGCCGGCGTACCACTCAGGGTGTGCTGTTCCGCTGGTCCTCGACCGAGGCCTCCACGACCGGGGACACCTGGCAGTGGCGCCGCGCCGACACCGGCGCGGGACAACGCACCACCGACACCTCCGTGACCGTCCTCGCCGACAAGCGGATCTGTCTCCAGGTGCGGCTCATCCGCGACGGCTTCGCCTCGCCCTGGGGGAACCGATGCGTCGACTGACGTTCGCTCTCATCGTGGCCATGCTGTTCACCGCGGCGGCGGCGTCGGCCGCCTCAGCCACGACCGGTGACCGGATCCGTGAGCTGCTCGCGACGGTCGAGGTGACCGCCACGGCGCCCTACCACCCTGGCTACGACCGCGACTGCGACCCGGGAGCGTGCGTCTTCGGCGAGGAGTGGACCGACGACAACACCACACGGTTCGGTCACAACGGCTGCACGACGCGGCAGGACGTACTGCTGGAGCAGATGCACCACATCGAGCTGCGATGGGGCTCGAAGTGCCGGATCTACCAGGCTCGGATGCGCGACCCCTACACGGGGCGCTACGTGACCTGGCGGCGAGACGGCTACCGGATCCAGATCGACCACGTCTATCCGCTCTCGCGCGCGTGGTACGCCGGAGCGTGGGCCTGGTCGCAGCACCGGCGGGTCAACTTCGCCAACAACGTCGACCGCGAGCTTGTGGCCACCTGGGGTCAGGCCAACCAGGACAAGGGCAACCTGACCCCGGCTGACTGGCTGCCCCCGCGCGAGGCCTACCACTGCCGCTACGTGCTGAAGTACCTCCAGGTGGCGGTCCGCTGGGACCTCTCGATCACCCAGGCGGACGCCGACGTGATGCAGGACGTCGCCTCGCGCTGCTAGCGCCCCTCTCCGTTGGCTGAGGAGGGCGCGCTCTTCCGCTGGTTGAGGAGGTTGCGCCGCCTCCGCTGGTTGAGGAGGTTGCGCCGGTCTCCGCTGGTTGAGGAGTGCGCTAGCAACCGTCTCGAAACCCGGTGAGTGGACAGTCGCTCGCCCGTGTCGCTGGTTGAGGAGGTTGCGCCGGTCTCTGCTGGTTGAGGAGGTTGCGCCGGTCTCCGCTGGTTGAGGAGGTTGCGCAGCAACCGTCTCGAAACCAGGTGACCGCGACGTCGGCGGTTCACTCGCGGGGTTTCGAGACAGGCGCTAGCGCGCCTTCCTCAACCAACGGGGGGGCGG
>NZ_JADKPO010000021.1 GCF_015352445.1 Nocardioides agariphilus
GGCTGGAACGACCGCTCGCACCCGTTCGTATGGACCAAGACTGCCGACGAGATCCTCAAGAAGGCCAACCGGATGAAGACTTCAAATGCGCGGCACTAGCACCAGAACCCACTGTCTGGTCAACGCGGCTCGAAGAAGTCGATCACCAGATGCGTTCCGTAGAGGAGATCCTTCTTGCCCTTGCCGGGTCCAGTCATCGCGATGCTCTTGCAGACGCGCTTCACGACGGGAGTGAACTTCTCGACATCCACATTGCCCTCCCCATCGTCGCTCCAGGCCCACAGCGTCTCCGTGTCCCAGAACCACGGCCCGTCCCCTTCGCTGACGTGAGCAGTGAGCTCGTCAGTGATCTTGGCGATCTCGGTGTCAGCCTTGGCAAGGCCGGCGCGCAGTTGCTCGCGACTCAGGATGCCCAGCGAGCGATCTTCGACCAACTCCTCCTTGCTTGACTCCAGGGCCTTCACGCGAGCCTTCAGCGCGTCTACATCGACCGTTCCAGCCGTGGAACCCTGCGGGAGCATGTCCCGCCACTCCTCGACTCGCTCGATGACCTTCCGGGTCACCACAGAGTCAGCCCACTCGCTCGGAACGGTCGCACCGTGGCATCCCCCGCACTGGTAGAACTTGTAGGTCCGCTCCCCCTTGGCGTTGCGCCTCCAGGCGGCTCTCACCGTGTGGTCGCACTTGGAGCACTTCGCAAGCCCGGTCAGCAGGTTGGTCCGATGTCCGAAGCCGCCCGAGTTCTCGCCGTTGAGCCGTCGAGCCGGGTTGCTCAGGATGCGCACGACGGCGCGGAACACTTCCTCTTCCACGATCGGCTCCCATGCCGCAGGACCGACCTCTTCACCGTTGTAGAGGTAGATGCCAGCGTTCCGAGCGTTCAGGAGCACCGGGCGCAGGCTTGACGCCTTCCACGGCCTGCCCGAGCGAGCGGTCACGATCCCGCACTGCTCCAGGTAGCGCACGCCAGCGGCGAGCGTCCCACCGTTCAGCAGGTCCGCGTAGACCTGCCGGAGAGCAGGTGCCTCGATCTCGTGGTGCGTCCCGTCAAGGTTGAAGCCGAGCGGTCGAGTCGGCCACCACGGGCGACCCGTCGCCGTGAGCCCTCCAGCGTCCACACGCTGCCTGTGAGCGGCCTTCTGGCGGATAGCTTTTTGCTCGCCCTCGTAGGTGCTCCACGCGGTCACCGTGCGGGCCACGGCGCGACCGGCAGGGGTGCTCAGATCGAACCAGCCGGCCTCCTTGGCGTAGACGTTCACGTTGAGCGCGATGACTCGCTCCAGGTCGCCAGAGACGCGCAGAAGCCGGTCCAGGTGCCAGCAGAGGATCGCGGTCGGCTTGCTTGCCAGCAGTCGCTCGAACTCGGGCCTCTCAACACCTGTCGTCGCACTCAGGTCGTTGTCGATGAAGACCTCGCTCACTGTCCACCCGCGAGCCTGGGCGTACTCTCGACACTCCCTCTCCTGCCGCTCGACGCCGAGTTCGTTGCCGCGCAGGTCGTAGGAGAGTCGGACGTAGATGCAGACCTCCACAGTCACTCCTTCAAGTAGTGACTGCAACCTTATCGTGCATGGACCTCTACAAGCACGCCTTCCGCCTCTGGCCGCTGGTCTCATCCGACCTCGTCGCGGACTGCTTCGTGCTGGCCTGGGACGTCCGCGAGGTCGACATGCGCGCGTCGCCCTACGACTTCGGCGACCTCGGACTCGAGCCCATCCGGATCGAGACTCCCGAGGGGAAGCGCGGGTACGCCGCGTGGCAGCGTGAGTTCGCGACGCGGGCCGCCCCGCTGCGGCAACGACTGGTCGAGACCTGCGAGGTCCTCCTACGCTCCTGAGCGTGCGCGCGATCCATCACTTCGACCTCTGGGTCCAAGACCCTGCCTCGGCGACACCGGAGTGGGACTGGCTGTTCACCGGCTGCGGTTGGGCCCGCGACTTCGCCGACGAGGGCGGTGGTCGGTGGGTGCACCCCGACGGCACCTACACCTTCGTGGAGCGCTCCCCCGACCTCATCGACGAGAGGCACGACCGGCTCCGACCAGGCATCAACCACCTGGCCTTCACCGTGCCCGACCGGGCGACTCTCGACTCGCTGCGTGCGGCGTGCGAGGACAACGGCTGGGCCGAGCTCTACTCCTCCGACTATCCCCATGCGGGCGGCGACGACCACGTCGCGCTCTACCTGGAGAACTCCGAGGGCTTCGAGGTCGAGGTCGTAGTCGGCGACTAGACGGCGCACCCCTATCACCCGAGTCCGTGAGGCCTCGGCAGGATCAGACGGGCCGCCGCAGCACCGAGACGCCCAGCGCGAGGACCAGCACCATCATCGCGATCTGCACGAAGTCGATCGCACGGCCCGGGAGTGGCGCGAACTGGGCGAGCACCAAGACGACGTACGCCGCCAGGGCGGTCGAGGGAACCGCGCGCGCCCGGAAGAGGGCGGCCACCACCACCAGGCTCCCGAGGGTGAACGAGGCGAAGCCGGCCATGGTGGCGCCCAGCAGGTGGGGAACGTTGTCATTGGCGTAGTCGACCAGCTCACGGCCCGCGCCTTCTGAGATGCCGGAGGCGAACCAGGTGATGCTCGCGAACGCGAACCCGCCCATCGCGAAGCAGATGCCGCCGACCGTCGTGATGGCTGATCCGACAAGGGCTGATACCCGTCCACGGCCGCGGACCAGGTGGCAGACCACCAAGCTCAACGTCACGCCGAGCACCGCGAAGGCGATGCCGTCGGCGAGCATCCCTCCCCATGCTCCGTCACGGACCGGGGCCAGGCGCTCGTAGTCGAGCACCTCGTCGGCGCTGCTGTTGTAACGGTCGCCCCACGGCGTACTGATGAGAAGGAGGGCGCTGGTCAGGGCCGAGGCGGCCAGGGCGCCTGCGACCACGCGGATGCGAGACGTCGTGACGCCATCGGTGGAGGCAGTCGAGGTGGCGGTACTGGAGGTGCTGGTCATGCGCCGACGTTAGGAACGCGCAGGGATGCGGCGGATCGTGGCGACCGCCTGACTCGACCCCCGTGCCTGTACGGAGCCGTGGACCCCTCTGCGTCCCTACAGTGCTCTCATGTCAGGGGCTGACGTGTCGTGGGCCCGCCGCACCACCGTGGCGGCCGCGCTGCTGGCCGCCGTCCTCGTCGCTCTTGCCGGCGCCCTCACCGGCCTGGCCCCAAGCGCAGCAGCCCTGTTGACACTGGGGATCGCACTGGTCGTCGTCCCGACCTCAACGGCGCTCTCGATCCTCGTCGCACGTCGCCGGGACGGTGTCGTCGTCGCGATGCTGCTCGGACTGCTCTCGCTCTCGGTGGCGCTTGTGACTGCCAAGGAGGTCTGGCTGCGGTGGCTGGCTGAGGACGGCAGCCCGACGGCCTGGGCCTGGCTCGTTGCCATCACGGCTGAGAACGCCTGGTGGGTGCTCGCGACGTTCGGGCTGTTGCTGCTCTACTTCCCCGACGGTCGGCTGCCTTCGCTCCGGTGGCGATGGGTGCCGCCCACGCTCGTGGTGAGCGTGGCTTTCGTGCAGGCCTACGGGGCCTTCGAGCAAGCACCCTTTCGCCCACCGATGGAGAACCTGGCGCGTCCCTTCGGCTCACCCCCGTCGTGGCTGGAGTTCGGCGGGTTCGCCTTCTTCGTCATGCTGCCGCTGTTCGTCGCCTGCGCAGTCTCGCTCCTGCTGCGCTACCGGAGGTCCACGGCGACGCAACGTCAACAGATCAAGTGGCTGGCCGTGGCAGGAGTGGGGATGCCGCTCTACCCGCTCCTGTGCCTGCTGGAGATCCTGGTCTGGGGCCACGCCACCTGGTTCAGCGGTTGCGTCGGCCTCGCCTCACTAGTAAGCACGCCCGTGGCCGCCGGCATCGCGGTGCTGAGGCACGACCTGTACGACGTCGACAAGGCGCTCGCCCTCGCGACGACCTGGGGCGTGCTCACGGTCGGACTCCTGGCGACCTACGCCGCCGTGTCGTCGGCCGCCGGCCTGGCCGTCGGCGACTCTCACGTCGGTGTCGCCGTCGGTACGGCGGCCACCGCGCTGGTCTTGCTGCCCGGATTGCGCGTCGTACGCCGGGCGGTCGACGCCCGCACGTATCCCTTGCGACGCGCGGCCCTTGCCGCCGTCGATCGCCTACACCGCGAGGTGAGCGCTGGTCGCGCGCAGCCCGAGCAGCTGCAGGAGGTGTTGCGCAGCGCACTGCGCGATCCGGGTCTCCGCGTCGGCTACTTGGTGCCGGGATCCGCGACGTACCTCGACTCCTCGGGCGGCGAAGTACCTGACGACGGCGTGCCCGTCTGGCTCGATGGCGAGCGCACCGGGGTCCTGGTGCGTGGTTCGGGTGTCGCATCGCTCGAGCTGCTCCGCGAGGTCGCAGATCGCTGTACCACCTTGGTCGAGGTGGTGCGGCTGCGCAGCGAGGTGGCGATGGCTCTCGAGCAGGCCCAGTCGAGCCGCGCTCGTCTCCTGGAGATCGGCTACGAGGAGCGTCGTCGCATGGAGCGCGACCTGCACGACGGAGCCCAGCAGCGGCTGGTCTCTCTGGGCATGCGCTTGCGCCTGGCCCAAAGGCATCTCGACGACGGCACGGTCGAGGTCGACAACCTCCTGGACGAGAGCGTGGCCGAGCTCGGTACGGCGGTCGCCGAGCTGCGCCAGATCGCCCACGGCCTGCGACCGAGCAGCCTCGATGACGGCCTGCCCGCGGCCCTGTCCAACCTGGTCCGCGACCTGCCGCTGGCCGTCGACATGGACGTCGACGACGCACCGCTGCCTGACACGGTCGCGACGACGGCCTACTTCGTGGCGAGCGAGGCGATCACCAACGCCATCAAGCACGCGGACGCCACAAGGATCGAGCTGCTGGTCGTGCGCCGAGACGGGCAGCTGCTCGTGCGCGTCACCGACGACGGGCGCGGGGGTGCGCGACTCGGCGTACGCAGCGGTCTCGCAGACAGGGTCGCCGCCCTCGGCGGCTCGCTGCACGTCGCGAGCCCCGAGGGCCAGGGCACCGAGGTGGAGGCTGCGTTGCCGTGCGCATCGTGATCGGTGAGGACTCCGCCTTGTTTCGCGAGGGTCTGGCCCGGCTGCTGGAGGACGCCGGGCACGAGGTCGTGGGACGGGAGCCGGACGCGACCAGCCTCATCGAGACGGTCGAGCGTGAGGTGCCCGACCTGGCGATCATCGACGTCCGGATGCCCCCCGACGGCACCGACGACGGGGCCCGCGCCGCCAAGCTGCTGCGCTCCCGGATGCCGGGCCTGGCCGTGGTGCTCCTGTCGCAGCACGTGGAGACCCGTCACTCGGTCGAGCTCGTCTCGCAGGGCAGGGTGGGCTACCTGCTCAAGGACCGCGTCTTCGACGTGGACGACTTCATGGACGCGTTGCGCCGCGTCGCCGACGGCGGATCGGCCCTCGATCCCGAAGTGGTCGCCACCCTGCTCGGCCCGCGCCGAGAGGACGACCCACTCGCTTCGCTGACGCCACGCGAGCGCGACGTGCTGGCTCTGATGGCCGAGGGCCGCAACAACGTCGGCATCGCCCGCCGGCTGGTGCTCACCGACCGCACGATCGAGACCCACATCGCCAACATCATGGCCAAGCTCGGCTTGCTCGAGACCGGTGAGGAGCACCGGCGGGTGCTGGCGGTGCTGACGTGGCTGGGAGTGCGGCAGCGGGGGCAGTAGCCAGGGTCAGCGAACGAACTTCACGTACTGCCGGGGACCGACGCTCTCGTCGTTCGGGCCCGGAAGGAATGCTCGCGGACGAGCGGGAGCCGCGCAACGTATGGTCTGGACATGAGCGAGGTGGTGCCCCAGAACGTGCTCGCCAACTTCCTCGGCCCCGACGGCCGGCTGCACACGATCCCGTCCAAGCACGGCAAGCTGCTGGTCGTGCTCGACTTCTTGGCGCAGCGGTTCGAGCCGGGAGTGAAGTACCCCGAGGCGCGGGTCAACCAGATCCTCGGCGAGGTCCATCCCGACTTCGCGGCGCTGCGCCGCTACCTCGTCGAGAACGGCTTCCTCGACCGCGCCGACAGTGACAGCAACTGGGTCTACTGGCGCAGCGGCGGCACCTTCGATGTCTGAGCCCGTCACGGGTGCGATCACTGGTCGCACCTACTCCGGCGAGGACTGGTACGGCGACGAGCTGGTTGACGCGGTCTACGCCGGGTGCACCTTCTCCGACGTCGACCTGACCGAGGCGACCACGCGCAACGTGGTCTTCCGCGAGTGCACCTTCCACAACTGCCGGTTCAACTCCTCCACGCACGTGAGCACTGCGTTCATCGCGGCCGACTTCCGACGGTGCAACTTCTTCGACGCGACGCTGGAGGGATGCAAGCTCGACGGCTCGGTGTTCGCCGAGTGCACGATGCGGCCGATGAAGGTGCTCGGCGGCTCGTGGCGGTCGGTCACCCTCCGCGGCGCCCACCTCGGGGGGCTGGACCTGAGCGGCCTCGACCTACGGGAGTCCGACCTGTCGATGTCCGACCTCACGGCGACAGTGCTGCGCGAGGCCAAGCTCGACGGCGCGACGGTGCGCGAGACGACGCTGGTCAACGCCGACCTGCGCGGTGCCTCGCTGGCTGGTGTCGACCTGCGCGAGGCGAGCCTGAAGGACACCCGCCTGGACCTGCCGGGTGCCGTGCACCTCGCGGAGATCTACGGAGCCGTGGTCGAGCCCTGATCACGGGCTCGGGCACCGACGGTGCCGTGCTCCACGCACGTCGCCGACCAGCCCATCGGCGAGACCTGCACCTTCATGCGGCGGGCACACGATGCGCAGTACCGCGGCGGCTCGAGCTGGAGGAGCCGCGCGCAGTCCTCGTGGGGACCCTCCGCTGATGACCCGTCGACGGGCTCTCCGCAGCGACCGCAGTACGCCGGCATCACAGGGTCTTCGCGAGTTCCTTGATCGGCATCTTGAGGTCGGCGAGCAGCTCGATGTCGGCGTCGGCCGGACGTCCGAGAGTGGTCAGGTAGTTGCCGACGATGACGGCATTGATGCCGCCGAGCAGACCGTCGCGCGTGCCGAGGTCGCCGAGGGTGAGCTCGCGACCACCGGCGTAGCGCAGCACCGTGCGCGGCATCGCGAGGCGGAACGCCGCCACCGTGCGCAGCGCGTCGCGCGAGTCCATCACCGGCAGGTCGCCGAAGGGCGTGCCCGGCCGCGGGTTGAGGAAGTTGAGCGGCACCTCGTGGGGCTCGAGCTCGGCCAGCTGGACCGCCAGCTCGGCGCGCTGCTCGAGGCTCTCCCCCATGCCGACCAGGCCGCCGCAGCACAGCTCCATGCCGGAGTCGCGCACCATCAGGCAGGTGTCCCAGCGCTCCTCGAAGGAGTGGGTGGTCACGACCGAGGGGAAGTAGGAGCGGGCCGCCTCGAGGTTGTGGTTGTAGCGGTGCACGCCGATCGCTCGCAGCTCGTCGACCTGCTCCTGGGTCAGCATGCCGAGCGAGCACGCGACGTTGATGTCGACGGCCTCACGGATCGCGGCGACGCCGTCGCGGACCTGGGACATCAGCCGCTCGTCGGGCCCACGCACCGCAGCGACGATGCAGAACTCCGTCGCGCCGGTCGCCGCGGTCTCCTCAGCGGCCTTGACCAGCTGCGGGATGTCGAGCCACACGGACCGAACCGGCGAGGTGAACTGGCCGGACTGGCTGCAGAAGTGGCAGTCCTCGGGGCACCCGCCGGTCTTGAGGCTGATGATGCCCTCGACCTCGACCTCGGGGCCGCAGTGCTTCATGCGTACGGCGTGTGCGAGGTCGAGCAGCTCGGGGATCTGGTCGTCGGGCAGCTGGAGCACCTCGACCACTTCGTCGTAGGACAGTCCCTCGCCGCCGTCGAGAACCTTCGCGCGGGCACGCTCGAGGATGTCGGTCACGCGCAGCAAGATAGCCCGTCTCGATGGTGCTCCCGGCGCCGGCCTCAGTGCCTGGACCGGCACGGAGGTGGCTCTGTCGCCCCTCCGTAGACTCAGCGCCGATGTCCGCCGAGGCCCATGACGACCTGCTCGCCTACGACCGCGAGCACGTCTGGCATCCCTACACCTCGATGACGGACCCGGTTCTCACGCGGCTCGTGACCGGGGCGGACGGCGTGCACTTGCTTCTCGCCGACGGTCGCGAGGTCGTCGATGGCATGTCGTCGTGGTGGTCGGCGATCCACGGCTACCGGCACCCGGCCCTCGACGAGGCGCTGCGCGCCCAGGCCGCGGACTTCGCGCACGTGATGTTCGGCGGCCTCACCCACGAGCCCGCGGTGCGGCTGGCCCGGCGTCTGGTCGACATCACCCCGGCCGGCCTCGACCACGTCTTCTTCGCCGACTCGGGCTCGGTCAGTGTCGAGGTGGCGCTGAAGATGGCCCTGCAGCACCAACGCGGCGTCGGCCGGCCAGAGCGCACCCGCATGCTCACCGTGCGCGGCGGCTACCACGGCGACACGTTCGGGGCGATGAGCGTGTGCGACCCGGTCGGTGGCATGCACTCGATGTTCGCCGACGTACTGCCGCAACAGGTGTTCGCGGACCGACCGCCATCCTCGCCCGACGACGTGCCTGCCTGGGAGTCCGGCTTCCGGGAGCTGGCGAAGCGGCACGCGCACGAGCTCGCGGGAGTCATCGTCGAGCCCGTGCTGCAAGGTGCAGGTGGCATGCACGTCTACGACGCCGCATGCCTGCGCGTGATGCGCGAGGTCGCCGACCAGCACGGCCTGCTCCTCGTCCTCGACGAGATCGCGACCGGCTTCGGCCGCACCGGCACGCTGTTCGCCGCCGAGGCCGCGGGCATCACGCCCGATGTGATGTGCGTCGGCAAGGCGCTCACCGGCGGCTACCTGACGCTGGCCGCGGTTCTCTGCACGAGCGAGGTCGCCCGGGGCCTGTCGGCCTCGGAGTCGGGCGTGCTCATGCACGGCCCGACCTACATGGGCAACCCGCTGGCCTGCTCGGTGGCGCTGGCCAACCTCGACCTGCTGGAGTCCCTCGGCTGGGAGTCGTCGGTCGCACGGATCGGCACGGGTCTGCGCTCCGGTCTGGCGCCCTTGCGTCGACTCTCCGGCGTCGCCGACGTCCGCACGATCGGTGCGGTCGGCGTGGTCGAGCTCGACCACGCGGTCGACGTGGACAAGGCCACGGAAGCCGCACTCGATGTCGATGTCTGGCTGCGTCCGTTCCGCAACCTCGTCTACACGATGCCGCCCTACGTCAGCACCGACGAAGACGTCGCCCGGATCTGCGCGGGCATCGAGGCAGCGGTGGCCGTCGGATGAGCGGCGGCTCCTGGAGTTCCTGGCTACGCGAGCAGGCGCAGCGCCGCGAGTCGCTCGGCCTGCGTCGCTCGCTGCACGTTCGCGGAGCGACCGAACCCGTGCTCGACCTGGCCGGCAACGACTACCTCGGCCTGGCTCGGCACCCTGCCGTGGTCGGCGCAGCCGCCGAGGCCCTGCACACCTGGGGCGCCGGGGCAGGGGCATCCCGGCTGGTCACAGGCTCGCTAGGCGTCCACGCAGAGCTCGAGTCCGACCTGGCTGCGTTCCTCGGACAGCCTGCCGCTCTGGTCCTCTCCAGCGGCTACGCCGCCAACCTCGCCGCGATCACCGCACTCGCCGACCGCGAGTGCCTGGTCGTCTCCGACGCCCACGTACATGCCTCGCTGGTCGACGCGATCCGGCTGAGCCGGGCCGAGGTCGCGATCGTGCCCCACAACGATGTAGCAGCCGTCTCGCGGGCGCTCTCGAAGGCAGACGGGCGGCGGGCACTCGTCGTCGCGGAGTCGGTCTACTCGGTCCGCGGGGACGCAGCACCCCTCACCGAGCTGGCCGCCGTCTGCACGGCGTACGACGCGTTGCTGGTCGTCGACGAGGCCCACGGGCTGGGGGTCGCCGGCGCCGCGGGTGCGGGCCTGGTCCGAGATCACGGCCTCGCCGGGCGCCCCGAGGTCCTGGTCACGGTGACGCTCTCCAAGGCGCTGGGGTCACAAGGCGGTGCGGTCCTCGGCAGCCTCGAGCTGCGCGACCACCTCGTCAACCGGGCCAGACCCTTCATCTACGACACGGGTCTCGCGCCCGCGGCGGCCGGCGCCGCGCGAGCAGCGCTACGGATCGCGGCCACCGAGCCCGACCGTCGCCGGCTGCTCTACGACCGCATCAGTGCGCTGGCGGCGGCTCTCGACGTACCAGCGCCCGCCGGGGCCGTCCTCTCGGTCGAGATGCCGTCGCCTCAGGCAGCGGTCGAGGCGCAGACCTCCGCACGCGAGCAGGGAGTTCTGGTCGGCTGCTTCCGGCCACCGTCGGTGCCGGACGGGATCTCGCGGCTGCGCGTCACCGCCAACGCCGGGCACGACGACGGCGACTGGGCCCACGCACAGTCGGTCGTGGTCCAGGTGGCCAAGGAACAGCTCGGTGCCTGACCCGACGACCCCGACCGGGCGGGTGGTCGTGGTCACCGGCACCAGCACCGGCGTGGGCAAGACCATCGCCACGGCGGCGCTGGCCGTGCGCTCGCTCGCCGACGGCTCGGTCGTGGTCGTCAAGCCCGTGCAGACGGGCGTCGGGCCCGGCTCGCAGGACCCGGGCGACGCCGAGGTCGTGCACACCCTGACGGGGTGTGCGGTCCAGGAGTTCACGGCGCTCGACGACCCGCTCGCGCCCGACACGGCGGCCCGGCTGCGCGGCGTACGCATCCCGCGCGTCGCCGAGCACGCCGACCGCATCAAGGTGCTGGCGCAGTTCCACGACACGGTGCTCGTCGAGGGCGCCGGCGGCCTGCTCGTGCGACTCGACACCGACGGCGGGACCCTGCTCGACCTGGCGGCCCTGCTCGCACCATCGGTCGTCGTCGACGTGGTGGTCGTGGTCGCCGCCGGCCTCGGCACTCTCAACCACACCGAGCTCACGGTCAACGCCGTCCGGGCCCGCGGGCTGGAGCCCGCGGGCCTGGTCGTGGGTTCGTGGCCCGCGGCCCCAGGCCTGGCCGAGCAGTGCAACCTCGAGGATCTCCCTCGGGTCACCGGCCTTCGGTTGCTGGCCGTGATCCCGGAGGGCGCAGGTGCGCTCGCGACGGCCGACTTCCGTCAGGCCGCGCCGGGGTGGTTCACGCCAGCCGCTGGTTGACGAACCACCGGTGCCCGAACGGGTCGGTGAACACGGCCACGCGTCCGGCCGGAGGCGAGTCCTCGGGCCCTCGTGTCATCTGCACCCCGGCTGCGTTCACCCTCGCGACCGCGGCGTCGCAGTCCTCGACGGTCAGGTGCAGGGTCACGCTGGCTCCGCGGCCGGGCAGGGGTGGGGCCACGCCCGCACTCGCGAACTCGTCGGACATCATCCATCGGGCACCTGCGACGCTGAGCTCGCAATGACCCACGCGCCCGTCGTCCATGACGATCGGCTCGACAGTGACCTCGGCGCCCAGCGCCTCGGCGTACCACTCGATCGCGGCCCGCGAGTCGGCGACGCAGATGTACGGCGTGAGCTCGCCCATGCCGTCCAGGCTCTCACGCTGCGGGCGCGGTCTCCTGGCGGTGCGAGACGAGGGTGTCGAGCGCGCCGAGGAGGCGGCCCACGAACTCGTGGTCCGCGAGGATGTCGCCGCGGTCGACGGTCGACTCGGAGATCGCGATGTCGGCGATCACGTGGGCGCCGGCAACCGTCGCCGAGCGACGGGCATCCTCGTGTGACCACTTGCCCCCGAACCTCGTCGGCGTCGCGCCGAGGGCCGCGAACGGCTTGCCGCGCAGAGCGTTGGCGCCGTAGGGCCGCGACAGCCAGTCGATCGCGTTGTTGAGGACCGCGGGCATCGTGCCGTTGTACTCCGGAGTGACCGCCAGCACTCTGTCGGCACCTGCGACCTGCGTGCGCAGCCTGGCTGCCGCCGCGGGCACGTCGACGTCGGTGTCGATCTCCTCGTTGTAGAAGGGCAGGTCGCCCAGTCCCTCGGCGATCTCGACGATGGTGCCGGCTGGCGCCTGCTCGCGCAGCGTCTCGGCGATGCGCTTGTTGAGCGATGCCGCACGCAGGCTGCCCAGCAGGACGACGACTCGGGTCTCGGACATGTGCTCTCTCCTCCGGAATGGGCGAACTGTAATGGCACAAACGGACCGTAGTCCGCTTATATTCCGATCGAGTGGAGGCCGCCGCCACATCTAGGGTGTTCGCGTGCTCGACCCCCTGTCCCGGCAGCTGCCGCTGCTCGACCAGCCCCCGCGGGAGCGCAGCGACGCCGCGCGCAACCGTGAGGCCCTGCTGGCCGCCGCTGCCCGGCTGGTCGAGGAGCAGGGCGTCGATGCGGTGACGATGGACTCCGTCGCCACCGAGGCCGGAGTCGGCAAGGGCACGGTGTTCCGTCGCTTCGACAGCCGCGAGGGCCTGATGGGGGCACTGCTCAACCGGTCCGAGACCGAGTGGCAGGCACTGGTCATCAGCGGGCCGCCACCACTCGGACCCGGTGCACCGGCGATCGAGCGGCTGCACGCATTCGGCCACTCACGGATGGAGCTGAACCTCACCCACGCCGAGCTCATCCGGGCTGCAGGCAGAGCCGGGTCACGGTCCTACTCCGCGGTCTCGTTCGCCGCGATGCACATGCGCTACCTGCTCTCGGAGCTCGGGGTGCGCGGTGACCTCCACTTCCTCGCCACCGCCCTGCTCGCCCCGCTGGAGATGGTCGTGCTCGTGCAGCAGACCCGCGTCGATGCGATCCCCCTCGACAGCGTCAAGGCCGGCTGGGACGACCTCGTACGCCGCGTCGTCTGCCCCGAGGTCAACCGGCCGGTCTAGATCGCCGCAGGCCTACCAGCCCGGCGGGCGCAGGTGCCGCCAGGGCTGCGCCGTCTCCACCTGCGCGGCGAGCGACAGCAGGAGTCCCTCCTCCGCAGGCCGCGCGGCGAGCATGACGCCGACGGGCAGATGGTCGGGCGTCCAATGGGTCGGCAACGAGACGGCCGGCATGCCGGTGACGTTCCATGCGGAGGTCCACGGCGTGAAGGCCTTCTGCGCCTCGAAGTCAGCGGCCGGGTCGTCGTCGTTCCTGATCGCGCCGACCGCGAGCGGGGGGGAGGCGAGGGTCGGGGTCAGGACCGCGTCGCACGGCGCGAGGGCCTCGAGCGCGGCTGCCGCGACACGTCTGAGCTCGCCGATGGCCAGCCCGAACTCCGGGCCGCTGACAGCCCGGCCCCGCTCGCTGAGCCACCGGGTCAGGGGCCGCAGCAACGGCTCGGCCTCGGGAGGTACGACCGACAGTGCGGTCAGCACCGACCAGCAGGTCTCGAACACCGCGACCGCCTCGCGGCCGATCGGGGCAGGTACGTCGACGACCTCGTGACCAAGGGACTCCAGCAGCGTCGAGGCGTCCTCGTAGGCACGCAGGCACTCGTCGTGGACGGGAGTGTCGGTGACGAGTGGTGTGCTGAGCCTGCCGATCCGGAGCCGTCCCGGGTCGCGGTCGCAGGCCGACTCGAACGTCTCGGAAGGAGGTGGCGCCCAGGCAGGATCCCCCACCCGACGACCGGCGAGGACATCGAGCATCGCCGCCGCGTCGCGGACGGTCCGGGCGATCGGCCCGGCCGTCGCCAAACCCACCGGGTCGCCATACATGGGGTGACCGCTGATCCGCCCGCGAGTCGGCTTGAGGCCTACCAAGCCGCAGCACGAGGCCGGGATCCGGATGGAGCCACCGCCGTCCGAGCCCTGGGCGATGGGCACGAGTCCGGCTGCGACTGCAGCGGCCGCTCCGCCGGACGAGCCGCCCGCCATCTTCGTCCGGTCCCACGGGGTGACGGCCGGAGGCAGGCCCTCGGGCTCGGTGTAGCAGGGCGAGCCGAACTCCGGTGTCGACGTCTTGCCGAGGCTGATCATCCCGGCGTCCTCGAGGGCCAGGGTGACGGCGTCGCTCACCTCGGGCACGAAGTCGGCGAACACGGGCGAGCCGAACGTCGTGCCCACGCCTGCGGTCAGGTTCAGGTCCTTGATGGCGGTTGGCACACCCCACAAGGGCCCGGCGCCGGCGGGGAGCTCGGCTGCGCGCTGCCGGGCGAGCTCGGGAGTGCGGATCACGAACGCGCCGACATCGTCGGCTCGGGCGAGGTAGTGGTCGACCAGCTCGAGCGGAGACACCTCGCGTCGGCGTACGGCCTCAGCCTGCTCCAGCGCGGTCAGGTCGTGGAGCTGGGTCACGCCGCCACGCTAGCCGGGCCGCAACGCCGGTCGGCGGTGTGCGCTACTCGGCGGCTCGTCCGCGTCGCAGCACCCAGAAGGCGACGCCCCCGACCAGAGCGATGCCGGCTGCCGCGGCACCGAGCAGCCAGCCGGTGAGATCCCCGGCGGGGAGCGGGTCGTCCTCACCGGTCGGTGGTGACCCCGGTCCGGTCACGGCCTCGACCTCGGCCTGTAGGGCGGCGGAGGCCGGCGCAGTCCCCCCGCAGAGGCTGGCGCTGCGCGTGTCGCCCCCGTCTTGGAGGAAGAACAGGTATCGCCGGTCGACAGCCATGCCCTCCAGGCCGCACGACGCACCCGACACGGCGGACTCGAACACCACACGTCGCCCGGCCTCGCCCTTGAAGACAGCCTCGACGTCGACGGTGTAGCTCGTGGGGTCCGAGCTGCTCATCACGAAGCCACGCGGTTCGTCGATGTCGACCAAGGTGCCGAGCACGATGGTGTCCGAGGAGTCCACGTAGTCCGGCGTCTGCGCCATCGCGCACGAGCAGGCGAGGGCCGGGCCGGAGCCGACGGTCACCACCATCCCGCAGGCGAGCATCATGACGAGGAGGAGCCGGGTGGTTCGGGCGAGCAGGCGCATGGGCATCAGACGCGGAAGTCCGGGCGGTGGTTTCCTCAGCCGGCCTGTTGCTGGCGCAGGCCGAAGGTGAGTCCATCGACCAAGGCACCCCAGGACGCCTCGATGACGTTGTGGCCGACGCCCACCGTCACCCACGAGGACTGGCCGTCGGTGGTCTCGATCAGCACCCGAGTGATGGCGTCGGTGCCATGGCCCTGGTCGAGGATGCGGACCTTGTAGTCGATCAGCTCGAACTTCGCGACCTCGGGAAATGCCTGGCCGATGGCCTCGCGCAGTGCCTGGTCCAAGGCGTTGACCGGCCCGTTGCCCTCACCGGTGACGACGTAGCGCACGCCCTCGGCCCGCAGCTTGACCGTGGCCTCCGACACGGCCTCGTCTCCGGGGCGGGTCTCGGTGATGACCCGCCACGACTCCACGTCGAAGTACGACGGGCGGGTGCCCTCGACCTCCTCGGCGAGCAGCAGCTCGAAGGATGCGTCGGCCGCCTCGAAGGTGAACCCCCGCGCCTCGAGCTCCTTGACCCGGGCGGTGACCCGGGTGACCAGCTCACGATCTCCTGACAGGTCGTAGCCGAGCTCGCGGCCCTTCAGCTCGATCGAGGCCCGACCGGCCATGTCACTGACCAGCAGGCGCATGTCGTTGCCGACTCCTGCGGGGTCCATGTGCTGGTAGAGATCGGGGTCGACCTTGATCGCGCTGGCATGCAGTCCGGCCTTGTGCGCGAAGGCCGACGTACCGACGTACGGCTGCCGTGACGCGGGTGGCACGTTGGTGACCTCGGCGACGGCGTGGGCGATGCGGGTGGCGTCGCCGAGCCTGCCGGTCGGCAGCACCTGCCGACCGAGCTTGACCTCGAGGTTGGCGACGACGGCCAGCAGGTCGGCGTTGCCCGTACGTTCGCCGTAGCCGTTGACGGTCCCCTGGACGTGGGTGGCGCCGGCGTCGACCGCCGCCAGCGTGTTGGCCACCGCACAACCGGTGTCGTTGTGGCAGTGGATGCCGACGCGGACACCCGCGGTCTCGACCACGTCGTTGACCACGTCGCCGACCCAGGTAGGCAGCATGCCCCCGTTGGTGTCGCACAAGGCGACGACCGCGGCGCCGGCCTCGTAGGCCGTGCGGAGCACCTCGAGCGCATAGTCGCGGTTGAGGCGGTAGCCGTCGAAGAAGTGCTCGGCGTCGAGGAAGACCTCCTGGCCCTCGGCGCGCAGGTGCTCCACGGTGTCGCGGATCATCGCGAGGTTCTCGGCCAGGGTCGTGCGCAAGGCCAGCTCCACGTGACGCTCGTGCGACTTCGCGACCAGCGTGACGACACCGGCTCCGCTCTCGCGCAGGGCGGCGACGAGCGGGTCGTCGGCAGCGCGTACGCCGGCGCGACGGGTCGCTCCGAACGCCGCGAGCTTGGCGTGGGTGAGGTCCAGCTCGCCTTGGGCACGCCGGAAGAACTCGGTGTCCTTGGGGTTCGCGCCGGGCCAGCCACCTTCGATGTAGCCGACGCCGAGGGTGTCGAGCTGCCGGGCGATCGAGAGCTTGTCGGCGACCGAGAGGTTGAGCCCCTCCTGCTGCGCGCCGTCGCGCAGCGTGGTGTCGTAGACGTGGAAGGCGCCCTGGAGATCGAGTTGCGGATCGAGCTGGAGGTCGAGCGGCTGGTCAGGCTGCGAGTCCATGGTTGGTGTCTTTCGTGCTCGGACAACAAAAAAACCTCTCGAGGACGAGAGGTTTGCGCGCCGGGGGTCCCGACGCGCTAGGTGATGATGATGCTCAGGTGCGTGCGCACGAGGTCATCGTGCCACGCTCGCGGTGAGCCGGGGGCGCAAGTCTCAAGATCCGGGTCGGCCGTCGGCAGGCAGCCAGTGCACCCCGGCCTCCGAGACCAACCCCAGCACCATGGCAACGGCCGCGAGCACGGCGATCGCGATCGCCCACGTCTGGGTCGTGCGCGAGAGGGGCAGCACCAGACGCGATACGGGGCGCCGCACCCGAGACCCTCCAGGGCCGAGGTACAGCGCGCCCACGAGCGCCAGCCCGCCGGTGAACAGCGTCACCTCCAGCGAGACGGCGAAGGCGTAGCAGAGCAGCCCGGCCGCGACCGCGAACCCACCGGCCCAGAAGTACAGCAGGCCGGTCGTGGGCAAGGACCGCAGCAGGTGCCAGGGCGCCGACAGCGGAGCGACCACGACGTCGTACCACCGGGTGCCGCCTCGCAGGCGCTGCCGGTCCCCCGCCGCGCTCGCGGTCATGGAGCCCGAGCGCAGCAGGGCCACGAGCACCAGCAGCAGGCCGGTGGCCAGGTAGGGGAACGCGGCGACGCCCGCGGCGACGGCGACAGCGGTGGCGACGAGCAGCAGGGTCCGCCGCGCCCGCTCCACGCGCGACGCTGGTGCGGGCTCGGGCGGACCGACCCAGCCATGGACCGGCAGGTTGCGATGGTCGTGCCAGTGCTCGTCCCAGAAGTCCTCCTGGGCGGCGTGGGCCAGTGGCCGGAACCCGGCTCGGGGCGGGAACTGCGGAGCGGGCTGGAGCCGTGGGTCGACCAGAGTCGGGCGTACCTCGGTGACGACGTCGTCCGGCTCGACCCGTGGGGCCACGCCCGCCTGGGCCGCGACGGCCAACGGCATCGTGAAGAGGTCCTCGGCGTCCTCGGGCGCGTACCCGCGGAGGGGAGTCCGGGGATTGGCGTCGGGATCGAGCAGCTGGCGGATGCGATCCAGGCTCGGGCGTCGCGCGGGATCAGGGTCCAGAGCGGAGTCCAGCAGAGCGCGCAGAGCATCCGGCAGGCCCGCCAGGTCGTGGTCGCCGCGACGGACCCGGTCCATGATGGCCATCGAGGGCCCCGAACCGTAGGGCGAGGCTCCCAGCGCGGCGTAGGCAACCGTCGCCGCCCACGAGTGCACGTCGGAGGCGGGACTCGCGTCGTCGCCGTGCAGGATCTCGGGCGGCAGGTAGCCGGGTGTGCCGAGCAGCCAGCCGGTGTGGGTCAGCTTGGGATCGTCGGCAACCCGGGCAAGACCGAAGTCGATGAGGATGGGCGTGCGCCCCTCCATCAAGACGTTGGACGGCTTGACGTCACGGTGGAGCACGCCGGCGGCGTGCACGCTGGCGATCCCCTCGGCGAGCGCCTGCGCGAGCCAGACCAGATCGGTTCCGGTGACCGGCCCCTCCTCCTGTACCTGGTCGTGCAGGGAGAACCCCGGCACGTAGCGGGTCGCCACGAACGGCACCGGCCCCCACGGGTCGGCGTCGACGATCTCGGCCACCCACCGGCTGCGGATACGGCTCAGCGAGGAGACCTCGCGGGCCAGGCGGGCCCTGGCCTCGTCGTCGCCGACGATGTGGGGACGCAGCACCTTCAGCGCCACCCGTGGACCGTCGTCCTTGCGCGCGAGGTGCACCACGCCCATCCCGCCCTCGCCCAGGCGCGTCAGCAGCGTGTAGCCGCCGACGGTCAGGCCCGGTGGGGGCGCCGGTGGGGGCGCCTGCGGGCGCGGCGCACCTGAGGACAGAGTCACGCCGTCGAGCGTAACTGGGGGAAACCGGAATTTCGGGGCACGACGACCTGTACGAAGGGGTCAGCAGACCTCAGCACACACGGTGCATCCAGCCGAACGTGTCGTCGGCGCGGCCGTACTGGATGTCGACCAGGGCCTGCCTGATCCGCATCGTCAGCTCGCCGGCCTCACCGTCGGCGGCACCTGCCTGGCCGCCGTGCCAGCGCAGCTGGCCGACCGGCGTCACGACGGCGGCGGTGCCGCAGGCGAAGACCTCGACGATGTCGCCGCTGGTCACACCGTCGCGCCACTCCTCGATCGAGAACTTCCTCTCCTCGACCTGGTGACCGAGCTTGCCGGCGAGCTCGATGATGCTGGAGCGGGTGATGCCCTCGAGGATCGTGCCGACCTCGGGGGTGACGATGTGGCCGTCGGAGTAGACGAAGTACATGTTCATGCCGCCGAGCTCCTCGACGTAGGTCCCCTCCTGGGCGTCGAGGAAGACGACCTGGTCGCAGCCTTGTGCGGTCGCCTCCTGCTGCGCGACGAGCGAGGAGGCGTAGTTGCCGCCGGTCTTGGCCGCGCCCATCCCGCCGCGGCCCGCGCGCGTGTAGTCGGTCGAGAGCCACAGGCTGATCGGCTTGATGCCCTTGCTGAAGTAGGCGCCGGCGGGGCTGCAGATCACCATGAAGGTGACGTGCCGGGCCGGCCGGACCCCCAGGAACTTCTCGGTCGCGATCATGAACGGTCGCAGGTACAGGCTCTTCTCGCCCGCGGCATCGGGCACCCAGCGTTGGTCGACCTCGACGATGGCGTCCACCGCCTGCACGAAGTCCTCGACCGGCAGCACGGGCAGCGCCAGCCGTCCGCTGGAGCGCACCATCCGCTCGGCGTTGGCCTCGGGGCGGAAGGTCCAGACCGAACCGTCGTCGTGACGGTAGGCCTTCATCCCCTCGAAGATCTCCTGCGCGTAGTGGAGCACCGCCGTCGCGGGGTCGAGCGTCAGAGGGCCGTACGGCGTGACGCGGGCGCCGTGCCATCCGTCGACGGGCGTCCACTCGACGGTGAACATGTGGTCGGTGAAGTGCACCCCGAAGCCCGGGTTCGCCAGGATCTCGGCGAGTCGCTCGTCGGTCGTCGGGGACGAAGTACGGGTGATGCTGATGTCCATGGGTTCACCTGTCTGAGAAGTCTTCTGGAAGATAGTAGGGCGTCCAACTATGGGGAGGTAGCGGCACGCGGTTCAGGGAGTCCCGTCGCAGTCAGGGGATGCTTTCCCTGACCTGCGACGGTTTCCCCGGATGTCCGGGGAAACCGACAAACCCGCCCTAGTGAGCTACTCGGGCAGCGATCGCGTCGCCGATCTCGGAGGTGGAGCGGCGTACGTCGCGCCCGGAGGCGGCGAGCTCGGCGCGGTCGGCCAGCACGGCCGCCTCGACGGCGGCCGCGGCCTGGGAGTGACCGAGGTGGTCGAGCATCAGGGAGACCGACAAGATCGCGGCGGTCGGGTCGGCGATGCCCTGGCCGGCGATGTCGGGGGCCGAGCCATGGACGGGCTCGAACATGGAGGGAGCGGTCCGGTCGGGGTTGATGTTGCCCGAGGCGGCCAGCCCGATGCCGCCGGTGATGGCAGCGGCGAGGTCGGTGAGGATGTCCCCGAAGAGGTTGTCGGTGACGATGACGTCGAAGCGCGACGGATCGGTCGTCAAGAAGATCGTGGCCGCGTCGACGTGGAGGTAGTCGACGGTGACGTCGGGGAACTCTGCGGCGACGGCGTTGACCAGGCGCGACCACACGGCACCCGCGTGCACGAGCACGTTGGTCTTGTGGACCAAGGTGAGCTTGCGGCGCGGTCGGCGTGACGCGCGCGCGAACGCGTCGCGGACCACGCGCTCGACGCCGTGGGCGGTGTTGAGCGAGACCTCGGTGGCCACCTCGTGGGGCGTGCCGGCGCGCAGGGTGCCGCCGTTACCCGTGTAGGGACCTTCGGTGCCCTCGCGCACGACCACGAAGTCCACGTCGCCGGGTGCGGCCAGCGGGGAGACGACGCCCGGGAAGATGCGCGACGGCCGCAGGTTGACGTAGTGGTCGAGCTCGAAGCGCAGCTTGAGCAGCAGCCCTCGCTCGAGGATCCCTGCCGGCAGGCGGGCATCGCCCGGCTTGCCTCCCACGGCACCGAGGAGGATCGCGTCGTGCTCACGGATCTCGGCGAGCACAGCATCGGGCAGCACCTCGCCGGTCGCGAGGTAGCGCTCGGCGCCCAGGTCATAGCGCGTCGGCTCGACCTTCAGCTCGGCCGGAGCGGCCACCTCGAGGACCTTCAGGGCCTCCTCGGTGACCTCGGGACCGATGCCATCGCCACCGATGACCGCGAGCTTCAAGGACGTCACTGACTCACTCACTGGCCACAGGCTAGTTGTCGTCGGGGCGTTCGCCGCCGTTGTCCCGCAGGTCGAGCGAGGCCTGGACGGCCTCGTGGCTGCGCGGGTTCTCGGGCTGGTGCGACGCCGGACCCCAGTCGGGGTACATGTCGTACATCGGACTCTCCTGGTGATGACGTGCTGGTAGATGAACGGGAGAGCAGCGAGCCCGGGCGGAGATGAGGCCCAGGTCCCCCGGGTCACGGGAGAGCCGGTCGGTCATCGACCAGGAGAGTCACGGATCGCGTCGGCTTCGAGGAGCCCGCCACGGGACTGCTGCTGAACTAGCGCAAGACCCGCAACGCACGACCACCGCGACGAGGTGGCCTTGCTGTCAGGCCTCGCCGCGGCTGTCGATGAGTACGAACACGTTCCGCATGGTGCGACCAAGGTACGCCGCCAGAAGGGCGCCCCGCAGCCCATTTGCCCGACCCATCCACGATGCGAGACATGGGGACCACCATGAGAGACTGCGGGCATGTCGGCGCCCCCCGAGCTCCCGGACGTGGTCAACCGGGCCTTCGCGGTCTCGCGCAAGGCAGGCTACGTGTCCTTCTGCCGCAACGAGACCGGCCGGCTCCTCGCGACGCTGGCGGCCACCCGCGGCGGCACGCTCGCCGAGTTCGGCACCGGCTGCGGTGTCGGCACCGCCTGGCTCCGCTCGGGCGTGCGTGACGACGCCCGCATCGTGACCGCCGAGCTCGACCCCAAGCTGGCCAAGGCGGCCGCCCAGATCTTCGTGGACGACCCGCAGGTCGAGGTCGTCTCGGCCGACTGGTCCACGCTGTTCGACAAGGGCCCGTTCTCGCTGTTGTTCCTCGACTCGGGCAAGCCCTCGGCCGCCGGCCCTGACAAGGTCTGGGATCTCGTCGAGGAGGGCGGCATCGTGGTGCTCGACGACTTCACGCCGTGCGAGCACTGGCCCCCGACCTACGCCGGTCGCGTCGACACCCTGCGCGAGGAGTGGCTCAGCGACGACCGTTTCGCCGCGGTCGAGGTGATGATCGCGGCGGACGCGTCCGCGGTGATCGCAACGCGACGCTAGCCAGAGGTCAATACGTGCCGCGCGGGCCGTGGCCGGGTCAGGCCAGGTCGATGCCGCGCACCGAGGACGCGTCCATGGCCGCCTCGACCTCGGCGAGCACCTCGGCGCCGATGGCCGAGTCGACCGAGAGCGCCACCAGCGCCCGGCCGCCGAGCTCGTCGCGGGAGACCTGCATGCCCGCGATGTTGACCTTGGCCTCGCCGAGGATGCGACCGATGACCCCGACCATGCCCGGGCGGTCGATGTAGGTCAGGAAGGCCAGGTGGTCGGTGGGCTCGATGTCGACGTCGTAGCCGTTGACCTCGACGATGCGCTCGCGCTGGTTGATGCCGACCAGGGTGCCGCTGACCGAGACCTGCGAACCGTCGGCGAGCGTGCCGCGCAGCGTGATCAGGTTGCGGTGGTCGGGACTGTCGGGCTCGGTGATCAGGCGTACGGCGGTGCCGCGCTCGGCCGCGAGCAGCGGCGCGTTGACGTAGGAGACCTGGTCGGGAACGACGTCGCTGAAGACTCCCTTGAGGGCAGCCAGCTCCAGCACCTTGACGTCGTACTCGGTGATCTCGCCGCGGACCTCGACGTCGATCTGCTGGGCCACCTCGCCTGCCAGTCCGGTGAAGATGCGGCCGAGCTTCTCGGTCAGCGGGATGCCCGGACGTACGTCCTCGGCGATCACACCACCCTGCACGTTGACCGCGTCGGGTACCAGCTCGCCGGACAGTGCCAGTCGCACGGACCGCGCCACGGCGACGCCGGCCTTCTCCTGGGCCTCGTCGGTCGACGCACCGAGGTGCGGGGTCGCCACGACGTTCTCGAGCTCGAACAGTGGGCTGTCGGTGCACGGCTCGGTGGCGAACACATCGAGGCCGGCGGCCGCGATCCGGCCTTCCTTGAGGGCTGCATAGAGGGCGCCCTCGTCGACGATGCCACCGCGGGCGGCGTTGACCAGGACGAGGGACGGCTTGGCCTTGGCCAGCTGCTCGCTGCCGATCAGCCCGGCGGTCTCGGGAGTCTTGGGCAGATGCACGGACATGAAGTCCGACTCGGCCAACAAGGTGTCGAGGTCGACGAGGCGGACACCCATCTGCGCTGCCCGGCCGGCCTGCACGTAGGGGTCGTAGGCGATCACGGTCATCCCGAACGCGGAGAGGCGCTGGGCCACGAGGACGCCGATGCGGCCGAGGCCGACGATGCCGACGGTCTTCTCGTAGAGCTCGATGCCGGTGTACTTCGACCGCTTCCACTCGCCGTTCTTGAGCGAGGCATGCGCCGGGGAGACGTGCCGCGCGGCCGCGAGCATCAGCGCGACGGCCAGCTCGGCGGCAGAGACGATGTTGGACGTGGGGGCGTTGACCACCATCACGCCCGCCTGGGTGGCGGCCTTGACGTCGACGTTGTCGAGGCCGACGCCGGCCCGTGCGACGACCTTCAGCCGGCGCGCGGCGCCCAGTGCCTCGGCGTCGACCTTGGTCGCCGAGCGCACCAAGATCGCGTCGGCCCCAGCGATCGCCTCGAGGAGCTCGGTGCGGTCGGAGCCGTCGCAGTGCCGGATCTCGAAGTCGGGGCCCAGCGCAGCCACGGTGGCGGGGCTCAGCTCCTCGGCGATGAGCACCACGGGGCGGGCGACAGTGTCAGGGTGCGCAGTCACAGCGAAACGACCTCGGTCTCGAGTCACGGAGGGAGACGACGCACGACGCTGTGCCCGCACCACCCTAGCCGACGGGGTACGCCATCCCGGCGGCGTCTCAACCCCGATTCGTCAGCGGTCTGTCGGGTCCACGGTGCGGAGGGCCTGATGACCAATCACCGAGACTGCGATGCGCGCTCCAGCACCTGGGCGAACACCTCGACGGGCTGCGCCCCCGAGACGCCGTACTTCCGGTCGATGACGAAGAACGGCACACCCGTTGCACCATAGGCACGAGCCTGGCGTACGTCGGCGGCGACCGCCTCGGCGTAGGTGTCGCCGGCCAGCACCTCGTCGACCCTGCTCTCGTCGAGGCCGATCTCCACGGCGACCTTGCGCAGCACGGCGTGGTCACCGACGTCGGCCCCGTCGCGGAAGTGGGCGTCGACCAGGGCCGCGTTGAGAGACTTCTGCAGGTCGGGACCGCCCGCGTCGAGCGCCAGGTGCAGGAGTCGATGGGCATCGACGGTGTTGCAGTGCAGCGTGGTCTCCATGTGCATCTCGAGTCCCTCGGCCGCCGCGAGGTCCTCGGTGCGCGCCATCGCACCAGCCGCCTCGTCACGAGTCAGCCCGTAGCGGGCGGCCAGCACCTCGACCATCGGCTCGGCGGCTCCGACCGGCGCGGTCGGGTCGAGCTCGAAGGAGCGCAGCACCACCTCGACGTCGTCGAGGCCGGCCTGGGCCAGCGCGGTGTCGAGCCGAGCCCGGCCGATCGCGCACCATGGGCAGACCACGTCAGACCAGATCTCAACGATCATGTACTTTTCAACCACTCCGGCGCGGGTGGTGTTCCCGCCCGCGCCGGGGTCACGCGACCAGTGCCTCGGAGTCCGTCGCCGTACTCCCGTGCAACAAGCGGGTGAAATCGGCCTCGAGAGCCGTCAACTGCACGGGACTACCCCATCACGCGGATGACGAGCTCGCCGTGGTGCACCGAGAACCAGCCGTCGGGATCGGCGGCCCAGGCGCGCCACGCGGCGGAGATCCGGGCCAGCTCCTCGGGCGTCGCGCGGGCCTCGCGCACCAGCTGGTCGGCAAGGGCGGAGCCGACGATGCGGTCGGCCCACAGCCCGCCCCACCACGTTCGCGCCTCAGGAGATGCGTAGCACCAGGTGGACGACCCAGCCGTGACGTCGGTCAGTCCGGCCGCGTGCGCCCACGAGAGCAGCCGGCGTCCGGCGTCGGGCTCGCCGCCGTTGGCGCGTGCCGCGCCGTCGTACAGCTCCAACCAGCGGTCGAGCTCGGGTAGCCGCGGCCACCACGCGAAGGAGCCGTAGTCGGAGTCGCGGACGCCGACTACTCCCCCGGGCCTGGTCACGCGAGCCATCTCGCGCAGCGCCTGCACCGGATCGGCGACGTGCTGGAGCACCTGGTGCGCGTGCACGACATCGAACTCCCCGTCGTCGAACGGCAGGGCATGCACGTCGGCGACGTGGACCTCGACCCCGGGCGCTCCTGCGCGGGTGATGGCCGCCGCGTCCTCGTCGATCTCGGTCGCGACGACCTCGCCGACGATCGTGGCCAGATCCGCGGTGATGGTGCCAGGGCCGGCCCCGACATCGAGCAGGCGCTGGGACGAGTCGAGGTGCGCGCGCAGGTACGCCGCGGAGTTGGCCACCGTGCGGTTGCGGTGGGAGCGCAGCACCGACTCGGCATGCCCGTGGGTGTAGGTGGTCATGGGGTCACCGGGTCGCGGTGCCCTCCTGGTAGTCGTCGTCGTGCGACTTCACCCAGGCCATCAGCTTGCGCAGCTCGCGGCCGGTGTTCTCGATCGGGTGCTGCTCGCCCTTGGCGCGCAACGCGTGGAACTCCGGACCGCCGGCGTCCTGGTCGTCGATGAACCGCTGGGCAAAGGAGCCGTCGCGGATCTCGGCCAGGATCTGCTTCATGTTGTCCTTGACGTGCTCGTCGATGACGCGAGGCCCGCTGACGTAGTCGCCGTACTCGGCGGTGTCGGAGACCGACCAGCGCTGCTTGGCGATGCCGCCTTCGTACATCAGGTCCACGATCAGCTTCAGCTCGTGCAGGCACTCGAAGTAGGCGACCTCGGGCTGGTAGCCGGCCTCGGTGAGGACCTCGAAGCCGTACTGGACCAGCATCGAGGCGCCGCCGCACAGCACGGCCTGCTCGCCGAACAGGTCGGTCTCGGTCTCCTCGGTGAAGGTCGTCTTGATGCCACCCGCGCGCAGGCCGCCGATGGCCTTGGCGTAGGACAGGGCCAGGTCCCAGGTCTTGCCGGAGTAGTCCTTCTCGACGGCGACGAGCACAGGCACACCGCGCCCGTCGACGTACTCGCGGCGCACGAGGTGGCCCGGACCCTTGGGGGCGACCATGAACACGTCCACGCCCTCGGGCGGGGTGATGTAGCCGAAGCGGATGTTGAACCCATGACCGAAGACCAGGGTGTCGCCCGGGGCGATGTTGGGCTCGATGGCCTCCTTGTAGAGCTGGCGCTGCTTGTGGTCGGGGGCCAGGACCACGATGACGTCGGCCTCCTCGACCGCCTCGGCCGGGGTGAGTACGCGCAGGCCCTCGGCCTCGGCCTTGGCCCGGCTCTTGGATCCCTCGGGCAGGCCGATGCGCACGTCGACGCCGGAGTCGCGCAGGGACAGCGAGTGCGCGTGACCCTGGCTGCCGTAGCCGAGCACGGCCACGTTCTTGCCCTGGATCAGGGACAGGTCGGCGTCGTCGTCGTAGAACATCTGGGCCACGGTGGGCGCTCCTTGGGTGATGGTGGTGTGGGTCTTGTCAGGCTTTGCTGTCGGATGTCAGGTGAGGTTTTCCCTGACCTCCGACGGTTTCCCCGGACGTCCGGGGAAACCCCCGGGACGGCCGAGACCGACGCCGGCTCATCCAGCCCGCGACGGAGAGGGTACGGCGACCGGACGCAAGGTGCGCTCGGAGATGGAGCGGGGGCCGCGGCCGATGGCGACCATGCCGGACTGCACGAGCTCGCGGATGCCGAAGGGCTCCAGGAGGCGGCGCAGGTCGGCGAGCTTGTCGGCGTTGCCGATGGCCTGGACGACCACGGTGTCAGGTGAGACGTCGACGACCTTGGCTGCGAAGAGCTCGACCACATCGAGGATCTGGCCACGGGTCTCGGCGTCGGCCCGCACCTTGACGAGCAGGAGCTCGCGGTTGACCGAGGCCGCGCCGTCGAGCTCGACGATCTTGATCACCTCGACCAGCTTGTTGAGCTGCTTGGTGACCTGCTCGAGCGGGGACTCCTCGACGTTGACCACGATGGTCATCCGGGAGACCTCGTCGTGCTCGGTGGGACCGACGGCGAGGGAGTCGATGTTGTAGCCGCGGCGGGCGAACAGGCCAGCGATCCGGGCCAGCACGCCGGGCTTGTTCTCGACGAGCACGGACAGTGTGTGACGGCTCATGGTTACAGGTCGTCCTTGTCGAACTCGGGGGCCAGGCCTCGGGCGTACTTGATGTCGTCGTTGCTGGTGCCGGCGGCCACCATCGGCCACACCATCGCGTCACGGTGCACCCGGAAGTCGATGACGACGGGCTGGTCGTCGATGGCCATCGCCTTCTCGATCGTGGCGTCGACCTGGTCGGGCGACTCGCACGCCAGCCCCACGCAGCCGTAGGCATCGGCGAGCTTGACGAAGTCGGGGATGCGCTTGCTGTGCAGGTCGGTGTTGGAGTAGCGCTCGTTGTAGAACAGCGTCTGCCACTGCCGGACCATGCCGAGCGACTCGTTGTTGATGATCGCGACCTTGATGGGGATGTCGTTGATCGCGCAGGTGGCCAGCTCCTGGTTGGTCATCTGGAAGCAGCCGTCGCCGTCGACGCACCACACGGTCTTGTCGGGCGCCCCCACCTTGGCGCCCATGGCCGCGGGCACCGCGAAGCCCATCGTGCCCAGGCCGCCGGAGTTGATCCAGGTGCGGGGGTTCTCGTAGCCCACGAAGTGGGCCGCCCACATCTGGTGCTGGCCCACGCCCGCGACGTAGATGGACTCCGGGCCCGCGATCCTGCCCAGGCGCTCCATGACGTACTGCGGGGCGAGCGTGCCGTCGTCGGGCTGGTCGTAGGCGAGCGGGTAGCGCTTCTTGATGTCGGCCAGGAACTCCACCCACGCCTCGTAGTCGCCGGTGTGACCGGCCTCGGCCTCGGCCTTGAGCGCGAGTACCAGGTCGGCGATCACCTCGCGCGCGTCGCCCACGATGGGCACGTCGACGGCGCGGTTCTTGCCGATCTCGGCCGGGTCGATGTCGGCATGGATGATGCGCGCTCCCGGCGCGAACGAGTCGAGGTTGCCGGTGACCCGGTCGTCGAACCGCGCGCCCAGGCTGATGATGAGGTCGCTGCGCTGCAGGCCGGCGACCGCAGCGACGGTGCCGTGCATGCCGGGCATGCCGAGGTGCTGGACGTGGCTGTCAGGGAACGCCCCGCGTGCCATCAAGGTGGTGACGACCGGCATGCCGGTCAGCTCGGCGAGCGCCTTGAGCTCGGCGGACGCACCGGCCCGGATCACGCCGCCGCCGACGTAGAGCACCGGCCGGCGGGACTCGAGGATCAGGCGGGCGGCCTCGCGGATCTGCTTGGCGTGAGGTCGGGTCACCGGCCGGTAGCCGGGCAGGTGCAGCTCGGCCGGCCAGGCGAACGTCGTGCGGGCCTGGAGCGCGGACTTCGCGACGTCGACGAGCACCGGACCGGGCCTGCCGGTCGAGGCGATGTAGAACGCCTCGGCCACGACCCGCGGGATCTCGTCGGGATCGGTGACCAGGAAGTTGTGCTTGGTGATGGGCATCGTGATGCCCCGGATGTCGGCCTCCTGGAAGGCATCGGTGCCGATCGCAGCGGCGCCCACCTGGCCGGTGACGGCCACAATCGGCACGGAGTCCATGTAGGCGTCGGCGATGGGGGTGACCAGGTTGGTCGCACCCGGGCCCGAGGTGGCCATGCACACGCCCACGCGGCCGCTCGCCACGGCGTACCCCTGTGCCGCGTGGCCGGCGCCCTGCTCGTGACGCACGAGGATGTGGCGGATCGAGGAGTCCATCAGTGGGTCGTACGCCGGGAGGATGGCGCCGCCCGGGATGCCGAAGATGTCGGTGGTGCCGGCTGCCTCCAGCGACTTGATCAGGCTCTGCGCGCCGGTGACCGAATCGCCGGTGCCGGGGTCCTGCTCGCCCATCTCGGTTGGCCTTGTCTGTGAGGTGTGTGGATCCATGAAAAAACCCCCCGGCCGATTCGGCAACGAGGGGTGACGCGAGGTGGAGGCGGTGGGGGCCTCAGTCCTCGCGTCGGGTGCGTACAAGCGCGGTGTGCACCCGCCCACGGTAGCCGCCGGGCCGACGATCCGTCATGGAGTCTCGCAGGCCGTCCCAGCATCCGGGACCCGTGTCCCGGATGCTGGCCTCGCGCACACCTCAGTCACGCCCCACCGAGGTGCAGACGCACACCTTGTTGCCCTCCGGGTCGGCGAGCACGATGAAGGCCGGCTCGTGCTCGCGCGAGACCAGTGTCCCGCCCGCTGCGAGCGCGGCCGCGATGCGAACCTCTGCCTGGTCCGGCGGCACCGACACGTCGACGTGGAAGCGCTGGCGGGGCTCCTCACTCGCCTCGCTCTGCTGGAGCCAGAAGGTGACCTGGCGGCCCTGCGGGTCACAGATGTCGAGGTCGTCGATCGCTTCGTAGCCCAGCACCGCCGCCCAGAACGCCGCGACGGCGGGCCGGTCGTGGGTGTCGAGACCGATCTCGATCCGGCTCAGCCTGTCAGGCGTCGCCTCGATGCCGAGCTCGGAGGCGATCTGGCTGATCGTCGTCGCCAGCGCGAGGTCACGCTCGGTCACCCCACCGGCGTCGTGGCTCCACAGCCTCACGTGCACAGCGGGATAGGTCAGCGTCAGGTCGGGATGGTGGTTGACCGCCTCGGCCGCGGCGCCGATGCGCTCGACGAAGCGCAGCCCGGTGGCGAAGTCTCCGGTCGCGTAGACAGCCTCGATGGCGCTGAGCAGGACCTCGAATCCGGCAGGCTGCCGCTCGCGCACCTCGCTGCGCTTGAGTGTCTCGGGCATCGCGTGTCTCCTCGTCGTCAGGGATCGGCCAGGTCAGTGGTGCGGCAAGACGGTCTGGCCGATGGGTCCGGGGTTGTAGGCGACCTCCCACCGGAAGCCCGCCGGGTCGGCGAAGTAGCCGGTGTAGCCGCCCCACTCGCGCTCGACCGCGTCGCCGACGTAGGACGCTCCGGCGGCGCGTGCGTCCTCGAGCACGGCGTCGACCTCCTCGCGGGTCGCCAGGTTGTGGGCCAGCGTGATCGGCACGAGGCCCTCGCCGCGTCTGATCGGACCGACCTCTTCCTCGAAGCCAGGCTCGGCCCACAGCGACAGCACGAGGTGCTCGCCGACCTGGATCATCACGACGTCGCCAGGCACGTGCATCGCGGCCTCCCAGCCGAGCCCGTCGACGTAGAACTCGTGGGCTGCCTCGAGGTCGGGGACGGCCAGGGTGAGGAAGCTGACGCGTGGCTCCATGCGACCCACCTTGCCACGGACCTCAGACAGCCTCGATCCGAGTGAGGTCGCCGAGGTGCTGGCGCTGTCCCCCGTCGTCGTCGAAGTTGGCCGGGTCGAGCCAGGCCTCGTGGGCAGCACGGATGCGCGGCCACTCGGCGTCGGTGATCGAGAACCAGTCGGTGTCGCGGTTGCGGCCCTTGTAGACCAGGGCCTGACGGAACCGGCCCTCGTAGGTGAACCCGAGCCGCGCGGCCGCGCGGCGTGACGGCTCGTTGAGGGAGTCGCACTTCCACTCGTACCTGCGGTAGCCGAGGGCGTCGAAGACGTGGTGGGCCAGCAGGTACATCGCCTCCGTCGAGGCCGGCGTGCGCTGCATCGACCGGGCCAACAGGATGCCGCCGATCTCGACGACGCCGTTGGCCGGGTCTGCCCTCATCAAGGTGGCGATGCCCTCCGGACCACGCCCCCGCGGCGTGACCACGAAGCTCACGTCGGTGGGGTGGGCGAGCAGTTCGGCCACGAAGGTCTCCATCGAGGCCGGGCCCGTGGGGCGGTCGGCCGGACGGTAGGTCCACAACGCGTCGTCCTGGGGCCCCGAGAGCGCGTCGTACAACGCCGCCGAGTGGGCGTGCTCGAGGCCGGCGACGGTGACATAGCGACCGGTCAGCACCACAGGGGCCGGCGCGGGTCGTGGCTCCCAGTCGACGGGCTCGCCGAGCTCCTGCCCGTGCTGGTTGGTGCGCGTCATCCCAGCAGCTCCCGCACGGCGGCGATGCCGCGGTCCACCTCGTCGTACGACGTGGACAGCGGCGAGAGCCCGACGCGCAGGCCGCCCGGGTCGCGGTAGTCGGGGATGACGTCTCGCTCCCACAGCGCCGCCACCACACGCTGCATGTCGCGATGGTGGAGCGTGACGTGGCCGCCGC
The DNA here is from genome assembly GCF_015352445.1 of Nocardioides agariphilus. Lineage (GTDB taxonomy): Bacteria > Actinomycetota > Actinomycetes > Propionibacteriales > Nocardioidaceae > Nocardioides > Nocardioides agariphilus. Next base: position 30,830 of record NZ_JADKPO010000021.1, read on the forward strand.
GCCAGCCGGCGTCGCGTGGCGATGCGACCGTGACGCCGCGGCCGGAGAGGTGCTCGTCGGCCAGGGCGATGGCGTGCTCGGTGAGGCCGACGGACTTCTCGCGCACCGCTGCCATGCCCACCTCGTCGACGAGGTCCACCATGTCGCTGACGGCGAGCATCGCCGTGACGGCCGGCGTCCCGGACAGGAATCGGCGGATGCCCTGGGTCGGCGTGTAGACCGGGCCCATCAGGAACGGGTCGGTCGCGCCCATCCAGCCCTGGATGGGCTGGCTCAGGTCGTCGAGGTGACGAGCCGCGACGTAGCAGTAGGCAGGCGACCCGGGGCCACCGTTGAGGTACTTGTAGGTGCAGCCGACCGCCAGGTCGGCCTGCCACGCGTCGAGCTCGACCGGCACCGACCCGCCCGAGTGCGAGAGGTCCCACAGGATCAGGGCGCCGGCATCGTGGGCGATCCTGGTCAGCGCGGAACCGTCGGCGAGGTAGGCCGACCGGTAGGCCACGTGGCTGGCGACGACGAGCGCCGTACGCTCGCTCACCACGTCAGCGAGCAGCTCGGCTGTGATGCCGGCGCTGGTGTCGACGTCGACCCAACGCAGCGCCAGGCCGCACTCGCGGGCCACGCCGTCGGCGACGTAGCGGTCGGTGGGGAAGTTGTCGCGGTCGACCACGATCTCGGTCCGCCCCGGGCGCGCGGCGACGGCTGCCCGCATCAGCTTGTAGAGCAGGACGGTGGTCGAGTCGCCGACGGCGACCTGGCCCGGTGCGGCGCCGAGGAAGGTACGGCCGATGCGGTCCCCCAGCGTCAGCGGCAGGTCGAACCAGCGCTCGTCCCAGCCGCGGATCAGGCGGCCACCCCACTCCTCCAGCACGAACTCGCGAAGTCGCTCGGCGGTGACCTTCAGCGGCCGGCCCAGCGAGTTGCCGTCGAAGTAGACCAGGTCGGACTCCGCGCCGACGAAGCGGTCGCGGTACTGCTGCAGCGGGTCGTGGGGCATCAGGCCTCCGTCCGTATGACGTGCGCGCCGGCCAGGCGGTCGGCGAAGGGTTCGGGCCCGTCCGGCACGTCGGTCTGCAGGCCGTCGTCGACACTCGTGAACGGCCAGGGGTCCGTCAGCGCCGCGAGCACCGCGTCGTCGTCGAGTCCGGCCTCGGACAACAGCCCGGTCTCGCGCAGGTTCAGGGCCTCGGGCAGCGGGCCGTTGCCGAGGTCGGTGCCGTAGAGCACGCGTCCGCCGGCTGCGGCGAAACGCGCCAGGTTGTCGACGGCCCGCTGCTGGTCGGGGGTCGCGGCGCCGTAGCCGTGGATGTCGAGCGTGCTGATCCAGACCTGCCCCGCCGCCACCGCCTCGGCCACCACCTCGTCGTCGAGTCGGTGAGTCCACGGCGTGTGCGCGAGCGCCCCCACTCCCCCGGCCAGGGCGAGCTCGACCATGCCGGGCCCCTCACAGTGCGCGACCACGGGGAGCCCGGCTGCCGTGGCCTCACCCACCACCTCGCGGAGGGACGACAGGTCGAGCACGGCACCGGCGTCACGGTTGAGGGTGGTCTTCACCAGGGCAGCACCCAGGGCCACCTGGTGCGCAACGGCTGCGGCGGCCGCTCGGGGCTCGGCGACCTCGCTGGTGCAGCGAGGTGGCGCCCATCCACTCGCCCTCGGGTAGCCACCGGGCGCGGCCACGAACCTACCGGCGTACGACGTGGCCACCGCCGCGCTGGCCGCAAGAGCGACGACGTCGTCGTTCCAGCCGAGGTCCACGACCCGCCCGATCCCCGAGTCCGCCAGGCCCGTCAGGTCGACGAGTCCCACGTGCACGTGGTGGTCGACGAACACGGGCGAGCGCACGGTGCCGACCCTAGTGCCGCGGGTGCGCGACGCCGGCGTCACTGGTAGCTGACGAACCTCACGGCAGGCCGGATCTTGCGCACGCGCTGCGGGGAGAACAGGTTGACGTCCTCGTCGTAGAACAGCTTGAAGCCCATCGCGAACTGGTCGGGCCGTGCGACCGCGTGGTAGGTCGCCAGCTTCTGGCGCTGGGTGCCGAAGCCATCGACGTGCTGCACCATGGCCAGCCCCTTGCGGTCCACCACCTTGTCGATGTTGCGGATCATCGAGGTGCGGAACTGGTGGAGGACGAACGCCTTCTCCGGCAGGCCGCGTCGTTGCTTGAGACCGGACAGCCACCTCGTGACCCGGTTGACCTCGACTGCGCCCACGCTGCCGATCACCTGGGCCGGCACCTGCCGCGGGCCGACCCGCCACTCGGGGTCGAGCGCCAGACCGACCCACGGATCCTGAAGCGCCCACTTCCAGCGCTGGGCCACGGTGAGGAAGTCGGACCGGCCAGGCTGCAGGTCGAGCACCACGAGCGCGCCGTGACGGTGCGCAGCGGCGATGTAGTCGCGCACCGCCGCGTCGGAAATGTCGTGGCTGTAGTCGCCGTCAGGACCCGGCACCGCGTCGGCGACCGTGACGATCAGCTCATAGACCGGCTGGACCTGCTCGCCGTCTCGACCGAACGGCTCGGCCGCCTTGAGCAGTCGCCGGTGCATGGTGTCGGGGTCCGCCTCACCCAGGACGCCGAGCACACCGGTGCCGGCCGTGCCGTAGTACGCGACCAGGAATCGGCGGTGCCCGAAGACCCTGGTGCCTCCGCCCGGCAGGTCCACGACCTCCTGGACCGCAGATACGGCGGCAGGTAGGGGGGCAGGTACCGCGGGCTGCCCGAGAGTGACCTCAGCCGGGGCCGCGGCCACCCGCGCGAGCGCTCCGTCAGGGGCGCGCCCGCCCTGCGCGCCGGCAGTGCTCAGCGATTCGACGCCGATGAAGGCCAGCCCCGCGATCGTCGCGATCACGAGCAGCCGCAGCGGCTTGTCGGCCGGGACCTTGCCCATGGCCGTGAGACTAGGAGCGGACCGGATTGGTTGCCGGGACCCGCGCCGAGGCGGCGCCCGGGCCTGCCTCACCCATGGTGCGGCAGGGCGGTGATCGCCGGGCCCACGGCGACGGCGTCGAGGTCGGGCGCCGCGACCGGCAGCGGCCGTCTCGCCACGACCGACACCTTGCCCGAGGCCGCACGGCGGACCACGAGCGAGCAGTCCTCGTCAGCCGGGTCCGGACTGGTCAGGTCGGCGAGCGCCTCGTCGCGACAGGCCTGGACCAGCCTCGAGGCGATGTCGTAACCCAGGGCGGTGGTGGCGTCGGGACGCGCGCCGGTCCCGCGCTGGAGCGCGAGCACGAGATCGGGTACGTCGGCGCGGTGCCACGTGGAGGCGGCGTAGACGGCCCCGCCGCGGCCGAGGTCGGCCAGGTCGCGCTCGTCGACGCCGCGGCCGGCGATGACGATCTCGGCGGGCACGCGTGCGGCGCGCAGCGCCTCGACGATCTCTCGTAGCTGGTGTCCCGTGGCGTGCACGGCGACGACCCGGGCCCCCGAGACGCGGGCGACCTGGGCGGCGGCGGTCGCGCTCCTCGGCCAGACCTCGACCGAGCCCGCGACGGACTCGCCGTGCTCGACGTAGCCCGCGCGCAGGGCCACGACACCGTCGCCGCTCCCCTCGTCGCGGCTGACCAGCTGGAACAGCGAGCCCTGCAGGTGCTGGGCGGCCCACTGGCCCAGCACGTAGGCCTCCTGCCAGTGGTGTTCGGTCCGGCGCAGCACCCCTCTCCTGTGCTGCGCCGGGTGAGCGACCAGATCGCCCTCGTCGGCCACCACGAGGCCGATACCGCGAGACGAGCAGAGCGGGCCCAGCAGGTCCGCCACACCGGCCGAGGTGACGACGAGGGCGTCCGCGCCTGCCTCGAGCAGCCTGGTGGCCGCGTCGACGAGGGCGGGTCCGAACGGCGTTGCGCCAGCCGCCGTCACGGACGCATGGAGGTCGCGAGCGTGCTCGAGACCGAGCCGGAGCCCGGCCACCAGCCGATGTCCGCGACCAGGGCGGTCGGCCGGGTCGGTCACCAGGACGCCGAGGTGCAACGAGCGGCGGGTCGCCTCCGGGCGGCGCAGCAGGTCACGGCCAAGGACGCCGGCCGCCGGGCCGGGGCGGAGGGCGACGGGTCGCGAAGCGCTGGCCAGCACGCTTGATGCCTCCTCGTGAGCGCACGACGGCGCGCCTCACGAACGGGGGGACGCCGAGAGCCTCGGACTGAGTGGACCGGGGCCGTGGTGACGACGCTAGGTCAGCGGTTCCCGCACCCGCCGCGGAACTCGCGAACCTTCACCTTCCGGTCCAGTCATCCCCGGAGGTCGAAGGTCTCAGCCGCACACGGCTCCGTGGGCGGCGGACTGGACGAGCCGGACGTACTTGCCCAGCACCCCGCGCGTGTAGACCGGCGGCAGCGGCTCCCAGCCCTGCTTGCGGTCCTCGAGGTCGGAGATCTCCACCTCGAGCGTGCGGTTGCGCACGTCGAGGGTGATCGGGTCGCCGTCGCGCACGAACGCGATCGGGCCGCCGTCGACGGCCTCGGGCGCGATGTGGCCCACGCACAGGCCGGTCGTGCCGCCCGAGAAACGGCCGTCGGTCACCAGCAGCACGTCCTTGCCGAGGCCGGCCCCCTTGATCGCCCCGGTGATGGCCAGCATCTCGCGCATGCCGGGACCGCCCTTGGGGCCCTCGTAGCGGATCACCACGACGTCGCCGTGCCGGATCTGGCCGGCGGCCAGGGCGTCGAGCGCCGCCCGCTCGCGGTCGAAGACGCGAGCGGTGCCCCGGAAGACGTCGTCGTCGAACCCGGCGCTCTTGACGACCGCACCCTCAGGTGCCAGCGAGCCGGTGAGGACGGTGATGCCGCCGGTGCGGTGGATCGGGCGGTCCAGGCTCCGGATCACGTCGTCGTCGAGGTCGGGCGGGGTCAGGTCGGCGAGGTTCTCGGCCAGCGTCTTGCCCGTCACCGTGAGCACGTCGCCGTTCATCAAGCCGGCGTCGAGCAGGGCTCGCATCACCACGGGGATGCCGCCCACCTTGTCGACGTCGTTCATCACGTAGCGGCCGAAGGGCTTGAGGTCGCCGAGGTGCGGCACCTTGTCGCCGATCCGGTTGAAGTCGTCGAGCTCGAGGTCGACGTCGGCCTCGCGGGCGATCGCCAAGAGATGGAGGACGGCGTTGGTGGAGCCACCCAGCGCCATCACGACGGCGATGGCGTTCTCGAAGGCCTCGCGCGTCATCACCTGACGTGCCGTGATGCCCTGGCGCAGCATCTCCACGACGGCCTGCCCCGAGCGGTGGGCGAACCCGTCGCGGCGACGGTCCACTGCGGGCGGAGCGGCCGATCCGGGCAGCGACATGCCGAGCGCCTCGCCGACCGCGGCCATGGTGTTGGCGGTGTACATGCCGCCGCACGCGCCCTCGCCCGGGCAGATCGCCCGCTCGATGCGGTCGACCTCCTCGCGGGTGATCCTGCCCGCCAGGCACGCACCGACGGCCTCGAAGGCGTCGATGATCGTCACGTCGTGGCCGTCGACCTGGCCGGGCATGATCGAACCGGCGTAGAGGAACACGCTGGCGAGGTCGAGGCGCGCAGCAGCCATCAGCATGCCGGGCAGCGACTTGTCGCACCCGGCCAGCAGCACCGAGCCGTCGAGCCGCTCGGCCATCATCACCGTCTCGACGGAGTCGGCGATCACCTCGCGCGAGACCAGGGAGAAGTGCATGCCCTCGTGGCCCATCGCGATGCCGTCGGACACCGAGATGGTGCCGAACTCGAGGGGGTAGCCGCCGGCCGCGTGCACGCCGTTCTTCACGGCCTTGGCCAGCCGGTCCAGGGAGAGGTTGCAGGGGGTGATCTCGTTCCACGACGACGCGACGCCGATCTGCGGCTTCACCCAGTCGTCGTCGCCCATGCCGACCGCCCGCAACATGCCCCTCGCGGCGGTCTTCTCCAGGCCGTCGGTGACGTCGCGCGAACGGGGCTTCATGTCGGGTGCTTCGGCCATGTCGCGAGCCTACTTAAGCGACCGGGCGGTACGCCGGGGCGAGCGGAAGTGCGAGATCGCCCCACCGCTCGCGGGTGTGCTCGAGGACCCGGCCGGCGAAGGCCGAAGCGCCGGTGTCGGACTCGGCGACGACCCTCAGCCGGTGTGCTCGGCCACAGCCCTCAGGCGAGCCAGACCCTTCTCGAAGTCCTTGCCGACCAGCTTGTCCATCGGCACGACCTTGGCGAACAGGCCGGCGAACCCGCCCGGGGTCTGCCCTGTCATGGTCCAGGTGACGTCGGTGCCGGTGGCGGTGGGCCGCAGCGCGAGGCGGACCTTCGAGACGTTGCTGAACGGCTTGATGAACCTCACATCCACGTCGACCCCCTCAGGACCGGAGGCCGTGATCTCCATGCTGCCCTCGCCCGCCTTGCGGTTGCCCCTCCAGGCGTAGTGGGCGCCGATGCCCGCGTCGGGGCCGGAGTAGGACCGCTGCAGGTCGGGGTCGAGGTCCTCCCACGGGGACCACTTGATCCACTGGTGGAAGTCGTCGATCAGCGCGTGCACGGTGCCGGGCGCTGCGCTGATGGTGGTCGACCGACTGACCTCGTAGCTGCTCACTGCCCGACCCTCTCAGAGCGAGGCGGCACGGACCACCATCACGTCGGGCAGGTCGGCCACGATCTGGCGCCAGGTGTTGCCGGAGTCGGAGGAGGCCCACACGGCGCCGTTGCGCGTGCCGACGTAGATGCCGGCGCTCTCGTGGTCGTCGGCCGTCATCGCGTCGCGCATCACCCCGACGTAGAAGGCGTCGGGCAGCCCTGTGCTGAGCTCCTCCCAGGTCTCCCCCGCGTCGTGGGAGCGCCACACGCGCGCCTTGCCCTCGGGCGGGTAACGACCGGCTGAGCCGTCGAGGGGGAAGACGTAGACGGTGTCGGGCTGGTGCGGGTGCACGACGATGGGGAACCCGAAGTCGGCGGGCAGGCCGTCGGCGATGGACTTCCAGATCATGCCCTCGTCGTCGGAGCGGTAGACACCCCCGTGGTTCTGCAGGTAGAGGCGCTCGGGGCGGGCGGGGTGTCGGGTGACCTTGTGCACGCACTGGCCGAAGGCGGGGTACTGCTGGCCCTCGGGCAGGAACTCGGCCCGGATGCCCTGGTTGCGGGCCTGCCAGGAGGCGCCGCCGTCGGTGGTCTGGTAGACGCCGCCCGTCGAGATCGCAGCCGTGACCGACTGCGGGTCGGTGGGGTGCGGGAGGATCGTGTGGAAGGCCTGGCCGCCGAACCCGGCGCCCCACTCGGGTCGCTCGGGGTGGTCCCACAGGGCCTGCTCGAGGCTGAAGGTCTCGCCCCTGTCGGTCGAGCGCCACACCGCGCCCGGCTCCGTGCCGGCGTAGACGACGCCGTCCTCGGGACCGGTCGCGAGCTGCCAGACGCGCGCCAGTGTCTCCTCGCTGCCCTCGGGGAACCGGATGGCGCCGTTGGGCGTCTCCTGCCAGCTCGCGCCGAGGTCGTCGGAACGCCAGACCTGTGGGCCCAGCCAGCTGGAGCTCGCGCCGGCCAGGAGGCGCGGGCCGGCCGAGTCACCGCCACCGCGCTTGTCGACCAGGCAGGAGTAGACCTCCTCCATGTCGAAGTGGGGACCGCTGAAGTCCCACTCCTCGCGGGCCTCGTCGGACCGCCCGAGCCAGAGCCCCTTGCGGGTCCCGACCATGACGATGGTGCCGCCAGATGATGTGCCAGATGATGTGCCAGATGAGGTCTCGGCCACGGCTCGCTCCTCCTGTTTCGCGGGTCTTGTGGATGGTAGACCGGCCCACTGACACCGATTCAGCGCGAGTTGCCGCCTGAGTGTCAGCGCGCTGACACAACGGGCTCGAGCGGCGCCTTAGGTTCTCGACTCGCGTGCCCGGGACCGTCACATCTCCCTGTCGGCGCTCCGCCTCGCGGCGGAAGGCCGTGACGGTCCCGGGCACCTACGTCCCACCAGTTCCCCCGGCCGCGGCCCTCCGGGCGGCGATCGTCGCCGGACGGGTTGAATAGGCGCTCGTGAGCCGGCCGCGCATCTCCCCCATCTGGCTGGTGCTGGGGGGAATCGCGTCGGTGCAGTTCGGGGCGGCGGTCGCCAAGAACCTGTTCGACACGATCGACCCGACGGCGATGGTGTGGCTGCGACAGGCCACGAGTGCGGTGGTGCTCCTCGCGATCGCCCGACCGGCACTGCGCGGACGCAGCCGCGAGGACTGGTCGACGATGGTCGCCTTCGGGCTGGCCCTGGGCACCATGAACTGGTCGATCTACCAGGCCTTCGCCCGCATCCCCCTCGGCCTCGCCGTGACGATCGAGTTCGCCGGGCCGCTGCTGCTCGCCGTCGCGCTGTCGCGCCGGCTGCGCGACCTGCTCTGGGTGGCGCTGGCAGCCCTGGGCGTGGGGCTGCTGGGCTTGGAGAAGACCGAGCTCGACCTGGCCGGCATCGCCTTTGCCCTCCTCGCGGGCGGCTGCTGGGCGGCCTACATCCTGCTGGCGGCCCGCACCGGACGTCGCTGGCCCGGCCTCGACGGGCTCGCGATGGCCAGCGTCGTGGCGACAGTCCTACTCGCTCCGCTGGCCATCCCGGCTGGAGGCTCGGACCTCCTGGATCCCAGGATCGTGTTGCTCGGCGCCGCCGTCGGGCTGCTGAGCTCGGTGATCCCGTACTCCGCGGACACCCTGGCGCTGCGCAGCATCAAGCCCGACGTGTTCAGCATCCTGATGAGCCTGGAGCCGGCCGCCGCTGCCCTGGCCGGGATGCTGCTCCTGCAGGAGTTCCTCAGCCCGTTGCAGTGGGTCGCGGTCGCGGCCGTCACCGCCGCGAGCATCGGCGCCACGCGAGGCCCTGACAGCCTGGCCGAGCCGATGCCCGACTGAGCACCTTCCGAGCCCCGGCGAGCCGCCAGGATCAGCCTCGCGGCCCGGGCACAATGCCAGCCATGGAAACCCCTCCGGACTCAGCGGCGCCCTCGACGCGGGGCGCCAGCCGCAAGGCGGAGTCGGTGGTCGAGTTCCACCACATCCTCAGCGACGACGGCACCCGGCTGCGTGCTTGGACCAACGACCCGCTCGGCCGCATCGACGGCCCGACCGTGCTGCTGTGCAACGGGCTGGGAGTCAGCCCGTGGTGCTGGCCCGCTCTGCTGCACGCCGACTGCGGGGTCCGGGTCATCTCCTGGAACCACCGCGGCACCGGTGGCTCGGCCAGGCCGGCCGACCCTCGCCGCGTCGGCATCGAGGAGTTCGTCGAGGACGCGCTCTCGGTGATGGACCACTTCGGCGTGGTGCGTGCCGTGGCGATGGGCTGGTCGATGGGCGTCAACACCGCCTTCGAGCTGGCCGTGCGCCACCCCGAGCGGGTGACGGGCATCTTCGCCGTCGCCGGCGTGCCGGGCGACACCTTCGCCACGATGCTGGGCCCGCTGCGACTCCCCCACTCCCTGGCCCGCCGGGTGACGGTCGGGCTGTCGCGGGCACTGCGCACCACGGGGGCCTTCATCTCGCCGGTCACGACCCGGCTGCCCGTGGGCGGCCGCACCGTCGCCGCGCTGACCCACTCGGGCTTCATGCTGCCCACCCCCGACAACCACCTCACCGCCCGCGCGCTGCGCGAGTTCCTGGCCGTCCCCATCGAGTGGTACTTCCATCTCGCCCTGCGCACCTCCGAGCACGCACGGGTCTCGTTGCGCAACGTACGCGTGCCGGTGATGCTGGTCGCGGCGACCTACGACGTGCTGGCCGGCGCCCGCGACATGCGCACCGCGGCCGACCGCCTCGCGGACGCGACGTACGTCGAGCTGCGAGCCAGCCACTTCGTGCAGATGGAGCAGCCCGAGATCGTGCACGAGCTGCTGCTCGGGTTCCTCGGCGAGATCGACCAGATCTAGGACTGGGTCACCGACTGGGTCACCGACTGGCTCACCGACTGGCTCACCGACTGGGTCGCGAACCTGGCCCGTCGCGCGGCTCGCCGCAACGTGGTGAGCACAGCCGGACCGAGCAGCGCGATCGCCAGTGCGGTGGTGATCGCCCGACCGGTGTCGAAGCTGCCGGTCGAGGTCAGCAGGGTGTAGACGGCGAACCGCTGGAGGTTGTCGACCAGGGGTTCCCCGGCCACGAAGTCGAGCGAGCCTGCGTGGCCGGGGACGGCGATACCGAGGATGAACGGCCAGCCGGAGAGGTTCATCAAGAGCCCGAAGGCGTAGGCGGAGAGCACTCCGTAGGCGGCCAGCATCACGATCTCGGCCCGGCCCGTGACCCGACGCGGCAACAGGCCCGCCCCCATGCCCACCCACGCCGACACCAGCATCTGGTACGGCAGCCACGGCCCGACGCCCGCAGTCACGAGAGCAGAGGCGAACAACGAGGTGCAGCCGAGCGCGAAGCCGAAGCCAGGACCGAAGACGCGACCTCCCAGGATCAGCAGGAAGAAGACCAGCTCGATCCCGGCAGTACCAGCCGACAGACCACGCAGCACGGCGTTGCAGGCACTGAGCACCCCGAGGATCGCCAGCGCACGAGGGTCCAGCCCGCCCTCGGACACCTCCGCCAGGACCACCGCTATCACCAGCGGCAGCAGAGCCAGGAACAGGAACGGCGGGCTCAGCGTCTCGCCCTCCGGCAACCGCACCAGCAGCGGCCAGCACAGCATCACCAGCCCCGCCACCGACGCAACGGCCAGCACCGCCGCTGATCGTCGGGTCAGTGGCACCGCCATGGGTCCCCAGCGCGAGGATTCAGGGCCCTCGGCCTGGCGTTCGTGACCAGTCTCGGCGCTCACAACCGGGCCACCACTTCATCGACCCGCAGCCAGCCGGCACCGAGGACCTTGGTGACCTGGGGCGCGAAGGCCGGGGACTCCGCGACCACGCGGCGTACGGGTCCGGACGAGACGACCTCGCCCTCGGCGAGTACGACGACGTGGTCGGCGGCCTGGGCCACGAACTCGACGTCGTGGGTGGCCACGAGCACGGCCCGGCCGTCTGCGGCCATCGACCGCAGGGTCGCCGACAGTGCCCGCTTGACCGAGTAGTCGAGTCCCCGGGTCGGCTCGTCGAGGAGTAGCACCGGCGGGGCATCGGCCAGCACGATCGCCAGCGCCAGGGCCAGCCGCTGCCCCTCGGAGAGGTCCCGCGGGTGCATCGCGCCGTCGATCCCCGGCACCAGGCGCTCCAGCGCGTCCGCAGTTGCGGCGCTGGCAGCGAGCTCCTCTGCGACGGTCTCGAGGTAGAGCAGGTCGGCGGCGTTCTGGGGCAGCAGTCCGACCAGCGTGCGTCGGTCCGACTCGTCGAGGTCAGCCGGGTCGCGCCCCGAGACGGAGACCGAGCCGCTGCGCCGTCGTCCGGTGCCCTGCAGCGCCCACAGCAGCGAGGACTTGCCCGAGCCGTTGCGACCCATCAGCGCGGTGACCGTGCCTGGACGCAGCGTGAGCGACACGTCGTGGACCGCGAGCGTCGAGCCATGGGTGACGGTGACGCCGCGTCCTACGAGACCGCCCGCCGCCGTGGTCTCCGGGGCGTCTGCGGGAGGTACGCCGAGGCGCTCGCGAAGCCCCGCGGCCCGACGGCGCGCATCGCGGACGGTGAGCGGAAGCGGCTGCCATCCGGCGGCCCGGCCGAGCTCGACGATCGGCGGCGCGACGGGTGAGTCCGCCAGCAGCTCGGCGGGCACTCCGGAGCGCAGTCCCCCACGACCGTCCAAGACGACGAGCGTGTCGGCGAAGGGCACCACGCGCTCGAGCCGGTGCTCGGCCATCACCACCGAGACCCCGAGGTCGTGCACGAGCCGGGTCAGGGTCGCCAGCACGTCCTCGGCTGCTGTGGGGTCCAGGGCCGAGGTCGGCTCGTCGAGCACCAGGACCCGTGGGTGCATGGTCAGCACCGAGCCCAGCGCGACCCGCTGCTGCTCGCCGCCACTGAGCCGGCGCAGGTCGCGGCGACGCAGGTCGGCGATGCCGAGCAGGTCGAGGGTCTCCTCGACCCGGCGTCGCATGGTCTCGCCCGGCAGGCCGAGCTGCTCCATGCCGTAGGCGAGCTCCTCCTCGACGGTGTCGGTGACGAAGCCGGCTGCCGGGTCCTGGCCGACGTACCCGATCAGGTGCGCGCGCTCTCGGGGAGGGGTGCGCACGATGCTCGTGCCGTCGAGCAGCACGTCGCCGCTCAACGTGCCACCGGAGAAGCGCGGCACCAGCCCGGTGAGCACCCCCAGCAGTGTCGACTTGCCCGAACCCGTCGCCCCGGTGACGAGGACCAGCTCGCCCTCGGCGACCGTGAGGTCGACGCCCCGGAGGACCGGCGTCTCCTCGTAGGCCAGGCCCACGCCTCGCAGCTCGATCATCTGACGACCACCGCGGCAGGGCCCACGGCTGCCTGCTCGGCGCCGCCGGGTGCGGGTGCGGCCATCCCGCCGAGCAGGGCGATGCCCGCCACGGCGAGGTGCGTGACGGTGAGCGCGGGCCAGGAGTCGGGGGCTGGATAGGCCGCGAGGACGTCGCGGTTGCTCGCCACGACGGCCAGCGTGGCGGCCGCCGCGCCCGAGCCGAGCACGAGCCACTCGGGCAGCAGCCACGGGTCGGGCCGGTAGCGCGTGCGGGTCACCCGGCGGCCGGCGCCGACCATGCCGAGCAGCGCCGCCACCACTCCGAGCGCCAGCATCGGCAGCGCCAGCACGCGCGGCGCGGTGCGGTCGAGGACGGCGTAGGTGCCTACGCACAGGCCACACAGGCCCGCGAGCATCAGCGCCCCGGACCTACGACGGCGGGCCGGGGTCAGCTCGCCCGCGCGGCCGTAGCCGCGGGTGTCCATGCCGGCAGCCAGAGCCAGCGAGCGCTCGAGCGCGTCCTCGAGCACCGGTACGACGAGCCGGCGCAGCCGCCCGACACGACGGGTGTCACCGCCGCGCAGCCGCTGCGCCGCGCGTACGCGCCGCAGGCTGTCGGCCAGCTGGGGCAGGACCGAGACGGCCACGACCAGGGCGGTGCCGACCTCGTAGAGCGCGGCCGGCATCGAGCGCAGCAGCCGCTTGGGATTGGCCAGGCTGTTGGCCGCGCCGACGCAGATGACGATGGTGCCCAGGCGCAGCCCGTCGTAGAGGCCGAAGAGCAGCGACTCCCGGGTGACCGGCCCGAGCAGGTGGACGCCGAGGGCCCAGCCCGGCAACGGAACCTCGGGCAGGTCGAGCAGCACCAGCCCGAAGTCACCGCCACCGAAGATGATGCGGAACAGCACGCGTACGACGACGATCACCGCGGCCAACGCGACGTAGAGGCGAAACGACCGCGACCACGGCTGGTCACCGCGGCGTGCCGCGACCACCAGGGCCGCGACCGCGGCAACCAGCAGCAACAGCCACGGGTTGGTCGTCATCGAGGCGACGACCGCCAGGCCGATCGCCCAGCCCCACCAGGCCACCGGATGCAGGTCGCGGGCCAGTCGGGACGGGAGGGCACTCACGGAGATGATCTCCGCCGGACGAGGGCAACGGCTCCGGCGGCGCCGAGCAGCACCACGACGGCCACCGGTGCGACCCACGGCGGCAGTCCGTCGTCGTCGGACTGAGGCTCGGCCTCCACGGAGCCGTCGACCGGCGCGCCGGCCTCGGTCTGCTCCTCGGAGGCCGGGGTGGTCGGATCGGAGGGCTCGGGCGTAGCCGTCGCGGTCGTCGTCGGCTTGGGTCGCTTGGTCGTCGACGGCGTCGGCGACGAAGACGGAGAGTCGGGCGGCTGGCTCGAGGTGGCGACCGACGTCGGCGTCGCGGTCGGGTCCGGAGCCTGGCTGGTTGGCTTCTTGGTCGGGGTCGGTGTCGGTGTCGGCGACGCCTGGCGGTGGGGACTCGGATCGGTCTGCGGGCGGACGCCGCCGGACGAGCCGTCCCAGACCATGGCGAGGTAGCCACCTGCCGGGATCTCGAGCGAGCTGGCACCCAGCGAGGAGTAGGACCACGTGCCGCTCTTGCCGTCCGACCACCACAGACCCCAGTAGGCGTCGGCGGGTGGGGTGTTCACGCACGGGTCGTCGGCGGGCAGGCCGTCGATCCGGCAGACGAAGCCCGGGAACCGCTGGACGTAGGTCAACGTGTGGCCGGCGTCCTTGAGCAGGCGGTCAGCGCTGCGACCGCCGCCGGAGGAGATGCACGCGACCTGTACACCTCCGCCGAGTCCGCCCGGCTCGACGACGACGCTCACCCCCGAGGCCGTCTGGCAGGTGGCCGCCTCGGCGGGACCCGGGCTGCCCAACGACAGGGCGCCGCCGGCCGCCGCGGTCACCAGGACCGCGACGGCCGTGCGGGCGCGCTTCAGCAACATCTCAGCGGGTGACCCGCACCGTCACCTCGCGGAGCCGGGCCCCGAGGTAGACCTGGAACGTGCGCCGTCCCGGGTCCCGGCTGACCACGAACGTGACGTGGTTGGTGGCGCGGCGGCCAGAGCGGAACTCGTAGGAGAACTTGCCGCTGCGCACGCACACGCGCTCCCCGGCGGCTACGCCGGTCAGCTCGATACGAAGCGGCTTGCCCACCGCGACGGTCCGAGGTGCCGTGGCGGTGAACCTGCCCTTGGCGGCCGGTGCCCACGTCAGCGCGGGGAGCGCCTGCGCGGAGGCCCGTCGCCACTGGCCGCTGGCCACCTTGCCGATGCCGGCCGCCTGGCCGGCGGCGTAGGCCTTCTGGTCGTAGGCGATGGCGCCGGGCTGCCTCTTGAGACGTCCCGAGCACGGGTTGGCGCCGCCCACCTGGAGGTTGCGCAGCCACACCGCGGCCTTGGCAGCCCGCCCGAGGGCGCCGGCGCGACCCAGCGCCCAGCCCGCCAGTCCGGTGCTGTTGGCGTTGGTGCGGGCCTTCGGCTTCCCGCTGATCGAGAAGCTGCCGTTGGCCCGCTGGGTGTCACGCAGCCACGAGACCGCCTTGGCGACCGCCGCCTTGGCCGCATCGCCCTTGATGGTGGACAGCGCCAGGATCGCGGTCGCGGTCGCGTCGGTGCTGGCGCCGTTCTCGCCGGTGGGCGCGCCGTCGCAGGACTGGTCGGCGAGAGCCTTGTCGGCGGTGAAGGACTCCCGGAAGTAGCCCGCCGAGCACTGCTGCTGCAGCAGGAACGACGTCACGTCACCGGACTCGGCGCTGTCGGTGACAGCGAGCGCGCGGGCGGCGAACGCCTGACCGAACACGTTGGCGCTGTCGCCGAAGCCGCTGAGGTCCTCGATCCGACCGACGATGGGTTCGGTCGAGGAGACCCGGTCCTCGAGCTGGGTGATCAGGTCCTGACCACCGAAGGCACGCGGGTCTCGATGTGCGACGAGCGCGAGGACCGAGGCCTTGCCGAGGTTGCCGGCGTAGCGGTCGTCCATGTAGCCGATGTAGCTGGACACGTCGTTGGCGACGCGCGTGACGATCTGCTGGACGACTGCCGGCCGCTGGCCAGCGGCGTCGAGCGCGAGCGCGACGTCGATGGTCAGGCCGTAGTCGTCGAAGTCGAACTCCTGGTTGTGCACCGCGCCGTCGGTCAGCTGGCCCGACAGCCAGCCTCCGCCGGCGAAGGCCGGCCTCCGGTCGTAGGTCACGGCACCGGCCGGCGATGCCAGCCCGGCCACCAGGGTGGCGGCTGCGGTCGCTGCAACGACCGCGGCCAGGGGACGGGAGATTCTCATGGCTTCCTTCCCGCTGCTGACAGCGGGAAGATCACCGGCCGGTGAGCTCGGGCCGGGGAGCCACCCGCTGCTTTCCACGACAGCGTGTGTTCAGGACGCTCCGTCGTGGGTGCTCCGGCTCGCACTCCAGGACCTGGCGGTCCAGGAGGTGCCTACGGTTGCGGGTCAGCGCCGGACTTCGACCGGCTTCCCCCGACTACGGGCGTTTGTGGTTGTGGTGCTCCCGAACGGGAGCGGGCTCACCCTACTCCCGCGCCAGGTCGCCGACGAATCAGGTGAGTTTTTCGAGCACGAGCTCGCGAACCCGCGCGGCATCGGCCTGACCCCGCATCTGCTTCATGACCGCACCGATGAGCGCGCCCGCCGCATTGACCTTGCCCTCGCGGATCTTGTCGGCGACGTCGGGGTTAGCGGCGATCGCCTCGTCGACGGCAGCGGACAAGGCGCCCTCGTCGGACACGATGGCCAGGTCGCGCGCGGCAATGATCTCGTCAGGAGTGCCCTCCCCGGCAACGAGTCCGTCGAACACCTGGCGCGCCAGCTTGTCGTTGATCGCGCCCTCGTCGACCAGCGCCTGGACCCGGGCCACGTCAGCCGGCGTCACGCCGAGCGCGGCGATGTCGGTCTCGGTCTCGTTGGCGCGTCGGGCGAGCTCGCCGAGCCACCACTTGCGCGCGGTCTGAGCGGAGGCACCTGCGGCGATGGTCTCCTCGACCAGACCGAGCGCGCCGGCACCGACGGTGTCCCGCATCTCCAGGTCCGTGAAGCCCCAGGCCGCCTGCAACCGCGCCCGCCGCTCGTGGGGCGGCTCCGGCAGCGAGGCGCGCAACCGCTCCACCCACTCGCGGTCCGGCGCGACCGGGACCAGGTCCGGCTCCGGGAAGTAGCGGTAGTCCTCGGCGTCGGACTTCTCCCGCCCGGAGGTCGTGATGCCGGTGTCCTCGTGCCAGTGCCGCGTCTCCTGCAGGATCGGCCGGCCGGACGTCAGTACGGCGGCGTGCCGCTGCACCTCGTAACGCACGGCGCGCTCCACCGAGCGCAGCGAGTTGACGTTCTTGGTCTCGGTGCGGGTGCCCAGGGCGTGCCGTCCCGCGCCGTCGGACTCCGAGCCGACGTCGCGCGGGGCCAGCGAGAGGTTGACGTCGCAGCGCAGCGAGCCCTGCTCCATCCGCACGTCGCTCACCCCGAGCCCGAGCAGGAGGTCCCGCAGCTGCGCGACGTAGGCCTTGGCGACCAGCGGCACCAGCTCCCGCGTGCCGAGGATCGGCTTGGTGACGATCTCGATGAGCGGGATCCCGGCGCGGTTGTAGTCGACGAGGGAGTAGTCCGCGCCGTGGATGCGACCGGTCGCGCCGCCGACGTGCAGCGACTTCCCGGTGTCCTCCTCCATGTGAGCCCGCTCGATGTCGACGCGCACCGTCTGCGGCCCGTCCGGTCCCTCGACGACCACGTCGGTCCAGCCGTTGAAGGCGATGGGCTCGTCGTACTGCGAGGTCTGGAAGTTCTTCGGCATGTCCGGGTAGAAGTAGTTCTTCCGGGCGAAGCGGCACCACTCGGCTATCTCGCAGTTGAGCGCCAGCCCGATGCGCATCGCCGACTCGACGGCCGTCCGGTTGACGACGGGCATCGATCCCGGCAGGCCCAGGCACGTCGGGCAGGTCTGCGTGTTGGGCGGTGCCCCGAACTCCGTCGGGCAGCCGCAGAACATCTTCGAGGCCGTGTTGAGCTCGACGTGCACCTCGAGACCGAGGGCGGGGTCGAAGCGCTCGAGCGCCTCGTCGTAGGGCATCAGCTCTGCGTTCATGCCGTCGTCCCCGTTCGGTGGTCGAGCTCGTCGAGCCCCCGCGCCTGGTCGAGCAGCGGCCCGCCCCACTTGTCGAGCAGGATCGCCTCCAGCGCCGCGCCCACCAGGTAGACCCGGTCGTCGGCCATCGCCGGCGCCAGGATCTGGACGCCGGCCGGCAGGCCGTCCTCGTCGGCCAGGCCGCTCGGCACCGAGATCCCCGGCACACCCGAGAGGTTGGCGGGGATGGTGGCCAGGTCGTTGAGGTACATCGCCAGCGGGTCGTCGACCTTCTCGCCGAGCTTGAACGCCGTCGTGGGCGCTGTCGGCGAGAGCAGCACGTCGGCGTGCTCGAAGGCCTGCTGGAAGTCCCGCGTGATCAGGGTGCGCACCTTCTGGGCCTTGCCGTAGTAGGCGTCGTAGTAGCCGCTCGACAGCGCGTAGGTGCCCAAGATGATGCGGCGCTTCACCTCGTCGCCGAAGCCCGCC
This sequence comes from Nocardioides agariphilus, assembly GCF_015352445.1. Taxonomy (GTDB): domain Bacteria; phylum Actinomycetota; class Actinomycetes; order Propionibacteriales; family Nocardioidaceae; genus Nocardioides; species Nocardioides agariphilus. The sequence goes on from NZ_JADKPO010000021.1 coordinate 48,680, forward strand.
TCGCGGGTCGCGCGCATGACGTCCTCGGCGCTGGGGTCGCCTTCGGGAGTGACGCGCAGCCCGTAGCGCATCGCGTCGAAGCGGGCCAGGTTGCTGGACGCCTCGGCCGGCAGGATCAGGTAGTAGGTCGCGAGCGCGTGCACGAAGTGGGGGCAGGACACCTCGACCAGCTCGGCGCCGGCCGCGACCATCAGGTCGACCGACTCCTGGAACCGCGCGAGTACGCCGTCTTGGTAGCCCTCGCCGCCGAGCTCCTTGACGACGCCGATCCGCACGCCGGACAGGTCGCCCTCGGCACCCCGCTGCGTGGCGCCCACCAGGTCGGGCAGGGGCGCGTCGATCGAGGTCGAGTCACGCGGATCGTGGCCGCCGATGACGGTGTGCAGCAGCGCGGCATCCAGCACCGTGCGCGTGACGGGGCCGGCCTGGTCGAGGGAGTTGGCCAGCGAGACGAGGCCGTAGCGCGAGACACCGCCATAGGTCGGCTTCACCCCGACCGAGCCCGTCACCGCGGCAGGCTGGCGGATCGAGCCACCCGTGTCGGTGCCGATCGCCAGCGGGGCTTCGTAGGCGGCGACCGCCGCCGCCGATCCACCGCCGGAACCGCCGGGGATCCGGTCGAGGTCCCACGGGTTCCTGGTCGGTCCGTAGGCGGAGTGCTCGGTCGAGGAGCCCATCGCGAACTCGTCCATGTTGGTCTTGCCGAGGATCGGCAGACCCGCCTCGCGCAGGCGCGCGACGACGGTCGCGTCGTACGGCGGCACCCACCCCTCGAGGATCCGCGAGCCGCAGGTCGTCGGCAGGCCCTTGGTGGCCAGCACGTCCTTGACGGCGATCGGGATCCCGTCGAGCGGTGAGAGAGCCTCGCCGTTGGCGCGGCGCGCGTCGGAGGCAGCCGCCTGCTCGAGGGCGCCCTCGGCGTCGACGTGGAGGAAGGAGTGGAGGCGATCGTCGACCTCGGCGATCCGGTCGAGGTGACGTTGGGTCACCTCGACCGAGGTCACGGCACCGGCCGCGAGCTCCTCGGCCAACCCGGCCGCGGTCGTGCTCGTGCCCCCGGTCACTGCTCGTCCCCCAAGATCCTCGGCACCTTGAACCGCTGCTCCTCCTGCTCGGGGGCTCCGGACAGGGCCTCCTCGACCGTCAGGCCGGGGACCACCACGTCGGCCCGGAAGACGTTGGTCAACGGCAGCGCGTGGGAGGTCGGCGGGATGTCGTCGTCGGCCACGCCGCTGATCGAGGCCACCGACTCGAGGATCACCGACAGCTGGGGGGCGAGGTGGTCGAGCTCTGCGTCGGACAGGTCGATGCGGGCCAGCGTCGCGAGGTGGGCGAGCTCGTCCCTGCTGATCGAGGGCCCTGGGGCTGGACTGTCGGGCATGGCGAGAATCCTAGGGACCGCCCGTCGAGGCGGGCTCACCGCGTACGACGGAGCTGACGCCGTCAGTGACGGCGCAGCATCCGGAACGTCTGCTCGAGGGCGACGGCGTTCCACCGATCGCGACCGCGGAGCAGGTAGTGACCCAGCGGACCTACGTCCTCGAACTCGGCCGACACGGCAACCTGCGCAGCGCGTTGGACGTAGGCCCGGGTCGCTCGCGCGGACGTGATCCGGTCGCGCGATCCGTGGGCTGCGTGGAGCCGTTTGCCACGCAACGCGTCCACGCTCTCGCCGACAGGCAGCCAGGGCGCCAACCCGACCACGCCGACCACGTTGGCATCGTCGGCCACGTGGACGGCGGTGCGGGCACCCATCGAGTGGCCGAGCAGCACCACCGGCACGTCGCCGAGCTCGCGGCGTACGTCGGCCAGGGCGGCCCGCGCGTCGGCGATGCGGTCGGCTCCGCCGTTCCAGCCGCGACGGGTGAACCGCAGCAGCCAGGAGCTGACGCCGGCCTCCTGGAACGGCCGGGCGATCTCGCGCTGCATCCACGCCGTACGCCGCCACGACAGGCTGCGTCCGTCGACGAGCTCGTGCCCGCGTTCCTTGCCGCCGTGCAGCATCAGGACCACGGCCCCGGGCCTGGCCGACGTGTCGTAGCGAGTGAGGTGTGGCTCCACGGTGGTCACGGACATGGACCGTATTCGGCGCCGCCCACCAACCAGATGGGCCTGTCCGTACCAGCGGGCAAGATGTCTCCCGTGAGCGAAGAGGTCCAGGCCACCCCACCCGAGGCGCGCGCGGAGCACCAGCAGATCTCCGAGCAGATCGAGGACGCCCGCTGGCGCTACTTCGTCCTCGACGACCCGACCCTCTCCGACGCCGACTACGACGTGCGGTTGCGGCGGCTCCAGGCACTCGAGGAGCTCTACCCCGAGCTGCGCACCCCCGACTCGCCGACCCAGAAGGTCGGCGGCGCCGTCTCGACCGACTTCACCGCCGTCGCCCACATCCGGCCGATGGAGAGCCTCGACAACGCGTTCAGCGACGAGGAGCTCCACGCCTGGTACTCCCGCATCGAGCGAGACGGCGTGACCGACCCCGACCTGCTGTGCGAGCTGAAGGTCGACGGCCTGGCCATCAACCTGCTCTACGAGCGCGGCCGCCTGGTGCGCGCCCTCACACGTGGCGACGGGCGCACCGGCGAGGACGTCACGCCCAACGTCAAGACCATCGAGTCGGTGCCTCACCGGCTGCGGGCGAGCAAGGACCACCCGGTGCCCGCTCTCGTCGAGGTGCGCGGCGAGGTCTTCTTGCCCACGCTGGCCTTCGAGCGGCTCAACGAGTCGATGACCGAGGCCGGCAAGCCCGCCTTCGCCAACCCACGCAACGCGGCCGCCGGGTCGCTGCGCCAGAAAGACCCCCGGGTCACCGCCACCCGAGCGCTCGGCATGGTCTGCCACGGCATCGGTGCGCGCGAGGGGTTCGAGCCGGAGGCCCAGTCAGCGGCCTACGACGCGCTGAAGGCCTGGGGCCTGCCCACCTCCGACCGGGTGCGGGTGCTCGGCTCGCTCGCCGAGGTGCGGGAGTTCATCGACTACTACGGCGAGCACCGCCATTGCGTCGAGCACGAGATCGACGGGGTCGTGGTCAAGGTCGACCAGGTCGCCCTGCAGCGCCGGCTGGGCTCGACCTCGCGAGCGCCGCGCTGGGCGATCGCGTTCAAATACCCACCCGAGGAGGTCAACACCGTCCTGCTCAGCATCGAGGTCAACACCGGCCGCACCGGCCGAGTGACGCCGTTCGGCGTGATGGTGCCGACCAAGGTCGCCGGTTCCACCGTCGAGCGCGCCACCCTCCACAACGCCCACGAGGTGGCCCGCAAGGACGTCCGGCCCGGCGACACCGTCGTGCTGCGCAAGGCGGGCGACGTGATCCCCGAGATCGTCGGCCCGGTCCTGGGGCTGCGCCCCGAGGGGCTGGCGAAGTGGGTGATGCCGACCGAGTGCCCGGCCTGCGGCACCGCGCTGGTGCAGGAGAAGGAAGGCGACAAGGACCTGCGCTGCCCCAACCACCAGTACTGCCGGTCCCAGGTGCTCGACCGGATCTTCCACGTCGCCGGACGCGGGGCCTTCGACATCGAAGGGCTCGGCTCCGAGGCCGCCTATGCCCTGTGGTCGGCGGAGGTCATCGCCAACGAGGGAGACGTGTTCGCCCTCGACCGCGATCGGCTGATGCGCACCGAGCTGTTCACCCGCGCCGCCAAGAAGGCCGAGACCGATGTCGCGGTCGACGGCCGCGTCCTGTCGGCCAACGGAGAGCGGCTGCTCGCCAACCTCGGCGAGGCCAAGCGGGTGCCGCTGTGGCGGGTGCTGGTCGGCCTGTCGATCCGCCACGTCGGCCCGACCGCGGCCCGCGCGCTGGCAGCGGAGTTCGGCTCGATGGAGGCGATCCGCAAGGCGTCCGTCGACGACCTGGCCGCGGCCGAGGGCGTCGGCCCGACCATCGCCGACTCGGTGCGCGAGTGGTTCGACGGCGAGGACGCAGGCTGGCACAACGAGATCGTCGACAAGTGGGCGGCGGCGGGTGTGTCCATGGAGGACCAGCGCGACGAGTCGACCGAGCGCACCCTCGAGGGCCTCACGCTCGTGGTCACCGGCTCACTGGTCGACTTCTCCCGAGACTCCGCCAAGGAGGCGATCGTGGCCCGGGGCGGCAAGGCCGCCGGCTCGGTGTCCAAGAAGACCGACTACGTCGTCGTCGGCGACAACGCCGGCTCCAAGGCCGACAAGGCCGAACAGCTCGGCGTCGCGATCCTCGACGAGGCCGGGTTCAAGGTGCTGTTGGAGGCCGGCCCTTCGGGCCTGTGACCGCCCCGACTGACCTACCGGCCGACCTACCGGCCGCGAACCTGGCCAGCACCTCCGCCGCCGGCGCGGCCCCCTGACGAGGCCAGGCCAGCGCCAGCACCGACTCCGGCGCGTCGGACACCTCGACGAAGACCAGGCCCGGTCGACGCAGCTCGGCCGCCAGGGACTCGGGAACCAGGTTCACCCCCCGCCCGAACGCCACCTCCGCGAGCCATTCCTCGAGCGTCTCGGTCGTCGTCCGCACCCGGGACGGCACCCGCCGCTCGCGCAGGTACCAGAAGGCCGCGAAGACCGGGTCGGTCACGCCGTCGGCCTCCAGCCACCGCTCCCCGGCCAGGTCGTCGAGGGTGATCGAGTCGAGCTGCGCGAGCGGGTTCGCATCGGACATCACCGCAAGCACCGGCTCGCGGGCAAGCTCCAGCAGGTGCAGGCCCTCCATCCCGGTGAAGGGCGGTCGCACCAGGGCCGCGTCCGTCGCGCCGGAGAGCAGCCCACCAGCGGGCTCGTCCCACTCGAACTGCCGCAGCTGCACGGTGATCCCCGACTCGGCGCGTCCGAACTCGGTCAGCAGCTGTCGCGAGGTGGCCGTCAACGAGAACGCCAAGAACCCCAACCGCAGCACCGTGGCCCGGTCCTCGGCCACGAGCCGCGCCGTGTCGGTCACGAGGTCGGCGGCAGCGAGCGCCTCCCGCGCCAGGGGCAGCAGGCGGGCACCCGCCGAGGTCAGCGCGACCTCTGTCGGCGACCGCTCGAACAGCGTCACCTTGAGGTCCCGCTCGAGCGCCTTGATCTGCTGGCTCAGCGACGGACCGGCGATCAGTAGCCGCGCGGCGGCCTTCGCGAAGTGCAGCTCGTCGGCCACGGCCACGAAGTAGCGCAGCTGCCGTAGCTCCATGACCTGCGATGTTAGGCCCTGGCTCACGCCGACGAGGACGCAAGTCGTGGCTTTGCCAGAGGTGTCAGCGGCACCTTGTCGGCATGACCCAGATCATCGACCGCACATCAGACGACCGGTCCGCCAACCAGTCCGCCACCGACCTCACCGACCTCGTACGCCGGGTGGCCGGCCCCGTTCTCGACGGCGCCGACCCTCGGGCCGCTGAGGAGGTCGCGGCCTTCAACCTCGCCGTGACCCACCGTCCCCGGGTGGTGGTCGGCGCGACCAGCTCCGAGGACGTCGTCGCCGCCGTCTCGTGGGCTGTCGCCCACGGGCTTCCCGTCGCCGTGCAGTCGACCGGTCACGGGGCCGTCCACGGCGTGGCGGACGCCTTGATGATCACCACGGGCCGGGTGCGCTCGGTCGAGATCGACCCCGTCCGCCGGACGGCCACGGTGGGTGCCGGCACTCGCTGGGTCGACGTCGTCGAGGCTGCCGCGCCCTACGACCTCGCCCCGGTCAGCGGCTCCTCCTCCGACGTCGGAGTGGTGGGCTTCTGCACGGGTGGCGGCATCGGCCCGCTCAGCCGCGCGCACGGCTTCGGCGCCGACCAGGTCAGCTCCTTCGAGCTGGTGACCGCCGACGGCCGGCTCCGCCACGTCGACGCCGGCAGCGAGGCCGACCTGTTCTGGGCCGTGCGCGGCGGCAAGGGCAACTTCGGCGTCGTCACCTCCATGGTCCTCGGACTCGTGCCGCTCACGACGATGTACGCCGGGGCGGTGTTCTTCGCCGCCTCGTCGGTGCGCGACGTGCTGCACTCCTGGCGGACGTGGGCACCCACCCTCCCCGAGCGAGCCACGACCTCGGTCGCACTGCTCAACCTCCCGCCGTTCGAGGACATCCCCGAGCCGTTGCGCGGCCAGCACGTGGCGATGCTGCGGTTCGCCTACGACGGTGGCGAGTCCGAGGGCGCCGCGCTGCTGGCACCCATGCTGGCCGCGGGCGAGGTGCTGCTCTCGGGTGTACAGGCGATGCGCTACACCGAGGCCGACTCGATCCACCAGGATCCCGCCGACCCGCTGCCGGTCTGGGAGCAGGGCACCCTGCTGCGCGAGCTCAGCGCCGAGGCAGTAGAGGTCCTGATCGAGCAGGCGGGACCCGCCTCCGACAAGGCGCTGGCCATGGTGGAGCTGCGGCTGATGGGCGGCGCCCTGGGCCGGCAGCCACGAGTGCCCAACGCCGTCGCCGGCCGGGAAGGCGCGTTCAGCCTGCTGGCCCTCGGCGTGCTGCTGCCCGGTCTCGAGGAGGTCGTCAAGGCGGCCGGGATCGGACTGATCGCGGCCCTGGCGCCCTGGACGACCGGCACCAGCATCGTGAACTGGCTCAGCTCGACCGCCAGCCGCGAGGACGTGGCCAGGGCCTGGCGTCCGGAGGTGTACGAGCGTCTGGTCGCCATCAAGCAGCAGGTCGACCCCGACCGGGTCTTCCGGTTCGGGCACGCTCTGTGAGCGGTCTCCCCCGGTGGTCTAGACCGAAGGAATCGATCGCGATGAAACGGAATTGTTCTGTCCGGGTCAGCGGTTGTAGGGTCCGACGAAACGGAACCGTTTCGTTTCATCCACCTCACATAAGCACCACCTCCAGGAGCACCGGTGACCCCCATCTCGATGACCGTCCCTCACGGCGAGGGCACTCGCCCCCGGGTGGAGGGCGACCGCGAGCAGGAGATCTTCGACGCCACCCTCCACGTCCTCGAAGAGGTCGGCTACGACCGCCTCACCATGGACGCGGTGGCGGCAGCGGCCCGTGCCTCCAAGGCCACGCTCTACCGGCGCTGGAACGGCAAGGTCACCCTCGTCATCGACGCCCTCCTCTCGCAGAAGACGCCCCACGAGGCACCCGACACGGGCACGCTGAGGGGCGATCTGATCGCGACGTTCTGCGGCGCAGGCGGCCTGACCGACCACAGCGCCGTGGCGACGTTCGCCAGCGTGCTGACAGCGATCAGCCGCGACGCCGAGTTCGCCGAGGCGTTCCGGCAGCGCGTGATCGGGCCCAAGGCCGCGATGGGCCGGCTCATCTTCGAGCGGGCCCAGGAGCGCGGTGAGCTGCGTGAGGGCGTCGACATCGACCTGCTCGCGCCGGCCCTGGCCGGCATCTGTCTGCACCGCCTGTTCTTGATGGGCCTCCCGCCCGACCAAGACGTCATCGCCCGCGTCGTCGACCAGATCATCCTGCCGGCCGCGCTGCCCTTCGATTCACTCCAGACCCTGCAAGAGAACTAAGGAAACGACATGTCCGACAACATCCGCATCGACGACGCTGCGGCACCCGACGACTTCGTCGTCGAGCAGTCGAAAGGAGCCCCGCGCCTGGGCCTGGCCCTCGTTCTGATCACCGTGGCTCAGCTGATGGTGGTGCTCGACGCCACCATCGCCAACATCGCCTTGCCCTTCATCGGCAAGGATCTCGACATCAGCGGCATCAACCTGACCTGGATCGTCACCGGCTACACCCTGGTCTTCGGCGGCCTGCTGCTGCTGGGCGGCCGGCTGGCCGACCTCTACGGCCGCCGCCGCATCTTCATGATCGGTCTGGTCGTCTTCGCGGTCGCCTCCATGCTGGGCGGCCTGGCGCAGAGCGAGACGCTGCTGCTCGGCGCTCGTGGCCTCCAGGGCCTCGGCGCGGCGCTGGCCTCTCCGGCCGCTCTCGCGCTGATCACCACCACCTTCCCCGCGGGTCCGGCCCGCAACCGGGCCTTCGCCGTGTACGCCGCCATGTCGGGCGCCGGCGCAGCCGTCGGCCTGATCCTCGGTGGCTGGCTGACCGGCTCCGACTTCACCATCTTCGGTGCCGACGTCCACGGCTGGCGGATGACCTTCCTCATCAACGTGCCGATCGGCATCGTGACCGCGCTGCTCGCGCCGCGCTTCCTGCCCGAGTCCGAGACCCACCCGGGTCAGCTGGACGTGCCCGGCGCCATCACCGGCACCGGCGGCCTGCTGGCGATCGTCTTCGGTCTCACCCACGCCGGCAACCCGTCGTACGGGTGGGGCGACCCCTGGACGATCACGAGCCTGGTGGCCGGAGTGATCCTGCTGGCGCTGTTCGTGGCCGTCGAGTCCCGGGTCGAGCACCCGTTGCTGCCGTTCCGGATCTTCGCCAACCGCACCCGGGCCGCGAGCTTCGTGGCCATGGCGCTGCTGCCGGCCGCGATGTTCTCGATGTTCTTCTTCCTGAGCCTGTTCATCCAGAACGTGATGGGCTACAGCCCGCTCAAGACCGGCGTCGCGTTCCTGCCGTTCAGCGCGGGCATCATCATCAGCGCGACGATCGTGTCCAACCTGGTCAACCGCATCGACGCGCGCTACATCGCCGGCACCGGCACGCTCGTGGCTGCCACCGCCCTGTTCGGGTTCTCCCGGTTGAGCGTCCCCGACAGCGAGAGCAGCGTCCTCCAGGCGGTCCTCAGCGGCCAGCACCTCGGCGCGGACGTCAGCTACTGGACCCACGTCTTCCCCTTCGTCGTGCTGATGGCGCTGGGCATGGGCGCGGTGTTCGTGCCGTTGACGCTGACCGCCGTGCACCACGTGCGCTCGGAGGACTCCGGTATCGGCTCGGGCGTGCTCAACACCATGCAGCAGGTCGGTGGCGCGCTGGGTCTGGCGATACTGAGCACGGTGGCCAGCCACTTCACGACCAGTCGCATCGAGGAGACCGCCCCCGCCATCGGCCGGGGACTCCAGGGCGCGGACCCCGGCGTGATCCAGCAGCTGATGGACGCCTTCGGTGTCGGGTCGGTCCAGGAGCTGGTCGGTCAGGTCTCCTACCTCGGCGCGTTCACCGAGGGGGCCACGGCTGCCTTCCTGGTCGGCGTCTTCTTGATGCTGGCCGGCTCCGCGGTCGTCTGGGCGTTCCTCGACGTCAAGCACGAGGAGCTCGCCACCGACGGCCCGGAGGGCGTCCACGTGGGCTGAGGCATCTCGACAAAGGCCCCCGGGTGTGTCCACACCCGGGGGCTTTTGTGCCACTCTCTGCCGGTGCGCACAGGGAGGTGGGTGCTGGTCGGGCTGCTGGTCGCCGCGCTCGTGGGCGGCGGCGCGTATGCCTACCTGGGATACGTCCGCAAGGCCCAGCAGACGGTCACTGCCCAGCTACTTCCGGGCATCGCCCAGCCGGGCGCAGACCCGGCCTCGAGCGACAAGGCGGTCGGCCTGGTCGTCGCGACCGTCGAGCCCGCCGACGAGGGTCGGCCCGTCCACCTCCAGACCCGCTCCGGTGCCGGGTGGGAGAGCCAGGCGGTGGCCGAGCAGGATGCCGACGGCAACGTCGAGTTCCTGCTCGAGAGGGGCGGCCTGGACGCGGGCCGCAGCTACCGGGTCGTCTCGCTCGGGGACGGGGACTCCGCCGAGGCGACCAGCCCGGTGCTCTCCGGCGACGAATGGGGCCGCCCCGACTTCGAGGACGAGTTCGATCGCGACACCCTCGGCGACCAGTGGCTCAACCGTGGCGAGGACTACAACGTCGAGGGCCTGCGGGCGTGCTCGAAGGGATCTGGCGACGCGGTGGCCGTCGGCGGCGGCACGCTCCAGCTCAGCGTGCTGCTCGACCCCGCACGCGCCGACGAGCGGTGCAGCCCGCGCAACGGCAAGGGCGACCTCATCGGCTCCTACCGCTACCGCCTCAACGGGCACGTGATGCCCAATGCCCACTACTTCCGGTACGGCGTGCTCGCGGCCCGCATCAAGTTCCAGAAGATGCAGGGCCAGCACGCATCGTTGTGGATGCAGCCCGCCATCTCCGAGAGCACCACCGACTCGGCGACCGGGGGTGCTGAGATCGACGTGATCGAGTGGTTCGGCGAGGGCACAGCCAACGGCGGGCTCACCACCTTCATCTACAAGCTCTCCGAGGACGGCCCGGTCAAGGTGGGCGACTTCATCGCCGATCCCGACTCCTTCCTCACCGGCCAAGACGACAGCTGGTACGACCGCTACCACGTGTTCTCGGTCGAGTGGACCTCCCAGGCCTACATCTTCCGCATCGACGGCAAGGAGACCTGGCGCACCAGCGAAGGCATCTCGCACCAGCCGGAGTACCCCATCTTGAGCCTGCTCAGCTCCGACTACGAGCTGCGCAAGCTGCCCGACCCCGGCGACCTCCCCCAGACCATGCACGTCGACTGGGTGAGGTTCTGGGAGGCGTGAGGACCCAACACGAGCTCTCGCTGCCCTGGTGTTGTCGCCTGGCTGTGAGAGACTTCCGCATCCTGACCAGGTAAGGAATGTGCATGCTGTCCAGCCGCAAGAAATTCGCCCAGAAGGTCTGTCTGACCGCGAGCCTGTTGTTGGCGACGTCCGGTGTCGTGGCGGTCCTCCAGTCCGCCGCCCCGGCGAGTCCCGTGCCGGCAGCAGCAGCCCCGGCCACCGTCGCCCGCCAGGCCCTCAGACCGATCTCCATCGTTCCGGGCGTCGTCGGGCCGGGAGCCAAGCCCCATAACGCCAACACCACCAAGTGGGCCGTGACGACCAAGTACGGCGCAGCCAAGGCGGGCAAGACCGTCAAGCTGCAGCGGCAGTCCGGCGCCAGCTGGGTCGTGGTCGCCAAGAGCAAGATCGACAAGCGCGGCTACGCCCTGTTCGCCGTCGCCTCGCCGTCGCGCACGAGTCCGGTGACCTACCGGATCTACGGGCCTGGTGGCGCAACGGCTTCGGCCAGCACCTCGCTGTGGGGCAGCGACGAGGACTGGACCGAGCAGTTCTCCGGCACCGCCCTCAACTCGGCCTACTGGAGCCACCGCCAGACCGACTACGAGCCCCTGTCGCGGCGCACCTGCGCCAAGGCATCGCCCAGGGCGGTCAAGGTGAGCCAGGGCACCGCCAAGCTCAGCGTCATCATCGACAAGTCGCGCTCGGGCTATTGCAAGCCCCCGAAGGTCTCCAACCCCGCCAAGATCTACGGCAAGTTCCGCTGGCGCCTGCAGGCCAACATCGGCACCGACGACAAGCACAGCTTCCTCTACGGCGTGGCTGCCGCCCGCATCAAGTTCCAGCCGCTGCAGGGTCAGCACGCGTCGTTCTGGCTGCAGCCCGACGACCCCGACACCAGCCGCACGACCGGCCACGAGATCGACGCCATCGAGTGGTTCGGCAAGGGCGTCCCCAACGGCGGGCTGACCAGCTTCGCCTACGCTCCCAGCCGACTCGGCAAGAAGTACGGCATCGGCAACAAGGGCTGGGTGCCCAACCCCGACCAGTTCCTGATGAACCAGACCGACGAGTGGTACAAGCGCTACCACGTGTTCTCGGTCGAGTGGTCGCCGTTGGCCTACATCTTCCGCATCGACGGCAAGGAGACCGGCCGGATCCCCGCCAGCAAGATCACCGGCAACGGCGCGCTGGGCACCGCCTCGACCCCGGAGTACCCGATCCTGTCGATCCTGTGCTCCGACTACGAGCTGGCCAAGCTGCCCGACCCGGAGGAGAAGCACCTGCCCCAGACGATGAGCGTCGACTGGGTCAAGACCTGGCAGAACCCTGCCTTCATCACGCCCGACCCGCCGGTGACCGCGGCGCCCTGACCCGGGGCCCGGTCCAGCCAGACGGCACGGCCCGGACACCCTCACGGGGTGTCCGGGCCGTGGTGACTATTTCTCCCCAGTTCGTTCAAATCTCGGCCAAAGCGTGCCGGGGTGCGCTGAGCGCATGGCACACTCACCGCGCGGGTACTGGAGCCCCACCCCCTTGTCTCGGGCTCCGCCATAGGTCGACCCCACCCCCCGAAACGACCTGGAGGACCAGAACGTGCAGACGCTTACCCCCCCGAGCGTTCCAGCGAGCGCGCGTGGCGCCGCGAGACGACGGTTCCGCCGTCCGGTCGCTGCCGCTCTCCTCGCCCTTGCCGCCAGCGCGGCCTTCGCCTCCTTCGGACAGTCGGCCGAGGCGGCCCGCCAGACGGCCACCATCCAGGTCCTGCCCGGCATCGTGCAGCCGGGTGCCAGCATCGCCAGTCCCGACTCGGCCAAGGCCGTGGTGATCGCGACCTTCACCCCTGCCACCAAGGGCCGGCTGGTCCACCTTCAGAAGAAGGTCGGCAGCCAGTGGGTCAAGGTCGCCTCCGGCCGCCAGAACTCCAGGGGCCGAGTCCAGTTCCGCGTCTCCGCCGGCACCAGCACCAGCCCGATCACCTACCGCGCGTTGGCTCCCAGGAGCACCACCTTGCGCACCGTGGCCAGCGCGTCAGCCGCGACCTCGCAGTGGGGCACGGCCACCTTCACCGACCAGTTCAACGGCACCACCCTCAGCGACGACTGGATCCAGCGCGGTCAGTACTACGAGCCCGCCTCGATGCGCGCCTGCTCCAAGGGCGACCCGTCGGCCACCGCCGTCTCCGGTGGCGCCCTGCGGCTCGGCGTCATCCGGGACACCTCCAAGCCGGCGGCCTCGTGTGCTGCCCACAAGTACGACGGCAGCCTGATCGGCAACTTCGACTACCGCTTCAACGGCCACGTCTCGACCCAGGGCCGCTACTTCCTGCGCTACGGCGTGGTGGCCGCCCGCATCAAGTTCGAGAGGCTCCAGGGTCAGCACGCGTCGCTGTGGATGCAGCCGCAGTTCCCGACGTACCTGCCCAACGCCTTCCAGGGCGGTGCCGAGATCGACATCATCGAGTACTTCGGCCACGGCGTGAAGAACGGCGGCCTCACCAGCTTCGTCTACGCACCGCGAGAGGGTGCCCCGCCCGAGAAGATCGGTGGCTGGATCACCAAGCCGGAGCGGTTCTTGTCGAGCAAGAAGGACCGCTGGTTCAAGCGCTACCACGTGTTCTCGGTGGAGTGGACGCCGAGCGCCTACGTGTTCCGCATCGACGGACGCGAGACCTCGCGCATCACGCGTGGCATCTCCGGCATCTCCCAGTACCCGATCCTGAGCCTCCTCAGCTCCGACTACGAGCTGAGCAAGCTCGGCGGCGAGCAGAACCTGCCGCAGTGGATGAGCGTCGACTGGGTGCGGTTCTGGCAGGCGCCGGGCTACACGCCGGAGAAGCCCGCTCCCCGCTGAGGGGACCAGAAGGTCAGGACAGGTGCCGCGCGACCTCGCGGCACAGCTCCATCGCCCTGCGCGCCCAGGCGGGGGACGCTCCGGCCAGGCCGCACGACGGGGTGACCAGGAGCCGCTGACCGACGACCTCCGGATCCAGGCCCAGCTGGTCGAGCCAGCCCAGCACGCGGTCGGTCAGGGCCCGGTCGTTCTGCGCAGCGTCGGGCCCTCCGTCCGGCTGGACTGACGGCACCACGCCGAGAGCTACGCCGTCGCCAGCGTCGAGAGCCTCGCCGAGGTGGTCGTGATCGGCGTCCGAGAGCACCGCGAGGTCGACGAACAAGCCCCGCGCGCCCGCCCCGCGCAGCAGGTCGAGCGGGGTGCCGGGTGCGCACGAGTGCACCCACGGCTCCGCACCGGACTCCGAGGCCGCCGCGAGCACCCAGCCCAGCTGGTCCGAGACCTCCGGCTTGTCCACCGAGCGGTGCCGGCCGAACCCCGAGGCGGTCGGCACCCGCGCCGCCAGCACCGCACCCAGCGCCGGCTCGTCGACCTGGAGCAGGAGCCGTCCGGCCCCCGGGACCCGGCGGCGTACGTCTGCGACGTGGACGCGCACGCCCTCGGCCAGCGCCTGTGCCAGGTCGCGGCGCGCTCCGTGGTCGGCCAGGATCTTGTCGCCGCGCGGCCGCTCCACCGTGGCCGCCAGCGTCCACGGACCGGTGACCTGGACCTTGAGGTGGCCGGTGTAGTCCTGCAGCGCCTCCTCGAGCATGTCGAGGTCCTGGGCGAGCAGGCTGCGGGCCCGGCGCTGGTCGCCCCCCGCACTGCCGCCGGTGAGCCGCCAGCCCGCCGGTTGGAGGTCCGCACCGAGCTCGGCGACCAGCCCCAGCGCGCGACCGGTCATCGAGGCGGTCGGTCCCCTGTCGGGCAGCTCGGGCAGGTGCGGCAGGTCGGGCAGCTCGCCGACGACCACCCGCACGGCCTCCGCGGGATCGGTGCCGGGAAGCGACCCGACCCCGGTCGCCAGGGTCATCGGGAGCCGGCTGGGTGAGTAGCAGAGATCGTCGCCGAGCCGACGACCCGGGTGCCGTCGTACACGACCGCGGACTGGCCGGGCGCGATCCCCTCGGCCGGGTCGATCAGCTCCACGTCGACGTGGTCGCCGTCGGCCGTCACCACGGCCCGGTGCTCGCTCCCGTGGGCTCGCAGCTGCACGGTGCCCATCAGTCGTCCGGGCGCGGCGCCGCACCAGCGCGCGTGGGACGCCTCCAGCCGCCCGACCCGGAGGGCCGCACGCGGCCCGACCTTGACCGTGCCCGAGACCGGCTCGATGTCGAGCACGAACCTCGGCTTGCCGTCGGCTGCCGGGCGTCCGAGCCGCAGCCCCTTGCGCTGGCCGATGGTGAACGCGTAGGTGCCGTCGTGGTGGCCGAGCACCTCGCCGGAGGCGTCGTCGACGATGTCGCCCCCGTGATTGGGTGCCCGCTCCCCCAGCTTCTCGCGCAGCCACCCGGCGTTGTCGCCGTCGGAGACGAAGCAGATGTCGTGGGAGTCGGGCTTGTCGGCGACGCGCAGGCCACGGCGCTCGGCCTCCTGGCGCACCTGGCTCTTGGGCGTGTCACCCAGCGGGAACAGCGAGTGACGCAGCTGGTCCTGGGTCAGCACGCCGAGCACATAGGACTGGTCCTTGCCGTCGTCCTCGGCCCGGTGCAGCTCGACCTCGCCGTCTGCCGCCACGCGAAGCCGGGCGTAGTGCCCGGTGGCCACGGCATCGAAGCCCAGCCCGATCGCGCGGTCGAGCACCGCTGCGAACTTGATCTTCTCGTTGCACCGCAGGCAGGGGTTGGGCGTGCGGCCGGCGGCGTACTCGTCCATGAAGTCCACCACGACGTCCTCGTGGAACCGCTCGCTGAGATCCCAGACGTAGAACGGGATGCCGATCACGTCGGCTGCCCTGCGTGCATCGTGGGCATCCTCGAGCGTGCAGCAGCCGCGGGCGCCGGACCGGTACGACGCGGGGTTGCGCGAGAGCGCCAGGTGGATGCCCGTGACGTCGTGGCCCGCCTCGACGGCCCGGGCGGCGGCCACGGCGGAGTCGACCCCGCCGGACATGGCGGCTACCACCTTCAAGGGGCCGGCCATCAGCGCGCCACGGGCTGGCGGGAGGCGCGGGCGCGGTCGACGCACGGACCGATCGCCGCCGCCAGGGCATCGACGTCGGCGTCGGTGCTGGTGTGACCCAAGGAGAACCGCAGCGAACTGAGCGCGTCCTCCTCGTCCATCCCCATGGCGATGAGCACGTGCGAGGGCTGGGCGATACCGGCTGAGCAGGCAGAGCCGGTCGAGCACTCGATGTCGCGCGCATCGAGCAGCATCAGCAACGAGTCACCCGCACATCCGGGGAAGCGCAGGTGGGCGTTGCCGGGCAGCCTCAGCGTCGGGTGTCCGTTGGCGACCGCGTCGGGCACGACCCGGCGTACGTCGGCCACGAGGCGGTCGCGCAGGACTGCGATCCGCTCGGCGTGCTCGGGCTGGCCCTTCACCGCCGCCTCGACCGCGGCGGCGAAGCCGGCGATCGCGGGGGCATCGAGCGTGCCGGAACGGATGTCACGCTCCTGGCCACCCCCGTGCAGCATCGCGGTGACCTCGAGCTCACGGCGTACGACGAGCGCGCCCACGCCGAACGGTCCGCCCACCTTGTGCCCGGTCAGCGTCAACATGTCGACCCCGGACGCCGCGAAGTCGACGGGTACGTTGCCCACCGCCTGCACGGCATCGGTGTGGACAGGGATGCCGTGACGAGACGCCAGCGCCACGACCTCGTCGACCGGCTGGAGGGTGCCGACCTCGTTGTTGGCCCACATGACCGAGACCAGGGCAACGCTCCCAGGGTCACGCTCGATGCTCGTGCGCAGCGCCTCGACCTCGAGGCGGCCGTAGCGGTCGACCGGTAGCAGCTCGACCTCGGCGTCGACCTCCTCGGCCAACCACATCAGCGGGTCGAGGACCGCGTGGTGCTCGACGGCTGTCGAGAGGATGCGCCTGCGTCGCGGATCGGCCTGGTGCCTCGACCAGAACGCGCCCTTGAGCGCCAGGTTGTCGGCCTCGGTCCCACCGGAGGTGAAGACGACGTCACCGGGACGACAGCTCATCGCGCCGGCGATCGTCTCGCGCGCCTCCTCGACGACTCGGCGGGCCCGGCGACCGCTGGCGTGCAGCGAGCTCGGGTTGCCGACCTCCGACAGATGACGGGTCATCGCCTCGATGGCCGCGGGCAGCATCGGTGTGGTGGCGGCGTGGTCGAGGTAGACCGGCTTCCCCGTGAGGTCGTTCATGGCATCCGCAAGCGTACGGCGCGGGGCGAGGGCCGCTGAAACCGACCGACGGCTGACCCTCCGGCCCTGCGATTCCCCGCTAGGCGTCGATGCCCAGACGGGCCGACCAGGCGTGCCCCGGGAACAGCTGCTCGACGGTCTCGCGCAGCCAGGCTCGGGCGCGCTCGTCCATCAGGGGCCAGGCGTGCTCGAGGTCACGGGTGTCCTTGAGGCGACCGAGACGGGCCTTGAACATCAGCACGATCTCGGGGTTGAGGTAGCGGATCCCGTCGTCGGCCACCCAGGTGACCTCCTCGAGCGGCGCCACGTGGCCGGGCAGCTTCTTGTTGGTCCACAGCCCGTCGCGGTCGGGGGTCAGTGGCATGTCGAAGACCCACGGCGACAACGGGTCCCGCCGGCCCCAGATCTGGCTCTCGGGGTGCTGCACGTCGGGCCAGTGGTCGATGATCGGCCGCAAGGCGCCGTCGGCGATGTTCCACAGCTGCAGGGAGTCCCCGACGTGCTCACGCAAGGCGGGGACGTCGCAGGTCAGGATCGAGACGTCGATGTCCTCGTGCTCGCGCGGCACCCCGGTGAACGCCTCGATGGCCCAGCCGCCGACCACCCACCACGGCCGTTCGAACCCGTCGAAGAACTCCTGCATCCCGGCCGGGTCGAAGCAGTCGTACGTCCCGTAGAGGCGCTCCCAGTAGTGGTCCTCGGCCTCCTCGGCCTCGGTCCGCATCAGCGGCTCGCGCGGGACGCCTCCTGGGTCGTTCACAGCAGCACCATGTCATCGCGGTGCACGACCTCGCGCTCGTATCCCGCGCCGAGCTCGCGCTTGAGCTCGTGGGAGGAGCGGCCCAGCAAGGACGGCAGCTCGGCGGCGTCGAAGTTGACCAGGCCGCGTGCGACGGGACGTCCGTCGGGGTCGGTCAGGTCGACCGGGTCCCCGGCGACGAACTCACCCTCGACCCCGGTGACCCCGGCTGCCAGCAGCGAGGCCCGGCGCTCGAGCACCGCGCGCACGGCGCCGGCGTCGAGCTGGATGCGACCCCGCGGGTCGGTGGCATGGGCCAGCCACAGCAGCCGTCTCGGGCGACGTCGACCGGTCGAGTGGAACAGCGTGCCCACTGCCTCTCCGGCCATCGCCGCGCCCGCGTTGGCGGCGGAGGTCAGCACGACCGGGATGCCGGCGCCGGTGGCGATCCGCGCCGACTCGACCTTCGTCACCATCCCGCCCGAGCCCAGCCCGGCGCTGCCGGTGGACCCGATGCGTACGGCGGCCAGGTCGTCAGGCGTCACGACGTCGGTCACCAGCGTCGCCGGACCCGTGGCCGGGTTGCCGTCGTAGAGCCCGTCGACGTCGCTGAGCAGGACCAGCAGATCGGCGTGCACGAGGTGGGCGACCAGCGCGGCCAGCCGGTCGTTGTCGCCGAAGCGGATCTCGGTCGTGGCGACGGTGTCGTTCTCGTTGACGATCGGCAGCACGCCGAGCTCCAGCAGCTTGGCGAAGGTCTGGTGGGCGTTGCGGTAGTGCGAGCGCCGGGTGACGTCGTCGAGGGTCAGCAGCACCTGTCCTGCCACGATGTCGTGACGGGCCAGCTCCTCGGTGTAGCGGTGCACCAACAGCCCCTGCCCGACAGAGGCAGCCGCCTGCTGCACGGGCAGCGCCCTCGGCCGGCGCTTGAGCCCGAGGGGCGACAGTCCGGCGGCGATCGCGCCGGAGGAGACCAGCACGACCTCTGCTCCGCGGCGGCGTACGTCGGCGAGCACGTCGACCAGGGCCGCCAGCCGCTGGGGGTCGATGCCACCCTCGGCGGTCGTGAGCGAGGACGAGCCGATCTTGACCACGACACGTCGGGCATCGACCACGACCCGCCTGCTGCTCACGCGTCGTCCTGCCGGTCGGGGTCGTCGGGTCCGCCGATCTCGTAGGACATCGGGCCGGTGCGCGTGCGGCGCTCGTCGAGCCGGCGGGCCACATCGGCACGCGTCTCGGTCTCGCTGCGCTCGGGCATCGCCTCCTCGATCTCGCGACGCCGTCTTGCGGCCGGACGCTTCTCCTCGAACCGCTGGTCCTCGCCACGCCGCGTCAGGATCTCGGCACCGGCGTCGATGCCGGGCTTGAAGTCGAAGACCACGGCATCGTCGGGGTGTCCGATCAAGACGGTGTCGCCCTCCTGGGCGCCGAGCTCGACCAGGCGCTTCTCGACCCCGAGCCGGTTGAGGCGGTCGGCCAGGAAGCCGACCGCCTCGTCGTTGGAGAAGTCGGTCTGACGCACCCAGCGCTGCGGCTTCTCACCGCGCACCTGCCAGCCGTCGGCAGTCTGGGTGACCGAGAAGTCGTCGCCGCCGTCGGCGGAGGGCGGCCGGATCACGATGCGCTTGGTCTCGACCACAGGGCGAGCCGTGCGTGCGGCCTGCACGATGGCGGCCATCGCGAAGGTCAGCTCCCGCAGGCCGGCGCCGCTCATGGCGGAGACCGAGAAGACCGCCAAGCCCCGCTCGCGCAGCTCCTCGAGCACCATGTCGGCGATCTCGGAGCCGTCGGGCACGTCGACCTTGTTGAGAGCGACCAGTCGGGGGCGGTCGTCGAGACCGCCGTAGCGGCTCAGCTCGTTCTCGATGATGTCGAGGTCCTCGACAGGGTTGCGACCCGGCTCGAGGGTGGCGGTGTCGATCACGTGCACGATGGCCGCGCACCGCTCGATGTGGCGCAGGAAGTCGTGGCCGAGGCCGCGGCCCTCGCTGGCGCCCTCGATCAGGCCGGGGACGTCGGCGACGGTGAAGGTCGTCTCACCGGCGGTCACCACGCCCAGGTTGGGCACCAACGTGGTGAACGGGTAGTCGGCGATCTTGGGTCGGGCCCGCGAGATCGCGGCGATCAGGCTGGACTTGCCGGCGCTGGGAAAGCCGACCAGGCCGACGTCGGCGACCACCTTGAGCTCGAGCCGGATCTCCAGCTCCTCGCCGGGCTCGCCGAGCAGCGCGAACCCCGGCGCCTTCCGCTTGGCGCTGGCCAGGGCGGCATTGCCCAGCCCGCCGCGGCCACCTTGGGCGATCACCAGCTCGGTGCCAGGACCGACCAGGTCGGCCAGCACCTCACCGGAGCGCACGTCGTGCACGACCGTGCCGTCGGGGACCGGCAAGACCAGGTCGGCACCGTGGCTGCCGTTGCGCATGCCCCCGGCGCCGTGACCGCCCGCCTCGGCCTTGCGACGTGAGCTGTGGTGGTAGTCGAGCAAGGTGGTCACGTCGGGGTCGACGCGCAGGATCACCGACCCGCCCGGACCGCCGTTGCCGCCGTCGGGACCACCCAGCGGCTTGAACTTCTCGCGGTGCACCGAGGCGACACCGTTGCCCCCGCGGCCGGCGCTGACGTGCAGCGTCACCCGGTCCACGAACGTGGGAACAGCCATGGGTGGTACCGCCGATCGGGCTTGTGGAGATCAAGCACGAAGGGCGCCCCAGGTGGGACGCCCTTCGAAGTGGAAGCTAGGAGGTGAGCGTCAGGTCACTCACCCGGGACGATGTTGACGACCTTGCGACCGCGGCGGGTGCCGAACTCGACCGCACCCGGCACCAGCGCGAACAGCGTGTCGTCGCCGCCGCGGCCCACGCCGTTGCCCGGGTGGAAGTGGGTGCCGCGCTGGCGGACGATGATCTCGCCCGCGCTGACGACCTGGCCGCCGAAGCGCTTGACGCCGAGACGCTGGGAGTTGGAGTCGCGGCCGTTCTTGGTGGACGCGGCGCCCTTCTTGTGTGCCATGGGATTCAGTCCTTGATCAGGGAGCCAAGCGGGTTGGGCTCAGACGGAGATGTCGGTGACCTTGACCTGGGTGTACTTCTGACGGTGACCCTGGCGCTTCTTGTAGCCGGTCTTGTTCTTGTACTTCTGGATGATGATCTTGGGACCCTTGGTGGCGCCGAGGACCTCGACGGTCACGCCGGCCTTGTCGAGCCCGGTCGCGGTGACCTTCTCGCCGTCGACGACCATCAGGACCGGCAGTGTCAGCGTCTCGCCGACCGCCGTCGCGACCTTGTCGATCTCGATGACGTCGCCGACGGCAACCTTCTGCTGGGTGGCGCCTGCGCGCACGATCGCGTACACCGCGGTCTCCTTCGTCGATACTGCTGGTCTGCTCGGAACTGCTGGTTCTGGTTCGCCCGGACGCACACCAGGGTGGTCCTCGGCGATGCCGCTCGCGCGGGTGGGGCGCCGCGCCGTTGACTGGAGCTCGAGGGCGTGGGCGCACTGAGGATCAATAGTACGGACCGAGCCGGGACGAGCGCAAAACGCTAGCGCTTGCGTCCGCGTCGCTTGATCGGCACGTGCAGGGCCGGGCCCGACTCGTGGTGGTCGTGGGAGTCGCCGTCGGTGGCGCCGCCGTCCTCGACGAGTACGGCGGTCGCGGCCTCGGGCGCCTGGTCGGCGACCGTCGCAGCGGGCGGTCCGGCCGGTCGGCTGGCAGCCCGGCGTCGCGTGCGAGTGACAACCCTGGGCAGCTCTGTCGGCCCTGTCGGCCCCGTCGGTGCCGCGTCGGCAGTCTCGCCCGGCTCGGCCTCCGCGGTCTGGTCCGGCTGCTCGTCCTCGGCGGACTCGACCTCGAGAAGACCCTTGAGGGCAGAGGTCTCGTCGGCCTCGGCGGCCTCGAGCACCTCGACGGCCTCCACCACGTCAGGCAGGTCCGGCTCGTCATCGAAGTCCGTCGCGTCGGTCGAGTCGGGGTCGACGGGCCCGTGCTGCTGGGCCATCGCCGCCACGGCCATCGGTGACGGCGGACCGGAGGTCTTGGTGGCCGCGGGCTGCTCGGCAGCGCCGCGCCCCCGGCGGCGGCTGGTACGACGGGCCCCTTCGTCCTCGGTCCGGCGCGGCTCGACCGGGGCGTCGGCGATCACCAGACCGCGACCGTGGCAGTGCTCGCACTCGCGGCTGAACGCCTCGAGCAGACCGGTCCCGATCCGCTTGCGGGTCATCTGCACGAGGCCGAGCGAGGTCACCTCGGCGACCTGGTGGCGCGTGCGGTCGCGGCCCAGGCACTCCACCAGCCGGCGCAGCACCAGATCGCGGTTGGACTCCAGCACCATATCGATGAAGTCGACGACGATGATGCCGCCGATGTCGCGCAGCCGCAGCTGGCGCACGATCTCCTCGGCCGCCTCGAGGTTGTTCTTGGTGACCGTCTCCTCGAGGTTGCCGCCCGAGCCGGTGAACTTCCCGGTGTTGACGTCGACCACGGTCATCGCCTCGGTGCGGTCGATGATCAGCGAGCCGCCCGAGGGCAGCCAGACCTTGCGGTCCAGTCCCTTGTGGATCTGCTCGTCGAGTCGGTAGGTGGCGAAGACGTCGCGCCCGCCGTGGTCCTCGGGGCGGTAGCGCTCGAGGCGGTCTTGGAGGTCGGGGGCGACGTGGGCGACGTAGCCCTGCACGGTCTCCCAGGCGTCATCGCCCTCGATGACCAGCTTGGTGAAGTCCTCGGTGAACAGGTCGCGCACGACCTTCAGCGTCAGGTCCGGCTCGCCGTACAGCAGCTGGGCGCTGGCGCCCTTGGACGCCGCCTTGCGCTCGATGTCCTCCCACCGCGCCTTGAGCCGCTCGACGTCTCGGGTCAGCTCGTCCTCGCTGGCGCCCTCGGCGGCGGTGCGGACGATGACGCCGGCCGTGTCGGGGACGATCTCCTTGAGCAGGGTCTTGAGACGGTTGCGCTCGGTGTCGGGCAGCTTGCGCGAGATGCCGCTGGTGGTGCCGTCGGGCACGTACACCAAGAACCTGCCCGCCAGGCTGACCTGGCTGGTGAGCCGGGCGCCCTTGTGGCCGATGGGGTCCTTGGTGACCTGCACCAGGATCTGCTGCCCGGAGCTGAGCACCGACTCGATCTTGCGCGGCTGGCCATCGGGGTGACCCAGGGCCGACCAGTTCACCTCGCCGGCGTAGAGCACCGCGTTGCGGCCCTTGCCGATGTCGACGAAGGCCGCCTCCATCGAGGGCAGCACGTTCTGCACCCGGCCGAGATAGACGTTGCCGATCAGCGAGGTCTGCGACTCGCGGGCGACGTAGTGCTCGACGAGCACCTTGTCCTCGAGCACGGCGATCTGGGTGAGCTCGTCTCGCTGGCGGACGACCATCACCCGCTCGACCGACTCGCGGCGAGCCAGGAACTCGGCCTCGCTCACGATCGGAGCGCGACGCCGGCCGGCCTCGCGGCCCTCACGGCGCCGCTGCTTCTTGGCCTCCAGGCGGGTCGAGCCCGACACGGCGGTGATCTCGTCCTCGGCGCTGCGCACCTTGCGCACTCGGGTCACGGTGTTCTGCGGGTCGTCGCCGACCTCGGCGCCGTCCTCACCGGCCCGACGGCGCCGGCGCCGGCGCCGCGAGGTCGTCTCCGCGGCCTCGTCGCCGGGCTCCGGCGACTCGGCATCAGCGTCGCTCGCGCCAGCCTCGCCAGCCTCGCCAGCGTCGGACTCGCCGCCCTCGCCGGACTTGCGGCGACGACGTCCGCCACGACGACGACGACGGCGGCCGGTAGCCGACTCGTCGCCCGCGCCCTCGGCGCCCTCGGCGGCCTCGTCCGACTCCGGACCCGACGTCGGGTGCGCGTCGCCGGCT
Source organism: Nocardioides agariphilus (assembly GCF_015352445.1). Taxonomy (GTDB): domain Bacteria; phylum Actinomycetota; class Actinomycetes; order Propionibacteriales; family Nocardioidaceae; genus Nocardioides; species Nocardioides agariphilus. Next base: position 71,771 of record NZ_JADKPO010000021.1, read on the forward strand.
GGCTCGTCCACAGCGACAGGCGCCTGGGTCTCGGCGGTCTCGGCGGTCTCGGCGGTCTTCTTGGTCGATCGGCGGCGCCGGCTGGTCGGGGTCTCAGGGGCTTGGAAGAGGGGTACGGCGAGGGGCGCGGCCGCCTGGTCGGTCTCGGCACTCTCCACCGCGGAGCTCTCGGGAGCCGGGGTCCCAGGTCGGGCCTCGGCGGCCTTCTTGCGGGTGCGCTTGGCCTTCGGCTTGTCGGCGGACGGCAGAGCCTGGACGTCCGCAGACTCAGCCGCAGGAGCGGCGGGAGCCTCGGGCGTGTCGACGACCTTCGCGGCCTTCTTGGCCGCGGTCTTCTTCGCCGTGGTCGCCTTCTTGCTCGCGGCCTTCTTGGCGGTGGCCTTCTTGGCCACGGCCTTCTTCGCGGTCGCCTTCTTGGCGGTGGGCGCCGCGGTGTCCGATGCCGCCGGATCGGGAGCCGGGGCCTCAGGGGCGCTGTTGCCCTCGGAGAAGTCTGCGTCGGTCGGGGTGTCGTCGAGCATGCTGGCTGCTCCTCCGCCCGGGGCCGCATCGCGACACCGGACCGTGTCTGGCACTGCCACCCGCATCGCGGCGCAGTGCAAAGTCTTCGTCGGCGGCGACACCCTCCGCGGTGTGCGTCACGAGAGTCCTGCCGCTGCCTACCGCGGTCGCCGGGCCCCTGGCGGGAGCCGCGTCGCGGTCTGGTCGCGACGGGTTCTCGGTGTGCCCACCTCGCTCGGTTGAGCAAGGCCGGCGAGAACGTCGTCGGGTCGTCCCTGCCACCCCAAGGGTTCTTCGGGCAGCCGGTGCAACCGCGGTCAGTATCGCACAGCCCTCGCCGGGTCCGGCCATTACGACCGGAGTGCCGCTCATGCCAGCGGGTCGCCGACCTCACCCGTGGCGTCGTCGAGGGGGCCTTGTCGAAGCCTGCTCACCAGCGGCGGAGCGGACGGCTGCAGCCCGGTCACCTCGCCGAGCCCCGTCAGCACGTCGTCGGGACGGACTGCCGGCACGGTGTGTCTCAGGGTCATGTCCAGCAAGGCGCCCACCTCGTGCGGAGCTGCCGACATGGCGACGACGGCCTGCCGGCAGTCGAAGGTGCGCAGGCCCTTCTTCGTCATCCGCTCGACCGGCACAGACTCGACGGCGAGGAACGCATCGACCGCCGACACCACCTCCTCGGCGGGAGCAGCCACGACGACGGTCCAGCGACTCGCCACGAGGCGGTCGGCCAGCGACCCGCTGCCACCAGTCGCGGCGTCGACGACCTCGACCACGTCGAGGCCGTCCGGGAGCGCCTCGGCCAGCTCTCGTCGTACGTCCTCGGGGTCGCAGACCCGCGCGAGACCGATCTCGAGGTACTCGGCCTCGCTCGCCGCGCCCGTCGGAGCCGCACCCGCGTAGCTGATCCGGGGGTGCGGGTTGAAGCCCGAGGAGTAGGCCATCGGCAGACGTGCCCGCACGACCGCGCGCTCGAAGGCCCTGCTGAAGTCGCGATGGCTGGTGAATCGCAGCCGGCCCCGCTTGGCGTAGCGGATCCGCAGCCGCTGCACGGGCGGGGCCTGCTGCTCGGGTGGCTGACGAGACGGCACCGGCACACGGTAGCCGCCGTCCTCGTCGCGGCTGCGGAGACTGCTAGCCGCGGGCCTCGTCGGGACCGACATAGAGCCGCTTGACGTTGTCGACCACCCGGGAGGCGGCCCGATCGTCGAGGTGGTCGAAGAAGAGCCGACGACGCCATTCGTACTCGGCTCGCTGCTCCGGTGTCTGCTCGTCGAAGACCGAGTCCAGCGCGGTCGAGAGCTGCGCGAAGTCGCGGCAGACCGGACCCGGGAGTACGTCGTCGAGGTGGTAGAACAGCCCGCGCTCCTCCTGGGCGTAGCGCTCGTAGTCGTAGGCGAAGCTGATCACCTGCCGGCCGGTGAGAAGGAAGTCGACGATACAGCTGGAGTAGTCGGTCACCAGAGCATCGGCAGCCCGGTAGAGCACCTCGAGGTCGGGGTAGCGTCGCGAGGACAGGTCGATCGGGTCGAGGGGTGCGAGCATCTCGGAGTAGGTGCGGGCGGTGTCGGCCATGTGCTCGCGCACCCCGATGACGGCGTTGTGCCTGACACACCAGTCCTTGAGCCAGGCGATCTCGGCCTGGTCGAACTCGTAGTAGGCGTCGAACTGGTCCTGCTTGAACGTGGGCAGGAACAGCACCAGGGAGCGACCGGCGACCTCGACGCGTAACCGCTCCAACGCCGCACGGAGGTCAGCAGGCAGCTGCTCCTCCTCGCGCACGATGAAGTCGTTGCGCGGCAGTCCCGTCACCCACATGTGGTCGAGGGTGAGCGGGTGGAGGGCCGCCTGCATCGCGAGGGCGTCGAGCCGCGAGGAGGCGATCACCGCGCGGCAGGCGCCGTGCTCCCGGCCGAGCGCACGACGGACCCGGCCCTGCAGGTCGAGGCCGGCGAACCCGAACCGCTTCAAGGGGATGCCGTGCCAGAGGTTGATGAAGTTGCGCCGGTTCGGCGACAGTCCGAACGGCAGGTTGATCCCTGCCGCGTGCTTGACGAAGACCTGACCGGCACGAAGCGCGTAGTACTGACCCTCGGGGCTGAACAGGGGTACGACCACGACGTTCTCCCCGGCCACCTCCACGCGCCTGGAGCGGGTGAGGACGATCTTCTTGATCGAGGGGTCGTCCTTGACCTCCTCGAAGACCGCCCGCTCGTTGCCGGCGAACGTGTGGTCGAAGGCGCACACCGGGAAGGCCCACCAGTGGTCGAACGTCGGCGTCCGGCGATCCTCCGCGCGAAGCTCGGCGGCGTCCAGCATCGGCGGCACGGTCGGGGTCCCGTCCGCGGCTACGCGCACCGAGAAGCTGCGCTGCAAGGTGTCGTCGGCTGCCACGCGCAGCAGGTTGCGCTCCAACATCTCGACGGGAGCATCGGGAACCACGTCGGTGACCCGGCGCTTCCAGTCGCGCACGTCGCAGGCTTTGCGCGGGTTCTCGGTGATGAGGTTGCGCTTGAGCAGCGGGAACCCGTTGCGGAGCAGGGCGAAGTAGTCCTCGGTGTACAGAGGATGGAACGGGTAGAGGTCGTCGACGAAGGTCTCGAAGTCGAACCCGGCAGACATCAGGTAGCGGCTCAGGCCCACCTCGTACTTCAAGATGACCGCGATCTTGCGCTGCTGCCTGACCACGGTGTCCAGACGCCGGCGGAAGCCCGGGTCGAGAACCACCGGCTTGCGGAACACCATGAGGTAGGAGCTCAGGTGCAGGTGATCGAGGGGCAACATCTCCGGCTCGCCGACCATGTGACGCTTCGCCTGCTCCAACGGGACGGGACGCGAGAACCCGCGCTCCTCCCGGAACGGCCGCTTCGTCGCCTGCAGGCCCCACCAGTCGCAGGCGCGACGGTCCATGCGCTCGAACATCTCGTCGAGCGGCTTGAGCAGGTAGGCACTGTCGTTGGCGAGCACCAGCTCGTCGTACTCCTCGATCCTGCTCCACCCGACGAGGTCTCGGGCCAGCAGGGAGAACGAGCCGAAGTCGTACATGCCGTGGCGGATCGCCCAGGCGCCAGTGGTGATGCCGTCGAGCTTGGCCAGCTCTGCCTTGTCGACGTGACTGTCGGCCAGGTAGTAGACGTCACAGTGCCGGCTGAGCTCCGTCAGGTACGCCACGACGTAGTCGTCCACGACACCGTCGACGTCGTAGGCCGCGAACAGGCAGACCCGACGGATGTCGGTGCCTGTCGGGTACGACGTGGCCGGCCGCGTCTCCCGACGTGCCGGGGTCGGCAGGTGTCCGGCGAAACGGCCGGCCAGCACGTAGTGCAGGTAGGGGTCGACGTCTTCGACCGTGGGGTCGAGGTACTCGACCCAGTACCACCAGGTGTCGAACTCGTGGCACGGGTTGACCAGCTGCTTCCAGCCGTGTTCGTGGAAGTGACGCACCGGGTCCATCCCGCGTTCGGCGACGCTCGGGTGGGACTCGAGGTAGCGCTCGTCGTCGAAGCCACCGTGCCCCCGCAGGACCGCGATCGCGCAGCTTCGCTCCACCTCCGCCTTGACCGGACCGACGTCGCCCGCGGGCGCGGGCTCGAGGCCGTTGGCGAGGGCACGCGCCACCAGGTCGGCCGACCTCCGGTGGGAGATCGCGTGCGCGTCGGCCCAGGCACGCACGAACAGCGACCATGACCTTGCGAACTCGGCCCCGCTCATCGCGCCGGAGCCGGCAGTGGCGCTGCTGGTCGAGGTCGCCGTCATCCGGCGTCCTGCAAGACCAGCTCACGCACTCGTCGTACGACGCGAGCCGCGCTGTGGTGGTCGAGGTGCTCATGGAACAGGTCTCGCACGCGACGGTAGTGGTGATCGTCGGGCGGCTCGGGCGGCGAGAGGAGCTCGTCGAAGGCCCGTCGTAGCTGTGCGGTGTCCCGGCACACCGGCGCAGGCATCATCTGGTCGAGGGCGAAGTAGGACGTGTCACGCTCGTCGGGTGCGCCGGGGAGGAACGGCACGACCGGTCGACCGGTGATCGTGAAGTCGAGCGCCACACCCGGTCTGCCCGTCACGAGTGCAGCGGCGCTCCTGAGGACGGCGACCGTATGTCGGAACCGGTCGTGCGAGAGGTCGATGGCCTGGCCACGCAGCGCTCGCCACGTGGCGCGGTCCCGGCTGTGTGGGTCCTCGCGCACGCCGACCACGGCATCGTGCTGACGGCACCAGCTGCGGAGCCAGTCCAGCTCATCGGGGGTGAGGCAGTCAGCGGCACGGGGATCGCGCGTCGGCAAGAACGCGACCAGCCTGCGTCGGCCCAGCAGCTCCTCGATCTGCTGCTGCTCGGCGAGGATCTCGTCAGGCAACCGGTTGGTGGGCATGACGAGGAAGTCGTTGGCTGGCAGTCCGCTCACCCACCCGAGGTCATAGTGCACCGGGTAGTGGTGAGAGGCCGCGGCCACGCAGTCCACAGCGGAAGAGGCGACGAACGCCTGCAGGCGGCTCGTGGGAGCCCGTCTCACCGGCCGCACGTCGAACCTGGCGGGCGACCGGCGCTCCGCCGCCACCCCTGATGGCAGGGCGATCACGCGATGGCGGTGGTTGAGCGGCCACGGCAGGGTCTCCTCGGTCCGCCCGGGAACGAGGACGACGCCCGACCGCAGGAGCAGTCGCTGTCCTTCGGGGCTCTGCAGTGGCACGACGACGACGTTCTCACCGCTGAGCCCGAGGCGAAGACTTCTGGTCAGCACGATCTTCTTCAGCGAGGGGTCATCGTGCACCTCCTCGAAGACCGCGCGGCAGCTCGCCGACAGCTCTCCGTCGGGTGAGACCAAGAAGGCCCACCAGTGGTCGAAGGTCGGCACCAGCCGATCGGCTTCGTGGAACTCCTCGCGGCTGAGGAGGCAGGGTACGTGCACGCTTCCGTCCGGCTGGGTCACGATCGAGAAGCTGCGTCGGAGCCGGTCGTCTGGAGCCGTGCGCAGCAGGTTCTGCTCGATCACGTCCACCGGCGCTCCGGGGACGACGGCGGTGATCCGCTCCTTCCAGTTCTCGAGGTCGGGAGTGTCGTAGTGGTTCTCGTACAGGAAGTACTTCTTCAGCAGCGGGAACCCGCGCTCGAGCAGCCGGAAGTACTGGTTGGTGAAGACCGGCTGGAACGGGTAGAGCGAGTCGACGAACGTGTCGAACGAGTGGCCTTGCGAGATCAGGTAGTTGGTCAGTCCGATCTCGTACTTGTGCACGATGGCCCGTTTGCTGCGCTGGCGGCACACGGAGTCGAGCAAGCGCCGAAAGCCGCTGTCGGTGATGACCGGCCCGCGGAAGGCGAGGAAGTAGGACCCGACCAGGAAGTCGTACTCCGGCTCGGCCGCGAACTGCTCCAGCAGGTGGTCGCGGACGTGGGAGAGCGGGATCGGGGCGACGGTGACGTCCTGAACCGGCTCCGCCGTCCGGGCGACCCCCTTGGTCGCCTGCAACCCCCACCAGTCGCAGACGCTGCGGTCCATCTGCTCGAAGACCTCGTCGAGGGGCTTGAGCAGGTAGCAGCTGTCGTTGACGAACAGCACCTCGTCGTAGGTCTCCAAGGCCTCCCAGCCGACCAGGTCGCGAGCCAGGGTGCTCCACGAGCCGAAGTCGTAGGCACCCTGCGGGATGGCCCAGGCCGCCGTGGTCACCTCGGCGAGCTTCTCGAGCTCAGTGTCCTCGATGTAGCAGTCCGCCAGGAAGTAGACGTCAGCGTGCCTGGCGAGCTCCCGCACGTAGCCGACGAGCGTCTCGTCGATCCTCCCGTTGGCGTCGTAGCCGGCGAAGAGGCACGCGCGCCGGACCGGTCGAGGCCCACGCAGGTCCGCGCCCGGAAGGGCCGGCCTCCACCCGGCCTTGGTCGACCATCCTGCTGGCTGGCCCACGAGGATGTGGTGCACGAGAGGGTTGACGCCCTCGACCTCCGGCGTGAGGTGCGTGCTCCAGTAGTGCCAGGTGTCGAAGTCGGCGCTCGGCTGCCGCCCCTCACGCCACCCCACTCGGCAGTAGTGGAGCAACGGATCCCTCGAGTGACGCATGTCGGGGTTGACCGCGCGATAGAAGTCGGCGTCGAACAGGCCCGAGGAGGCGACCAGCGCCACCTCACGGCGTAGCTGCGGGTCGTCCTCCGACGGCACGTCGTCGTGAGCATCCGTGGACGGGCGGGCCTGTGTCGCGGCCTGGAGAGCTGCCAGAGCCGGGTTGGGCGCGATCCCCCCGGAGCTGGCCAGGAAGTGCCGCAGTGCGTCGTCCGGGGAGCCGAAGGTCGCGGCCGTCCGGGCGGAGTACCAGTCGTGGTCGAACCATCCGGACTCCCGCAGGAACCGTCGACGAGCGCGGGTCGAGGCGTCCTGTCGTGCGGGACTCACCGCCGACGACCGCGCAACCGCCGCCACGCCTGCCCGAACCGGCCTCCAGCCAGCCGGTGTCGCAGTCGGCCCCGACCGCCTGCTTGCGCGGCCTCGAGCTGGCGGACCTGCTCGGCCAACTGAGCCGCGCGCCTGCGCGCCTTGCCGCGCTGGGCTTTGACGGTAGTGAGCTCCTCGGCCCAGGTCTCCTGCTCGGCACGAACGTGAGCGAGCTCTTGTTGGCACAGGCGCAGCGCCGCACGGAGGTGCTCTGTCTCCGCCGACTGGACATCAGCATGAGCGTCCACCAACCGTCTTGCCTTTCCCGCGCTGACCCGAATCCACGCTTCCCCCCAGGTGGAGATGACACACACCCCTGAGCGGCTCGATTCCCTTCGAGAGCGCACGCTATCAACAGCCCTGTGGCTGAGGGCGAATCGAGCGGCGCCCCCCTCAGGCAGGTCCGACGTGCTGGACGGCCTTCATCGCCGCCGAGGGGTAGACCGTGCCGACCTTGACGCCCTCGAGCCAGTCGGTGAGCCGTGCGGCCTCGTGGGCCAACGCCTTCGTGGCCGGTCGCGAGACCCTCTCCAGGAGGCGTACGTCGACCACGCCCGCCTCGTCCTGCACCCAGCAACCGACGATCCGGCCGTCGACCCAGGCCGTGGTGCCGGCGTTGCCGTTGCTGTCGAACAGGTGGGGCACGTGTTCGGGAGGAAGGTAGAAGTCGCGTGACTTCCAGCCCATCACCGTCGGGTCGAGGACCGGCAGCAGGGCCACCCACGGCTCGTCGTAGGTCTCCGGGTCGAGGTCGTCCTCGAGCAACCAGCCCGTCTGGCCCCCTGGCAGCGACACCGGGACGGCGCCGACGTCGGCGAGCGCCCGCTTGACGATGCCGGCGGTGGCCCCCAACCACCACTGGATGTCGCCCGAGGTGCCGGGACCGAACGTGCGCAGCCAGCGGCGCACCAGCTCGGCCCAGCCCTCGTCGGGCGTCCAGGCATCGGGGACCTGGCCCAGCCACGCCCGCATCGAGGTCCACTGCGGTCGTGAGATGCGCCAGTGGCCGCCGTTGCGACCCCTCGCGATCTGGGCCTCGACGCCGAGCTGGGTGAGCACCCGCGGAGCCATCGCCACGTTGGCGCCGTAGGCCTTGCCGACCGCGATGTCGATGCGGCCCTCGAGCGCCGGCAGCTCCTCGCGCAGGGCCTTGGCCGAGAGCTCGCTGCCGTCGGCCAGCCGCTGGATGACGGCCGCGCAGGCGCGGTCGACCCAGGCGGCGCCGTCATCGGCCAGGCCGCCTTGCTCGACGTCCTTGGCCAGACGTGGTCGCAGCTGGGCGGCCACCCGGGCCGAGCTGCTCCCCCAGGCGGCCGGCAGCAGGTCGCGCGGGAACACGAACACCGTGCGGCGCATGGCGAGCTGCTTGACCAGCGAGCGCTGGTCGTAGAGCTCACGGTCGACAGCTGCCACCGAGAGCCCGTCGACCCTGGCCTGCAACGACAGGTAGACCGTCGCGGGCTCGGTGGCGTGGAGCACCGTCATCGCCCGCGTGGCCGCAACCGGATCGGGGAGCCGGGCCTGCGGCGCGATGCCGTGGCGGCGTGCGATCCGGGCGCGGCGCTCGTCGTCGCCCACGTGTCGCACGGGTGCCGGATCCGCCATGTCGGCCATCCTGCCGGAGCCCGCCGACACCCCCAGGACATCCGCGGGCCTCAGCGCACCCGGCGCAGCCACTCCCACAGGACGCGACCGACGCGTCGCAGCTGGGCGGGACCGACGACGTCCGGTCGGTCAGCGGAGCTGTGGTAGGCCGCATAGCTCGTGCTGCCCAGGCGCGCCGACGGCATCCCCTCGTCGGCGAACGACTCGTGGTCGCTGGCGGTGTTCTCCCCGAGCGAGCTGCGGACGTCGAGTCGTGCCGCCGCCCGGGCGAGTCCGGTGCGCACCGAGGTGTCGGCCCCGGGCACGAAGCCGATCGGCACCACCTCCCCGACCCCGACCCGGTCCATCGCCACCATGCCGCGCAGGCGTCGCCGCTCGGACCTGGTCATCTGGTCGACGTAGTGGCGCGAGCCGAAGTGGTGCTCGGCGTCGCCTGTCCCCCGCGGTTCCTCTCCCCCGAAGCCGACGAAGACCACCGGCAACGCCGGTGGCGCTGCCGCGGCGCGGCGAGCGGTCTCGAGCAGGACGGCGATGCCGGATGCGTTGTCCTCCGCTCCCGGAGACACCGCCACCGTGTCGAGGTGTGCGCCCACGACGACGTACGGCGACTCGGCATCGAAGCCAGGTGGCGTCGCGACGACGTTGACCGACGTACCTGCCTCGACGGGCACACCCCAGGAGTCGCCGGCCGGGACGGGAAAGGACTGGGTGGTCACGTCGTAGCCGAGCGACTCGAGCTTCCGCTCGAGCCAGCGGGCGGATCTGCCGAACGCCGGACCCGTGGCCAGCCGCGGACCGACGGTCGCCGCCAGGAACCGGACGGTGCGCATGGCCCGCCGGGCGGAGAACGCCGGCACCGGCGGGGCCGGGATGGTCGAGGGCTCGGCGGTGGCAGGCGTCGCTGTTGGTGTCGCTGTTGGTGTCGCTGTTGGTGGCGCCGTCAGTGTCTCGAACGGCGGACCGGACGGTGAGGCGTCGGGCCGGCTCTGCGTCGAGCCGGCGCCCGAGCAGGAGGCGAGGAGCAACGCACCGGCGAGCGCGGCGCCGGTGCGGGCAGGGCCGTCGTACCGCCTCATTCCCAGACCGTAGCCACCCTTGCCCACCTTGCCGCGACAATGAGGCCATGGGCAGGCGGACGCACGGCCTGGTCGCGCTGCTCGCGACCGCGGTTCTCGTGGCGCTGCTCGTCGCCGTCTATGCGCCCGCGCAGGGTCCGGTGCCGATGTCGGCCGACCCGTCGAACCGCCCGAGCCCGACCCGTCCCCCCACGACGGAGGACGAGCCACCGGCGCGACCCCTCCCCCCTGTCGTCGCGGGAGCGACCATCGCCCCGTGCCACCGGGTCGGCGGGACCGTGCCACTGACCATCGTCACCTTCAACATCCACAGTGCGATCGGAGCTGCCGGCTTCGAGCTGGTGCGGATCGCCGCCGAGATCGGGGCCACGGAGCCGGACGTCGTGCTGCTGCAGGAGGTCGACGACGGACGGTCACGCAGCGGGTTCGTGGACGAGGCGGCCTACCTCGCCGACGCCTTGGGCATGAAGGACGTGTTCGCCACCAACGTCGTGCGACCCAGCCGCCGGGTCGGCGAGCCGGTCAGCAACTACGGGACGGCCGTGCTGACCCGGCTCAAGGTAGACAGCTGGAGCCACACGTTCCTCCCCAACAGGCCAGGTCGGCAGCAGCGCGGACTGCAGCACCTGGTGCTGCGCCTGAAGGGGCGCGAGATCAGCATCTACAACGCGCACCTGGACCACACCACGCCGTCGCTGCGGCAGCAGCAGATGCGGGTGGCCCGCGACATCATCGGCGTCGACCCGTTGCCGGTGATCTTCGGAGGCGACTTCAACGCCTCGCCCGAGTCGGACACTCTCGCCCTCGCGCTCGACGCGAGCCACACCGACCTCCTCGACCCCTGGCCACTGGTCGGTGACGGCAACGGCCTGACGGTGCCGAACAACGCCCCTCGCTCACGCATCGACTACCTGCTCGCCAACGACGAGTGGACACCGACCGTGATGGCGACCTGGCAGTCAGCCGTCTCCGACCATCGCGGCGTCGTCGGCAGGTTCTTGCTGCGCTCGCCCCGGGTCTGCGGCTGAGGTCGCCACCTGCCACCATCGTCCGGTGCCGTCGACGCGCCGTACGACCTGGGTGCTGGTCGGGCTCATCCTCCTGTCACTCAATCTGCGCCCTGCGGCGGTCAGCGTCGGGCCGGTGCTCTCGGAGGTGCGTGCCGGTCTCGGCATGAACGCCGCGACAGCCGGGTTGCTGACGAGCCTGCCGGTGCTCGCGTTCGCCCTGTTCGGCGCATTGGCGCCGTACCTCGCCAGCCGCCTCGGACTGCACCGCATCGCGCTGCTGGCACTGCTGTGCGTGGTCGTCGGGCTCGGCACACGCGTACTCGTGGACCACGAGCTGCCCTTCCTGGCTCTCTCGATGCTCGCCCTGTCGGGCATGGCCGTCGCCAACGTGGTGCTGCCCTCGCTCGTCAAGCTGCACTTCCCCGACCGCATCGGACTGGTCACCGCGATCTACAGCACGGCGCTATCGACGGGCCTGACCGCGGCCCTGATGTTCACCGTGCCCTTGTCCCACGCCCTGGGCGGCTGGCGCGACGGACTCGGAATCTGGGCCGTGGTCGCCCTGGTCGCGGCCGTGCCGTGGCTGGGGCTGATCGCGCACGACCGCCATCTCGCCCGGCCCGAGCGCACCATCACCTACCTCGACGTGCTGCGCACCCCCTTGGGCAAGGCGATGGCGGTCTTCTTCGCGTTCCAGTCACTGCAGGCCTACGTGTGCTTCGGGTGGTTCGCGACGCTGTGGCGCGACGCCGGGTTCAGCGCGACGCAGGCCGGTCTGCTCGTCGGGCTGCTCGCCGCTACCGCGATCCCCTTGTCGCTCTGGGCACCGACCAAGCTGGCGAGGTCACCCGACCCGCGGAGCCTGCTGTTCGCGATCATGGCGTGCTACTTCGTCGGCTACGTCGGGCTGATGGTCGCGCCGCACTCCCTCGCCATCGTGTGGGCGCTGTTCGTGGGGGCGGGCACCACGACGTTCCCGCTGATCCTGGTGCTGGTCGGGCTACGCGCCCGGACTCCGGAAGGTACGGCGGCGCTGTCGGGCGTCACGCAGTCGCTGGGCTACCTGGTCGCTGCCACCGGACCGTTCACGATCGGGGCGCTGTACGACGCCACTGACGGCTGGACCTGGCCGCTCACGCTGTTGATCGTGCTGGTGCTGCCGCTGTTCGCGGTCGCTGCCTACGTCGCCCGCCCGATGTACGTCGAGGACCAGCTCACGTCTCGTCGGTGACCAACCGCTGACGCAGCCGGCGTGCCTGGTCCTCGCTCAGCCCACCGCTTCGCAGGTAGGCCTCGACGCCACCGTGCTCGGCGTCGATGTGCTCCAGGACCGTCAACATGTTGGACTCGGGCGTCGCGATGAACTCGCGGACCCGCTCGCGCGCCGTTTCGTCCTCGATCGACTCCAGGTAGCCGTTGACGAGGGGGGCGTTGCGCTCCTGGGTGAGCGCGTAGTCCGCGGCGACGCGATCGGGGTCGGCGCCGGCCAACGTCAGGGCCATCGCGACGACCAAGCCGGTCCGGTCCTTGCCACCGGCACAGTGCACGACGACCGCTCCTGCTGGCGCATCGGCGATGGCGGCGACAGCACCTGCGAAGAGGTCCGGCCGCGCGTCGACCATCTCGACGTAGAGCTCGGCCATCGACTCCGCCATCGTCTTGAGGTCGCCCGGGTCTTCGACGGGGAGGTTGACGTAGATGTCGCCGTCGTCGGCGTAGGGATGTGGCTCAGATGACTCTCCCACCCGACGCAGGTCGATGACGCGCGAGACTCCCTCTGCGGCGAGCCGATCGACGCCACCATCACCGAGCCGCGTCAGCGACTCCGCGCGGATCAGCGCCCCCTGCTTGATGTGGCCGTCGCGCACCGGGAGACCACCCAGGTCGCGCACGTTGTGCATACCCGGCCAGTCGAGGTGGAGGGGTGTGTAGTCCGAGGTCGTCACGGTGCGACCTTACGAAAGTGCTGCGGCTCACTGCACCAAGAGGCAGCACGCGTGGACACCGACTTCGTCGCGCGTAGGACGCTGCTGGTCAACGCCGGTAGCGGCGTGGTGGTGGGGTGTCGATGACCCGTCCGGTCGGAGTCGTCCATTGGTAGCCGTCGTCGGGTAGGCGGTGGTAGGACCAGCGGGCGTGGGTCTTGACCCGGTGGTGCCGGCGGCACAGCGGGGCGAGGTTGTCGGGGTGGGTCTGGCCCGGTGGGCCCCCCTCAGCTATCGGGAGGTAGGCCTCGATGTGGTCCAGATCGCAGTCTCGGGAGGCCCGGGTGCAGCCGGGGAAGACACAGACCGGGTCCCGCAACCGGACGTACCAGGCCATCGGATCGGGCGGGTCATGCCCATCCACGGCCGGGACGGTGGTCGGGTCGGTCAGATCCAACACCGGCCGCACGACGATCCTGGTGTCGACTCCGAGCCAGTCGGTGACCCAGGCCTTGACCAGGTCGCTGGTCGCGACACCCCACCGGCCCGCATCGACCGGGCCGATCACCCCACGGGTGGCCAGGTCGGCCAGGGTGGCCAGGTCCAGGCTCAGCACCAGATCCGCCCTCCCGGCACGGCCG
>NZ_JADKPO010000022.1 GCF_015352445.1 Nocardioides agariphilus
GACCAGCATCATCGTCACCATCCCCCACCAAACCCTGCTGACCGGGCTCGGCACCGCGGCCACCTCCACCGGGGACACGATCACCGCCGGACAAGCCCGACGGCTGGCCTGCCAGGCCGCGATCCTCCCCGCCATCCTCGACGGTGACAGCGAGGTCCTCGACCTCGGCCGCACCTCCCGGTTCTTCAAAGGCCCGCTCCGCAAGGCCCTGGACCTGCGTGACAAGGAATGCACCACCCGCGGCTGCCACGTCCCCGCCGCCTACTGCCACGGCCACCACTACCGACAACCCTGGGCCCACGGCGGCACCACCAGCCTCACAACGGCAAACTCCTCTGCCCCTTCCACCACCACCGAGCCCACCACCCCAACTGGGACACCCACCACCACCCCGACGGCACCACCACCTACACCCGACGCCAATAGGCCAGGCATAGACTGCGCGTCCCTCCGCTCGAGTTCCGGACGCACTCTCAGCCGATGAGAGGGCGCTGAAGATTCCTGCTCGACGTACGATCGCGCCCGTGCAACCGCTGGCTGAGGTGACGCTCACGCGGCCATGGCACTGGGGAGTCGCCATACTGGGCGACCCGCTGGCGGACCTACCGACAGAGTTCGACGGACGCGCCGTATCAATGGGCCGCGAGGATCCACCACCTCCACCCGACGCCGATGAGATTCACGACCACACCGGAGAGGCATCTGCCTGCGGCTCTTCAGGCGAGCGTTGTGGCAAGACCATCCAGGACCACGGCCAGTCCGGAGTCGAACTCCTTGCCGTAGTCGAAGCCGGGCTTCAGCACGTGCTCCACTGTCATCTCGAAGAGGTAGGGGAACTCCGAGGCCGGAAACGTCTCCATGATCGCTGCGGTCATGGCTGCCAGCTCTGTCTCGTCGCGGAAGGGCAGGTTGACTTCCTGCAACACGAACCCGTGCACGTAGCTGTCCACCGCCGAGATGGCGTGAGCAGCCTGTTGAACCGAGAAGCCACCCTCGCGGAAGCATCGGATCCCGGCCTCCAAGAGCGCCAGGGTCGCTGACCCCGGGCTGGTTCGCGAGGCCATCAGGCTGACGGCCCACGGATGACGACGCAGGCACGTGCGGGTGTGCCTCGCCCGCTGGCTGATCGTGTCGCGCCAGTCGGGCGAAGGCGCGGGTAGTTCGATCTCGGCCGCCACGAGATCGACCAGCCCGTCGAGGATCTGGTCCTTGCTCGCGACGTGGTGGTAGAGCGACGCGGCTTCCACGCCCAGCTCTCGGGCCAGCCGGCGCATGCTGACCGCCTCGATCCCCTCGCGGTCCGCCAGCTCAAGTGCGACCTCGAAGGTCCGCTCGCGGTTCAGGGGCGCCTTGCTCGCGGCTTCGGCTGACCTGCGGCCCACGGTTTCCCACCTCCCGCGCTATCGACAATCTAACGGCGTTAGAATAGCGTCTCGATCTAATCTAACATCGTTAGATAAGCCGTCGCTCCCGACGCTGCCGAAAGGGCCTCCACCATGACCACCCTGAGCGTCACGAGCACCACCCAACCCCGACCCGACGCGCCGAGCTACCAAAGGACGGGGACCGCGACCGCAGTCGGCGTCCTGTTCGTGATCCAGATGGTCACCGCCATGGCCGGCACGTCCCTCATCGAGGCCTTCGTGGACGGCAACTCCGCCCGAGGCCCCATGACCATCGGCGTCCTGCTGATGACGGTGGCCGGACTAGCCGTCGTCGCCATCGGCCTCCTGATGTACCCGGTCCTCAAGGAGGTCGCCCCACACCTGGCCGGTTGGTACCCAGCTCTACGGATCGTCGAGTTCGCCGTGTCGGCCGCCTGCGGCGTCTATCTCCTGGTCCAGTCGGAAGTCGTCGCGAACCACATGCTGTGGGTCTACGTGCCGACCGGGCTCGGCGGCATCATCTTGACCTACGTGCTCCTGGTCTCGCGGCTGGTGCCGAGAGCGATAGCGCTCCTCGGCCTCGTGGGATACGGCTTGCTCACCATCGGAGTACCCCTCGACCTCCTCGCCCTCCTCGACATGAGTGCAGGCGGCGGGTTGCTCCTCGTCGTGCCCGGCGGCCTGTTCGAGCTGCTCGTCCTCCCGATCTGGCTGATCGCTAAGGGATTCGCTTCGCCGCAGCGTCGGCTTGCTGCTGCTCATGCGTAGCCCATCGCGGTGATGACGTCTCCGAGCTCCCCCTCGACGTACTTCCGGGCGGCTGGGTCGAGCTGCCCATCGCGCGCGGACAGGGAACGCGCCTCGAAGCGCGAACGGGTCGCTGCGTCCTCGACGCCGAGCTGCCCGAACAGCGCCTCGCGCTGAGCGGGCCAGTCGGCCGCGAGGTCCTCGGCGCGGACCTCGACGTACCTCCTACCGGTCAGGTCTGCCGAGGCCTTCCACGACAGCCAGCGCCCATAGACAGGCGCCAGCCAGGCGAGGACGCCGTCGATCGATCGTGCTCGGGGCCCAGGGCTGGTCGAGGTGGGAGGAGACCACCGCGACGGGGTGGCGCTTGACGTGCACGATGGTGGCCTCGGGGAACAGTTCCCAGAGGAAGTCCATGGACAGGAGGTTGAAGGGCGTCTTCTCGCACCACGTCGGCTTGCCGGCGTCCGTGGCCGCGCCAGCGAACATCGTCTCGACCGCACGCCGCAGGACCGCGGCGAGCTCGCGCCGGTCGCCGAAGTACTTCGGGAGCACACGTGGCCGGCTGCTCGGCGCGGGCTCGTCGTACGTCGCCGCCACGAGGTCCGACCACAGCCGGTCGACTGCCGCCCAGTAGTGCCGCTCGCCGATGACCTCGGGCAGCGAGTGCCCGCGGTCGCGGTCGCGCCGCTCGACCATGCGTACCCGCAGCATCTCGCCCAGCCGCTGAAGGGCATCAGCTCCGACGATCGGGTCACTGCGGATCGTGAGGGCGTCGGCCAGGTCCCGCAGCCCTCCGGGGTCGACGATGAAGTGCGTCTCCATCGGAATCCGATGGATCAACGGGTGCTCGCCGATGACGTCGGCGAGCTGGGAGGTTCCCGAACGGCCCGTGCCCGCCACGAAGACCGGTGAGGGACCTGGCATCGGCTCAGTACACGAGGGCTTGGACGTCGTCGGCGAGAGCCTCCTCGACGAACACGGCAGCACCGGCGATGCGCACGCCCTTGAGCACGTCGTCGGCGGCGATGCCCCGGCGCTCGGCGCACTGGGTGCACAGGGTGACCCGCCCTCCCGCGAGCACGGCGGCCAGCAGGTCGGCCAGCGGTGCCGCCACCGGCAGCGAGAACTCCTCCGCCCGGCCGGGTACGGCGAACCAGGCTGCTTCGCCTGTCAGCCACAGGCTCACCTCGGCGCCGGAGGCCAGAGCCGTGGCCGAGACCGTGAACGCCTGGTTGCACCGCTCCGCGTCGTCGGCGCCTGCGGTCACCTTCACGACAAGTCCTCGGGGCATGCCGCAACACTAGAGTGAGGGGGTGCCGTTCGAGATCCCGGAGAACATCCACGAGCTGTGTGCGCCGTTGGCGTGGCTGATCGGCAGCTGGCGAGGCAACGGGCACGGCGACTACCCGACGATCGACGGGTTCCAGTTCGGGCAGGAGCTGGTCTTCCAGCAAGACGGCCGGCCGTTCATCCACTACTTCAGCCGGGCCTGGATCGTCGGCGACAACGGCGAGTTCGTCCGCAACGCCGCCCAGGAGACCGGGTTCCTGCGCCCGCAGCCCGACCGCACGGTCGAGGTCGTGCTGGCCCACAACACGGGCTTCGTGGAGATCTGGCACGGCGAGATCCACCCCGACCAGCCTCGCCTCGAGATCGTGACCGACACCGTCGCGCGCACGACCACCGCCAAGGCCTACACGGCAGGCAAGAGGCTCTACGGGTACGTCGACGGGGACCTGCTCTACGCCTACGACATGGCCGCGATGGATCAGGAGCTCCAGCCCCACACCTGGGCGCGACTGCAGCGCGGCGGCGGCTCTGCCGAGGGCGGCGGCCGTCACGCGGGGGAGCCGTGAGCGACCAGGCAACCGGTCTCCGCGCGCGTCTGCGCGACAGCGGCTACCGGCTGACCCCCCAGCGCGAGCTGATCCTGGCTGCCGTCGAGAAGCTCGGCCATGCCACGCCCGACGAGGTCCTCGCCGAGGTGCACCAGCAGTCCACGGCGGTCAACGCCTCGACGGTCTACCGCACGCTGGAGGTCCTCGAAGGCCTCGGGCTGGTGCGCCACGCTCACCTGAGCGACCGCGCGCCGACGTACCACTCGGTGACCGACCACGAGCACTTCCACCTGGTGTGCCGGAATTGCGGTCGGATCGTGTCTGTTGGACCCGACATGCTCGCACCCCTCGGCGCCCGTCTGCGCGACGAGCGCAACTTCGCGGTCGACGTGGGACACCTGACGATGTTCGGTACCTGCGTCGAGTGCGAGACGGTGGACTCGTGACCAGCCCTTTGCTCAGCCTGCCCGGCGCCGTCGAAGGCAACGGGATCGACGCCGGCGTGGCCGCCCACTACGGCTCCTTCAACCGCGAGCAGCGCGTGCTCGAGGCCCTCGACGGCTTCGTGGACCTCTCCCACCGCGACGTGGTGCGCGTCAGCGGCCCCGACCGGCTGACCTGGCTCCACTCGCTGACGACGCAGTACTTCGAGGGGCTGGCGCCCGACCGGTGGACCGACGCGTTGATCCTCTCGCCCCAAGGTCATGTCGAGCACGCCTTCTCCGGTGTCGACGACGGCGAGGCGTTCACGGCCCACACCGAGCCCGGCGCAGCCGCGGCGCTGGTGGAGTTCCTCGACCGGATGCGGTTCATGATGCGCGTCGAGGTCGCCGAGGTCACCTCCGAGCTGGCTGTCACCTGGCGACCACGGGTCTCGGCCGGCTCGAGCGCCGATGAGGCGGCCTACGAGCTGGTGCCACGCGACCGCCTCGAGGCCTATGCGCGCGCGGCGGGCCAGCCCTGCGGCACCTGGGCGTTCGAGGCGCTGCGGATCGCGCGCGGTGAGCCGCGTCTCGGCCTCGACACCGACCATCGCACGATCCCCAACGAGGTGGGCTGGATCGGCCAGGCAGACCGTCCCGGCGCCGTCCACCTCGACAAGGGCTGCTACCGCGGCCAGGAGACGGTGGCCCGGGTGCACACGCTCGGCCGTCCGCCGCGCCGCCTGACGCTGCTCCACCTCGACGGCTCCGAGAACCGCCTACCCCGCCAGGGCGCTGACCTCCTCCACGACGGCAGGGTGGTAGGCATGGTCGGCAGCTCCGCCCGGCATCACGAGCTCGGCCCGATCGCCCTCGCGCTGGTCAAGCGCAACGTCCCGATCGAGGCCACCCTCGACGCCGACGACATGCCGGCGTCCCAGGAGGTCGTCGTCGACCCCGAGGTCGGCCTCCACGTGCGACCGAACCTGCGCTGAGTCGCGGGTCAGCGATCAGCTGGCGCTGTTGATCATCCCGGCGCCGACGGTCACGCCGGTCGCCTCGTCGATGAGGATGAACGACCCGGTGGTGCGGTTCTTGGAGTAGGCGTCGCACAGCAGCGGCACCGTGGTGCGCAGCTGGACGCGCCCGATCTCGTTCAAACCAAGGCCATTGGTCGCTGCCCCTTCAACGTCGCGGTGCAGCGTGTTGACGTCGAGGCGGTACTGGATGTCCTTGACCAGCGCGCGGCCCATCCGGGTCGTGTGCTTGATGGCCAGCTTGGCGCGCGGTCGCAGCGGCGCGTTGGTCATCCAGCAGATCATCGCGTCGATGTCCTGGCTGGGGCTCGGGGCGTTCTTGACGCGCGCGATCATGTCGCCTCGCGAGACGTCGACGTCGTCGGCCAGCCGGACGGTCACCGACATCGGCGGGAAGGCCTCTTCGACCTCCCTGTCGAACAGGTCGATGCCCTCGATGGTCGAGGTCATGCCACTGGGGAGCACGACGACCTCGTCGCCCTTCTTCAAGACACCACCGGCGACCTGACCGGCGTACCCGCGGTAGTCGTGGTACTCGTCGGACTTCGGGCGTACGACGTACTGGACCGGGAACCGGGTGTCGACGAGGTCGCGGTCGGAGGCGACGTGGACGTGCTCGAGGTGGTGCATCAGCGTCGGGCCGTGGTACCAGGGGGAGTTCTCGCCCCGGTCGACCACGTTGTCGCCGTTGAGCGCCGAGATCGGGATGACCTCGAGATCGGGGATCGACAGCTTGGTCGCGAACTGCGTGAACTCCTTGTGGATCCGCTCGTAGATCTCCTCGGACCAGTCGACCAGGTCCATCTTGTTGACGCAGAGCACCAGGTGGGGCACCCGCAGCAGCGAGAGCAGCACCGCGTGGCGGCGCGACTGCTCGGTGAGGCCCTGCCGGGCATCGACCAGCACCAGGCCCAGGTCGGCGGTCGAGGCGCCGGTGACCATGTTGCGGGTGTACTGAACGTGGCCCGGGGTGTCGGCGATGATGAACTTGCGGTTGGGCGTGGCGAAGTAGCGGTAGGCGACGTCGATGGTGATGCCCTGCTCGCGCTCGGAGCGCAGGCCGTCGGTCAGCAGTGACAGGTCGGTGTACTCGTGGCCCTTGGAGACGCTGGTGGCCTCGACGGCCTCGAGCTGGTCCTCGAAGATCGACTTCGAGTCGTAGAGCAGCCGCCCGATGAGCGTCGACTTGCCGTCGTCGACCGAGCCCGCCGTGGCGAAGCGGAGGAGGTCCATCAGAAGTAGCCTTCCTTCTTGCGGTCTTCCATGGCCGCCTCGGAGAACCGGTCGTCACCGCGGGTCGCGCCGCGCTCGGTGATGCGAGCGACCGCGACCTCCTCGATGATCTTCTCGATCGTGTCGGCCTCGGACTCCACGCAACCGGTCAAGGTGATGTCGCCGACCGTGCGGAACCGGACCGTGCGCTCCTCGACGACCTCGCCGGGGCGCAGCGGGTTGTGCTCGCTCTCCGACATCCACATGCCGTCGCGCTTGAAGACCCGACGCTGGTGGGAGAAGTAGATCGAGGGGAGCTCGACCTTCTCGCGGCCGAGGTAGTCCCAGACGTCGAGCTCGGTCCAGTTGGAGATCGGGAAGATCCGCATGTGCTCGCCGGAGTGGATCTTGCCGTTGTAGAGGCTCCACAGCTCGGGACGCTGCATCTTGGGGTCCCACTGGCCGAAGTCGTCGCGGTGGGAGTAGACGCGCTCCTTGGCGCGGGCCTTCTCCTCGTCGCGACGGCCGCCGCCGAACATCGCGGTGAAGCCGTTCTCCTCGATCGCGTTGAGCAGGGTGCCGGTCTGGAGGCGGTTGCGACTGGTCTTGCCGTCGTCGACGACGATGCCGTTGGCGATGGCGTCCTCGACGCTGGCCACGATCAGGCGCACACCGAGGCGCTGCACCCAGCGGTCACGGGTCTCGAGCACCTCGGGGAAGTCGTAGCCGGTGTCGATCTGCAGCACCGGGAACGGGATCTTGGCCGGGAAGAACGCCTTCTCGGCCAGCCGCATCATCACGATGGAGTCCTTGCCGCCCGAGAACATCAGGCACGGCTTCTCGAACTCGGCCGCCACTTCCCGGAAGATGTGGATCGACTCCGCCTCCAGCTGGTCGAGCTGGCTGAGCTGGTAGTCGACGTGGGTAGCGGGAGCGGTGTTCAGCGCAGTGTCCTCGGTCGTCATCGTGTCGTCAGGTACCTCTCGGTTCGGATCCCCGTCATGCTATCGGGGGGTGCGGGGAGCCCTCCCAATCGCGAAGGGTGTGCTCGCGCTCACGGCGAGCCGTGAGGGGTATGACGCTCGTGCCCCGCGGAGTAGGGGTCGCGCTCGAGCTCGGCCACGGTCGGGGACCCGAACATCGGCAGTCCTTGCTGCTTGCGGAGCACACCCCAGACCAGCGGCACGACCACCAGCATCAGCAGACCGACCCCCGCCACGAGCATCGGGTGGGTGTCGTCGTCACCGGCGCCCAGGGGCGCCCAGCCGGCCTTGTCGAGCAGTGCCACGCCGCTCATCGTGAGCACGATGACGATGCCGCGCCGGATGACCGACTGCGGCACTCGCGGCGCGATCTTGCTGCCGATCAAGGTGCCGGGCACCGACCCGATGACCAGCGGGATCAGCAGCGACCAGTCGAGGCCGTGCAGCGCGATGTTGGAGATGGCTGCTGCCAGCACGAGGGGCACCGCCTGCACGAGGTCGGTGCCGACCAGGCGGACGGCGGCCAGGCCGGGGTAGAGCATCAGCAGCGCGATCATGATCACCGAGCCTGAGCCGACGCTGGTGATGCCGACCAGCAGGCCGCCCAGCGCGCCCACGAGCAGGGTCGGGAGGGGGCGGATCCGCGGGTTGTCGTCGACCTCGTGTCCGCGGCGTACGCGTCGCAGGTTGATGTAGAGGCGCAGGGCGTAGGTCGCCGCGGCCAACAGCAGCGCGAAGCCGATGCAGAGCTTGAGCGTGCTGTCGAGGTCTGCGGGGTCGGTGAACCAGTCGACCAGGTGGGGCCCGAGCAGGGCCATCGGCACCGAGCCCAGGATCAGCCACTTGGCCAGCTGCATGTTGGGCGAGCCCTCGCGCCGGTGCACCAGCGCGCCGCCGGTCTTGTAGACCGCTGCGGCGGTGAGGTCGGCGGTGACGACGGTCGCAGCGTCGCCGACGCCGAGGAAGATCAGCGCCGGTGTCATCAGCGCCCCGCCACCCATGCCGGTCAGGCCGACGACCACGCCCACGAAGAAGCCAGCAGCGAGGATGGAGAAGAACGAGTCGTTGATCAGGTCCTGCATGGTGTCCTCGGGGTGGTCGGTGCAAACCGCAATAACTCTACTGATTCAGGGCGCTATTGCAGCAAACCCGCCGCCGCGGCGAGCACCTCGTCGCGGCAGTCCTCGATCGTGCGACCGGTGGTGTCGATGCGCAACGCGGCGTCCTCCGGCTCCTCGTAGGGGGAGGAGATGCCGGTGAACTCCGGGATCTCGCCACGCCGGGCCTTGGCATACAGCCCCTTGCGGTCGCGCCGCTCGCACTCGGCCAGGGGGGTCGCGACGTGGACCAGGAAGAACGCCCCGCCGGCATGCTCGACCATTTCGCGCACCTGCTTGCGGGTCGCGTCGAACGGCGCGATCGGCGAGCAGACCGCCAGCCCGCCGTGCCGGGAGATCTCGGCGGCCACCCAGCCGATGCGGCGGATGTTGGTCTCGCGGTCCTCCTTGCTGAAGGTCAGTCCGGCGCTGAGGTGGCGGCGTACGACGTCGCCGTCGAGGCTGGTGACCGTCCGGTCGCCGATCTCGAGGATCTGGTCCATGACCGCCTGGGCGAGGGTGGACTTGCCGCTGCCGGAGAGTCCGGTGAAGAACAGCACCACGCCCTGCTCGCCAGGCCCTGGACGATCGGCGTCGACGATGCGGGCGATCTCGTCGGGCAGCGGAGCATCGGGGTCGGTCTCCGGCAGAGCGGCCACGGGATCGTCCGCGGCGTAGGCGCCGAGCACCTGGACGCCGAGGTCGTGGTCGGTCTGGGCATCGCCGTGGGAGGCGAGGGGTACGGCGACCACGAGGGCGTCGTCGAGCCGTGCGGCGGCCGCGAGACTCGCCCGGAGGAGCGCGACGGGGCTCAGGGCAGGGGTGCCGTGCCCGACGAGGGCGATCAGCACCACCCGACCGTCGAGGTCCGCCAAGAGGGCGAGCTCGTCGACGTCGAGAGCGTCGGTCACTGGCACGAACGTCGCGCCGGCGTGCTGCTCCCTCACCTGCGACGGAGTCAGGTAGAGCCGTCGAAAGGGGCCGTGCTGGGCGTGCGTGAGGACGGTGACCTCTCCCGTCGCCGTCACCCTCGCCAACGGCAGGCCCTCCGGGTCTACCAGCTCGACGTCGTGGCCCACCAGCTCGGCCGGCAGGGTGAGCGTCACGGGAGACCCAGGCTCGTTGAACCTGGTCGTCGGCGCGAAGGCTCCTGAGCTCAACAGCTCGAGGTCGTCGAGCTCACGGGGCGTGGGGTGGTACTGGACCACGGGCTGGGGCGCCGACACGGCGGCCATCTTGCCATTGCCCATGAACCGGATCGCCTCGTCAGGTGTCGTGGAGGTGGATCATCGAGAAGCGATGTCGTGAGGGTGAAGCCGATGGGTGCAGAGGGCTACGTGCGCGAGGTGTACGACGCGTCGTACGTGCGCCTCGTGGTCCAGCTCCTCGCGCTGACGGGGGACCTGGCCGACGCCGAGGACGCGGTCCAGGAAGCGTTCGTGAAGGCACTCGGCCAAGGTGCGAGGTTCGCCCGGCTCGACAACCCCGAGGCCTGGCTGCGCACGGTCGCGCTGAACCACGTGCGGAACCGCTGGCGCCACCTCGACGTGGTGCGCAGGTTCCAGGCCAAGGTGCCGGGGCCGATGGCTGCGCACGAGATCGGACCCGAGCCCGTCGCCGTCGTGCAGGCCCTGGGGACGCTGGACCTCGCCCACCGGACCGTGGCCGTCCTCTTCTACCTCGCCGACCGATCGGTCGCCGACATCGCGAGCGAGCTCGGAGTGCCCATCGGCACCGTCAAGACCCGACTGGCGCGCAGCCGGCAGCTGCTCGCCCCGCTGCTGTCCGTGCCCGAGGAGGCCGACCATGTCTGATCTCGACCAGCTGCGAGAGCTCGGGCGGCAGCTGCCCAAGCCTGCTTTCGACGACCTGCTCGACACGCAGCGGCGCCGCCGTCGGCAGGCGCGTGTGACGGGTGCCTCGACCCTGGCCGTGACGGCCGTCGTGGTCGCCGGCCTCCTCGGGTCGTCGGCGTGGACGGACCGGAGTGAGCCGCAGCCCTCCGGCCAGCCCTCGTCGACGACGAGCCCGACTCCCACGCCCGACGGGGGGCCGCAGGTTCCCGTTGGACAGCAGACGATCGTGGCCGACGTCGGACCCGATGACGTGCGCGGCTTCGACGAGCTGGCGAGGCTGACCAGCTCGCAGTCCGAGCACGCAGGGGACACCCAGCTGACCACAACAGTGGCGACGAGCAACGGGACCGCCTTCGTGGAGGTCTACTGCCGTGGCGGCCGCGACCTCTACTACTTCTACGACCGCGAGGACGGCGCCTCTGGCTACGGATCCTGCTCGCCCGACGCGGACACCACCTTGGCGCCCAGCAGTGACATCGGTGACGAGGTCGTCACAGACACAGCGGTGCCCCTCCGCATGCGGATGTGGCTCGCGCGCCCCTCGTCGGCGTACCTCGACTGCTTCCGGCAGGGCACGTCCGACTGCAACGCGGAGTACGGCGAGCCGCAGGCCGTGGTGGTCCCCGACGCGGAGTTCGGGTTCGCGGTCTACGAGCACCGTCCTGCTCCGGTCCTCCACCTGTTCGGCCGCGACTACGACGCGGTCAGCACGATCGGCGGATCCGCGTGGCTGCTCGACCGGGCCGTGCTGGCCGCTCCCGGCGCGAGCACGCTCGTCGCCGAGCTGCCTGCGTCGGACCAGGCTCACCTCGTCGACACCTACCAGGCACCCAGCCCGCACTTCGACAAGTGCGTCGAGCAGAACCGAGACGAGCTGCCCGACTACGAGACGACGCAGAGCGCGGACTACTGGGCCGCCGTCGACGAGCTGTGCGGCGTGACGCTCGAGCTGGTGGTCGACCGGAGCACCGTCCCGCGCGACGGCTCCGAGCAGCGTGGTCACTTCACCGAGCTCGGCCAGCGGCTCTCACCCGGTGCCGCACACACGATCGAGGTGCGCGTCGTGCGCGGTGACCCGCGCAATGTCAGGTACGCACTCGTCGTCCGCACCGAGACCCCGCTGCCGTTGGGGCTGCGATGAGGATCCCGGCTGTTCTGACCGTGCTGCTCTGCCTGGTGGCGACGGGCTGCGAGGACTCCCAGCCGGAAGCCTCCGCGTCCGTCACGAGCGGTGCCGGGTCCACCTCGACGCTGTCGTTCCTGGTGCAGCCCCGCATGCACCCCGTCGACGCGACGCTCGAGGTTGCCGACGGCTTCGAGGCCGAGGACACGTGGTACGTCGTCTCGGCGGATCACGGCGCCTTCCTCGGTCTCTGGACTGCCGACCAGGTCGATCGCGACGCGTGCCTCGTTCCGGACGACGATCTGGTCACGCCCGGGCCGTCGGTCCAGGACCTCGCCGACGCGCTGGTGTCCCAGAAGGCGACTCGTTCCACGCAGCCCGAGGCGGTGGTGCTCGCCGGCTACGACGGGCTCTACCTCGAGCTGACCGGTCCGCCCGACCTGGGCGTCTGCGACGAGCGTCCGGGACTCGCCGACGAGCGGGGCATCTACGTCGACGACCAGGTCGACCAGCTCTGGATCCTCGACGTCGACGGTCAGCGCCTCATCGTCGACTCGTCGTACGGACCCGACACGGCCGCGGACCTGCGAGACGCCCTGGGCGCCATGGTCGAGTCGCTCGAGATCAGTTGAGACGAGCTGCCGCGGGCTGGCACCCGCGGGCGCTACGGTCACCCGGTGACCGGACCCAGCCTGTCCGGTGCCGAGCTCCGGGTGCTCGACGCCCTGGACGAAGACGCATTGGTCGGCGACCTCGTCGACCTGATCCGCATCCCCAGCGTGACAGGCAGTGACGCCGAGTCCGACCTCCAGCACCGCGTCGCCGGCCGGCTCACCGGCCTCGGGTTCGACGTGGACGCCTGGCAGCTGGACCTGGCCTCGCTCGCCGACCATCCAGCGCACCCGGGCACGGAGGCGACGCGGACCGAGGGGTACGGCGTCGTCGGCAGCTTCGGGCCTGCCGGGATCCCGGCGCTGGTGCTCCAGGGCCATGTCGACGTCGTGCCAACCGGCGACCTCGACAAGTGGCAGGACCGCGACCCCTGGAGCGGCCGCGTCCGCGGCGGCACCGTGCACGGACGGGGCGCCTGCGACATGAAGGCCGGAGTCGCCGTCAACCTCGCGGTGGCTCGTGCACTCGCGGTGGCCGGGGTGGTGCTGGAGAGGCCCTTCGCCGTGCACAGCGTGATCAGCGAGGAGGACGGCGGGCTCGGCGCGTTCGCCACCTTGCTGCGCGGACACGACGGCGAGGCCGCCGTCATCACCGAGCTGACCAGCGGCAAGGTCGTCGTGGCCAACGCCGGTGCGCTGACCTTCCGGCTGCGCGTCGCCGGCCGCGCGGCCCACGGGAGCGCGCGGCTGTCCGGCCACAGCGCCCTCGATGCCTTCCTGCCCGTGTACGCCGCCCTCGCCGAGCTGGAGCGCGAGCGGAACGCGCGGCCCGACGCTCTCTTCGACGACAACCCGCTGCCGTACCCGATCTCGGTCGGCAAGGTACGTGCGGGCGACTGGGCCAGCAGCGTCCCCGACCTGCTCGTCGCCGAGGGCCGCCTCGGCGTCCAGCTCGACGAGCCACCGGAGCAGGCGCGCGCGACGCTCGAGCGAGCCGTCACCGTCGCCTGCTCCCGCGACCCCTGGTTGGTCGATCACCCGGTGGAGGTGACCTGGCCCGGCGGGCAGTTCGCCAGCGGGCGTCTCGCGGCCGACCATCCGCTGGTCGCAGAGGTGCTGGCCGCCGTGCACGACACCGAGAGACGGCAGTCCTCGATCGGGGCCGCGCCGTACGGCAGCGACCTGCGTCTCTACCAGCACCTCGGCGGCATCGCGACCCTGCACTACGGACCCGGCGACGTCCGCTTCGCCCACGCCCCCAGGGAGCAGGTCGAGGTCGCCGAGCTGGTGCGCACCGCCCGCTCCCTCGCAGTCACCGCGGTACGGCGGTGCGGGGCGCACCTCTAGGTGGCGCCTCGTCGCGGATCACCTGGTCGATCGGGTAGCCGGACGCGATGAAGGGACCGCCGAGATGTCGGAGGATCCCATCCGCATGCTGGCCGCGATCCTCCGATTCGTTCGAGCGGAACGAGCTACTCGTCGCCGCGCAACGTGAACGACCGCAACCGGTCTCCGGCGAACCACAGCGAGAACGCGGTCACCACGAGTGACGCGAGCACGGCGTAGGTCAGGCCCGTGCCCGGGTCGTCGACCGCGGAGCTGACGGCGGAGGCGATCTCGCGACCCCACGCGCCGATGGCGAGCCACTTGATGCCGCTGAGCAGCCCGCCCAGCAGGCCTTCCCACAACAGCACGAACAGCAGCCCCGCGACCACGGCATGACGGGTGAGAGCGGCAAGGGCGAGGAAGAGTGCGGCGTACGTCGTGCCGGCGACCGCGCCGCCCACGGCCCAGGCCAGCGCCTTGCTGGGCGCGTCGGCCTGGAGGATCAGGCCGGCGAGGAAGAGGGGGACGGCGCCCAGGGCCATGGTGGCCAGCCACGCGACGGCGTACTTGCTGAGGGCGACGACCCGACGAGGTACGGGCTTGGCGATCAGGTAGACGATCGAGCCGTCGTCGACCTCGGGACCGAGCACCGCTGATGCGGCGAGCAGCGCGACGAGGGGGAGGGCGAGCGTGAAGCCGACCGCGTTGACGATCTCGTACCCCGTGCCGGACTCGGTGAGGGCGCGTACGACGATCGCCAGCGCGACCACGACAGCGGGGATGAGCGCGAGGACGAGCCCACGTCGTCGGCCCAGCAGGGCCTGGGCGGACAGCCGCAGGATGGTCGCGTTCAAGGTCACCGCCCCACCAGGTAGGCGAAGACGCTCTCGAGCGACTCGTCGGTCGGCGACAGCTCGATCAGGCGGACGCCCGCGTCGTGGGAGACCCGCGGCAGGCGGTGAGCGAAGCCGCCGAGGTCGCTGACCGAGACGTCGACGCCACCTCGGCCGGCGACGACGGGGCGCAGGCTGACGGCGACGACGGAGGGCTCGGCGATGAGCGCGCTGGCCAGGCGGCGGTCGTCGCTGCTGACCACGACGTACTGCACGGGCCGGTCGGTCATCAGCCGGCGGATCTCGCCGAAGTCGCCCGAGGCGGCATGCCGGCCCGAGACCACGACCTCGATCTGGCGGGCGACCTGTTCGACCTCCTCGAGGATGTGGGAGCTGAACAGCACGGTCCGCCCCTCGGCGCCGAACCGCTGCAGCAGGGCCATGAGGTGCAGACGCTGGCGCGGGTCGACGCCGTTGAACGGTTCGTCGAGCAGCAGCACGCCCGGGTCGTGCACGAGGGCGGAGGCGAGCTTGACCCGCTGCCGCATGCCCTTGGAGTACGTGCCTATCCGGCGGGCGGCTGGCTCGACCATGTCGACGATCTCCAGCGCACGCTGGGCTGCTGCACCCGGATCGGGCAGCCCGTGGAGCTCGGCGTTGGCGATCACGAACTGGTGACCGGTGAGGTAGCCGAAGCTGATCTCGCGCTCGGGGACCAGCCCGATCGTGCGGTAGACCTCGGTGTTGCGCCAGATCGGGGTGCCGTCGAGGGTGACGCTTCCGGCCGACGGCGACAAGAAGCCCGACATCAGGGCGATCAATGTGCTCTTGCCCGCACCGTTGGGGCCGAGCAGACCGGTGACGCCAGGGCCGATCGTCATGGTGATGCCGTTGACGGCGACGACGTTGCCGTACCACCGGCTGACGGCATCGAGACTGATGGTGGCCACGGCTACCGTCCAGCGATCCGGCGGTAGCGGAGCAGGAGCAGCGCGAACAAGACGATCGCCACGAGCACCATCACGACGAAGTACGTCGCCGACATCGCGCCGGAGCCCCGCGGCAGGACGAACTCCTCGTCGGTCCATGCGGTCGTGGCGCCGCGCAGCAGGGAGTACGGCGAGAACAGGCCCGCCACCTCGCCGACCCGCAGCTCGCCCTGGTCCCGGGCGATGCCCTGGACGGCGGTCACGACCCCGTTGCCCAGCAGGAGCACGACGATGGTGGACACGATCGCGAAGCCCCTGCGCAACGAGATGGAGGCGATCAGGCCGCCGACACCGGTGAGCATCAAGGCCAGGAGGCCGGCCAGCACGACCGCCTTGGCGGCGTCGCGCGTCTGCTCGCCGAAGTCGAGCTCCGCCAGGACCGCTCCGACGTACAGAGCGATGACCGGCACGAGCAGGAAGACCAGCGTCGCGGCGAGCAGCGAGGCCCACCGGGCGGCGGCGTAGGCGGCCGAAGACAGTGGTCTGGCCAGGTAGAGCGCGATCGACCCGTGGCGCAGGTCGCGCGAGAACAGCACCGGTGCCTGGGCCGCCACGAAGATGCTCAGCAGGATCTGGGTGGCCGAGGCGTAGCGCGCGTAGGCCAGCGGCAGCTCGTTGAGGTTGAACAGGGTCATCGCGCCCACGATGATCACTGCCGGCAGCAGGTTGATCACCAGCAGCAGGAACGGCAGCACCTTCGACTTGTTGGAGCGTCCCAGCCCGAAGGCGTTGCGGAATCCGCTGACGAAGAGCGCGAGCGCGATGTGGCGGCCGGTCTGCCTCGGGCCGTCATAGGGGCGGTAGCCGAGGTCGTGGATGACGCCGGTGGGCGGGGTCTCAGGCATCGGCTCAGGCATCGGCGAACACGTCCTCGATGCGCCGGTGGTCGGCCTGGATCCGCACGAGCCCGAGCCCCAGCTCGAGAGCCGTGTCGCGCACGAGGTCGTGGACGTCGACCGTCAGGTCGGGTGCCGGCTCGAGGGCGAGCAGTCCACCGCGGCGCTGCACGGGCACTCCGGCGGCCAGGAGCGCCTGGCCCATGCGTGCCTGGGCGTCGTCGCCGAGCACCTCCACGAGCAGGGTGCCGGTGACGTCGAGGAACTCGCTGGTCTCCGAGGCTCGCAGCAGCCGACCACTGTCGAGGATCACCACGTGGTCGCTGACCCGCTCGAGCTCGCCGAGCAGGTGCGAGGTGACCAGCACCGAGATGCCGAAGTCGTGCCCGACCCGCTGGACCAGCCCGAGCATGTCGTCGCGGGCCGCCGGGTCGAGGCCGTTGGTGGGCTCGTCGAGGAGCACCAGCCGCGGGTCGTGGACGATGGCCTGCGCGAGCTTGGCCCGCTGCTTCATGCCCGTCGAGTAGCCGCCCATCGGACGGTACCTCTCCTCGGCCAGCCCCACGTGGCGCAGTACTTCGGCGGCTCGCTCGCGGGCGGCGACGCGCGGCAGCCCGGACATCATGCCGAGGTGCACCACGAAGTCGCTGGCGCTCACGTCGGGCGGCAGGCAGTCGTGCTCGGGCAGGTAGCCGACGCGGGCCCTGATGGCCGGGGCGTCGGCGGCGAGGTCGAGGCCGAGCACGCTGGCGGTGCCGGAGGTCGGTGCGACGAGGCCGAGCAGGATCTTGATGAGCGTGGACTTGCCAGCGCCGTTGGCACCCACGAGGCCGGTGATGCCGGGCGCGATGTCGATGGTCAGGTCGTCGAGCGCGAGGACGGCACCGTAGTCCTTGGTCAGACCCGCTGTCTGGATGACCCCCGGCTGCACACGGTCACCCTACGAGGGACTCCAGCAGCCGCACGGCATCCGACGCCGGCGGCAGGTCGGCGATGTCGCCCGCGACCTGGTTCGCGGAGAGGGCGTAGGCAGGATCGGCGAGGACGGTGACCACCGCGTCGGCCGCGAGTGCGACCGAGCCCGGCCCCATGGGCACCGCGATGCCGGCACCGACCGCCGCGACGTGCAGGCTGTTGGCCAGCTGGTCGGAGGTGAAGACCGGCATCACCACCTGGGGCACGCCGGCCGCCAGCGCGCCCATGGTGGTCCCGAAGCCACCGTGCCCGAGCATCGCGTCGGCGTGGGCGAGCAGATCGGCCTGTGGCCACCACGGCTCGACCCTGGCGTTGGCCGGCAGCGGACCCAGCCCGGCAATGTCGAACCTGCGGCCGACGGTCAGCAGGATCCGTGCGTCGACCTCGGCGAGGGCCGCCAACAGCTCGCCGAAGAGGCCGGCGAACGGCGGCAACGAGGCCGTCACCGAGCCGAGCGTCACGTAGACCAGCGGCAGGCCGGGATCGCCCCAGGCCTCGGGCAGGGGACCGGTGCCGCGAGCAGGGGCGGGGTCGCGGAAGCGGCTGACACCGGGCAGCGCCTCGCCGACCGCGTCGTCCAGTCGCTGCGGCACCGTGCTGAGCACGGGTTCGCGAGTCAGTGAGTCGGCGCAGCTACCGGCCGGCAGCCCGGCGAGCGTGTCGAGCTCGGCCAGCGGCTCGGCCACCAGCGAGGCGAACCTGCGCACGATCTCGTGCATGCCGATGCAGACGTGGACGTGAGGTACGCCGGCGCGCTGGGCCGCGGCGACGCAGGCCAGCTCGGCGGACTCGCGGACCACGAGGTCGGGCCGCCAGCGCTCGA
Source organism: Nocardioides agariphilus (assembly GCF_015352445.1). Classification (GTDB taxonomy): domain Bacteria; phylum Actinomycetota; class Actinomycetes; order Propionibacteriales; family Nocardioidaceae; genus Nocardioides; species Nocardioides agariphilus. Next base: position 18,097 of record NZ_JADKPO010000022.1, read on the forward strand.
TGGTCGCGCTGACGGCGGGGAGTCCCGCCTGTGCGTCGATGCGCCCGAACACGTCTCGCACGACCGTGTCGTCGGCCTCCTCGAACGACATGCTCGGCAAGCCGGCCATCACCGGCCCGATGAGCTCCGGCGGCGCGTCGGCGAAGGGCTCGTGCCCGAACCCGGCGTCCTCGAGCCGACCGGCGAAGGACGCCGGCGCCGCCACCCGTACCTCGTGGCCGGCATCGACGCACGCCCGCGCGAACGGCACCAGCGGACCCCAGTGTCCGTCGTTGGCGGTGGTCGCGAAGAGCACTCGCATGGCCGAACGCTAGCGTGAGCCGCATGTCGTTGCCGGTCGTCGCCGAGGTGGTCCGCTCGGGCTTCGTCGAAGGTCATCACCACGGCTCGGTGGTCGCGCTCGGCGCGTCCGGCGAGGTCGACTGGTCGATCGGCGAGGTGGCCGCCCCGATCCTGCCGCGGTCGTGCAACAAACCCCTGCAGGCGCTGGCGATGGTGCGTCTGGGCCTCGACCTCGAGCCCGAACTGCTCGCACTCGCCTGCGCTTCCCACTCGGGCGAGGAGTTCCACGTCGCCGGGGCCGGCCGCATCCTGGCGCTCGGCGGCCTGGACGAGTCGGCGCTGCAGACCCCACCCGACTACCCGCTCGACGACGAGGCACGCGACGCGGTGATCCGCGCGGGAGGCGACCGCGCGCCCATCTTGATGAACTGCTCGGGCAAGCACGCCGCGATGCTGCTGACCTGTGTGGTCAACGGCTGGGACACCGCGACCTACCGCGACCCCGCCCACCCGCTGCAGGTCGCGATCTCGGAGACCTTCGCCGAGCTCACGGGCGAGCCCGTTGCGGTGGTCGCCGTCGACGGGTGCGGGGCGCCCTTGCTCTCGGCCTCGCTGACCGGGCTGGCCCGCGGCTTCCGGGCCCTCGCGACCGCGCAGTCCGGGCCCGAGCGGCGGGTGGCGGACGCGATCCGCAACCACCCGGCGAACGTCTCGGGGACACGGCGCGACGAACGCGCCCTGCTGACCGCGATCCCGGGCGCGATCGGCAAGGCCGGCGCCGAGGCGTGCTACGCCGTGGCGCTGAGCGACGGCCGGGCGTTCGCCCTCAAGGCCGACGACGGCTACCCGCGGGTGCGGCCGGTGCTGATGGCCGCCGCCCTGCGTCGCAGTGGGGTCGACACCGAGGCAGGCGTCGACACGGACGCCGTACGGGCGACGGGCGCTGCACCCCTGCTCGGTGGGGGAGTGCCCGTGGGTGAGATCCGCGCGACCTTCTGATTCCAGCCGGCTGAGACGCGGATCACGCAGCCTGGAGTTTGCAATTTGCTAACTAGTGTTAGCACACTGGGTACATGGCCAGGACCAAGGTGGGCCAGCTGGGTGGCCAGCTGGGGGAGTACCTGAAGGAGCAGCGCACCCAGTCGCGCCTGTCCCTTCGCCAGCTCGCCGACCAGGTCGGCGTCTCCAACCCCTACCTGAGCCAGATCGAGCGCGGCTTGCGCCGTCCCTCGGCCGAGGTGCTCCAGCAGCTCGCCAAGGCCCTGCGCATCTCCGCGGAGCAGCTCTACATCCGTGCCGGCATCGTCAGTCCCGACGACTCCCACATCGCAGTGGGCGGATCCGTGGAGCTGGCCGTGCTCAACGACGCCTCGCTCACCGAGCGTCAGAAGCAGACGTTGCTGGACGTCTACGCGTCGTTCATCCACCAGAACGACGACCTGCACGACCAGTCGACCGCATGACCAACCCACCACAACAAGGGAGAAACACAGAATGGCTACCCCCAAGTTCGACCTCAAGCGCGTGATCGACGCCGGTGTCGGCGTGACCGACCTGGCCGTCGAGACCGTTCGCGACTACGCGGCTGAGGCCCAAAAGCGCGTTGCCGCCGCCCAGAAGTCGGTCGTCGACTTCGACCCCAAGGCGACCTACTCCGCGATCGAGAAGCGCGTCGTGAGCCTGCCCACGGTCGGCCTGTCGACCGCCACCGACGCCTACGGCGACCTCGTCAAGCGCGGCCAGACCCTGGTCGGCCGCATCCGTCGCCAGTCCTCCACCCAGGAGGCCGTCGCCGCCGCCGAGACCACCGTCGCGAAGGCCAGGACCACCCGCACCCAGGCGGCCGTCGCCAACAAGACTGCGGCCAAGAAGACCGCGGCCAAGAAGACCGTCGCCAAGAAGCGCGCCGTGGCCAAGTCCAGCGCCAAGGCCACCCGCACCTCGGCCAAGAAGACCGTCTCCGCTGGTTCTCGCGCGCTCGTCGACGCGGCCCAGAAGGTCGGCGACTGACCTTCTCGCCTCGTTCAGAGGAATTCGGAAGATCCCCAGCACCTGGTGCTGGGGATCTTCCCATTTCACGACAGTGAGCAGTCGGGACCACATCGACGCGCCTGGCCCAGCGCTCGCAAGGTCGCGTTCCAGGTCGGCCCACCTGTCTGTCGCGCGCTCGTGGCCGAGGCGGCCGTCGAGCTCCACGTGGGTGGTCAGGCGCGGATAGCTCACATCGCGGAAGCAGACCTTGCCGGCGAGTTCCACCCGGCGCTGACGAACGCCGACCGGCAGTCCGTGGGCGCGCTCGACCCTCGCGAGGAACCTGCGCTCCAAGGCTGAGAAGGCGCCGGTCGCGATGTCGTCGAGGACCGCTAGCAGGAGTGCACGATGGGCGAGGCGAGGTGTGGCCGTCAGGTGGTCGCGTAGTCTCTCGGCCGTCGATCTACCTGTCTGGCAGACGTCCGACAACACGGCCACAGCGCCGTCCTCGGTCGGGGACTCGGAGGCGACCTGCAAGGCGGCGGTCTCCAACCTCGTGCGCGGTGGCGACAGGTGCTGCTGGACCTGGGCGTCGAACGCGCTCAGTCGACGTACGCGGATTCCGGGCTGTGGCGCCACGCGCCGCTCGGCCGGGACGACCAGGTCGACCGGCGCACGCGCAAGTGGCTCGAAGCCGCGGAGTCCGTGGGCCCGCAACGCATCGCGGCCAGCCAGAGCGGAGGGCGCGGCGTACAGCACCGCTGCCCACGCCTTCTGGTCGGCCGTGGGTGGACCGGTGTGGTCGACGAAGACACCTTCGAAGATCCGGGCGAGCTCCCGGCGCCGCACCATGCGCTGGATGTCGTTGTCACGGGCTCCGAGATCGAGCAGCTGGCGCCGCGACACCGTGCCGCACTGACGCGTGAGCAAGCGCCGCATCTCCACCCGATCCACGGCCAGCACCAGATCGAGGAGGGGCGGCGGCCGCAACGGGTGGCCTGCCAACCTGTGGATGACCGGTACCCTGAACCCGTGATGGACGTCTTCGCCGTCGAGGGCTACACGATGCTCCTGATCGAGATCGGGCTGCTGGCGGTCAAGATCTACGCCTTCGTCAGCTCGCTGAGGTTCTCCGACGAGGCCTACCGAGCGGCGGGCAAGCTCAACAAGGCGGCCTGGACCATCATCCTCGGTCTGGGCGTGGCGGCCCAGGTCGTGCTCGCGGGTGCGCCTCTCAATCTGATCAATCTGGCCCTGACCATCGCGGCGCTGGTTTACCTTGCTGATGTCAAGCCTGCGCTCAGCTCGCTCACGCGACGCTGACTTCCGAACGGGGAAAGACCAGCATGGAGTCCGACCAGCGGCCGTGGGGTGCGTGGCACGCACTCGACCGTGGCGACGGCTACCAGGTCAAGCGGCTCGAGGTGCTGCCCGGTCAACGGCTGTCCTACCAGACCCACCGGCTGCGGGCCGAGCACTGGGTGGTGGTCGCCGGCACCGCGACCTGCACGATCGACGGCGAGACCGTCGAGGTGAAGTCCGGTGGCTGCGTCGACATCGGTGTGGGCACGCCCCACCGCATCGCCAACGTGCATGACGAGCTGCTCGTCATCATCGAGGTCCAGCGCGGCGACTACTTCGGCGAGGACGACATCTGCCGCCTCGACGACGACTACGGCCGGTCGGACTCGCAGTAGTCCCTCAGCTGCTCGAGGTGGTCGGCCGGCGTGAAGCCGGTCGCCTGGATCTTCGAGAGATCCAGCACGCCGTTGGCGGGTCGGGGCGAGATGCCCTCGCGCCCCTCGACATACTGCTGGGTGGTCACGGGCGTGACCTCGCCGGGGTCGCGGCCGCTGAGTCGGAAGACCTCCTTGGCCAGCTGCGCCCATGAGGTCCTCGGACCGGATCCCTGCACGTTGTAGATGCCGTACGGCGCTCCCTGGTCCAGGAGGTGCCTGGTGGCGCGTGACAGGTCAGCGGTGAACGTCAGCCTGCCGACCTGGTCGTCGACCACGGTCGGTGAGATGCCGTCGGCAGCGAGCTGCTGCATGGTGCGAACGAAGTTGCGCCCCTCGCCGATCACCCACGAGGTGCGCACGATGTAGTGCCGCGGCGTGGTGGCCACGGCGATGTCGCCGGCGGCCTTCGTCTGGCCGTAGACCCCGAGCGGCGAGTAGCGCTCGTCCTCGGTGTGCAGCTCGGCGGTGCCGTCGAAGACGTAGTCGGTGGAGTAGTGCACCAACGTCAGCCGGTGCTCGGTCGCGACCCTCGCCAGGGTCGCGGGGGCAGCCGCGTTGGCAGCCCAGGCCGCCCGGCGGCCCTCGGTGGTCTCTGCCTTGTCGACGGCCGTGTAGGCCGCGGCGTTGAGCACCAGCTGGTAGTCGTGCCACGCGAACTCCGCGACCTGCGCGGGGTCGCTGACGTCGAGCACGCCGTCCTTGGCTCCCTCGACGAGGTCGACCACGTCGGCGTCGGGGAAGTCGGCCTGCAGGGCTCGCCCGAGCTGGCCGAGCGCGCCGACGATCAGCGTCTTGAGCGGCTTCATCGGCACGACGTCAGCCAACCGCGGCGTGGTCTTGTCCTTCTCGGAGATCTCGGACTCCGACAGGGGGATCGGCCACGCGATCGCGGCCGTCTCGTCGGCGAGGTTGAGCGCGGGGTACGTCGTGCCCGGACGCCAGTGCTCGTTGACCAGGTAGCTGTAGGTCGTCGCGTCCTCGAGCGTCTGGTAGCTGTTCCCGACGCCACGCGGCACGAACACCGCGGTGCGCGGGTCCATCTCGATCGTGAAGACAGTGCCGAAGGTCGGCCCCTCACGCATGTCGACCCACGCGCCGAAGGCGCGTCCGGTGAGGACTGAGACGAACTTGTCTCAGGGCTCGGTGTGGATGCCGCGCGTGGTCCCGCGAGCTGTGTTGAAGGAGACGTTGTGCTGCACCGGACCGAAGTCCGGCAGGCCGAGGGCCACCATCTTGGCGCGCTGCCAGTTCTCCTTGAACCAACCGCGGCTGTCCTCGCGGACGTCGAGCCTCAGGACCACGAGGCCCGGGATCGGGGTGACCTCGACCGAGAGGTCGGTCATGCCTGGCCCTTCGACGCGTACGTCGCCTCCGTGGCCTCCTTGTGCGGGCGCCACCACTCCTCGTTCGCCTGGTACCACTCGATGGTGTTGGCCAGACCCGCCTCGAAGTCCTCGTAGGTCGGTCGCCAGCCCAGCTCGCTGCGCAGCTTGCCCGACTCGATGGCGTAGCGGCGGTCGTGACCGGCGCGGTCGGTGACGTGGTCGAAGTCGTCGAGCGGACGGCCGAAGTGCTTCAGGATCAGCTGCACCACCTCGAGGTTGCTCTTCTCCCCGTCGGCGCCGATCAGGTAGGTCTCGCCGATCCGGCCCTCGTTGAGGATCGTCCAGACGGCGCTGGAGTGGTCGTCGGCGTGGATCCAGTCGCGGACGTTGAGCCCGTCGCCGTAGAGCTTGGGTCGGCCACCGGTGATGAGGTTGGTGATCTGGCGGGGGATGAACTTCTCGACGTGCTGCCAGGGCCCGTAGTTGTTGGAGCAGTTGGAGATCGTGGCCCGCACGCCGAAGCTGCGGACCCACGCTCGCACCAGGTGGTCGGAGCCGGCCTTGGAGGCGGAGTAGGGGGACGACGGGTTGTAGGGCGTGTCCTCGGTGAACCGCTTGGGGTCGTCGAGGTCGAGATCGCCGTAGACCTCGTCGGTCGACACATGATGCAGACGCACCCCGGCCTTGCGGACTGCCTCGAGGATCGTGAACGTGCCGACCAGGTTGGTGCGGATGAACGGGCTCGGGTCGTCGAGCGAGTTGTCGTTGTGGGACTCGGCTGCGTAGTGGACGACCGCGTCGTGCCGGGCGACCAGTGGCTCGACCACGTCGGCGTCGGCGATGTCGCCGACCACCAGCTCGACGCGCTCGAGGCCTTCGACCGCCTCCCGCGTCGAGGCGTAGGTGAGCTTGTCGAGGACGGTGATCTGCTCGACTGCCCGGTCACCTTCTCGGGCGTCGGTGTGGTCGACCAGGTAGCGCACGAAGTTGGAGCCGATGAACCCGGCGCCACCGGTCACGAGCAGTCGAGACATGGTCCGGAGTCTAAGGTGGGCGCTCGTGAAGGGGATCATCTTGGCCGGTGGCACCGGCTCACGCCTGCACCCGATCACGCAGGGGATCAGCAAGCAGCTGATGCCGGTCTATGACAAGCCGATGATCTACTACCCGATCTCGACGCTGATGCTCGCCGGCATCCGCGACATCCTGGTGATCACCACGCCCCACGAGGCCGAGGCGTTCGTGCGCCTGCTCGGTGACGGCTCGCGGTTCGGGATCAACCTGACCTATGCCCAGCAGCCCAGCCCGGACGGGCTGGCCCAGGCGTTCATCATCGGCGAGGAGCACATCGGCGACGACCCGGTGGGCCTGGTCCTCGGCGACAACATCTTCTACGGCAGCGGGCTCGGCAGCCGCCTGATGCGGTTCGCCGACCTCGACGGCGCGGCGGTCTTCGGCTACCGGGTGGCCGACCCGACGGCGTACGGCGTGGTGGAGTTCGACGACGACTTCCGGGCGCTGTCGCTGGAGGAGAAGCCCGCGGAGCCCAAGAGCGACTACGCGGTGCCTGGCCTCTACTTCTACTCCAACGACGTCGTCGGCTACGCCAAGCAGCTGCGCCCCTCGGCTCGTGGCGAGCTCGAGATCACCGACCTCAACCAGATCTACCTCGAGCAGGGCCGGCTCTTCGTCGAGGTGCTCCCGCGTGGGAGTGCGTGGCTCGACACCGGCACCTTCGACTCCCTCAACGACGCCTCCAACTTCGTGCGCACGATCGAGAGCCGCCAGGGCACCAAGATCGGTGCGCCCGAAGAGGTCGCCTGGCGTCGCGGCTTCCTCAGCGACGACGAGCTGGTCGAGGTCGCGCAGCCGCTGCTCAAGAGCGGCTACGGGACCTACCTCCTGGAGCTACTGCACCACCGTTAGCCTGCCAGTCATGAGATGGGTCAGGGAGTTCTCCTCATGAAGGTCCTCGTCACAGGCGGCGCCGGCTACATCGGGTCGACGACAGCCAAGGCGCTCGAGCAGGCGGGGCACACCCCCGTCATCCTCGACTCGCTGCTGACCGGACCGCAGGTCTTCGTCGGCGATCGGATCTTCTACGAAGGCGACATCGCCGACCGTGCGCTGCTCGCCCGCATCGTCGAGGAGCACCCCGACCTCGACGCGACCATCCACATGGCGGCGCGGATCGTCGTACCTGAGTCGGTGCAGCTGCCCTATGAGTACTACCGCGACAACGTCGCGAAGTCGTTGGAGCTCTTCGACGCCCTCCAGGGTCTGGGACAGCGACGGGTGATCTTCTCCTCGACCGGATCCATGTACGCCGCACCCGCCGACGGCTTCGAGGTGCGAGAGGGCGACCCGCTCGACCCGCAGTCCCCCTACTCGCGCAGCAAGCTGATGATGGAGCAGGTGCTCACGGACGTCGCTGCGGCCACGGACCTCAAGGCGATCCTGCTGCGTTACTTCAACCCGATCGGGTCCGATCCCGAGCTCACCACGGGTGTCTACGCCAAGGAGCCCTCCCACATCCTGGGCCAGCTGGTGCGCGCCGCGCTGGGCCACCAGGAGGCCTTCACCATCACTGGCACCGAGCACCCGACTCCCGACGGCACCGGCATCCGCGACTACGTCCACGTGTGGGACGTGGCGCGCGCACACGTGCGCGTCGTCGAACAGTTCGACGAGGTCATCGAGCGGGTCGGCGAACCCAGCGTGCTGATGAACGTCGGCTGCGGCGCGGGTGTCTCGGTGCGCGAGCTGGTCGCGGCCTTCGAGCGCGTCTTCGGCCGCGAGGTGCCGGTTCGCGAGGCGCCACCGCGACTCGGCGACGCGGTGGGCGCCTACGCCAACGTGGACCGCATCGCCGAGCTGACCGGCTGGCGTGCCGAGCACGACATCGACGAGGGCATCGCCTCGGCGCTGGCCTGGGGGGCCAGGCGCCAGGAGGTCCTGGGCTACGAATGACCGGCTCGCGTCTTGCGACGGCGCTCCTGACCGGCACGGCCCTCGTGGTGCTCGCGCCCGGTATCGCCGTCGCGGCCGCAGTGCCCGGCGAGACCGCTGACCCCGCGGAGAGGGTCGCGGCGGCGAAGCCGCTCGAGGGCAAGGTGATCGTGCTCGATCCCGGTCACCAGCTGGGCAACCACAACTTCCCGCGCCGGATCAAGCGGTTGGTGCCGGCCGGCGGGTTCAGCAAGCCGTGCAACACCACGGGCACCGCCACCAACGGCGGCTACCCCGAGGCCAGCTTCACCTGGGACGTCGCGCTCCGCCTGCGCGAGCGCCTGCAGGCGCAGGGCGCCGTGGTCAGGATGACCCGACACAGCAACCGGCAGGACCGTTGGGGCCCGTGCGTCGACGAGCGCGGGCTGGCCGGCAACGTGCTGGCCAACGGCGCCGCGGCCGACCTCAAGATCAGCATCCACGGTGACGGCTCGTGGCTGCGCGGCGCGCGCGGCTTCCACGTGATCATGCCGGCCGACCGCAGCCCGTGGACCGACGACATCTACGACGCCTCGCGCGAGCTGGCCCTGGCCACGCGTGACGCGCTGGTCGACCGGGGCCTGACCACGGCGACCTACATCGCCGGCGGCGACGGGCTCGACGTACGTCGCGATCTCGGGACCTTGAACCTCTCCGACATCCCGACGGTGATGGTCGAGCTCGGCAACATGCGCAACCGCTCCGACGCGACGCGGATGACCCGGCCGCGCGGCCGGGAGCACTACGCGCGGGCCCTGGCGCTAGCGGTCCGCAGGTACGTGCATCAGGCGGTCGACAGCAGCGGTGATGGTTGAGGCGAACCTCGCCTCGCCGAATCCCTCACCGTGCCGCACGATCGCACCGGCGTCCCAGTCGGTCGCGCGGCTGCGGCCGACGGCCTCGGCGATGTCGGCGGCACCGGCGGAGTCGAAGAACAGCCCGCTCACGCCGTCCTCGACCGAATCGAGGTAGCCGCCCCCGCGCAGCGCGAGCGTCGGCTTCCCGAACGCGCCCACCTCGAGCGGGGTGAGGCCGAAGTCCTCGATCGCCGGCGCGAGCAGGGCCACGCAGTGCCGGTAGGCCCAGCGCAGCTGGCTGTCGGTCACGTTGGACACGATCGCCACGTTGGCCGGCATCCGGGCGCGCAGCCGCTCCTCCTCGGGGCCGTGGCCGATGACGAGCAGGCGCTCGTCGGGCAGCGCTGCGAACGCCTCGACAGCGTGGTCGACGTTCTTGTAGGGAAGCAGCCGCGAGACGACCAGGTGGAAGCCCGGTGCGAACGGACCGACGGGCACCTGGTCGCCCTCCACCGAGACCACTGACGGCGGGAACAGCACGGGGGCGTCGATGCCGTACGTCGAGCGCACTCGCCCGCGAACCACCGTCGAGTTGACCAGGTAGGTGTCGTGGCGGGCCATCGCCTGGCGGTCCCAGCGACGCAGCGCCGGCGAGAGCGCCTTGAGGGCCAGGGCCACGGCGGCGCGCGGGTGCTCGCCGAGGTAGTCGGCACCCTGGTAGAGCCAGCGCGCGGGATTGTGGCAGTAGACGATGCTGCGACCGCGTACGTCGAACCCGTGGGCCCACCCGCTGGTCGAGATCACGGTCACGTCGGCATCGACGCGCATCCGGCTGGCGGCCGGCGCGAGCAGCGGCAACGCCATCCGGTGGTGGCCTCGCAGCGCGCCGATGCGGTTGAGCGGGGAGGTGACGACGCGCGCCTGCCGGAACTCCGGGAACGTCGCGTCGGCGTCATAGAGCAAGGTGTGCACCTCGGCCTCGGGGAACGCGCGGAGCAGGGCCACGACGACCCGCTCGGCACCGCCCCGCTGCGTCAGGTAGTCGTGGGCAATGGCCACCCGGGGACGCGTCACGCCGAGGATTGTGTCAGCGGCCGGGTGAGCGCAGGACTCAGTACGCGCCGCGCGAGCTCAAGACGGCCGACACCGTGCGGGCCAAGATGTTGAGGTCTTGGACCATCGACCAGTTGTCGACGTAGTAGAGGTCGAGACGGACCGTCTCGTCCCAGCTCAGGTCGGAGCGACCGGAGACCTGCCACAGCCCGGTCAGTCCCGGACGCACGCGCAGCCGACGGCTCATGTCGGTGCTGTAGCGGGCGACCTCGTGGGGCAGCGGCGGACGCGGGCCGACCAGGCTCATCTGGCCGCGCAGGACGTTCCACAGCTGGGGCAGCTCGTCGATGGAGAGACGACGGATCAGGCGGCCCGGACGGGTCACCCGCGGGTCGTCGACCATCTTGAACATCACCGAGCTGCGCTCGTGGTTGGTCTCGAGGTCGATCCGCAGCTGTTCGGCGTCGGTCACCATGCTGCGGAACTTGTAGCAGCTGAAGGGGCGGCCGTCGCGGCCGATCCGGGTCTGTCGGAACAGGACGGGACCGCCGTCGTGGAACTTGATCCAGACCGCCGTGGCGAGGAGCAGCGGCGAGATGAGGAGCATGGCGCCCGCAGAGCCGAGGATGTCGAAGACCCGCTTGGCCCAGTGGGAGGCCTGCACGGTGCGCGGGGCGTCGACGTGGACGAGCGGCAGCCCGGCGACCGGCCGCACCTTGAGGCGCTCGCTCGAGACGTCGGTGAGGCTCGGCACGATGATGGCGCGCACGGAGTGGCCCTCGATCTCCCACATGGCCCTGCGCAGGTCGTGGGCGCTGGAGAACGCGCCGTCGGCGAAGATGATCACGTCGGCGTCAACGCCCTCGACCGCCGCCAGGGTGTCGGTCGTGGTCCCGAGGACGGGGATGCCGGCGGGCGTCTCGATGAGCGGTCGGCCGGGCGTGACCAGGGCGCCGAGCACGGTGTAGCCGAGCCAGGACTCCCGGCGCAGCACGGCCGCCAGGTCGTCGATGTGCTGCGGGTTGCCGGCGATGACCACGCCCTCGCGGAGGTGGCCGTGCTTGCGGGTCTGCTGGATCGAGCGGCGGAAGACCAGGCGCCAGGTGAGCAGCAGGGGCACGCCGATGGTGAAGGCGAGCAGGAAGAAGCCGCGAGAGAGCGGGAAGCGGGTGAGGAAGCAGCCGATCCCGACCAGGCCGGCGCTGAGCAGCGAGGCCTTCAGGACCAGCTTGTACTCGTCGGTGCCGGCGCCGAAGATGTCGCGGGCGTAGGCGCCGACGGCGAGCAGCATGGCCGCCCAGCCGAGCAGGAGCGGGCCGGCGGCGACGCTGACGTAGTCGCGGACGTCACTGGCCGGGTTGAAGAACGTGAGCTCCTGGCGACCGACCATGGCCAAGAAGACGGCGAGCGCCAGCGTGAGTACGTCTCCGATCGCAGCAGCGATCGGAATCAGGCGCGCGGATTGCGATCTCCGCGTGCCTGCCATGCGATTGACCGCGTGGCCGAGCAACGTCATTCAAGTCCCCCCAGACCTGGTGCTGCCCCGTTCGGGACGGCACCACACAATGACCCCACAAGGATTGTGCCCTGCGCAGCGGAGAACCGGAAGAAGTCGACAAAACTCTTCTGGAAATGTCCAAACCGCCTGTCGGCGACTCGGAGGCCGCGCGGATCCATGGTAGTCCTTCGTCAGGGCGGTCGGGTCGCTGCCCAGGGTAGGGGGGTCCTGGTCACCCCCGCGGTGGTTTGACGAAGTCTGAGGTCAGGCTCAGGAGCGGGGCTCAGGCCCCGTGATCGGCGGTCGCATGCGGGTGGTCGTGCCCGTGGTCGTGCCCATGGTCGTGCCCGTGGTCGACCTCGACGGCGGCGGGTACGGCGAGCGCCGTCGGCTGTCCTTCGGCGTCGAGCTCCGCGGCCGCGAGCTCGGCGATGATGTCGTCGAGGAACCTCGTGATGGCGGCGGTGCCGGCCACCGGGCCGCCGGCGATCAGCCCGTCGGCTCCGAGGAGGACGGCCGAGGGCCTCCCGGCGGCGAACGCGAAGTTCGCACCGCCCTCGACGTCGTACCAGACCTTGGCACCGGGCGGCGTGACCTCGCTGGGGAGGTGGTCCAGCGGCTCGGTGAACAGCAGCTGGACCTCGACCGGTCCGAGCCGCGCGATCCAGTCGGGGACCTTGGCCGCGACGTCGTGGCAGGCGCCGCACGTGGAGGACAGGAGCAGGAGCAGCTGTGGCTTCTCGGAGGCGAGCTGGCGCAAGGTGACGGAGACGTCCTCGCGGTCGCGCAGCAAGCCGAAGGGGATGGGTTCGCGCTCGTAGTCGAGCAGGTCCTCGTCGGCGACCTGCTCCCCGGACGGCCGCCGGAGCCCGACCACCAAGACTGCGGTGGCCGTGACCGCGACTGCCATCAGCAGCCACGCCACGTCTGCGGAGCCCAGGTCGCCGAGGGCCGGGATGACTCCTGAGCCGCCCGCACCCAGGGCGGCGGCCAGGGCGGCCAACCCAACGAGCAGGGTGTTGCGCGCCAGCGTCGACCAGGACACCCGGTCCTCACCGGCCGCGCCGAAGCAACCGCAGTCGACCTCGTCACCGCGCCGCAGGACCAGGAGCACCAGCACCCAGTAGGCCATGAACAGCGCGGTCACGGCAGCGGCCACGACCGTGAGCGTCCAGCTCCAGGTGACCAGCAGCAGGACTCCGAGTGCGATCTCGGCGGTCGGCAGCAGGCGTACGACGGTGGGCGAGCTCAGCGCCCGCGGCACGCGCATCGAGACGAAGGCGGACCGGGTGGCGTCCGTGTCGGCGTACTTGGCGACTCCGCTGAGCAGCAGCACGGCGGCACAGGCCAAGGGGGCAAGCACCAAGGCGGTCTCGGTCACGGCTCGATCATGCCAGCGATCCCCAGGCCAGGAGGTTCTCTTGGGCCAGCGTGGCCACAGCCGATCGGACCACCTCCTCGGCACGGTCGTGGGCACCGAAGCGCTCCTGGGCCGCGGCCACCAGGTCCTGCATCGAGGACGGCTCGGCGACGTGCAGCCAGATGGCCGCGGTCAGATCGGCCAGCAGCCAGGCGTGCGACTCGGTGAGCACCACGAGCTCGTGGTCGACCTCGACGGCCTCCGCGAACGGCAGCCTGGCCAGCAGGGGACCCTCGGACTCGACGAGGGGGAAGCCCTCCTGTCCGGCGTGCCAGACCAGCTCCTCGGCCGGTGGGACGTCATCCGGCTCGGCCAGCAGCGCCGTCAGGTCGTCGAGGTGCTCCTCGATCTCGTCATAGGTCAGCACCCGGGCGCCCCCGCAGTCATGCAACAGACCGACCAGAGTCCGTAGCGGCCGCGGCAGCTGCGACATCGACGACGACTGCTCGACCAGCTGGAGGAGGGCCGCGGCGGTGCCCAGCCGGCTCAGCCCTCGCGGCCCGTCTCCACCGCGGTGCAGCATGACCACCCGCGCCAGGCGTGCCAGCTCCGGTGTCGGAAGCAGGCCGACCTCGTCGGGGGAGAGCTGGAGCTTGTGGTGCTTCGAGGACGGGTCGGTCAGCACCGACAAGGGCTTGGGGTGGGGATAGACGACGCCCTCGGAGTCGATCGAGATCGTCTCGTCGGAGACGTAGCCCAGGCGGGAGGCGAGTGCTCGGGTGGCGGTGGTCTTGCCGGTGCCGGACGGTGCCACCAGGGCGAGCAGCCGCCCGTCGGCGTCGGCGACTCCGCCGGCGTGGAGGTTGACGCGTCGGCCGGCGGTTGCCCGCAGGCCCGCCATCGTCACCCGGGTCGTCACGCCGTAGTCGCGGACGACCTCGTTGTCGGAGTCGCCGTCCCACGCGGAGATCGTGGCCGCCGGCTTCTCCGGCGGGTCGACCACGGCGCGCGACCACTGACCTGCCAGCCGGTCGCGGCTGGCCTGGTCGGGCACCCGGATCTCGATGGTCACCCCCATCGCACGTACCTGGAGTGGCGGCACGTCGGGAGCGGCGGTCACGGGGCCATTGTGTCGGCTGACGACGCCTAAGGTGCGGACATGGACCTGACGCTGACCGAAGAGGAGCGCGAGATCCGCGACTGGGTGCGCACGTTCGTGACTCGCGAGGTGCTGCCCCTGGAGTCGATGGTGCTCGAGCGCGAGCGGCGCAACGAGCGAGGGCTGACCCGCGAGGAGCTCAAGGCGTTGCAGGACAAGGCCAGGCAGTCCGGCTTCTTCGGGATCCAGACCCCCGAGGAGTACGGCGGGATGGGGCTCGGGGCGCTGATGACCGCGCTGACCCAGGTGGAGCTCGGTCGCTCGTTCGTGCCGTTCAGCTTCGGCGGCGACGCCGACAACATCCTCTACGCCGCCAACCCCGAGCAGCAGGAGCGCTACCTGCTGCCCACGATCGAGGGCGACAAGATCAGCTGCTTCGCCATCACCGAGCCGGGCGCCGGGTCAGACGCACGCAACCTCCGCACGTCCGCCGTCCGCGACGGCGACGAATGGGTGATCAACGGCGAGAAGACCTTCATCACCTTCGGCGACGTGGCCGACTTCGTGATGGTCTTCGCCGTCACCGACAAGGAGCTGGGTGCCGACGGCGGGGTGACCTGCTTCCTGGTCGACCGCGAGGCGGGCTGGACCTCCGCGCCGATCCCGACGATGGGCGAGTGGGGACCCGCGTCGCTGAGCTTCCAAGACGTCCGGGTGCCCCACACGGCCATCCTGGGCGAGGAGGGGCGCGGCTTCGAGCTGGCCATGCGCTGGATCGGCCGCGGTCGCTACCTGCTGCCGGCCCGGGCTCTCGGCGCGTGCGAACGCCTGCTGGAGATGGGCATGGAGCATGCCCGTCAGCGAGTGACGTTCGGTGCGCCCATCGCCGACCGCCAGGCGATCCAGTGGATGGTCGCCGACTCGGCGGTCGAGATCGAGGCGCTGCGCTGGCTGGTGCTCACGGCGGCCTGGCAGGTCGACCATGGCCTGGACTCCCGGCAGTCGCAGTCGATGGCCAAGCTCTACGGCGGGGTGAAGGCCAACGAGATCGTCGACCGCGTCCTGCAGATGCACGGCGGCATGGGCTACACGCGCGAGCTGCCCATCGAGCGCTGGTACCGCGAGCTGCGGCTGCTGCGCATCTACGAGGGCACCGACGAGATCCAGCGACGCACCATCGCCCGCAACCTGCTTTCCGGCCACGTGACGGTGCGCGGACACCTAGGGTGAGCCGCATGAGACGCGTCCTTCTCGGAGCCGCTGCGTCGGTCCTGCTCGTGACCGCCCTGGCGACCGTGCCCACCCCCGCGACCTCTGCGGCCATCGTCGCCAGCCCGTGGTGCAGCAGCGGGCGGCCGGCCCCGTGTCTGGAGGGGCTGTGGCGCGACGGCGTCGCGCTGACCAGTGCCGACCCGACGTACTCCTTCCTGTTCCTGGAGGACGAGGGCTGGGACCCGATGCCCGGCGGCTTCTGGTGGGAGTTCACCAAGAACGGTGGCTACGACATGGGCACCTCCGAGCTCGGTCACACCTTCCGGGCGCTGGTCAACAACGGATCTGCCGAGCCGCGCACGACGTTCGGGTTCGCCGACGGCGTGGACGTCGCGCTGCTCCCCGACACCGGAACCGGCTACCGCGTGGACCTCACGGTGCGGCCCGTGTCGATGGTCTTCTCCTGCCGGGTCGACGGCTCCGGCACCACGACCTGCCCCTACACCGGCCTGGCCGAGGACACCGTCCAGGCCATGGCCTACGGATCGGTCGACGACGGCTCGTGGTGGGGCGGTCCGGCGATCCGCGACCAGGTCAAGGGCCTGGAGCTGTTCACCAACGTGCACGTGGTCTCGACGCCGCCGGAGTTCAGCGTCGCGGCCGACGGCTCGACGGCGATGACGGTGCTGCTGCAGAACTCCCACGAGTACTTCGGCGGGGCACTGTTCGAGGGCTTCGCCGACTACCGCGTGCCCTACCGCATGCTGCGCGAGGTCTTCGGCATCCCCGACCCGAGCACGATGACGGGGTCCTCCCTCGTGACGACCGTCAGCGGCACCACCGCGCCTGTCGCCCTCGGCCAGGACGGCAGCGCGGTGACGGTCGACATCGGCCCCATCACCTTCAGCAAGCGCCGGGTCCGGGTGGCGACCGGAACCATCACGCCGACCAAGCCCTCCGACGTACGCACCAAGCGCGTCAGCGCCAAGGTCGCGCGCGTGGCGTTCGATGCCTCACGAGCGCGCGGCGCGAGGGTCAAGGGCTACACCGCCCAGTGCCAGCGTCCCAACGGCACCGACCGCGAGACCGCCGGGTCCGACACCACTCGCGTGCGGGTGTCCGGGCTGCAGCCCGGCCGCGCCTACCAGTGCCGGGTGCGGGCCCTGTCCAAGGTCGGGCCCAGCAAGTGGTCGCCGTGGGTCAAGGTGCCGGCCCGACCGTGACCCCCAACGGGGGTCTGCTCAGGCGGTAGTCCTGTGGGCTCTGCCAGGATCTCGGCATGGACCTGCGGCTCGGACGTCACACGTTCGGGCCGGACCAGACGCTGATGATGGCGATCGTCAACCGCACGCGGGACTCGTTCTTCGACCAGGGTGCGACCTACGACGAGGGGCCGGCGCGTGAGCGCGTGCGCCAGGTCGTCGAGGACGGCGCCGAGATCGTCGACATCGGCGGGGTGCGGGCCGGCTACGGCGAGGTGGTCGACGCCGCCGAGGAGATCCGGCGCGTCGTGCCGTTCGTGGCCTGGGTGCGAGAGCACCACCCCGGCGTGGTGATCAGCGTCGACACCTGGCGCTCGGAGGTCGCCCGCGAGGTGTGTGCGGCGGGAGCCGACCTCGTCAACGACGCGTGGGGCGGCCACGACCCGGCACTCGTCGAGGTCGCCGCAGAGTTCGGCGCCGGCATCGTCTGCACCCACACCGGCGGGCTCCCACCGCGCACCGACCCCTACCGCGTCGAGTACGACGACGTGGTGGCCGCGGCGATCGCCGAGACGACCAGCCTCGCCGAGCGAGCGCTCGCGGCCGGAGTGCCCCGCGAGTCGATCGTCATCGACCCCGCCCACGACTTCGGCAAGAACACCTTCCACTCCCTGGAGATCACCCGACGACTGGGGGAGATGGTCGCGACCGGCTGGCCGGTGCTGGTCTCGTTGTCCAACAAGGACTTCGTCGGCGAGACCCTGGGAGCGCCGCCCCAGGAGCGCCTGACCGGCACGCTGGCCGCCACCTCGGTGTGCGCCCTCGCCGGTGCTCGCATCTACCGCGTCCATCAGGTGCGTGAGACCCGGGCGACCGTCGACATGGTCTGGTCGATCGCCGGGCGGCGACCTCCGCTGCGTGCGATCAGGGCCTTGCAGTGACAGGGGTGAGGGTCGCGCTGGTGCCGGGCGTGTTGGCGTTCCTGCCCGAGTACGCCGGCCAGGTGGACCCCGTCGCCGAGGTGCGCGCCGCATCGCTGGCGGCTGCCGCGTGGGTGGGGGAGGCCGGACCCGTCACGGTCGTCGGCGACCCGCAGGGCACCCGGGTCGGCCGCCGGTTGCTGGCGCAGTCAGGTGCCGAGGAGGGTGCCGGCTCGGCGTACCTCGTGGTGGCCAACGGCTCCGCACGCCGCAACGACACCGCGCCCGGGTACGTCGACGAGCGCGCGGTGCCCTTCGACGATCGGGTCCTCGCCGCCCTGGCTGCGCCGGACCCTGAGGCCCTGGCCGACCTCGACGTCGAGCTCGCGGAGGCGCTGTTGGTCGGCCATCCGGCGGGCCTGGTCCGGCTCGGGGAGTTGCTGAGGGGCGCGCGCACGGTCGGCGTCGACCACGTCAGCGACCCGTTCGGCGTCGCCTACTGGGTGGTGCGCTGGGAGGGCCCGCAGCCCTGACACGGTTGCGGTGATGATGGGATGACCGGTATGCGGACCCTCCTCGGACCATCCACCTCCGGTGACCTGCGTGAGCTCTACGCCGCGCCGCGAACCCCGTGGCTGCGCGTCAACATGGTCTCCACCGTCGACGGCGCCGCCACCGGGGAGTCCGGTCTGACCGACTCGATCAACAACCAGGCCGACCAGCTCGTGTTCGGTCTGCTGCGCGAGCTCGCAGACTGCGTCGTGGTCGGGGCCGGCACGGCGCGCACCGAGGGCTACCCGCCGCTCGACGTGCCCACCGTGGTGGTGTCGCGCAGCGGCACCGTGCCCGAGAGGATGCGCGGTGCCGAGCCGGGGCGGGTGCTGCTCGCCACCGTCGGCGTGGCCGCCGGACTCGGGTCTGCGCGCGAGCTGCTGGGCAACGACAACGTGCTGGTGCTCGGCTCACACCGCGTCGACCTGGCGGCGATGAAGCAGGCCCTGGTCGAGCGCGGCTTCGGCGACATCTTGTGCGAGGGCGGCCCCCACCTGCTGCGCGACCTGCTCGACCAGGGCGTGGCCGACGAGCTCGCCTGCACCTTCGTGCCGCGCCTCGTGGCCGGGATCCATCCGCGGATCACCGACGGCCCGCCCGTCGACGTACCCCTGTCGCTGCACTCGCTCGTGGAGGCCGACGGGACCCTGCTCGGCCGCTGGTTCAGGGCCTGAAGGCCCGGGGACGCCGGACAGGCGAGCTCCGCTCGCCCATCAGCGCGCGACCCAACGGCTCAGCTCGACGGTCCTGATGACGAGCCGCACCCAGTCTCCTGAGCGGGAGCTGGACCCTCTGTCGAGGCACGACCTGGCCCCCAGCGGGATGTCGTGGCGCTGGCAGCTGGGGATGACGGCGAACGGGTCGTCGCCTTCGGCGCGGAAGACGTCGAGCTTGGCCGGGTCGAGCGGCGCGCCAGCCCTGCGCAGCGCCGAGAGCGTGTACTCGAGGCGCAGCACCACGGGGTAGGCGACGGTGGTCTGGAGGTCGGTGACCGCGACTCTCACAGGGCTGGCGACGGCACCTGCGAACCCCGAGGCCTGGGCCCGCGTCACTTCTACCTGCGCGCCGTTGGCATCGGTGACGGGGATCTGGACGGCCACCGTCTGCTCGGCGGTGCAGAAGTCCCGGTGGGCGCACGGCCCGGTCTCGGGGACGCCCTGGGCGATGATCAGGTAGCGGACCGAGCCCGACTTCTCCCGCACCCGGCCGCCGCCGAAGTACCTCACGTCGAGCTGGCTGATGCCCGTGGCGAACTCCTTCACGACGATGCCGTGGTTGACGAACGTCGCCTTGGCTGCCACGCCGTCCCAGCGACCTTCGGAGAGTCCCCGGTCGTTGTGGATCAGCAGCTTCCCGAGACCGGGGGAGTGCGTGCGCGGTTGCAGCAGCAGGGCCGTGCCGTGGTCGAGTCTCAGGTCCGCGTCGTCCCTCAGCACCACGCGCCCCCTGACGTCGACCACGTAGCGCTTGGCCACGTGCACGCTGCCCGTGCCGAGGGCGCGCAGGGTGCCGACGTCGTCGACCTGCACGATGCCCTGGCGACCCGTCACCGAGGAGGACAGCGGACGCGTGCTCAGCACGGCAGGAGACCCACCCGAGCTGCGGTGCGCGTTGAGCGAGCCCATCACCCGCAGCCGCCCGGCGCCGCCGAGCGTGGCCCCGTCGAGCTCGACCACCGAGGTCGGCCGGGTGACCGAGCGGTAGACGCTCTGGTCGCCCCACACGAACAACGCGGTGCCGGGGTCCAAGGTGAGCACCGAACCACGGCCGAGCTCGAACGCCGCGAGGTCCACGCGTGGTGACGTGCCGTCGACCTCGATCTGCGAGTCGGGCGGGATGCAGACCTCGTCGGTGCGAGAGCCGATGCCGGGGACGCTGGCACCGGACCACTTGGCGGCATCGGACCAGACCCCCGCGCCACCGAGCCACTGGACGGCCGCGTCGCTGGTCGCGCCGCAGTCGAATGCCACCGCACCGGCGTGCGCCTGTGCCGTGGAAGCCGGTACGCCGACCAGGGCGGCGGCGACCGCGACAACGGTGGCGAAGCGTGCGGTCCTCCGCGATCGCGTCATGCGGACCCTTCCCGACTCGGGCAACGATGTGGCCCTCCGCACGATAGAGCGCGGACCGCCCGAGCACTACGGTGATCGCCGGGAGGTGGCATGTCGGCGACGAAGACGGAGCGAGTGTGTGTCGTTGCGGGCGCGGGCGCCTGGCCGTTCTACCTCGCGACCGGTGCCTGGGTCGGCCCCGAGAACCGCCGCTTCGGCGATGCCAGCCGCCTCGGGTTCTACTCCGGTCGGCACATCCAGGGACTGGCCCCGCGCGTCCTGCACGTCGCTGCCTCCCTTCCACTGACCCACGAGGACGCCGCCACCCGGGCACTGAGCGGCGATCCCGTCGAGCGACGGCTGGGCGAGGTGCTCGCCGCGGCGCTGCACGACGGGCTGACCACCCCGCGGGTGTGCGTCGTGCTTCTCTCGCCGCCCGACGACCCCGACACCGCGTCGTTCGAGCCGGTCTCCCACGACGCCGACGCCGCGTGGACGATGTTCCAGCGGTTCGTGGACCTCGATCGGCTTCGCGCCGCGAGGACGACCGCCGAGCTGGGGTCCTGATGAGCAGGCTGGAGGACCTCAGGGCGTGGTTCGAGGAGCACGCCGAGGGCTTCCGGTCGCTCGAGGCGGCGTTCCGCGACCACCTGGGCCAGGCGATCGTCGCGGCCAGGCTCGACGACGCGAGGCTGGAGACCCGCACCAAGGACGTCGAGAGCTTCCTGGTGAAGGCCACCAAGTCCGATGGGCGCGGCGGCTTCAAGTACGCCGACCCGAAGACCCAGCTGACCGACTTCGTCGGAGCCCGGGTGATGGTGCCGCTGAGTGCCGATGTGGCGCCGGTGGCGCGGCTGGTGCAACGGCTCTACGTTGTCGAGGAGATGTCGGACCAGCGTGCGGGCACTCTCCTCGACGTACCTGGGTACCAGAGCCTGCACTTCCTCGTGCGATTCCGCGACGAGGACCGCGAAGCCCTCGGGCTCGCCGAACGAGGGGTCCCCGACCAGCCGGTCGAGCTGCAGGTGCGCTCGATCCTCCAGCACGCGTGGGCGTCCTTGCAGCACGACCTGATGTACAAGGGCGAGCGCACTCCGACCGACAGCGTGCGCCGTCGCCTGATCGCCCTCGCGGGCTTGCTCGAGCTGGCTGACAACGAGTTCATGTCGGTGCGCCTGGCGCACGGCGACTCGGCCGGCGTGCTCGACGACTCGCACGCTGGCGGGTTCGACGTCGCCGGGGTCGGCGCGTGGGCCGAGACCCTCGTGGGCGACGAGGCCGGCACCGAGCCCGCAGCCTGGGCCGCCGCCCTGCGCGGGGCGCTGAGCGAGCTGGGCGCGACCACGGCCGACGAGGCCGATGCCCTGCTCGGCGAGTGGCGGACGCGCTGTCTCGAGCTGGCACGCAGCGTCCGCGCCGCTCGGCCGTGGGCGACGGCGTCGTACGTCGTCGACCTCGCACTGCGGCTGTCGCTCGGTGCCGACTACCTCGCGCGCCGCGGGGTGTCGGACGTTGCGGCGATCGAGGCACTCGACGCCGAGTGCGACGACGTACGACGGTCGATGGAGGCGCCATGACCCGGATCCTGTTCATCCTGGTCGAGGTCGCCGTCGCCGTTGCCGTCTGGCGACTCGGCGACAAGGCGCGCAAGCAGCAGCTGACGGCGCGCAGTGCCGCCCTGTTGGCCAGCGCGTGCGCGGTGCTGCTGATGCTGCTGATCGTCACGGACTGGCCCCTGACCGACTGGCCGAGCCCGGAGATCAACAAGTTCTGGGACGAGCACAGCACCGTCACCGGGACTCTCCACAGCATCCTGCTGCTCGGCGTCGGCCTGCTGTCCTACGAGGCCGGACAGCTGCGCGAGCAGGAGCGGCTCGACGAGAGCGTCACCGCGGCCGGTCTCGGCGGCATCGTCGACCACCTCGTGGACGCCGAGGTCGGGCTCGCGTTCCTCTCCTCGCCCGAGCCGCCCGACGCCCACGGCTGGGCGTGGTCGCCGGGCAAGCCCCTGCAGTGGCTGCGCCAGGGACGCGAGCGGCTGAGCCGCAACGCGGCCGACCGCACCGGCGACCCGCGCACGTGGGTGGTCGCTCTGCCCGCCACCAACGACCCGGAGTGGCGCAAGGAGCTGGTCGACCAGTGCATCCGGCGGCTGCTGGTGGCGCTGCGCGACTGGACGCCGCTCATCGCGTCCTCTCGCAACGGCACCCGCGTCCTGGTGGCGATCGCCGAGCTGCGCAAGGACCTCGTCGAGCTCGAGGCGCACCTCGGCGAGGACGCCGACGTCGTCGAGCCGCTGCTGGTGAGCCTGCGGGCCCGGGCTCGGCTACTGGCGTACTTCCTGGAGCTCAAGAGCGGGGCCGACCCGTTGCGCCCCGAGGTGCTCGACCGGTTCGACCCGCTGCCGATGACGCCCGGGTCGGTGGAGTGGGCAGCCGACCCATCGGGACGCGACCTGTTCGGTGCCGACTGGACCAAGGACCTCCAGGCGGCTATCGAGGCCCTGACACGGGTGAGCTGACCTGCTCGACGACCTCGAGCAGTCGCTCGCGTGCGACGGCCAGCGGGAGCGCGGATCCCAGCGTCCACTCGCGCCCGGCGGCTGCGTCGCCGAGGCTTGCTCGCGCCTCGGCCAGAGCGGCGGCGAAGTCCTGCTCGAACGGCACGTCGCCGCCTCCAGGCGGAGGCGACACGACGTGGGCCGCCGCGAAGAGCCGCACCGACGCTGCCGTGTCTGCTCGGGCCAGAGCCAGGCAGCCGCCCACCCGCAGGCACTGGGCGAGCGCCAGCGACTGGCCGAGCCGTTCGCTGAGCGGCAGGGCCGAGGCGAGCTGCCGCGCCGACTCCGCGAGGTCGCCGTTGACGAGCGCGGCCCTGGCCAGGGTGATGGTCGCATCCCTGGTGACGGCCGGGATCCGGTTGGCGGCGATGCCCGCGGCCTCGGCGGCGAACGCTCTCGCGGTCTCGGCGTCGGCGTCGTCGAGGGAGATCTCGGCCAGGGTGTTGAGCGTGTCGGCGGTGCCCTCGAGGTCGCCCTTGGCGCGAGCGACCCGCAGCCTCGTCTCGTAGGCCGCCCGCTCCCCGTCGGCGTCCCCGCCGATCGCCCGCGCCATCGCCAGCACCGAGAGGGTCTGGCGCCGCAACGGGTAGAGGTCGAACCGCTCCGCCTCGGCTGCGGCCTCCTCGGCGAGCCGAGCGCCTTCCTCCAGCCGGCCCGTCAGCACCAGCGCGGCACCGAGGAACGCGCGCGCCGTCGCGGTCGCCTCGCGGTCGTGGTGGCGCTCGGCGAGCTCCAGGGCGCGCCGTCCGTAGTCGGCGGCCTGCTCCTGGTCGGTCAGCCAGTGGCTGAGCTGTGCGGCCACGGCCAGCAGCCGTGCGGCGTCCGGTCCCTGAGCCGGCACGTCGTCGAGCACCCGCAGAGTGAGCCCGAGAGCCTCGTTGTAGCGGCCGGCCGCAGCCCAGCAGCCGAGGCTGACGAGCAGCAGCTCGACCGCGCGCGGCCGGCGTCCGGTCTCGAGCGCCCAGGTGACGGCAGCAGCCACGTCGGCCGCGTCGTCGTCGAAACGAGCCAGCACCAGGTGGCCGTCGGGGCCGTAGAGGCGCCGGCGGGAGTCCTCGGCCAGCTCGGTGAGGTGGTCGACGAGCAGCTCACGGGTCCGGACCTGGTCGGGTCGTCGCGCCAGCCGCTCCCGCACGTAGGCCCGCACCGTGCCCAGGACCGCGAACCGTACGTCGGCGCGGCTCTCCAGCTGCCGCACCAGCCGCGCGTCGACGATCGCGGCCAGCGCCTCGACCACCCGGGGTACGTCAGGGCAGACCGCCTCGACGGCCTCGATGGTGAAGCCGCGCTCGAAGACGGCCAGCCGGTCGCAGACCGTCTGGGCGTCCTCGCCCAACCGCTCATAGCTCCATCGGATGGCGGTCGTCATCGCGCGCTGCCGCTCGGGCACCTCCTGCGAGCCCGTGGACAGCAGGTCGAGGTCGCTGCGCAGCCCGTCGATGATCCGATCGATGCTGCGGAGCTTGGCGTGCGCTGCCGCCAGCTCGATCGCGAGCGGGAGGCCGTCGAGAAGCGTGCAGACCTCGGCGACGGCGAGCTCCTGGCCGTCGAGCCCGAACGTCGGCTCCGCGGCTGCCGCGCGGTCGGCGAACAGCCTGACCGAAGGTGACTGCGCGATCTGCCCGATGGTGGACCCGGCGCCCGGGACCGCGAGCGGTGGGACTGGCAGCTCGTGCTCACCGTCCGTGCGCAGTGGCAGCCTGCTGGTCGCGAGCACCGTCAGGGCGGCCGAGGCGTCGAGCAGGCGACGTACGGTCGGTCGGGCGTCGCCCAGCGACTCCAGGTTGTCGAGGACGACCAGCACGCGCCGGGTCGCGTCGAGCCCGGCCAGGCCGTCTGCGGGGTCGCCGGCCGGCGGACACCCCAGCGCCAGCGCCACCTCGGCCAGCAGCTGGGGAGCGTCGGCCTCCTCGGTCACCTGGAGATAGGCGACGTCGGCGAACTGCGTCTGCACGGCAGCCGCCACCAGTGCGGCGACGCGCGACTTGCCGCTGCCCCCGATGCCGGTCAGCGTCACCATCCGCACGTCGGGGCTCACGACGAGGGCCGCGACCTGGGCCGTGAGCTCGTCGCGGCCGTAGGTCGTGGACGACAGCACGGGGATCCGACCCCGCTTGCGCGGCTGGACCCCGGAGTGGTCGGTGGTGCCGACGGCCGGGCCGTCGGGTCCGTTGTGCAGGATGCCGGCCTGCAGCTGCTGCAGTGCCTCGCCCGGCTCGATGCCCAGCTCGTCGGCCAGGGTCGCTCGAGCCTCGGCGTACACCGCGATCGCCTCATCGCGCCGCTCGCCGGCGTACAGAGCGCTCATCAGCAGGGCCCACAGGCGCTCGCGGGTCGGGTACGTGCCGAGCTGACCTCGGATCTGCGAGACGAGCGCGAGTGCCTGCTCCGCGCCGTCCGCGCTGCCGAGGGCGAGATCGAGCCGGTCCTCGGTCGCCGTGAGGCGAAGCTCGGTCAACCGACCGGCCTCGGCCTGGAGGTACGCCGTGTCCCGCAGGTCCTCGAGCGCCTCGCCGCGCCAGAGCGCGAGAGCCTCGTCGAGCGCGGCACCGGCGCCCGAGAGGTCGCGGGCGCCAGCCAGCTCCTGGGCCCTGCTGGTCAGCGCGGTGAAGCGATCGAGGTCCGTCTCCAGGTTGCCCTCCGGCAGCTGGGCCCGCAGTCCGTCGAGCGCAGCGCCCGGATCGGGCGGAGGGGCCGGCCACACCCGCGCGACCAGCTCCTCGGTGCCGGGAGTCTCGGCGCCGGCCAGGGCGAGTACGGCGGCCAGCGCCCGGGCCCGCTTGCCCGGCTGCGCCGTCCCCACGGGTACCTCGACCACGACCGGCCCCAGCACCCCCACCTCCATAAGGGCAGGCTAGCCAGTCTCGCGGAGGGGGGGGGCGGTGTCAGGCGCTGTCGCGACGGATGACGGAGGGCGGGATGATGACCCGCATCGCGCCGGGTGGGGCGGAGCCGTCCATCTGCTCGAGCAGCAGTCGCGTGGCGCGCTCGGCCATCTCCACGATCGGCTGGCGTACGGTCGTGAGCAGGGGTGAGGTGCGCTCGGCGACGCCGAGGTCGTCGTACCCGACCACGGCCACGTCGTCGGGTACCCGGCGACCGCTGTCGGCCAGTACCTTCAGGGCGCCGGCGGCCATCAGGTCGGAGGCGACGGCGATGCCGTCGAGGTCGGGGTGGCGCTCGAGCAGCTCACGGGCGGCCTCCTCGCCTCCCGCTTCGGTGAAGTCGCCGATGGCGACGGCATCGGTCGGCAGGTCGGCTGCGCGCATCGCCTCGTGCCAGCCGTGCAGACGGTCGACGGCCGCGGTCATGTCGGCAGGTCCGGCGATGGTGCCGATCCGCTGGCAGCCCCGGTCGATGAGCACCCGGGTGGCCTCACGGCCGCCGGCCACGTTGTCGACGTCGACGTACGTCACCCGGTCGGGGCTCCATGGCCGACCGACGAACACGCAGGGCAGACCGATCGCCGACAGGTGGTCGGCCAGGCCGTCGTTGCGGTGGTGGGAGGCGACGACGGCGCCGTCCACGTGACGGTGCGAGAGGTAGCGCATCGTCCGCGCCCCCTCGGCTCCGCGGGTCGCCAACAGCAGCACCAGCTGGAGGTCCGCCGCAGCGAGCATCCGGTCGACGCCGCGCAACGTGCGGGCGAAGAACGGGTCGCTGAACACTCGCTCGTCCGGCTCCGGCACGATCACCGCGACCGAGTCCGTGCGCCGCGTGACCAGTGAGCGCGCGGCCGGGTTGGGCACGTACCCCAACGTCCGCACGGCCTCGTCGACCGCCGCCCGCGCCGATGCACTGACCCGCGACCCGCCGTTGATGGCGCGCGATGCCGTGGCCCGCGAGACGCCCGCCACCCGGGCCACCTCGTCGAGCGTCGGCTGGCTGTTCACGGCCGTCACGGTAGCGGCGGTCCGTCGGTCGGGCTCGTCGAGACCACGTTCGTCCTGGCGACCTGGGCGTACCACAGACCGCTGGACTTCGGCGTACGCCGTTGCGTCTCGTAGTCGACGTGCACGAGCCCGAAGCGCTTGTCGTAGCCGTAGGCCCACTCGAAGTTGTCGAGGAACGACCACGCGAACACCCCGCCGACGTCGACGCCCTGGGCGATGGCGTCGTGGACGGCCCGTAGGTAGGAGTCGAGGAACGCGAGTCGGTCGGGGTCCTCGACGCGGCCGTCGACGAGCCGGTCGACGTATGCCGCGCCGGTCTCGGTGACGTAGATGGGCGGGGGCGAGTAGTCGTCGTGGACCCGCACGAGCAGCCGACGCAGCCCGTCGGGCTGGACCTCCCAGTCCATGGCCGTGCGGGGCAGGTCGCGCGGGACGACGGTCACGTGCTCGGCCGAGGGGAACGGCGAGACACCACGCGGGACCTCGAGCCCGTGATGGTTGGTCGCCTGCCGGTTGGTGGGCGAGCCCGACACCGCGTCGCCGTGGTAGTAGTTCAGGCCCAGTACGTCGATCGGTGCGCTGATCAGTGCGAGGTCGCCGTCGTGAACGGCGTGGTACCAGCCCAGGTGGGCGGTGTCCTCGATGACGTCGGCGGGGTAGTGGCCGCGCAGGACCGCATCGAGGAAGAGGCGGTTGTGCAGGCCGTCGATGCGTCGCGCGGCATCGAGGTGGACAGCCTCGTCGCTCACGGGGTCGGCAACCGTGCAGTTGAGGCTGATCCCCCACCTCACGTCGTCGCGTCCCCGCAACGCGTCGAGCGCCAGGCCGTGACCCAGCAGCAGGTGGTGGGCAGCCACCAGGCCGATCGCACCCTCCTGGCGACCCGGGGCGTGGTCACCCGAGGTGTAGCCCAGGAACGCCGAGCACCACGGCTCGTTGAGCGTCGTCCACGTGGGCACGCGGTCGCCGAGCACGTCGTACACCGACTCCGCGTAGTCCGCGAACCGGTACGCCGTGTCGCGCACGGTCCAGCCCCCACGGTCCTCCAGGACCTGCGGCAGGTCCCAGTGGTAGAGCGTCAACCAGGGAGCGATGCCGTGGCCGAGCAGCTCGTCGACCAGGCGGTCGTAGAACGCGAGCCCGGCTGCGTTGACCGGACCGCCGTCGGGACGCACGCGAGCCCACGACACCGAGAACCGGTACGACGCCAGGCCGAGCTCGGCCATCAGCGCGACGTCCTCTGGCATCCGGTGGTAGTGGTCGCAGGCCACGTCTCCGTGGTCGCCGTTGGCGACCATGCCGGGCGTGTGGGAGAAGGTGTCCCAGATGGAGGGCCGGCGGCCGTCCTCGGCAGCGGCGCCCTCGATCTGGTAGGCCGCCGTCGCCGCGCCCCACACGAAGCCAGGGGGGAACGCGACCGCGTCCGTGAGTGCGGTCGTCGGCTGGGTCTGAGTCATCCCTTGACCGCTCCTTGCATGATGCCGGCCACGAACTGGCGGCCGGTGGCGACGAACAGGACGAGCAGCGGGATGGTCGCCAGCGTGGTGCCGGCGAGCACCAGGGCGTAGTCCTTGAAGTAGCCGCTCTGCAGCTGGTTGAGCGCGATCTGCACCGTGGGGTTCTCTGCGGGCAGCACGATGAGCGGCCAGAAGAAGTCGGTCCAGGTCATCATGAACGTGAACAGCCACAGGATCGCCATCGCCGGACGCGCCGCGGGCAGGGCGACGGTCACGAAGGTGCGGAACTGGCTGCACCCGTCGACGCGCGCGGCCTCGATGAGCTCGTCGGGCACGGCGTCGATGAGGTACTGACGCATGAAGAACACCCCGAACGCCGTGACGATCGTGGGCACGATCGCGGCCCACACGCTGCCTGTCCAGCCGAGCTTTGCCATCACGATGAACAGCGGCACGACACCGAGCTGCGTCGGCACCGCCATCGTGACGACGACGAAGACGAGCAGCGGGGTGCTCCCGCGAAAGCGCAGCTTGGCGAACGCGTAGCCCGCGAGCGTGCCGAAGAAGACCACCGACGTCGCCGCCACCGAGGAGACCATCAGGCTGTTGCCGAGCGCCTTCCAGAACGGCACGGAGTCGAAGACCCGTTGGGCGTTCGCCAGGAAGTGACCACCGGGCAGCATCGGTGGGGTGTCGCGGGTGATCACCTCCTTGGTGTGGGAGCCGATCAGGAACGACCAGTACAGCGGCAGCGCCGAGCCGACGATGAACGCCGTCAGCAGGCCGTAGACGAGGAACCCGGGCCGGCCAACGGATCGAGCAGTCATCGCCGTCTCCTCGTGAGATGGGCCAGCGCCCCGAAGCGCCGCGACAGCACGTAGTTGAGCAGCGCGATCACGATGATGAGCAGGAACAGCAGCCACGCCGTGGCCGAGGCGCGGCCGAGGTCGCGCAGGTGCCAGCCGAAGTCGTAGACCAGCATCGTCATGGTGCTGAACTGCCGGTCGCTACCGCCGTTCTGAGCAAGGGTGCTGTCGAACATCCGTGGCTCGGCGAAGATCTGCAGGCCGCCGATCGTGGAGGTGATGACCACGAAGATGACCGTCGGCCGGATGCTCGGCACGGTGATGCGGGTGAACTGCTTGAACCTGCTGGCGCCGTCGATGGCCGAGGCGTCGTAGAGGTCTCGGGGCACCGCCTGCATCGCGGCGAGCAGGATCAGCGCGTTGTAGCCCGTCCAACGCCAGTTGACCATCGTGGCGATGGCGAGGTGGCTGGCCAACCGGTCGGTGTGCCAGCTGACGCTGGGCAGGCCGACCCAGTTGAGGGCCTCGTTGATCAGGCCGTAGCGGTCGCCGAACAGGCTGCCGAAGATGATGCCGACCGCGACCGGCGCCACCACGAAGGGGAGCAGTACGCCCATCCGCCACAGCGTTGCGCCGCGCAGCGCGTTGTCGAGCAGGCCGGCCAGTGCGAGGGCGATCAGGATCTGTGGTCCCGAGGAGAGCACGAAGATGCTGACCGTGTTGACCGCCGACTTCACGAAGTACGGGTTCTCGAGCACGTCGCGGTAGTTCTGCAGGCCGACGAACTCGCCCTTGCCGCCGATCAGGCTCCAGTCGTAGACCGAGACGACCGCCGTGTAGACGAGCGGGAACATCCCGACCACCAAGAAGAGCAGGAAGAACGGCGAGATGTAGACGTACGGCGAGTACCGCACGTCCCAGCGGCTGAGCCGCTCCCGCCACGGCGACGCGGCGCGGGCGCCGGATCGTCGTACGACGGGTGGTTCCGGAGGAGTGGCGACCGGGGACGCCGCGCCCTCGTCTGGGGCGGCGTCCCCGGTCATCACCTCGACATCCTGAGGCACAGGGCAGTCCCGTGTCGTGTGCCGTCAGGAGAGCTGGTCGACGTCGGAGAGGAACGTCGCCCAGGACTCATCGGGGGTGTTGCTCCCGTCGTCGACGCGGATCAGCGCGGCCTGGAAGGCCTGGAGGATGTCGGAGTACTTCGGGCCCTTGTACGGCTGCACGGTGATCGCGGCGGCGCGGTCGCCGAGGATCTGGCCGACGGGGGCGTTGTTGAAGAACTCGTTGGTCATCTCGGTGACCGCGGGGTCATCGAGGGCGTCGACCTGGCTGGGGAACGCGCCGATCGCCTGGAAGGCCTTCACCTGCTGCTCGGGCGCGGTGATCCACGCGGCGAACTCCTTGGCCTCGTCGGGGTGCTCGGACTGCTTCGGCACGACCAGGAAGGATCCGCCCCAGTTGCCGCCGCCGCCCGGGAAGACGTTGGCGAAGTCCCAGCCCTTGACGCCGTCGGCGTTGCCGGCGACCACGCCGAGCATCCAGCCGGGGCAGGCCATCGTGGCGAAGCCGTCCTTCTGGAACGACGCGGTCCAGTCGTCGCTCCACTGGGTGAGCTTGGTCGACAGACCCTTGGCGACGTTGGCGGTCAACGTGGCGTAGAGCGACTCAAGGTCGGGGTTCTCGACGTCGATGGTGTTGTCGGACTTCTCGAAGGGGTTGGCGATCTGGTTGAGCATCGCCTGCGCGGTGCCTCCGGTGGAGTCGTACCACGCCGTGCCCGGCACCTTGCTGACGAACTCCTCGCCGGTGGCGAAGTAGTCGTCCCAGGTGCCCATCAGTGCCGCGACCTCCTCGCGGTCGGTCGGCAGCCCGGCCTTCTCGAACAGGTCGGCGCGGTAGCAGATGCCCTCGGGCCCGGCGTCGGTGCCGTAGCCGATCATGTGACCGTCGGCGTCGGTCGCGGCCTTGGCCTTGAAGTCGAGCCAGCGGCCGTCGAGCGCGGGGTCGGTCAGGTCGACGAAGGCGTCCGACTCGGCCAGCATCGCGGGCATGGAGTCACCCTCGATCGCCTCGATGTCCGAGAGGCCCGAGCCGGCGGCGAGCTTGGTGTAGAGGTTCTCCTTGGCGTCGTCCCAGGTGCCCACCTTCTTCTGGGTCACCTGGATGTCGGGGTTGGCTGCGTTCCACTCGTCGATGAGGTCCTCGTAGCCGAACTCGTTGAACGTCGCGATGGTGATCTTGACGGGTCCGTCGCCCGCGTTGCCCGAGTCGCCGCCGTCGCCTCCGTCGCCCGAGTCGCCGCCACATGCGGCCAGTCCGAGGGAGAGGACGAGCGCCGAGACGGCGGTCAAGGCCACACGTGGGGTTCGAGAACTTGCCGGGCGTCGGGTGCTGCGCTTCACCGAGTGCCTCCTGGTGGGTGTGAGAGCGCTTCCACTCTCGGTTGCGGAGGACTATGTCGTGCGCCACAACAAAGTGTCAAGAGACGCGGGAGAATTGGATCGATCAATGTGGAAGCGCTCTCACACTTTCACCTCGAGCCGGCGCAGTTGGCCCGCCGTACGCCCCCGAGTCGGCGCAGATGGCCCCGCCATCGTGCGCGAGTCGGCACAGTTGGCCCCGTACGCCGACAGTGGGGGATCACCGTCCCTCGGCTGGGCAGGGCGAACTGCGCCGACTGGACGCACGCGAGAGGGCGAACTGCGCCGACTGGACGCGCGCGAGAGGGCGAACTGCGCCGACTCGCGGTCAGTTCTTGCGGGCCCTCGAGGCGAGCTTGGCGCGCTCGTTCTGGTCGAGCACCACCTTGCGGATGCGGATGCTGCCGGCGGTCACCTCGACGCACTCGTCCTCGCGACAGAACTCCAGGCTCTGTTCGAGCGAGAGCTTGCGCGGGGGGATGAGCTTCTCGAAGTTGTCGGAGGTGGCGGACCGGATGTTGGTCTGCTGCTTCTCCTTGGTGATGTTGACGTCCATGTCGTCGGCGCGGGAGTTCTCGCCGACGATCATCCCCTCGTAGACCTCCGTCGCGGGCTCCACGAACAAGATGCCGCGCTCTTGGAGGTTGGTCATCGCGTACGCCGTCGCGGAGCCGGAGCGGTCGGCCACCAGCGAGCCCGAGGCGCGAGACCGGATCTCGCCGGTCCACGGTTCGTACCCCTCGCTGATGTGGTGGGCGATGCCGGTGCCGCGGGTCTCGGTGAGGAAGTCGGTGCGGAACCCGATCAGCCCGCGGGCCGGCACGATGAACTCCATGCGGACCCAGCCGGTGCCGTGGTTGGTCATCTGCTCCATCCGGCCCTTGCGGGCGGCCAGCAGCTCGGTGATGGCGCCGAGGTACTCCTCCGGCGCGTCGATGGTGAGCCGCTCCATCGGCTCGTGCAGCTTGCCGTCGACGGTCTTGGTGACGACCTGCGGCTTGCCGACGGTCAGCTCGTACCCCTCGCGGCGCATCTGCTCCACCAGGATCGCCAGCGCGAGCTCGCCGCGGCCCTGCACCTCCCACGCATCGGGCCGGTCGGTCGGCAGGATCCGCAGGGAGACGTTGCCGACCAGCTCGGCGTCGAGCCGGTCCTTGACCAGCCGTGCGGTGACCTTGGACCCCTTGGCGCCGCGGCCGACGAGGGGTGAGGTGTTGGTGCCGATGGTCATCGAGATGGCCGGCTCGTCGACGTGGATCAGCGGCAGGGCGACCGGGATGTCGGCGTCGGCGAGCGTCTCGCCGATGGTGATCTCGGGGATGCCGGCGACCGCGACGATGTCACCGGGACCGGCCGATGTGCCGGGCTTGCGCTCGAGGCCGTCGGTCACCAGCAGCTCGGTGATGCGGACGTTCTGCTTGGAGCCGTCGCGCTTCATCCACGCGACGGTCTGGCCCTTGCGCAGCTCGCCCTCGTGCACCCGCAGCAGCGCCAGCCGGCCCAGGAACGGCGACGCGTCGAGGTTGGTGACGTGGGCCTGCAGCGGCGCGCCCTCGGTGTAGGTCGGAGCGGGGATCGTCTCGAGGATCGTGCGGAACAGCGGCGCGAGGTCGGGGGAGTCGGGCATGCCGCCGTCAGCGGGCTGCTCCAGCGACGCCCGCCCCGCCCGCGCCGAGGCGTAGACGACGGGGAAGTCGAGCGCGTCCTGGGCGTGGTGCTCGTCGAGCAGGTCCAAGAACAGCTCGTAGGTCTCGTCGACCACCTCGCTGATCCGGGCGTCCGGACGGTCAACCTTGTTGACGACCAGGATGACCGGGAGGTCCGCGTTGAGCGCCTTGCGGAGCACGAACCTGGTCTGCGGAAGCGGACCCTCGGACGCGTCGACCAGCAGCACGATCCCGTCGACCATCGAGAGACCGCGCTCGACCTCGCCACCGAAGTCGGCGTGGCCGGGGGTGTCGATGATGTTGATCGTCAGGTCGCCGTACTTCACCGCGGTGTTCTTGGCGAGGATGGTGATGCCCTTCTCGCGCTCGAGGTCGCCGGAGTCCATGATCCGGTCGGCGACACCAGCCTCTTCCTGGTGCGCTGAGAACGCCCCGGCCTGGTGGAGCATCGCGTCGACCAGCGTGGTCTTGCCATGATCGACGTGGGCGACGATGGCGACATTGCGCAGGTCGCTACGGAGCGTGGACATCAGAGAGGGGCTCCTCATACAGGGGAGAAAGCGCGGGCGGAGGCCAAACCCGCAGAGTCTAAGCGGCGGTATGGTCCACCGCCGCATCGTCCTTGAGGGGACCTTGGCCCGTCGTTAGTCTCCTCGTGCGTTCGCCTGGGGGTAGGCGGGCACGAGTGCGTACCCACACGTACGTCGAACCTGGGGGGGTCTCGATGGGACGTCGACCGTCGTCGGCCTGCCTGGACACACCCCTGCCTGCCCGCTATCCGCGCGGCGTGGCGGGGTGGTCGCCATGACGCGCGCCTCCAGCCAGCACTCACCAGTGGTGCTCGACGTCCTCGGCCGCCGCGTGCGCATCGACGCTGGCGGGCACCCGGCCACCGCGCAGGTCGACGCCCTGTGGTCCCGTTGCCGGACGACCGGTGCGAGCGATACCGGCGAGGAGACCACGATCATCCTGCCCCGGACGGACCGGCCGTTGACGCCGGACGCCGGCCTGCACCTGGCAGACCAGGTCCGCGCGGTCGCGCTCGAGGCGGCAGCCGGCCGCCTGCTGCTCCTGAGGGCAGCAGCGGTCTCCACACCTGACGGCTCGGTCGTGGCGCTGGTCTCTTCCGACGCGGCCCAGCGGGCGAGCGTCGTCGCCGAGCTGAGCCGCCGAGGGTTCGGCTACGTGAGCGACGAGCTGCTCGCAGCCGACGAGTCCTTCGCGGTCGTGGCCTTCCCCGAGCCCCTTCGCTTCGAGCACGAGGACCCCGAGTTCTCCACCCTGGCCGGTCCGGACGCCCTCGGGATGCGCCCGTGCCCCGACGCGGGTCTGCGCCTGGCCGCCGTGGTGATGCTCGAGCACGACCCGGACCTCCGCGGTGCTCCCGAGCTGACCCGCGTCGCGCGGCCCGACGACGTACGCCGTCTCGAGGACGCCCTCGTGTCGGCTCCGAGCAGCTGGGCAGAGACGGCGCTGCCCGACCTGGTCGACGAGGTCGACGGCCTGTGGGTGCTGACGTACGGCGAGATCCAGGCCGCCGCGCCCGTGCTGGCCGGGCTCGTGGCCCGGCGTACGCAGGTGCCCGTCGGTCCTGGCCAGCTCTACGTCGCCGTCGGCGTCGGCGACGGCGAGGACCGGCCGCTGGCCGTCAGCGGCCACGACCTCGCCCTCGACGGACTTCGACGTGTCGTCTGGATGGCCGCAGCCGGTGGCGCGTCGCTCGAGGACCTGCACGCAGCAGCCATCCGCGAGCTACCCGATCCGCACCCGGTGTCGGTGCAGCTGGTGGCGGCTGCCGTCCGCGACCTGATGGGCTTGAGGCTGCTCGTACCCGAGGAGGGCGTGCGCCGGTTGGCGGCCGTCGGCGGTGACATGTAGGCAGGGTGCATGACCTGCCTCTTCGTGCCCCCCTACCTGCTCGAGCAGATCGCGCGCTCCGGCGGCGTCGGCGCTGCCGCCGCCCGAGCCAGCGCGACGCTGTCGGTCGACGCGCAGCTGCGTGGCCAGCGCGCTGCACAGTCGCGGCCAACCAATGCACCCTCCGGCACGCTCGTAGCCGTTCCAGGCTGGACCGTGCACACGGCCGACGGGTCCACGACCCTGCCCGGACGGCCGGTGCGTGCCAAGGGCGAGCCTGCCTCGGGCGACGACGCCGTCGACGAAGCCGCCGACGGGATCGAAGGCGCGCTCCGGCTGTTCGCCGAGGTGTTCGGCCGGTCGTCCTTCGACGGTGCGGGCGCTGCCGTCTCACTGACCGTCCACTACGGCCGCGACTACGACAACGCCTTCTGGGACGGCGCTCAGCTGGTCTTCGGCGACGGTGACGGCGAGATCTTCGGCAGGTTCACCCGCCCGGTCGACGTGCTCGGCCACGAGCTCACCCACGCCGTCACCGAGCGTTCGGCAGCCCTGCGCTACTCCGGCCAGTCAGGTGCGCTCAACGAGTCGGTGAGCGACGTCTTCGGCAGCTGCCTCAAGCAGTGGCTCCTCGGCCAGACCGTCGACGAGGCCGACTGGCTGATCGGCGCCGGCCTGTTCGTCCCCGGCGTCCGCGCCCGCGGCCTTCGCGACATGGCCAACCCCGGCACCGCCTACGACGACCCCCGTCTCGGCCGTGACCCCCAGGGCGCCTCGATGGATGCCTACGTCGAGACCACCGACGACAACGGCGGGGTCCACCTCAACTCCGGCATCGCCAACCGCGCCTTCCACCTCTCGGCCTCGGCCATCGGCGGCCGCGCCTGGGAAGGCGCCGGTGCTATCTGGTACGCCGCCCTCACCGGTCCCGATGTCGGTCCCGACACCGACTTCGCGGGATTCGCCGCCGCCTGTGTCGCGGCTGCCGGTGACCACGCCGACGTCGTCGGTCGGGCCTGGGAGACCGTGGGCGTCACAACCGCATCCGGGTCGAGCAGCGCGGCCCCGACCCCGACGGTGCCCCAGGAGTCGCTGGTCAGCGTCCGCCGTACGGGCGGGTTCGCCGGCCGCACCACCGAGGGCACCGTTGACCTCGGGTCCCACGACGCGCGCGTCCCCGAGGTGCGCGAGCTGGTCGACCGCATCGACCTGGCCGACGTGCCGGGCGGCGACCCCCACCCCGACATGTTCGTCTACGACTTCAACCTCTGCGGACGCTGCGCCAAGGTGCCTCAGCAGCACCTCACGCCGGACCTGTCCAGGCTGGCCGTGCTCGTGCTGGAGGCCTAGGGCACGGTCAGGCCAGGGCGCGATCCAGGGCCGCGTTGACGTGGAGCGTGGTGCACGGGATCGCGGGCAGCTCGATGTCGGCCTGCGAGACCAACAGCTCGATCTCGGTGCAGCCGAGCAGGATGGCCCGGGCGCCGGCGTCCCAGAGCTCCTCGGTCAGTGCGACCACCCGGCGGCGGGTGGCGTCGACGACCCGGCCGTGCACGAGCTCGTCGTAGATCGCGGAGTTGAGCCAATCGTGGTGCTGGGGCCCGGGCATGATCACGGTGACCCCGTGGCGGCCCAGCCGCTCCGCGAAGAAGCTGTCCTCCATCGCGACCCTGGTGCCGATGAACCCGACGCTGGTCGCGCCCTGCGCCAGGCAGGCCTCGGCGACCACGTCGGCGAGGTGCAGCAGGGGGATCGAGACCGCTGCCTCGACCTGGTCGGCGACCTTGTGGAACGTGGTGGTGCACAGCAGCAGGAAGTCGGCACCGGCGCGCTCGACGCCGCGACCCGCATCGGCGAGCAGCTCGCCGATCTGGTCCCACCGCTCGCCCTCCTCGAGGTCGGTCAGCTCGGCGAAGTCGACGGTGCTCAGCACCAGCCGCGGCGACGACAGGCCGCCGAGTCGCTGCCGGACTCCGAGGTTGAGGTCGCGGTAGTACACCGCGCTGCTCTCCCAGCTCATGCCCCCGACGAGGCCGATGGTCTGCATGCGGAGCAGTCTGCCGGAAGCCGACGGTCTCAGGTGACGCGGTGCACCTTGTGCTGGGCAGCTTGAGCAACGGGGCGCACCACGATCTCGTCGATGTCCACGTGGGCCGGCCTGGTGGCCACCCAGCCGACCACGTCAGCGATGTCCTCGGCAGTCAGTGGCTCGGCGACGCCGGCGTAGACCGCGTCCGCCTTCTCCCGGTCGCCGCGGAAGCGGGTGACGGCGAACTCGTCGGTGCGGACCATGCCCGGGGCGATCTCGGTGACCCGGATGGGCTCCCCGCACAGCTCCAGCCGCAAGGTGCCGGTGAGCGCCTTGAGGGCGTGCTTGGCCGCCGTGTAGCCACCGCCGCCCTCGTAGGTGATGCGCCCCGCGGTCGACCCCATGTTGACCACCAGGCCCTCGCCGCTGGCACGCAGTGCCGGGAGCATGGCCTGGGTGACGTGCAGCGTGCCCAGCACGTTCACGTCGTACATCCGCGCCCAGTCCTCGGGATCGGCCCGCTCGACGCTCTCGCCGCCGAAGGCACCGCCGGCGTTGTTGACCAGCACGTGGAGGACCGGGCCGACCCGCTCCGCGAGCCGGGCGGCGTCGGCGCGGTCGGTGACGTCGCACGCCGTCGCGATGCCGCCGATCTGTGCTGCGAGCGCCTCGATCCGATCCGTACGACGGGCGGCGAGGTGGACCTCGAATCCCTCGGCCGCCAGGCGGCGCGCGGTGGCTGCTCCGATCCCGCTACTGGCTCCGGTCACGAGGGCTACTCGCGCATCTGGGCGTGGTTCCATGCCCGAGATTGTGCCGCGCCGCCTTCGTGGGCAGACTGACCGGTCAGCACGGGGGGCTTGGACGAATCGATGCGAAGGAGCCTGTCGTTGCCCCGAACCGTGACGAGAGCAGCACAGGTGGTCGGCCTCCTCGGGGGAGTGGCCTGGGTGGTCACCTCCTTCGTCTGGGACGGCGGCGAGGACCCGGTCGAGTTGGCGCTGTTCTGGGCCGGCGCCGCGCTCGTGACGCTGTTCTTGCTCGAGCTCGGCACGTTGCTGGTCAAGCGCGGGCTGCTCGCCCTCCGGCTGTTCGTGGCCTGCGCCCTGCCGCTGCTGTTCTGGATGGTGGTGTCGTTCGCGGCGGCGTCTGCCGACGACGACGGCATCGTCTGGGGCCTGGCCGGCGTCGCGGTCGCGGTGTTCGCGATCGTCCAGCTGGCGCGACCGGGCCCGCAGCGCGCCACGCTGTGACTGGTCGGTCTAGAGCTCCCCTCACCACGCTTCAAGCGCTCGCACAGTCCGTCGCTCCGCTCCGGTCTGTGCGACGCCTCGCCCGGCTCCCCGCTCGCTTCGCTCGCGGGGAGTCGCGCTCGGCGGGAATGTGACCCAGGATCCGTCGGTTGGTCCCTCTGGAGGATTCCGCCGACCGGAAGGCACGCACGTGGGAGCACTCGAACGGCCCCATCGGCTGGCGATGATCAGTCTGCACACCTCCCCTCTCGACCAGCCCGGCACGGGCGATGCGGGTGGCATGAACGTCTACGTGATGGAGCTGTCCAAGCGTCTTGCCGCCCGGGGCATCGAGGTCGACATCTTCACCAGGGCGACCTCGTCGGCCCTGCCGGCGACCGTGGAGGCCGTGCCCGGCGTCCTCGTGCGCAACATCCACGCAGGGCCCTTCGAGGGACTCACCAAGGACGAGCTCCCCGGACAGCTGTGCGTCTTCGCCCGGGAGGTACTCCGTGCCGAGGCCTCCCAGCCGCTCGGCCACTACTCGGCGGTGCACTCCCACTACTGGCTCTCCGGTCAGGTCGGGGCGCTGGCGCGCGACCGCTGGGGTGTGCCCCTCGTGCACTCGATGCACACGATGGCCAAGGTCAAGAACGACGCACTCGCCGAAGGCGATACACCCGAGCCGACGGCTCGCATCATCGGCGAGGAGCAGGTCGTCGAGGCCGCCGACATGCTGATCGCCAACACCGACACCGAGGCCAAGCAGCTGATCAACCTCTACGACGCGTGCGCCTCGCGGGTCGAGGTGATCCACCCCGGCGTCGACCTCGACGTGTTCCGCCCTCGCGACCAGGTCCAGACGCGGCGTCGGCTCGGCCTCCCGGTCGAGGCGTCCGTGCTGATGTTCGCCGGCCGCATCCAGCCGCTGAAGGCGCCCGACGTGCTGCTCCGCGCGGTCGCGGTCCTGCTCGAGCGTGACCCCGACCTGCGCTCGCGCCTGGTCGTGCCGGTCGTGGGCGGACCATCCGGATCAGGCCTCGAGCACCCCGAGTCGCTGGCCCTGCTGGCGACGGCGCTCGGTCTGGACGGCGTGGTGCGTTTCGTACCTCCCGTTGCCCAGACCGAGCTCGCCGAGTGGTACGCCGCTGCCGACGTGGTCGCCGTACCTTCCTACAACGAGTCGTTCGGGCTGGTCGCCGTCGAGGCGCAGGCGTGCGCCACGCCCGTCGTCGCGGCCGCTGTCGGGGGCCTGACGACGGTCGTGGCCGACGGCCGAAGCGGCCTGCTCGTGGAGTCGCATCGACCGGCTGACTGGGCCGATGCGCTGGCTCGGATCGTGGAGGACCCGGCGCTGCGCCAGCGGCTCTCCCGCGGCGCGGTCCGCCAGGCACGCCGGTTCTCCTGGGAGCTGACAGCCGACAAGACCCTGGAGACCTACGACCGCGCGCGGTCCGCGATGCGCGAGGCGGTCGGCCAACCCGTTGCCCAGCCTGTTGCCCAGCCCGTTGCCTAGGCTGGGTCGGGTGGATCCAGCCGAGGTCGTCCGCCAGCACCTCACCGACCACGACATCGCCTTCACCGAGCCCGCCGACGGGGTCTTCAGCTTCTCGCTGCCCGGCGAGCGCAAGCTGCAGACAGCGGTGCGCCTCGACCTCGGTCCCCACGCGTTGGGCGTGCACGCCTTCGTCTGCCGGGCACCTGATGAGAACCACGAGGCGGTCTACAGGTGGCTGCTCGAACGCAACCTGCGGATGTACGCCGTCGCGTTCGCCGTCGATCGGCTCGGCGACATCTACCTCGACGCCCGGCTGCCGCTGGCGGCCGTGACGAGCGATGAGCTCGACCGGCTGCTCGGTTCGGTGCTGTCCTACTCCGACGAGTCGTTCAACACGATCCTGGAGCTCGGTTTCGCGTCCTCGATCCGCAAGGAGTGGGAGTGGCGCAACCTGCGCGGCGAGTCCACGGCCAACCTGGAGGCGTTTCGCGGCTGGCTGGAGACCTCAGGCGGCGAGCAGGACGAACAGCAGCGCTAGGGCGGCCGGGACCGCCTGCACGACCAGGATCCGGCGGCTGACCGTCGCCGCGCCGTACAGCCCGGCGACGATCACGCACAGCAGGAAGAAGACGGTGACATCCTGCTTGTCGGCCACGAGTCCCCAGACCAGGCCGGCCACCAGGAAGCCGTTGTAGAGACCCTGGTTGGCGGCGAGGGTCTTGGACTTCTCCGCGAACTCGGCGTCGGTGCCGAAGGCGGCTCGGCCTGGTGGCTTGGTCCACAGAGCCATCTCGAGCACCACGATGTAGACGTGGATCAGGGCCACGACGGCGACCAGGAGGGCTGCGACGACGCTCACGGCCGCAGCATGTCAGCGCGTGGGTGTGATGGTCGAGTCGTCCGGCACGATCGGCTCGTCGGATGTCGGTGGTCGAGCCACCCCGATGGACGAGGGGCGTGTCGAGCCCCGGCGGGCGACGGCGACGCCGAGGAGCGCGAGCACCCCACCGGCGTAGGCGATCGTCGGCGGCGCCTCGGACAGGAACACCAGCCCCATCACGATCGTGATCGGCGGCACGAGGTAGGTCGTCACGCCCAGGCTCGAGGCGCTCATGTGGCGCAGTGCGTAGGCGAAGGTCGTGAACGCGATGGCCGTCGGGAAGACGCCGAGGTAGACCACCCAGAGGATCGACGACGTCGGTGCGGCGCGAGCGTCGTCGACGAGCTGGGCGACGAACGGCAGGCAGACCACCGCGCCGACGCTGCAGGCGAGCCAGGTGATGTGGAGCGCCGGCAGGCGTGCCACGAGCGGCTTCTGCAGGATCGCGCTGACGGAGTAGACGACGGCGGCGACCAGGCACAGCGCAACCCCCAGCAGGTCGCGGCTGCCGCCGCCGTCGTCGGCGAGGCCGATCAGCGCGACGCCCGAGAAGGCCAGCGCCAGCCCGAGCGCGAGGTAGGTGGTGAACCGCTCGCCGAGGAAGATCGTGGCGAGCACGGCGATCAGGATCGGGGAGACCTGCAGCAGCATCGACGCCGTGCCGGCATCGACGTGGTGCTCGCCCTCGTTGAGCGCGACGTTGTAGATGCCGAACCACAAAACGCCGATCGCCACGATCGAGGCCCACTCGCGTCGCGTCGGACGCGGCAGCGCGCGGAGCTTGGGCGCCGCGAAGGCACCCAGCGCGAGCGACCCGACCAGCAGACGGCCGAGGGAGAGCGAGCCGGGCGTGAAGTCCTTGCCGAGGTGGCGGATCGCCACGAAGGCCGAGGCCCACAGCACCAGCGTCACGGATACGCCGGCGATCGGCAGCCAGGATCTTGCGGGCGTTGCGTTCACCCGCCAAGCCTAGGAACGACCACCGAGGCAGGACACGCGGTTATCGGACGGGGTACGCCGATATCCCGCCGAGTTGTCAGAGGTCGAGCTTGTAGCCCAGCCCGCGCACGGTCACGAGGTACTTCGGCTCGGACGGATCCGGCTCGAGCTTGGACCGCAGGCGCTTGACGTGCACGTCGAGGGTCTTGGTGTCACCGACGTAGTCGGAGCCCCAGACGCGGTCGATGAGCTGGCCACGGGTCAGCACCCGGCCGGGGTTGCGCAGGAACATCTCAAGGAGCTCGAACTCCTTGAGCGGCAGGCGCTGCTCGGACCCGTCGACGGTGACGACGTGGCGCTCGACGTCCATCCGCACCGGCCCGGCCTCGAGGGTCATCGGGGCCAGCTCGGGCTCCTGGCCGCGCCGCAGCACGGCGCGGATGCGGGCGACGAGCTCGCGCGGCGAGTAGGGCTTGGTGACGTAGTCGTCGGCGCCGAGCTCGAGACCGACCACCTTGTCGACCTCGTCGTCCTTGGCGCTGACCATGATCACCGGCACGTTGGAGGTGGCCCGGATGTGGCGGCACACCTCGGTGCCGGGCAGCCCGGGGAGCATCAGGTCGAGCAGCACGATGTCGGCGCCGTGCCGGTCGAACTCGCTGAGCGCATCGGGTCCGGTCGCCGCGATGGCGACGTCGTACCCCTCCTTGCGCAGCATGTAGGCAAGAGCGTCGGAGTAGCTCTCTTCGTCCTCGACGACGAGAACACGAGTCATGTGAGTACTTCCTGGTTGGCGCGCGGAAGGGTCAGGGTGAACGTCGACCCCTGCCCCTCGACCGACCACACGCGGATCTCTCCACCATGGGTCGCCGCGACGTGCTTGACGATGGACAACCCGAGGCCGGTGCCACCCGTGGACCGGTGGCGCGCGGGGTCGACGCGGTAGAAGCGTTCGAAGATGCGGTCCAGTTCCCCGCTGGGGATGCCGATGCCCTGGTCGACCACAGAGATCTCGACCATGCCCTCCTCGGAGCCGTTGCCAGGCTTGGCGGTGACGAGCACCGTGGAGTCGGACCCGGAGTAGGCGACCGCGTTGGCCACCAGGTTGGCCACGGCGGCCCGCACCTGCTCCTCGTTGCCGAACACCTTGAGGCCGTGGGTGCCGCTGATGGCGATCTGGATGCGCCGGTCAGCCGCGTCGATGGTCGAGGCGTCGACGGCGGCGGCCACGACGTCGTCGACCGAGACCACGACAGGTTCGTCGAGCGGGTCGTCGTCTTGGAGCCTCGACAGCTCGATGATCTGCTGCACGAGGCGAGACAGGCGGTCGGAC
The DNA here is from genome assembly GCF_015352445.1 of Nocardioides agariphilus. Lineage (GTDB taxonomy): Bacteria > Actinomycetota > Actinomycetes > Propionibacteriales > Nocardioidaceae > Nocardioides > Nocardioides agariphilus. The sequence continues at coordinate 60,720 of NZ_JADKPO010000022.1, forward strand.
TCCGTCGACATCCGCCCGGCGAACCGGCGTACGGCGACGGGGTCGTCGGCCGCGTCGCACACGGCCTCTGCCAGCAGCTTGATCGCCCCCACCGGGGTCTTGAGCTCGTGGGAGACGTTGGCCACGAAGTCGCGCCGCACGGTCTCGACCCGTCGCTCGCGCGTGCGGTCCTCGACGAGCGCGAGCACCAGGGTCGAGGAGAGCGGGGCGACCCGGACGGTGACGTGGCGGGGGGCCGCTCCCTGGCGAGCCATCAACAGCTCGGTCTCGCGGATCTCGCCGTCTCGGCGTACTTGCGAGACCAGGTCGGCGAGCTCGCGGGAGACCAGCGTGGTGCCCGAGACCAGGCCCATCGCGTAGGACGGAGCGCTCGCCTTCAAGACGGTGTCGTCGGCACCCACCACGACCGCCGTGCTCCGCAGCACCGAGAGCACCGAGGCGACCCCCTCCGGCACCGCGGGTGCGTCCAGCTCGGGTGGACTGTGCTGCTGACGCTCGCTGACGTGCCACGCGAGGACGCCGCCGCCCGCCACGAGCGCACCGATGAGCGCCGCGAGGAATGCCTGCGTGGTCGCGTCCACATTCATGATCGTACGCAGGGTGCGCCCCGCAACCCGCTTCCGCGACCGCCTCTCGATGAGTGTTCACCGCGCGTTCACCGCTTGACGCCAAGTGGTCACCGAGCGCCCGTACGGTCCGCTCTATGCGTGAGGCCTTCCATGACCAGCTCGACTCCATCTTCGCCGACCTCGCCGACGTGTGCGGCAACGTCCAGCAGGCGGTGCGGCTGGCCACCCAGGCCCTCCTGACCGGCGACGCCGAGAAGGCCGAGGAGGTCATCAGTGCCGACTCCGTGATCGACGAGGCGACCGTGCGGGTCGAGGACAACTGCTTCTCCCTGCTGTCCTTGCAGCAGCCCGTGGCCGGCGACCTCCGGGTCATCGTCTCGGCGCTGCGGATGGTCAGCGAGCTCGAGCGGATGGGCGACCTGTCGGTCCACGTGGCCAAGATCGCGCGCCTGCGCGTGCCGGCGATCGCCGTACCGGACCAGGTGCGCCCGACCGTGGCCCGGATGGCCGAGGTGGCCGAGGACATGGTCGCCCGCGTGGCCCAGATCATCACCGAGCGCGACGTCGAGGCCGCGATCGTGCTGGGTCGCGACGACGACGAGATGGACATGCTGCGACGCACCAGCTTCAGCCAGCTGCTCTCCGACGACTGGGAGCACGGCGTGGAGGCCGCCGTCGACATCGCGCTGCTCGGCCGCTACTACGAGCGCATCGCCGACCACGCCGTCTCGGTCGGCAACCGCGTGGTCTTCGTCGTTACCGGGCAGTTCCCGGTCAGTACGGAGGCCTAGTGCGGCACTAGCCACCGCCGAGCGGAGCCCGACCGCTACCTACCTTGGTTGGCCACCGCGGCCGCAGCGGCAGCGGCGGCTTCGGGGTCGAGGTACTCGCCGCCCGGCACGGTGGGGCGCAAGTCGTCGTCGAGGCGGTAGACCAGCGGCATGCCGGTCGGGATGTTGAGGCCGGCGATGTCGTCGTCGCTGATCGAGTCGAGGTGCTTGACCACGGCTCGCAGGCTGTTGCCGTGGGCGGCGACCAGGACCCGCTGGCCGGCCTTCAGGTCGGCGACGATGTCGGAGTCCCAGTAGGGGAGCATCCGGGCGATGACGTCCTCGAGGCACTCGGTGCGGGGCATCTCGTCGCCCAGGCCGGCGTATCTCGGGTCGCCGACCTGCGACCACTCGTTGTCGTCGTCGATGGGCGGTGGCGGGACGTCGTAGGAGCGGCGCCACAGCATGAACTGCTCCTCGCCGTACTCGGCGAGGGTCTGCTTCTTGTCCTTGCCCTGCAGCCCGCCGTAGTGGCGCTCGTTGAGACGCCACGAGCGGCGCACGGGGATCCAGTGGCGATCGCAGGCGTCGAGGGCGAGGTTGGCCGTGGTGATCGCGCGTCGCAGCAGCGAGGTGTGGACGACGTCGGGGAGAAGGCCGGCATCGGCAAGCAGCCGGCCGCCGTTGACGGCCTCGCCGCGCCCCTTGTCGTTGAGGTCCACGTCGACCCAGCCGGTGAAGAGGTTCTTGGCGTTCCACTCGCTCTCGCCGTGGCGAAGCAGGATCAGCTCGTAGGTCATGAGGCCGAAGCGGTCGCGGCGGGGGATGGCACGCCGGTGCCGTTGTCGAGCCCGGTGTACTCGTCGTCCGCGTTGACCACGTGGACGTCCAACTGGGCGGTGTCGCCGTTGTCGAAGCTCAGCGTCGCGTTGATGAAGTCGCCGGCCTGGAAGTCGCCCGACACCTTGATGCCCTGACCGTCGGCGAGGTTGACCAGGCCGTGTGCCGGCACCTCGATCGGCGAGAAACCGGCCACCTGCACCGTGGAGCTGGACCCGAAGTCGAGTGACTCGAGGGAGATCGGCTTGGTCGTGTCGTTGTTGGACAACGATGCGACGAACGTGCCGGATCCCGCCTCGCCGGAGACGATCAACGCGTTCAGGACGTCGACGACGCCGTCCTTGTCGTTGGTGCCGTTGACGATGTTGTTCTCCTTGTCCGTGGCGTAGTTGAAGCCACAGGCGGAGACACCGGGTAGGGCGAGAACGAGCGCTCCGATGCAGACGGCGAGCTTGCGGCGCGAGAGCCGACGGTCCATGGGGTTCACAGGCCTTCGTTGGTCGACGGGTGGCGAGCGACAGCCTAGCGACCCTACTGCCGCAGGCCGACCGTCGTCCCGGTCACCACCAGGGAGGCCGCCAAGAACACCGTGACGCCGATCGCGATCCACAGCAGCCGCGGCGCCCCGAGGCGCAGTCCCAGCCTCAGCGGCAGGTGGCGCAGCCCGTCGACGTTGTCGTCGACCAGGTCGGGCAGGGCCAACAAGACGTGGGCGGCGACGCCCAGCAGGGCGGCCAGGACGGTCACCAGGATGGTCGGTGGGTCGCCTTCGGCGCGGCCGCCCCACCCGCCGTAGGACAAGAACGCGGGCAGCAGGCCGAACGAGACCGCCCAGGGCAGCCACGAGAGCGCCGTACGGCGCAGCACGACGTTGCCGAGCAGTGCCGCCAGCACGGACATCAGGTAGGCGAGTCCGGCCGTCACACCGTTGGCGAGGGCGAGCGGGACGAGCAGGAGCACCCCACATGCCAGCGCGAACCACGCCGTGCCAGGTTCCAGCACCCCCGACGCCACCGGCTTGCCCGCGCGCTGGTGACCCGCGTCGCGGCGTCGGTCGGCGAGGTCGTTGTGCCAGCCGATCACCGCCTGGCCCACCAGGACGGTCGCGGCCACCAGGGCTGCCTCGCGCGTGGGCCGGCCGCTGGCCAGGGCCGCGACGGCCAGCACGAGAGCCGTCGCCAGGGCGTGCAGCGGGTGCGCAGCGCGGACGAGGTGCACCGGCCACATGCTCGCCAGTATCGGCCCCAGGACGAGGCAGCGACGAGGTTCCAGGCATGAATCGCGCAGGACCGGACCAGGGTCCGCGCCTGGCCGAGCACCCCGCGACGGCACAGAAAAAGGGTCTTGTCAAGCCCGCAAAAGGCCTCTGACCTGCACAAACGTGCCGGTCGCTCATTTTCTGACGTGTTAGACTGGTCACCTGGAAAGGGGTACTGAACATATGACCTTCACCGTCGGCGAAACGGTTGTCTACCCGAACCATGGGGCCGCAGTCATCGAAGACATCGAGATGCGCACGATCAAGGGGGAGGACCGGCAATACCTCGTCCTTCGGATCGTCGCTCAGCAGGACCTCGTGGTCCGCGTCCCGGCGTGCAACCTCGACTTGGTCGGGGTTCGCGACGTGGTCGACAAGGAGGGCCTGGACCGCGTCTTCGACGTGTTGCGCGCCGCTCACGTCGAGGAGCCGACCAACTGGTCGCGTCGCTACAAGGCCAACCTCGAGAAGCTCCACAGCGGTGACGTCATGAAGGTGGCCGAGGTCGTCCGCGACCTGTGGCGCCGCGAGCGTGACCGTGGCCTCTCGGCAGGAGAGAAGCGGATGCTGGCCAAGGCTCGCCAGATCCTCGTCTCCGAGCTGGCCCTGGCCGAGCACACCAACGAGGACAAGGCCGAGGCGATCCTCGACGAGGTGCTCGCCTCCTGAGGTAGTCCAACTGCATCAACCACTAGACGCCCCGTCCGGTCTCACCGGACGGGGCGTCTACGTTGTGCCCATGAGCGCGATGGAGGTCTGGCCCGACGCTCAGGTGATCGGTCTGGGACGAGTGCTCGACGAGGGTCGCGGTTCCCTGCCGTTCGCTCTCGTGCACGGCGAGGCGTTGGTGACCACTGCCACCTGGGCGTTGTCGGCGGCCGGCGTGCTGCCGGTCGACGCCAGGACCGCGGTCGAGGGTCTCGCCGACGCCGACCTCCCACTGGTCCTGCACGACTCGCTGTGCCCGATGACGCCGCCGGAGTTCATCGCCGCGTGCGTACGTCGAGCCGTCGCCGACGACGTCGTGGTGGCGGGCGTGCGTCCGGTCACCGACACGGTCAAGACCGTCCGTGACGGGTGGCTGGGGCAGACCGTCGACCGCGATGTCCTGGCGCGCGTGGCGTCCCCGGTCGTCGTGCCCGCCAGCCGGGTGACCACCGATGCCGCGTTGCTCGCCGACCCAGCGCTCGACCTCGCCTTGCTGGTCCAGGCGCTGCGACGTGGCGGACCGGTCGAGCTCCTCGAGGCGCCGGCGCAGGCCTCGCGGGTCTCGACGACAGATGACGTGCGGCTGCTGGAGGAGCTCAGCCGGCCGACGTGAGCAGGCGTGCGGCGAGCTCGACGTCGCCGGGAAAGGTGACCTTGAGGTTGGACTGCGTCGAGGGCACCGCGACGACCGGCACGCCGGCGTACTTCTCGACGCACGACGCCGTGTCGGTGCCGGTGAAGCCGTCGGCCTCTGCGGCGCGGTAGGCCGCCAGCAGCTCGACGGCGCGAAAGGCCTGCGGCGTCTGCACGGTCACCAGCTGGTCGTGGCCCACCTCCGCGCCGTCGCGGCGTACGACGGATTCGAGGGGGACGACGGGCACCGCGCCCCCGTGCTCGCGAGCTGCCGCCAGGGTCCGGGCGAACAGGTCGTCGTCGGCGAGCGGGCGCGCCGCATCGTGCACGGCCACGACGGTGATGGCGCCCGAGTCGATCTCGTCGGCGATGACGCGCAGGGCCTGCCACTCCGACGCGTGGCGGGTGTCGCCGCCGGCCACCAGCACCACCTCGGCCTCGCCGAGGTGGGGGGCGAGGGCCTGGCCCATCGCCTCGCGCTCGTCGCGACGGTGGACCACGACCACCCGTCGTACGTCGGGCAGCGCCAGGGCCGTGCGAACCGACCAGGCCACCACGGGCAGGCCGGCCACGACGGTCAGGACCTTGTTGAGCTCGCCGCCCGCACGAGTGCCGGAGCCGGCCGCCACCACGATCACTGCGGCGTCGGGCTCGGTCATGCGGGTCAGCCTAGGTGCTGGTGGTCACGAGGCTCGCCGGATCACTCCTCGTCCGGCGGGTGCCGTTGTTGACGCCGACGTAACACGCGGAAACACCACGACAACATCGCGGACCTAGCGTCTCGACATGAGCCCGACGGAGGAGTGGTCACCGGTCTGCCGGGTCGCCGAGCTCGAGGTCGAGCGCGGGGTGAGCGCGCTGGTGCACGGGCAGTCGATGGCGATCTTCCGCTCGACGGACGGTGACGTCTACGCCCTGGGCAACCACGACCCGTTCGACCGGACCGCGGTGCTGGCCAAGGGCATCGTCGGCAGCCGGGACGGCGTGCCGTTCGTGGGCTCGCCGCGCCACCGCCATGCCTACGACCTGCGGACCGGGCGCTGTCTGGACGACGAGCACGTCTCGGTGCCGACCTATGAGGTGCGGATCGTCGAGGGGGTCGTGCTCGTCGGGCGCAGGCGTGAGGTCAAGGCCTCCTGAGCCCAGCACCCCGAGGATCACAGGCCGGAGGGCAGCTTGACCTCCATGATGTCGTCGCCACCGAAGACGCCGTCCTGCCAGACCAGCCTGCTGCCCGAGATCGAGGGGAAGCCCTGCTGGCCGCGCTCCTCGAGCGGGCTGTAGATCTTCCCGGTCTTGAAGGAGTAGAGGTAGAGGTCGGTGTCGGGCATCTGGCCACCGATGGCCTTGCTCACGCCACCCGGCAGGCTGTCGACGGCGACGGGGAACACGGCGTACTCGGCGTTGGCGGCCGCCCCGAACGGGAACGCGAAGTCGCTCACGTGCGTGGTGCGCCCGTTGGTCGTGAACACATCGGCGGACTGCTTGCTGTCGACGGCGACGAGGTTGGGGCCGTAGGCCGCCAGCGACAACACGCTGCCCGACATGCTGCCGACCAGGCCGAACTGGTTGGTGCCGGGCTTCCAGTAGACGACGCGGCCCTGGCTGGTGCCGAACGCGACGGTGCCGCCGCCAGCGGCCACCGCGGTGACGTCGTCGCCACCCAGACCGTTGACGCGGGTGCGGGTGACCTTGCCGCGGTCGTCGACGTAGCTGAGGGTGTTCGTCTCTGCCGTCCACCAGGCGGCGCCGTCCTCGGAGCCGCCCAGACCAGCCACGAACGTGGAGTACTGCAGGTTCTCCAGCTTGGTCGTGCGTCCGCCTCGCTGGTGCAGCATCACGGCCTCACCGGAGTTGGTCAGCTCCATGGTGACCAGCGAGTCGCCGGCCCAGGCGATGTCGTAGGTCATCGGGTTGGAGGAGAGGCCGCCGCTGACCGACGGGGTGCCGGGGCCGCCGACGGGGTTGATCCACGCGGTGTTCTTGCCGGACACCACCGGGCTGACCTCGGACTGCGGCTTGTTGCTGAGGATGCTGCCGGCGACCGGGCCCGGGTCGTAGCAGCCTCCGCACAGGTCGCTCTGGTCGAAGACCTCCTTGGCCACCCTGATGATCGCCGCGTCCGCGCCAGCCTTGACGGCGGTGTCCTTGACCGCGTTGGCGGCGTCGAGCATCGAGGAGTTCGGGCCGAGCTGGTGGGTGAGGGTGTAGTAGACGATCAGGTCGAAGTCGGCGGCTCGCTGGGACAGGTAGGCGGGCTTGTTGTCGATCTGGGCCAGGCGGTTGCGGATCGTCCACAGTGCGTTGTTCCAGATGGCCGAGTTGAGATGCACGCCGCCGTTGTCGGTGATCCGGCCGACGGCGATGGTCCAGCGAAACGGCGGGTCGATGACGTTGAGGTAGTCGTTCATCGTGTTGCCGTTGAGCAGGTAGCGCGTGGCCAGGTCGCCGGACGGGTTGGCCGAGCAGAGCGACTGGGCACCGGTCACGTCGTCGCAGCCGTCCTCGCCGAGGGTGTCGCTGTCATGTTGGTAGAAGCGGTCGCCGATGACGTTGCCGAAGTAGTCGGAGAACGACTCGTTGAGCGCCCCCGACTGTCCGGTGTAGTTGAGGCCTGCCGTGGAGCTGGTGACGCCGTGGGTGACCTCGTGGCCCGTCACGTCGAGGGTGACCAGCTGCATCTCGCCGTGAGGTCCCTTGCAGGGGTTGCCGTAGACCATCTGCTCCAGCCCGGAGCTGAAGAAGGCGTTGCAGAACTGACCGTCGCTGAAGTTGACGGTCGAGAGCATCGAGGCGCCCTTGCCGTCCCAGGAGTTGCGCCCGATGCCGGCGTAGTAGTCGTAGACGACGCGGCTGATCTTCTGGGCGCTGATGGCGTCGGGGTCGCGGATGTTGGTGGAGTCCTCGACGTACTGGCGGCCGGGCAGGTCGGAGTTGCTGCTCGAGCCGTCGGCGGTGAAGGTGTAGATGCCGCCACGGCCCGAGGACGCCTGGTAGCTCGGGGTGGTGGTGTCGATCAGCGCCACGCCTTGGGGAGTGCGCAGGCCCTCGGCGGTGACCTTGCCGATGTAGGGCGCGTTGCCGCTCACCTCGACCGGCTGGCCCTTCGGTGCCGCGAGGCTGGCAAGGACCATCTGGGAGAGCTTGCGCGAGACCCGTGGGGAGGCCTTCGACAGCAGCTTGCTGTAGACCGCCGGGGCGGCGAGCTCGGCCGTGGTCGGCCGCACCTCGATGAGGTCGGCCGTGACGGCGTCCAGGTAGTAGAGACCGTCGCTGAGCTGGACGCCCGCCCCGGACTTGCCGGCGGCGAAGACGTTGACCTCCCACGCGAGCATGCCGGTCTCGCGCGGCAGCACGACGAGGCGAGGCGTGCCCTTGACCTGGCCGTTGCTCAGGCGCACGGCCTCTCGTTCGGCCAGTCGCGGCGGAACGCGTGGGTCGGTGAGGACGTCGAGGCCGGGGTAGACCCGGCCTCGCACGATGTTGAGGCGGGCCTGCTCCTCGTCGCCGCCGAGGGTCATCACCAGGCCGCCGTCCAGGACCGGCACGCCGGCGATCTCCTGCGGAGCCCGGAGCACGATGCTGCCGCTTGCGTCGATCTCCCTCTCGCTCGGCACGACCACCGCATCGGCCGGCACGCCGAACAGGTCCTCGGCGTACTCCGCGAGGAAGGCCGCCGCGGTCTCGCGGGCGTCGGTGGCGTCGGCCGGGTCAGCCGGCGAGTAGCGGCCGCCCGACAGCTCGCCGAGATACCCCGTGAGGTCGTCCTGACGCCCCACCCAGCCCGAACCCGTGCTCGCGCGCAGCTTGTCGATGCCGCGCTGGAGGTCGGCGAGCCGCCCCGAGACGTCGGCGTCGGGGGCGCTGTTGGCGTAGGCGGCCGAGGCGATCAGCGTCCGGGGACCCGGATCTGCGTCGCTCCCGATGCCCCGGTCGTCGCATGCCGTCATCGCGAGCACCAGTGCGGCGACAGCCGGCATGGCGAGGAGTCGGCCCCATCGTCGCCTCATGATGGGAGATCCTGCCGCAACCAGGGGCTCCCGGTCGCCACTTTCTCCGACCGGATCGTGCCGAAATCCCTTCCGCAGCATCGCTGCGCCAAATAGCCTGCCCTCGACATGTCCTGCCGACGGTGTGCCCCACACCTCGTGAACGAGAGGTAACCCCGTGGCCTGTCCCACCTGCTCCACCGAGAGTCCGGAGGTAGCGCTCTACTGCTACCGCTGCGGGGCCTCTCTGCGTGGTAGCGCATCGACGCGAGCCGGCTCCTATGCGGTGCAGTCGTCGGAGGGCGTGAACCAGTTCGCCCTCATCTCGACGATCCTGCCCCACTCCAACCGGCAGACCGCCGACAACTACCGCTGGGCGATGATCCTCAGCGCCGTGCTGATCGTGGCGGCGACGGGGTTGGGTCTGCTGCCGATCGCGGTAGCGTCCGCGGCCTTCCTGATCCCGATCGTCTACCTGGTCTACGTCTACGACGTGAACATGTGGGAGGACGCACCGGTCCCGGTCGTCGCCGCGTTGTTCGTCGGCACCGGCGTGCTGTCGGTCCTGGTGACCCTGTTCTTCTTCCGGTGGGTCTTCGAGGACGAGTTCAACACCTTCGCCGCGGGCTCGCGCGTCGGCATCGACTCGCTGTCGCTGCCGGCTCTGCTGATCTTCGCCGTGCTGCTGCCGATCGTGGCCGAGATCGCCAAGAACCTCGGCGCCGTGTTCTTGGCGACGCGGCCCCAGTTCGACGACATGGTCGACGGCTTGACCTTCGGCATCGCGGCTGGCACGGCGTACGCCGCCCTCGAGACGATCGTCCTCTACTCCTCGGTGTTCACCTCCGCCGACTTCCGCACCACTGACGGCCTGGCGTCCTGGGCCGTCGTGGTGGTGAACCTGATGGTGGTGAAGTCCCTCATCTACGGCACTGCGACCGGCATCGCGGTGGCCGCGTTCTCCGGGAAGGGCGAGGGGTACGACGGGTTCAAGCCGTCGTACTTCGCGGCGTTCGGGCTGGCTGTCGCGGCCAACGTCGGCTACTGGCTCGGCGTGCGCATGCTGTCCTACGTGCCGTTCGGCCAGGCCCTGGGCCTCCTGTGGGGCTTCGTCATCCTCACCGTGCTGGTCCTGCGGATCCGCGTGACGATGCAGGCCGCGCTCCTGGAGGCCGCTGTCGAGGACGCCGTCCGCACGGACGGGATCAGGTCCAAGCGGGCCACGGTCGACGACAGCGTCTGCCCGGAGTGCGAGAACCCCCTGCTCGACAACTCCAACTTCTGCATGGTCTGCGGCACCTCGGTGCGCTCCAGCAGCCACCAGGCGCGGCGCCGCATGAGCGCGTCGGCAGGCGGCGGGCCGGGCGGCGGGCCGGGCGACGGGCCGGGCGATGGGGCGACGGGGGGTGCCGCATGAGCGGGCAGTCGAGTCCCTTCGCCTCGAGTCGGGGCAGCACCATCGGCCTGATCGTGGCCGGCGTCGTCGCGGTCGGTGCCCTGGGTGGTCTGGCAGGAGCGGTGTTCAACGACGACGCGAAGCTGAGCCCTCCGAAGGGCGGTCCGGGCGTCGTCATCCAGCCGGGAGCCGACGGGGACACTGACGGGGGCACTGACGGGGGCACTGACGGGGCCACCGACGGCGGGGGAGGCATCCTCGACCCCGACCCCGTGGGCAGTGCCGAGCCGTCGCCGGGTGGGTCGGAGTCCACCGAAGGGTCCAGCGACGGGCCCTCGATCGCGCCGTCTGACGGGTCGAACTCCTTGGCAGGCGGCATCGACCTCGGCTCGGACGACCAGAGCGTGGTCACGATCGGCAACGGCGTGCAGGTGCCGGTGCTCGATGGCTGGGAGGTGGTCGGCCAAGGTGACGTGGACGTGCTGCTCGGCGACGGCCAGAACACCTTCGTCTACGCCATCACCGGCACGGTCGACCCGTCGACCGACGCAGCCTCGGTCATCGCCGCCTCGCTGGAGGGGATCTTGCCGCAGCAGGCGTACACGCAGCTCGAGAAGACCGACATCGCGCCGCTGCAGTCGTTCGGCTCGGTGGTCTCGATGGCCGGCATGCAGTACCGCGCGATCTGGACCGACCAGCAGGCCTCCGTTCCGCTCCAGGGCCTGCTGATCTGCGCCGTACGCCAAGACGGCACCGCGATCATCATGACCGCCGAGCACGCACCCCCCGAGGAGTTCGAGCAGTCCGTCGACGCCTGGGCCCCGGTCGTCAACGGCACCCTGACGCTGTTCGGCGGAGTGTGATCCCTCGCCGTCAGTGACGTACCGGCTGTCTCAAGGGCCGTCGAGACAGCACGTACGTCACTGACGGCGTACGACGAGGGCTGTGGCGATCGCTGCCACGCCCTCGCCACGGCCGGTGAGGCCCAGGCCGTCGGTGGTGGTGGCCGAGACGGTCACGGATGCGCCGGCCGCCTCGGACAGCGCGGCCTCGGCCTCCGAGCGGCGCGAGCCGAGGCGCGGGCGGTCGCCGATCACCTGGACGGCGACGTTGCCGATCGCGAAGCCCGCATCCCGTGCACGGCGCGCGGTCTCGGCGAGCAACGCCACCCCGGACGCACCTGCCCACTGGGGGTCGGCCGTGCCGAACTGCGAGCCGAGGTCGCCCAGGCCCGCGGCCGAGAGGATCGCGTCGCATGCGGCGTGAGCCGCGACGTCGCCGTCGGAGTGCCCCTGGAGTCCCTGGTCCTCGTCGGGCCAGGCCAGCCCGGCCAGGTGCATGGGCGTACCTGGGGCCAGGCGGTGTACGTCGATGCCCACGCCGACCCGAGGAAGCGGGACGTCACCGGGTCGTAAGGCGTCTGCGTGCACGCCCCGATCATGCCTGAGCCAGAATCGAGGGGTGAGTGCATCCGGCCATCCCAGCAGGCCTGCTTGGTGGGTGGCGGGCGTCGTCGCTGGCGGCGCGGGGCTAGCCGCGAGCTACTTCGCGGCGATGGTGATGAGCATCCGCGAGTCGCCGGTGGTGGCCGTGGCGGAGCTCATCATCAAGCTCACACCTGGTCCGATCGCCGAGAAGGCGATCTCGATCGTGGGCCAGCGTGACAAGCCGCTGCTCGTCACGGGGATCCTCGTCGGCCTCGCCCTGGTCTTCGCCTTGACCGGTGGCCTGGCCCGGCGTTCGTGGTGGCTGACCATGGTGGGGGTCGGCTCGGTCTCCCTGCTCGGCGGCGTCGCCGTCGTGGTGCAGCACGGTTCGGAGTCGACCGACCTGATCCCGGTGGTGGTCGGCTTCGTGGCCTGGGTGGTCTGCCTGTCGGTCCTCACCGAGAGCCTGCGCAGCGGCGAGCGGGACGCATCTGTGTCGGGCACGGCCACGGGACCCGACCAGCCGGGCGGCCTGCCGCGACGAGGCTTCCTGGTCGGCGCCGGGCTGGTGGCGGCTGCGTCGGTGGGCGTCGCCGTGCTCGGCAGGGTCATCGGACGAGGTCGGCGGCAGGTCGAGGCGGCCCGCCGCCTGCTGCGCCTCCAGGGCGTGAGCGCGCCCGAGCCGCCGCCCGGCGTCTCGCTGGACGTCGCCGGCATCACCTCGTGGCAGACGCCCAACGACGACTTCTACCTGATCCACACCGTGCTGATCCCGCCCGCGATCGACCCGAAGGACTGGAGACTGCGCATCCACGGCATGGTCGAGCGAGAGGTGGTGCTGACCTACGAGGACCTGATGGACCGTGAGCTCACCGAGGGCTGGGTGACCCTCAACTGCGTGTCCAACCCCGTCGGCGGCGACCTGATCGGCAACGCCTGGTGGAGCGGCGTTCGCACCGCCGACCTGCTGGCGGAGGCCGGCGTGAAGGACGGTGCCGACGCCGTGCTGCAGACCTCGGACGACGGCTGGACGTGCGGCACGCCGGTCGCCGCGCTGACCGACGACCGCAACGCCATGCTCGCCGTCGGCATGAACGGCGAGGCCCTCCCGATCGAGCACGGCTTCCCGGTGCGCACCTTGGTGCCCGGCCTCTACGGCTTCGTCTCGGCCTGCAAGTGGGTGGTCGACTGGGAGGTCACCTCGTTCTCGGAGTTCTCGGCGTTCTGGACCGACCGCGGTTGGTCGGAGCAGGCGCCGGTGAAGATCGCCTCGCGCATCGACGTACCTCGCGACGGCGACGAGGTCGACGCCGGCGACGTGCGGGTCGGCGGCATGGCCTGGGCCCAGCACACCGGCATCGGCGCGGTCGAGGTGTCGGTCGACGGCGGGGCCTGGCAGCCGGCCGAGATCGCCTCGGCCACCAACATCGACAGCTGGGTGCAGTGGACCGCGAACGTTGCGGTCGAGAAGGGCAACCACATCCTGCGGGTGAGGGCGACCGACAGCGACGGCCTGGTGCAGACCGGCGCGGTCGCCGACGTGATCCCCGATGGCGCGACCGGCTGGCACCAGGTGTCGGTCCAGGTGACCTGAGCCCGGCTACCAGTTGGCCTGCGTCGAGGCGGCTGGCAGCGGATGCGCGGCGTCGTGGATGACGTAGACGGTGCCACCGGACGTGGGCAGCCAGGCGTTCTCGAACTGGGCGCGGTCATAGACGTGTCGCACGCCGGCGTTGGTCTTGGCCGCCGGGTCGTTGACGATCGGGTCACCGCTCGCGGTGAAGCCGATGATCACCAGCAGGTGGCCGTTGGACGACGACACCGGCGCGCCGGTCAGCTCACCCGACCCCCACGAGACCGAGGCCACCACGGGGATGCCCGCGGCGACGAGCTTCTCCGCCTCCCTCAACGAGCGCAGCCGCGTCACGAACGCGTCGCCGGCGAGCCGGGCGGCGTACGCCGTGTTGAACGGCCAGTTGCCCGTGCCCTCGTAGTCGGTGTCGTAGGTGCGCCGGGCGGCGTAGTCGACCCACGGGTCCGGGTGCCCGGCGGGCACGAAGCGATAGGCAGACGGCCGGGGCAAGGCGTCGTAGTAGCCCAGCACCATCGAGGTCGAGGTCGGCGAGCACCAGGCCTCACCGCCGCCGCCCCACTGGGAGTAGTCGCCGGCGTGGACCATCTGGGAGTACGACGGCACGTCGAGCTCGGTGCCGACGTTGCGCGTGGGCGTCGACACGGCCACCGTCGCCACGCGCGGCAGGCGGCTGGCCACGGCGCCGACCATCGACACGGTCGGGCCGCGGGTGCCGGCCTTGCGGTAGAGCGAGAGACGCAGCTGCCAGGAGACCAGGCCGCCGGTGCCGCGCACCTTCCAGGTGTCGACGTCGACCGAGGCGAGGTCGTCGGACTGGGGTGAGGTGGTGGTGCGGCGCACGTAGCGGTCGCCCGCGGCCCACCGGCCCAGCAGGTCCCACGAGCTCTGCGTGCCCTGGGCGTTGCGGCCGCGGACCTCGACCTCGATGAACGAGTCGCCGGGGGTGCGGGCCGACCAGGACGCGATGAGCTCGGTGAAGGCGAAGGTGGAGGTCTGCCACGGCGCGGTCCAGCGGGCCCGCTCGTAGGTGCGGCCGGCGTACTGGCTCTGGCCCGCCCGTGAGCCGAAGACGATCGCGCCGTCACGGACGAGGGTGCCGCGGTGGTGTCCGGCGGCCAGGCCTTGACCTGCGAAGCGCGTGAAGGTGATGTTGCGCTTGGCCGTTGCTGCCGACGCCGACGTCACGGGCGCGAGGCTACTCAACGAGACCAGGAGGCCGGCCACGAGCAGGGTCACCAGGGCGCGCGGGCAAGCGAGCGGCCGAGAAGAAGGGCAAAGCATCGTTCGACCATAGACTTTCCCGGTGACCCTCAGGCTCTACGACACCGCGACCCGCGAAGTCCGTGACTTCGTGCCCCTCGAGGAGGGGAAGGCCGGCATCTACGTGTGTGGCCTGACGGTCCAGTCCGAGCCGCACGTGGGTCACGTGCGGTCGGCGGTGAACTTCGACGTGCTGCGCCGGTGGCTGACCCACCAGGGCTACCAGGTCACCTTCATCCGCAACGTCACCGACATCGACGACAAGATCCTCGCCAAGGCCGCCGAGCAGGGTAGGCCGTGGTTCAACCTCGCCTACGCGATGCACCGCGAGCTCGACAAGGCCCTGGCATCGATCAACGTGCTCCCGCCGACCTACGAGCCCAGCGCCACCGCTCACGTGCCCGAGATGCTCGAGCTGATCCAGACGCTGATCGCCAGGGGCCACGCCTACCCCGCCGAGGACGGGTCGGGCGACGTCTACTTCGACGTGCGGTCCTGGCCGGCCTATGGCGAGCTGACCAACCAGGGCGTCGACGACATGGCCCCGGCTGAGGACGCAGACCCGCCCATGATGGCCAGGAAGCGGGACCCGCGCGACTTCGCCCTCTGGAAGGGCTGGAAGAAGGAGTCGGAGCCCGAGAGCGCGGCCTGGCCCTCGCCCTACGGACCCGGACGTCCCGGCTGGCACATCGAGTGCTCGGCGATGGCCGGCAAGTATCTCGGCACGGCCTTCGACATCCACGGCGGCGGCGTCGACCTGCGCTTCCCCCACCACGAGAACGAGCAGGCGCAGTCGCGCGCGGCGGGCCACGCGTTCGCGTCGTACTGGCTGCACAACGCCTGGATCACCACTGCCGGCGAGAAGATGAGCAAGTCGCTCGGCAACTCGTTGCTGATCCCCGAGGTGCTCAAGCGGGTGCGCGGGATCGAGCTGCGGTTCTACATGATCGCCGCCCACTACCGCTCGCACGTCGAGTTCTCCTTCGAGGCGCTCGACGAGGCGGCAGCCGGGTTCCGCAGGATCGAGAACTTCCTCGACCGCGCTGCCGCGATCGGCATCGGGCACGACGAGCGGCCGACGTCGCCGGCTCGCGTGGGCGCCCCCGCCGACGTACCCCTTCCCGATGCCTTCGTGGCTGCGATGGATGACGACCTCGGCACGCCCGCTGCGGTCGCCGTCCTCTACGACACGGTCCGCGAGGGCAACAAGCTGCTCGCCGACGGCCCTTCGCCGGCCCTGATCACGGCTGTGCGTCAGGTCGTCGACATGCTGGGTGTGCTGGGTCTGGACCCCACCGATCCCGGCTGGCCGAGCGCCACCTCGTCGAGTGACAGCCGCATGGCCGCGGCCGTGGACGCGCTCGTCCAGGGGCTGCTCGCCGAGCGTGCCGACGCGCGGGTGGCCAAGGACTGGGCCCGAGCCGACGCTATCCGTGACCAGATCAAGGCTGCCGGGATCGAGGTCGAGGACACCCCGGCCGGTCCCGTGTGGACCTTGCCGACGACAGGGTGAGAGAAGTGACCAGTGCCCGGTAACTCAGCGCGCCGAGGCGCGATCCGCAAGACCGCCAAGAAGCCGACAGCCGGCTCCGGAGGTCGCGTCAAGCGCGGCCTCGAGGGAAAGGGCCCGACGCCGAAGGCGAAGGACCGACCCAACCACAAGGTCTACAAGCAGAAGGCCAACGCAGAGAAGGCCGCAGCCGCTCGGCCACGCCGCCGCAACACCGGCGGGGAGGCCGAGTGGATCGCGGGCCGCAACCCGGTCGTGGAGGCGTTGCGGGCCGGCGTACCGGTCAAGACGTTGTACGTCGCCGAGGGGGCCGAGCGAGACGGCCGGTTGCGCGAGGCGTTCAAGCTCGCCAGCGAGCACCACATCGGCCTGCTCGAGGTGACCGGCCGCGAGCTCGACCGGCTCACCAGCGGCGCTGTGCACCAGGGGCTGGCGGCGAAGATCCCGGCCTACGAGTACGCCCACGCCGACGACCTCCTCGACCGTGCTGCCGAGGCGGGTGAGCCGCCGCTGATCGTCGCGCTCGACTCGGTGACCGACCCGCGCAACCTCGGGGCGGTCGTGCGCAGTGCAGCAGGCTTCGGTGCCCACGGTGTGCTCGTGCCCGAGCGTCGAGCGGCCGGGATGACCGCGTCCGCCTGGAAGACCAGTGCCGGAGCGGCTGCGCGGATCCCGGTCGCCCAGGCGGTCAACCTGGTGCGGCAGCTGAAGTGCTATCAGGAAGCCGGCTGCATGGTCGTCGGCCTGGCCGCCGACGGCAACGTCAGCCTGCCCGACCTCGACCTCGGTGACGGACCCCTCGTCCTCGTCGTCGGCTCCGAGGACTCAGGTCTCTCCCGCCTGGTCGCCGAGACCTGCGACCAGTTGGTCTCGATCCCGATGGCCGGCCAGGTCGAGTCGCTCAACGCGGGTGTCGCCGCGAGCGTCGCGCTGTACGCCGTGTCGCAGGCCCGCGTCGCTGGTTGAGGTGGCCCCCGTGGCCAATGCGCGACGGCGCCGCTACGCCGGCGCCGCCGTGGCGGTCGCCGTCTGGTTCGTGGTGGCGCTGCTCGCGGCGATGGCGGCCTTCCTCGGCAGCAGCCGCACGCTGGTGCTGGCGACCCACGACGCGAACCTCAGGCCCTCCCTCACCGGTTACGTCGTGCTGCACACCGGACCGGTGCTGCCCGACGTACGTCAGCCGTCCGGGAGCCGGATCGGCGTCGACATCACGCTCGGCAAGACCGACGCCACCTCCGTCGACGAGCTGCTCCAGCGCTATGCCGCCATCGCCAGCCAGCCAGAGGGCCAGATCGCGAAGGTGCGCGAGGCGCTCGGCGACATGGTGGTCGCGGCGGCCCTCCGGGGCGCGCTCGTGGGGCTGATCCCCCTGGGGTTGTGGTGGCTGGTGGGCCGACGGCGGCGCGACGAGCTCCTCCATCGCGCGCGGCGGCTGCGACTGCTCGAGGTCGGGCTGGTGCTGATGCTCGCCGTGGTGCTGTGGTGGGAGCCGTGGTCCGACGAGGACCCGACCGTGTTCGCCGGACAGGACTGGGTCCCCCTTGCCGACTTCCTCGGACCCGAGGTGCCGCTGCCCGACGAGGTGTCCGACATCGAGGTGCTCGGCGACGTCACCACCAACCAGACCAGGCGGCTGATCGAAAGCGCGATCTCGACCTACGACCAGAGCAAGACGTTCTACACCGCGGCGGCGCAGGCGGCCGCCGGGCTGGAGCTGCGTCAACCCGCCGCGGACGAGACCGTGGCGCTGCTGGTCTCCGACCGTCACGACAACATCGGCATGGACCAGGTGGCCCGTGCGGTCGGCGACGCGGGCGGCGCGACGATGGTGCTGGACCTCGGTGACGACACGTCGGTGGGCCGGACGTGGGAGGCGTTCAGCCTGGACTCGGTGACCTCGGCGTTCGAGGACTACGACCGGTTCGGCGTGGCGGGCAACCACGACCACGGGTCGTTCGTGCGCGGCTACCTGGGCGAGCACGGGTGGACCATGCTCGACGCAGAGACGTTGATCGGGCCGGCGGGCATCCGACTCCTCGGCGTCGACGACCCGCGCTCGAGCGGCCTGGGCAACTGGCGCGACGAGACGGGGCTCTCGTTCGCCGAGGTGGGCGACCGGCTGGCCGACGTCGCGTGCGAGGCCCAGGACCTCGGGCGCCGGGTCGCCACGCTGGTGGTGCACGACGCCAACCTCGGGGCCGCGGCCCTGGCGCGCGGGTGCGCCGACCTCGTCGTCGGCGGGCACACCCACGTGCAGGCGGGCCCGACCCGGGTCGTGGGCGAGAACGGCGCGACCGGCTACAGCTACACGACCGGTACGACGGGCGGCGCGGCCTACGCCTTCGCCCTCGGCAGCAAGCCACGACGTCCGGCCGGGGTCTCGCTGGTGACCTACCGTGACGGGCGTCCCGTCGGCGTCCAGGCCGTCACCTTGCAGACGACCGGAGTGTTCGAGGTCGGTGACTTCGTCTCACTCGCGCCGACCCCGCCGTTGACCGACGCGACCGCGCCGGAGCAGCCACTGACGAGCACCCCCTCCGGTTGAGGACGGCCTGGCTGGGCCAGTCGCCAAGACCGCGCCACCTCAGTGGAGGAGGAGGTACGCGCCGACGCCTGCCGTGTAGAGGTGGGCCCAGAAGGGCGGGTTGAACGGCCCCGCGAACCGCGTCGCCACGAGGCCGATGGCGAAGGCGAGCCCCCACCCGACGCCGACCCAGCCGAGCCACGTCGGCAACGGGTCGGACTGGAGGACGGCGAGCCCCAGCACGGCGGATGCGGCGTACGCGCTGAGCATGTGGACGCAGTACAGCGCTCCGGCCCATCGGTCGTAGACGATGAAGCCGTCAGAGACGTCCCCGTCAGCGGCTGCTCGCTCCGCCGCCCAGGGCACCACGGTCAGTCGAAACGCGATCGACGCTATCCAGCAGACCCCACCGGACACGTACACCGCTGCCGCCATGCCGGCGAGGGCTGATGCGATGGGCTCTGCCAGGATCTGCGCCAGGCCGGCCAGCCCGGCGGAGGTGACGAGCACTCCTGCCACCATCCACACGTGGATCCAGGTCCAGCGGCGGCGGTCCCGGTGGACGGCGAGGAGCGACTCCGGCAGTGGGCGCTGGTACTCCAGCCGCCATGCCGAGGCGCCCACCAGAAAGATCCCCAGTCCGGCGACGAGGACGCCCCCGACCAGCACCGAGCCCTCCACCCGGGCATCCTGCCAGGAGCAGGCGCTCGGGGCGGGATAGTAGGGACGCCTAGTATCGGCGGATGGCCACGACCGTCGACCGACTGCTGCCGACCGAGGAGGCCGAGGCGCTCCTCGAGCTCACGCGCGAGCTGGCGACCAAGGAGCTGGCCCCGCAGGTGCACGACGCGGAGGAGAACGGCGAGTTCCCCGCGGCGGCGTACGCCCTGCTCGGCAAGTCGGGGCTGATGAGCCTGCCGTTCGCGGAGCAGTACGGCGGCGGGGAGCAGCCCTACGAGGTGTACCTCCAGGTCGTCGAGGAGATCGCCGCCGTCTGGCCGAGCGTGGCCGTCGGCCTGAGCGTGCACACGCTGACCGCCTCGGTCGTCGCCGCCAACGCGAGCCAGGAGCAGTGCGCGACGTGGCTGCCGAGGATGCTGAGCGGCGAGTGGCTGGGGGCCTACTGCCTCTCGGAGCCGCAGGCGGGCTCCGATGTGAGCGGCATCAAGACGCGCGCGCGGCTCGACGGCTCCGCTGACAACGGGGAGTACGTCGTCTCCGGCACCAAGCAGTGGATCAGCAACGGCTCGTGTGCCGACTACTACATCCTGTTCGCCCGCACCGGAGACCATCCGACGCGGGGCCTGAGCGCGTTCGTCGTACCTGCGGACACCGCGGGCATGTCGTTCGGCGCCCCGGAGAAGAAGATGGGCCTGGCGTGCGACGTCACCACGCAGGTGCTCTTCGACCAGGCGCGGATCCCGGTGGGCCACCGGATCGGCGAGGAGGGTGACGGCATGAAGGTCGCTCTCTCGGCGCTCGACTCGGGCCGGCTGGGCATCGCCGCGGTCGCCACCGGCCTGGCGCAAGGAGCCATGGCGCTGGCTGTCGGCTACGCGCGCGAGCGCCAGCAGTTCGGCAAGGCGATCGGGGAGTTCCAGGGGCTGCAGTTCCTCCTCGCCGAGCTGGGGGTCGAGGTCGAGCGTGCCCGGGCGACGTACCTCCACGCGGCACGGCTCAAGGACGCCGGCCGGTCGTTCTCCCGGCAGGCCAGCATCGCCAAGCTCTGTGCGTCGGATGCCGCGATGCGGGTCTCGACCGAGGCGGTGCAGGTGCTCGGGGGCAACGGCTACACCCGCGACTATCCGGCCGAGCGCTACTTCCGCGACGCGAAGGTGACGCAGATCTTCGAGGGCACCAACCAGATCCAGCGGATGGTGATCGGCCGAGATCTCCTCAAGTGATGCCGCTGCTGCCGCCAGTCTGGACGTAGGCGGCAATCCGCAGACGAGTCGGCGTCGAACCACTGTCGAGAGCCGATCCTTGTTGCAAGCGTCTTGCAACAACGTCAGCTTCTCCCTAGGGTCGAAGTGGCCGCACAACTCCAGGGGAGGGACCACCCATGCACGTGCCGGACGGCTTCCTCGATGCTCCGACGTCGGTGGCCACGGGGGCCGTCGCCGCGGTCGGCATCGCGATCGCCCTGCGCGGGGCCCGGCGTGAGCTCGACGACCGCACCGCGCCGCTGGCCGGCTTGGTGGCGACGTTCGTGTTCGCGACCCAGATGATCAACTTCCCCGTCGGTGCGGGCACCAGCGGACACCTGCTGGGAGGTGCGCTCGCTGCTGTGCTCGTCGGCCCCTACACCGGCCTGCTGTGCCTCAGCGTCGTATTCGTGGTGCAGTGCCTGCTGTTCGCCGACGGAGGCATCACGGCGCTCGGCACCAACATCCTCCTGATGGGCATCGTCACGGTCGTCGTCGGCTGGGCGCTGTTCAAGATCACCCAGGCAGTGCTGCCCAAGCGCGTCTCGATGGTCGCGCCGGCCGCGGCGATCGGTGCCCTGCTGTCGGTCCCTGTCGCCTCGCTCGCCTTCGTCGGCCTCTATGCGGTCGGCGGGTCCGTCGACATCTCGCTCGGCGCGCTGGCCACGGCCATGGTGGGTGTCCACACGCTCATCGGGATCGGCGAGGCGCTGATCACCTTCCTGGCCGTCGGCAGCATCGCGGCCGTGCGGCCCGACCTCGTGTACGGCGCACGGCCGGTGCTCGCGCAACGCACCCTCGTGCTCAAGGGAGCCGCGCGATGACCAAGGTGTCGACGCGCTGGCTCGTGGTGGCCGGGATCGCGGTGGCGCTCCTGGTCGCAGGGATCGGCAGCCGCTACGCCTCTGGCGACCCCGACGGCCTGACCAAGGTCTCCCAGGACCACGGCTTCGCGTCCGCCGGCACCTCTCACGACGGCCCGTTCGCCTACGGCGGCTGGTCAGGTGTCGTCGGAGTGGTCGCTGTGCTCGCGATCGTCTTGGTGCTCGTCCTCTTCCTGCGGCGGCGCCGCAGCTCCGACGAGGCCTGACGTGGGCTCCCCGCACGGGCACAAGCTCCACTTCCACGGCCACTCCTGGCTGCACCGCCTGCCGGCGCACGTGAAGCTGGTCGCCCTGGTGGTCTTCATGCTCACCGTGGTCGCGACGCCGCGAGGGTGGTTCCCCGTCTTCGGGATCTACCTGCTGGTGCTGGCCGCGCTCGTCGCCGTCTCGCACGTGCCCCCGACGTACCTCGCCAAGCGGATGGTGGTGGAGGTGCCGTTCGTGGTGTTCGCACTGGTCTTGCCGTTCGTGGCGACCGGGCCCCGCACCGACGTACTCGGGATCTCGCTGTCCGAGCACGGGCTCCTGGGGGCGTGGGGCCTGCTGGTCAAGGGCACTCTCGGCGTGCTGGCCAGCCTGCTGCTGGCGGCCACGACCGAGCCGCGTGCGCTGCTCGCCGGGCTCGAGCGGCTGCACGTGCCGTCGCTGCTCGTGCAGATCATGGGCTTCATGATCCGCTACCTCGACGTCGTCACCGACGAGCTGTGGCGGATGCACATCGCGCGACAGTCCCGCGGCTTCAGCGCTCGTGACCCACGCCAGTGGCCGGTGCTCGCGAAGTCGGTGGGCGTGCTGTTCATCCGCTCCTACGAGCGGGGCGAGCGGGTGCACCTGGCGATGCTGTCTCGCGGGTACGACGGGGGAGTCTCGCGGTGAGCACGCCCGTCCTCGACCTCCAAGGCGTGGCCTTCGCCTACCCCGACGGCCACCAGGCCCTGCACGGGGTGGACCTCCACGTGCATCAGGGCGAGCGCGTGGCCCTCCTTGGTCCCAACGGCGCCGGCAAGACCACCCTGGTCCTGCACCTCAACGGCATCCTCTCGCCGGGCCTGGGCACCGTGAGCATCTCGGGGCTCCCGGTGACCAAGGACAACCTCCTGGAGGTCCGACGCCGGGTCGGCATCGTCTTCCAGGACCCCGACGACCAGCTGTTCATGGGATCGGTCCGCGAGGACGTCGCCTTCGGCCCCCGCAACCTGGGGCTGCGCGGCCAAGAGCTCGACCGCCGGGTGATGGATGCACTCGAGGCGGTCGGCATGGCGGCCTATGCGGACCGTCCGCCACACCACCTCTCCTACGGTCAGCGTCGGCGGGTCGCCGTCGCGACGGTGCTCGCGATGCAGCCGGAGATCTTGGTGCTCGACGAACCCTCTTCCAACCTCGATCCCGCCTCGCGGCGCGAGCTCGCGGAAATCCTCACCTCGCTCGACGTGACGCTGATGCTGGTCACCCACGACCTGCCCTATGCGCTGGAGCTGTGCCCGCGCTCGGTGATCCTCTCGGACGGCGTGGTCGCCGCGGACGGCCCGACCCGGGACATCCTCGGCGACGAGCAGCTGATGGCCTCCCACCGGCTCGAACTGCCGTTTGGGTTTGTGCTGAGCAGTCGAGCGTGAGGAACGAACGCTCGGCGTAAACCCGGTGACGGACACGTCTGATGGGGGTGGTTTCGAGACGGTCGCTAGCGCGACCTCCTCAACCAGCGGGCGACGGGTCGCTGGCGCGACCTCCTCAACCGGCGGTGGGGGTGGTTTCGAGACGGGTCGCTGGCGCGACCTCCTCA
>NZ_JADKPO010000023.1 GCF_015352445.1 Nocardioides agariphilus
AGTGTCCAGCACTTCTTCCATGGCACTTCCTCCACTTCGAACCGCTCCTGCGATTCAGGTTGGAGGTCACGCCCTTACACAGACGGTCTGACACGCCCCCCGGCCTGGGCAACTTCCCCCCGCCGCCTGGATCGCCTCAGGGATCGCCATGCTCGGCGTTACCGCCACCTTGCTGCGGATGCCAAACGACGAGGTTCGACCTCCCGCCACGCGAACCGTCGCCGATCCCGGGCAGATGACCGGGTGACGAGAGCCTCGGTCCGCGCTCAGCCCTCCCTCGGGCCGCCCATGCCGGCCTCTCGGGCCTTGACGATGGCGGCGGAGCGGTCGGAGACCTGGAGCTTGGTGAAGACGTTGGAGACGTGGTTGCGCACGGTCTTGAGGCTGATCATCAGCTCGTGCGCGATGGTGGCGTTGCCCTTGCCCGCGGCGACCAACTCCAACACCTCGCGCTCACGGTCGGTCAGCGACGGAAACGCCCCAGCGGTCGAGCCCGCTCCGCTCGCGAAGTGCGCGATGACGCGGCGGGCGATCTCGGGACCAAAGATCGCCTCGCTTGCGGCGGCGGCCTGGATCGCGCGAACGATCTCCTCCTGCTCGGCTCCCTTGAGCAGATAGCCGCATGCCCCGGCCCGCATCGCAGCGAACACCGAATCGTCGTCCTCGAACATCGTCAGGACGACGACCGCGGGGCCGGGCGCGTCGCGACGGATCCGCCGAGTCGCCTCGATGCCGTCGAGGTCGGGCATCCGGAGGTCCATCAGGATCACGTCGGGTGCCAGCGACGCGGCGAGCTCGACGGCACGCGCACCGGTCTCGGCCTGGCCGACGATCTCGATGTCGGCGGTGTCGGCGAGCATCAGCTCCAGCCCACGGCGAAACGCGGGGTGGTCGTCGGCGATGAGCAGCCGGGTCACGAGGTGGCCTCCGCCGGATGATCCATGCCGAGCGGGAGTACGGCGCGCACGAGCAGTCCTCCCTCGGGTCGGCTGGTGACGGTGCAGCTTCCGCCCAGTTCGGCGGCACGTTCGCGCATCGAGGTCCAGCCCACTCCCCGTGTTGTACCGCCGTCGGTGCCGTGGCCATTGTCGGCAACGGTGAGCTCGAAGGCGCCGTCGAGCGCGACCGCGACGCGGCAGCGGGTGGCGCCGGAGTGCCGCACGATGTTGGTCAGCGCCTCCGAGGCGATCCGGTACGCCGCCACCTCGACGGCCGCGGGCAGCGTCGGCAGCGTCTCAGGGCCGGACACTTCGATCGCCACCTCACCGCTCAACCCGACGGCGCGCTGCCTGATCGCGCCAACGAGGCCGACCTCGTCGATCGCCGGAGGACGCAGGTCGTCGACGAGCCGTCGTACCTCCCCAATCGCTGACCGCACTTCGTCCCGGGTCTCCGCAAGCAGGGCGTTCCGCTGGTCGGCGTCGGAGCGGGCCTGGGCGGCGTTGAGCTTGAGCACGATCGCCGCGAGCGAAGGCCCGACGCCGTCGTGCAGATCGCGGCGAAGCCGTCTCCGCTCCTCCTCGCGGGCTGCCACGATGCTGCTGCGCGACTCGCGCAGCTCCTTGGTGAGCCGCTCGGCGCGGACGAGTACTGCGGCATGACGAGCAAGGTCGTCGAGTAGCGATCTATCCGCGGCGCTGAGGGTCCGCCCCGCAGGAAGGTCGACTGCCAGGTCGCCGAGCCGCTCGCCGCGGTGGAGGAGCGGCACACCGGAGCCGACGGGACCGATTCGAGCCCGGTTCGCCCGTAGCGCCTCCGCGACCGCGGCCGTCACGGCGTCGATGAGGCCTTCGGGGTCGGCTGCGTCGGCGCGGTCGGCCAGAAGCCGGATCGCTTCGCGCGGCTCGGAACGCAGCCCGTACACCCAGCGCTCGATCCGACGCCGAAGGAACGAGTAGGCCGGGTGCACGGCGACCGCCACGACGCCGACCGCGAGCAGCCCGCCCACGGTGCCGTTGCCGAAGACGCGGTCGGTCGCCAGGAGCAGCAGCGCGTAGGTACTGACGACTGCCACGACCAGGAGCAGGTAGGTCAGCGTCCGGCTCAGCACGAGCTCGATGTCAAAGAGGCGATGCCGCAGGATCGCGATGCCGATCGTCGCCGGGAGCGCGACCGCGGACAGCGCCAGCGCCGCGTCGAAGACAGGCTCGCCGTGCTCGCTCCACGCAAAGTGGACCGCCCAACCGGTGAGGAGCGTGATCGGGACTGTCAGCGCCCCCCACACCAACCAGAGCAGCTGCAGCCGCTCCTCGCCGGCCGAGCGCCGCAACCGCGTGCGCACCGCGAAGAAGCTGCCGAAGATCAGCAGCGCAGTCAGCGCGAGGCCGGTCACGCCGAGCACGCCTGACACTGGCTCAGGCAGCCAGCGCAGCGGCGGGTCCGCGCCGTGGTGGGCGTCGCGGAAGCTCTCCGCGTCACCGGCCGCCCCGATGAGGAACAGCACCACGCCCATCAGGCCGGTCTGCATCCAGCGACGCCAGAACCGCGACGCCGCACGTCCGTCGGGGAGCAGATAGGCGATCAGCACCAGCCACAGGAACAGGAACACCCAGGACCCGGCGCCGAGCTGGTCGACCACGGCCCCAGGACCGTCAGCGCTCTCTTCGCCGAGGGCCAGCAACGCACCGAAGCAAACCCCGTGGGCCACCAGCAGCCAGCCGATCCGCCGCTGACGCGCGCGCAACACCAGCAGGCCGACGCCGACCGGCACCGCGGCAGCTCCCAGCGCCAGCATGGGGTTCATCCCGCCAGTGTGGACGCCGTGACCTGGCCGGGCCAGGTTCCCGGGAACAGTTCCCGGGCCGCCTGGGACATTCGGATCGTGTGCCTGGGCGAGTGGGTCGCGCACCGTAAGGGTCTCGGCGAAGGCCGCCGGGGCCTGATCGGAAGGAGCGGGACATGCCGCTCAGCAAGTTCGAGAGACTTCTGCCCTGGACCGGCGCGGTCGCCGGTCTGGCGTGGATCGGCCAGAGCTTCCTCTTCCACGAGGACACCGAGGACTTCCCGGGCAAGGCGACCACAGCTGTGATCCACGACCACCTGGCCCTGAACTACGGCGGCGTCGCCTGCCTGGTCGTCATGGGCATCTCACTGGTGTTCTTCGCGACGGCACTGCGCGGTCATATGCGTTCTGGCGAGGCGCGCGAGGCGACCTACTCCGACATCGCCTACGGCGGACTGCTCTTGGTCGCCGCGGGCCTCTCCCAGATGGTGATGTGGAACTGGGGCCTCATCAACGGAGCCGCCGACGCCAAGGACGACGCAGCACTGCACACCCTCAGTTTCGTGGGGTACTTCGGCTTCGCCGGCATGGGCATCGGGATCGCGACCACCTTCCTGGCCACCGGACTGGCAGGAATCGCCCACGCTGTGGTGCCGCGCTGGTTCGCGATCCTTACCCTCGTGCTGGGTGTCCTCAGCGCTCTGGGCACAGCCGGTATCCCACCCGGCGGGCTGGTCAACTACCTCCTGCTGCCGTTCTGGCTTATCGGCGCGGCGATCATCGTGGGCAGGCGCCAGACGGCCGCGGCGGCGCCCGCAAACCTGACCATGGCCACGCCTTGATGGTTCAAGCTTGCGCGCCGTTCTCACGAAGAGGTCCGTCTCGTTCCCAGTCGGAAACGAGACGGCCTCACCGGTAGGGGATCCCCTACCGGGACGGCCAAGCGCCCAGGTCGACGTAGCGCGAGCTGTGGAACAACCCGTGGGCATTTTCAATCTTCGCTGCATCTCGACATTCGTCGTTTCCGACCGAGGTCGGATGCCGGCAGCAGTAATGGATCAGTACCTCGAGGCCCGCGGCCGCCGCGAAGTCTGACGTTGCTGTCATTTGCGCCTGTCGGCGCTCGCGTGCACGAGGGCTCGGATTGGGCTCGGTTTGATTCGCAAACGTGCGCAACGGCGTACCGACGACTTCAGGCGAGAAGATCAGCATCTCCGCAGGTCAAAAGGCGACTTCGGGACGATGATCGCAGTCGGCCGCAAGGGATCGCGGCCACGCTCAGGCGCTTTGACGTGTTCCCGATGACCCACCACGTCGAATGCGTCGCGCTGCTGGAGAAGGCGAGGTCGCCTGGGGGACTCACGACGGGGGCGGCGACCTGACGAACACGGTGCGAGATACGTGGACAACCATGGCACCGAAGACCAGCACCCCCACGGCGAAGGCGAACCACAGCTCTACGCCGGCGATCCGACCCACCAGTGGGAGTTGGTCCGCCTGGCCGAGGTAGATGCCGGCCACCGCGTACATGCCCAACGGGAAGACGATGCTCCACAGGGTCGCCTCGTAGCGCAGTGGGACGCGGCGGCTCACGTGTCGCCACCAGCCCGCCGCCACAAGCACCGGGAACAGCCAGGTGGCGAACGCCCAGAAGACCACGGCCAGCCCGGCGATCAGACCGCGCGTCGCTTCGACCATCGGCGCATCGGCCATCTCCACGATACGAGCGCCGGCCAGTACCGTGATCGCCAGACCGCCCATGGCCACCCAGTAGGGCGGGGTCAGCTCCTCGGGGCCGAAGTCGTACAGGACCAGGCGCAACGAGACGAGCATTCCAGTAGCCGCGTAGAGGAACACCCCCACCGACCAGGAGACCACGGCCAGCAACGCGAGGGCGCTGCGACCGGTCTCGACAACTGGCTCGATCGAAGCGGCTGCGATCGTCACCGACTGGCTGGCCACCGCCCAGATGAACCAGGTGCCATTGGCCGTCGCCAGAACAGGTCGTTGCTGGTTCCCGAGGACGGCTGTCCACGGCACGACGTAACCCAGCACCAGCCAGGCACCCCCGGCGAGCGCCAGGAGCGTGGCCGTCGCGCTGTGGTAGCCCTCCATGCCGAGGCGGACGCCCAGCACGTTGGTTCCGGCCACGAAGGTGAAGAAGCCGAAGGCGCGGCGGGGGTCGAGAAAGTCCTCGTTGAATGCGCCCCGGTAGGCCACGAACCGCCAGACGGTCAGACCGAGCAGCACCACGAACGCCGTACCGCAGACCAGCAGCAGGAGCAGGGACAGGATGTCGTGGCCCTTCAACGCCATCCCGATCGAGAGAATCCCGCTAGCCATCACCAGCGCGAAATACCCCGGCGTGAGCCCTTCGACTGAAGCCCGCGCCCGCTCGATGAGGGGTTCCGACACGCCGGAAGGGTAGCGACGCACGGCGGCTTGTGCTGTCACGACCGCTTCATGCCGGAGCCCGACGACGAGGAAACGAGTTCTCGGTCAGCCGGTGGACTACGAGACCGCGATGAACTGCACGCGGAAGTCGACCGGGCCACGCTCGAGGTAGGTGATGTCGAATCGACCGGGCGAGCGCTGCTGTACCTGGTTGAGCAATGGAACCGGGTCATGGTCGGCGACGATCTCCAGGCCCGCGCCCGGAGCCACCCCGTCGAGGGCGCCGAAGATCGTGGCGTGCCGGATGGCGTGTGGGATCACACGGACGTCCAGCTCGGGGTTTCCGGGCGGGTCCACGGTGCCGCAGTCGCAGCTCGAGGCGCCGTG
The DNA here is from genome assembly GCF_015352445.1 of Nocardioides agariphilus. Lineage (GTDB taxonomy): Bacteria > Actinomycetota > Actinomycetes > Propionibacteriales > Nocardioidaceae > Nocardioides > Nocardioides agariphilus. Next base: position 5,504 of record NZ_JADKPO010000023.1, read on the forward strand.
GCCGGTCGCCGACTCGGCGGGGTCTGCATGACCGTGTCCCTCGTGTCCGCCACCGAGCACCTCGTGCATGCCCTCGAGCAACCGGGCGATCGAGTGGTTCGGCGACGCGGCGAGCAGCGGCAGCACCTGGTCGTTCTCCTTGTCCAGGTGCACAGCGAAGAGTGCCTGGAGGGCGCGCCCGGCGGCGGCCGCCGCTACGTGTGTGTCGGCCTTCTCGACCTCGTCGACCATCGCGACGATGGCGACGTGCTCGGCGAGCATCGCATCGACCAGGAGCCGCCCCTCGGTCAGCTCACGGGCTGCTGGGTAGAGGGTCTTCTCCTCGGCCAGTGCGTGCGGCACGAGCGACTCCCGTGCCCAGGCGACGAGGCGGCGACGGGCGCTGATGGCTGCATCACCGTCGGCGGCGTTGGCGAGGTTGGCGAGGTTGGCGACGAGCAGGGTCAGCTCGCCGGACATCTGGGCGTGGTGGTTCTCGACGGCATCGATGGCCTCGGCGTCGGCCGGGTCGGAAGCGATGGTGAGGGTGGTCATGTCGGGTGTCCTCTCGAGGATCGGGTGGTGAATAATATACAGTTAATCCCGTGGAAAATAATGTGGGCCCCCCCACAGGCGTCAGCCGGGCGCCCACCGGCGCCCAGGGCCGCGTCCTGGCCGTGCTCGCGCAACGCGACTCGCCCACGACGCTGGCCGAGCTGGTCGAGATCACCGGTCTGCACGAGAACACCCTGCGCGGCCACCTCGACGCCCTCCACCAGGCCGGTCATGTCTCGCGTTTGCGCGCCACGCCGAGCGGACGCGGTCGCCCCGCCTGGTCCTACGTCGCCCGCGAGGCGCCCTACGCCGCCTTGGCCCTCGCCCTGTCCCGCGGCCTCGAGAACAATCCCGGTGCCACCGCCCGTGAGGCCGGCGCGTCCGGGGGTCGAGCCTGGGGGGAGCAGCTGCGCGAGCTGTTCGACGAGGATGGTCGATCGCCGGACGAACGACTCATGCTCGCCCTCGAGCACGTGGGTTTCGGCCCCGAGATCTCAGCCGACCGAACGTCGGTCAGGCTGACCCGGTGTCCCTTCATCGACACCGCCCGTACCCATCCCGAGGCCGTCTGCAGTGTGCACCTCGGGCTCATCACAGGGGTGTTGGGTAGGCCCCTCGACCGAGCCGCGTTGCAGCCCTTCGCCGAGCCGGGTGCGTGCCTGGTGACGCTCGCGGTGCCGGGGACGCAGGCATGACAGCGCGTCGCCCTGCGGCGCGAACGCTGTTGGCGCTCCCTGCCGGACTTGCGCTGCTGGTCGGGATCGACGCCGGCCTCGGTCTCCTGGACGCCTGGCCACCGGTGAACTCCGGTCGCCTCGGCGAGGTCCACGGGATCCTCATGGTGCTCGGCTTCGTCGGCACCCTGGTCGCCCTGGAGCGAGCGGTCGCGCTCGGTCGTCCGATCGGCTACGCGGCCCCGGCCCTGCTGGGGCTCGGGGCACTGCTGCTCGTCCCCGAACCCACCGGCGAGATCGGCGCCTCCCTGATCACCGCCGGAGCGCTCGCGCTGTGCCTGCTCTACGTCCCGCTGTGGCGGCGCAACCGTGATGACGCGGTCCTGGTGTCCGCCCTCGGCGCGGTCTGTGCCCTGGGCGGCGCACTGTTGTGGCGCGGAGGTGCGGACACCTCCCAGACCATCGCGTGGCTGGCCGGCTTCGTGATCCTGACCATTGGTGGCGAACGCCTCGAACTTGCTCGACTGGCCATGCCATCGACCGCCGGACGCGACCTGGTCCTGCTGGGCAGCGGCCTGGCGAGCGGCATCGTCGCGGCCACGCTGTGGCCGGCCGTGGGAACGCCACTGCTGGGCGCCGCACTCCTCGCGCTGACCTCGTGGCTCGTGCGTCACGACGTGGCCCGCCGCACGATCAACGGTTCGGGCCTGCCCCGGTTCGCCGCCAGCTGCATGCTGTCGGGCCAGGCCTGGCTGGTCGTCGCCGGCGTCATCTGGCTGCTGGCCGGCGCGACTGTGGAGGGAGCGACGTACGACGCCGTGGTGCACGCGGTCTTCCTCGGCTTCACGATCTCGATGATCATGGCCCACGCCCCCTCGATCCTGCCGGCCGTGACGCGGGTGCCGCTGCCCTACCGTCCGGCGATGTACGCCCCGTGGTTGCTGCTCCAGCTCTCGCTCGTCGTGCGGCTGTGGGGCGGGGACGCCCTGGGCAGCGAGCTGGCTCGTCGCATCGGCGGCGCCGGCAACGCGATCGCCCTGCTGCTCTTCCTCGCCGTCGCGATCGGCAGCGCGGTGCGTGGGGTGCCCGCGAAGCCGAGGACCACGACCGAGGGGGTGCGCTCGTGAAGACCGCGGTCGGCGCGCCGGTGCCTGAGGTCGCGTCCGGCTCGCGGGGGTTCTGGCCGTTGCGCGACCTGCCCGTCGTGTTCTGGCTGCTCGGTGTGGCCGTCGTGTCGTTGGTGCACCCTTTCATCCCGGCACCGCGCTGGCTGATGATCCACTTGCTCGTGCTCGGCGCGGCGGGCCACTCGATCCTGGTGTGGAGCCGCTACTTCGCCGACACGCTGGTGCGCCTGCCGGCTACCCCTCGGCGGGCGCAGTCCCAGCGTCTGCTCCTCTTCAACGCCGGTGTGCTTCTCGTCGCCATCGGCGTGCCCGGTTCGCTCTGGTGGCTGGTGGTCGTCGGCGCGCTCGGTATCGCGGTCGCGGTCGGCTGGCACGTGGGGACCCTCATCCGTGGTCTGCGAACCGGTTTCGCCTCGCGCTTCTCCAGCACCATCTGGTTCTACATCGCCGCCGGGGCCCTGCTGCTGGTCGGCGTCACGCTCGGCACCTGGCTAGCGGCCGATCCAGGCGAGCCACTCCACACGCGGCTGCAGCTCGCCCACGTCGCGGTCAACCTGCTCGGCTGGATCGGCCTCACCGTGCTCGGGACCACGGTCACGCTGGGCCCGACGATGCTACGCACCCGCATCGTCGAAGGTGCGGAGAAGCACTCACGGCAGGCCCTGCCCGTGCTGCTCGGTGGCATCGCGCTAGTGGTCGCCGCAGTCTGGGCGGACGTCGTAGTCCTGGTGCCTGCCGGGCTGCTCCTGTACGCCGCCGGCGTCGCGCTCGTGGCCTGGCCCCTGGGGAGAACGGCCTGGCGCAAGCCCCCGGTCTCCTTCCCCTCGTGGTCGCTGGCCGCGGGCATGGTGTGGCTGGTCGGCCTGTTGCTGGTGCTCGTCGCGCAGGTGGCGTGGGACGTGTCCCACTCCGGCTCGTGGCTTGAGGTCGGCAGGACCTTCGAGCAGTACATCCCCTACCTGGCCGCCGGCTTCGTGGCCCAGGTCCTGCTGGGCGCCTTGTCCTACCTCATTCCCGTGGTCCTGGGCGGCGGGCCGGCCGCCGTACGGGCCACGAACCGGGACCTGGATGCGGGCGGCGCGCTGCGCGTGAGCCTGACCAACCTGGGCTTGCTCGTCTGCGTGCTGCCGGTCCCGAGCCTGGTGCGCGTCGTCGCGTCCGCGCTGGTGCTGGCCGCGCTGGCAGCGTTCGTCCCGATCCTGTTGCGCGCGATCCGACTTCGTCGTGGGGCGCCCGCTGACGCCCGCGAGACCACACCTCGTCCCCACGGCCAGACCACCGGCCTGGCCGTCGTCGGGCTCGCCCTGGTCATGACGGCGGTGGCCTTCGGCGGTTCGCTGGATCCGGCCAGCCTGGGCGGGCCGCCGAAGTCGGCTGCCGACGGGGTCATCGCGACCGGGCACACCACCACCGTCACGGTCGAGGCGAAAGACATGCGCTTCACGCCCGCTCGCATCGAGGTGCCGGTCGGTGACCGGTTGGTGATCAGGGTCGAGAACACCGACCGAACCGACGTGCACGACCTCGTCCTCGAGACCGGCCACGACACCGGACGGCTCGCGCCCGGGGAGTCCGCGGTCCTCGATGTCGGGGTGGTCGGACGCAACCTCGACGGCTGGTGCTCGGTCGTCGGGCACAAGCAGATGGGCATGGTGCTGGCCATCGAGGCCGTGGGATCCCCGGTCGCCGCCACCGGTCCCGGCACGCCACCGGTGGCCGACGACCCCGGGACCGACGCCCACGGCACCGGTCACGACATGACCATGGGCGAGCCCGCCGACGGCACGGTCATCCCCGATCCCGTGCTGCCGCCGCCGGAGCCCGGACGCGTCCACCGGCACACGTTCACGGTCACCGAGCAGGGCATGGAGGTCGCTCCGGGCATCACCCAGGAGATGTGGACCTACAACGGCTCTGCGCCCGGACCGACGCTGCACGGCCGGGTCGGGGACACCTTCGTCATCCGACTCGTCAACGAGGGCGGGCTGGGCCACTCCATCGACTTTCACGCCGGTCAGCGAGCGCCCGACAAGGTGATGGTGACGATCCCGCCCGGGGAGTCGCTGACCTACCGGTTCACCGCGACCCGCGCCGGCATCTGGATGTATCACTGCTCGTCGATGCCGATGAGCGCCCACATCGCCAACGGCCTGTTCGGCGCCGTCGTGATCGACCCACCGGACTTGCCCGCCGCCGACAAGTCCTACGTGTTGGTGCAGTCCGAGCACTACTACGGGGCCGAGGGCCAGCCGGTCGACATGGACAAGCTGCTGGCCGAAGAGCCCGACGCGGTGGTCTTCAACGGCTACGTCAACGCCTACGACCACGCCCCGCTCCAGGTGAAGGTCGGCGAGCGGGTGCGGATCTGGCTGCTCGACGCCGGGCCCAACCGCCCGTTGTCGTTCCACGTCGTCGGCGGCCAGTTCGACCGGACCTGGCTCGAGGGCGACTGGCTGCTCGGCTCCGCCGAGGCGCCCTCGCGCACCGGTGGCTCGCAGGCGCTCGCGCTGGCAGTGGCCCAGGGAGGGTTCGTGGAGATGGTCTTCGACGAGCCCGGGCGCTATCCCCTGGTCAACCACGTGATGATCGACGCCGAGCGCGGCGCCCACGGCGTCATCGAGGTCACGCGCTGAGACCCTCGCCCCACACCATGCTGGCCAATGTCCGCTGATGGCAGCCGAGTAGCGCCAGGTCGTCGGGCTTATCACCGGCGCCGTCGCCGGCGTGGCCAACGACCTGACGTGGTGTGCTCGACGTGCCCGTGGCGGACCCGCCGCGCGATCTCCTCCTGGCGCTGGCGGGCGTAGTCGAGGGCGGCGAAGGTGGTGCTGGGCAGCATGACGTGCTCCTTGCTCGGGGGCCTCGGCGAGGCCACTGCCGGCACCTTGACGCCGGGCGCTGGCACCTGGCTGCCAACGCACTGTCACCCAGCGGTCGTCGGATGGGAGGTGAGCACGGTGAGCACCGCCTCACCTGCGGCGTCCAGGTCGCGTGCTGCGCCGGCGCGCCAGGAGGCGTTGTACTCCGTGGGCGCCAGCGCCGCTCGGGCCCGCCCCAGGGCGGCGGCCACCCGCTCGGCCTCGACGCCGTACGACGGCCGGTCCGGCATCCGGGTCGTGATGGTCGCCACCAGCTCCACGACAGCACGATGGGCGTCGAGTCGGTCGAGTAGCGAAGCCACGTTGCGCAGACAGGTGACGAAGAGGTTCTCGTTGCCCGAGCCCAGCCAGAACCTGACGGCCTCGGCGGTCGTGCTCACGGTCTCCTCATCGAGGGCTCCCACTCGCCCGAGCAGTGCTGTCTCGGCAACGAGCGAGACGCCGAACACCAGCCGGTTGCCCGTCGCGCCGGCCAGCTCACGCGACTCGGCGAACAGCTCCAGCGCGCGGTGGGGATCGGTGGCCGAGAGCGCTTCCGCCTCGGCGTACCAGCCCATGGCCCGGACAAGCGGGCTGTCGACGCGGTGCTCGTAGGCCCGCAGCAGGGCGATCTCGTGGGAGACGTCTCGCTCGTCGAAGGTGCGGGCCAGGAGCATCCCGGACACGCAGAGCATGGTGGCGTTCGCGTCGCCTGCGCTGGTCGCGTGCCTCATGGCGTGCTCGGCCATGCCCCAGGCCCTGTCCAGGTCCCCGACGGCCAGGGCGGTGTCCACACCGGCATGGAGGGCGAGGTAGGCGGCGGGGGAGTCCGGGCCGCCCGCGAGCGAGATGCCTCGCTCGGAGTAGTCGGCCGCGCGGTCGTGGTCGCCCACCATCCACCAGTACCAGGAGGCCACCGCCAGCACGTCCGGAGTGACCGCACTCTCGTGCCCCGACTCCACCAGCAGCCGGCCCCACGCCATGACGTCGGCGCGGACCCGGCACTCGGCCCAGGGATACAGGTCGGGGACGATGCGCGCCGCCTCGTCGACCTGGCCGGTCCGGATGGCCCAGGCGACCGACTGGGCGAACTCCGGCAACAGGGCCTCCACGCGTGCCGTCCACCGGCCGGCGTCCGACCCCGCGAGGCCGGCGCGAGCCGACGCGGCAGTGTCCGCGGCCCATCTCGCGTGAGCGAGGGCCGCCTCGTCGTGCTCGGCCTCGTCGAGCAGCCCGCGGGCGAAGGCGCGGACGGTCTCGAGCATCCGGTAACCGCCCTGGGCCGGCGCGGGCCGCACGAGCAGCGACCGCTCGACCAGACCCAGGACCTGCTCGACCGAGTCCGGGCCGAGCACGGCCTCCGCGGCGTCGAGGTCGAACGGGCCGGCGAACACCGCGAGCCGTCGTAGCGACCGCTGCAGATGAACGTCGAGCAGGTCGTAGGACCAGGCGATCGTGTCGACCAGCGTCTGGTGGCGGGCGGGGGCGCGGAGGTGGTGGGAACGCAGGAGATCGAGCCGTTTGTCGAGCCGGTCGCGCAGCGTGGCCAGGCTGATCACGCCGACTCGGCTCGCCGCGAGCTCGATGGCCAGAGGGAGACCGTCGAGTCGGCGGACGAGCTCGGCAGCGTCGTGGACGACTTCCGGCGTGGCCTCGAGGTCGGGAGCTGACGCGCGTGCTCGCTGGAGGAACAGCGCCACCGACGGTACGTCTGGGTCCTCAGCACCTGCCCCTGGCAGCCGGAGTGGCGCCAGGGGATAGACCTGCTCGACGGGGAGCCCGAGCCGCTCCCGGCTGGTGGCGAGGACCCGGATGCCCGCCCGGCGGCGACGATCTCGGTCACCAGGTCACTGGCCGCTGCCAGCACGTGCTCGCAGTTGTCCAGGACGAGCAACCCCGACGCTGTCTGCGAGCGGCGGCGCAGCGCGGCCTCGGCCGTGCCTCCGGGGAAGACCTCGACCTCCAGGGCGGTCGCGACCACCGCGCGCACGCCTGCCTGGCTCGAGACGCTGGTCAGGTCGCACCACCAGGCAACCTGCTCGGCGCCGCTGACCGCACGCGCCACGGAGGTCTTCCCCACGCCTCCGGGCCCCACCAGCGTGACGCAACGATGGCGCGTGGTGAGGGTGCGCACCTGGTCGATGTCCTCGTCCCGCCCGATGAGCGTGACGGACGGGTCACCGGGCACGTCACTGGCCACGTCACCGGTGGGGTCTGGGACGTCTGGTCGCGAGGCTTCCGAAGCGCGTTCGAGGATGCGACGCTGGGCCTCGACCAGCTCGGGCGAAGGATCCAGCCCCAGCTCCTCGGCCAACGCGACCCGGTGGTCGGTATAGACCGACAAGGCCTCGGCCGAGCCGCCGAGGCGATGGAGTGCCCGCATCAGCAGCAGCGAGTGTCGGTCTCGCAGGGGCTGCTCGGCGACGAGCTGACGCAGCTCGTCGGCCGCCTCACGTGCGCGGCCCAGCTTCAAGAGCAGCTCCGCGCGCTCCTCACGGGCTGCCAGTCGACCTTCCTCCAGGCGCAGCGCCTCACCCTGGGCGATGTCGGCGGCCAGCCCTGCCCACGCGGTCCCGCGCCACAGCGCCAGCGCCTCGTCGTAGGCCGCCAGCCGACGGCCGTCCTCGAGCGCGCGCGCCTGCGTCAGCGCCGCGGCGAACTGATCCGCGTCGACGACAACACCTGCCAGGTCCAGCCGGTAGCCGACCGCCGTGCGCGCGATGCGCGAGCCCTCCGGGCCGAGTGCGCGACGCGCGCGACCGACCGTGGTGTGCAGGGCGGCGCGCGCGTCCACGGGGAGTTCCTCGCCCCACACGTCGTCGACGAGTCGGTCATCGGTGACGACCTTCCCTCGGGCCACGAGCAGCGAGGCGAGCAACCGCCCGGGACGACCAGCGGGGAAGGGCAGCTGCTGACCGTCGACCCTCAGGTGAGGGTCACCCAGGACGAACACATCCATGGCGCTCACCTCCCTCCACGCACGTACGGCTGCCTCCTGACACGCAGGTCCAGACATTGTCAGCCAGCCGTGAGCGCCCTGTCAGCGCCGCCGCCGAGGCTCTGGGCGACCAAGAACCGTCACTCACATCGGAGCACCCATGACCACCCACATTGCTGACCTGACTGCTGGCGATACTGCTGGCGCCTACGGCACGTCCCCGGAGCGCAGCGAGGAGGAGACCGGCGCTCTCGCCGACCGAGTCTTCGCCTCGGTGCTCGGGGCTCTCGACGTCCTCACGATCCACATCGGGGACCAGCTCGGTCTCTATGACCTGCTCCACCGTCGCGGCCCTCTCGGCGTCGCCGACGTCGCGGACGCGACCGGCGTCCACCCGCGCTACACCCGCGAGTGGCTCGAGCAACAGGCGGTCGCCGGCATCATCGAGGTGCTCGACCCGACAGTGCCTGCCGACCAGCGGCGCTACTGGCTGAGCGAGGCGCACGCGGCCGTGCTCAGCGACCGCGACAGCCTGGCCTACGCCACCCCCTTCGCCCGGATGGTGGCTGCGGCCGCAGCGCAGCTGCCCCAGCTGCTCGACGCATATCGGACCGGCGACGGGGTCAGCTGGGAGGAGTACGGCGAGCTGATGCGCACGGCACAGGCTGAGGCCAACCGCCCCCTGTTCCTGCAGGTGCTCGGCTCCGACTGGCTGCCGTCGGTGCCCGGAGTCGATGCCGAGCTCCGAGACGGCGGACGGGTCGCCGACATCGGCTGCGGCGAGGGGTGGTCCTCGATCGGCATCGCCCGTGCCTACCCGGCCGTCACGGTCGACGGGTACGACGTCGACGCGGACTCGGTCGAAGCGGCTCGCCGCCATGCGGAGGCCGAGGGCCTGGGTGACCGGGTGCGGTTCACCCTCGTCGACGCCTCGAGCGTGCCCGCATCGGGGGAGTACGACCTGGTGACCGCCTTCGAGTGCATCCACGACCTCCCTGACCCGGTCGGCGTCCTGCGCTCCGCGCACCGGATGGTCAAGCCCGGGGGCACGGTGCTCGTCATGGACGAGCGCATGCCGGAGACGTTCACCGGGCCGGGAGCCGCCGTCGAGCAGCTCATGTACGGCATCTCGATGCTGGTCTGCCTGCCCGACGGCCTCTCCCACTCCGGGTCTGTCGGCACCGGCACGGTCATGCGTCCGGACACGCTGCGCGGGTACGCCCGTGACGCCGGCTTCGACGACATCGAGATCCTGCCGATCGAGCACGACATGTTCCGCTTCTACCGGCTGCTCGGCTGAGCCGGATGGCCGTCGAGCGGAGGCGGACGGGCCGGCTGAGTGACTGGGTCGTGGCTCATCCCGTCTGGTGGGGCCTGGTCTCGGGAACCGCGCTGGTGCTGCTCGGCTTCGTGCTGGGCCTGGCTCCGATCGTGGTCATGGGCGCTGGTGCGGCCGTCGGCCTGCTCAACGTCGTTCATGCCAGGAAGCGCGGATACTGTCCGCTTCCGGCCCAGACGAGGTCTCGCCCGATGGGGTCCCAGACCCAGGAGTCCCGTACTCACCGACGGGTGCGATCTCGTCCTGAGGTACGACGACGAGGCACCTGAGTGGGAGGGGCGGAGCGCGGGCGCGACCTAGCGTCGATCACATGCGCTGGATCGCCGCCGTCCTCCTCGGCACGTACTCCTATGGGGTCGCCATGCTCACCCTGGGCAGCTCCTCGGAGGTGGTCTGGGCCTACGGCATCACCGATCGCCTCTACGCGATGACCGAGCCGCAGGCCAACGTGGCGCTGTTCGTCCCGGCGGGCTTCCTGCTCACGATCGTCTTGCTGCGTCCGCTGCTCGCCACTGCGGTCTGCCTGGTCGGATCGGCTGGGATCGAGTGGTTCCAGGCGGAGTACCTGCCGTGGCGGGTGGCCGACGCCGACGACATCGTGCACAACGGGCTCGGCGGCCTGATCGGCGCGGTCCTCGCCTGGCCGGTCGCCTGGGCGCGGGTCCAGGTGGCGCATAGACGCCGGAGTGCGCCCGTGACCCCGACCCTGGGCCGCACTGCCTGAGGAAACGGTGGCATGGTGTCGAGGTGGCCACCTCGAAGTACGCACACGTCGAACGGGAGCGGCGGTGGCTGCTCGCCGCCGTACCCGACCTTCCGGAGCACGCACGCAGGCTCGACATCGTCGACCGCTACGTCAGCGGGACCCGACTCCGCCTGCGCGAGGTGACCGAGGCCGGCCTGGTGACGCGCAAGCTGGGCCAGAAGGTGCGGCTCGGCCAGGGCGCTGGCGAGGTCGCGCACACCTCGATCTACCTCGACCAGGCCGAGTGGGATCGGCTCGCCACCCTGCCGGCGGCAGAGGTGAGGAAGGCGCGGACCCTGGTGTCCCACGTCGAGGGCATGGTCGCGGTCGACGTCTTCGGCGGCCACCTGGCCGGCCTCGTCCTTGCGGAGGTCGACGCGGGGGAGGGCCAGCCCTGGGATCTGCCCGCCTCCTACGGGATCCTCGGCGAGGTCACCGGGGACGAGGCTTTCACCGGGGGTGCGCTGGCCCTGGCCAGGTAGGGCATCGGGAGAGTCGCCTATGATATCTTGACGTCAAGATACTTCGCGGAGTCCACCGTCGAGGACCCCGGCAGACACACACCTCCGGGCAGCGGCAAGATGGCACGCGGAACCCCCACGAACTGATCGAGGAGATGGCGGATGGCCAGCCAGGACAGCTTCGGTGCCAAGAGCACGCTCGACGTGGACGGCAAGTCCTACGAGATCTACCGGCTCGCGGCCGTGACAGGCGACGGCCTCGACGTCGAGTCGTTGCCGTTCAGCCTCAAGGTCCTGCTCGAGAACCTGCTGCGCACCGAGGACGGCGCCGACATCACGGCCGACCATGTCCGGGCGCTGGCGGGGTGGGACGCCGACGCACAGCCCGACAAGGAGATCCAGTTCACTCCGGCGCGCGTGATCATGCAGGACTTCACCGGGGTGCCGTGCATCGTCGACCTGGCCACCATGCGCGAGGCGATGGCCGACCTCGGCGGTGACCCGTCCAGGATCAACCCGCTCGCGCCGGCCGAGATGGTCATCGACCACTCCGTCATCGCCGATGTCTTCGGCACCGCCGAGGCCTTCGGCCGCAATGTCGAGATCGAGTACGAACGCAACCGTGAGCGCTACCAGTTCCTGCGCTGGGGACAAGGTGCCTTCGAGGACTTCAAGGTCGTTCCCCCCGGCACCGGCATCGTCCACCAGGTCAACATCGAGCACCTGGCTCGGGTGGTCTTCACGCGAGAGGTCTCGACAGGCTCGACCGACGAGAAGGTGACCGTCGCCTATCCCGACACCTGCGTCGGAACCGACTCCCACACCACGATGGTCAACGGCATCGGCGTGGTCGGCTGGGGAGTCGGTGGCATCGAGGCCGAGGCCGCGATGCTCGGCCAGCCGGTCAGCATGCTGATCCCGCGGGTGGTGGGTTTCAAGCTCAACGGCGACCTCCCCGAAGGTGCGACCGCGACAGACCTGGTGCTCACCATCACCGAGATGCTGCGCAAGCACGGCGTGGTCGGCAAGTTCGTGGAGTTCTACGGTCCCGGCGTCTCAGCGCTGCCCCTCGCCAACCGCGCCACGATCGGCAACATGAGCCCGGAGTTCGGGTCCACGATCGCGGTCTTCCCGATCGACGAGCAGACCATCGACTACCTGCGGCTCACCGGTCGCTCGCCGGAGCAGCTCGCGCTGGTCGAGGCCTATGCCAAGGAGCAGGGGCTCTGGCACGACCCTGCCGCCGAGCCGCGGTTCTCCGAGAAGCTCGAGCTCGACATGTCGACCGTCGTGCCCAGCCTGGCCGGGCCCAAGCGGCCGCAGGACCGGGTCGCGCTCTCCGACGCCAAGCAGTCCTTCCGCGCCGCACTGGCCGACTACACCGACGACAAGGCCCCCGTGGATCAGCAGAGTGAGGAGGGGTACGACGAGGCGGTCGCCGAGTCGTTCCCGGCCTCGGACTCGCCGTCTCATGAGGGCAGCAACGGCTCCGCCCCGCCCACCGACAGCATGAGCGCCGTCGGCACCGGTGGGGGCCGACCCTCCAGGCCGGCCACGGTCACGATCGACGGCACGACCTGCGTGATCGACCACGGCGCGGTCGCCATCGCGGCGATCACCTCGTGCACCAACACCTCCAACCCCTCGGTGATGATCGGCGCCGCCCTGCTGGCCAAGAAGGCCGTGGAGAAGGGCCTGCAGCGCAAGCCGTGGGTGAAGACCACCCTCGCGCCCGGCTCGAAGGTCGTCAGCGACTACTACGAGAAGTCCGGCCTGACGCCCTACCTCGACAAGCTCGGGTTCAACCTCGTCGGCTACGGCTGCACCACCTGCATCGGCAACTCCGGCCCGCTCATCCCCGAGGTCAGCAAGGCGGTCAACGACAACGACCTCGCGGTCGTCTCGGTGCTGTCGGGCAACCGCAACTTCGAGGGCCGGATCAACCCCGACGTGAAGATGAACTACCTCGCCTCACCGCCGCTGGTCGTGGCCTACGCGCTGGCCGGCTCGATGGACGTCGACCTGTTCAACGAGCCGCTGGGCCAGGACACGGACGGCAACGAGGTGTTCCTGCGCGACCTCTGGCCGACGCCGACGGAGATCGAGGAGGTCATCGCCTCGGCGATCACCTCCGACATGTTCACCAGCGACTACGCCGACGTATTCGCTGGCGACGAGCAGTGGCGCGCGCTGCCGACGCCCGACGGTGACACGTTCGCATGGGACCCGGACTCGACCTACGTCCGCAAGCCTCCGTACTTCGACGCGATGCCCCGCCAGCCTGAGCCGGTCCGCGACATCGAGGGCGCCAGGGTGCTGCTCAAGCTCGGTGACTCGGTCACGACCGACCACATCAGCCCGGCAGGTGCGATCAAGAAGGACTCGCCGGCCGGTCGTTACCTCGGCGAGCACGGTGTCGAGCAACGCGACTTCAACTCCTACGGGTCGCGGCGCGGCAACCACGAGGTGATGATCCGCGGCACCTTCGCCAACATCCGGCTGCGCAACCAGCTGGCGCCCGGCACCGAGGGTGGCGTAACGCGGGACTTCACCCACGGGGGAGAGGTGACCTCGGTCTACGAGGCTTCCGAGCACTACCTCGCCGAAGGCACCCCGCTCGTCGTGCTCACCGGCAAGGAGTACGGCTCCGGCTCCTCGCGCGACTGGGCCGCCAAGGGCACTGCGCTGCTCGGGGTGAAGGCCGTGATCGCCGAGTCCTACGAGCGGATCCACCGATCCAACCTGATCGGCGTGGGGGTCTTGCCGTTGCAGTACCCCGACGGCGAGAACGCCGAGTCGCTGGGGCTGACGGGCGAGGAGACCTTCTCGATCACCGGCGTCACCGCGCTCAACGACGGCACCACCCCGCGCACGGTCAAGGTCACCGCCGACGGCAAGGAGTTCGAGGCCGTCGTCCGGATCGACACCCCGGGCGAGGCCAACTACTACCGCAACGGCGGCATCATGCAGTACGTGCTGAGGAGCCTGCTCAACGCCTGACCTCCAGCCGGTCCAGCAGCCAGGCGGCGACCGCAGCCTCGTACGCCAGGTGGTCGAGGCGGCCGCTCGGGCCGACGTGGGAGCCGGTGCCGAGCTCCACGCGGAACAGGCACTGCCGCGCCCAGTCGGGGTCGGTCTCGCGCAACCTGGCCACCCACTTCGCCGGCTCGTGGACGAGCACGCGGGTGTCGTGGACCGCGCCGGTGACCATCAGGTCGGGGCGGCCGCCGGCGGGGGGCGGGTTGTCGTACGGGGAGTAGGCGAGCATGGCGTCGAAGTGCTCGCGCACCCTGGGGTCTCCCCACTCGTCCCACTCGTTGACGGTGAGCGGGAGCGAGTCGTCGGACATCGAGGTGATGACGTCGACGAAGGGCACCTCGGCGAGCACCGCGCGCCAGCGGTCCGGTCGCTGGCTGAACACCGCGCCCTGCAGCAACCCACCGGCGCTCAGGCCACGGGTCGCGATGCGTGTCGGGTCCACGAGTCCGGCTTCGGCGACCCCGTCGGCGACCGCGAGCAGGTCGTCGAAGGTGTGCTGCTTGGCCGTCAGCCGGCCGTCGAGCCACCAGTGCCGCCCGCACTCACCGCCGCCGCGGATGTGGGCGTGCACCAACACGACACCTCGGTCGAGGAACGACGCCCACTTCTCCTCCCACTCACGCTCCCAGGAGTACTCGTAGGCGCCATAGGCCCAGATCAGCGCCGGCGCCGACCCGTCGAGTGGGGTCTCCCGGTGACGGACTATCGTCGCCGGCACCTCGACGCCACCGACCGACGAGAAGCTGCGGACCTCGGTGACGTACGCCGACGGGTCGTGGTCGCCGGCGCCGTCGCGGTGACTGTCGGTGACCGCCCCCGTGGCCAGCGCCACCTCGGCGTGCACGACCGGGTTGACGTGGGACTCGTCGATGATCGCGACGGACGCCGCGTCGTACCAGGTGTTGCGTGCCAGCCGGATCTCGCCGCCCGTGAACCGGCTGTGGACCTCGATGCCGGCGCCGGCCAGGTCACCGATCGGCAGCACCCGCAGCATCCGGTCACCGCCCCGGCGGAAGGTCGCCACGACAGCGTCGCCGAACGCGTCGACCCGCTCGAACCGCTCCGCGGGGTCCTCGGCACGCTCCTCGACCCAGCTGGTGTGGTCCTGTCCACCCGCGGGCGGGAGCGGACACGAGACCAGCCGGAACTCGACGGCCTCGTCGTCGGTGACCAGCAAGAACCCGGAGTCCCGCACGTGCTCGGCCCGGTACTCGACGCCCCCTCGTCGGCCGCCGAGCGACCGGGCTCGCAGGTCGACGCCGGACGGGTCGACGTACCAGCTCTCGGAGGTGTCGCGGCTCTCGGCGAGGACCACGATCGCCTGCTCGCTGCGACAGCGCCTGACCGTCACCTCGAAGCGGCGGTCGGGCTCGACCAGCACGTCGACGTCGTCGCTCGGCGGCGTGCCCAGACGGTGCAGGCGGACCCGCTCCTGGCGCCAGGAGTCGTCGAAGACGGTGTAGAGGAAGCCCGATGAGTCCGAGAGCCAGGCGCCGGTGTAACCGGTGCCCTCGACCACGTCGGGTAGGTCGGCACCGCTGCGCAGGTCGCGGAACCGCAGCGCGAACACCTCGTCGCCGCTGGTGTCGACCGAGTAGGCCAGCAGGTCCTCCGACGGCGAGACGATGGTCAGCCCGAGGTCGAGGTAGCCCGTGCCCGCGTCGAGGGAGTTGATGTCCAGCACCACCTCTGCGTCCTGCGCCGGGTCCGCGACACCGACGAAATCGTCGTCCGGTACCGCGATTTGCCGTGATTTCGTGGCCCCTGAGGCCGAATCGTGACGACTTTCTCGCCAGATCACGCCGTAGTCTCTGTTTCTCGCGTCCCAGGTGTAGTAGGAAAAGCGCATCCGCGACCAGGTTCCTGATCGACGCCGCTCGGGAACCCTCGCCACCATCTCGGACCGCAGCACCGACGTCAGGGAGTCAAGATGAGTCGTCGCCAGGTCGCACCACGCACGTTCGGCAGCCAGATGATCCACCAGCTCCTGCGGGTGCTCGCCGTCCACCGGGGACATCCACGCGTAGGGGTCGGAACGGCTGACGCCGTGCAGGACGTGGTCGTGGGCAACTCGGCGAGCCACTGGCGCAACGGTCGGTTCATCGGTCAGGGAGTCGGACACAGGCCGCACCGTAGCGGCCCCGTCCGGATCATGGCTGCCCTCGCGCTGCTCGGTGCGCTGCTCGTGCCGGGGTCGATGACCACCCCCTCGGCGTCGGCGGTGGGCGGTGGCACCTTCACCGTGGGCCTGTCCAACGAGGTCGACTCGTTCAACCCGTTCCTCGGCATCGAGGCGACGTCGTTCGAGATGTGGGCGCTGACCTACGACTACATGATCAGCTACGCGATGAAGGACATGGCTCCCGAGCCAGGCCTGGCCACGGACTGGGAGACCTCCGATGACGGGCTGGTGTGGACCTTCAACATCCGCGAGGGCGTGATGTGGTCCGACGGCCAGCCGCTGACCGCCAACGACATCGCCTACACCTACAACCGGGTGCTGGACGGCGGGCCGGAGGCGGCCACCTGGTCGTCGTACCTGACCGGGGTCCAGACCGTGGAGGCACCCGACGACACCCACGTCGTGCTCACCCTCAAGGAGCCCAACGCGGTGCTGCCGCTGCTCCCCATCCCGATCGTGCCCGAGCACGTCTGGAAGGACGTCACCGACAAGGAGATGAAGAGCTACGCCAACGAGCCGTCCGACGACGCGCCGGTGGTGGGTTCGGGTCCGTTCCGTCTGGTGGAGGGCACGGCCGGCGGCTCGACGTACCGCTTCGAGGCGAACCCCGACTACTGGAAGGGCGCGCCCAACATCGACGAGGTGGTCTTCCGGGTCTACAAGAGCGAGGACCCGATGGTCCAGGCGCTGATCAAGGGCGAGATCGACTTCGCGGAGGGCATCTCGGCTCTGCAGGTGAAGTCGCTGGAGAACCAGGACGGCATCACCGCGCAGAACGGTGACTCGCCCGGCTTCGACGAGATCGCCTTCAACACCGGCTCGATCGACACCGAGACCGGCGACCCGATCGGTGACCCCAACCCGGCCGTGCTCGACCCGAAGTTCAGGTTCGCACTGAACTTCGCGATCGACCGCGAGACGATCATCCGCACGGCCTACCAAGGAGGCGGCCAGCCGGGCACCACGATCATCCCGCCCGCCTACCCCGGCTACCAGTGGGTCTCCGACGACCCCGACGCCTTCGCCTACGACCCCGAGAAGGCGGCCTCCCTGCTTGACGAAGCCGGCTATGTCGTGGGTGACGACGGGTTCCGCACGCTCCCTTCGGGCAAGCCGATCGGCAAGCTCCGCCTGGCGGCGCGCAGCGACTCCGAGACCTCGGTCGACGTGATGGAGTTCTTCAAGGAGTGGCTGGCCGACCTCGACATCCAGTCCGAGGTCGAGACCTATGAGTCGAGCAAGCTGACCGACGTCATCTTGGAGGGCACCTTCGACACCTTCGAGTGGGGCTGGTACGTCGAGCCTGACCCCGACTCGATGCTCAGCTACCTGACCACCGGCCAGCTCGGCAACTGGTCGGACTCCTGGTACAGCAACGAGGCCTACGACGCGCTCTACGACCAGCAGCACGTCGAGCAGGACCAGGCGACTCGCGAGGACCAGGTCAAGCAGATGCAGGAGATCCTCTACAACGACGCGCCCTACCTGGTCACGGCGTACTCCTCGATCGGTGAGGCCTTCCGCAGCGACCGCTGGGCGTGCTTCCAGCCGCAGCCCGACCCGGGTGGCATCTGGCTGATCCAGTACGGCGTGCAGAACTACCTCAACGTCCGGCCCGCCGCGGATGCCGGGGACTGTGGCGGCCTGGAGAACGCCGTCGGTGCGGTCACCGGCACCACCGGGTCCAACGGGTCCAACGGGGGCAACGGTGGCGACGACAGCGGCGAGGACAGTGGAGGCAACGGCGCGGTGATCGGCGTCGGCGTGCTCGCCGGCCTTGCGGTCGTCGTCGGCGGGATCGCCCTGATGCGCCGCCGGTCGACCGTGGACGAGCGCGAGTGACGGTCCTCACCCAAGCGGATGCGGGGCCAGGACATGCAGGGGAGCTGGCACCGGCGCGGCAGGGCACGTTCGGTCGATACGTGCTCAGCCGCTGCCTCGGCGCACTCGGCAGCCTGGCGTTCATGCTGGTGGTCAGCTTCTTCCTGTTCCGGGTGATGCCGGGAGACCCGGCCAAGACGCTGGGTCGTGGCCGGTTCAGCACGCCTGAGCAGCTGGAGGAGTTCAACAAGGCCTATGGCCTCGACCAGCCCTTGCCGCAGCAGTTCGTCACCTTCTTGAAGAACACCCTGACCGGCGACTTCGGGATCTCGCTGCGCTATCGCGTGCCCGTCAGCGACCTGATCCTGGACCGGATGTGGCCGACGATCCTGCTCGTCGGGCTCTCGACGATCTTCGCGACCGTGATCGGTGTGTGGCTGGGGATCCGGGGCGCGTGGAACCGCGGCGGCAAGTTCGACAACTTCTCCACCGGCACCTCGCTGACCCTCTACGCGATGCCCGAGTGGTGGCTCGGCCTGTTGCTGATCGCGGCCTTCGCGGTGGGCTTCGGCCCGATCCCCGGCTACTTCCCGACCGGCGGGCTCCACTCCATCGACGTCGACCCGAACTCCGTGGCCGGCTGGTTCGACACGGCGCGGCACCTGACCCTGCCGGTGGTCACGCTGACGTTGGCCTATCTCGCCGACTATGCGCTGATCATGCGCAGCTCGTTGCTCGACGAGCTGGGGGAGGACTACCTGACCACCGCCCGGGCCAAGGGCCTGCGCGACGTGCAGGTCCGCAACCGGCACGCCGTACGCAACGCGCTCCTGCCGACCACCACGTTGGTCGCGCTCAACATCGGCTTCGTGGTCTCGGGCGCCATCACCATCGAGACGGTGTTCTCGATCCCGGGTCTCGGACTGCTGGCGACCGAGGCGCTGTCGGTGCCCGACTACTGGGTGCTGCAGGGCACCTTCCTGGTCGCATCTGCTGGTGTGATCCTGGCCAACCTCGTGGCCAACCTGCTCTACGGCCTCCTCGACCCACGAGTGCGCACATGACGACAAGTACGACGGTCCCGGCGCAGATCTCGGCCCGTGCGCTGGCCCGCAGGCGACGCCGGGAGGCCTGGCGTCGTGGCTGGGCGACGTTTCGTCAGCACCGCTCCGGCATGATCGGCCTGGGCATCCTGTTCGTGTTCGTCGGCGTCGCGCTCCTCGCTCCGGTCATCGCCCCGTCCGAGGGGCTCTCGGTCACCAGGGCGACGGGCGGGGTGCTCGAGGCGCCCTCGGGCGAGTTCTGGCTCGGCACCGACGACAAGGGCCGGTCGGTGCTCACGCTGCTGATCTGGGGGTCGCGCATCTCGCTGTTCGTCGGGCTCGCGGCGACGCTGCTCTCGATGGTGCTCGGCACCTTGATCGGTCTGATGTCGGGCTACTTCAGCGGCTGGACCGGCGCGATCCTGTTCCGGCTGACCGAGTGGTTCCTGGTGATCCCGTTCCTGCCCCTGGCGATCGTGATGGCCACGACGCTCGGCCGGTCGCTGATCAACATCGTGATCGTCATCGGGGTGACCTCGTGGCCCGGCACGGCTCTGCTGATCCGCGCCCAGACCCTGACGATCCGTGAGCGTCCCTACATCGAGCGCGCCAAGGTCCTCGGGGCCGGCTCAGGTCACCAGATGCGGCGGCACATCCTGCCCAACGTGATGCCGATGGTGTTCGCCAACACCACGTTGACCGTGGCCATCGCGATCCTCACCGAGACCACCTTGAGCTTCCTCGGCCTCGGAGACCCCACGCGAGTGTCGTGGGGCAGCATGCTCGACGCGGCGTTCGGGGTGGGTGCGATCACCACGGGCTCGTGGTGGTTCATCGTGCCGCCCGGTGTCTGCGTCGTCCTGGTGGTGCTCAGCTTCACCCTGGTCGGCCAGGCGCTCGAAGAGGTACTCAACCCGAGACTGGGTGCTCGCCGGTGAACGGGTCTGCCCAGTTGCTGGAGTTCGACGACCTGTCGGTGACCTACCGGACCGGTGGCGGCGACGTGCCCGCCGTACGCGGTGTCTCGTTGTCGGTCGCGGCGGGCGAGGTCGTCGGCGTGGCAGGGGAGTCGGGGTGCGGCAAGTCCACGCTCGCCGCCACGATCCTGCGCCTGCAGCCCCCGTCGGCGAAGGTGACCGGCCGTGTGCTGTTCGAGGGCGAGGACGTGCTGACGATGAAGTGGGGTGCCTTGCGCACGCTGCGCTGGGCCGGCGCCTCCATGGTGTTCCAGGGCGCGCTGCACTCGCTCAACCCGGTGCAGCGCGTCGGTGCCCAGATCGCCGAGCCGATCCGCCTGCACGAGCCCGGCCTGTCCGACAAGACGATCGACGGCCGGGTCGGCGAGCTGCTCGAGCAGGTGGGCTTACCGGCAGTGCGTGCTCGTGCCTATCCGCACCAGCTCTCCGGCGGGCAGCGGCAGCGCGTGATGATCGCGATGGCGCTGGCCTGCCGCCCGCGGCTGATCGTGGCCGACGAGCCGACCACGGCCCTCGACGTGATGGTCCAGGCCCAGGTGCTGAACGTGCTCAAGGACCTCGTCTCCGACCTCGACGTCGGCCTGTTGATGATCAGCCACGACCTGTCGGTGCTGGCCGACCTCTGCGACCGGATCGCGGTGATGTATGCCGGCCGCGTGATCGAGCACGGCCCCGCGGACAAGGTCTTCACCGACCCGCTCCACCCCTACGCCGCCGCGCTGGCTGCCTCGTTCCCCCACATCGGCGACCTGGCTGCGCGCTACGCCCCGTCGGGCTTGCCCGGAGACCCGCCCGACCCGACCGAGCTGCCCTCCGGGTGCTCGTTCCACCCGCGCTGCCCGCAGAGGTTCGAGGACTGCGACCGGGTCGTGCCCGAGCTCCGCGGCGACGACACCCGCGCCGCAGCGTGCCTGCTGCTGGAGGCCCCGTGAACCCCACCGGGAGCGAGACGACGCTCGAGGCCCGCGGCCTCTCCATCCGTTTCCAGGGTCGCGGCGGCCCGGTCGCCCGAGCCGTCGACGGCGTGGACCTCAGCATCGCCGCAGGCGAGATCCTGGCTCTGGTGGGGGAGTCGGGATCGGGCAAGACGACGCTGGCGCGCGCTCTCCTCGGTCTCGAGAAGCCGGCTGCCGGTGACGTGCTCCTCGACGGCCAGCCCCTGGACCGATCGGCGCAGGGGCTGCGCGCGTTCCGGCGCCGGGTCCAGCTGGTGCTCCAAGACCCTGCGGGCGCACTGAACCCCCGGCACACGGTCTACGAGTCGGTCGCCGAAGGCATCCGTCTGCACCGCCTCGACGCGCACGATCCCGAGGGGCGCAACGAGGCAGACCTGGTTGCAGCGGCGCTGTCCTCTGCCGGGCTGCGTCCTCCTGAGCGGCTGTTCCTGCGCTACCCCCACGAGCTGTCGGGAGGGCAGCGACAGCGCGTCCTGATCGCCGGTGCCCTGGCGATGGCGCCGCAGTTGCTGGTGGCCGACGAGCCGGTCTCCTCGCTCGACGCCTCGATCCGTGGCGAGATCCTGGCCCTGCTGCTCCAGCTCCGGCGCGACCTGGGCCTCGGCGTCCTCGTCGTCACCCACGACCTGGGCCTGGCCTGGAACATCGCCGACCGCATCGCCGTGATGTACCTCGGCCGGGTCGTCGAGGCCGGCCCGACCGAGGAGGTCCTGCGCGACCCGCAGCACCCCTACACCAAGGCGCTGCTGTCCGTCGTACCCGAGATCAACCACGTCACCCCCGTCGTGCTGACCGGCGAGGTGCCCGACCCGACCCGTATCCCCGACGGCTGTCGGTTCCATCCACGCTGCCCCGCGCTCGCCGACGGCTCGGCCGAGGACGCAGGAGTCGGCGGCGACTGCCGGACCTCCGCGTTGCCCATCCTCTCGGCGGGGGAGGGTCATCACACGGCGTGCCATCTGGTCGCTGCACGATCCGGGAGTCGTTCGTGACCGGGCTCCAGGCCGCGCTGCCCCGCGAGATGTACGTCGACCCGCAGGCCTTCGTCAAGGAACGCGACCGGGTGCTCCTTGCCACGTGGGCGTGTGTCGGACGACTCGACGACCTCGGCCTCGAGGCGTCCGGACGCCTCGCTGTTGTCGACGTGGTGGGGGAGTCGGTGCTGCTGACGCGTGACGACGACGGCCTGCACGCCGCCTACAACGTCTGTCGGCACCGCGGCTCACAGGTCGTGCCCCGCGAGCCGTTCAGCCCTCCCGTGTGCTCGGCGGCCGGTGCGCTGAGGTGCCCCTACCACTCGTGGACCTACTCGCTGTCGGGCCGGCTGCTCAAGGCGCCCCACACCGACGGTGTCGAGGTCGATCCCGATGACTTCTCGCTGCACCCGGTCGGGGTGCAGGAGTGGGCTGGCTTCGTCTTCGTGAACCTGACTCATCCTGGTCCCGGGACCTTCGACGAGGGCGTTGCCAAGGCCGCCGGCAACCTCGGCAACTACGACATGGGCTCACTGGTGACCGGGCTGAGGCTCACCTACGCGGTCGCCGCCAACTGGAAGGTCCTCGCCGAGAACTACAACGAGTGCTACCACTGCGGCCCCGTCCACCCCGAGCTGGTGCGTCTCGTGCCGTCGTTCGGAGGTGGTGGGCTCGGGCTGGAGTGGGACGACGGCATCCCGCACCGCGAGGGCGCGTGGACCTTCACGATGAGCGGCACGACCAACCGCTCACCGCTGCCTGGACTGTCGGAGGCCGAGAAGGTGCGTCACAAGGGCGAGCTCGTCTACCCCAACCTGATGCTGTCGTGCTCGGCCGACCACGTCGCGGCGTTCGTCTTGCAGCCTCTCGCGGTCGACCGCACGCGCATCGACTGCTCGCTGCTGTTCCACCCCGACGCCGTCGCAGCCGCCGACTTCGACCCCTCCGACGCCGGCGACTTCTGGGACCTGGTCAACAAGCAGGACTGGGCCATCTGCGAGTCGGTACAGCGCGGGATGTCGTCGCGTGCCTACACCCACGGCTGGTTCGCGCCGATGGAGGACGACAGCGCCGACATCCGGCGCTGGCTGCTGCCCAGGCTCAGCGATGAGTGAGTCCCGACAGGCTCGACCAGCGAGGTGGGACGTCGTGGTCATCGGCTTGGGCGCGCTGGGCAGTGCGGCAGCGATGCACCTCGCGCGCCGAGGCAAGCGGGTGCTGGGTCTCGAGCGGTTCGAGCTGGGCCACAAGCGCGGCGCCTCGCACGACTCGAGCCGGATCCTGCGGCACAGCTACCACACGCCGGTCTACGTCCGGCTGACCCAGGAGGCCTACGCCGACTGGGCCGCGCTCGAGCGCTGGTCAGGTGAGCAGCTGGTCACCGTGACCGGCGGGCTCGACCTGTTCCCTGCTGACCCGGCCATCCCGATGGACGACTACACCGCGTCGCTCTCCGAGGTCGGCATCCCCTTCGAGCTGCTCGACGTGGCGGAGACGGGCCGCCGCTGGCCGCAGTTCGCGCTGCCGGACGGCACGACCGGGCTCTACCAGGAGCGGGGCGCGATCGTGCCCGCTGCGCGCACCACTGCGCTGATGCAGAAGCTCGCGGTGGCTGCGGGCGCCGAGCTTCGAGGGTCGACGCGGGTGCTCGAGCTGGTCGACCGGGGTGGGCACGTGGAGCTGGTCATCGGCGATGGACTCGACCATCTCGACCAGCGGGTGGTCGCCGATCGTGTCGTCGTCTGCGCGGATGCCTGGACCAACGAGGTACTGGCCGGCCTCGACGTCCGCCTGCCGCTGGAGACGACGCTGGAGCAGGCGACGTACTTCGCCCCCGAGCGGCCCGGGAGCTTCGCCCCGCACCACCTGCCGCTGTGGATCTGGATGGACGACCCGTCCTTCTACGGCTTCCCGTGCTACGGCGAGCCGACGGTCAAGGCCGCCCAGGACTGCGGAGGCCCGGTGATCGACACCTCCGACCCCTTCTCGCGGACCGCCGAACCCGACGCGGAGATGCTGGAGCGGCTGGCGTCGTTCGTCACCACCTTGCTTCCCGAGGCGGGACGGCCGGTGCGCTCGATCCGCTGCCAGTACACCTTGACCCCCGACCGCGACTTCGTGATGGCACCGGTGCCGGGCCACGAGTCCGTCGTCGTAGGTCTTGGCGCCGCCCACGGGTTCAAGTTCGCGCCGACATTCGGTCGCATCCTGGCTGACCTCGCCGAGAGCGGTACGACGAGCAGCGACGTGTCGCCGTTCGGGATGGACCGCGCGGCGCTGGTCGACCCGTCCTACCAGGCTCACTGGCTGGTGTGAGCTTTCCAGGGCGGCCTGTGTCAACCTGATCGCAGGTCGAACGACTCTCGGGCATGACGCAATCCGTCCCCGAGGAGCTCTCGATGGGCGAGCACCGTGACATCGGCCGGCGCAGCTCGGAGTCGGCCCGCGCAGAGCTGGTCGACGTCGTCTTCCGTCGCCACTATGCGGCCCTTCTGCGGCTCGCCGTCGTGATGGTGGGCGACCGTGGGGCTGCCGAGGACGCCGTCCAGGACGCGTTCGTCTCCCTGCACCGCAACCTCCGCGCACTCCGGGACCCCGACGCCGCCGAGGCCTATGTCCGCTCAGCCGTGCTCAACCGCTGCCGTTCGTGGGTACGCCGCCAGGCCACCCAGCGAGCCAAGCGGCCTCTCCTGCTCGTGCGTGAGGGACCGCGCCGGACACCCGAGGACGCCACCCTGGCGCGCGACGAGGTGGGCTCGCTGGTGGCGCAGATGCGGATGCTCCCCAGGCGTCAGCGCGAGGTGCTGGCCTGCCGGTTCGTGCTCGAGCTGTCGGTCGCCGAGACGGCCGCACTCCTCGACATCGGTGAGGGGTCGGTCAAGACGCACACCCATCGCGGGCTGCACGCACTTCAGCAAGGGATCGAGGTGAACCGGTGAGCACTATCGAGGAGCGCCTCGCGCGGGACATCGAGGCAGTGACAGGAGGAATCGTCGTGACCGACTCGGACCTGCGGGACGCCCGCAACCAGGTTCAGCAGCGCATCTCCGGGCGGCAGCAGCGCCACCGGCGACGGGGCGTGGTCGCAGCCGCCGCGGCGGCCGCGGTGGTCGTCGGTGTCGCCACCTGGCAGAGCCTCGGGTCTGACGACGAGACGCTGTCGCCGACCGAGCCGGTGCCGACGCCCACCTCAACGTCCCTGTCGGCGGCCGACCAGACCTTCCTCGTCGGGGATGCACCGACGGCCGAGGAACTGGCCGGCGTCTGGCGGCTCGACAACCCGACCGTCTCGCGGATGCTGTTCATGTTCACCGCGGACGGCTCGTTCAGCTACGACGACACCGGCCAGCTGTCCGCGGACCCGATGGTCCACGGCACCTTCGTCGTCGACGGCGACACGATAAGCGTGGACGTCGACGGTGGGACCGCCGCGTGCGCCGGGCGGACCTTGTCGCTCCGCGCGGCCATGGCTGCGGGCGGCGGGCTGCACATCGTTCCCGTGGGTCTGGGTGACTTCGACTGCGACCGACCGTTCCGTCCCCAGTGGGCGCTGGAACGGGTGCTCCCGGGTGGCATGGGAGGCCTCGAGGCTCCCGCTGAGGCCGTGTGGCGGCCGGTGACAGGACCCGAGGTGGTCGTGGCGACGTGGCTCGATCCGCAGGGCGAGTACGTGTCCGAGCTGCGCGGTGACGGCACCTACACGGTGCTCACCGGGCCTGGGGAGCTTGCCGACCTCGGCACCTGGACCCTCAGTGACTCGAGCTCCCGCCTCAGCCTGACCAGCTCGGGGGACTCGCCGAGCTGCCAGTCAGGCGACCAGTTCGTCCTCAGCAACCTGCAGGCCACCGACTTCGGCACCCTCGTGATCCGGGGGGACGTGGCACGCAAGGACTGCCAGGTCCTCCTGCGGGCCGAGGCCTGGTTCTCGCTGGCTCCTTGAGCCCGACGCAGCAAGATAGGGGCCGTGAGTACCCAGAGTCCCTGGCAGGCCGAGCGGCTGGACCTCGACGCCTACCTGGCGCGGATCGAGATGAGCTTCGAACCTGCGTCGAGGTCCGCTCTCGACGCCCTCCACGAAGCCCACGTCCGGGCGTTCACCTTCGACAACATCGACGTGCTGCTCGACGAGCATCCGGGGGTGTCGCTCGATGCAGTGCAGGAGAAGTTCGTCGGGCGGGGGAGAGGCGGGTACTGCTTCGAGCACGCCGTGCTGTTCGCGGCTGCCCTGGAGCGGCTGGGCTACGACGTCCAACGGCGGCTCGGTCGCGTGGGAGGCCAGGCCCGGACCCACTGCGTCGTCGTCGTGAGGGTCGACGGGTCAGAGCTGCTCGCGGACCCAGGGTTCGGGATGAGCGTGCTGCGCCCGATACCACTGACCGACGGTGCGGAGGAGAGCCACGGCGGGTGGCGCTACCGGCTGCGCGAGGTGCCGCTGGGACCGGGCCGCAGCTGGACGCTCGAACGCTGGCGTGACGGCGACTGGGAGCTGATGCACACCCATGACGAGCTTCCGGTGGAGCCGCTCGACGTGATCGTCGGTCACCACTACACGAGCACGTTCCCGACGATCCACTTCCGCAACATGTTGATGCTGACCAAGCACCTGCCAGGACAGCACGTGGCGCTGACCCACGAGACCCTGACCGTACGTCGACCGGGCGAGCCGACCGAGCACCGCGAGCTGCGCGAGGGTGAGCTGGCCGAGCTGATCGACGAGCTCGGCGTACCCCTCACCGACGAGGAGCGCGACCGGTTGCTGCGGAGGGTCTCCCAGTTGCGCCCGTAGGGACAGCAGCGGCCGGACCCCTGCTGGGGCCCGGCCGCGTGGAGGAGCGAGGCTCAGTGGGCGTAGCGGCTCTGCAGGGCGACCTCGGCGCGCATACGCGGGGTCCGGGCGGGCCGGCTGGCGTAGTAGGCACGCAGGGCCACGCCGAGGGTGATGGCCGTGGCGATGACAGCGACGGCGAGGACGACGAGGAAAGCCGAGACGGTGGCGGTGTCGATGATGGTCATGATGCTCTCCCTGGATTTCTGAGACCGTGTGGCCTGATGACCAGGACTCTGCTCCGATCGGCGGGCCGCGTCTGTCGGCTGGCGAACACAACGACGAAGTCGGCAGCTGATCAGCTCAGAAGGTCGTCGAGCACCTTGACCAGCGGCCGGGAGCTGGCCCCGCTGTTGCCGATGACCGTGATGGTCGAGCCGTCACGGGGGTCGTGCCTGGACCAGAACCTCACGCCTGCGTCGCCGCCCGACATCTGGACGATGCCCGGGCCTGGCCTTGCCCAGCAACCGAGGGCGTAGCCGTCGCCGTCCTCGTCGACCGGGCTGCGCGGCGTGAGCATCGTGTGGCGGGTCTCCTGCCCGATGAGGCGGCCGGTCATCAGTGCGTCCCAGAACCGCGTGATGTCAGCGCCGGTCGTGTAGACGCCGCCGTCACCGGTGGCCACGACGGGCAGGTGGAAGACGTTGGTGCGCCAGTACCCGTCGACCTCCACATAGCCCAGGGCAGCCGTGCCTGGCAACGAGTCGGAGCGGAGGAAGTCGGTGCTGCTCATGCCCGCCGGCTTGCAGACGATGTCGCGGACGAGGTCCTGGTAGCTGCGGCCCGAAGCCCGCTCGGCGAGCAGTGCCAGTACGACGTACCCGCCGTTGCAGTAGGAGAACCGCTCGCCCGCAGGGAACTTGGTGGGGTAGCCGTCGAGGATGGGGACGAAGTCCTCGGTGCGGACGAGCCGGTGCACGGAGACCGGCATCGGGTAGTCGTCGGAGTCCAGCACATCCTCGTCGAGGTAGTCGCCGATGCCGGACCGGTGGCACAGGAGATGCTCGACCGTCACGTCGTCTGCGATCAGCGGCAGGTCGCGGCCGAGCAACGCCCGCGCGGGCATCGACAGGTCCAGCAGGCCGTCTTCGACGAGCTTCAACACGACGACCGCGGTGAAGGTCTTGGACCCGCTCGCCATCCCCAGCTGGGTGTCGGTGGTCATCGCGATGGTGTGCGCACGGTCGGCCAGACCGTAGGCAGCGTCGATCTCGACGGTGCCGTCACGGTCGACCCGCACCACACCGCTGAACCCGCACTCGCTCGCGGCTGCGTCCAGCCGTTGGCGCGGGTCGTCCACGACGCCACCGTAGTCGCAGGTCTGGTTGTCCACCGCTGGGTTTTCCTCGTTGACAGCTGATGGGAGACCGTGTCATAATTCGAACACATGTTCGAAACATTCTCGGGTTCTGACCCTCTCACGGCCACCTCGGTGACGGCTGCCGCACGTGCTCTGAGTGCGTCGTTGCAGTCCCCGTCAGGTCTCGACGACGCCGGACGCATCGACGCCATCCGCGCTCTCGAGCAGCTCGTGTGCGTGGCGACGGCGGCCCAGGCAGCGCTGACGGCAGAGTTCGACGACTCGCAACGAGCCGCGCAGGATGCCGTGGGAGTGCCCCTCGCTCAGCAGGGTCGCGGCGTCGCTGCCCAGGTGGCGCTCGCTCGACGCGAGTCCCACCACCGCGGGCAACGCCATGTGGGTCTCGCCAAGGTCGTCGTCTCCGAGCTGCCCTCGACGTGGGAGGCCTGGCGCGCCGGGCGCATCACCGAGTGGAGGGCGACGCTGGTGGCTCGCGAGACGGCGTGCCTGACCCGTGAGGACAGGCTTGCCGTCGACGCCCAGGTCTGCGGCGACCTCGACAAGGTCGTCGCGATGGGCGATCGAGAGCTCGTCGTCGCTTGTCAGCAGACCGCCTACCGGCTAGACCCGGAGTTCTTCGTCACTCGCCGGCGTCGCGCTGAGTCTGACCGCACGATCACCTTGCGGCCCGCTCCCGACGCGATGGTGTGGTTGACCGCCCTGCTGCCCGCGCGAGACGGCATGGCTGCGCATGCCGCCCTCAGCCGTGCTGCCGACTCGGCCCGGGCGATGGGTGACCCGCGCTCCCGGGGCCAGGTGATGGCCGACGCCCTCGTCACCTCCGTCGTGGACGCGGCCGTGCGGGTCCCGGATGCGCAGGCGACGGGGGAGACGTCCAGCGACGCGGTCGCGCCGGCGGCCGGTGTGGGTGTGAGCCTCGGGCTGGTGATGACTGACGCAGCTCTCCTCGGCAGCAGCGACGAGCCTGCTCACATGGAGGGCTACGGGCCGGTGCCCGCCGAGCTGGCTCGTGAGCTGGTCGCCCGCGCCTGCGACCGCGACGAGCGGATCTGGCTGCGTCGCCTCTACACCCATCCGACCTCCGGCGAGCTGGTGGCGATGGAATCTCGCGCCCGACTGTTCCGCGGCTCGCTGGCCCGCTTCATCCATCTCAGAGACCAGATCTGCCGCACGCCGTGGTGTGACGCACCGATCCGACATACCGATCATCTGAGAGGTGCATCCAGCGGGGGAGACACCGACGCCGTCAACGGTCAGGGCCTCTGCGAGGCCTGCAACTACGCCAAGCAGGCGGCTGGGTGGCGAGCCAGACCCTCCCGGGCGGGCGGCCGCCACGCGGTCGAGACCGCCACTCCCACGGGTCACACGTATCGCTCGGTTCCTCCGGCGCTGGTGATGATCCGGGAGACTCGGGCACGCATCGACCTCGTGCTGGCCGGATGAACGGGCTAGCAGGTCTCGCGCCAGGTCCGGTGCGAGACCTCCACGCCGTCGCGCCATGCCCAGGTGTCGATCACGACGTCGACCTGGCCGTCGACGATGTCGAGCTCCATCACCGAGCGGACCTTGACCGCGACTCCCGGCCAGGTGAGGTCGTAGGTCGTGTCGGCGTGGGCGTGCTGGGCGAACGTGCGCCGGTCGACGCTCACCTCGCCGCGGTAGTCCTCGCGCGCGGTGCCGTCGTAGGGCGTGTCGTACTCCGAGACCGACATCGTCCGCGCCGACGTCACGCGGGCGAGCACGTCGTCGCGGATCTCCCAGGCCACCCCTTCGGCCGACTCGGAGGACTGGTCGGCGCCGGGGCCGAACGTAGGGGCAGGCCACGTCCCTGCGAGGACTGGGAGCTCTAGTGCGGCGGCGTGGACTGTCAGCTGCACCGGGTGCGGCGGAGCCACGGTGTTGGGCCAGTCGGCTCCCGCGATGCTCACGCGCAGTACCTGACCCGGCGACCACGCGTAGGCGCAGGCGTCGAGGACGACCTCGACCTCGTAGGGCACGCCGGGCTCGAGAGGCTCCGGTGGCCCGTGCACCGAGGACCGGAAGGCCAGGTCCAGAGTCCCGCGGGTCACCAGCGCCGAGGTGCCGTCGGGGAAGACGTCGCAGATCTTCACCGACAGCGACGCGGCCGGCCGGTCGGCCGAGACCTGGATGCGCAACACCGGGTGACCTACCACCGGGCCGGGCGGCGGCTCGAAGTTCCAGCGCAGGGAGCGGGCGTCGTCGAGGCGCTGGTCACCTGACAGCCCCCACGGGAGGTGTCCCGCACAGTCGATCCAGGCCGCGGATCCGACATCCGCCTTGACCGCCAGCACGTGTGGCCCTGGCAGTGGCAGGACCTCGGTGGTGGTGGGCGGCACGGAGGGCAGTCGCAGCCAGTAGCCCTCGTGCAGGTCGAGGTCGATCTCGGGCCGCGTCGAGGTCCGCACGAACACCTCGCAGGCGTCCTCGTGCGTCCCGCGTCCACGTAGCCAGAGGTCGAACCATCCGGCCAGCTCGGCGTCGAAGTCGATCCGCGGGCCGGGCATGGCGGTCGTCGCGTCCGCGTGGGCCCAGGGACCGGCGAGGAGCCGGTGCGGCGTCCCGTTGGCCGCGAGCTGTTCGACCGTACGGAAGCTGTTGTTGCGGTAGCCGTCGGCCCAGCCGGCCACGATCAGGGTCGGCACCTGGATCCGTTCGTACCCCGCCGTGCTGCCTGCGAGGCGAACCGACCCGTGGTCCCAGTAGGGGCCGTGCCGGCTCTCGCGCAGCCAGGTGAGGAACCACGGCTCGTTGGTCTCCAGCCGCCGCGTCCACTCCGTATCCCAGCCGTCGCCGAACACAGCCGGCACGGGCGGTAGGACGCACATCGGCGTCATGTAGTGGTTGTAGTCGACCTGGTCGACCAGGCGGAGCGCGCCGCCGCGCCAGTGCACGTCGTCGGTCCACCGGTCGTCGGTGGCGTAGATCGCGCAGATCGCCTTGAGCTCCGGCGGCTGCTCGCACGCCATCTGCAGCGAGTTGAACCCGGAGTACGACGTGCCCCACATGCCGATCTGCCCGTCGCACCAGTCCTGGGCGGCCAGCCAGCGCATCAGCTCGGCGAGGTCGCGCTGCTCGGCCGGCTGGTACTCGTCGAGGGCGTGGCCGCTCGAGGAGCCGGTCCCGCGCAGGTCGACGCGGCACACGGCGTACCCGTGCTGGTCGCGCAGCCGCTCGTAGGACGCGGCGTAGGACGAGGTCAGGTCGTCCTTGCGGTAGGGCAGGGCCTCGACCAGGCAGGGCTGCGGATCAGGGGAGTCCGGGAGGTAGAGGGTGACGGCGAGCTCCACGCCGTCGGACATCGGGACACGGACCTCGCTGCTGCTCCCCACGCGCTGGATTGTTGCAGCAGGATGGACCCTCGTGGGCGACGTGATGACCGTGACCGGGCCGGTGGCTGCCGACGACCTCGGCGTGACGCTGCCTCACGAGCACGTCTTCCTCGACCTCACTCGTGAGTACCGCGGCAACGGGCTGCTCAACGACGCAGACCTCGCTGCGACCGAGCTGCAGAGGTACGCCGACGCGGGAGGTCGCACGATCGTCGACGTCACGACCGGGGGCCTGCGCGGCGACCCAGCCGGCCTGCGTGTCATGTCCGAGCGCACGGGTCTGCAGATCGTGCGCGGCGCCGGGTTCTACCGACGCGCCTACTTCCCCCCGGAGCTCGACGAGCTCTCGACCGATGCCGTCACCGACCTCATCGTCCGCGAGATCGAGGAAGGGACCGACGGCGTGCGCGCGGGGATCATCGGTGAGATCGGCTGCGACCGCTTCATCTCGGCGGTGGAGGAGCGGTCGTTTCGGGCCGCGGCGCGCGCCCATCGGCGTACGGGACTGACGATCACCACGCACGCGGCGCGGTGGCCCGTGGGCACCGCCCAGCTCGACCTGCTGGCCGAGGAGGGCGTGGACCCCGGCCGGGTGGTGATCGGGCATTGCGACATGGTCCCCGACCACGACTACCACCTCGCGATCGCGCGGCGTGGTGCCTGGGTCCAGTTCGACACGGTGCAGGGCGTGCACGAGTGGGACACCGAGCAGCGGCTGGGCTGGCTGCGCAGCCTGGCCGACCACGGCTTCCTCGATCGCGTGCTGCTCAGCCAGGACGTCTGCCTGCGCAGCGACTACGCCTCGATGGGAGGGCCGGGCTACGTCTACGTCGTCACCGAGTTCGCCGACCGACTCAAGGAGGCCGGGTTCGACGAGGCCGACGTGCGGCGACTGCTCGTCGACAACCCGCGGCGCATGCTCACAGGTCGATAGCCGGATCGATCGTGGGCCGGATCGCCGGTCGTCCGTACTTCGACATGGCCGCGATCAGCAGGTCGTGGGGGAGCCCGTGGATGGTGACCCCGCGTGCGGTCATCGTCGGCGAGGCCAGTAGGCAGTTGAGGATGGCCTCCTCCGTCGCCTCGACGACCGCGTCGAAGAGCGGGTTCATGGCCTGGTTCGCGACAGTGCGCACCTCCGCGACCGTCGCCTGGCTGTCGATCCGGGCGAAACCGCGGTTGCCTGTCGCGAAGGCGAGGAACAGGTCACCGCTGCCGTTCTCGCCGACGCCGCCCATCCGCCCGACGCCGAGGGACGCACGCTGTGCCAGGCGGCGACACTGGAGCGGGAGCAGAGGGGCGTCGGTCGCGACGATGCCGATGATCGAGCCGGAGCCGGGCGGTGGCCCAAGAATGTCGCCGTCGGGGGTGCCGGGCAGCACGTCGTAGGGGATCTCGAGCCCCACCGGCACGCCGTCGACCGAGAAGCGCGACCGGCGTCCGTAGTTGGCCTGGACCAGCACCCCGACGGTCCAGTGACCCTCGGCGTGCACGACTCGACGCGAGGCCGTGCCGATGCCGCCCTTGAACTCGTGGCAGATCATGCCTGTCCCACCACCGACCGATCCCTCGGCCACAGGTCCGGAGGTGGCAGCGCGGTAGGCCGCCTTGGCGTGCTCGGCCGTCACGTGGAAGCCGTTGACGTCGTTGAGGGTGCCGTCCCAGGTCTCGGCGACGACCGGCAGTGCCCAGGCCTCGATGCCATCGGGCAGCTCCTCGACCTCGATCTCCACCAGCGCGTCGCGGACGATGCCGACGCTGTGGGTGTTGGTGATGCCGATGGGGGAGTGCAGCAGGCCGACCTCCTCGAGCCACGGTAGGCCGGTCATCTCGCCGTTGCCGTTGAGACGGTGGTACGCCGCGTAGACAGGGTCGTTGCCGACGTTGCCGTCGTGGGGGACGACGACCGTGACTCCCGTGCGGACGTCGTCGCCCTCGATGAGGGTCGTGTGTCCGACCCGCACGCCGGGCACGTCGGTGATGGCGTCGTTGTCGCCAGGTTCCAGGGAGCCGATGACGATGCCGAGGTCGCGTGCGCGCGTCACAGGAGCGCCTTGGCCAGGTGCAGGTGGAACCGCACCGACGCGGACAGGTCATCGACGTGCACGCGCTCGTCGGCGTTGTGGTAGCCCGACTCGAGCACCTCGATGGGAGTGGTGAAGAACGGCTGGAAGCCGTAGGCCGCGGTGTTTCCGGCCGCTCGCAGGAAGCTGGAGTCGGTGAACCCGGTGCCCAGGCTCGGCAGCAGGTAGGCGTCGGGAAGCTCCTGGGCGACCCAGTCCCGGATCGCGTCGATCACCGGCCCCGTGGGCGGGGAGGCGCTCCCGGGGATGAGCTTGTCGGGCCAGGAGAGGTCGAAGTCGACGCCGCCGCCGATCCTCTCCCGCACGGCCGCCTCGACGTCGGCCTCGGTCGTGCCCGGCAGGATCCGGCAGTCGAGCTCGACCCAGGCCCGGCTGGGCATCACGTTGAGGGCATCCGAGGCGCCCACCCTGGTCGGTGCCATCGTGGTGCCGGCCAGCGCCGGTAGCCAGTGCTCCAGCTCGGGATGCAACGCGCCCGCGGTGGCCAGCGCCTCGTTGAGGTCGTCGTAGTCGTCCGAGCCCAGGAGGACACCGAGCATCTGGTCGACGAGTGGGTGCCTGACCGGAGCGGGCAGGCCTCGGCCGATCCGGGCGATCACCTCGGCGAGGTGCGGCACCGCGTTGTCGGCCTTCGTCGGGGTGCTGGCGTGGCCGGCCTCGCCGAGCGCGGTGACCCGGGCGGGGTAGGTGCCCTTCTCGCCGACCGCTACCCCCACCAACGTGCGGCCGTCGGTGAGCTCGAGTCGCTCACCGCCGCCCTCGTTGACGCTGAGGTCGGGCCGGATGTCGGGGCGCGCGTCGAGCAGCCAGCGCATGCCCACGTCGGCCATCCCGTCCTCCTCGTCGGCGACCGCGAGCAGCCAGAGGTCCCCGCGCGGGCGCCACCCGGACCGGACCAGCTCCTTGATCGCAACAGCGCGGGCGGCGACGTGCCCCTTGGTGTCGATGGCGCCGCGACCCCACAGGTAGCCGTCGTCTGTGACCACGGCCTCGAAGGGCGGGTGGGTCCAGTCGCGTACGTCGACCGGCACGACGTCGGTGTGACCCACGAGCGCGAGGCTGGGTGCCGTGCCCCTCTCGGTGCCCGGCACCCGCGCAACCAGGTTGGCGCGGTGGCCGAAGCCCTCGCGGGCGACCAGCTCGCACTCGATGCCGACCTCGCCGAGGTACTCGGCCAGGTGCTGCGCGACCAGCGTCTCGTGGCCGTCGTGCGCCCCGAACGCGTTGCTGGTGTCGAACCGGATGATGTCGCGGGCCAGCTCGACGACTTCGTCCTGCAGAGGATCCATGCGCGGAACCTACCCAGAAGCGGGACAACGTCATACGAAGTGGTCGCCGGAGCAGCCGCTTCGTATGACGTTGTTTCCTTGTGTCCCCTGTATTCAGTTGTGAGCTGCGTCGGACTACTTGACCTCGGACCGCAGCACCCGCCACAGGCCGAAGGCCAGCGGGAGGAGCAGCCACGCGGCGCCGGTAACGGCGAGCGAGGCCCAGTCCTGGGCGGTGAAGCCGCCGTCGAAAAGCCCGGTCTGGTTGAACTGGAAGTCCACCCAGCGCTGTGCGTCGGCGTACCAGTCCTGGGCGCCGGCCAGCAGCGCCGAGAGCGTGGGCAGCACCATCGAGTAGACGAAGTACCCGACGATCGCGGCAGCCGAGTTGCGGAACAGCACACCGAGCGTGAAGCCCATCAGCAGGCCCAGGCCGTTGCCGGCGAGGATGTAGAGCACCTCGCTGACCGTCATGTCCCAGGTGGTGGGTACGCCCGCGAGCTGGCTGCCGATCACGTTGCCGAGCGCGCCGACGGCGAGCGCGACCAGGATCGAGGTGATCCCGATCAGCACCGTGTCGATCAGCTTGGCCACGACCACGCGGCTGCGGCTCGGCACCATCGTGAAGGTCGTGAGGCCGGTGCGCTGGCTCCACTCGCTGGTGATCGAGAGAGCGGCGATGATCGGCAGCACGATCGTCATCGGGATGCCGATGGCGCCCGCGAAGCTGTCGTAGGTCTGCTCGTCGGCCGGTGCGAAGAGGATCACCGCGCCGGTGGCGATCACCGACAGGATGACGATGCTGGCCATCAGCCAGAAGCCCGAGCGCGTGTCGAACATCTTGCGCAGCTCGACGCCCATGATGGTGCGCATCGGGATGGGTTCGTACGTCGTCCGCTTCTTGCGGGCGACCTGCTCGCCGACGCCTGTGGTCGGGGCCAGTGTCGCGGTGCTCATGCTGCTGCTCCTGCGTTCGTGTCGGTGGTGTCGTCGCGTTGGGTGTCGGCGGTCAGGGCGAGGAACATCTCCTCGAGTCCGGCGCCGTCGGCCGGCCGGAGCTCGCGCAGGGCGATGCCGGCGGCCAGGGCCACGGTCCCGACCTCGTCGGTGGTGGCCTCGGTGCGAAGGCCCTGGTCGGACTGCTCGGTGTGGTGGCCGGCGGCGTTGAGCGCCGCGGCGAGTGCGGCGTGGTCGGCGGCGCGGACGTAGGTGCCGGCAGCCTCGAGCAGCTCGTGCTTGGTGCCCTGCGCCACGACGCGGCCCTGGCCGATGACCACGATGTCGTCGGCGATGACCTCGATCTCGTGCAGCAGGTGGCTGGAGAGCAGCACGGTGCCGCCGTGGTTGGCGAACCCGCGCAGCAGGTCGCGCATCCACCGGATGCCGGCGGGGTCCAAGCCGTTGGCCGGCTCGTCGAGGATGAGGACCTCGGGGTCGCCGATCAGGGCGGCAGCGATGCCCAGCCGCTGGCGCATGCCGAGGGAGTAGTCGCGGACGCGGCGGCCCGCCTCCTCGTCGGTCAGGCTGACCAGGGCCAGCATGTCCTCGACGCGCCCCTTGGGCATCCGCATCGTGCGCTGCGCGATGGTGAGGATCTCGCGGCCGGTGCGGCCGGCGTGCTGGGCGGAGGCGTCGAGGAGGACGCCGACCTCGCGGCCGGGGTTCGGCAGGTCGGAGTAGTGGCGGCCGAGGATGGTGGCCTCGCCGGAGGACGACGGGGTCAGCCCGACCATGATCCGCATGGTCGTGGACTTCCCGGCGCCGTTGGGGCCCAAGAAGCCGGTGACCCGGCCGGGGTGGGCGGTGAAGGTGACGTCGTCGACGGCGCGGAACGCGCCGTAGGTCTTGCTCAGGTGGGAGACGTTGATCATGGGCCTCAGCCTGGGTCCGCGGCGCACGATCCCGCTTCGGGTATCCGCCTGACCCGACACCTGACCGCACCCTGAGAACCCGTCAGGGTCCGACCCTGAGACCCTGCAGACCGCGCACTAGTCGGCCGGGTAGCGCTCGACGCCGACCTGGACCTCGGAGTCGGTGAATCCGACGCTGCGGTAGACGCGGATCGCGAGGTAGTCGGGGTCGGCGACCATCACCAGGGTCTCGGCGCCGAGGTCGGCGAACCCGAACCTGCTGATCTCATGGACGAGGGTGCCGGCCAGCCCGCGCCCGCGAGCGTCCGGGTGGGTCTTGACCGTCTGGAACCGGGCCAGACCTGGCGAGGCCCGGAACAGTCCCATCGACGACAGGAGCCGGCCGTCCTCGAACGCTCCCCAGTACTGCCCGTGACCGGCGTCGGCCAGGGCCCGGTGCTGCCGGGCGCGGCCCGTGCTGAACTCCAGGCTGTACGCCGCCGCCTCACCGGCCATGGTCAGCTCGACCTGCTGCTCCCAGTCGGCGTCGTTGTGGAGAGGCCGGTAGGTCGCGTCGCGGTTGGGTCGAGCAGGCTCGTGCACGGATGCGGCCGTCATGACCGAGGCCACGTCGACGTCGAGGCCCAGGTCGACGAAAGGCGACGCGTCGTCCGCCGTACCGCTGGTTCCGTCGATGCCGAAGGTGCGGTGGGCGGCCGCCGGATGCGCCGACTCGAAGACGCCGAGCCACTGACGGGCGTCCGCAGCGTGTGCCGGGGGAGCGGCCAGGAGCACGAAGTTGCCCCAGTAGAAGGTCGGGTTGTCGGGAGTGGTCACCACGATGTGGTCGCCGCGGTCCTCGAGCACGCTGCCCGAGATCTCCAGCAGCGCGAGGTCGGTGCGCCAGCCCAGGCCCTGGATGTCCATGGCCGGGACGGTACCGACCCGGCTGAATCGGGTCGACAGGGTTCCCGGGTTGACTCGAACACACGTTCGATCAACACTGGATGGATGGCGTGGGGATTCGCACCGGAACCTGAGCAGAAGGGGGCAGGCCTCTCACGCACGCCCGGCACCGACGGCATCGCCCCGGCCGGCTGGCCGCGCGAGGTGCGGCCTCCGGGTGTGCCGGGCTGGGAGAGGTCGGCGGCCGAGTGGCTGCTCGACCTGTGTCCGGCCGACTGGCGCGGCTACCCCGGCCTGCGACGGCACCTGGTGGTGCTCGCCCGCTTCGCCTTGCTCCACGTCGAGGCCGGCCAGGCCGCCGCTGCACGCGGCCTCAGCGAGACCCGGGCCGACCTCCGCGACGTCGCCGACCTCGACGTGATCGACGCGGCCGTGCAGACCTGGCAGCTCGAGCAGGCCCGGTTGGTCGGTCTGCGCCGCGCCGTCGGGCTGGTCGAGGACGCGGTCCGCGGCCGCAGGTTCACAGCACGTCTCTAGGGGGCGTCTCTAGGGGGCGTCTCTAGGGGGCGTCTCTAGGGTGACCTGGTGCCCGAGAGCCATCGCTTCGCCGGTGTCGTCCTCGTCGACCGCCGCGGCTGGCTCCTGCTCCAGGAGCGCGACGAGCACCCGCGCATCGACCCCGACAAGTGGGGTCTGGTGGGCGGACACCTCGACCCGGGGGAGGACTTCGAGCCGGCCGCCTACCGAGAGCTGGCCGAGGAGACGGAGATCGTCGTACCTTCCGGGTCCCTGCGGTTCTGGAAGGTCTTCGACGTCGACCACTCCGAGGCCTACGGCACCACCGACCAGATGGCCGTGTACGTCGCCCCGACCGACCTCACCGATGCCGACGTCGTGTGCCACGAAGGCCGCCAGATCGTCTTCGTCGATCCCGTTGCGGCTCTCGGGCTTCCGCTGACGAACGCTGCCTCGGTGATCGTGCCCGAGCTGCTCTCCTCCGCCCTCTACGGCGAGCTCGTGCGGGCTCACTAGCCTGATCGGGTGCTGCTGGGGCGATCCGCCGTCCTCGACCGGGCCGAGGCCTTGATCGCCGGCCTGTCGTCGACAGGCCGAGGCGGTCTGCTCTGGGTGCACGGCGAAGCAGGGATCGGCAAGACGTCCGTGCTCGACGCGATCGGGGAGCTCGGCCGGCGGTCGGGCGCGACTGTGCTGCGCGGGACTGCGGCCGAGGAGAGCAGTGGTCCACCGGCGTTCTGGCTGTGGACGCAGATCCTCAGGCAGGCCGGAGCGGGCGACGCCGGAGCGCTCGTCGCGCTCGGGGGCGCGCGGGCCCGTCGGGCCGCCGACCTCGTCGATCCCGACATCGCGACCGACCCCGACCAGGCCGGCAACAGGTTCCCGCTCTTCGACGGCGTCTCGGCCGTGGTCGAAGGCCTGGTCGAGGAGTTCCCGGTCGTCCTGCTGCTGGACGACCTGCACTGGGCGGATCCCGGCAGCCTGCACCTGTTGCGCTTCCTGCTGCCGGCGCTGGCCGGCCGACCGGTGCTGGCCGTGTGCGGCTGGCGCGACCACGAGGTGTCGTCCGGGACAGACCGCCACCAGCTCGCCTCCGAGATCGCCGCCGCGGGGGAGTCGTGGCCACTGGCCGGGCTCGGACCGGAGGACGTCGCTCGGCTGGTCGAGCTCACCAGCGGCCAGCAGGTCGACGCCGAGGAGGCCGCAGCCGTGACGGCGCGCACCAATGGCAACCCGCTCTTCGTGGCCGAGATGGCCCGGCTGGCGGCGGCGCGGGGCGCGACCGTCGCAGAGATGGTCCCGGAGACCGCCCAGGGCGCGATCCGCCGACGAGTGGCCAGGTTGGCGCAGTCCGCGCAAGACGTGCTCACTGCTGCGGCCGTGCTCGGGCTGCGGCCGCCGCTCGACGGTGTCCGCGCCCTCGGCTCGCTCGATGGCGATGACCTGGTCGCTGGGGTCGACGCGTTGGTCGGCGGCGGACTGGCCCGCCAGGAAGGAGACCGGCTCGCACTCTCGCACGCGCTGGTCCGGGACGCGGTGTACGACGCCACGCCCGTATCGCGTCGCCGTGAGCTGCACCTGGCGGCGGCGGACCTGCCGGGGCTTGCCGCTGCAGAGGTGGCGGGGCACCTCGTCCGAGCCATGCCGCTGGCCGACCGCGACCGGGTGGTCGCGGCCATCGAGGACGCGGCCCGAGCGGCTCGCGATGCGCAGGCCTGGGAGGAGTCGGTCCGGCTCTACCGCCAGGCTCTGGACCTGGTGCCGCCAGGGGAGCCCGCCAGGCCGCGCCTGCTACGCGGCGTCGGCGCGGCGCTTCTCGATGCCGGCGATCTCGACGCCGCGCGCGTCTACTACCGGGAGGCAGCAGGGCTTGCCCGTGGCGCCGACGACGCGGTTGCGCTGGCCGAGGCAGCACTCGGCTTCGCGGCTGGCCTGGGCGGCTTCGAGGTGCGCCTGGTCGACCGCGAGCAGAACGACCTCCTCCGCGAGGCTCTCGACCTGCTCGACGACGACGAGAAGTCATTGCGCGTGCACCTCATGGCCCGCCTGGTCGTCGGACTCGCCTTCACCGACGATGCTGGCCAGATCCCCGAGCTCGCGGACGCGGCGGTCGCCTTGGCCCGGCAGGCAGGTGACGCTCGCGCTCTCGGGGCCGCCTTGGCCGCGCACTGTGACGCGTTCGCCGGACCGGACCACGTGGCCCTGCGCGAGGCGGAGGCGACAGAGATCGTGGCGATCGCGAGAGCCATCGGCGACGTCGGCCTGGAGCTCCTCGGACTCCGGCTCAGGATCATCGCTCGGTGGGAACGTGGCGCGATGCGCGAGGCGGCAACCGATGTCAGCACGTTCACGGGGCTGGCCGAACGGCTCGGCCAGCCGCTGTACGGCTGGTACGTCCCGCTGTGGCGGGGCCTGGCCGCTCACCTGCGCGGGGACCTCGACGAGATGGCCCGCTGCGCTGAGGAGGTGGCGCTGGTCGGCAGCCGTGGTGAGAGCCAGAACGCCGCCGTGTTGGCCGTCGTGCAAGGCATCTGGCCGCTCCTCGAGCGCGGCCTGACCACGCAGGCGATACGTCGGCTCACCTCCGCGTTCGGGGAGCTGCCCGAGCTCGCACCGGACGGCGGGTCGATCATCGCGCTCTTCTACGGCACCGAGCCCGAGACCCGGCGTCGCCATCTGCCTCACCTGCCGCGGCTGGTCGACGCCCTGCCGCGCGACAAGGAGTGGCTGCCCAACCTGGCCGGAGTCGTCGGCGGACTGCATGAGGGTGGCCTCGGCGGTCCGGAGGTGGCCTACCTCTACGAGCTCCTCGCGCCGTACGCCGACCTCTTCCTGGTCGACGGTATCGGCGCGGCGGCTCCCGGGTCGCTGGAGCGACCTCTCGGTCTGCTGGCGGGGCTGGTCGGCGACCACGAAGCAGCAGTCGCCCACCTCGAGCGGGCGATCGCGGCCAACGAGCACATCAACGCCGGGCTGGCGACCGCCAACTCCCGGCGAGCCCTGGCCGAGGCACTCGAGTCGCGCGGCTCCCGAGGAGACCTCGAGCGAGCCGCGCACGAGCGCGGGCTGGCGCTCGCCTTCTACACGACCGCCGGCATCGCTGAACGCGTGGCCGAGCTGACCTCCGTCGGCACGAGGGCCGGCGCACCGATTAGCCCGACGAGCCCGACGAGCCCCGGTGCCGAGAGCGGCACCTGGGAGCGCACCGGCGCCGGATGGACGATCACCTTCCGCGGGCGCACCGCCTCCCTGCCAGCGGTGAAGGGCATGGGTGACCTGGCCAGGCTCCTCGACGAGCCGGGGCGCGAGGTGCACGTGCTCGACCTGGTCGCCCCGGTCGGTGGAGCCGCACCTGGTCAGGGAGACCTCGGCGAGGTGCTCGACGACCGTGCGCGGGCGGCGTACCAGCGTCGTCTGGCCGAGCTCGACGAGCGGATCGCGGAGGCCGACTCGGATGGGAACGCCGATCGCTCGGCGGCAGCGCTGGAGGAACGCGACTTCCTGCTGGCGGAGCTGGCCGGTGCCTACGGGCTGGGCGGGCGTCCTCGCAGGGCCGGCGACCCGGCCGAGAGGGCGCGTACGACGGTCACCTCGCGGATCCGTGACGCGCTGGGCCGCATCGAGGCCGAGCACCCTGAGCTCGGCCGTCACCTGCGCTCGTCGGTGCGCACGGGCACGTTCTGCTGCTATGCCCCGGAGCTGCCAGTCGCGTGGGACGTGCGCCCTACATCGTCAGGCCCCACATCGTCAGGTTGATTCCCACGCCCAGAAGGTGACACCACTCCCAGAAAGGACCAGCCATGGGCTTCCTGCAGGTCATCACCTTCGCCACTGACAACATCGATGAGTTCGTCCGCCGCGAGCACCAGTGGGTCGTCGACTCCACCGGCCAGCGCACCAGCGTGGGCGGCCAGCTGTGGGCCGATCGCGACCGGCCCGGACACTACGTCGCGCTCGACTGGTTCGACTCCTACGAGTCGGCCATGGTCAACTCCCACCTCCCGGTGACCGACGAGTTCGCGCACGACGCCATGGCCCTCGCGACCGGCGAGGTGGTCTTCCACAACCTGGAGCCGCACCAGCCGGAGTGGAACTCCTGCGAGGCCGCGCTCAGAGTCTCGCTGGAGAGCTCGACGGCCGCCGAGCAGACCTTCACCGACGACGTCGACCTCGACATCCTGGTCCCGCACGGCCGGACGCGGTCCTCCGGTGTTGTCGCCCTGGAGGAGTCTCTGCGCGCCGAGGCTCCGGGCCGCGACATCGAGCTGTGGGATGCGCACGCCACCTTCGACGGGTTCGTCGTCGAGTACGCCTACCGCACGCACGGCACCCCGAGCCTCGCCGCGGGCATCATGCTGGTCACCATGCGCGACGGGCGGATCGCCCGCCTCGCCATCACCTGCGCTGGCAACTGGTCGGCCGAGACCGAGGCACGCGTCCTCGCCGAGACCGGCGCACTGGGCCGGAGGGTCGCGGAGGCGGTCCGATGAGTAGCACTGCCGAGATCGAGCTCACCGGCGCAGTCACCGAGCGTCTCTTCGCGTCCTTGCTCGGGGCGCTGGAGCTGGCGACGGTGCACCTCGGCGTGCGGCTCGGCCTCTACGAGGCCCTGGCGACGCCACGAACCGCTGCTGGACTCGCCGAGGTCGCCGGCATCGACGAGCGCTACGCCGCGGAGTGGCTCGAGCAGCAGGCCATCAGCGGGTTGGTGTCCGTGACCGAGCCCGGTGACCGCGAGACCCGGGTCTACGGCCTGGACGCCGAGCAGGCCCTGTCGTTCGGCGACCCGGAGTCACCGGCGTACGCGGGCGCCATGGCGCTGTTGATGGGTGGGGTCGGGCGGGTGATCGAGCAGCTGCCCGAGATCTACCGCACGGGCGGGGGCATCGCCTTCGGCGGGTACGGCGACGACGTACGCCTCGGCCAGGGTCTCTTCAACCGATCGGGGTTCCTGGGCCAGCTGACCCAGGAGTGGCTTCCCGCCATCGATGGCGTCGGCGACCTGCTCGGGCGACCTGGCGCGCGGGCCCTCGACATCGGGTGCGGGGTCGGTTGGTCCTCGATCGCGCTGGCTTCGGCGTACCCGGGTCTGACCGTGCTGGGCATCGACAGCGACGACGCGTCGG
This sequence comes from Nocardioides agariphilus, assembly GCF_015352445.1. GTDB lineage: Bacteria > Actinomycetota > Actinomycetes > Propionibacteriales > Nocardioidaceae > Nocardioides > Nocardioides agariphilus. The sequence goes on from NZ_JADKPO010000023.1 coordinate 48,418, forward strand.
TCATGGACGCGCGCCGCAACGCGGCCGAGGCGGGACTGGGTGAGCGGGTCCGGTTCGAGGTGGGCGACGCCGCCGCTCCACCGGCCGGCGAGGGGTACGACGTGGCGTTCTACTTCGAGGCCCTCCACGACCTGCCGCACCCGGTCGAGTCGCTGGCCGCCGTCCGCTCGGCGCTGCGGCCAGGTGGCGTCACCGTCGTCGTCGACGAGCGGGCCGAGGAGGAGTTCGCGCCCGGCGGGAGCGAGGTCGAGCGGCTGCTCGCCACCTCGAGCGTCCTCCACTGCCTGCCGGTCGGTCGGTCGCAACCGGGATCGGCAGGGACCGGAGCACTGTTCCGCCCCTCGGTGATGCGGGACTACGCCGCCCGGGCGGGATACGCCGGCGTCGAGGACGTGCCGGTCACCCACGACCTCTTCCGGTTCTTCCTGGTGCGGCCCTGATCGTTACAGTGATCGGGTGCGTCTGGAGCAGATCTCGTCCCCCCGCGACCTGCGGGGACTGAGCGCACCCGAGCTCGACGAGCTGGCCGCCGAGATCCGCGACTTCCTGGTGAAGACCTGTGCGCGGACCGGCGGCCACCTCGGCCCCAACCTCGGCGTCGTCGAGCTGACCATGTCGATCCACCGGGTCTTCGAGTCGCCCCGCGACCGGGTCGTCTTCGACACCGGCCACCAGGCTTACGTGCACAAGCTCCTGACCGGCCGGATGGCGGGCTTCGAGAGGCTTCGCCAAGAAGGCGGCGTCAGCGGCTACCCGAGCCAGGACGAGTCCGAGCACGACATCGTCGAGAACTCCCACGCCTCCACGGCGCTGTCCTACGCCGACGGGCTGGCGAAGGCCTATGCGATCCGCGGCGAGGACCGCCACGTGGTCGCGGTGATCGGCGACGGTGCCCTGACCGGCGGCATGGCGTGGGAAGCGCTCAACAACATCGCGGTGGCCAAGCGGAGCAGGCTGGTCATCGTCGTCAACGACAACGGCCGGTCCTACACCCCGACGGTCGGTGGCCTGGCGACCGCGCTCACGAGCCTGCGGACCAATCCCCGCTACGAGCAGGTCCTCGACATGGTCAAGCGCCGCCTCAATGCGGTGCCGGGTGTCGGCCCGGCGGCCTACGACGCCCTCCACGCGATGAAGAAGGGCCTCAAGGACGCGCTGGCTCCCCAGGGCCTGTTCGAGGACCTCGGCCTGAAGTACGTCGGTCCCGTCGACGGCCACGACCGCGCGGCGATGGAGCAGGTGCTGGCGCAGGCCAAGCGGTTCAACGGGCCGGTCATCGTGCACGCGATCACGCGCAAGGGGTTCGGCTACGACGCGGCCGAGACCCATGAGGCAGACCAGTTCCACAGCCCCGGCCCCTTCGACGTCGACAGCGGCGTCGAGAATCCCAAGGAGCGCATCTGGACCGACGTCTTCGCCGACGAGATGGTCCATCTCGGCGAGCGTCGCCCGGACGTCGTGGCCATCACCGCCGCGATGATGCATCCGGTGGGGCTCGACAAGTTCCAGTCGAAGTTCCCTGACCGCACCTTCGACGTCGGTATCGCTGAGCAGCACGCCGCGACATCGGCGGCCGGTCTGGCCATGGGCGGACTGCACCCGGTGGTGGCGCTCTATGCGACGTTTCTCAACCGGGCCTTCGACCAGGTGCTGATGGACGTCGCGCTGCACAAGTGCGGGGTGACGTTCGTGCTCGACCGGGCCGGCGTGACCGGCGACGACGGCGCCAGCCACAACGGCATGTGGGACATGTCGATCCTCCAGGTCGTGCCCGGGCTGCGACTGGCCGCACCGCGCGATCCCGCCCGACTGCGCGAGCTGCTCGACGAGGCCGTCGGGGTCTCCGACGCACCCACGGTGGTCCGCTTCCCCAAGGGTGCGCCGCCCGCCGACATCGAGGCCGTCGGGCGGCGCGGCGGGTGCGACGTACTCGTGCGCAACGGCACCCATGACGTGCTGATCGTGTCCTATGGCGCGATGGCGACGACGGCCGTCGAGGTAGCCCAGCGGCTCGTGGCCCAAGGCATCGGGGTGACCGCGGTCGACCCCCGCTGGGCCAAGCCCGTCGACCCGGTCCTGCTCGACCTCGCCCGGGAGCACCGCCTCGTCGTCAGCATCGAGGACAACGGTCGCGTCGGGGGCTGTGGCTCGGTCCTGTTGTCCGCCCTCAACGACGCCGCGGTCACCACGCCCTTCCGGCTCCACGGCATCCCGCAGGAGTTCCTCTCCCACGCCAAGCGGGCCGCGATCCTCGAGCGCGTCGGACTCGCGCCACAGGCACTGGCGCGAGGGATCGTCGAGGACATCACCGCGCTCTCCGACACCCCAGCCGTGCGGCCGACCAGCGTCAGTTGAGGTATTCCCCCATGGGAATGGCGAATCCGCCGTCCAGGGAGCCGACGTCCTCGGCGACCATGCTGCACTCGCCGCTCGAGACCGTGCACGTCAGGATGTCGATCGGTCCGTCTCCGTTGGTCTCCGTGAAGCCCAGGGCTGCGTAGTGGTCAGCATCGATCCAGTCGTAACCGCCGAAGTACGCGTAGCCGAGATCCTGCTTGGGCAGCGACCTACCGACTGAGAGGTCGTAGATGCGTACGTCGTCGGGCTCCGGCTCACCGAGCAGGTAGGCGCCGTCGGGGGAGAGTGCGTAGGCCTCCCAGAGGTCGACCTTCGTGCCTGACTCCGGGTTCGGGCCTACGAGGATGTCATCGCCACGTTGGTAGACGATCTGGCCGGCCTGAACGTCCTTGATCGTGAAGCCGTCGGCCTTGGTGTCCAGGAACGTGAGGTCACCGCTCGCGGTGTCCCATGCCGCGGCGCCCTGCTCGGTCTTGACGTAGGCCGTCTCGCCCTCGAGGGCGTACATCACGGCCGCGTTCTTGCCGTCGCGCACGTCGCTCATCCCTTCGACGTTCTGCAGCGGATCACGCACGGTCTCGCCGGTGGCCTGGTCGTAGACCGTGAAGGCGGGAACGTCGCCGGGAGTCACCCACGCAGCACGAGGTCCGTCGGCGACGAGGTGCGGGACCTTTGCGTTGATCCGGCCGATCTCCACGACGTCCGCCCCGTCGGCGGCCCACACCTTGCCGTCGGCGTCGCTGAACACGGCTCCGGCGTCGGTCTGCACGAAGGCGCGCACCTTGTGTCCGACGTCGAACGTGGTGCCGTCGATGGTGATCCGCGAGCCAACCGCGTAGCTGGGGGAGTGGGCCGCGAACGCGGCGACGAGGTCGGGGTCGCGGTCCTGGGCCGTCTTGCCCGTGCCGCCCAGCACCGACGGTGCGACCACGGCCGCGGCGACGGCGAGTGCCGCGACGCCTCCGACGACGGCCGTGCGGCGCCGGCGTACGCGCTTGTCTCCCTCGCGCACGATGCCGTCGACATCGAGGTGCGGGCGGTCGAGCCCGTCTGCGCGCTCGTGCATCAGGTCGTTGAGCAGTCCGGTCATCGGGTCACCTCGATCAGGTCCGTGGGGAGTACGTCGTCGCCGAGGCGGGCTCGCAGCTTGGCGAGACCCGCGGACACCTGGCTCTTCACGGTGCCCACCGCGCAGCCCATCGCCTCGGCGGTCTGGGCCTCGGTGAGGTCCTCGTAGAAGCGCAGCACGATGGCCGCGCGCTGCCGGACGGGCAGCTCCTGGAGGGCCTGCCACAGCCAGGCCCGCTCGTCGACCGACTCGGAGTGGCCGGCCTGGGAACCCTCGGGCAGGACCTCGGCGGTCCGCTCGCCCCACGACTTCTTGCGGAACCAGCCGATCGCCGTCGTGGTGATGGCCTTGCGGGCGTAGGCCTCGACCTTGGCGTGGTTGGTGGCGTCGTGCAGTCGGGGCCACGCCACGTAGATCTTGGTCAGCGCTTCCTGCACGAGGTCCTGCGCGAGCTGGGCGTCGCCGACCATCAGGAACGCCGCCCGGTGCAGCGCGCCCGAACGCGCCGCGACGAAGTCGGCGAAGGCCTGCGGGTCTCGTCGGCTCATGGATGCCCTTCCGAGTGGTGGTGTCATCCTTCACGACGCGTTGAGGCCCACGAAAAGTTCGTCGGGAGGCGGGGGCGTTGGTCCACCGGGTAACTGGTGTCATTTCGTGAGTTCCCCGCGGTCGGCTGGTATCCATTCCCGGTGTTCGCCATGCCCCGCCAGGGTTTCGTCTTCCTGGCCACGACGAAGACCGCCTCGACGGCCATCGAGAACGCCTTCGCCCTCCCTGCCTCTGTCGCCTTCCGGCACCCGCCGGCGCTCAAGCACATGAACGTCCGTCGCTTCCACCGCCAGGTCGCGCCGATCCTGGCCGGGCTCGGCCACCCGCCCGGCTCCTACGACGTGGTCTGCATCGTGCGCGAGCCGATCGGCTGGATCTCGTCCTGGTACCGCTACCGCTCGCGCGGACGAATCGCCAGCTCACCGAAGTACACCGGCGACTTGACCTTCGAGGAGTTCGCCGAGCAGGTGATGGACGGTCAGATCCGGCTGGGCTGCATGGAGGCGTTCGTCAGGGCGCCCCAGGGCGGCAACGGCGTGACGCGGATGTTTCGCTACGACCGGCTCGACTCCGCAGTGGCCTGGATGGCGCGGCGGGCCGGGTTGGCCAAACCCGTGCTTCCCCACGTCAACGTGTCGCCCTCGCGGGACCTGGTGATCAGCCGGTCGGTCCGCCTTCGACTTGAGGAGCACCTCGCTCCACACGCGGAGCTCTACGAGTCGGCGGTCTGAAGCAGCTCGTCGAGCCTGTCGTAGCCCTGGCCGAGACCCTGCGTCATGCCCGAGGCCACCCACCCGTCGCGGATCTCCCGGTCGGGGTAGCGGACCGTCAGGGTCATCGACGTCCGGTCCTCACCCAGCGATGTGAGCACGAGGGTGTTGGTGCTCGGGCCCGGAAAGGCGTCGAACCTCTCGGTCGTCACCAGCCGGTGCGGAGGCTCGACCTCCTCGAAGGTGCCCGAGACGCCCATGCTCTGCGAGCTGTCGGGATCGCCGAAGACCCAGCGGTAGACCCCGCCCACCCGCACGTCCATCTCGCACGTGGTCAAGGGCAGCTGCTCGTCGCCCAGCCAGCGCCGCATGTGGTCGGGCTCGGTCATCGCCCGCCATACCCTCGCGGGCGGAGCACCGAACTCCCGGCGGATGACGACGGAGGTGTCGTCCGGGGTGTCGTCGGGGATGGTGACGGCGAACGTGGCCGGCCAACGGATCGTCATCGCTCATCCTCGTGGGTCTCGTCGGGCATGGTGGCGAGGTAGTCGTCGAGCCGGTCGAACCGCTGGTCCCAGAACTGCCGGAACTCCTCGGCCCAGTCGGCCACCCGCTGCAGCGGCGCGGCCTCCAGCCTTGCGGGCCGCGCCTGGGCGATGCGCGATCGGCTGACCAGCCCCGCGCGCTCCAGCACCCGCAGGTGCTTGGAGACCGCCGGGCCCGACATGTCGAACGGCTCGGCGAGCTCGCCCACCGTCTTGGGACCGCCCGTCAGACGGGCCAGGATCGCGCGGCGGGTGGGGTCGGCCAGCGCGGCGAAGACGAGGCTCAGCGGGTCACGTGCGGGTGCGTCGATCGCGATCGTGGTCATGAGTAGTCGTGGGTCCCTCCGTGCGGCCACTGCTGCAGGAGCCACATGTTGCCGTCCGGGTCCTCGAATCCGCAGTAGAGCACGCCGCCCATGTCCTGGATCTCGCTCATCTCGACGCCGTTGCCGATCAGCTGGTCGCGGGCCGCCGCCAGGTCGGGCACCACCAGGTGGATGCCGCGCTGGGACCCGGCCGTCATGTCGGTGATGCCGGGGACGTTCTTGCCGAGCAGGATCGCGCAGTGGGAGCCGGGCGGCACGATCTGCACGATCCTCATGTCCTCCAACTGGACGTGGTCGGTGATCAGCGTCCAGCCGCACTGCTCGACGTAGAAGTCGCGCGCCCGGTCGACGTCGGTCACGGGGATGTTCACGAGCTCGAGCCGCATCTCGCCGGCGCTCAGGGTGGTGGTGGTCATGGTGGTCGGACTCCTTAGATAACTGAACAGTTAGATAACTAGATGGTTTCTAACATGGTCGACCGCGACGGGTCAAGCGTCTGATCGAATCGGCGTCGCCCCTGGCAAGTCGGGGACTCGACCGAGTAGAAACAGCCATGGCCACCTACGTCACCGACGGCGGGCTCGAGACCGACCTGATCTTTCACCACGGACTGGACCTTCCGGAGTTCGCGGCGTTCCCGCTGCTGGACGACGCCGACGGACGTTGGCTGTTGACGCGCTACTACGACGCCTATGCCGAGATCGCCGCCAAGGCGCGGGTGGGTCTGACGCTCGACGCGCCCACCTGGCGCGCCAACTGGGACTGGGCGGCCAAGGTCGGGTACGCCGACCCCGTCGCGCTCGATCGCATCAACCGGGTGGCGATCGAGTTCCTGCAGGGCCTGCGCGAGCGGTACCGATCCGAGTTCGGGCTCGCCGACGTCAAGGTGGGCGGGCTGCACGGTCCGCGCGGCGACGGCTACGTGTCGTCCGGGGACGCCGAGCCCGACGAGGCTGCCGACTACCACGCGGCGCAGGTCCGCTCGGCCGCCGCGGCTGGTGCCGACCAGGTGACGGTGCTGACGATGACCGGTGCGGGCGAGGCGATCGGCTTCGTGCGCGCCGTGCGTGATGCGGGGCTGCCAGCCGCGGTGGGCTTCACCGTCGAGACCGACGGGCGGCTGCCCGACGGCACTCACCTGCGCGACGCGATCGCCCGCGTCGACGCCGAGGAGGCACCGGACTACTACCTTGTCAACTGCGCGCACCCCACCCACGTCGCCCCCGCACTGGCTGACGGTGAAGCGGACGGTGAGTGGCTGGGTCGGATCCACGGGTTGCGTCCCAACGCATCGCGGATGTCCCACGCCGAGCTCGACGAGGCCCCCGAGCTCGACGAGGGCAACCCCGAGGAGCTGGCCGGAGGTGTCGACGACCTGCGGGCAGCACTGCCCAACCTGCGGATCGTCGGGGGTTGCTGCGGCACCGACAGTCGTCACGTGGCGGCGCTCTGGGGCGTGTGACGTCCTCTAGACACGCCACCCCAGGCCGCCGCTAGGTTGCCTCGGGTGGACGTATTTCGGACCAAGAGCATCGAACAGTCGCTGAAGGACACCGAGGACCCGGAGTTCCAGCTCAAGCGCCGCCTGACCGCACTGGACCTCACCGTGTTCGGCGTCGGCGTCATCATCGGGGCCGGCATCTTCACCCTGACCGGGCGGGTCGCCCAGGCCAACGCGGGGCCGGGTGTGGTCTTCTCGTTCGCCATCGCGGCGGTGTGCTGTGGCCTCGCGGCGCTCTGCTATGCGGAGTTCGCCTCGACCGTCCCGGTGTCGGGGTCGGCGTACACGTTCTCCTACGCCACGCTGGGGGAGCTGATCGCGTGGATCATCGGCTGGGACCTGCTGCTCGAGCTGATGCTGGGAGCGTCGGTCGTGGCCCAGGGCTGGGCGTCGTACTTCGAGACCTTCCTCGACGAGATCGGTGTCTCGTGGCCGTCGGGTCTGGGGTACGGCGACGACTTCAACCTCGCCGCCTTCCTGCTGGTCGTGGTACTCACCGCCCTGGTCGCCTACGGCATCAAGGAGTCGCTCCGGGTCAACCTCGTGCTGGTCGCGATCAAGCTCTTCATCGTGCTGTTCGTCATCGTCGTGGGCATCGGCTTCATCAACACCGACAACTACCGGCCCTTCGTCCCACCGTCCGAGCCCGTCGACGGCGGCACCGAGTGGCTGCACACTCCGCTGCTCCAGCTGGTCACCGGCTCGCCGGCTGCCTACGGCGTGGGCGGAGTGCTCTTCGCGGCGTCGTTGGTGTTCTTTGCCTACATCGGGTTCGACGTGGTTGCCACGACGGCGGAGGAGGCAGCACACCCGCAGCGCGACCTACCGCGCGGCATCATCGGCTCGCTCGTGATCTGCACCGTGCTCTACATGGCTGTCGCGCTCGTCATCACCGGCATGGTGAAGTACGACAAGATCAATCCGGACGCGGCTCTGGCTCAGGCGTTCGTCGACCAGGGCAAGGACGGCTACGCCACGCTCATCTCGGCGGGGGCGGTCGCTGGTCTGACGACCGTGGTGATGACGCTGATCATCGGTGCGGTGCGGGTGACGTTCGCGATGAGCCGCGACCACCTCCTGCCGAAGACGATCGGGCAGGTCTCGCACAAGACCGGCACGCCCATCCGCCTCACTCTCGCGATCGGGACCGTCGTGGCCATCGTCGCCTCCGTCACCCCGGTCGGGAAGCTGGAGGAGATGGTGAACATCGGCACGCTCACGGCGTTCTTCCTGGTCTCCATCGCGATCCCGATCCTGCGCCGTCGCCGGCCGGACCTGAAGCGGTCCTTCAAGGTGCCGCTGTCGCCGTTCCTGCCCTGGCTCTCGGCAGCCATCTGCCTGTTCTTGATGATCAACCTGACGGCCGAGACCTGGCTGCGCTTCTTGGTCTGGATGGCGATCGGCTTCGCGATCTACTTCGCCTACGGCTACCAGAACAGCAGGGTTGGTCGGGGTCAGGGCGAGCCCGCGCACGACTACTCCCGCTAGTGCCGGCGTGCGCTTCCACGTGACCCGCGTCGGCGGGTCACTAGGCTGACGGGCATGGCGCAGCGTCTGGTCCACATCGTCGACGAGGTGCCCGGTCTCGACGACGGGCAGCACACGTCGCTGACGCTCGTGCTGGTGCTCGACGGGTTCCTCGACGCGGGCAGCGCCGCCGCCAGGGCCGCGCGGCACCTCGTCGACCAGTCGGGGGACGGGCCGGTGGTGGCGACGTTCGACGTCGACGAGCTGCACGACTACCGCGCCCGCCGGCCGGCGATGTCGTTCGTGCGCGACCACTACGAGTCCTACGACGCCCCGCGCCTGGTCGTCCGGTTGCTGCGCGACACCGGGTCCACGCCCTACCTCCTGCTCCACGGCCCCGAGCCGGACACCCGCTGGGAGGGCTTCGCGCTGGCGGTCCGCGAGGTCGTCGAGCGGTTCGGCGTGACGCGGGTCGTCGGCCTGGGCGCCGTGCCGATGGCGGTGCCCCACACCCGCCCCATCGCTGTCACCGAGCACGCCAACAACATCGAGCTGATCTCGGGCGACAGCCGCTGGCGCGGCGAGCTCCGCATCCCCTCGAGCGCACAGGCGCTGCTGGAGCTGCGGCTGGGGGAGTGGGGCCACGACGCGATGGGCTTCGTCGCGCACATCCCCCATTACCTGGCGCAGCTGGAGTACCCGCGGGCCTCTGCCGTCCTGCTCGAGCACGTGGAGCGCGCTGGTCGGCTGACCGTCGACCTCTCGGGCCTGCACGCCGAGGCCGAGGAGCGCGAGGCCGAGATCACGCGCTATCTCGCCGCCAACGAGGAGGTCGGCGAGGTGGTGACCGCTCTGGAGCAGCAGTACGACGCGTTCACCCGCGCCGAGGAGAGTGGCAGCAGCCTGCTGGCCGGTGACCAGCCGCTGCCGACCGGGGAGGAGATCGGCCAGCAGTTCGAGCAGTTCCTGGCCGGGCTGGACCGGCCCAACGATTGGCCCGACAACCCCAACGACAACTGACGGGCGACAACAGATGCCGTCCTCAGCTGAGGAGCTCATCGAGCTCCTGGACCTCGAGAGTCTCGACGTCGACCTCTACCGGGGCAAGCAGCCCGAGACCGAGCGACAGCGCGTCTTCGGCGGGCAGGTGGCCGCGCAGGCGCTGATCGCGGGCATCCGCACGACGCAAGACGGGCCGACGGGGCTGCAGGTCCACTCGCTGCACTCCTACTTCCTGCGGCCGGGCGACACGGCCGTGCCGATCATCTACGACGTCGATCGGCTGCGTGACGGACGCTCGTTCTCGACCCGGCGCATCGTGGCTCGTCAGCACGGCAACCCGATCTACTTCATGACCGCCAACTTCCAGCGCCCCGAGGAAGGCTTCGACCACCAGGACGAGATGCCGTCCGTGCGGAGCCCCGACGAGGGGCTGAGCTTCGCCGACCTGGCCCGGGGACGAGGCGCGGGGGAGAGCTTCATGAAGGAGTGGGCTGCCCTCGACATCCGCTATCTCGGCAACTCCCGCGTCGACCTCGGACACCAGCTCGACGTGGACCCATCCCGGCCGGCGCGCTCCCAGCTCTGGATCCGGGTCGACGGACGGCTGTCCGACGACCCCGTCGAGCACCTCGCCGCCTTCACCTACGCCAGCGACATGACCTTGCTCGGGGCGACGCTGGTGCCCCACGGCATCACCATCGACGACAGGCGGCTGCAGGCGGCGTCGTTGGACCACTCCATCTGGTTCCACCGCCCCTTCCGGGCCGACGAGTGGTGGCTCTACGACCAGTGGTCTCCCTCGGCCCAGGGGGCCCGCGGCCTGGCCCTGGCGAGGGTGTTCACCCAGGACGGCGCCCTGGTCGCCACCGTGGCCCAGGAGGGCCTGATCCGGATGCGCGGCTGACCTCGCCGATCCCGCGAAAACACCCGCACATAGCATTACATCGTTGTAGTTTCGTGACAGACACGCCGAAGCGACGTTACGGTTGAGCGCTCCTGTGACTATTGAGACGCGAGTGACCATTCATGAGACTTCCCCGACTCGCCCCCGCCGCCGCCGTGCTGGCGATCGGCTCCGTCGTCGCGACCGCCCTGCCGGCCGCGGCGGCCGCTCCGGTCACGACCTACGAGATGCCGTTCCCGTGCACCCAGTCGTGGACGGGCACCACGCGTGCCAGCCACAGCCCCAGCTCCAAGGCCGTCGACTGGAACCGCCCCGACGACGTCGGTGACGCCGTCGTCGCCGCGGCCCCGGGCGTGGTCACGACCGCCGTGCCCAACGGCACGCGCGGCTACGGGCGCTACGTGGTGATCGACCACGGCAACGGCGAGTCCTCCCTCTACGCGCACCTGCAGATCGTCAACGTCGGAGTCGGGCAGCCTGTCGACCAGGGCACCCTCCTCGGTCTGGTCGGCGACACCGGCAACGCGACCGGCCCTCACCTGCACTTCGAGGAGCGACTCAACGGCGTGGACGTCACGCCGTACTTCCATGGGGCCCAGTTCGTCTTCGGCAGCACCCAGCAGTCGCAGAACTGCCCCGACGTACCTCTCGCCGGCAACTTCGTGGGCACTGCCCCTGCCGAGATGGCGGTCTACGACCGAGCGACGGCGACCTTCCAGATCCGCGGCCCGCAAGGCCGGGTCGACGTGAGGTTCGGGCAGGGCACCGACCAGCCCGTCGTCGGTGACTGGGACGGCGACGGGGTGACCAACATCGGCGTGCGGCGCAGCTCGGAGAGGCAGTTCTACCTACGCATCGGCAAGCGCAACACCCGCATCGTGATGGGCAACCGCAGCGACATCCCGGTGGCCGGCGACTGGGACGGCGACGGCAAGTGGGAGGTCGGCGTGCGCAAGGCCTCGTCGAACCTCTTCCGCCTGCGCCGGGCCGACGGGACGGTCTACGGCGTCACCTTGGGCGAGGCCGGCGACATCCCGATCACCGGTGACTGGAACGGCGACGGCAGGACCGACCTCGGGGTCTACGACCTGACGCAGGCGGCCTTCACCCTTCGTCTGGAGGACACCGACGGACTCGTGTGGCTGGCCAGCGTGAAGTACGGCACGGCGGGAGACCTGCCGGTGACCGGGGACTGGGACGGCAACGGCAAGACCGACCTGGGAGTGTGGCGCCCGTCGTCGGCGCAGTTCTTCCAGCGGATCGCTACCGCACCGACAGCGCGGGCACGAGCCACCGTGGCCGTCACCTGGGGCGATCCGCGGGGCTAGTCCGCCCCTGCACGTGCGGTGCGCCCGAGTGCGGATCGGCCATCGTGAAGGCGAACCCCGTGTCGGTCGGCTTGGACCCGAACGCGACCGACCCGGGCAAGAAGACCGGCTTCTTGAATGCGACCTCGACCGTGACCGCGTCGGGCAGGCGGTTCTCGAGTGCGGCGACGCAGCGCGCTGCCGACCACATGCCGTGGGCGATCTGCCGCTTGAACCCGAAGGCCTTGGCCGTCAGCGGGTAGAGGTGGATCGGGTTGCGGTCGCCGGAGACGGCGGCGTAGCGCCGTCCGAGGTCTCCGGGCAGCCGCCAGGTCACGCCGGATGCGGGGACCTCGTCGAAGACCGGCCCGGACGCCGCATCTGCGGACCCGGGGCCGCGACGCAGGTAGGTCGAACGCCCCTCCCAGACGACCTCGTCACCGACGCTGACCTCGGTGACGAAGTCGACCGTGCGGCCCTTGACGTGCGGCACCAGGTTGTCGGGACGGACGGCTACCTCGACCGTCTCGCCGATGGCGACCGGACGGTGAGCGGTGATGGTGTTGGTCAGGTGCACCCCGCCGATGGCAGGGAAGGGGAAGTCCGGATCGGCCATCGCCTGCAGCTGCATCGGGAAGCCGAGGACGTGCAGGTAGGTCAGCGGCACCTGGTCCTTCTCGGGGAAGCCGCAGACCTGGGCGTACGCCGAGACGTGCGGCCGCTCGATCGTCACGGGCTCGCTCGCGAAGGCGAGGGCGCCGAGACCGGCCGCGCCGCCCGACTTGCGAATGCCGGGCAGCAGGTTGATGCCGGGCACGGCAGGAAGCGCTGCACGCAGGAGCGTGCCGAGGCCGACAGTCGTGGAGCCGCGCCGCTCGTCGGTCGGCCTTGTCGAGACCATCAGGCCCCCAGCATCATCTGGCCGCACACGCGCACCACGTTGCCGTTGACGGCGGTCGAACCGGGACTCGCGAACCAGGCCACGGCCTCGGCGACGTCGACCGGTAGGCCCCCCTGGCTCAACGAGTTGAGACGACGGCCGACCTCGCGGGTGGCGAACGGCATCGCGGCCGTCATCTGGGTCTCGATGAAGCCCGGCGCCACGGCGTTGACGGTGATGCCGTCGGGTAGGTCGTCCTTGAGCGAGTCGACCAGGCCGATCACGCCGGCCTTGGATGTCGCGTAGTTGGTCTGGCCCAGGTTGCCGGCGATGCCCGAGGTCGAGGCGACGCCGATGATCCGGCCGTTGGCGTTGAACACCTGCTGGTCGAGCAGCTCGCGGGTGATCCGCTCGGGGGCCGTGAGGTTGACGGCGATCACCGAGTCCCAGCGGTCCGCGGCCATGTTGGCCAGCCGCTTGTCGCGGGTGATCCCGGCGTTGTGGACCACGACGTCGACGCCGCCGTGCTCGGCCCGGAGCTGGTGAGCGATCCGCTGGGGCGCGTCGGGTGCGGTGATGTCGAGCGCGAGGTAGTCGCCGTCGAGCTCGTTGGTCAGCTTCACGAGGGAGTCGGCGGCCTGGGGCACGTCGACGCCGATGACGGTGGCGCCGTCGCGGTGCAGGACCCGCGCGATCTGCTCGCCGATGCCCCGGCTCGCTCCGGTCACCAACGCGACCTTGCCCTCGAGGGGCCTGCGCCAGTCGGCGACCTCGCTGCCGTGGGTGTGGTCGTGAGTGGTGCCGATCCGCACCACCTGGCCTGACACGTAGGCCGACTTGGGTGACAGCAGGAAGGCCAGGGTAGACAGCAGTCCGTCCTCGGCGCCCTCCGCGACGTAGACCAGCTGCACCGTGCCGCCGCGGCCGACCTCCTTGCCGAGCGAGCGGGTGAAGCCCTCCAGCGCACGCTGGGCGGCGCGCTCGCCGCCGGAGACCGTCTCGGGCGCAGTGCCGAGCACGACCAGTCGTGGGCAGGTCTCCAAGCTGCGCATCCGCGGGCCGAAGAACTCTCGGAGCAAGCCGAGCTGGGAGGAGTCCGTGATGCCGGTCGCGTCCAGCACCAGGCCGCGATACCTCTCCGGCTCGGTGGCCGAGCTTGTCGAGACCACACCCAACTCGTCGAGCAACCCTGGCAGCGACTCGACGAGTCGGCCCCGCCCGCCCGTCAGCACGGTGCCGGTCACGAGCGGCTCGCCCTCGGCGTACCTCAGGAGAGGCACGGGACTCGGCAGCCCGAGGTTGCTGACCAGCAGCTTGCCGATGGCGGACTGCGTGAAGGCCTGGTATCGGTCGGTCACGCTGAAGTTGTAACTCTCTGTGACACTGGGAGTCCACCTTTCGTGATCTGCCCCTCACCCGATTGGCCCAGCGGCTCTCCTCGACCACCATAGACACATGGCTCCCTCCTCCCGCGCCGGTCGCGACGCCGTACGAGTCGCTGTCGTGGGCGGCAACCGCATCCCGTTCGCCCGGTCCAACGGCGCCTACGCCGAGGCCTCCAACCAGGACATGCTGACGGCGGCCATCGACGGCCTCGCCGTCCGGTTCGGTCTGGAGGGCGAGCGCCTCGGCGAGGTGGTGGCCGGGGCGGTGCTCAAGCACTCGCGCGACTTCAACCTGACCCGTGAGAGCGTGCTCGGCTCGAAGCTCTCGCCGCAGACGCCCGCCATCGACATCCAGCAGGCGTGCGGGACCGGTCTCCAGGCCACGATCCAGGTGGCCAACAAGATCGCGCTCGGTCAGATCGAGGTCGGCGTCGCGGGTGGCACCGACACGACGTCCGACGCGCCGGTCGCGATCAGCGACAGGCTGCGCAGGAAGCTGATGAAGGTCAACAGCGCTCGCGACACCCGCGGACGACTGATGGCGCTGGCCCAGATCCGGCCCGGCGACATCGGGCTGTCGATCCCGCAGAACTCCGAGCCCCGCACCCGTCTCTCGATGGGCGAGCACGCGGCTCTGACCGCACTGGAGTGGAAGATCACCCGCGAGGACCAGGACGCGCTGGCGGCGGCGTCGCACCAGCATCTCGCCGCGGCGTACGACGCCGGGTTCCTCGACGACCAGCTCACGCCGTTCCGCGGCCTCGAACGCGACCAGAACCTGCGCGCCGACTCGACGGTCGAGAAGCTGGCCACGCTCAAGCCGGTGTTCGGCAAGGGGGAGGCCGCGACCATGACGGCCGGCAACTCCACGCCGCTGACCGACGGAGCCTCGACCGTGCTGCTGGCCTCGGAGGAGTGGGCCGCGGCTCGTGGCCACGAGCCGTTGGCCTTCGTGCGGGCCTCCGAGACCGCGGCCGTCGACTACGTACACGGCGGCGAGGGGCTGCTGATGGCGCCCGCCTACGCGGTCCCACGGATGCTCGAACGCGAGGGCTTGACCTTGCAGGACTTCGACTTCTACGAGATCCACGAAGCGTTTGCCTCCCAGGTGCTGGCCACGCTCAAGGCGTGGGAGGACCCGGTGTTCTGCAAGCAGCGCCTCGGCCTCGCGGAGCCGCTGGGATCGATCGACCGGTCGAAGCTCAACGTCAACGGCTCGTCACTCGCTGCCGGTCACCCGTTCGCCGCGACCGGAGGGCGCATCGTCAACGTGGCCGCCAAGCTGCTCGCACAGAAGGGCTCCGGGCGAGCCCTGATCTCGATCTGTGCGGCCGGCGGCCAGGGCGTCGTGGCGATCCTGGAGCGCTAGTGCCTCGCGGGGTACTAGGCGCTGAGCTGCCCCTTGGCCGCGGCCAGCGCAGTCGCGACCATGTACTGCTTGACCTGCTCGGCGCTGATCTCGCCGACCTCGGGCACGCCGGGCGCCGACTCGCGGATGACCAGGCCTGAGCGGGCGAGCATCAGTGCGCCCAGGCCGCTGGCGTACAGCGTGTTGGCCAGCAGTGTCGGGTCCTTGACCTTGAACTCGCCCGAGCTGACCCCGCCCTCGATCACATCGGCGAGGCTGCGCAGGCAGCCGGTCATCGCGCCTCCGAGCTTGAGGAGGGCGCGCTCGGAGACCTCGTCGAGCAGCTCGTTGCCCGGGCGTCGCATCAGCGCCTGGGCGCAGTCGACGAACGCCGGGTGATCCAGGGCGTAGTCGGCGAATGCGGTCACGACGGCCGCGAGCCGCTTCTGGGGAGTGCGTGCCCGCCGGGCCGCCGCGGCCAGCACCTCCGCCAGCTCGGTGAGGTAGCTGACCATGGTCAGTGCGAACAGGTCCTCCTTGCCGGTGAAGTGGCGGTACAGGATGGCCCGGTTGACGCCCACCGCTCGTGCGATGTCGTCGATGTTGGCCTCGCGCAGACCCTTGGCGTCGAACAGCTGCCGGGTCGCCGCCACGATGTCGGCCTCGCGGGCTCGGCGGCGCGCGGCGGCTGCGTTGCGTCGACCGTCTCGGGGACGGCCATCGGCGTCGGGAGGAGTCGGCACGCGCCTCATCGTAGGAGCCCGGAGCGGCCGGTCCGGGGCGATCCTGGTCACGCGATGGAGATCTGGGCGCCCTCGACGGTGACCTCGAACTCGGTCAGCGGTGGCAGGTGGGTTGACCGCGCGGCCGGCCCGGCCCGGTTCCGGGGCGGTGGTCGTGGTCGTTTCGGGCCGTCGTGGCCCGGTACGGGGCGTGACCACGACCTGCTCGTCGCGGAAGATCGTCCCGCCGCCCACCGGGATGTCGTCGGTCAGCGCGTCAGGATCTCCGCGCGAGGCTCCCGCCCGGCCAGGGGCGTTCCGTTCGGCGGCACGTCAGGCGGCACGTCAGGCGTGCGGCGGCGGGCTCGCGACCAACCCAGCGTGAGCAGTGCGCCGACGACCAATCCAGCCGCCGCCCACCCCGCGTCGGTCTGCCAGGGCGAGCCTGCCGGCTCCTCCCGCACCGACTGCGGTGTCTGGGTCCGCGGCTCGCTCGTCACGACACGCGACCCGGCATCGGCGTCGGACGACGAGCCCGCGGTCTCCTGCTCGGTGAGGCCCAGCTCCCCGAGCAGCTGGATGAGGCGCTTGGCCTCGGTCGGCTGGTGCCAGACCACCGAAGCGTCCCAGATCGAGCCGCTGAAGCTGCTCTGCGTGGAGATCCACGGGCCGGCCTTGCCTTCGAGGTAGATCGTGTCGACGCGCCACGGCTCCACGTCGTGGAGGAGCCAGGTCACGGTGATGCTGGGCCCGCGCCCTCGACCGGCGCCGGGGGAGTCGGTTCCCGATGCCGGGCTCGACTGGTTCTCGCCGACCAGTCGACCGAGCTCGTCGTACTCCGCGTCGGTGTAATACAGCGACGCGGTCTGCCCGGTTCCGGGGGCCGAGAGGAACACGCTGGTGGGGCCACCAGCATGGGCTGGGGCTCCGGTGACGGCGGTGGCGGCGATCGCTGTCGCTGCGAGGACTGCTCGGACGGTACGGACGCGCATGGTTCCTCCTCGGATGCTTGCTGCTGCTACACCGCCGAGGCCCTCGCGGTTCCGCTCAGCCGCCGGGTGGAGCGACCGACTCGGCGATCTCGACGGCGCGGTCGAGCGTGAGGTCGCCCTCCAGCCGCAAGGTGAGGTCGCCGACGGGCCAGATCAGGGTGTGTCCGGCCAGCCGGGCCGACTCCTCGCGCCGGTTGCCGTGCTCGTCGAGCACGACCACTTCGTGCGGCCGCTCGAACCAGAGCGCGTCGGTGCCTGCGACGTTCGCGAAGGTGACGCCGGGGGAGGTCTTCGCGATCGTGTAGTCGAGGCTGCCGTCGAACTCGTCGAGCCGCACGGGTCCGGCCCCGGTGGACCAGGCGAGCGACACCATCACGTGGTCATCGGACACCTCGACGGCATGTGGCGGACCGAGCTCGGCAGGTACGAGCGGCGCAAAGCCGACCTGTTCGGCCGCGCTCTCCAGGGACGTGGTCGGCTTGACCTCGGGCGGTGGTGGCGCCTCGTCGCCCAGGTCCGGGCCCTTCTCGACCACGACTCCTGCGAACCCGAACCAGTCCGTGACCGTCGCGCGCACCGGTGGAGTGGCGGCCAGGGCGACCAGTACGGCGACCACAACGGTCGCGATTCGGCGGCGCCAGGCGTGCCCAGCCCGCGCGATGAGCTGCCATGACCGCCGTACACGACTGGGTGTCGGGGGGGAGAGTCCCGAGATGCGTTCCTGCACCGCATCGCTCAGCCGGGGACCGGCCTGCACATCGAGCGAGCGGCTCAGGGAGTGCAGATCCCGCTCGAGGTCGTCGTAGGGGCTCATGACACCTCGATCCCGTCACGAAGCCGGCGCAGTGCGCGATGCAGCCGGGACTTCACGGTGCCGCGGGGCCAGCCCAGCGCAGCGGCGGTCTCGGCCTCGTCGAGGTCGAGCAGGTAGCGGAGGATCACGACCTGGCGCTGGTCGGCGCTCAAGGCGCCCAGCCTCTCGACCAGTGCGGTCCGGCGTTCCTGTTCGGCCACGGACTGGGCGGGATCTCCGGGTGCAGCCCGCAGGAGCGGCTCGGCCTGGTCCCAGGCCTTGCGCTCGCGAGCCCTCCTGCGCCCGGCTGACCGATGGAGGTTGCGGGTCTCGTTGGCCACGATGCGCAGGAACCACGGGCGAAACGGCGCGCCGGGGCGCAGCCCGCCCAGGGCGGCGTACGCCTTCACGAACGCTTCTTGCACCACGTCCTCCGCGTCTGCTCCCGCTCCGAGGAGCGCGGCGGTCCGGACCGCGATCGGGGCATGGCGATCCACCAGGTGTGCGTAGGCGTCTGGTTCGCCCGCGCACACCCGGGCGACGATCTCGCTGTCCTCCGGGGCGGTGTCCAGGTGAGCGCCTCTCCTCGGCTGCCAGTCGTTCTACACCGCCGAGGGCGATCTGGTTCCCCTGCCTGGGGCCTAGAACAAGCCGCCTGCCCCGCGGGCGACGGTGCCCGCCTCGTGGTTCTCCTTGTCGCAGCGCAGACAACGCAGGAAGGTGCCCGACGCCTCGCCGTCCGGGGACGGCGGATAGGCGACCTTGACGTACTTGTGGCCCGCCAGCTTGCAGATGGTGAAGCGCTTCAGGTTGTTCATGACAGTCGACGACCTTCCTCGACCAGAGCCCAGTGGAGACACCGGGCTGCCGTCTGATCGTAGGCCTGTCACGGCATGCTTGTCCGCGTGCGCGTGCTCATCTCCTCGACGGCAGGTCAGGGCCACGTGCAACCGATGATCCCCTTGGCCCGTGCGCTGCTGGACCAGGGGCATGACCTGGTGTGGGCGGCCCCACCCGAGGCTGTCCCACGGATCGCGGCCGCCGGCTTCGACGTACGACGCTCGGGTCAGGACGTGGCCTGGTGCGGGGCGGAGTACGCCCGACGCTGGCCAGAAGCTCGCGACCTGCCGATGGACCAGGCCATCGTGCACATGTACCCGAGGTTGTTCGCCGACGTGGCGGCCACTGCCGCGCTGCCCGATCTCACGGACATCGTCGACGAGTTCCGACCCGACCTCGTCGTCCACGAGGCCGCCGAGTACGCCGCTGCGCGGTTGGCCGCGCGACTCGGGGTGCCTGCTGTCACCCACGGCATCGGGCTGGGCATCCGCCCGGCCCTGGTCGTGGAGGCCTGCACGCGCGCCGGGGCGCCGCTGCCCGCGACGGTGCTCGACATCTGCCCGCCGTCGCTGCGTCCGAGCGACACCCCACCTCCACCGGGTGCCCTGCCGCTGAGGACGGCGGACCTCGAGCCGCTGCCCGGCGACCAGCTGCCGCATGAGATCGCTGCGACGATCGATGGCGCGGGTGGGCGGCCGGTCGTGCACCTCACCTTCGGCACGGTCTACGCCAGCCCCGACGATCTCCGTCGCACGGCGCGGGCGCTCGCCGCCCTCGATCTGCTGGTCGTCGTCTCCGGGGCCCTCGACGAGCCGGTCCCGGGCGTGGTCCTGGCGCAGTACGCGCCGTACTCGCTCCTGCTGCCCCGGTGTGCGGCCGTCGTCTCGCAGGCGGGTGCGGGCGTCGCCTTCAAGACGCTGGCCGCGGGGGTGCCGCAGGTGTGCGTCCCCAAGGGCGCCACCGACCAGTTCCGCAACGCCTCGGCCATCGAGCGTGCGGGAGCCGGCCTGCGCCTGGTCGGCCCCGATGCGACGCCGGAGGCGATCGCCGAGGCTGTGCGCCGATTGCTCGACGAGGGCTCGTTCGCCCGGGCCGCCAGCCGCCTGTCGGCCGAGATCGCCGCGATGCCGTCACCGGCCGACGTCGTCCGCAGGCTGGCCGGGTGAGTGGGTGCGCTCAGGTCGCGAACATCGACTTCACCGTCGCGAGAGTGTCGGCCTCAGCAGGCGACTTGTCGTCGCGGTAGCGGACGACGCGGGCGAACCGCAGCGCGATGCCGCCGGGATAGCGCGATGAGCGCTGGATGCCGTCGAGCGCGATCTCGACGACCTGCTCGGGGCGGAGGGGGACGACGTAACCGTCGCGGATGGTTTGTGGTGAGACGGCCAGCTCGGTGAACCGCTCGGTCTGCCAGGCGAGCATCTCGTCGGTCATCCCCTTGAACGTCTTGCCGAGCATCACGAACCCGTCGCCCTGCTGCGACCCCTCGTCGGCGCGGGCGCCGAGGTGGATGTTGGAGAGCCAGCCCTCGCGGCGGCCGCTGCCCCACTCGACGGCGAGGACGACGAGGTCGAGGGTGTGGACGGGCTTGACCTTGACCCAGGCGGAGCCGCGGCGGCCGGCGTCGTAGGGGGCCTCGACCGACTTCACGACGACGCCCTCGTGTCCCAGGGCCAGGGCCCGCTCGACGAACTCAGTGGCTGCATCGGGGTCGTCGGTGGTGGTGCTCGGGGTGCGGTGCTGCTCGGGGACCAGCTCGGCCAGCGCTGCCCATCGCTCGGTGCCCGGTCGGTCGAGGAGGTTGGTGCCGTCGAGGTGGAGGAGGTCGAAGAAGTAGGGAGTCACCTGCACGCCACTGTCCATGGCCGTGCGTGAGGCAGTCTCCTGGAACGGGCGCGGCCGTCCGTCGTCGGTCAGGGCGATCGCCTCGCCGTCGAGGACGAGCCGGTCGGCCGGCAGGGCGCGGACGATGGCCACGACCTCGGGGAGCCGGTCGGTGATCACGTCGAGCGACCGGGTGGCGATGACCACCTCGTCGCCGCTCTTGTGGACCTGGATGCGGATGCCGTCGAGCTTGGTGTCGATGCTGACCAGGCCGCCCGCCTTGGCCATCGCGGCGGTGACGTCGGGGGCACTGGAGGCCAGCATCGGCAGCACGGGACGTCCGACCTCGAGCCCGATCGCGGCGAGCGCGGGCTCGCCCTCGAACGCGGCCCGGGCGATCGGGACAGTGCCGCCGGCCAGCATGGCGGCCCGGCGCACGGCCTTGAGCGGAGCACCGGACGCTGCTGCGAGCCCCTCCTGGACCAACGCGTCGAGAGCGCCTTGTCGGACGTTGCCAGTGATCACGCCACGCAGCCAGCCTTGCTCGTCGCCGGTGGCGCGGGCGAGGAGATCGGCGACGGCACTCTTGCGGGCGCTCTGGGACCCGCCGCCGGACAGCGACGCGAGGTGCTCGAACGCAGCGTGGACCTCGGCGACCGTCAGGGTCGGCTCGTCGGCCGGTGGCGGGGGCGAGCCGATGCCACGCCAGCCGACTCCGGTGCGGCGCTGCAGCAAGGAGCCGCCGAGGTAGGACGTGACGACCTCCAGGTCGGCTGGGTCGGCCTCGGCGAGGGTCTCGGCCAGAGCAGCGACCTTGGCCTTGCGTGAGCGCGTGGCAGCGACGGTCTGCGAGGTCTCCACGATCCGGGCGAGCAGCACGCGTCCATCCTGTCCCAGGGCGCCGACAGGGTCTCGACGAACTCGACCGGCTACAGCCGCGTCCGCACCTCGTACAGCTCCGGGAAGAACGTCAGGTCGAGGGCACGGCGCAAGAAGTCCACGCCCGAGGACCCACCCGTCCCCGTCTTGTGGCCGATGGTCCGCTGGACGACCTGGAGGTGGCGGAACCGCCACTCCTGGAAGTTGTCCTCGACGTCGACGAGCTCCTCGCAGGTCTCGTAGACGCCCCAGTGCTGCTCGGGAGCCGCATAGACCGACGCGAAGGTGTCGACCAGCTGTGGCACGAGCCGGTGTGGCTGCGACACGTCCCGCTCCAGGACCGAGGCGGGTACGTCGTAGCCGCGGCGGTCGAGGTAGGCCAGGAACTCGTCGTACAGGCTCGGCTCGTGGAGCAGCGTCTCGAGCTCGGCACGGGCCGCGGGGTCGTGGGAGAAGACCTTGACCATGTCGGCGCTCTTGTTGCCGAGGAGGAACTCGACCTCGCGGTACTGAGCCGATTGGAACCCGGACGAGGTGGCGAGGAACGGCCGGATCAAGGCGTACTCCGACGGAGTCATCGTCGCCAGCACCGACCATTGGTCGGTGAGCACGTGCTGCACGTGCTTGACCCGGGCGAGCCGCTTCAGAGCAGGGGAGAGGTCGTCGGCGCGGAGCAGCGCACGTGCCGAGCGCAGCTCGTGCACGAGCAGCTTGAGCCACAGCTCCGAGGTCTGGTGCTGGACGATGAACAGCAGCTCGTCGTGCTGGGGAGGTTTGCTCTGCGGTTGCTGGGCCGAGAGGAGGAGGTCGAGCCGCAGGTAGTCGCCGTAGGACATGTTGTCGCTGAAGTCGCGTTCGATGCCGGGCTCCAGGGGCCGCTCGTTCTCCCGCTCGTTGTCCCGCTCGTTGTCCACGCGAGAAGTATTGGGCAAAGGTTGTCGGGTCGGTGTCGGCGGTCTGCCGTAGCGTTCTGGTCGTGGCGCAGACGGGCAGGTCAACGGGGGCATCGGGCGGTCAGGTCCGGGTGTGGCGACCGTCGTGGCCGTGCCCCGTCGGGGCGATCCTGCGCCAGCAGCGCCGTGGTGGCGGCGACCCGACCTACCGCATCGAGGGCGAGGGTCCAGGCGCCCGTCACTGGCGGGGCATCCGCACTCCCACGGGCCCGGCGACCTTGATGGTGCAGGCGCTGCCTCGCCTCGGCGAGGTCGTGGCGGAGGCCTGGGGACCTGGTGCCGACTGGGCGCTCGGGTCGGTGCCCGGACTGTTGGGCGCCCATGACGACCCATGCGGTTTCGAGCCGCGCCACCCGGTCCTCGTCGAGGCCCAACGTCGCCACCCGCACTGGCGGATCGGTCGCAGCGAGCGTGTCTTCGAGGCGCTGGTGCCCTCGATCGTCGAGCAGAAGGTGACGGGCAAGGAGGCCTTCGCGGGATTCAGGTCTCTCGTCCACTTCCACGGCGAGCGGGCACCTGGCCCGGGTCGCGAGCGCAAGCTCTGGATCCAGCCGAGCGGCGAGGTGCTGCGGCGCATCCCCTCGTGGGAGTGGTTGCGCCTCCACATCGACCCCGCCCGCTCGCGCGCCATCGTGCAGGCGTCAAGGGTGTCCGACTCCCTCGACCGGATCACGACCGCTGACGCCGACGCCAAGCTCCGCAGCCTGCCGGGAGTCGGCGTGTGGACCAGCGCCGAGGTGCGCCAGCGGGCCTTCGGTGACGCCGATGCGGTCAGCTTCGGCGACTACCACGTCGCCAAGGACGTCGGCTGGGCGTTGCTCGGCCGCAGCATCGACGACGCCGAGCTCGCCGAGCTGCTCGAGGAGTGGCGTCCTCACCGCGGCCGGGTGCAGGCCTACGTCGCCATGGCCGGCCTGGGTGCTCCGCGGCGCGGACCGCGGATGTCGCTGCCGACCCACCTGCCCAGCCGGATCGCGTGAGACCACTCACAGAAGCGGCCGCAGCGGCCACAGCACCGACTCGGTGAACTTCCGGTGCAGGTCGCGGGCCTGCCACTCGTCGAGGGTCAGCTCCAGGCAGTTGCCCTCGTCGACCACGAAGATCTCCTCCAGCGCCTCCGCGAGCGAGGAGTCGATGACCTCGACGTTGATCTCGTAGTTGCCGCTGAGCGAGAGCCGGTCCACGTTCGCCGTGCCCACCGTCGACCACGACCCGTCGATGGTCGCTGTCTTGGCGTGCACCATCGCGTCGCGGTAGCGCATGATCCGCACGCCCGCGTCGAGCAGCTGGGCGAAGTACCCGCGAGAGATCCAGTCGGCCACCACGTGGTTGGACTTCAGCGGCAGCAGCACCCGGACGTCGACGCCGCGCCGGGCCGCCTTCACCATGGCGTCGACGAAGTCCTGGTCGGGGATGAAGTAGGCGCAGGTCATCCAGATGTTCTTGCTGGCGCGGTCCATCGCCTCGAGGTACATGCCCCGGATCGGGAACACCATCAGCCGCGGCACGTTGCGGTGGAAGCGCATCTGCGGCTCCCACGTCGATGCGGTCTCCAGCAGCAGGGGACGCTCGCTGGGCCCGAAGCGCTTGCGCCGGTTGAGGTTCCAGAAGTCGGCGAAGGCCCGCTTCAGATCCCAGACCCCGGGACCTGTGATGCCGATGTGGGTGTCGCGCCACTCGGTCGCGTAGGCCGACCCGACGTTGTAGCCACCGACGAACCCGACGGTGTCGTCCACGACCAGGATCTTGCGGTGGTCGCGGCCGTAGCGACGGAGGTCGAAGAACCGCCACCCGGCGGCGTACACCGGGTACTTGAGCACCTTCAGGTTGTCAGGGAAGCTCTTGAAGCCCGGCGAGACCACCAGGTTGGCGAACGAGTCGTAGATGCAGTAGACCTCCACGCCGCGGTCGGCAGCGGCGACCAGTGCGTCCTTGAAGCGCTGGCCGACCTCGTCGCCCTTCCAGATGTAGGTCTCGAAGAGCACCTGCCTCTCGGCGCTCTCGATGGCGGCGAGCATGTCGTCGTACAGGTCGTTGCCGAACGTGTACGTCGTGACCTCGCCCTGACCCACGCTCACTGTGCGCGGTGGGGTGGTCGGGAACGGCTTGGGCCTCTTGCCTCGGCGGCGGTAGGAGTCGAACAGCGTCAGGCCGATGGCCACCGCGAACGGCGTGACGAACACCGCCGCCAGCGTGCGGCGGATGATCGTCGAGAGTTGCTCATCGCCCCACGCCACCGGGCCAATCTAGCGAGCCGCTCGACGGGGTTGGTCCGTCACTCCAGCGTCAGGTGCACATCGACCATCAGCCGGTCGGCGAGCTCCTCGAGGGCCTCACGAAGGGCCTCGGCGCTGGCCGACTCCGGGGCGACGAGCACCGCCCGCGCCTCGAAGAGCAAGCCCCCGGCCATGGGAGCGTCGACGAGCTCGGTGACGAGGTCCTCGATGCTCACGCCGTGGGCGGCCAGGAGGGCCGAGATCTCCGCGATGATGCCGGGCCGATCGGCGCCGACCAGCTCGAGATCGTAGGTGACGGGCTCCGTCTCCTCCTCTGCCGGCTCATCGGTCCGCTCGACCGAGACGCTGATGCCCTGCGCCTCCAGAGCGACCAGGTCGACGACGAGCCCATCGTCCTCACCGTCCGGGACCGAGACCAGCACGATGCCCGCGAACCTGCCGGCCAGCTGGGAGAGCTGGCTGTGCTCCCAGCTCCCGCCGTGGGCGTTGACGGCCGCGGAGATCGCCGACACCAGGCCAGGCCGGTCGGCGCCGCTGACGGTGAGCACGAAGTGAGCCATGGGGGCAGGTTAGGGGACTTCGACTTTCACCCCCAGGAGTGCGCTCGGATGCTTGCGTCAGACAGGTGACCACGGCACAGTGGCCGGACAGTCGAGTCTCGGAGACACGGAGAACACGTGCCCGCGCGCCCACAAGGTCGCGTGGCGCCGACGAAGGTCCTGCTGGTCGCCTGTTTCGGGGCCTTCTTGGCCTTCCTCGACGCCACGATCGTCAACGTCGCCTTCCCCTCGATCCGCGAGTCGTTCCCCGAGGCCTCCATCGGCGGCCTGTCGTGGGTGCTGAACGCCTACAACATCGTGTTCGCGGCGTTCCTCGTCGTGTGCGGTCGCCTGACCGACCTGGTGGGCAGGAGGCGTGCGTACGCCGGCGGCATCGCCTTGTTCACCCTGGCCTCGGCGTGGTGCGCGCTCGCGGGGAGCCTCGAGGTCCTGGTGGCCGGCCGCGTGATCCAGGCGCTGGGTGCCGCCCTGCTCGTCCCGGCCTCGCTCGCGATCGTGGTGGAGGCCTTCAGCAGTGAGAAGCGCGCGCACGCCATCGGTCTGTGGGGAGCGAGCGCTGCGGTGGCAGCCGGACTCGGTCCGCCGATGGGTGGTGCTCTCGTCGAGCTCGGCGGCTGGCGCTGGGCCTTCCTCGTCAACCTGCCCTTCGGGGTGCTGGCGCTGGTGGCCACCCGCCGTACGGTCGTGGAGAGCCGGGCGCCCGGACGTCGCACCTTGCCCGACATCCCCGGTGCCCTGCTGCTCGCCGGGGCGCTGGCCTTGCTGAACCTCGGGGTGATCAAGGGCAACGACTGGGGTTGGGTGAGTCCTCGCGTGCTCGGCAGCTTCGCGTCAGCCGCGCTGCTGGGCGCCGCCTTCGTACGGAGCTCGCTGCGTCACCGCGCCCCGGTCGTCGACCCCGCCCTGGTGCGCATCGGGTCGTTCCGGGTGGCCGGCCTGGCCACGGTGCTGGCCGGGATGGGCTTCTACTCCTACCTGCTCACCAACATCTTGTGGCTGCAGTACGTCTGGGGGTACGACGTCCTGACGGCTGGCCTGGCCCTGGTGCCCGGTGCCCTGGTGGCGGCGGTGGTGGCTGCACGGCTCGGACCGCTCGCCGAGCGTGTCGGCTACCGCGTGTTGGTCGTACCCGGAGCGCTGGTGTGGGCCGGCGCCTACCTCTGGTACCACCAGCAGGTCGGGCTCGAGCCCGCCTTCTGGAGCCAGTGGCTGCCGGGTCAGCTCCTCTCCGGGATCGGTGTCGGGGCCACCCTCCCGCTGCTGGGCAGTGCGGCGCTCGCGGCGGTGCCAGGCGGCAGGTACGCGACGGCGTCGGCCCTGGTCTCCAGCGCCCGGCAGCTCGGTGGCGTGCTCGGCATCTCGATCCTGGTCGTGATCGTGGGCAACCCCACCGGACCCGGTGTCGTAGACGCCTTGCGCGAGGGGTGGCTGCTGTCGGTGGCGGCGTTCGTGCTGGTGGCCGTCGTCGCAGCGCCCATCGGGAAGGTCCTCGCGCGGCACGACGACGAGGAGATCGACCACGGCGCCCCGCTGCTCCTGCTTCCCGACCCACAGCACCTCGCACCCGAGCCGCACCGGACTCCTGCGTCTCTCGGTCTCGACGACATCCCGCTGGTCGCAGCCCTGTCCGATAGGGCACGAGTCGCGCTCACGGCCGCGAGCAGGACCGTCCACCTGGACGCCGCCGCGTCGCTGTTCGTCGAGGGCGACCCGCCAGGATCGGCGTACCTGTTGCGCAGCGGCCGGCTCGAGGTGGTCAAGGACGGGCGCCTGATCCGCACCCTGACGCCGGGCGCGGTCGTCGGCGAGCTCGCTCTGCTGACCGGTGAGCCCCGCTCGGCAGGCATCCGGGCCACCCGTGACTCCTCGTTGATCGAGATGCCGCGGCCGGCCTTCGAGGCGCTCCTGGACCGCGACCCTCAGGCGACGCGGACAGTGCTGGCCCAGGTGGCCGGCCAGCTGCGGACCCTCGGCGGTCCTCAGCGCGCCGAGCGAGCAGTCCAGCCGCAGGTGATCGCCGTCGTGGGTCTGCACGCGGGCAGCGGCTGCGACGATGTCGCAGGTCACCTCGTCGCCCGCATGCGTCAGCACCTGACCGTCGTCACTCCCGGCGTGGTCGGAGCCGATGGACTGGCCCGGGCCGAGGCCTCGAACGACCGGGTCCTGCTCGTCGCCGACGGGGTGGCGGCGCACGAGGACTCCGGCTGGCGGGACTTCTGCCTGCGCCAGGCGGACGCCGTCGTACTGGTGGGACGCTCGGGAAGCGGTCACCACCACGAGCTGCCGCCGCTGAGGGTCCAGCCCGACCTTGTCGTCATCGGCCGCATCGCCACCCCGCAGGAGCGCACGGCCTGGGTGGCGGCCACCGACGCCTGGCGACTGACGATCGCCGACGGAGATGTCGGTGTCGCCGTGGCCAACGTGGCCGACCGGCTCGCCGCTCGCAGTCTCGGACTGGTGCTCGCAGGAGGAGGGGCGCGCGCGTTCGCCCACATCGGCGTTCTGCGCGAGCTGGAGGAGGCCGGGTACCCGCTCGACCGCATCGCGGGCGCCAGCGTGGGGTCGGCCATCGGCACGATCTACGCCCTCAGCCGAGACGGTGCCGAGCTGGAGGAGCGCTGCTACCAGGAGTTCGTGCAGCGCAACCCGTTCAACGACTGGACCTTCCCGACACAGGCCATGACCCGCGGCATCCGCGTGCAGGAGTCGGTGGCGCGGGTGACGGGAGACGAGGTGCTGGAGGGCCTGCCGACCCAGCTGGCCCTGGTCAGCACGGACCTCGTCAGCCGGACGCGCCAGGTGTCACGCCGTGGCTCGCTGCGTGACGCCACGGTCGCCTCGATGCGACTGCCCGTGCTGTTTCCGCCGATCCCGACCGACGACGGCCGGCTGCTCATGGACGGCGGCGTGCTGGACAACCTGCCGGTGGACCTGCTCCTGGAGAGGGACGAGGGACCGGTGGTGGCCGTGAACATCTCGATGGGTGGTGGCCCGAGCAGTCGGCGCGGGCAGGGCCACCAGGTCCGGCGCCCACGCGTGCCAGCCCTCGGAGAGACCCTGCTGCGCACCATGATGATCGGCGCCGGCGGGGCCGTCGATGCCGCCCACCGGCTGGGCGCGACCGTCGTGACCCCGGCCACCATGGGCGTCGGCCTCCTGGAGTTCCACCAGATCGACCGGATGGTGCTCGCCGGCCGCGAGGCCGCGCGGGCGCTCCTCGCCGAGGGTGCTCTCGACCTCGGTGCGCGGAGCGTCCCGGACGTCGCGGGCTATGCCGACCCCGATGCCGACCCCGATGCCGACCCCGATGCCGGCCAGCGGGACGAGACCGTCTCGGTCTGAGGTACGTCCGCACTGGCGAGCATCCGCAGGCCGACCTGTCGCACCTCCTCGCGCAGCTCGGGGGGCGTGACCACCCGGAACGGGGCCCGGATCGCGGCCAGTCTCTCGGCGTACCAGTCCAGCTCGTCGGTGCTCGCGCGCAGGCGGCTCGTCTGGTCGTCGATCGGCTCGACGAGGGCCTGCTTGCGGGGGATCCAGCAGCGGACATCCTCGGCCGGCGCCTGGACGACCACCTCGATCTTGTGTCGCCACCCCTGGGCCAGGTGCTCCTCGATCGCCTGCACCGGATCGAGGTCCTCGGGCGCATCGAAGGTCTCCTCGAGCTCGGTGACCGAGGCGATGCGATCGATGCGCAGGATGCGGAACGCCTGCGCGGTGTGGGACCACCCCAGCACGTACCACTTGCCGAACCGCACGACGATCGCCCACGGGTCGACATCCATCTCCCGCACCTTGTCGGGGTGCAGGCGATAGGACAGTCGGACCCGGCGTCGCGACGAGCAGGCCTGCACCACGCCCGCGGTGACCTGGAGGTCGGGAGCCGAGGAGTGGCCATCGGGAGTGCGCTCGCTCATCCGGACGACGGCCTCGACCGGCTCCGCGACCGCCTGCGGCAGCACGCGGATGATCTTTGCGACGGCTTGGCCGACGGGATCGGTCGGGTCGTGGGCCCGGCCCTCGAGCACGGCCATGACCAGGGCGAGCGCCTCGGGTGCGGTGAACATCAGCGGCGCCAGCCGCACTCCGCGGCCGATCCGGTAGCCGCCGTACTTGCCGCGCGTCGACTCGACCGCGATCCCGGCGTCGCGCAGGTTGCCGACATAGCGGCGCACGGCCCGGTCGGTCATGCCGAGACGGTCGGCGAGCTGCTCGCCGCGGATGCCGGGGGAGTTCTGCACCATCTCCAGCACCAGCAGCGCGCGAGCCGTCGGGGTGGTCTCGTCCACGAAGACACGGTGCGACATGTTCCGGACGATAACCGCCCGTAAGTACCGCGACGACCGCTGAGCACCGGTGAGCCAAAGGCGCGAGGACGGTTTTGGTCTGCGAGCGTCCCTTGTTCTGAGCGGAGGAGGAAGAACAAGGGTCATAGCGAGCAGACATGCGAGCGGAGCGAGCCAGATGGCGCAGCGAGCCACATGTGCACTGAGTTCCTAAGGAACTTCAAGCCACCTCGACAGTGATTTGGGTGGTGTCTACGGTGGTGGTGGCGGGCCGGGATGTTGGAGCGCTCAGCGACTTCTGT
>NZ_JADKPO010000024.1 GCF_015352445.1 Nocardioides agariphilus
GGGTCGGGAGTTCGTGCCGGTCCCCCCAGGCGTTTCCGTGGCGTCGGGGAAGTCCCTCACCTGCGCGCGTACTACGCGCAGACAGCCGCACACGCCCGGGTTTGACCGGATCCCGCCGGACAACCAGAAACGGCCCCGACTCAGCGATTACGCTGGTCAGAGGCCGTTTCGCGGGTGAGTGGCAGGTGAAGGATTCGAACCTTCGAAGCTTTCGCGACGGATTTACAGACCACCAACTCCAGGGCGCTGACCAGGGCATAGACATTCCCCCGACGGATTTCCGCGCGTATTCCGCGCGGCCAGCCGGACATACACAGCGCTGGCCGGACGCTTTGGTACCTGGCCGAGGATCCTGCTGCCCTGCCGACGGAGTCGTCCGCGAGCTGTTGCTGGCCCACGGAGTTCTTCTTGAGCTCGCCATCGCCTACGGAGTCGTCCATCAGCTCACCGCTGCCGACAGAGTCGTCGGCCAGGTTGCGCTGGGTGATGGTGCTCTTGGCGATCTCGTCGCCGGTGATCAGCTTCGCGGCGCTGGCGGCGCCGAGGCCGCCCACGGCGAACAATGCCCCGGCTGCCAACACGGTCAACGCAGACTTCACACGCAGGTCCAAGGTCCCTTCGGTGGTCCCGAGAATCGCCTCGCTGACGTGTTCAGCGTGGCCCCACGCGTCCGGCACAGTCGTGTCGAGCTTCGACGCGCATCTCCCGCACTGTAGGCACGGAAGTCGGCCCGTGTGAGCAGAACGGGAACCTTCGCCCGAGATCCCGATGGGCCAAGGGAAGACGTGCGTGTGCCCTGTCGATGTCCTCGGCGATGGCTGTGCGACCAATGATCCTCAGAGCCGGCGCCGGAGGGATGCCCGCCGGCGCAACCAGGAGGCGATGTCGCCGCAGATGTCGGTCAGGGCGCGACGGTCAGCAGCGACGGCGTAGACCCAACCCAACAAGGTGGCCTCCCTCCGGATTGGCCGAGGCGGGTAGCCTAGCCGTCGGGCGGTCTGACCAATAGGGCCGACGACGCCGTCATCGGTTCTTGTAACCTACATACTTACTTGACCGTCAGTTCTGCCGAAGCCTAGGCTGCCCGCAAGGTAGCCGTCATCCGGTCGGCCACCGAGGGCGAGACGCGGCCCGAAGGGCCGCTGACAATCTCTGGGAGGCCGTTCTGATGAGTTCGGGTCGGGCGGCGCCCCCGGGGTCCACGGCATGGCCGGACGCGCCGTACCCCGATGAGGACCCGCTGACCGTGCTGACCGGAGTGCACAAGTGGTACGGCGACCTGCATGTGCTGCGGGGCGTCGACCTCCAGGTCAGGCGTGGGGAGGTCGTCGCGATCATCGGACCTTCAGGATCTGGCAAGTCGACGTTGCTGAGGTGCGTCAACATGCTCGAGCAACCCTCGTCAGGGGCGGTCCTCTTCAAGGGGCGCGATGTCACCGACGTCCGGGTCGACCTCGATCGCCTGCGAAGCCGCATGGGGATCGTCTTCCAGAACTACAACCTGTTCCCTCACCTCAGCGTCCTCGAGAACATCACACTGGCGTTGAGACACGTTCGGGGATTGGGGAAGACTGCTGCGGTCGACCGCGCCCTGTCCGAGCTCGAGCGTGTCGGGCTGGCGGAGAAGAGCGGCGCACACCCAGGTCGGCTCTCGGGCGGGCAGCAACAGCGAGTGGCGATCGCCCGCGCCCTGGCGATGCGACCGGACATGCTCCTGTGCGACGAGATCACCTCTGCCCTCGACCCGGAGCTGGTCGGGGAGGTGCTGCAGGTGCTCAGGGACCTGGCCGAATCACACATGACGATGATCGTGGTGACCCATGAGATGGGATTCGCCCGCGAGGTGGCGTCCCGGCTCGTCTTCATGGATGGCGGGGTCATCGTCGAGCAGGGCGTCCCGCGCGACCTGCTGTCGAACCCTCAGACCGAACGCTTGCAGAGATTCCTCTCGTTGGTCGTCTGACGGGCGAGCGGCGCGGGCGGCGACGGGGCCGGCATTGACAAGCGTCCTCGCCACCTACAAACTTACTGCAATCTCATCCCTACAGTAATCCTGCAAGATACAGGAGACATCCATGGTTGGGTCCCCGGCAGCTGCGGCCGTGCTGGACCGCGTTTCCGCCGGGTCGATCGTGTCCATCGCGAGCGACATCGTGCGGATCCCGAGCTTCAAGACCGAAGAGACCGCCCTGGCCATGTGGTTGGCCGAGTTCTTCTCCTCGAAGGGCTACGAGGTGGACTTGCAGGAGGTCGAGGAAGGCCGGTACCAGACCATTGCCCGGCTCAAGGGTGTGGGCGATGGGCGGAGCCTGATGTTCAACGGGCACATCGACATCGACCCGCTGGCGCGTGGGTGGAAGGGCGACCCATTTGCTCCACGCGTCTCGGACGGCTACCTCTTCGGCGCCGGGCTCGAGAACATGAAGGGCGGCGTGGCGTCGATGATCGCCGCCGCCGAGTGCATTCGCACCTCGGGCGTGCAGCTGCGGGGCGACCTGGTCCTGGCGTGCGTGGCGGGCGAGCTGCAAGGCGGCGTGGGCACCGTCCACATGCTGCAGTCCGGGCTGCGGACCGACATGGCCGTCGTGACCGAGCCCATGGGCACCCAGAACGTCACGCTCGTCCACTCGGGCTGGAGCCAGCTCGCGATCTCGACGATCGGCTTCTCCACCCACGTCACCGTCAAGGATGGGGCGGTCGACGCGATTGCGATGATGCGCCGGCTGATCCCGGTGCTGGAGGCGACGGAGTTCACCTGCGATCGCCGGGCCGACATGCCCGCCCTTCCGATCCTGACGGTGGGAGCGATCATCGGTGGACGAGGCGAGGAGCACGACCTCAAGGGCCCCAACTTCGTCTCGGACTACTGCACGATCCTCGTCGACGTCAGATTCCTCCCGGACCAGACGCCGCAGACCGTCTACGACGACATCGTCCGATCCCTGAATCGCCTCCGGGAGGACGATCCGAGCTTCGAGTTCGAGATCGAGCAGCCGCCCGGGCCCAGGTACCGGGCACAACGCGTGCAGATGCCCGCTCTCCAGGTGCCCGAGTCCGAGGAGATCGTCCAAACCGTCATCCGTCACGCGCGGGAGGTGCTGGGTCGGGAGCCGACGGTAGGACTCAACCTTCCCCTGTCCTACGGCGGCGATGACACGTGCCACCTCTGGGAGGCGGGGATCCCGTGTCTGCTCTACGGACCTGGCGGAGTCGAACCCACCCCTGAGCTCCCTGACCACAGCATCGAGATCGAGGAGATGGTGCGGGCGACCAAGGTCCTCGCTCTCACGGCTCTCGACGTCTGCGACATCGCAGGATCAACACCCGGCGACCTCTGAGGAAGAAGGACACAATGACAGCAGTGGATCGCGCTCCGCGCACGAAGCGGGTCGGCATCATGGTGGTGGTTGCGTTCATGGTCGCGTGCCTGGCGGCATGCGGTTCTGACGACGACTCCTCGACCGGGAAAGACTCCGCCGGCGAGAAGACCCTGACGGTCGGCGTGCAGCTCTCCTACGCGCCGTACGAGTATGTCGAGGGCGGCGAGGTCACCGGCTTCGAGGTCGACCTGGTCGAGGAAGTCCTGGGTCGGCTCGGCTACAAGACCGAGTGGAAGAACATCCCGTTCGACACCATCTTCACCGCGGTCTCTGCCGGCAAGATCGACATGGCAGCATCGACCATCAACGGCTGGGCGCCCGAGGGCTCACTGGTCTACGACGTCGTCAAGCAACGGACCGAGATCGTGAGCCTCAGTCGCCCGATCTATCTCGTCAAGTACCTCGTGGTGTCGAACAAGACGAAGAACCCCGACCTGAAGTCGACCGATCAGCTCGTCGACGGCATGACGGTCGCGGTCGTCCAGGGATCCTCGGAGTATGAGTACGCCCAGAAGGAGCTGGCCCCACGCGGCGTGCGGGTGGTCACCGTGCCGAGCGGAGCGCAGGCCTTCACCCTCGTGGAGTCCGGTCGCGCCGACGCGACGTTCGCCGAGGCCGGTGCGATCGCGGCGGCCGCCGAGCAACAGACGAACCTGCAGCCGGGTGAGCCGATCAGCAGTCTCGAGGCCGGCTATGCCTGGGCGTTCCCCTTGGACGACCCGGAGTTTGTCGACGACGTCAACGCCACCATCGGCGAAGTCATCGAAGATGGGACCTATGCGAAGATCTTCGAGAAGTACTTCCCCGGAGCGACCGCGCCGACGGACCTCCCCACCGCCTCATTCTCCGCAGGCTCTTGACCCCAGAAGGGCTCGGTCCTAGATGAGGAGCCGGCCGATGGCGTCCGACCGGGTCGTGACCCCCGCCAGGCCGCTCGATCCAGCTGAGCTGGAGGCTCTTCCCTCGGGCACGCTGCGACAGCGCCTCGGTGACCTACGGAGGGACTCCAGGGCAAGCAGCACGTTCGCGCTCGGGCTTGGCGCGGTCTCCGTCTTCCTCGTCGTCGTCGGTGGGCTGGCGGTGATGGTGACCGGGGGGCTGTGGGACTACGAGAGTGTGGTCCGCAGCCTGACGTCGGCGAGGCTGGCGACGTTGGCCTGGGCTGCCATCGCTCTGGGTGCTGCTGGCCTGATCGTGGGCTGCTCGGTCTTCCGTCGTGTCGATACGAGCGCTGCGCGGAGTACGGCGATCGCAGGAGCGGTTCTGGGGGTCATCGGCTTGGTCCTTGGACTTGGTGTCTACGTCTTCACCAGAGGAGACATGGACACCTTCTCCCGGAACTTCCTGAACTTCTCCGATGTCCGGGACTACTTCGGCGCCTTCGTGACGGGAGGGAGGAACACGCTGATCCTGGCGGGTTCAGCGATCGTCTTCGGGGTCCTCATCGGGTTGCCCGTCTCCCTGCTCCTCCTCTCGCAGCATGTGGTGGTGCGGGCCCCAGCTCGGGCCTACGTGAACGTCATCCGCGGCACCCCTGTCCTGCTGCAGCTAAGCATGGTGTACTTCGGGATCTCGCTCGGACTGGGGCTGAACTGGTCCGCCTACGTGTCCTTAATCTTCGGCCTCTCCATCAACGCGGGTGCCTACTCGGCGGAGGTGTTTCGCGCTGGCTTGCAGTCGATCGAGAAGGGCCAGCTGGAGGCAGCTCGTGGCCTGGGTCTCAGCCGCATGAAGGCGATGCGTCTCGTCGTCGTTCCTCAGGCGGTGAGACGGGTGATCCCGCCACTGCTCAACGAGTTCATCGGACTCATCAAGGACACCTCGCTCATCGCCTTCCTGGGAGTCTCACTCGCTGAGCGGGACGTCTTCGCAGTCGCGTCCACGGGGTACTCCCAGTACTACAACGCAAGCTTCTTCGTCGCCGCCGGTGTGGGCTATCTGATCATCACGCTCCCACTCATCGGCGGGGTCAATGCACTCGAGCGACGGATGCGCACCGGGCTGGTTGGAATCGCATGAAGGACCGGAACGAATGGCAAGCAAGTCCCATGCCATCCGAGCACTGCACGGTGGGTGAGGCGGCCCGGTCGATCGGTGTCAGCGACGGGACGATCCGGTTGTGGGAGCAGCAGGGCCTGGTCCATCCGGTACGGGATTCATCCGGGAGACGGCAATTCTCGCAGACCGATCTCGACCGTCTCCGCAAGATTGCCTGGTGGCGCCGGGTCAGAGGCCTGAACGCGGCGGCGATCAGGCGTGTTCTCGAGTCTGAGGACTATGCGAACATCGGCAACCTGACGGCACCGAGACTGAGCGAGGAGGACGCGTCGGGTGCCCGCCTGAGAGCCATGCGTCGCAATGCCGGACTCACGCTGAAGGACATCAGCCTGCGGTCGGGCCTCAGCGTCTCCTTCATCAGCTCGGTCGAACGCGGCGTCAGCCGACCCTCGCCCACGGCGGCCGCCCACCTGCTCGCGAGCTTGACCGATGCCGACGACTTTGCCCAGGAGACGGAGCATCCGATCCATCACCTCGGTGACGGCAAGCGGGTGGACATCGCTCCGGGGATCACCTACGAGTGGCTCTCGACGTACAGGGGACTCATCGAGCCCCAGCTCGCCGTCGTCCAGCCAGGGGCCCACAGCGAGAGCACCTATCAGCACGACGGGGAGGAGTTCCTCCTGATCCTCGCGGGGACCCTGGACCTGCGCCTCGACGACTCCGCGCGCACGTTGAGGACGCAGGACTCGATCCACTTCAGCAGCCAAGTGCCGCATGCGTGGGTCAACCCCGGGACTGACGAGGCGCACGTGCTGTGGATCACCACCGAACGCGGCGTGTGGGCATCCAGAGGAGATGCCAAGCCACGAGACCGCTGAGGGGGTAGCCGGGAAGCCGGTGGCGCTCCCGTCGCCGGTCCGGACCCGGCCCAGATGGCTCTCATCAGGGGCCTTGTTGGCGGACCAGAAGCGTTCTATGCTGCTGCCTAGCGGTCAGACCGCTTGACCATCAAGCCGTAGGTTCAACCCCATCCCAGAGAGAAGCGAAGGTGAACCAAGACCTCTCAGACAGCCAGCTCGTGCTCGATCACATCGACGCGGGCGAAGTGACCCACCTCGCGAGCGAGCTCATCCGGATCCCGAGCTTCAAGACCCAAGAGACCCCTCTTGCGCAGTGGCTCGGCGCGTACTTCCGCGAACGCGACTACGAGGTGGTCCTGCAGGAAGTGGATCCCGGACGGTTCCAGACCATCGCGACCCTTCGCGGCACCGGGGGCGGCAAGTCCCTCATGTTCAACGGTCACATCGACATGGATCCACTGGCGTACGGCTGGAAGTACGACCCCTTCGAGCCCCATCTCGAAGACGGGCTGCTGCGCGGAGCCGGTCTGTTCAACATGAAGGGCGGGATCGCCTGCATGATCTCGGCCACCGAGGCCATCCGTCGGAGTGGATGGCAGCCGAGGGGGGACATCGTGCTGGCCTGCGTCGCGGGCGAGCTGCAGGGCGGGGTCGGGACCGTCCACATGGTCGACAACGGTGTCCGAGCCGACATGGCGATCGTTCCGGAGCCCTACGGCGCGCACAATGCCATCACGAAGCATTCGGGATGGACCCAGCTGGCCATCTCCACCATCGGCTTCTCTCACCACGTCACGCTCAAGGAACAGGCGATCGACGCCATCGAAAAGATGATGACGGTCATTCCCGCCCTGAAGTCCATCGAGTTTCGGCATACGCCTAGCAAGGATCTCCCCTTGATGCCCCGGCTGAGCGTCGGCTGCATCATCGGCGGACGGGGTAAGCCGCATGACCTGACCGGGCCCAACTACATCTCCGACTACTGCACCATCCTCGTGGACGTGCGGTTCCTGCCGGGGCAGACGCCCGAGACGGTGGAGGAGGACATCGCGGCCGTCCTCGCCGGCCTGCAAGAAGCGGACCCGGAGCTCGAATACGAGGTCGAACACCCTCCTCCCGCCGACTACCGGACTCTTCGGGTGTCGATGGATCCCTTCGACGTCAGCGAGGACGAGGAGATCGTCCGCACCGTCAGTGAGGAATACAGCCGCATCACTGGGAAAGCGCCTCACGTCGGGACCCATATTCCTCTTTCCATGGGCGGCGATGACTGCTGCCACCTCTGGCGAGCCGGAATTCCTTCCGTGCTCTACGGGCCCGGCGGCCTGCCTATCACGAAAGAAGACCCGCACGACGTCATGGACACTCGGGAGATGTTCCTCGCGGCTCAAGTCATGGCATTGACGGCTGCGCGCGTGTGTCAATGAAACCAGGAGGAAGCATGAAGCGATACCAAATGGCCGTTGCTCTCGCGGCAACGGTGGCAGTCCTGACAACCGGGTGCGGCTCTGGGGCAAGCAGTGCTCAGGAAAAGGCCGACGGGACGACGGGCGGTGGCACCAGTGCGGATGCCAGCGAATCGAAGGACTTCGGGACGATCGACGACGGCGTGCTCAGCGTCGTGACCAATCTGTCCCTCGAGCCCTACAGGTATCAAGAAGACGGCAAGATGGGCGGCTTCGAGATCGAGCTGACCGAGAAGATCGCGAAGAACCTCGGCTTCTCCTCCGTCACGTGGGCCAACATCAACTGGGACTCCCTGATCACCGATGTCGCCGCCCACAAGCACGACGTCGCGATCGCCGGCATCAACGGGTGGGCCGAGGAGGGGACCCCCATCTACGACGTGGTCATGGACCGCACGAAGATCGTGTCCTTCTCCACCCCCTACTTCCTTCCCTACTGGGCACTGGTCACGAGCAAGGACAACCGCCCGGACCTGACGAACGTCGACCAGCTGGGCGATGGCGACAGCGTGCAACTGCTGGACGGCACCTCGGAGTTCTTCTGGGCCCAGGAGAACCTGGCGCCCAAGGGCGTCGACGTGAGAGCGGGCAAGGACGTCTCGGCGGACTTCGTGGCGGTGGAGAGCGGTCTGGTCGATGCCACCATCGAGGAGGGCACGTCGTTGCACTCCGCCCTGGAGGCGCATCCTGGCCTGCAAGAGGGCGACCCGATCGACGGCCTGTCCGCCGGATTCGGCTGGGCGTTCGCCCACGAGACCAACGCGCTCCGGGAGGCGTTCAACGCCGAGCTGGCCAACCTTGTCGCAGACGGTGAGTACGCCGAGCTGTACAAGAAGTTCTTCCCCTGGCTCGAGCCGCCGGCGACCTTGCCCGACACCAGCTTCACCGGGTGAGGGGACACTGCCGCGATGCAGGCTGCCCACGACGTCGGGCTAGGTGAGGACGTGACGGCCTCACCGCCCAGACGGGGACCGCGCAAGTCGACGATGCGGGGGGTCCTGGCCGACACCAGGGCCCTGTCCGCTGCCGTCTTGGTCGCTGGGTGCGGGGCGCTGGTGCTGGCGATCGCAGGGCCCCTCCTCATCCTGTTCACCCGCGGCATCAGGGACTACGAAGTCGTGGCCTCGGCCCTCCAGTCGCCGTCCTTCAAGGCGGTCTGCCTGATCGCGGGCTGTGTGGGCACGGTGAGCATGTTCGTCGGCACCTTCTCCTACCGTCGGATGCCAACCCGGGTCTCGCGCGGTCAGGCCATCATCGGTGCCATCGCTGGCCTGGAGGCCGCTTGCCTGGCGTTCGTGGTAGCCCTCTTCGTGCGCGGTGACATGGCGACCTTCGCCCTCAACTTCTTGAACTTCGACGGCGTCCTCGACCAGACGGGCGCCTTTCTCGAAGGCATGAAGAACACTCTGGTCATCACCGTGGTGTCCACGGTGTGCGGCGTTGCGCTCGGCCTCGTCGTGGCGTTGTTGGCCGTGTCGAAGCGGGCGATCGTGCGGGCGCCGGCGAGGGTTTATGTCAATGTGGTCCGAGGCACGCCGCTGCTCGTCTTGCTGTCCCTTCTCTACTTCGGTCTCGCGCTCGGTCTGCGCATCAACTGGACGCCGTTCGTGGCGGTGATCGTGGGTTTGACCATCAACGCGGGCGCCTACTGCGGTGAGATCTTTCGCGCGGGACTGCAATCCCTGGAGCGAGGACAGATGGAGGCGGCGCGTGGGCTGGGGTTCTCCTATTCGAAGTCCATGCGCCTCATCTTGGTGCCGCAAGCCGTGCGCCGGGTCATCCCACCGCTGATGAATGAGTTCATCATCGTCACCAAGGACACCTCGTTGATCGTCTTCATCGGGGTTTCGCTCAACAAGCGCGACCTCTTCTCGGTCGCCTCACAGGGCTATTCGCACTACTTCAATGCCTCGTTCTATGTCGCTTCGGCGTTGGGATATCTCATCATCACACTTCCCCTGATCTGGATCGTCAACAAGGCGGAGAAGCGGCTGAGAAGTGGATTGGTAGCGCTCGGATGAGAGTACGTCGGGGGACCTCGGCCGACCCGAAGTCGGGCAGGTGGCCACGGGGTGAATGGAACTCCTCAGGACTCATCCAGGCACAGGGGCTGCACAAGTGGTTCGGCGACAATGAGGTCCTGCACGGGATAGACCTCACCGTCGACACGGGCGAGGTGATTGCGATCATCGGCCCGTCGGGCTCCGGCAAGTCGACCCTGCTGAGATGCCTGAATCTCCTCGAGCTTCCTGACTACGGGCAGGTCATCTTCAAGGGTCAAGACATCACCGACGTCAGAGTCGATCTCAATGCAGTGCGCTCGCGAATCGGCATCGTCTTCCAGTCCTACAACCTGTTTCCTCATCTGTCGGTACTCGAGAACGTCGCCATCGCCCTGCGCGAGATACGCAAGCTCAGCCGGCGGGAGGCGGACGTGGCGGCCAGGGCAGAGCTCCACCGGGTGGGGCTCCAGGACAAGATCGATGCCATGCCCGGGCACCTGTCTGGTGGACAGCAGCAACGGGTGGCGATCGCTCGTGCCCTGGGGATGAAACCCGATGTCATGCTCTTCGACGAGATCACCTCCGCCCTCGACCCCGAGCTGGTGGGCGAGGTGCTCGAGGTCTTGAGAATGCTGGCCTCTGATCACATGACGATGGTCCTGGTCACCCATGAGATGTCGTTCGCCAGGGAGGTCGGCACGCGGTTGGTCTTCATGGACGATGGTCGGATCGTGGAGGAGGGCGACCCCCGTCAGCTCTTCAGCGCCCCGAAGACGGAGCGCCTCAAGCGTTTCCTGGTTGATCTCGGCGACCGATAGGTCCCACGGACGACGTCTCGGCCCGACCTTGCTCGGAGGACCGGCCGGCGGATTGCGGGCACGCCCGCGCGAAGGACGGATGCCCTCATGGTCCGCGCCCACCTGGGTCGCCCCACCGGTCGGCGTGTCGGCGTCGGCCTCTGCCTGTCAGCGTGTGCGCTCGGAGGGCTGAACCCGCTGTTCATCGACCTCTTGGCGGATGCCGACGTCTCCGTCGAGACGATGCTGGGCTTGCGGTGGCTGTTGGCTTCCGTGGTCGTTGCCTGCTGGGTCATCATGCGGCCGGGAAGCCGAGCCGTAGCCTCTCCGCACCGCACGAGGCCCGGCGTCGGGACCGTTGGACGCTTGTCCGTCGCGACTGCCTGCTACGTCGCCCAAGCGACGTTCTTCTTCTACACGGTGAGACAGGCGGGTGGGGCCGTGGCGACGATGCTGCTCTACGTCTACCCCGTGGTCGTGGTCCTCGGTCACGCCGTCTTCGCCCGCGCCCGCACCTCGGCCTCCGAGATGATCGCGGTGGGCATCGCCCTGGTCGGCGTGGGGGCGCTCCTCACGCCCTCCTCCGAGCACCGGGTCGTGATCGGCGGAATAGTCCTGGGTCTGGCCACCGCCGCGGCCAACGCGGGCTACGTCATGGCCTCGGAGAGCGTCCTGGCGAACGTCGATCCGGCGCTGCTCACGACCTGCCTGTTCGGGGGCAGCGGTCTCGCCATGGCCTCCTACGGAGTCGCGACCGGAGGCTGGGATCTCGATCTCGGAAGAACCGAGTGGGTCTACGTCCTCGGGTTCTCCCTCGCGTCGACCGCGCTGCCCACCGTCGCCTTCATGAGCGGCATCTCGCTCATCGGCGCGAAGGCCGCCTCCACGATCTCGTGTGTCGAGCCCGCCGTCACCACGCTCTTGCTCATCGTGCTCCGCAGCGAGGGGCTGGCCCTGACCCAATGGCTCGGACTTGCGGCGATCAGTGCGGCGGCCGTGCTGGCGGCCCGAC
Organism: Nocardioides agariphilus; assembly: GCF_015352445.1. Lineage (GTDB taxonomy): Bacteria > Actinomycetota > Actinomycetes > Propionibacteriales > Nocardioidaceae > Nocardioides > Nocardioides agariphilus. Next base: position 11,520 of record NZ_JADKPO010000024.1, read on the forward strand.
GCCCCGGGAGCTCGAGGAGCGCCGCGGTTGCCGGACTCCCCTCCGTGGGCCGGCCACCCGCACCGGCGAGGCCCGGGGCGCGCCGCCATGAGCGGCGGGAGTGACGGTGAGCCATACGTTTGACGACGATCAGGGCGGGGGATAGGGTAGGGGTCATGCGGTCAGACCGCTTGACCTACAGACCAGTGAGCGCCACCCGACGATACCTGCAGGTGGCGTTGCAGATCCTCGAGGGGATCGGCTCCGGGGCGACCCCCCTGGGGAGCAAGCTGCCCGCGGACCGAGAGCTCGCCGGGATGATGGGCGTCAGCCGACTGACCGTGCGTGAAGCCGTGCTCGCCCTCGAGGTGGTCGGCGTTCTCCAGGTCCGCACGGGAGACGGGACCTACGTCACGCACGACGGTGCGCACAGCTCCCAGCTCGGGGGGCTGTTGTCGCACAAGGAGTTCCCCGTGCCGACGGCCGAGGTTCTCGAGGCTCGCAGCGTGGTCGAGCCGGCCGCCGTGGCCCTCGTCGCGCAGCGCGCCACCCCTGAGCAGCTCGACGAGCTCGAGGACCTCCTCGAGCATGCGGAGGATCTGACCCATCGGGTCGAGGACCTCGGCGAGTTCGTGAGCGTCGGGCTCCAGTTCCACGCCAGCTTGGTGCGGCTGTGTGGGAACGCGCATCTGGCCGCGTTCCTGAACGCTCTCGTCGACCTCGAGGAGCATCCGCTGTGGACGCTCCTCAACGCCCACGCGATGCAGAACCTCGACGCGCGCCGCTCCCAGGTCGCCGAGCACCGCCAGATCCTGACCGAGATCCGGGCTGGCAACGCCTCGCGCGCCTCGGCGCTCATGGCCGAGCACCTGGGCCATCTCGCCGTCGCCGTCGAAGCCCTCAGCGACCTGACGAACAACTCGAACTGAGACAGCGAACGAACATGGGGGAGCCTTGGTGAACACCACGAGCATCACCGACGAGCAGATGGTCGGGCTCTTCGAGACGATGACGCTCATCCGCGTCTTCGAGGAGCGGGTGCACTCCCTGTTCCAGGACGGCGAGCTGCCAGGACTTCTGCACCTGTGCTCCGGGCAAGAGGCGGTGGCCGCTGGTGTCATGGCCCACCTGGGCGCGGCCGACATGATCACCTCCACCCACCGCAACCACGGCCACGCTCTGGCCAAGGGGGTCTCGCCGGCCTCGATGATGATCGAGCTGTACGGACGCTCGGGTGGCACCAACGACGGCAAGGGCGGCTCGATGCACATCGCGGATGCGTCCGTCGGCCACCTGGCCAGCGGCGGCATCGTGGGTGCTGGCGTCCCGCTGGCCATGGGGCCAGCCCAGGCGGCGAAGCTCGACGGTCGACCGGACGTGGCAGTCACGTTCTTCGGCGACGGTGGGGCGCAGCAGGGGACCGTGTTGGAGTCGATGAACCTGGCCGCTGTCTGGGCCCTGCCCGCGATCTTCATCTGCGAGAACAACCTCTTCGGGCAAGCGACTCCGGTGGCCTACGCCTCGGCGGTCGCCCCCCACCAGCGAGCCGAGGGGTTCGGCCTACCGTCGGAGCTCGTGGATGGCCAGGACGCGGTGGCCGTTTTCGAAGCGGCGGGACGCGCGGTGTCGCGAGCGCGCGCCGGCAACGGCCCGACCTTCGTCGAGTGCCAGACCTACAGCTACCACGGGTCCTGGGAAGGCGAGTCCAAACGCAGCTACCGGCTGCCAGAGGTCGAGACCGACTTCCGGACCCGCGACCCGTTGCGGATCCTGGACGAACGACTGGCCGACAGCCTCCAGGGATGGGCGGACATTCGGGACCAGATCGAAGAGGACATGCACGACGTGGTGGACCAGGCGGTAGAAGCCGGGCGCAACGCTCCCCGGCCCGACCCTGCGGCTGGTCTCGTCGGCGTGTACGCCGACGAGCTGGTCGACGTGGACCGTGACGGGCTGAGCACGTACTGACACGCCCACAGGTCCCCTCCGGCCCTGGGCAGGGACGCGGAGCAACGAGAGCAGAGGTACTAATGCGCAAGATCAGCTTTTCCGACGCCATCAACGAGGCGCTGCGTGAGGAGATGCGGCGCGATCCGCGCGTGATCGTGACCGGTGAGGACGTAGCCGGAGGCGCGACGATCCGCGGCTTCGAGCGCAGGGATGCCTGGGGCGGAGTCTTCGGGGTGACTCGCGAGCTCGTGTCCGAGTTCGGTCGCGACCGGGTGATCGACACGCCCATCTCGGAGTCCGCCTACCTCGGTGCAGCCATCGGGGCTGCCACTCAGGGCTACCGCACGGTCACCGAGATCCAGTTCCTCGACTTCATCGGTGTGTGTCTCGACCAGGTGGTGAACCAGGCGGCGAAGCTGCACTACGCCCGTGGAAGCAAGGGCTCGGGCATCCCTCTCGTCATTCGCGCGATGGTGGGGGCCGGCGTACGCGCCGGTGGCACCCAGTCCCAGAGCTTCTACTCTGCGATGGCGCACTTCCCCGGGATCAAGGTGGTGGCTCCGGCCAACCCGGCCGACGCCAAGGGCCTGATGCTCGCCTCGATCAGGGACCAGGATCCGGTGTTCTTCATGGAGCACAAGGGCCTCTACGAAACCAGCGGTGAGGTTCCCGAGGGCGAGCACCTGGTGCCTCTGGGCCGTGCCAGTGTCGTCCGTGAGGGCGAGGACGTCACGGTCGTCGCGATTGCCCGGATGGTCCAGGTGGCCGAGCGTGCTGCGGATCTGTTGAAGGCGGAGGGCATCGGGGTCGAGATCGTGGATCCCCGGACGATCGCGCCCCTTGACTACGCCACCATCAGCGCGTCTGTCGCGAAGACGGGACGACTGGTGGTGGTCGACGAGGACACGCCGCGCTGCTCGGTGGCCTCCGACATCGTCGGGCTGGTGGCCAGCCGGGACTTCGACGCACTCCGAAGCGCGCCGTCGATGGTGACGGCTCCCCACACCCCGGTCCCTGCCGCGCCCGAGCTCGAGGACGCCTACACCCCCGATGCGGACCAGGTCATGGCCGCCATCCGCAAGGTCGTGGCGTGACCGCGAGCGAGGCGGCCTCCTCCGCCGTTGCCGACCGTGGTCGTCACCACGGGAAGGTCGCCCTGATCAGCGGGGGGGCACGCGGCCAAGGGCGGGAGATCGCCCGGCTCCTTGCCTCCCAGGGCGCGGACATCGCACTCTTCGACCTTTGCGCCCAGCCGTCGACCTCGCAGTACGCCGGCGCCACCGAAGCCGACCTGGCCGAGACGGTCGCGATCGTCGAGGACCTGGGTCGACGCTGCCTCTCTCGCGTCCTGGACGTACGCGACCACGAGGCCGTGGCCGACTTCGTGGGCGAGGCTGCCTCTCGACTGGGCGCCGTCGACATCGTCTGCGCCAATGCGGGACTGGTCACGTGGGTGCCGTTCCTCGAGCTCACTCCCGAGCAGTGGGGCGAGGTGAACGACATCAACCTCACGGGGGTCTTCAACACGGTCCAGCCGGCACTGCGGCACATGGTGGAGCGGCTGTCGGGGAGCGTCGTGATCACCTCGTCGGTCAACGGCGTGGAGCCCGGACAGAGCATCGCCCACTACACCGCGTCAAAACACGCGGTACTGGGACTGATGAAGAACCTCGCGCTGGAGTTCGGCCCCTACGGCATCAGGGTCAACGCGGTGATGCCGAGCGCGGTCAACACCGTGATGGGCAACAACAGCACCAACCTGAAGTGGATCTTCGGACGTGACGACGCGACCGAGGCCGACTACCTGGCCGCCACGCGGCAATGGCATGTGCTGCGCAACCAACCCGCGCTCAGGCCCGAGGACGTGGCCGAGACGATCTCGTGGCTGTGCAGCGATGAGGCGCGCCACCTCACCGGCGTCCAACTCCCGGTCGATGCCGGGCACCTGGTGTTGCCGGGGTTCAACCACGAGCCCATCACCGAATAGCCAGACCGACAGCGAAGAAAGCGGAGTGACCCATGTCCGACCTGACCGGCAAAGTCGCCCTGATCAGCGGCGCGGCCCGTGGACAGGGACGATCGCATGCCCTGGCCCTGGCTCGTGAGGGGGCGCACATCGTCGGGTTCGACCTGTGCGAGCAGATCCCGACCACGCGCATCCCGATGTCGTCCCCGGCCGACCTGGAGGAGACAGAACGACTGGTCAAGGATGCGGGTGGCGAGGTACTCACGGTCGTGGCGGACGCGCGGGTGTCCGCTGACACCCAGCGAGTGGTCGACGCCGCGATGGAGCGCTTCGGACGGATCGACATCGTGGTCGCCAACGCGGGCATCGACTCCATCGACCCCACGATCGACATGCCAGACGACGCTTGGGACGACGTCATCGCCGTCAACCTGACAGGCGTGTTCCGCACCATCCGCCCCGCCCTGCGGCCGATGATCGAGGCTGGCAACGGCGGGTCCATCGTCATCACGTCCTCCTGTGCCGGCCTGACGCCCTACCCCAACCACATCCACTACGGCGCCGCGAAGTACGGCGTCATCGGCGTGATGCAGTGCCTGGCGCTGGAGCTCGCCGCCCACCGGATCAGGGTCAACGCACTGGCGCCCTCGGCAGTGCGGACCGATCTCGCGCTCAATCCGGTCCTCTTCGAGCTCTTCACCGGTCGTAGCGACGCAACCGCAGAGGATGCCGCGCCGATCTTCCAGAACCTGAACCTGATCGAGCGTCCGTGGATCGAGCCCGAGGAGGTCAGCAACGCAGTGGTCTGGCTGTCGGGTGACATGGCCAAGGCCATCACGGGAATCGTGCTCCCGATCGACCTCGGGTTCATGATCAAGGGTCCCTTCAACGCGAAGGACGCAGCCATCCGCATCGACGGCTCCAACGCTGCCGGCCTGATCTAGGCATGCGCGAGAACGACGAGGTCGCAGCGGCGGCCTACGACCTGGTCCTCGCAGGAGGTCAGATCGCCAATGCCGACGGGACCTTTCCCGGAACGGTGGCGATCCAGGACGGCAGGATCGCCGCAGTGTGGCATGCCGATGCCATCCCGGACCTGATCGAGGCGACCGAGGTGCTGGACTGCTCCGGCCGCTGGGTGATCCCCGGTGGGGTCGACCCGCACGTCCACGTCGGCATCACCTTCGGTGACGTCCAGACACCAGAGGACCATCTGCGCTGCTCCCGCGCCGCGCTGCTCGGTGGAACGACGACCATCGTCGACTTCGCCATCGGTCGCCCGGACCAGTCTCCGCTGGCCGCGGTCGATGAGCGGCTGGCCGGCGCTCGCGAGGGTTCCCTGGCCGACTATGCCCTGCATGGCTGCTACACCGACCGGGATGCGGAGCAACTCGACCAGATCCCCGACCTGGTGGACCGGGGAGTGCGCACGATCAAGGTGTACACGACCTATCGCGAGCAGATGATGGCCAGCGACGGACTGGTCCGAAGCATCATGGAACGCCTCATGGGCTTCGACGGAATGACCTACGTCCATGCCGAGGACAACTCTACGATCGAGACGCTCATGGCGCAGCTGGCCGGTCAGGGCCCGATCCCCTACGACAAGATCCGGGTCGCCAGGCCCGAGGCAGCAGAGGTCAGGGCGGTCCGCCACGTTCTCGAGATCGCCGCCGACGTGGGAGCGCCTGTCTACTTCGTGCACCAGTCGACTCCGGTGGCGAGCCAGCTGACGAGGATGGCGCGTGCTCGTGGACAGCTCGCCTACTCGGAGGTGTGTCCGCACTACGTCACCCTCGATGAGTCCGTCTACGACGCGCATGCGGGGGAGTGCTACACGTGCTGCCCGCCCCTTCGCAACAAGGCGACCGTGGAATCCCTGATGCGGGCTGTGGCAGCCGGCCACGTCGACACGATCGGAAGCGACCACTGCGCCTTCGGCGCGGCGATCAAGCTCGAGCGCAAGCACGACCTCACCCGGATGCCCTTCGGCATGCCTGGTGTCCAGACGCGGGTGCCCTTGATGCTGTCGGAGCTCGTGTGCAAGAGAGACGTATCGATGTCGACCGTGGTCTCCTTGCTCAGCACCAACCCTGCTCGTCTCTGCGGGCTCTACCCCCGCAAGGGTGTCATCGCTGCCGGTGCCGATGCCGACCTCCTGGTCTGGAGTCCGGAAGGTGAGTCGACCCTGACCGCGGCCGGGCTTGCGCACGACAGCGACTACACCCCCTTCGAAGGGTGGCGCGTGCAGGGCTCTCTCTCGACGGTGATCCGTCGTGGCACCGTCATGTGCCGCGACGGGGCTCTGGTGGATGACTCCCCAGGACAGCTCCTGGCCTCGGGCCCGATCTCGCACACTGGCCCCGTCGCTCTCCCAGGAAGGCAGCTCTCTGCGTGACCAACGTCGTCATCGCCGGGATCACCCCGGCGAGCATGCACCTGCTCCGCTTCGCACTCTCGCAGCCGACCATCGAGGTCGTCGGGATCGTCACCCGGCAGCCGGGCGACGAGCTGACCTACGGCTTCGTCAACGACTCGGCGGCTAGCCAATTCCGCGGCACGGCCGCGATCGAGGACGAGAAGCTGGTGCTGGCCGGCCGTCATGGTCGTGGGGGCCTTCGGCACGACCTCATTCCTGTCTACGCCGAGCTCGCAGAGGCGCTCGCCGCGGCGCGCTCCGTGGACTGCGTCGTGCTCGCCGGGGCCTGGGAGGAGACCGGAGATCTCGACGTGCCGAAGGTGGTCCGCCTCGGCTCCATCGCAGATCCGGTCGTCGATGCGGTGGCCCGGGTCGCAGACGCGCTCGGCCGGATCGGCCCGGTGGCCCACACCTTCACCGCGACCATCGGCGAGGCCAACGAAGGGGCGACCCAACGAGAGCAGCTCGTCGCGGCACGCGGTGTTCGCGCGGGTGACGCCGTACGTCCCGGGCAGCTGGCCGGCGGGCTGTCGCTCGATGTCATCGGCGCCGTCCCGGGTCGCGCCCTCGTGACATCGGTCTTCCTGGTGCTCGGCGCGCAGACCGACGAGGAGTCGGTACTTCGCCGGCTGCGCGCGGCCGGGCGCGGCGCTCTGGCCGACTGCGTGCGCCAGGATCCTGGGCCCATGGGGTCTGCGGACGTCGTCGGGTCACCGGTCGCCGTGCTCGACCTGAGCACGTTGCGGGTCGACGATGCCCGCATCGCGTTCGCTCTCTTCGTCGACCCCCTGGCTGCACGCACGCGCCTGGCTTGCGCTGCAGTGACAGGCTGACGTCTCGATGTCCTGGTAGCGCAGACCCGCGACCCGCCCCGGAAAGCACTCGGGCACAGCGCCTGCGGGGCCAGGAGTCTCTAGCCCTGGCCCTTGAGCACGCTTCCGAGACGCCATTGGGCCGGAAGGATCGGCCGGTGGGTGAGGAGGAGAGTGGAGATGCGCGCGACGTCGAAGTCGGTGCGAAGTCTTCCAGCGAGATTCGCCAGCGCCAGCGGGGAGCTGACCGTGACCTCGGCCGTCGCTTCATACGTGCCGAGTGTCCGAGCAAGGACCTTGATCTCAGGCTCGTCGGCGATGGCCTTCAAGGTGGCCCCCGCGTCACGTCCGAGCTCGAGACAGAACAGACCGATGGTCAGCCGCTCGACCGACGGCTCGACCACCGCCGAGGCCTGGATGGCGCCGGATTCGAACAGTCGGATCGTACGCCGCCGCACCTGTGAGTAGGGATGTTCCACCCGCTCGGCGAGGTCGCGATAGGAGGTCCGTGGGTCATCGACCAGATTCCGCAGGAGCAGGACGTCGAGGTCGTCGAGGTCGATGGCGATGCCTCCCGCCGGTCGCGGACGTGCTCCTGAGCCCTCCCACTTGTAGATCTCGACGTTGCGCAGCACCTCGGCCCGAGCGATGCCACTCGTCTCGGAGACAATCCGCTGGATCCGCGAGCTGAGATCGTCATCATCGGTAGCAGCGACCTCACAGATGACGTTGAACTCTCCGAGCGCCGTCGCTAGGTACGTGACGGCGTGGCTCTCTCGGAGCCGCGATGCGAAGGCGGTCGAGTCGCCTCGATACTCCAGCGCCAGGGTGGCCAGCACGTGGTACCCCAGCAGTGAGGGATCGATGATGCCCAGGACTCGGAGCATCCCTTCGTCGACCAGGCGATTCAGTCGCGCTCTCACGGCGTCAGGTGACATGCCGACGCCGCGACCGATCTCGACGAACGACAGACGACCGTCTCCTCGGAGCAGTTGGACGATCTCTCGATCGCTGTCGTCCATGCGAGGAACGTTCACGAATCCCTTCTGCCTCTCATCCGAGACGTCGATGCTACCGATCCCCCTCCTGTGGCGACGTACGTGCCGAAGTGACGACGCCGAGCGAGGGGTCCCACTGCACGGCCACCTCGTCGCCTTGCACACCGGGAATCTCAGCATCGATCGTGTAGCGCACGGACAGGGTCTCTCCCTGCTGCGAATGCAGCACGATCTTGCGAGAGTCGCCGGTGAACAGCACGGCCGCGATCCGTGCGCGGACCCAGGACCTTCCCCGTTGCGTCCTGGCATCTTCGAGCGGCACCAGTCGCGCGCTCCAGGAGCGCACGACGACGACCACGTCCTGACCAGGAACCAACCCAGCACTGCGGACGTGCTGGTCGGTGAGCAGGACAAGATCATCTCCACGGCGAAGGCGGTGGCCCTCACGCCCGAGCTCCACCACGCCGTGCAGGACGTTGGACTCGCCGAGAAAGTCCGCTACCTCGACCGACCCGGGCGCGCGGAACAAGTCCTCAGGAGGACCGTACTGCAGCAGCTTGCCGTGCGAGAGCACGGCGATCTTGTCGCTGATAGTGAAGGCTTCCTCCTGGTCGTGCGTCACGTTCACGACCGTGAGGCCGAACTCCCTGGCGATGCGCACGATCTCGACCTGGAGCGACTCGCGGAGCCTGCGGTCGAGGGCGCCGAGCGGCTCGTCCATCAGCACGAGTCGGGGTCGGTTAACGATGGCGCGAGCCAGGGCGATTCGTTGTTGCTGACCCCCGGACAGCTGACTGGGCATCCGCTCCTCGACTCCCGGCAGCCGGACGGCGTCGAGGGCCTCCGCGACGATGGATGGTCGAGCGGCCCGGCGCACCTTGGCGCGGGCGAGCGGGTAGGCGATGTTGTCCCTGACGTTCAAGTGCGGGAACAGCGCATAGTTCTGGAAGACCATCCCGATGTTGCGCCGATGCACGGGAAGAGCGGTCACGTCCGACCCGCCGACCAGGATGGACCCTCTCCGGGCCGGGACGAAGCCCGCGATCATCCTGAGCAGCGTGGTCTTCCCTGATCCGGAAGGGCCGAGCAGCGTGACGATCTCGCCGGCGTCGGCGCTGAAGGTGATGTCGTCGACCACCAGCGTCGGACCGTAGGAATGCGAGGCGTGACGGATCTCGATGTCCGCACCCGCGCGGCCCTTCACGAAGGTCTCCTCCTGAGACTGCGTCACGTGCTTCTCCCCCTTTGACGACGAGACAAGAGTCCAGCGATGACCAGCAGCACGATCGTGAGCAGCGTGATCACTGTTGCGGCGGCCGACGTCGAGGGCTCCAGACCCTCGCGCAGCTGGCTGAGGAACAAGATGGGCAGGGTTCGCAGGGTCGGGGTGGCCAACAAGGTGGCGACCACGACCTCGTCCCACGAGGTCACGAAGGCGAACAGTCCTCCAGCGACGGCCGACGGAAGGACGAGAGGAACCGTCACGGTGGCGATCACCGTCAGCTTCCCCGCCCCACAGATGCTCGCCGCCTCCTCGACCCGCGGATCAACCGCAGTGAGTGCGGCGAGCACGTTCAAGAAGCAGAACGGGACGCCGAGCATGGCGTGTGCCAGGGCGAGGCTTGTGATGTGGTTGTAGAGCGACGTGTGCACGTAGGCCATGTAGAAGCCGATGCCAGCCACCACGAGCGGAACGATCATCGGCGTCATCGCCAAGGTCGCCACCAACGAGCGTGGCACCAGACGGCCCCGCGCTGCCATGAAGGCCAGCAAGGTACCGATCACCATGGCGATGACGGCCGCCAGGATGCCGGTCGTGAAGCTGGTGACGAACGCGTCCCGCCAGGCCCTGTCGCCGAAGATCTCCTCGTACCACCGCATCGAGAAGCCCTTGGGCGGGAACGTGATGATGACGCCGGACGTGAAGGACGTCGCGGCGATGACGATCGTCGGAGCGGCGAGCAGCAGCGCGACGACGACAGCAATCGTCCGGGAGAAGAGGCCGGCGTTCACTCGGACATCGACCCCATCTTCAGGATGTCGGACAGTCTCATGAAGCGGGCTGTCGCCGCGAGGACCAGGCCCACGAGGAGGAGCAGGATGACGGCCATCGCACAGGCAAGGCCGGGGCGCACGAAGGCGTGCACCGCCTCGGCGATCGACTGACCGACCATCCGCTCGGACGGGCCGCCGAGCACCTGTGGAGTGATGTAGAAGCCCAGGGCCAACACGAAGACCAGGACACAGCCGGCTGCCACCCCGGGCATGGACAACGGCAGCACCACGGTTCGAAACATCGTCGAGCGGCGAGCTCCCATGCCCATGGCTGCCTGTTCCAGCTCCGGTGGTATCGCGCGGATGAGGGCGTAGACCGCGAGGATCAGGAAGGGTGCGAGCATCTGCGTCATTCCCACCAATGCGGCGAACTCGTTGCGGATGATCGGCAACGGGGTGTCGATCAACCCGAGTCTCTTCAGCTCGGTGTTGATGACGCCCGTGTTCTGGAGGAGCACCTGCCACGCGAAGGTCCGGATCAGCAAGCTCGTCCAGAACGACACCATCAGCGCGACCAACAGGAACGAGCGCATCCATCTGCCTGATCGCGCCATGACATAGGCGTAGGGATAGCCGAGCAGGAGCGCTGCGAGAGTGGCCGCGACGGCGATCTCGATCGTCTTGAACAGAGACTTCCGGAACACCGGATCGCCCATCACGTCGGTGTAGTTGACCAACCCCGGGTCGGTCGCGCTCTTGTAGACGACCATGAACAGCGGTACGCCGAACGCGACCAGCACGACGAGCATCGCCGGGGTGCCGAGGAGCGTCCAGAAGTCGATGCCTGGCCGACCGGCTCGCCTTATGCCGACTGCTGCCAGGTCGGTCACCTCGGCCACGCCCGAATCCCGCCCACTCATCCCCAGCTCACTCCTTCTGTTGACGTCGGTCCCCGGACGCCCCGGACCTCCCGGGCGCCACACCCGCCCGCAGCATTCGCGGGCGGGTGGGCGCAGCGGCGTCAGTGATGACGTCGCCCGTCCGTGGGTCAACGATGTCGCCGGGCCTCAGGACGCCCAGGCATTCCACTTCTGCGTGACGGACTCGAGATTGTCGTTCCACCACTTGTCGTCCACGATCACCGGAGCGTCCGCGCCCGGCATCACATTGCTCGTCGGCATCTTCGCTGCGAGGTCCGGGCTCAGCTCCGTCTTCGGGTTGGCGGGGCCATAGGCCTGAAGCTTGGCGAAGTCGCCGTTGTGCTCGGCCGAGGTGATGTAGGCGATCAGCTTCATGGCCTCGTCCTGGTTCGGCGCTCCCTTGGGGACCATCAGGTAGTCGGCGTAGATGACCTGACCTGACCAGATGAAGTCGATCGGCTGGCCTTCATCCATGGCGGTGAGGTCACGGCCTTGGTAGCAGTTGCCCATGACCGCTTCACCAGATCCGACGAGCTGTGTGCACTGGCCGAAGTCGCTGTAGAACACGATGTCGTCCTTGATGCTGTCCAGCTTCTTCAACGCCCTGTCGACGTCGAGCGGGTAGAGATCTGCCGGGTCGACGCCGTCTTGGATCAGCGCGGTGTCCAACAACCCCTGGAGAGCACCTGGCACACCGTTGTAGACAGCCCGCTTGCCCGGGAACTTCTTGGTGTCGAAGAAGTCCGCCCAGCTGGTCGGGGCCTGGGTGAGCGCGTCCGTGTTGTAGGTCAGCACCACTGAGAACGTGAACATCGGGACCCCATACTTGTAGAGCGGTATAGGGCCGCCGTCGAAGTCACCGCAGGCCACGATGTCGCAGTCCATCGGCGTGAGACTGTCGTTCTCGTCCAACCCGAAGTCCGAGCCAGCCTCGAAGACGTCCCAGATGACGTTCTTGGCGTCGACCATTTGCTTGACCTTGCCGTAGTCGACGGGCGAGTCCTGGGTGACGGCCACGCCGGATTCCTTGGCGTACGGCTGCAACCAGGCCTTGTCGATGTTCTCCTGAGTCGTGCCACCCCAGCCGGCGAAGGTGAGCTTTCCTTCACCTCCGGCCGCTGAGTCATCGTCGCCACCACAGGCGACAAGTCCCAGGCACAGCAAGAGCGCGGTCATGGCCACGCTGAGCTTCTTCACCATCATGTAAGTTGATCCTTCCAAGTCTGTTGACTCGATTCCGTCCTGTCAGAAAGACGAGGTCTGCGGTGACGCAGAGAGACGGGACCTTGTCCGAGGTCCCGTCTCCACGCAGTAAGACGAGATCCGATGCTGAGTTTCGAACGTCTCGTCGCGGCCTGCCGGGGAGCTATCGGTTTCCCCTTCACATCACCGCCTCGTCCTGCTCGAGAATCATGATCTAGCGCGCCGTGAACCCGGCGTCGACCTTGAGCACGTCACCGGTGACATATCGCGCGCCGGGGGAGGTGATCCACAAGACTGCCTCCGTGACGTCCTCAGGCTCGAGGAGCTCGACGTCGAGCAGGTTGGACATGTTGGTCCCGCCGGCCACCTGGTACTCGACGCACTTCGCCATCGCGGGGTTCGTCGCCATCAGGGTGCGGGCCGCCGTCGGAGAGACCATGTTGGCGCGGATCCCGTGCGGCGCCAGCTCCACCGCCAGCGTCCGCATCAGCCCGACAACACCATGCTTGGCCGCCACGTAGTGACCCGTTGCCGCGATCCCCTTGTGGGCGGAGACCGACCCGATGAACACCAGGTTCGCGCCCGCGCGACCCAGCATGTGCGGGATGGCCGCACGGGCCACCGCCCAGGAGCCCAGGAGGATGGTGTCACTGCACTCGCGCCACTCTTGGGGTGACAGCTCCCATGTCGTACGCGCGAACGAGAAGACCCCCGCATTCGCGATCGTCACGTCGATTCCGCCGAGACGACTGGCTGCGTGGTCGATGGCCACCCGGACGGCTTCGGGGTCGCGCACATCGGCCGCGTAGGCCAGCACCTCGGTCCCGCCGGCCTCCGAGACGGTGACGCGAGCCGCCTCGAGCTCCTCCTCCGTCGAGACCGGATAGGGCACCGTGGCCAGGGGCGCCGGCGCGTCCAGGAGCACGACATCCGCGCCTCGGCGGGCGAATGCCAAGGCGTGGCTGAGACCTTGACCGCGGGCGCCTCCTGAGACCAGGACGGCTTTCCCCGACCAGTCTGCCTGTTCGGTCAGTACCACGGGCCCAGCGGCTCGTCGGCCTTGTCCACGACATCGTGGTTGAATCCGGCCAGTTGGAGGTGACCGGCATCGACCGGAAGCTCCACCCCAGTGATGTAGCGAGCGTCGTCGGAGGCCAGGAAGCAGATGGCGTCGGCGATCGAGCTGGGCGGAAGACCTGGCCTACCGGGGAGCAGGTGCCAGTGCTTCGTCGCCTCGATGTAGTCCTCCGTCGTGGCGTCGTCGCGGCCGAAGATCCACTTCCGGGTCTCCGGGTTCTCGCCCATCGCTGAGTGCACGACGCTGGGCAGCACCGAGTTGCAGCGCACGCCATAGGGCGCGAGCTCGTAGGCGATGCTCTTCATCAAACCGAGCACACCGTGCTTGGAGGCCGCGTAGTGGGCCAGGTCCTTGCCGGACTCGTGTCCCATCACCGACGAGGTGATGATGATCGACCCCGACCGCTGTTCGATCATCTGGGGCGCGACGGCCTTGGCGCCATGCCAGACGCCGGTCAGGTTGATGTCGATGACCGTGCTCCAGTGCTCCTCGGTCAGCTTCCAGAAGGGAAGGAAGCTGTGCACCCCGGCACTGGCGCAGAAGACGTCGATCGAGCCGAACCTGTCGACGGTGTCGGCGACGACGCGATCCATGTCGGCCTGCGAGCGGACGTCGCCGGTCATCGTCAGGCAACTTCCCCCCGCTTCCTCGACGAGACGCTTGGTCTCACCGAGGTCGTCCTCCGTGCCGAGCGGGTAGGGCACCGTGGACACATCCTTGGCCACGTCCACGACGGCGATGTTGGCACCTTCGCCGGCCGCTCGCAGTGCGATCGCACGGCCCTGACCGCGTGCTCCGCCGGTGATGAGGAAGGTCTTCCCTCCGAAACGCATAACGTCCTCCAGATGTGATGTGTGGGTTCCGGCCCTGGGCCGGGACGATGGGTGTCGAATCAGCCGTTGGAAACCAGGTCCCGCACGGCCTCCTCTATCCGTGCACCGCTCGGACGGACCTGGTCGTCCAGGATCCGCGAGTACGGGATCGGCAGGTGCTCACGGGCGACCCTGCGGGGTGGCGTGCTCATAGCCACGCCCGCCTCGGTCACCTGCGCCACGATCTCCCCGCTGAGACCGGCGAAGGCGTAGTCCTCGTCGACCACCAGCAGCCGGCCGGTGCGGGCCACGGAGCTGACGACGTGGTCGATGTCGAGAGGCACGATGCTGCGCAGGTCGACCACCTCGCACGAGATGTCGAGTGCCTCCAGCCGCTGCGCCACCCGGAGGCACTCGTGCACGGTGTAGGAGCTGGAGACCACGGTGACGTCGCGACCCTCACGGACCGTGCGCGCCTTGCCGATCTCTACCGCGTAGGCCTCCGTCGGCACGTCGAGGGCCGTCCACTCCTCGATGCCTGGACCGGCCGGGATCGCCAGCAGGCTCGAGTGGAACAGGAAGACAACCGGATCCTCGCAACGTACGGCGGCGTACAGGAGGCCCTTGGCATCGTGGCTGTTGGAGGGTGCGACGACCTTGAGGCCAGGGATGTGCGCGAACATGCCGTACAGGGTCTGTGCGTGAACGGCACCCTGACGAAGGGGGTTCCCCACCTGGGTCATGATCGTCATCGGCACGCGCCGGCGGCCGTTCGTGCAGTAGCCGATCTTCGCGATGTAGTTGTAGATCTGGTCCATCGCCACCCCGGCGAAGTCGACCCGCATCAGCTCGACCACCGGGCGCATCCCGCGTTGGGCGGCACCCGCGGCCAGGCCGAAGAAGGCGGCCTCGGAGATCGGTGTGTCGATGACCCGGTGGTCACCGTACTTGTCATGCAGACCCCGCGTCTGGCCAGCGACGCCGCCCATGCGCCCGATGTCCTCACCCATCAAGACGACCCCGTCGTCCTCGGTCATGGCGTGGTCCAGCGCCTCGACCATCGCCTCGGTGAAGGTCAGCTGGCGCCCTCGGACGCTCACCGACGTCTGCGGATCATCAGCGATGGTGCTCATGCGAACAGGCCCTCTCGTGCGGTCTCCGGCTCGGGGTACGGCGAGGACTCGGCGAAGTCCAGCGCTCTGGCAAAGTCCGCCTCGGCACCTGCCCGGATGTCCCGTATCCACGAGTCGTCGACGAGACCTTCCTCGACCAGCAGCCGGCCGTAGGCCGGTAGCGCGTCGGACGCCTCCTCGTCCTCGAGCTCGCCGTCCGGGCGGTACGCCTGACTGTCCCCTTCGAAGGCCCCGCGAAGCCGGTGGGTGCGGCTGACCAGGAGACTGGGTCCGTCCCCTCGCCGGGCGCGGGCCACCGCCTCGCCCGCTGTCGAGATCAACCGATCCACCTCGCGGTCCTCGGTCGTACTCCCCGGCATGCCGTAGGGCAGCGCACGCGCACTCAGGTCCTCGACAGCGCTCGAGCTCTTCCGTCGCGTGCTGATCGCATACCCGTTGTCCTCGATGACGAAGACGACGGGAAGCTTCCACAGGGCAGCCAGGTTCATGGACTCGTGGACGACACCCTGGTTGCTGGCCCCGTCGCCGATGAAGACCGTTGCGACCCCGCCCGTGCGCTGGCGCTGGTGGGCGAACGCGTGACCGAGCGCGACCGCTGTCAGCTGGGCCATGATCGCGCTGTTCTCGAAACCGGAATCCGGGTCGTTGAGCATGAAGTCACCGCCACGGCCACCGGCCAACCCCGTGGCCCTGCCATAGATCTCGGCAAGCATCCTGTCGATGGGGACGCCCTTCGCGATGGCGAGCGCGTGCGACCGATGCGTCCCGGCCGCATAGTCGTCCGGCGTCAGCCAGGCGCACATGGCGGCCGGCGTCGCCTCCTGACCGATGGCGAGCTCGATATTTCCCTGGATGGGGATGTGGAACTCAGCGTTGTAGTCCTCGAACGCACTGTTCCTGCCGCCGAAGGCAGCCTTGGCGTGCTCGCGCTGCTTGGCGAACTCCTCGCCCAACCCCTCCTCGAAGGCGCGGGCGCGCACCATGGTGCGAAGGACGCCGATCCGACGCTCTGCTGTGGTGGTCACGGTGATGTCACCTTCCTGTCTCGACGACGCGGCGCCGTGTGACGGGCGTGGGATCCCCGCCGAAGGCGAAGAGCATGGAGGCATCGCGGTCCGTCACGTTGGAGAACGCGTGCCAGGCGCTCGCGGTGATCACGAACGTGTCGCCGGCGCGGATCGTCGTCCAGTCGCCGTCCATGCAGACCTCGAGCGAGCCGCTGAGCATCGTGACCACCTCTGGTACGTCGTGCTGGAGCACGTCCGTGCACCCTCCAGGGCGCAAGGAGGTGAGTCCGACGTGCACTGAGTAGTCACCGTGTGGAGTCGGTGGCCAGTCGATCGACGCGAGAACGCGCTGCTCCACCAGCACGTGGTCCCCTGCGGGCCTCTGGCGCTCGCTCATCGCGACCCCGCGGGAGTCGAGGCCGGATCGGCGATCTCCAGCCACGCGCGGGCGATCTGCTCGCGGGTGGCGAACCAGACGCCGTCATGTGAGCGGGCGTAGGCGATGAAGTCCCGCAGCGCCTTGATCCGACCGGGGCGGCCGATGATGCGGGGATGAAGACCCACCGACAGCATGCGTGGGTGATGCTCGGACTCCTGGTAGAGCTCGTCGAAGCTGTCTTGCAGATACTCCCCCATCGCCCTTGCGGTGACCGGGCCGTTGGCCTGCCAGAACCGGAAGTCGTTGGCATCCGGTGTGTAGGGGACGACCAGCCGGGTCTCGCCTTCACACTCCACGAAGTAGGGAGTGTCGTCAGCGTAGGAGTCGCAGTCGTAGAGGAAGCCACCATGGCGGACGAGCAACTCCCTGGTGTGTTCGCTCGGTCCGTAGCGGCAGTACCATCCGACCGGTCGTCGGCCGACGGTCTGCTCGAAGCTCTCCACGGCGAGCTTGATGTGCTCGGCCTCCTCCTGGCGCGACAGCCTGAAGACCTCTTCCCACCGGTATCCGTGACTGCACACCTCGTGCCGGTCAACCTCCCGCACATAGTCGGCGACATCAGGGTTCAGCTCCAAGGCCAGTGCGCAGGCGAAGATCGTCAACGGGATCTCCGCAGCGTCTGCGGTCTCGAAGATCCGCCAGACGCCCACCCGGGCGCCGTACTCGTAGATCGACTCCATGGCCAGGTTCGCGACGTCGGAAGGGTAGGGATACTGTCCCCACTCGGTCCCGGTCTCCTGGTCGGCGTCGCCGAGGGCGAAGTTCCGCTCTGAGCCCTCCTCGTAGTTGAGCACGACGGAGACCGCCAACCGGGCGCCGTTGGGCCAGCGTCCGCGGGGCACGCTCCTGCCGTACCCCACCAGGTCACGGTCCCTCACCCTCGACTCCCTTCGCCTGAACGTCCTGGTCACGGGCCGGGCCTCGCGAGCACCTGCTGCCGTGGTGGCTCGATGACGGCCTGGCCATCAGCGGGCGTCCGCCTCGTCCCGGGTTTGCAGCCCCCAGCGGCCGCGGCCACCCGTGGGTAGCGGTTGCCGCATATCCAACGGACACCTGACCAGCGATTCTAGTCGCTTACAGGATAACTGTAACCCCGGTCAGACCCACGTGTACACGACGTCTCCCTCGGCTTGCAACGTTCTTGCAGTCCCCCTCCGGCCTGTGGCTCCCTCCTTGTCGATCGATGCTGCCCGGTCCCGACGGTTGCTCGGGTGGCGAGGAAGGTACACGCCTACCAATCCGCTGTCTACAGAAAGCGGGCCGCGCAGGCGGCCAATTGTTCATGCAGGCGCCATTCTGAGCGAGTTATTTCCACTACAGCCCTGTTCGCGGCGCGTTGTGCGTCCTATGCTGCGGAGGCCCACTGGCCGGCGTCGGTGGGCGAGCGCCTGTCAACCACATCCCGAGAGGACTGCGATGAGCCTGAGCGACACCCAGAAGATGGCGATGCGGGAGATCGAGGACCTGACCCCGTCCTTGTCCGACTTCCACATGGACATCTGGAGGTTCTCAGAGCCCGCCTGGCGCGAGTACAAGTCCTCCCAGCACTACGTGGAGCTGCTGCGGCAGGAGGGCTTCGAGGTGGAAGCAGGGTCGGGCGGCATGCCGACCGCCTTCCATGCCACCTGGGGTGACGGCGGACCGGAGATCGGCTTGTACGCCGAGTACGACGCGTCGCCCGGCAGCTCACAGGATGCGACCACGTTCAGGAAGCCGCGAGAAGGTGCTCATACGTGGGCCCCCGGGTTCACCGACGCGCACTGCGCCCTGGGTGTGGGTGCCCTCGCCGGTGCGCTGGCCCTCAAGCGGACACTCGAGAAGACGAAGCAGCCCGGCCGCATCCATCTGTTCGGCGAGTGCGCGGAGAAGGTGTGCGGCTCCAAGGCCGTGCACGCAGCGAAGGGCTACTACGACACTCTGGACGCCTCGATCAGCTACCACCCGCTGTCGTTCACCACGGCGCTGTGGGACATCAGCAACTGCATGAACTGGGGCGTCGTCTTCACCTTCGAGTGCCCCGAGGACGAGCCCTGGGTGGACAACTCGGCGACCAAGGCACTGCCCTGGGGGCCGCATGCAGAGGTGCGTTCGCCGGGAACGCTGGACGCGCTCGCGCTGATGATCACCACGACCCGGTTCACCAAGGAGAACATGTTTCCTCCTACCGGTTTCTGGACCGTCAACGAAGCCGTGCTGAACGGCAGCAACGCGACGGCCGACAACCAGGCGCAGCGCATCGCCCAGATCCACTACGCCGTGAGGTCGCCGCTCATCGAGGTCCAAGAGCAGATCATCGAGATCCTCCGGCGCAACGCCAAGCATGTCGCGGCGATCACGAACTGCCGCGTGTCGATGCGCTGGGTGACCCGCACTCGTCCTGGCTTGCCCAACCACGCCCTGGCCGACGCGGTGTTCCGCAATCTCGAGTCCATCGGACCCGCCAAGTTCGGGCCCGAGGCCTACACGCACGGCCGGGCCCTGGAGAAGGAGCTCGGACTCGAGGTGAGCGACGATCCGTTCGACGACCTCTGCCACGTGGTGACACCACCCACTGTCTGGGACGACCTGCAGAAGCAGGCGCTGCCGCCCTGGCAGGAGTGCGTGGGCGCCGATGACTACACGGAGTACTCCTGGCACTGCCCGACGGTCCGCTTCCACACGGCGAAGCCGATCCTGCGGCAGAACACCACCCTGACCCACTGGGCGAACAACTCGATGAACGGCATCCGAGCGGCCATCGACCCGACCTGGATCTACGGCGGACAGACGATTGCGGCGACCGCGCTCGACCTCATCGAGCACGACGCGCTGCTGGGCACTGCGACCGACGAGTACAACCGCCGTCGCGAGACCGCCGACGCGCGCTGCCTGACTCCCCTGCTGCCTGCTGACTTCGACCCTCCGACCGACCTCCCCTGGCCGGAGTACGTGACCACCGAGCGAGGCTATGAGTACCAGCTCGGCTCACCACGCAGCTTCGGTGAGCGCCTGGAGTGACGCGAAGGTCAGGTTGTGGTGCTTCCCACCTGACCGGCTCGGCATCCGGCAGCGTCCCCAGATGAGGACGCGTCTGGCGGCGCTGGGGATCTTGACGGCCTACGCCACGCTCTCCCTCCAGAACGTCGGGATCACCATCGCGATCCCGCTGGGGATCCGGGAGCTGGGGACGGCCGTCGATCTGGGGCCTACCTACGCCGTCTTCCTGGCCGGCAACATCCTGGGCATGGTGGCCGGCGGCGCACTCTCACGCCGCTGGGACATCAGTCGGACGGTGTTGGTGGCCACGGTCATCAGTACGTGCGGCTTGGTCGTCGCGGCGTGGGCGCCGGTCCTGTTAGTTCTCGTCGGGTTCCGCGGGGTCCAGGGGGTGGGAGCGGGGCTGTCGCTGGTTGCTGTCTACATCGTCGCGGTGCGCCTGTTTCACGGCGCCGCCCGGGCGCGCATGCTCGGCGTGCTGTCCACTGCTTGGATCCTTCCGGGCATCCTTGGTCCGTCATTGGTGGGTGCCATCGCCGACGAGGTCGGCTGGCGGTGGACGTTCGTCATTGCGGCGCTGGCTCACGTGCCGGGCGGCGTGGCCGTGTGGCTCAGCGCCAGGCAGCTCTCGAGCGAACCCGCTGCGGTGCCAGCCAGGTCACCTCTGCTGCCGGCTTCGGCCGTCGCCGCGGGGATCGTCGGTCTCGCGCTCGGTGAGACGGGACCGGGGCCGCAGCTCGGGCTGGTGGCGGTCTCAGTCCTGCTGATCGTCGTCGCCACGCCCGCGATGTTGCCTCCGGGGACCTTGACCGGACGCCGAGGGGTGCCCGCCGCGATCGCCATGCGGGGGCTGCTCGCGGGTGCGTTCTTCGGCGTGGAGGCCTGGCTCCCCCTCATGTTGATCGATCGCTACGGCTTGTCCGTGCGCGATGCGGGGCTGATCGTCGGCACGGGCGGGGTGGCGTGGCTGTGTGGAGTTGCCATTCAGGCAAGGTCCGTGGCGGGCACAGCGCAGCGCCGCGTCGAGGTCGTGGGCCTGGGCGCGAGCCTGATCACGCTGGGGATGGCGGGAATGGTGGCGGCGATCTTGCTCTCGGGGTGGTGGTGGCCCGTCGGCCTGTTCTGGTCCGTCGCCTGCATGGGGATGGGGAGCGCGATCCCCACCGTGTCCGCACTGGTCTACGACTTCTCCGCTCCGTCCAGCCACGCGAGCAACACCGCCGCCCTGCAGTCCTCGGACGCCTTGGGCTGCGCACTGGTCGCCAGCGTCTGCGGGTGGGCCTTCGCCCGCGCGAGCGCGGGGGGAGCTGAGCACTCGTACTCCGTGGTCTTCGTCGTGGCGGGCCTGGTCGGGTTGGCCGCACTCTGCGTGGTCGGCCGGTTGCCCCGGTCTGTGTCGTCCGACGAGCAGAGTGCCAGCCGGTGACTCTCCGGCCGATCACGGCTCGCGGCGACCGCTCCGGCTCGGTGGGGGTCGCCATCCTGGCGCTGGCGATCGGCGGCTTCTCGATCGGGACGACGGAGTTCGCGACGATGGGCCTGTTGCCCGACATCGCCGCATCGATCCATCGTTCGATCGCCCAGACCGGGGACATCGTCAGCGCGTATGCCTTCGGCGTCGTGATCGGGACACCCCTGCTTGCTGGTCTCCTCGCCCACCTCCCCAGGAAGGGCGTGGCCGTCGTGCTCGCCATCTCGTTGGCACTCGGCAACGGGCTCAGTGCTGTCGCGACGACCTACCCCACGATGTTGGTTGCGCGGTTCGTTGCCGGGGTTCCCCACGGCGCGTACTTCGGAGTGGCCTCTCTGGTGGCCGTCTCCCTCGTCCCTCAGGGCAGACGGGGCCGTGCCGTCAGCGCGGTCATGATCGGCCCGGCGGTCGCCATGATCCTCGGGGTCCCCGCGGCGACGTACCTCGGGCAGGCCTTCGGCTGGCGGGCGACCTATTGGCTGGTCGTCGCGATCGCTGGTGCCGGTGCCTTGTCGATCCTGGCTTGCGTCCCACCGACCCCCGGTGACAGCTCTGCCAGCCCGCGCAGGGATCTGCGCGTCCTGTTGCATCCACAGGTCGTCGTCGTCGTGGCTTCGGGAGTCGTGGGATTCGGCGGGATCTTCGCCATGTACTCCTTCATCGCCCCCCTCGTCACCGATGTCGCCCAACCGGAGGCCTTCATCCAGACGCCGCGGCCGTCAGGATCACGCACGGACGCGTGACCCCAGACCATGTCGCCGAGGCCAGCCCGGGCAAGAGCGCGCGAGGCGTCCACGACGGCGGCGATGCTGACGTCGCTCACCGGAACACCAAGGACTTCACGACGACTGGCATAGCCCTCGACGCGTCATTGGGCGCACCCACGTCGACGTACTCGAAGTCGGTCAGATGCAGCCCGTCCAGTACCAGCAGGGGCGAGGCCACCCCGAGCTCCTCGACAAGGATCCGGCCGAGGGTCATCGCCACATCCGCGTCGACGATGAGGATCGTGGGTGCGGCAGCCTGGATGCGCGCGGCAATCCCGTCGCGGATGCCCTCGGCGAGCGCGCGTAGCCGCGCATACTCCGATCGCCCCGACCATGCCAGTGCCACCGCGAGGGTCTCCCCTGGAGCCACGGCGTCCAGCTTGGCGAGGCGTCGCTCGATCGCGGCCGACACAGCCTGGCCGTCGTCACAGGACCCCGCGTCGTAGGCCGGCCGGACGACCGGGACGTTGCGGCGTGGCAGCGTGAAGGTGGGCGAGGCGTAGGTCGTCAGGCCGCTGAGCTGCACGGTGTAGCCAGCAGCACCGAGCACGGTCGCACGAATGCGTTCGTCGGCGGGCCACGTCGGCACCGCGAAGCCGGGAGCTGCGGTTCGCTCGCGCAGAGACGTCCCGATCGAGCCTCCGAGGTCGCCGAAGTCAGGCGACCCACGGCCCTCGACGTACTCCCCCACACCACCGGAGAAGACCAGCGCGTCGAACGTCGGCGAGTCCGCGATCGGCTCGGTCAGCCACCAGCGACCACCGCCGCCGGAGATCGCGTCGAGGACCAGGTCTGCCAGCACGCCTCCCGCCTTGTCGAGGACCTCGGCGTCGATCGGTGCACCCATCTCGAACCAGCCCAGGCCCCCGGCACCCAGCGGCCCGTCCACGTCGAGGCCGACCACCAGTCCGTCGGCGACCACGACGTGCCGCGATCCGACGTGGAGCGCAGCCGTCTGCTCGACGACGCCATCGCGCACGACCGAGAACTTGGCGGTGCCGCCCCCGATGTCGATGTTGAGCAGGGTTGCCTTCCGCTCGGCCGACAGTCGGACCGCTCCAGATCCGTGCGCCGCAAGCTCGGCCTCCATGTGGTGGCCGGCAGCCGCGACGACGAAGTCGCCCGCGTGACGCGAGACGATCTCGGAGACACGCTCGGCGTTGACCCGCTTGAGCGCGTCGCCGGTGATCAGCACCGCGCCCGTGTCGACCTGTGCGGGGTCGACGCCGGCGGTGCGATAGGCAGCGTCGAGGATCGCCCCCAGTGCGGCCCCGTCGATGGCACGGTCCTCGTCGTACGGCGTGAAGCTCACCGCCGACTCGAAGAGCATCTCTCGGTCCACGACCACGAAGCCGGTGTCGAGGCCCGTCGAGACGCGTTGCAGGTGCAGCTTGGTGAAGGCGACCTGCGTGGTCGCCGTACCGATGTCGATGCCGACGCTGAGCAGGACGACGTTGTCCTGTCGCCACAGTGGGTACTCGGGCCCGACCTCGTCCGTGTGGAGCTCGCGCGGGTCGCCAGGGGCGAGCGGCGGCTCGTCGGGGTCGAGGAATGCGCTCAACCCGTCGTCCGGCCCTCGGGCTCGGGCGGCAGGTCGACGAGCTCGGCTGCGTAGGCCGCGTCCATCGCGGGGGCCAGGCCGTTGGCGGCAAGCGCACTGACGAAGGTCTCGCGCACGACCGACGACTCGTCGACGTAGTCGATCTGGTCGCCCCCGATGCGTCGACTGATCCAGGCTTTCGGCACTCCCTGGGCGTTGCGGATCGAGACTCCCTCGTGCTTGAACGCGAGGTAGCGGGCCGGCACTGAGCCGGTGTTGAAGTGCTGGTGGAACCACATGTTGGGCGGCACGATCAGCGATCCCGGCTGCCAGTCGTAGCGGCGAGGCTCCTCGCCCTCCGGCCACATCAGGCTGTAGCCCGTGCCGGTCAGCATGATGACGTGGGCGCCCGGCCCGTGGCGGTGCCCCTTCTTGTAGGTGGCGACCGGGAACTCCGAGATGTGGCTGTTCATCGAGCCCTTGGCCATCGAGAACCTGATGTGACCTCCACCGGCGCCGCGCTCCCTGGCGTGGATGAGGGGCAGGTTGACGGCGTCGGCGACGAAGTTGGTCTTCAGCAGCAGCCCGTCGTGCTCGTCCTTGTCGGCGAAGTAGTCGGCCTCCCCGGCGAAGCGATGGAGGAAGTCGTGGGGCGTGCCGAACACGAAGTCGACGTCGTCATAGAGGTTGAGCACCGGCGGAAGGTTCGTCGAGGAGACGAAGCGGGCGGGCCTCGTGCCCGCCCCGTTGAAGTGCTGGTGCCAGGCGTTGAGCGGGATGGCGAAGATCGATCCCGGCCCCCACTCGAAGGTCTGCTCCTGACCCTGGTCGTTCCAGACGGCGGTGGAGCCATGCCCGTCGAGCACCAGGATCATCTCCTCGAACAGCTGCCGCTGCGGGGCGAGCTTGCCGCCCGCCGGGATCTCGCAGACGTAGCAGTCGTTGGAGGTGCGCGTCGCCTCGTGGTTGATGAACACCCCCGCGCCCCCACGGCGCGGCCATGCTTTGAGCTCCACGGTGTGCAGGTCGGGCACGTAGTGGGCGGCGATGATGTCGAGGCCCTCGTCGTGGACCCACCGGACGTACGGCGAGTCCTTCTCGGTCGCGAACTTCTGGGCCAGCTCGTCCGACACGAGTGCGTCCGTCACGCGGACTCCTTCCACGACAAGGGCCGTGACCTGCCGGTCACGAAGTGGGCCAATGGTATTACCTTCGGGGATCGTCCGGAAGTCCACCCCGCCAACGCACTGGTCCGAAGCCTGATTAATGGCTGGTGGGTCATACCATTGGCATGGCGGCACGGGGGTCGCCCCGACGAGAGGACCGACGTGGCGGGCAGGGAAAGCACGAAAAGCCAGGTGACCGATGGCCTCTTCAGCCCGGTGACCAACGAGCGGGTCTCCCAGCACATCGTCGACCAGATCAAGTCGCTGCTCCGCGACGGCAAGCTGGTGCCCGGCGACCGGCTCCCCAGCGAGCGCGAGCTGTGCGAGCGCTTCGGCGTCAGCCGTGTCACGGTCCGCGAAGCCCTGCGCGTCCTCGAGGCCGGCGGCTTGATCCAGATCCGGGTCGGCGCTCGCGGCGGCGCCTTCTTCACCTCGCCCACCGCCGCTCGCCTCGGCGAGGGGCTCGCCGACCTGCTGCAGCTCTCGCCGCTCACGGCAGCCGACGTCACCGAGGCCCGGATGGTCTTCGAGCTCGGGATCATCCCCTACGCCGTGGAGCGCGCCACCGCCGAGGACATCGCGGACCTCCAGGTCTTGGTCAAGGAAGCCGAGCAGGCGTTGAAGAACGACGCCTACACGATGGACATGTCGGCCGCCTTCCACACCAGGCTCGCCTCCTGCACGCACAACCCGGCGATCGAGATGCTGGTCCAGAGCTTCCACGGCCCGCTGCTGATGTCGTTGAACGAGGCCCGGGTCAACGCGCCGTTGATGGGGCGCAAAGGCACGACCGAGCACGGCCAGCTCGTCAAGGCCATCGAACAGCGTGACGTCGAGGCCGCCATCAAGGTGATGAAGACCCACCTGCAACGCACCGCCTCGCGCGTGGAGTCCATCGACGAGTGAGGCCGGCTCACAGCTGAGCCGGCAACGGCCGCCGGGCCGTGAGCGAC
Source organism: Nocardioides agariphilus (assembly GCF_015352445.1). Classification (GTDB taxonomy): domain Bacteria; phylum Actinomycetota; class Actinomycetes; order Propionibacteriales; family Nocardioidaceae; genus Nocardioides; species Nocardioides agariphilus. Next base: position 37,104 of record NZ_JADKPO010000024.1, read on the forward strand.
GGCAGCACCATCAGCGCGCCGGCCAGCGCCATCGCAACCCCCAGCGGCGCGACCAGCACCAGGCCGGCCACACCCACCGGGGCGACCATGAGGGCGGCGGCTCGGAAGGTACCTGCGACGGCCACGGCCTCGGCCCGCTCACCGGGCGCCACGGACTGCGTGGCCATCGCCGGACCCAAGGTCTGGAGCACACCGGCTCCCAGACCCGAGACCGCGAGGAACACGGCTGCCAGCACGGGGACTCCGGCAGCCGGGACCACCACGGCGATGCCGGCGGCCGCCCCCAGCGTGGAGGCGACGTAGGCGCGGCGGAGCTGACCGTCTCGCACCCTGCCGGCAGCAGCCGACCCGGCGATGGATCCCGTGTCGGCGCACGAGACCAGGATGCCCACGGTGCTGGTGCCGGCACCGGCAGCGGTCAGCGCGACCGGAACGTACGACGAGAGCAGCGCCCGCCACGCCCCCGCGGTGACACCCGCCCAGCAGCCCGAGTCCACACCGGGGCGTCGCCAGAGCCGCCCAGGCGGACGGTCGGCGGGCGGCACGAACACAGGCATGCGACGCAGCATGAGCGCCGGACCGCAGCTGGCCAGGGCGATGGCCGCAGCAACGGCGAGCGACAGGCTCAGTGAGATCTCGCCGAGGGCCCCCGACAGGCTCGGGCCGGCCACCAGGCCGATACCCGAGAAGAGGTTGACCCGGGCCAGGGCGCGGCGGCCCTCGCTGCCGGCCTGGCGCAGTACATGCGTCTGCAGGCCTGTCCAGAAGCAGGCGCGCGAGACCCCCTGCAGCAAGGCCGCCGCCAGGAAGGGAGCCAGTTGGTGGGAGAGGACGATGGCCAGGTCGGAGACGGCCAGGAACCCCCCGGCGCCGACCACCAGGGTCCGGTCGGCAAGCACGCGCATGACCCGAGCCAGGAACAGCCTGCTGGTCAGCTGCGCGGCTGCCGACAAGCCGACCAGCAGCCCGACGTCGGTGCCCGAGTAGCCCGCGTGCAGGGCAGTGAGCGGGAAGGCGACCGTGGACATCGCCAGGCCGAGTGCGTAGACGCCGGACGCCGTTGCGGCCATGGGGGTGGATCTCGACATCCGAACCTGTCCATGTAGGGTCTAATTAGCATACCATTATATGGTCCTACCCGATCGACACAGGAGATCCCAGCAATGCCCGCAGCCGCGAGCGCCCATGGCGACGGCACCCTCATCGTGGGTGCCAGCCAGGCCGGCGTACAGGCGGCTGCCACCCTGCGAGAGCACGGGTACACCTCGCCGATCGTCCTGGTGGGCGACGAGCCGTACGCGCCGTACCAACGCCCACCACTCTCGAAGGGCTACCTCGCCGGCACCGCCTCGCGGTCCACGCTCGAGTTGCGCGCCGAGTCCTACTACGCCAGCGCGGGCATCACGGTCGTGACGGGCGAGCGGATCGTCGAGGTCCGTCTGCACGACGCGGAGGCGGGGAGCGGAGCCGCGGTCGGTGAGGGCGGCACCCCGCATGCCTTCGACCGGCTCATCCTGGCGACCGGCGCTCGACCGCACCGGCTGCCGGTGCCAGGTGCCGATCTGGACGGCGTGTGCTATCTGCGCGGCATCGACGACGCCGACACGTTGACCCGGAGGTTGCAGGGCGCCAGCCACGTGACCGTCGTGGGCGGCGGGTTCATCGGACTGGAAGTCGCGTCCTTGGCCAGGACAGCCGGGCTCTCGGTCGACGTCGTCGAGGCCGCCGAGCGCGTGCTGCCCCGGGCCGTGGCCAGTCTGACGTCGGACTTCTACCGCGGGGCGCACGAGCGCAGGGGCACACGCGTCCACCTGGGAGCGGCCGTCGACCGCATCGAGGGCACCAACGGTCGGGCCACGGCCGTGCGGCTCACCGACGGGCGACGGCTGCCGACCGACCTCGTCGTGGTCGGGATCGGGGCGCAGCCGGCCACCGAGCTCGCCGACCAGCTCGGCTTGGCGGTCCAGGGCGGCATCGTGGTCGACGGCGCTAGTCGGACGAGCATCGCGACGGTGCTCGCGGCCGGCGACTGCACCGCGATGTCCCACCCTGCGGGAGAGGTCGGGTTGGTGCGACTGGAGTCCGTGCAGAACGCGGTCGCCCAGGGTCGGCAAGCGGCGCTCGCCATCCTCGGCCGGCCAGACCCGGTGCCCGCGGTGCCGTGGTTCTGGAGCGACCAGTACGACCTGAAGCTGCAGATCGCCGGTCTCCAGCAAGGTCACGACCGCGTGGTACTGCGCGGGGACCCCGACACCGAGCGGTTCTCGGTGCTCTACTTCAGCCGGGACCGGCTGATCGCCCTCGATGCGGTCAACTCCCCGATCGACTACATGACCGCCCGCAAGGCACTCGCCAGAAGCTTGACTCTCGATCCAGCCCTGGCCCACGACCCGGATGTGCCGCTGGCCCGCCTGCTGGTCCCTGTCGCCGACACCACCTTGGCGCCGCTCGCTTAGCGCCGGCCCGACGACAGGCGCCGCGCCAACCGGGGATAGACCCGGGCGACGTTGCCGGCCAGCAGCTTGGCCCGGTGCTCGGCCGAGATCGGTGTCTGGTCGACGTAACGAAGCGTGTCGTCCCAGTGATGACCGGTCCTGGGATCCACGCCACGCACCGCCCCGAGCATCTCGCTCGAGAACAGCACGTTGTCCTCGGGCATCACCTCGAGCAGCAGCGCCAGCCCGGGCTGGTGATAGACCGCCGTGTCGAAGTAGACGTTGCCCAGCAGGTGCTCCTCCAGCGGTGGCCTCCCGAGCCGGTCGGCAAGTCCGCGAAAGCGTCCCCAGTGGTAGGGCACGGCACCGCCCCCGTGCGGGATCACCAAGCGCAGCGTGGGATATCTCGAGAACAGGTCACCCTCGAGGAGCTGCATGAACACCGAGGTGTCGGCGTTGAGATAGTGCGCGCCGAGCGTGTGGAAGGCCGGGTTGCACGACGTCGACACGTGGATCATGGCGGGTACGTCGAGCTCGACCATCGCGTCGTACAGCGGGAACCAGAACTCGTCGGTGAGCGGAGGGGACCGCCACCAGCCACCTGACGGGTCCGGGTTGAGGTTGCAGCCGACGAACCCCAGCTGGTCGACACACCGGCGCAGCTCGGCGATCGATGACTGCAGGTCGCCCGATGGTGTCTGTGGCAGCTGGGCGACCCCCGCCAGGCTGTCGGGGTGCAGGACGGTCAGCCGGTGCACCAGGTCGTTGCAGGCCCGGGCCCAGGCCACGGCGACTGCCGGGTCCTCGACGTGGTGCTCCATGCCCGAGGCCTGCGGGGAGAACAGCAGCAGATCCGTGCCGCGCTCGCGCATCACCCGCAGCTGGTTGGCCTCCACCGCCTCACTCAGCTCGTCGTCGCCGATCGGCGCCGGCATCGGCACCAGCCCTCCGGGCTCGGTCAGCCAGGCCAGCTGGGCCTTGCGGAAGGCCTGGTGCTGGGGAGGGCTCGTGGTGAAGTGTCCGTGGCAGTCGACGACCGTCTCAGCGCTCATGAGGCGCCCCACGGCAAGACGCTGACATGGATGGCGTCATCGAGTCCTTGACCTAACGTGCGGATCGCCGTATCGACCTCGTCGAGCCCGAAGGTGTGGCTGCCGAGCTCGTGCAAGGGATAGCGCCCCGACGCGATCACCTCGAGGGCGAGCTCGCAGGCTCGGTAGCGGTGCCCGCGCGCGCTCTTGATGGTGATCGCCTTCTCAGTCATCAGCTTCACCGGGAAGTCGGGGAACGCCGCGAGCTCGCCTTGGATCACCATCACCCCCTCCCGCCTCTTGAGTGCCTGCACGCCGAGGAGCACGGGCGCCGTGCCGGCACCTGCGGTGCAGTCGAGGACGACGTCGACGCCGCGACCACCGGTCAGGTCATGGACCGCGGTCAGCGGGTCGGTCTCGGAGATGTCGAGCACGTGGTCCGCACCCAACCGGCGGGCGAGCTCGAGACGGGCGCGGTCGCGCGCCGTACCGGTCACGACCACCAGGCTCGCCCCGGCCTGGCGGCAGGCAACCACCTGCGAGAGGCCCTGTTGCCCGGGCCCCTGGATCAGCACCGTCGTGCCGGCCGCGACACCGGCGGCGAACAGCGCCCACTCGATGCCGTTGGACATCGGCGTCGCGAGACCTGCGAGGTCAGCGGGCACGCCGTCAGGGACCTTGTGCAGTACGGCGTTCCACGGCAGGTACATGTACTCGGCGAACCCGCCCCAGAGGTGGTGCTCGTTGTCGGCAGAGGTGTAGCCGTAGCGGCGGGCACCAGGGTTGGTGCGCCAGTCGGTCAGCTCGCAATGCCGGTACTCGCCCTCATGGCACCACTCACAGCTGAAGCAGCCGACATAGTGCTCGACGAACACCCGGTCCCCGACGGCCAGGCCGTGACGCCTCTCGAATGCTGCTCCCGCAGCTGCGATGGTGCCGACGTTCTCGTGGCCCATGATGACGGGCGCCTCGAACGGCGGAGACGCGTACATCTTCACGTCGGTGCCACAGATGCCCGCGACCTCGACCTTGAGCAGGGCACCGTCGGCCGGCAGGTCCGGCACCGGGAACTCCCGCATCTGGGTCACTCCCGGCGCCACCCGCACGGCGGCTCGTACCTGGTCGCTCACCGGCGCTCCTCGCTCTCGCGCCATTCCTGCAAATGGCCTTAAGGTATGACCATCATATGCCGCGAAGAGAGAGCGGGTACAGCGTGACCAGTCCCACGGGGCCGGTGCTGATGCTTCAGGGCGTGAGCCGCACCCAGGGCAACAACGCAGCGCTCAAGGACGGGAGCATCCAGCCCGTCGGCGTTGAGCTGTCGTTCATCGAGGAGCCGGTGCTGGTCCGCGCCTTCCGCGCCATGGTGCGCGAGCTGACCTACGACATCTGCGAGATGGCGATCACGACCTACCTCTGCGCCCGTGAGCACGGCGTGCGCTTCACCGCGCTGCCCGTGTTCTTGGTGCGCGGCTTCCATCACGGGGCATTGCAGGTGCTGCGCGACGGTCCTGTGCGGACGGTCACCGATCTCGAAGGGACCGAGGTCGGCGTCAACCGCGGGTACACCGTGACGACCGGCGTCTGGGGTCGCGGCCTGCTGGCCGCCGAGCACGGCCTCGACCTCGATGCTGTCACCTGGCGTCCGTCCGGCGATGAGCACGTCGTGACCTACCAACGCCCCGGCAACGTCCGACCGCTCTCGGGCGACCGGCCGTTGCTCGACCGTCTCCTCGGCGGAGACCTCGCAGCTGTCGTGGGGGCAGACCTCGACCATCCCGACGTCGTCCCTCTCCTGCCCGACCCCGACGCGGCAGCGCTGCGGGCGCTGCGCGAGCGAGGAACATGGCCGATCAACCACCTCGTCGTCGTGCGCGACGACGTCCTGGCCGAACGTCCCTGGGTCGCCCAGTCGCTGTACGACGCCTTCACCGCAAGCAAGGACCAGTACGTCGAGCGCTTGGCCGCCGGCACGCTCGTCGCCCCGACAGTGACAGACGCGCTGCATCGTCTGGTGATGTCCGAGACCGGCAGCGATCCGCTGCCCTACGGGCTCGACGCCAACCGCAACGTGCTCGAGCAGCTCATCGACATGGCCCTTGCCCAGCACATCCTGAGTGAGACGCCGGCGTTGGAAGCGCTGTTCGCGGACGTCACCTGACCTCAGTGACTCGCCAGGAACTCCAGGATCCGGGCAGGTGCGCTCTGGTCGGTCTGCTCGGCGACCGGGACGTCCCACAGTTGTGAGGCCGGCAGGCACTCGTGCAGGAATCGGGCGGCGGACGGCGCGTGGGAGTCGTCCTCGCCGGGGACGATCAGGGCCGGCACGTCGAGGGTGAGCATGTCCTCGGGTTCGGGCCCGGGCACGGAGTCGCGGTCGAACAGGAGCCGGACCGTGCCGAGGAGCTGGGTGACGTAACGCTCGACGTCGAGGCCGGAGTAGGCCTCGGCGAACGCGTCGTCGTCGCGGATCACGTGCGCCCACGGGCCCAGTCGCGGATCGGCGGAGAAGCCGGCGATCGTCGAGCGAGCCAGGTCCACGACGCCCGCGAGCCCCGAGGCGCGTACCTCGGCGAGGTGGACGGCGAAGCGCTCGTGCTGCTTGAGGCGGTACTTCGCCCCACCTGCCGGCGAGTAGAGCACCAGGCTGCGCACCCGGTCGGTGTGGGCCACGGCGACGGCGACAGCCGAGGAGCAGCCGACGCAGCCGCCGATCAGGTGCGCGCGGTCGATGCCGAGATGATCCAGCAGGCCGACCGCCTGGGTGACGTAGTCACCCCAGCCGATCCGCTCGACGCGTCCGCCCGACCGGCCCGACTCGCGTCGGTCGAAGCCGATGCAGGAGTAGGACTCCGAGAGCTGTTCGACCAGACGCAGCCGTCGGTAGATGCCCACCGTGCGCCAGCTGTCGAGGCTCGAGTCGAAGCCCCCCGGCGAGAACATCAACAGCGGCGGGCCCTGGCCAGTCACCTCGAAGCGGGTGGAGATGCCATCGATGACGGCATGCGGCATGAGCCCTCCCGACAACCCTAGGCGGAGGGCGGCGAAGCGACGCCGCCCCTGATCTGGCGGCCTGAGCGTACGTCGTCGGCGTACGACGAGATGGCGTCGTGGGCCAGCTGCGCGACGTTGACGTACGCATCGGTCGGTGTCGCGTCAACGCCGGAAGCGCGGTAGCCGATGGCTGCCGTGGCCATCCGGATCCGCCCGTCGAGCCACGGGCCGCCACCGAAGCCGCCGAGCACGGGGATCCCGACGGCTGCGGTGACGACTGGCCCGACGAGCGGACCCGAGTTCGTGAAGTTCAAGAGGCTCGCGCCGGCCGACTCCAGGCGGCGCGCCTCGGCGACCATCTGGTCGGTGAGCTCGGCCGGCACCTGCTCAGCGCTCGACGCGGAGCCGGAGTAGGTCACGCCGTACCTCAGCGCCGTCTGTGGCGTGATCCCGAACTGGGCGAAGACCGGGATGCCGGCGGCGACGACCGCCTCCACGGCCTCGGGGTGGTCGGCAGCGCCGTCGAGCTTGACCATGTCGACCCCGGCCTCCTTGACCAGCCGGATGGCCGCTCGGACCGCGACCTCCGGACCCTCCTGCAGCGGGCCGAAGGGGAAGTCGCAGCTGACCAGCGCCCGCGAGACGCCACGGCGTACGGCCCGGGCGACGATCACCATCTCGTCGAGGGTGATCTCGAAGGGGTCACGGTGACCCCACAGGTTCACCCCGACGCTGTCGCCCACCGACACGATGTCGACGCCGACCCGGTCCACGATCTGCGCCATCTGGTTGTCCCAGACCACCACGCAGACGCTCTTCTCGCGGTCGGCCTTCATCGCCGCGAGGTCCGCGAGGGTGACCCTCGACCCAGCGCTCATGCCCGCAACGCCGTCAGCAGGTGGACCAGGTCGTCGGGCTCGGCCGGCACGAGGAGCACGCGGGCGTAGGGACGCAGTGAGGCCAGGGCGCCGGCAACGCTCGAGCCCGACCCGAGCACCAGGCCGGCCGTCGTGATCCCGCGCAGCGAGCACGCGAGGCCGATGTGGGAGGCCGCGGCCGCCCCGTCGTCGTTCGAGGCGACCATGACGGTGACGTCGACCCCCTCGAGCTCGTCGCCCAACCGCATGCCACCGCGGTCGAGATCACGCAATCTCAGGTCGTCAGGGTCGGGGAGGTCCGCCGCCTCGGCCGTGTCGTCGCACGCGTAGAAGCGAGCCGTCCGCCAGGGCTCGTGGGCCGCGTCGGCGACGACCTGGACGCTGTCGTCGTCGAGCCCGATGACCCGCGCGGCGCGACACGGTGCGATCGGCACGTCGATCCGGAACCGCGACTCGGCTGCCGTCGTGGCACGAGCGCAGCTGTTGTGGAGGATCGGCCGGGCCATGTCCTCACACCGTGGTCTGGGCGACGCCGGGACGAACGGATGCGTCCTCGGCCGTGGCCTCCATGAAGGCGACGTCGTGGGGCAGCACGACCGAGACCGAGCGGACCCGGTGGTGCTCCGGGTCGACTCCGGGAGGTACGACGCCATCGTCGGTCAGTGCGATCACGGCCTTCCGCAGCTTCTGGCGGGCCTTGATGATCCCGGTGTCGGTGGCCACCAGCCGCTCCTTGGTGCGATCGACGATCGGCCCCATGGACTCCTGCAAGGAGGCGTCCTGGATGGCGATGCCCTTCACTCCCGAGTAGTGCTCGTTGCGCTTCTGGGCCTCACGGTCCATCAGGTAGTCGTTGTCCTTGTTGGCCATCGGACGGTAGGTGCCGGGAATGTTCTCGCTGTGCACGCCATGGCCGGCGCGCATCGCCGACCGTTCGTCGTCGGACAGCGGGCGCACCGGGTGGTAGTCGAAGGTGTACACCCAGCAGTTCTCGTCATCGATGGGCACCCAGATGTGGCCGTGCACGGGGTGGTCGGCCCGCGGCGGCACCATCGTGAAGCTCGGCATCACCCACGGCGTGATCCGCCAGTAGTAATGGCCCTCCTCGGCGTTGCGGCGCGCTCCGATGAACAACCCACCCGGGGTGTCGGTGACCTCGAAGTACGGCTTGAGGTCGCCCTTGTTGTAGTCGTTGCCGCGAGAGCCCTTGAACAGCGGGTCGGTGTTGAGCTGGCCCGAGTGCAAGAAGCTGACGTGGCTGGAGTCGATGCCGCCCTCAAGCGCCTGCAGCCAGTTGCTCTCCTGCCAGCGCTTGGAGGTGTAGGTCTGCGACTCCGGCACGTGCACGAACTCGTACTCCGGAAGTGGCGGCTGGCTCTCCGGGTCGCCGAGGTAGGTCCACAAGATGTCGCCGACCTTGACCAGCGGGTAGGACTTCAGCTTCACGTTGGCGCAGAAGTTGCTGGCCTCGGGCTCCGAGGGCACCTCGAGGCACTGGCCGGTCACGTCGTACTTCCAGCCGTGGTAGGGGCAGCGCAGACCGTTCTCCTCGTTGCGCGCGAACCAGAGCGAGACGCCGCGGTGGGCGCAGAACTCGTCCATCAGCCCGTAGCGACCCGAGGTGTCCCGGAAGGCGATCAGCCGCTCGGAGAGGATCTTGACCCGGACCGGAGCGCCGTCGTCCTCGGGCAGCTCCTCGGCCAGCAGCGCCGGCAGCCAGTAGTGGCGGAAGAGCTCGCCCATCGGCGTACCAGGCCCGGTCTCGGTCAGCAGCTCGTTGATCTCGGGACGTAGCAACGTCGTTCCCCTTCAGTCCGAGCCTGGCGGTCAGGCGGCTGTCGACGCCGTGAGCTGTCGTTTGCTCGGTTTGAATGTTAGTCCATTAGTGCGCTACAGCGCCACGGTCCCTTTCGGCTCCCCCTGCGCGAGTTGCGCCGCCCGCACACGCGAGTTGCGCCAAGTGCCGGGCGGGCGAGGCAGCGAATGGCGCAGCTCGAGGGTCCGTTTCAAGCAAGTCGCGCGGGCGCTTCGAGCAACTCGGCGTCAGGCGGGAGGAGGGACGTCGACCGTCAGGCCGTCCAGCTCGTCGGTGATGACCACCTGGCAGCCCAGACGGCTGGTCTGCCGGCGCTCAGCCACGCCCAGGTCAAGCAGGTCCTCCTCCATGTCGCCGATCTCGCCGCTCAGGTCGACGTACTCGGGACGCAGCCAGACGTGGCAGGTCGCGCAGGAGATGTGCCCTCCGCACTCGCCGACGATGCCGGGAACGCCGTTGCGCACGGCGGCGGTCATCACGGTGTCACCCGCGTCAGCGTCGACGGATCGTCGGAACCCGCTCGGATCGACGTAGACGACCTGGGGCACACACCCTCCTGTTGTATGGACTGACCAATATACCTTAATCTCCTACTGTGCACATCGCAGTGGCCGCCGATCACAACGGGCTCCCCCTCAAGGCCGAGCTGGTCCGTCGGCTCGCCGCCGACGGGCACGACGTCATCGACCGCGGCTCCCACCTCGAAGGCGTCGTCGACTACCCGCTGTTGTGCTTCGCGGTGTGCAGGCTGGTGGTGTCGGGCGAGGCCGACTGGGGTCTGGTGATCGGCGGCAGTGGTCAAGGCGAGGTGATCGCCTGCAACAAGGTGCGCGGTATCCGCGCAGGACTGGGCTACTCCACGTTCGCGGCAGAGATCTCGCGTGGCAACAACGACGCAAACGTCTTGGTCCTCGGCGCCAAGGTCGTCACACCGGAGCTGGCCTTCGACGTCATCACCACCTGGCTCGAGACGCCGTTCAGAGGAGGCGTCCACCAGGCGCGGCTCGACCAGATCGCTGCTCTTGAGTCCCGACCGTACCCGGGTGAGGACTGGCGTCAGGACTGACTGGGGGGTATCTCGACGACCATCCCGTCGAGCTGCTGGCTGACCGGGATCTGGCACGACAGGCGGCTGCCCTTGCGGCGGTCCGACACCCCGAGGTCGAGCATGTCGTCCTCGAGGTCCTCCGCCGGCCCGACCAGCTCGAGGAACTCGTCGGAGACCCACACATGACAGGTGGCGCAGGACCTGTTGCCCCCGCACTCGCCGATGATCCCGGGTACGCCGTTGCGCACGGCCGTGATCATCACCGAGTCACCCACCCCGGCGTCCACCACCCTTCGCTCGCCGCTCGCGCTGACGTAGATGACCTTGGGCACGTGCGGCTCAGTGATCCGCCGTCTCGCGGGACAGGATCAGGAGCAGGTAGCCCGTCGTGGCGGAGTTGTAGATCACGGGCTGGATCATGTGCAGCTGCCATCCGTCGGCACTGACCTCGTTGAGCACGGTCTCCACCTGCTCCCCGACCACCCCGGGCATCACTCCTGTCGCCCGGACGTCAACGACCTTGTACTCAACCACGACGCCCCCCGTTGGCTGGCTGGGAACTGCTGTCTTGATCCTCGCGCCACGGGTCGATCACCGTGTGGAGCGAGGCGGCGCCCTGGGCACTGGTCGCTGCCTCCATGGCAGCCCCGATGTCGGCGAGGGCCCATGGCGGGCTCGAGACGAGGTCGAGACCGGCATCACCGTTCGACATCATCGACAGGGCCCGTTCAACTGCCTCGAAGCTGTGGCCACGTGCGCCCCGGACGCTGATCCGCTTCTTGCGGAGCAGCGACAAGTCCAGCAGCGAGAGGTCGCCGGGGCTCTTGGGGCTGCCGGAGGCGATGACGACCGTACCTCCCACGCGCACCGACCTCAGGGCGGCCATGAACGTGCTGATCCCGCCGCCGCTGACGTCGATGACGAGGTCGACCGAGCCCTCGGGCGCTTCGTCGTGGATGACGTCGACAACGTCCTCGCGGTCGATGTCGATGGTGCGAGTCGCCCCGAGCTTGGTCGCCAGGTCGAGCCGCTCGGCGTCCTTCGTCAGCCCCGACACGAAGATCTGGCTGGCGCCCGCCTGCCGACAGGCCAGCACGCACGCAATGCCCTGCTGGCCGGGTCCGAGCACCAGCACCGCGTCACCGGCCCGGACCCCGCCGTCGTACTGCGCCCACTGGATGCCGTTACTCAGCGGGATCGCGAACGTCGCGTGCGCCGAGCTCACGCTGTCGGGCACCCGGTGCAGCACCGAGCTGGGGTGGAGGTACTGGTGGCGGCTGTAGCCACCCCAGACCCCGGGCGGCACCTCGACCGGCGTCGAGCCGTAGCGCAGGGCACCAACGCGAGTGTTGTCGGTCATCGCGCACGACCGGAACTCGCCGCCGCGGCAGTAGCGGCAGTGCCCGCACGGCAGGTACTCCTCGAGCAGCACCCGGTCTCCCTCCAGGACCCCCCATCGCTCCTCGGCGATCGGCGCGGCCTGCTCCACGACCCCGACGGTCTCGTGGCCGAGCACCGTGGGCGGCCGCGCCAACAGGTACTTCTTCAGGTCGCTGCCACACACCCCGCAGGCCTCGACGCGCAGGATCCCGTCGGCGTCGCCGAGCTTGGGCAGCCGTAGCTCGCGGAACTCGAACCGCCCCTGCCCGTAGGCCACGGCGGAGTAGGTCTTGGAGGTCACCATTGGGCGCTCAGCAGGTCCTTCATGGCCTCCTGCCACGGGAGCGGCCCGTCGAGGATCGCCTCGGCTGGTCTCACGAGTCGCAGCTCGTCGGTCTCAACGCCGAGCGGACGGCGTCCCTCGGCCACGTCATCAACGGCCTCACGCAGCATCCGCCTCGCCACGATGATGGCGCGGTCCGACGTACCGAGGTGCTCCTGCGAACGGTCACAGACCGCGCCCATGCCCTCCTGCACCGCGAAGTCCTGGGTGTTGAGTCCGGTGATGCCGGTGTAGGTGCGGGTGCGCTGCATCTCGCGGTCGATGAGGAAGTCGTTGTCGAGGTTGCGCTTGAGCCGGTAGCTGCCGGGGATGAAGTCGTCCGCACCTCGCCCGGCGGCCTTCTCGTGCTTCTCCCACAGCTCGTCGGAGATCGGGTTGTCACCGTCGGCACCGCAGACCCAGTTGTAGACCATCGTCCACTCGTCATCCACCGGCACCCAGATGTGGCCACGCAGCGTCTGGGTCTTGCGGGGCTCACCCTGGCCGTCGATGAATGCCGCGCGCATCTGCATGGCAGGCAGGAAGAACTGGTAGGCCCGCACGTACTTCTGGTCGTGCCCCAGCGTCCGGATGCCGGCGTAGCGGAAGCCGTAGCCCGTCTGCTCGACCTCCAGCTGCGGGTGGGTGTTCTGGCTCTTGAGCCGGCTGGCATTGCCGAGGTCGTTGTTGTGCACGAACGACGAGTGCGCGGTGTCGATGCCGCCCTCGAGTGCCTGCAGGTAGTTGGCGTGCTCCAGTGTCTTGGAGGAGCGCACGTGCGTGTCGGGCGCGCGCAGCCACTCGTACGCCGGGAAGGGCGGCAGCTCGGCGCGCGGTCCCAGGTACGCCCAGACGATGCCGCCGCCCTCCCACGTCGGGTAGGCCAAGATGTTGACCTTGGTCTTGAAGATGCTGTCGGGCGGCTCCGAGGGCAGGTCGACGCAGTTGCCCGCGGCGTCGAACTTCCAACCGTGGTAGACGCACCGGATTCCGCACTCCTCGTTGCGGCCGAAGAACATCGGCGCCCGCCGGTGCGGGCACTTGGAGTCGACCAGGCCGACGACGCCGGTCGTGTCGCGGAAGGCGACCAGGTCCTCACCCAGCATCCGCACGCGCACCGGAGCACCGTCGGGTTCGGCCACCTCGCTCGACAGCAGGGCGGGCAGCCAGTAGCGGCGCAGCGCGTTGCCCATGCCGGTGCCTGGCGACACCTCGGTGAGCAAGCGGTTGATCTCAGGGGACAGCATCGCTACCTCCTCGCATCCTGTGTGGCGTCTGTCATCGACTCGTACCTGCTGTCCATCACCTGCGACACCGGCACTCCGGACGTGATGGCGGTACGCATCCGCGTCTCCGCCTGGTGCATCTCCTCGGCGCGGGCGAGCACGTCGGCCACGCGGTCCTTGGCTATCGCGAGCACACCTGTGCGGTCGGCCACCAGGAAGTCGCCCGGGCGCACCTCGAGCCCGGCGACCTCCACCGGCACCTCGATGTCGACCTCAACCGACCGCGTGCGCGCGCTCACCGGCGTACCGGCCTTGGCGAACAGGGGTAGCCCGATCTGCTCGGCCTCCTCGATGTCCCTGCTCGCGCCGTCGACGACCACGGCACGGATGCCCGCGACGTACGCCGCGGCGCTGAGCAGCCCGCCCCACCCACCGGAGTCGAGGCGACCCTGGTGGGCCACCACGACGATGTCGCCGGGACTGCTCGCCTCGACAACCCGGCACCCCAGGTGCACGCGCGAGGGTGGGGCCGGCTGCTCGGGAGTCACCGGGCGCAGCAGCATGGTGCGAACCGGTCCGGCGACCCGGCCGCAGCCCCACATGGGGGCGATCGACTCCAGCCATCCGCTCAACCCGAGGCTGTCCATGGCGTCGGACACCACACAGGTGTCGAGCGTCTCGAAGCGCCGGGCGAGGTGGTCGGTGGTAGCCATGGAGTCGTTGCCTACGCCGTCCAGCGCGCGAACGCCATCCCGCATCCGGTGCCGGCTGCCGACCGGTAGCCGGGCACGTAGTCGACGACCTCGAAGCTGAGGTCGCTGAGAGCCCCAGCGGCCACCAGCCAGTTCTTGATCTCGGACGAGCCCGACTGCAACTTGGCCTCGGGCAGGGCCCCGAGGGCATCGACATCCTTGGCGCCGATGCCCTCGAGGACCGCGCGGTCGAGCGCCTCGTCGACCACGAAGTGGCTCAGTCCCCCTGAGGCCACCACCCCGACGCGCATGTCGGCCGGCCAGGCGGAGACGGCCTGCTTGATCGCCTGCCCCAGGGCGTAGCAGCGCGCAGCGGTCGGCTGGTTGGGCGGGAAGTAGGTGTTGAGCATGACCGGGATGATCGGGATCAGGCGGTCTCCCATCAGGCGTAGCCGGACGAAGGTGAACGCGTGCCCGAGCGACTCGCCCTCCGGCTGGACCTTGAGCTGGGCGACGTCGAAGCCGTCGGCGATCAGGCTCTCGATGATGTGGCGGGCCAGGTCGGTCGCAACCGGGTAGTCCTCGCGGACCGCGCTGTGCTTGGCCCACATCGCCGCGGCCCGGGACGCCGGCACGTTGGTCATGTCGCGGGGGAGATCGGCCACGGTCTCGCCCCAGTAGACGGCGACCGCCGGCATGCTGTCCTCGCTGTACATCTCGGCCTGGTCGTCGCCGACCACGATGACGGCATCGAGGGCTGCGCCCTGGAGATCCTCGGCGAGCTTGCCGACCGCGCGTTGCACGTCGTCGTACTTGCGCTGCCACACCTCTTCGGTGAGCTCGGGCGCCAGGTCGTCTCCACGCTCCTGCACGAGCTCGTCGTAGCGGGTGCGCTTGCGGTCGAGCTCACCGTGCCTGGGCCACCAGTCCGGGGTCAGGCTCACCTGCGAGCCGTGCGAGGTGCCCAGACCCATGACGATCGTTGCCATCAGACGATCAACTCCCCTTGCTGGATGACTGCGGAACTGTGGAGGCGGTCACGAGAACGCCCTGCCGTAGACGGCCCTGGCGTTCTCCTCGAAGATCAGCCTTCGGTCGTCGTCAGTGATCGTCGACAGCCCGTCGATCACCGGCTTGAGGTCATCGAGCGAGAGCCCGGTGGCCGGGTCGACGGCAGCACCGGTGCCCGGCGCTTCGGTGCCGAACAGGCACCGGTCGGGACCGACCACCTTGAACAGCAGCTCGAGGCCGTCGGCAGAGTAGAGCACCGTGTCGAACCACAGTCGGCGCAGGCGGACCGTGAAGTCGACCTGACCGGACTTCAGGCCGCCGGCGCGGAACCTGCCCAGCTGATAGGGGATCGCACCACCGCCATGGGCGACGACCACCTTGAGTGTCGGGAAGTCGTCGAACACCTGGGAGTTGACCAGCCCGAGCACCGCGATGCTCTCTTCGTTGATGAAGTGCAGCGAGTAGGACTCGCGCGGCGAGCTGCAGCTGGCCGAGTGGATGAGGGCCGGCACGTCGAGCTCGCAGAGCTTCTCGTACAGCGGGTACCAGTAGCGGTCGCCGAGGCCGGGCACCGATGTGCCGTCGCCCTCGCAGGGGTCGGGATTGAGCAGGCAGCCGACGAACCCGAGGTCCGTGACGGTCCGCTCGAGCTCCGCGATCGCCGGACCGAGATCGGTGACCCGGAACTGCGGAAGTCCGGCCACCCCCCTGAACCGGTCGGGGTGGAGGCCGACCTGTCGGTGGATGATGTCGTTGACGTAGGTCGTCCACGAGCGCACGACGTCGGCACCGAACAGCGAGTGCATCATCGTGTACGGCCGGGGTGAGATGAACTGGACGTCGATCTGACCGGAGTCGAGCAGAGCGAGATGACCCGCCAACTTGGCTTCGAGCTGGTCGTCGGAGATCTTCGGACCCCTGAACGGCGAGCGCCGCGCGAAGAGCTTGGCCTGGTACTCATACATCTCCGCGGGCGCCACGGTGTGCCCGTGCACATCGACGATCACGATGTCTCACCCCGCTGGCTCGCAGGTCGGGTGATCGGGTCGATGACAGCGACGATCTGCAGTTGGAGCCGCTGCGGCCCGTCGCCCTTCACGGCATGGCGAGCCGGGCGATCCTCGGCATCGGGGAACATCTCGAGCCACGACTCATCGACGTACGCCTTGTCGTCGCGGTCCTTGAGGAACACCGTCACCTGAGCGATGTCGCCGATGTCGCCACCGGCCTCCCGCACCAACGCCGCCATGTTGGCGAAGGCATGCCTCGCCTCGTCGCGGACATGCTCGGGGGCCTTGCCGGTCTCAGGATCCTTGCCGCTGATGCCCGAGGAGAAGAAGAGCTGTCCGAGCTTGGCCCCGGCGGGGATGGGCGCCTTGTGCGAGACCCCGGGCAGGTGGACCGAACGGCCCGTCGCCCCGGACCGCTCCCCCACCGGCGCGTCAGGGTCGGCCAGGCCGCGCCACCCGAACAGGTCGAGCATCCGCCCGCCTTGCTTGAGCTGCTCGATCACCTCACGTTCGTGCGCCTCGCGAGAATGGGCGGCGCTGAGCACCGAGTCGACGTCGGTGGCAGGTAGCACCATGACCCCGTCGCGGTCCGCGACGACCAGGTCGCCGAGGTTCACCGCGACGCCGCCGACCTCCGCGCCGGTGCCGAGCGACCCGATCGCCTTCTTGACGGTGCCCTTCATCGACACCCCGCGGGCAAAGACCGGGAAGCCCATCTGCTCGAGTGAGTCGATGTCGCGCACGCCTCCGTCGATCACGAGACCGCGGATGCCCTGCACCAACGCGGCCCACGACAAGACCTCGCCCCAGTGGCCGAGCAGCAGCCCGGCGGCGTCGACGACCAGGACAGAGCCCGGAGGTGCGAGCTCGACTGCATGCTGGATCGCCAGGTTGTCCCCTGGCACGCACGCCACCGGGTAGGCAGGGCCGCACACCGCGGCGCCGTTCCAGACCGGCCGGATGCCGGGGTCGAGGGCTCGCGCCAGACCCTTCGAGGCTTCGAACAAGGTCGAGGTGCCCAGGTGGAGGCAGTCCTCCGCGACCAGGGGCGATGACGTCACGAGTCCTCCTCCGGACGTTGCAGCGAGTGGTAGCCATGCTGGCGGCGGGCCTCGGCGATGGTCATCCCCTGCCGTACGGCGGCGATGATCAGGTCCTCGGCCTCGCTGATCCGCAGTGCCGTGGCCGCCACCTCCTCCGCACGGTCCTGAGGCACGACGACGACACCATCGTCATCGCCGACCACGAGGTCGCCCGGAGCCACGCGGACGTCGCCGAGCGTGACGGCGCCACCGACCTCGGCGACCTGTACCCGGTCCTTGCCGGTCCGCATGAAGCGCCCCCGGCTATACATCGGGTAGCCGAGCTCCAAGGGCGTGGCGACGTCGCGGCAGACCCCGTCGATCGCCGTACCGGCAAGGCCCCGCACGTGGGCAACGGTCGTGAGGATGTCTCCCCACACGGTGCAGTCGAGGCGCCCGTCGTTGTCGAGCACGACGACCTGTCCGGGCTCGCAGTCGTCGATGTAGTCGCCGACGGTGCCGCGAACCGCGCCGACCGGCACGTACCTCACGGTGAACGCCGGTCCGGCCATCCGCTGGCCGGGCGCCAGTGCGGAGATGCCGAGTGCACTGCCGGGCAGTCCGAGCCGGTCGAGGGCGTCGGAGAGCGTGGCCGTGCCGAGCCCCGACAACACCCCCGCCACTGCTGCGGTCCCCGCGCCCTCGTCCACGGTCAGACCGACTCCAGAGGGGCAGACAACGGGTCGACACCGAAGGTCTCGAACTCGTCGTCGTCGTCCTCCTCGTCTTGGCGCGTCTCCGGTGTCGTGCCGTGCTCGTCGGAGACGACCACGCAGTGCTCGGTCGGAAGCTCGACGAAGACGTCGTCACGACGACGGAACACGATGTCGGGGTTCACCCGACAGATCAGCTGCTGGTGGCCCACCCGCACCTGGTACTCGCAGGACTCACCCAGGAACAGCACGTACTCGACCATGCCCGGGTAGACGTTGGGCGTGCCCTCCGGGGGCCGCGCGGCGTGCAGCTGGATGTTCTCCGGACGGACCGACAGCAGGGCCTCGTCGTTGTCGCGGATGTCGGCGGGGCAGATGGCTTCCACCACACCGGCGGGGGTGTCGAGTCGCAGGTGGTCGCCTTGGCCCTTGCCGATGATCGTGACGTCCATCAGGTTGGTCCGCCCCACGAAGGAGGCGACGAACTTGGTGATCGGTCGGCGGTAGATCTCGCGCGGCCGGGCCGCCTGCACGATCTTGCCGTTCTCCATCACGGCCACTCGGTTGGACATGCTCAGCGCCTCTTGCTGGTCATGGGTGACGTAGAGCGTGGTCACCCCGACCTGGCGCTGAAGTCGGCGGAGCTCGGTGCGCATCAGCTCACGCAGGCTGGCGTCGAGGTTGGACAGCGGCTCGTCGAGCAGCAGCAGCTTCGGCTCGAGAGCGAGCGCGCGCGCGAGGGCGAGGCGTTGCTGCTGACCACCGGAGAGCTTCGGTGCAGGACGCTCGGCGAAGGCCCCGAGCTGCACCGTCTCCAGCGCCTTGGTCACCCGCTCGTTGATCTCCGTACGGCGCAGGTGCTTGCGGCTACGGGCGAAGCCACGCAGTGGGAATGCGACGTTCTCGAACACCGTCATGTGCGGCCAGATCGCGTAGCTCTGGAACACCATGCCGATGTCGCGCTCCTCAGGCCGGACGAAGATCTTGGGCGTGACCTGGTTGACCGGCCGGCCGCCCAACACGATGGTGCCGCTGTCGGTGCGCTCCAACCCGGCTACGCATCTCAGCGTCGTCGTCTTGCCACACCCCGAGGGGCCCAGCAGTGTGTAGAACTGGCCCTCCTCGACGTCGAAGCTGACGCCGTCGACAGCGTTGACGCCCTCGTCGGCTCCCGGATAGCGCTTGAAGAGGTCGATGACGCTCAGTGAGACGTCGTTCATGAGGACCCGCCGTGCGAGCCGTTGGCCTCCCACTCGCCGGGGTGGAAGTCCTCCCAGCCCGCGCGAGCCTCCTTGGGCGCCAGCTCGACGAACTCCTGGAAGTTGAGCCCGGCGAAGTTGTAGAGGGGCTTCGACTTGAAGACCAGGATCCGCGCCGGCACCTCGTCGCTGGAGTTGAAGTGCTGGTGGACGACCCCCGGGGGGACGATCAGGCAGTCGCCGGCCTCCCAGTCGGTGCGTTCGCCGTCGTGGATGTCGTAGCCGGAGCCGTTGAGGACGTACATCAGCGCGCTGTTCTGGTGGCCGTGCTTCTGGGACTTGCCTCCGGGGGCAAGCTCCTCGAACGCCGCCTGCAAGGTCTGCATCAGTCCCATGCTCGGGTTGAGTAGGGTCTTGTTCCACTTGACCGGCCCGTTCTTCCACGGGTTCGCCGAGGTCTTGTAGACACGCGGTCCCTCACGCTGGCGGCGACGCTCCTCGAGGAGGCTGTACTTGCCGCTCTTGATGGCGCGAACGAAGACGCGCCCTCCTTCGTAGTGCCGCTCGACCTTGGCGGTGAGCTCGGTCTCGGTCGTCGCGGTTGAAGTCTGCTCGGTCTCAGACATGTGCTGGTGCCTCTCGGTCTGTGGTGGGCGGATCAGTAGCCGCGGTAGGTGGGGGCGGCCTCGAGCTGCTCGAGGTCATGGACCCCGAGCCACTTGAAGACCCGCGAGGTGGCGCTGAGGAAGCGAGCCGGCTCGTCCCCGTCGAGGTTGAAGTGCTGATGGGCGGTGTTGACCGGGATGAACATCCAGTCGCCGGCCTCCCACTCGAAGCGCTTGGGAACGTCGTCCATCTTCCAGTTGAAGGTCTCGCCCATCTCGGCGATGTCGACATCCCAGTGCAGCGAGTAGCCGCGGCCCTCCAGGAAGAAGATGAACTCCTCGGCCATGTGGCGGTGCTTGCCCGAGCGGCCGTCCGGCGGCAGCTCTTGGATGTAGGCGTCGATGTCGTAGTCGAGTGCATTGAGTGTGGGATTGGCGATGTGGGTCAGCAACCCCTGCGCACAGTCCTCGACGACCATGTCCTGGGCCTTGATGATGTGCGGCTTCTGCCGCTCACGGTTCAGGTCTGCTGCCGCCGCCAGATCCTGGGCGTAGAACGAGCCGGCAGGGCGGTCAGCCGGCTGGTTGTCGGCTTCGTCGTAGCGGATCATCGGTCTGCTCCTTGGGGATCGGTGAGGGGGATCTCGGTTGCAATCTGCTGGTCGACGTAGTGCCTCGAAGCGGCGTCGAGGTGCTTGGCGGTGACGGCGACGTTGCGCGCGAACCCGGACTCGTGGAGCGCGTTGAGCCGTGCGGCGTCGCAGATCGCCGCCAGGTCGGCCCCGCTGAGACCTTCGGTGCGGGCCGCCACCTCGTCCACGACGGAGTCGAGCTCGGTGTCTGTCGCGACCTCGAGGAACGCTGCCAGCTTGGTGCGCAAGATCGCCGCGCGTCCCTCGGTGTCGGGCAGCGGCACGTGGATCCGGGTGCCCAGCCGGCCGGGCCGCAACAGAGCCGGGTCGACGAGCTCGGGTCTGTTCGTGAGGGCCACCACCGCGACCTGTCCGCCCTGGACGCTGTCGAGCTCGATGAGGAGCTGGTTGACCACGCGCTGTGAGGCGGGGTTGGCAGAGTCCGACGTGCGGCGAGGAGCCATCGCGTCGAGCTGGTCGAGGATCAAGATGGTCGGCGCAGACTGACGAGCGAGCTGGAAGGCGTCGCGGATGGCCTCCTCGGACTGGCCCAGCCACTTGCTGAAGATCTCCGGCCCGTTGACCACGACCACGTTGGCACCCGACTCCTCGGCCAGCGCCATGGCAAGCATGGTCTTGCCCGTGCCCGAGGCCCCGTGCAGCATGGCGCCGGACGAGGACGACAGACCCACGTCCAGGAACGCCTGCGGGTGCAGCAGCGGCATCACGACGGTGTCCTTGAGGTGCTGGATCACATCGTCGAGCCCGGCGATGTCGGACCAGTAGACGCCAGGACTGTTGACGACTGCCTCGCGCAGTGCCGAGGGCTTGGTCTGTCCCAGCGCGTGCAACAGGTCGTCTTGGGTCACCAGGACGTGGGCAGTGTCGTGACCAGAAGCGGCGAGGGCCCTCAGCCCGGGACCGGCATGGCGCCGCAAGGCGTGCAGCCCCGCCTCGCGCGCCAGGTTGACCAGGTCGGCACCCGTGTAGCCGTGGGTGAGCGCGGCGAGCTCCGGGAGCCACGTCTGCGCATCCGGCTCCAGTGGCATGCCGCGGGTGTGGATGCGCAGGATCTCCAGGCGCCCGGCCACGCTGGGTGGACCGATGAGCAGCTCGCGGTCGAGACGACCGGGGCGGCGCAGCGCGGGATCGAGCGCTTCGGGACGGTTCGTCGTGCCAACGACGATCACGTCCTCCATGCTGACCAAGCCGTCCAAGAGCGAGAGCAGCTGCGTGCCCATGCGCGCGTCGGTGTGACCGGTGTCGCGGCGTGGCGGCGCGATGGCGTCGAGCTCGTCGATCAGCACGATCGACGGGGCGCTCTCCATCGCCTCCTCGAAGATCGAGCGCAGGTTGGCCTCGGTGCCGCCTTGCACCGAGCTGAGGATCTCGGGCCCGTTGACGTAGAGGAAGTGCGCCCCGATCTCGTTGGCGATCGCCCGGGCGAGGTGGGTCTTGCCGACTCCGGGCGGCCCGTGCAGCAGGATGCCGCGCGGCGGGTTGATGCCCAGATGGTCATAGACGTGGGGGTACATCAACGGCGTCTCGATCAGCTCCCGGACCTGGTCGACCTCCTTGTCGAGGCCGCCGACATCGTCGAAGGTCACCAGGTTGGCTGATGCTCCCGGCGACAGCATGCTCGTGCGCAGCACGATCCGGGTGTCGGGACCCACGACCGCCTGCTCAGGTGACGACGAGAGCACCCGGAAGTAGACGGGCCGGCGGAAGTCGGAGAGCTCCGCGGTGACGAGCATGCCGACCTGCACCAGCGCCTGGCCGCCGCCAAGGATGTCGCTGAGCTCGTCCTCGTAGGTCGTCAGACCGCGGGTCAGTGGGGCCAGCGGCTCCAGGACCACCCGCTTGGCCTGGGTGACCTGTACCTTGCGGGCTTGCACGGCCTCGCCCGACGCAGCCTTCAGGACCCGCAGCGCAGCGCGGCTCAGTCGCACCGACGGCGGGTCGGTCGGGTGGGGGTCGGCGACGACCCGGAGCAGCAACGTGCGGCCCCGGGTCGTCGACACCTCGACGACACCTTTGTCGTCGATGCCCATGGTGGCCAGGCTCGAAGCGTCGATCATGCAGACGTCGGACGTCGCCTCGTGGCTGTGGCCATGGTCGTGGTGGTGGTGCTCGTCGGTGTGCTCGTGGTCCTCGTCGAGGTCGCCGTGCGCGAGCCGTACCGCGACCAGGTCGACGGTCACCGCCGGCCCCAGGTCGTCCGGACCCGGGTTCTCGGTCGCGCCTGAGTCGGTCACCGTCACCCCTCGCTCCAGCTGGAGGCATCCTCGATGTGCTGGATGCCGCCCAGGAACTCGTTGGCCGGATGGTGTGACCAGACGCTGATCAGGCGGGCGGGCTCGTCGCCGTCGTTGAAGTGCTGGTGCTCGGTCATCGGCGGGATGCAGATGAGATCGCCGGCCTTCCACGGGTGCTCCGACTCGTCGTGCACGTCGTGGCCGCGGCCCGCCACCACCAGCAGCAGCTCCTCGGGGATATGCCGATGCTTGCCGGTGCTGTGACCAGGGTTGATGACGTAGTCGGCGACGTCGAGGTCGTGGCCGTGCAGTCCTGCCCAGTTGTCGACGCGGTAGCGCAGCTGACCTTGGCGCGTGTTCTCGAAGGCCGCATCCGCGGCTTTGAAGACCCGCGTGCTGTTGTCGCGCTGCTCCTTCTCGCGGCCCAGCCGGTCGACGAAGTCGTCGTACTGGGTGACCGGCTTGGCCAGCCGCTCGCCTCGGTCGCGAGCGGCGAACA
This sequence comes from Nocardioides agariphilus, assembly GCF_015352445.1. GTDB lineage: Bacteria > Actinomycetota > Actinomycetes > Propionibacteriales > Nocardioidaceae > Nocardioides > Nocardioides agariphilus. Next base: position 59,872 of record NZ_JADKPO010000024.1, read on the forward strand.
CCTCTTCGCGTTTGGCGTTCGCGCCCTTGTCAACCATCAGGTCGCTGTCGAGGCCGAGGAGCCCCTTGGGGAACTTGTAGCCCGACCACTCGCCGTCGGCGTCCTTGACCAGCTCGACCTCACCCGGCACGTGCTGGGGCTCGTAGTGCTCGCTGTAGAGAAGGCCGAGCACGTGCCACAGCCGGCTCTCCGGCACCCAGGCCCTCAGGCCCTGGTCGCCGGCGGTGATCCGGTGCGTGGTGTAGGGCGGCACGAAGAGCACGTCCTCGGGCCCGAAGTCGTAGACCTCGCCGTCCTGGGTGACCGTGCCGCTGCCCTCGAGGACGTACACCGTCAGCGATGGGATGCGACGCTCGAGGGGAGTCGACTCGCCAGGTCCGAGTCTCAGGAACCTGCACGTGAGCGACGAGATCGGGCCGGCGGTGAACCGCTCGAAGACACGTACGTCGCCGAGGGCGTGGCCACCGGGGGCGAACAGCTGAGGCGGTACGACGCGCGGCAGCAGCCGCATCCGGTCACGCTCGAGCTTCTGCTTGATGAACCGGCCCTCGTAGTCGTAGTACAGCCGGGGGTCGACCTCGCTGGTGGTGAGCTCGACGGCTTCCTTCTCGCGCTGGACCTCAGTCATCGAGCTCCTCCTCCCACTCGGGCGCGTTCTCGATCTGCTCGATGCCACCGAGACCCAGGAACGTGTAGTGGGCAGGCATCGTGCTCAACAGGATGGCGGGTTCGGAACCAGTGCTGAAGTGCTGGTGGTCGGTCATCGTCGGCACGCAGATCATCTGGCCGGCCTTCCAGTCCCAGCGCTTGCCGTCGTGGATGTCGTAGCCCTCGCCCTGGACGACGTAGATCAGCTCCTCGGGCACGTGCCGGTGACGCCCCGAGCGGCTGCCAGCCGGGATCTCCTGCATGTAGATCCACTTCTGCTTCGACGCGGTGACGGTGTCGGGGTGGACGTACCAGCGGATCTTGCCGTGCCGAGACATCTCCCATGGTGTGAGCTTGGCGCGCACGACGTGGTCGACCTCGCGGCAGAACTGCGCCTCGTCGTGCATCAGCTTGAGGTACTTGTCGTAGGTGTTGGCGACCTCGCCTTCCCAGGGTGGTGCCTCGCGGCGCGCGTTGAAGGTGGCCTCGCGCTTGGGCTCGCTGCCGAGCAGGACGTCGAGGTCCTCGGTGATGCCGAGGACGCCCTTCTCGATGCGGTATCCGATCAGCTGGCCGTCCTTGTAGAGGCCTTTGGTGCCCTGGGGGAAGCTCGGCTTCTCGTTGAGCTTGATCTGCTCGCGCCAGACCAGGCCCATCAGGTGGTGCACGCGGCCGGTCTCGGGTACGTAGATCAGGGCGTACTCGTCCTCGTCGCCTCCGTGCTGGTGCGCGGTGTAGGGCGGGACGATCAAGAGGTCGTGCATGTCGAAGTTGTAGATCACCCCGTCGTTGCTCTCCCAGCCTCGTCCCTCGAGGCAGAACAACGTCGGTGCGCTGATGTGCCGGTGGATGCCGCGGACGGGGGCCTTCGGGGCGATGCCCGTGAAGTGGCTGGTCAGCAGGTAGTGCGGGGCCCGGGTGAGCATCTCGTAGGAGATGTGATCACCGGCCTGGTGCGGGCTGTCCATGCCCTGCACCGTGGGCTTCATGGGCAGCTGATCCAGCACGTGAGGCAGGGAGTCCGCACGGCTGTCCTCCATGTTCTGGTAGACCAGCCGCTTGACCACGTCGGGGTACTGCGAGTGGTCCTGCTTCCAGGGCTGCAGTGTGTCCAGCTGAGCTGATTGATCGGTGTCGGTGCTTGTCGCGTTCAACCGCGGCATCCTCCGTCGGGGTCGGGCGCCCCTCGCCAAGTGGCGAGGGGCGTGGCGCGAACGGCGGGTGGGGGGAGCCCGTCGACGGCCGGGTTGGTCCTGCGGGTCAGTCCTCTTCCTTGACCTCGGCACTCGGGAAGCCCCAGGTGTCGAAGATCGCGGCCTCCCACTTGGCCTGGTCGCTGAAGTGCGTCCAGTCCATGACGGAGACCTCCATGCCCTCGGTCAGCTTGTTGAGCTCGGAGCCCGGTGCGTAGATCGAGGACTGCCGGGGCTCGTCCTCGTCGAGGATCTGCTGAACCTCGGGACCGGCGGTGTACTCCTGGAAGAGCAGCGCCGCTGCCGGGTGGGCAGCGCCCTTGCGGGTGCCCTCGATCTGCGTGATGCGGACCGGGACGGGCTCGATGATCTTGATCGCGATGTTGTCGGACTCCCTGGAGACCCGGAACGCCGAGTGGTAGTTGCTGAACGCGTGCAGGTCGTACTCCCCTGCGGCCATCAACGTCAGCGAGTTGGTGTCACCACGCACCCAGATCGGGTTCTGGTCCTTGATCGCCTTGGCGTACTCGAGGAGCTTGTCCTCGCCCCAGATCACACCGAGGCAGGCCAGGTTGGCCGGCTCGATGTCGACCATGAACTTCTTGTCCTTGAACTCGGGCTTGAGGAAGTCGTCCCAGGTGCTGGGGACCTGGTCCTCGGTGTAGGTCGAGGGGTTGTAGGCGAAGGCGCCGATGCCCGAGCCAACCGCCAGGGTTGACTTGTGCTCGGGGTTCACCATCTCCGGAGCGATGTCGAGGACCCCCTTCTCGATCAGGGACGACAGGTCGATGTCGTCTTGGAAGTACGGGACGTAGTCCTCGTAGCTCTCCGCACTCAGGTGCATGACGTCCTGCTCGGACTGGCCGGCCTGGATCTCCAGCAGGATGCGCTTGTCGTCGTCGCCTGTCTGCTCGGTGATCTGGAGGTCGATGTCGGGGTAGAGCTTCTCGAAGCCCTTCTCGACAGCGGGGATCGAGTCCTCGGTGAACGACGTGGAGACGACCAGCTTGCCCTCCTTGTTGGCCAGGTCGACGAGCTCGTCGTGGCTGCTGACGGCCATGATGTCCGCGATCGACGTCTTGCCCCCGCCGTCCTCTCCCCCGTCGTCTCCACCGCAAGCGGCCAGTGCTGACGCCGAGAACAGCACCATGACGGCCCATGGAATGATGCGCTTCACTCGTGTCTCCTCGTTTCAACGTCGTCGTCCGTCATTGGGCGGCGATTGATGTCGGTTTGCTGCTTCACCGTTTTCCCGAGGTACCTATTCATCGTTCTGCGTGAATCCAGTGGCGATGATCCGCCGAGAGACAATGGCCAGCAGGGCCAAGACGGCGATCAACATGACGCCGAGGGCAGATGCCAGCGAGAAGTCGGCCTTGCGCTGCCAGTAGAAGTACAAGCTGGTCGCGATCGTGCCGTTGTTGGGCGTGGCCAACATGAGCGGAATGCTCAGGTTCTTGATGGTGTGGGCGAAGATCCAGATCCAGCCTGCTACGAACGCCGGGGTGAGCAGCCGGAAGGTGATGCGCAGCATCACGCGCAGCTTGCCGACTCCACTGACGTATCCGGCCTCCTCGAGCTCAGAGCCCAGCTGTGTCATCGAGGAGTTCGTCGTGCGCGTGGCGAAGGCCATGAACCTGGTCATCAGGGCCAGGACCATGATCGCGATCGTCCCGTAGATATGGGACCACCGCGTCCAGGGGTTGAGGTAGAAGGCGATCAGCGCGACGCCGATGGCAACCGACGGGATCGAGTGCGGCACGAACGAGATCGCGTCGAGGGCGATGCCTCCGCGCACCCGCTGGCGGACCACGAGCCACGACACCAGGAACGCCAGGATCATCGTGACGAAGGCCGTGATGACGGCGAGCTTGGCGGTGTTCCAGACCGAGTTCACGATCTGCGGCGCGTCGAGCACTTCCTTGTACTTATCGAGGCTGATCAGGTGCCAGGCCTCGGCCGACGGCGGCTCGTATGCGGGCAGCAGCGAGGCCCAGAGGAGGATCAGGATCGGCAGGGCGATCGTGACGATGAAGTAGAAGAAAAACACGCCGAGCGCGGGATATCGCCACCTGCCCAGGCTCATCCGCCGCGGACGATATGCCTTGCCGGTGATGGCCGCGAAGCTCCCTGCTTTTCGGATCACCACGCGGTAGTAGACGACGACCATGGCGATGGTGACGACGAGGAAGAACACCGTGTACGCCGAGGCGAGGCCCCACTCCGCGTTCTGCGACGAGGTGAACCAGATCAGCGTCGGCAACAGGTAGATGCCGGCGGGCACGCCCAGCAGCAGCGGGGTGTCGAGGTCGTCGAGGTTGCCGATCAGCGCGTAGGTGCCGGCCGCCAGGAGGGCAGGGAACACCATCGGCAGCGTGATCTTGCGGAAGATCCGGGAGTTCTTCACCCCCGCCGCGCTGGCTGCCTCTTCGAGCGCCGGGTCCATCACCCTGAAGGCGGCGACCATCATCAAGAACAGGGTCGAGCTGCCTCTGAGCGACTCGACGGTGATCATCCCGTACATCGAGTAGATGTTGAACGGACCCGAGGTGAGGTGGATCCCCACGAGGTCGAGCACGTTGCGCATGCCCACGTTGAGGACGCCGACGCGGTTGCTCAGCATCAGGATCCACGCCATCGACGAGAGCATCCCGGGCATCGCGATCGGCAGGAGCATCAGGACCCATGCCAGGTTGCGAAATGGCATGTCGGTGCGCTCGAGCAGCCAGGCGAACAACGTGGCCATCGCCAGCGAGACGATCGAGACCACGACGGCGTAGATGACTGTGTTCTTCAACGCCGGCAGGGTTTGCGGGTTGCCGTAGGCGTCGCGATAGTTCTGCAGGGTCAAGCCGCCGGGCAGGGCAGGCGTGCCGTCGCGGAAGCTGAAGTTGATCACCGAGACGATCGGGATGGCCACGACCCACAGCAAAGCCAGCGCGATGAAGATCGCCAGGTAGTTGGCCCGCGCCCAGTCCCACGCGCGGAACGCGAAGCCGGTCAGAGTCTGGCCAGGCTGCGGGCCGCTCACGACGGGTTGCTGGGTCGCGGTCATCGGTTCAGCCGGCCGAGCCGATGGGGATCACCAGACAGGGCAGCCGCCGACGCCTGGTCGCGCGAGGTGATGGCCACTGACCGCATAGGACAACAGTGACCACTGGTCTCTCTCTCACTCGTGCTGGGCCGGGCGTCGGCGTTTCAGGAAGGTAACGCTGGCGCCGTTGGACTGTCAAGCATATGGTTAGACCAATCGCCCATCCTGAACCTGTCGAGCCGGAGCGCCTGTGACGACCCGAACTACCACCCAGACCTCTCACTACCACGTGCAGAAAGGCAGGCGCGCAAAGTTCCTCGAGGACTGGCGCGGCAACCAGCGCGACGTCGTCGCCGTCGCTGATGTCGTCATGCATGACAGCGAGCGGGGACACCGCCTCGGTGTCTACGTCGGCTCCGACGGCGACCGGCCGACGCGCACCATGGACGCCTTGTGCCACGAGTTCCCACCCGGAGTTCGCACCTCGATCCACCGGCACTCGTGGGACGCGATGGTGTTCGTCGTCGCCGGCTGGGGTTGGACCGAGATCGACGGCCAGCGCATCGACTGGGGTCCGGGCGACTCGCTCCACCTGCCGGCCTGGGCCTGGCACCGCTCGGGCAATGACGGCACCGAGCCCGCGCGCTACTTGACCTTCTCCTGCGAGCCGTTGCTGGAGACCATGGGCATGTCGGTGCTCGACGACCGCGGCGACGCGGAGTACGCCGACCTGCCGCCACGCCCGCCCTACTCCGATCCCGTCGAGGGCGACGACCCCTATGCGCGGCGCCTCCGTCGCGTGCACCGCCAGCAGGCGTCGCGGCGGGGGGGCCGTCTGCACACCAGCTGGGACGATCTCGAGCTGCTCAACACCCCGCGGGGCACGCGCACGACGTTCCTGCTCGACCGGGCGATCGGCTACGAGGCCTCGGGCATCACGATGGCGATGTTCGAGATCGCTCCGGGGCGCGCGCAGTCGATGCACCGGCACCCGGGCGAGGCCTGGCTCTACGTCGTCGAGGGCAGCGGCCACTCCTACCTCGGCACCGAGCCCGAGGGCGGCACGGAGCATCCGTGGAAGAAGGGCGACCTGATCGTCGTCGACCACTTCCTGTGGCACCAGCACTTCAACGACGACCCCGACCACACCGCCAAGGTCGTGCGCATCCACATGTTCGACAGCCTGCTCGAGACCATGCGGGTGCTGGCCGACCCTCTCGTCTTGTTCGAGGAGCCGCCGGACCACATCCGCGACCGGCAGGCGGGCGACCCGACATCCGTCGAGTGGCCGGAGCTGACCCGCCCGACCTGGCCGTGAGTCATGGCTGAGGCGCGGCTGCCGCAGGGCATCACTGGCCTGCACGTGCTCCCGGCCGACCACCACCGCGGTCCGTGGGAGTCGATGGTCGTCCCCGACTCGTTGCGCGAGCGGCTGCTCGGCACCGCCCTGCTCGTACTCCGTCACGCTCCGGCCCTGGCCCAGCTCTCCGGTCCGCCACACGGACTCGTGCTCCTGTCGGGACCGCCGGGGACCGGCAAGTCGACGCTGTGCCAGGGGCTGGCGCAGGAGGCCGCACTCGCCTTGTCGACGCGCGGCGCCACCACGCTGGTGGAGGTCGATCCCCACTCCTTCCCCAGCGAGCTGCTCGGGGAGAGCCAGCGCGCGATCAGCCGGCTCTTCTCCGACACGCTGCCCGAGATCGCCGCGCGGCGACCCCACACGGTCGTGATCATCGACGAGGTCGAGGCCTTCGCCGTCCGACGCAGCGCGGCGTCGTTCGAGGCCAACCCCGTCGACGTGCACCGGGCCACCGACGCCGTGCTGGCCGGGCTCGACCTGCTGCGCGGTACCAGCCCGCGGGTGCTGGTGCTGTGCACCAGCAACTTCCCGGCCGGTATCGATGAGGCCTTCTTGTCACGGTCCGATCTGGTCGTGCACACCGAGCTGCCCGACCTACCCGCGCTGACCGCGATCATCCGCTCGACGATGGCCGAAGTGGCGGTGCTGTGGCCGGGGATTCGTCCGCTTGCCTCTGACTCCGCGCTCCACGAGGAGCTCGCCGCGATCACCCTCGGCATCGACGGCCGCCGTGCGCGCAAGCTGGCCCTCCACGCACTCAGCGTCCGGCCCGAGCTGGCTCTGGACCCCGAGCTGCTGGTGCGCGATGACCTGGTGCGAGCAGCCAAGGAGATCGTGACCTGGTGAAGGCGCGTCTCCGGTCAGTCGCCGTCGACCTCTCACCCCTGAGGCACTCGGCCCACTACCGCCGGCTCTGGGCTGGCGACGGTCTGGGCACCTTCGGCCGCAGCATCCTCCAGGTGGCCGTGCCGGTGCAGGTCTACCAGCTGACGCACTCGTCGCTGATGGTCGGCCTGGTCAGCCTGTGCCAGCTCGGTCCCCTCATCGGGGGCGCGTTGATCGGCGGAGTGGTGGCCGACGCCAACGACCGGCGACGCGTGCTGCTGCTGACCCAGTCGAGCCTGGCGGTGCTCGGTCTCGGCCTCGCCGTCAACGCGGCGCTGCCGCACCCAGCCCTGTGGCCGATCTTCGTGCTGGCCATCGCCCAGGCGGTGGTCTCCGGCTTCGACACACCGGCCCGCAGGGCGGCGATGCCGATGCTCATCGGTCTCGAGCGGCTGCCCGCCGCCCTGGCCCTGCAGCAGCTCCTCAGCAACACCCTCAAGCTGGTCGGCCCCGCCATCGCCGGCGTGCTCATCGCCTCGCTCGGTCTGTCGACGACGTACTGGCTCTACGTCGCGGCGTACGTCGCCGGCGTCCTGACCCTCCGCGGCCTCCCCTCGTTGGTGCCCGAGGGCGGCGGCCGAGCGGCCGGCTGGATGTCGCTGCGCGAGGGCGTCGCCTACGTCGCCCGTCAGCGCGTGGTGCGGTCGACGTTCCTCATCGACATCAACGCGATGGTCTTCGGCCTGCCGCGCGCTCTCTTCCCCGCGATCGGCCTCTCGGTGCTGGGAGGTACGGCGGCCACCGTGGGCATCCTCTACGCCGCCCCCGGCGCCGGCGCGCTGTTGTGTGCACTCACCTCCGGCTGGATCGGACGTGTCCAACGCCAAGGCCTGGGCGTCCTGATCGCCGTCGCCGTGTGGGGCGGCGCCATGATCGGCCTGGGCCTGTCGCGGTCCCTACCGCTCGCTGTCGCGTGCCTCATGCTCGGCGGCGCCTCCGACATGGTCTCCTCGGTCCTGCGCGCCACGATGGTCCAGCTCAGCACACCCGATGCCCTCCGCGGCCGGATCACCTCGGTCAACAAGGCGGTCGTCTCTGGAGGTCCGCTGCTGGGCGACGCCGAGGCCGGAGCCGTCGCAGCGCTCGCCGGTGTCACCTTCTCAGTGCTCTCCGGGGGTATTGCCTGCATCCTCGGCGTCCTGCTGATCTGGTGGAGGTTCCCCGCCTTCTCTCGGGTTGTCGTGCGGGCGGGTTCGATCACGGTTGACGGGCGTTCGACTCCCTAGTCCTCGCCTCGATGGTGCGGCCAAGCGCCCAGATAACAGCGGGTACGCACCGAGGTGATCTCGGTCGAACTCCTGTAGCAGGTACGTCGAGGATTCGACCCAGCGTCCTGGAGTCGCGACGACGCGTCACCAGCGGCTCGCATGGACATCTCGATCCAGCACGGCCGATAGTGAGCAGATGCCCGAGGCGACCGCACAAGCCCAACAGCTGCGCGAAGTCGAGCGCCGTCGACTCCACTGCTTGGTTCATCGCGACATGGCCGTTGCGGCGTCACTCCATGCGGACGACTACGAGCTGGTCACCCCTGGCGGGGCCGTTCTGTCCAAGCAGGACTACCTCACTGGAATCGAGTCCGGCGAACTGGATTACCACGTCTTCGAGGCCGCCTCGGACGTTGCCGTGCGCTTGTCCGGCGAGGTCGGGATTGTGCGCTATCAGGCGCGCATCGACATAGCTGTTTCGGGGCGGACTGACCGAGGACTCTTCTGGCACACGGACTTCTACGAGTGGCGCGACGGCCGCTGGCAAGCCGTGTGGTCGCAGGCCACCCGAATCTCTCGCTGACCTTTCGGTGGAGGGCTCGCCACTGCACCCAGCCACGCCATGCGTCATCGCGCTATTGACGCAAGCCTCGGGGAGCTCGCCGACGATGGAGCGAACCATCGATCGCATCCTATTGGCGTCGGTGGAAGGTGGTGGTGCCGTTGGGGTGGTAGGTGACGGTCCAGGTGGGGTCGTGGGCTCGGTCGTGGTGGTAGGGGCACAG
>NZ_JADKPO010000025.1 GCF_015352445.1 Nocardioides agariphilus
GACCAGCATCATCGTCACCATCCCCCACCAAACCCTGCTGACCGGGCTCGGCACCGCGACCACCTCCACCGGGGACACGATCACCGCCGGACAAGCCCGACGGCTGGCCTGCCAGGCCGCGATCCTCCCCGCCATCCTCGACGGTGACAGCGAGGTCCTCGACCTCGGCCGCACCCAACGGTTCTTCAAAGGCCCGCTGCGCAAAGCCCTGGACCTACGCGACACCGAATGCACCACCCGCGGCTGCCACGTCCCCGCCGCCTACTGCCACGGCCACCACTACCGACAACCCTGGGCCCACGGCGGCACCACCAGCCTGAAGGACGGCAAACTCCTCTGCCCCTTCCACCACCACCGAGCCCACCACCCCAACTGGGACACCCACCACCACCCCGACGGCACCACCACCTACACCAGACGCCACTAGGCCGTCCAAGCGTCAGACCGTCCCGGAGACGATCCACCGCACGGCGTGCTCGCGGTGCGACCATGGCGCCGTGAATCAGGTCTCGAGGTTCTACGGCGGCCCTGGAGGACTGGTGGCCGCCATCAGTTCCGCGTTGGACGCGGCCGGCCTGGACCGTACCGCTCTGCGGCCGGCCGACCTCGCTCCGGTCGACGAATTCCATATCCGTGGCCGCGCGGCAACACTGGAAATCATCGAGGCACTCGACCTCACTGCCGAATCTCACGTGCTCGACCTCGGCAGCGGATTGGGCGGGCCCGCGCGGACGGTGGCCGAGTTGGCCGGATGCACGGTCACTGGCGTCGACCTCACGCCCGAGTTCTGCGAGGTGGCGACGGCGCTCTCGGAGTGGACTGGCCTGTCCGGACGCACCCACTTCCACGTGGGGGATGCAACGGCCACCGGGCTTCCCGACGCAGCCGTGGACGCGGTGCTGACCGTGCATGTCGCGATGAACATCTCCGACAAGCACGCCCTGTACGCCGAAGCCTTCCGAGTGCTCCGGCCCGGCGGCAGGTTCGTCGTCTATGACGTTCTGCAGGGTGAGGGCGGCGACGTCCTCTACCCGGTGCCGTGGGCCAACGACTCCTCGACGAGCTTTCTCGCCACCCCAGAAGACATGCGCGCACTGCTGCCAGCGGCAGGGTTCGTGGTCCTCTCGGAAATCGACTCGTCGGACGAGAGCCTCGCTTGGTTCCAGGAGATGCGCGCCCGGATCCAACGAGACGGACCACCGCCGGCCACCTTCGCAGCCTTCCTTGGAGACGCGTTCGGGCAGATGGCTGCCAATCAGGTGGCGAACCTCGCCGAGAGACGCATCCGCACCGTCATGTTCGCGTGCTCGCGGCCGTCCTGACCCTCCCCTTCTATCGCTGAACCTTCAGCGAGCCGTTCGTGTCACGGGCAGCGCGCCGGCGTACCTCTCGGCGAGCTCGCGTACGTGCTCGACGAGAGCGGGTGGCTCGGTGACGTGGAAGGGCATGCCGAGCATCGAGATCCAGACGGCCACGACCTCCAGGCTGTCGCCGCCGGTGACCAGCACGCTGCCGCCGTCAGGGTGGGACTCGACGGTGCCGACGGCCGGGTTGATGCGGGCCAGCACCTCCTCGGGTGCGGCGTCGACGCGGATGCGGGCGTGGACGGCCCAGCCGGTGCGGGCGACCTCGCGCACGACGAACTCCGTGAGGTCGCCGGGGAACTCGGCCGGCACGAACCGTCGGCCGCCGGGGGTCTTCAGCCTCAGCCAGTCCACGCGGTACGGCGCCCAGGCATCGCGGCGGGGATCTCGCGCGACGAGGTACCACCGCCGCTGCCAGGCGACGAGGTGATGTGGCTCCAGCTCGATGGGCTCGTCGCGGTAGTCGCAGCGCAGACCGTCGTGGTCGCGGATCGCCAGTGAGATCGCCTCCAGGACAGTGGCGTCGACCTCGGGGTCCTCGACGTTGCTGTCGGTATTGACCGGACCCGCCGTGGTCGCCCTCACGAGGGCGGTGAGCTTGCGGCGCAGCCGGTCGGGCAGGACCTGCTCGAGCTTGGCGAGGGCGCGCGCGCTGGTCTCCTCGACGCCGGCCACCCCGGTCGCGGCCCGCAGGCCGACTGCGACCGCCACGGCTTCCTCGTCGTCGAGGAGGAGGGGTGGCAGCTTGGCGCCGACACCGAGGCGGTAGCGGCCGCCCGGCCCGCGGGCCGCATCGACGGGGTAGCCCAGCTCGCGCAGCCGCGTGATGTCGTTGCGGATCGTGCGGTCAGAGACCCCGAGGCGGTGGGCCAGATCGGCGCCGGACCAGTCGGAGCGGGTCTGGAGCAGGGACAGCAGGGCCAACGTACGAGTCGCGGTCTCGCCCATAATTCCGGAACCATATCTTCCGGAACCCCTCGTAGCGTCAGCGACATGACCGACACCCGGAACAACCAGCCCATCCGACCGTTCACCGTCCACATCGAGCAGGCCGACCTCGAGGACCTGCGCCGTCGCCTCGACAACACCCGCCTGCCGCAGGCCGCGCCCGGCGACTCGTGGGACTACGGCACCCCCACGTCGTACCTGCGCGACATGGTCGAGCGCTGGAAGGCCTTCGACTGGCGAGAGGTCGAGGCCCGGATCAACGCCCACCCCAACTACCTGACCGAGATCGACGGGCAGACCATCCACTTCGTGCACGTGAGGTCCGCGGTCCCCGGAGCGAAGGCTCTGCTGCTCGCCCACACCTACCCGGGCTCGTTCCTGGAGTTCCTGCCCCTCATCGGACCGCTCACCGAAGCCGGCTTCGATGTGGTCGTCCCCTCGATGCCGGGCTTCGGCTTCTCGACGCCGGTCGTCGACGGCGGCTGGACCATGGCGCGCGTCGCCCGTGCCTACGACGAGCTGATGCGGGGGCTCGGCTACTCGTCGTACGGCGTGCACGGCTCGGACGGTGGCGCGATGGTCGGCCGGGAGCTGGCGATCCTCGATCCCGAGGGGTTCCTCGGCGCTCACGTGCTGCAGCTGTTCTCGTTCCCCTCGGGTGACCCGGCGGAGTTCGAGGGCTTCGGCCCGAAGGAGTACGCCGCGCTGGAGCACCTGCAGTGGTTCCAGTCCGTCGGCGGCTACAACGCGATGAACGGCTCGCGCCCGCAGACCATCGCCGCCGCGCTGTCCGACAGCCCAGTCGGGCAGCTGGCCTACTCCGAGCTCTTCGAGAGCTTCGGCAACGGCACCTCACGAGTGAGGCCCGAGCAGGTGCTCGAGCAGGTGACGCTGTACTGGTTGACCAACACCTCGGCGGGCTCGGTCCGCTACCACTACGAGGAGGCGCACGCCCAGGCGCGATCGACGGGGGGCGAGCCGGTGGTCAGCACCGGTCGCCTCGGAGTTGCCGTCTTCGCCGACGACTTCCAGACGATCCGCTCGCTGGCCGAGCGCGACAACGCCAACATCCAGTACTGGTCGGAGTTCGAGGGTGGCGGTCACTTCGCGGTGCTCGAGAACCCGGACGCGATCGTGGCCGACCTCCAGGCCTTCTTCGGGGTGGTCGAGACCAGTCCCGTCGCCAGGTAAAGAGCCCGCCGTTTCGGCAGCGGTCGCCAGGGTGCGCTGGCACCCTGGGGCCGCGACTCGGCGCGCCCCCCACCCCCCGCCCCAAGGAACAGCCATGCACAAGCTGCGCAACAGCGCCCTTGCCATCGTCTCGACGGTGGCCATCGGCGCGTTCTCCCTCTCGATCCCGTCGGCTCAGGCTGACGAGGAGCCGGCCGCGCCCTGCGCCACCCAGCAGGCCCAGGTCGACAGGGCCGCCGCCAAGCTCGAGGCGCTGACCGCGAAGTTCGCGGCTCACCCGAGCAAGAAGGTCAAGAAGGCCAAGAAGGCCCAGGTCCAGCGGGTCACCCGCGCGACGGCGCGGCTCGACGCCTGCGTCGCCCGGACCACTGTTGACACCGGCGACGACGGCGACGACACCACGCCGGAGACTCCGGACGCCGACTGAGGCGCCGCACACCTGCCCTGGGTGGGTCGTGTGCTGAGGTGGTCGCCAGGGCCTCCACCTCAGCACACGACTGGTACTGCTGCGATCACTCAGGGCCCGTGGAGATCTGGCGCAGGGTCGCCACGACCGTCACCTCGGGCCAGTGCTTGGCGTGGATGTCCGCGAACTCCTGCTGGTCGGCGACGGCCTCCTCCAGCGAGTCGTACTGCAGGAGTGACCAGCCGCCCACGACCTCCTTGGCCTCCGCGTAGGGACCGTCGACCCTGCTGACCGTCCCGTCGCGCACCACGAAGTTCACGGCGTCCTCCAGCCCGTAGAGCCCGCCGCCGTCGATGAACGTCCCGTTGGCGGCTCGTTCGCCGATGTAGGCGTCCATCGCGTCGAACAGTGACTGCGGCGGCCTGCCGACGCCTTCTTCCATCCGCACGAATCCCATGAAACGTGGCATCTTCCTCACTCCTACGGGTAGCTGGCTAAGTGCTTGTCACACGTACGTCGGGTGGCGGCCGCCGTCTTCGACATCAGCTCGACGAGAATTTCTCGGGCGTCTTCCTGGGCGGATCAGACAGCCAGGGCCGCCGACACCACCTCACGAGCGGCAGCCTGGACCTCGGCCAGATGGTCGGGTCCCTTGAACGACTCGGCGTAGATCTTGTAGACGTCCTCGGTCCCGGACGGGCGAGCCGCGAACCAGGCGCTCTCGGTCGTCACCTTCAGGCCGCCGATCTTCGCGCCGTTGCCGGGCGCCTCGGTGAGCTTGGCCGTGATCGGCTCGCCAGCGAGGTCGGTGGCCGACACGTCCGACGGCGAGAGGGCGCCGAGCTTGGCCTTCTGCTCGCGGTTGGCGGGGGCGTCGACGCGGGCGTAGGCCGGATCGCCGTACTTCGCGACGAGCGCGGCGTAGTGCTGGCTCGGGGTCTGCTCGGTGCGGGCCAGGATCTCCGATGCCAACAGGCACAGGAGGATCCCGTCCTTGTCGGTGGTCCAGGTGGAGCCGTCGCGACGCAGGAACGACGCGCCGGCGGACTCCTCGCCGCCGAAGCCGAACGACCCGTCGATCAGGCCTGGCACGAACCACTTGAAGCCGACCGGCACCTCGACCAAGGGCTTGCCCCTCCCGTCGTCCAGGCCCGCGGCGACGCGGTCGATCATCGAGGATGAGACCAGGGTCTTGCCGATGCGCGCGGTGTCGGGCCAGCCGGACCGGGCGCCGCCGAAGAGGTAGCCGATCGCCACCGCCAGGTAGTGGTTGGGGTTCATCAGCCCCGCATCGGGCGTCACGATGCCGTGGCGGTCGGCGTCGGCGTCGTTGCCGGTCGCGATGTCGTAGTCGTCCTTGCGTCCGATCAGGCTGGCCATCGCTGACGGCGACGAGCAGTCCATCCGGATCTTGCCGTCCCAGTCGAGGGTCATGAACCGCCACGTCGGGTCGACGAGGGGGTTCACGACGGTGAGCTCGAGCCCGTGTCGCTCGCCGATCGCACCCCAGTAGTCGACGCTCGCACCACCCAGCGGGTCAGCCCCGATCCGCACGCCTGCTTGGCGAATCGCCTCGATGTCGACCACGGACGGCAGGTCCGCGACGTACTCGCCGAGGAAGTCGTACGACGACGCATGGGCACGTGCCCGCGCGAACGGGATGCGGCGCACCTCGGCCAGCCCGCCCCGGATCAGCTCGTTGGCGCGCGCGGCGATGACGGACGTGGCGTCGGTGTCGGCGGGACCGCCGTGGGGCGGGTTGTACTTGAAGCCGCCGTCGTAGGGCGGGTTGTGCGACGGCGTGACGACGATGCCGTCGGCGAGGCCGGATCCGGTCTGCCGGCCACCGTTGGCCTTGATGATCGCGTGGGAGACGGCCGGCGTCGGCGTGTAGCGGTCGTCGGCGTCCACCAGCACGGTCACGTCGTTGGCGGCCAGCACCTCGAGCGCGGTGACCCACGCCGGCTCCGAGAGGCCGTGGGTGTCGCGGCCGATGAACAGCGGACCGTCGAAGCCCTGGTCCTTGCGGTAGTCGCAGATCGCCTGGGTCGTGGCCAGGATGTGCGTCTCGTTGAACGCCGTCTTGAGGCTGCTGCCCCGGTGTCCACTCGTGCCGAACGCGACCTGCTGGTCGACGTTCTCCGGGTCGGGAACGCCTGTGTAGTAGGCCGTGACGAGATGCGCGACGTCGACGAGGTCGTCGGGGGTGGCGAGAGTGCCTGCGCGGGATCCGGGGTCGGTGGCCATGCCGCCATCATGCCTTTGCTCAGGGCCTCAGCCCCACCAGCGTCTCGACGATCTGGTTGACATGGGCTGAGAAGGCGCGCCCCCGGGGCAGCATCTCCGGCGTCGCGTGCGCGAGCTGGAGGTGTCCGAGGAAGGCCGTGTAGGCAAGGAGGCCACGGTCCCGGGCCTGGCTTCGCGTCAGGCCGAGCTCGGTGAAGAGCTCGGTCAGCTGCGCCACCCGCCGTCTCGTCACCCTGTCCAGGGTGGCCGCGACCATGGGCTCTGACGCGCTGGACTGGAGGGCGAGCTCCACGCTCCCGCGGCCGTGCGCCGGGTTGACCATGACCGACATGAAGGCCAGCCGGAGCAAGGAGCGCAGCCGGGTAGCGGCG
This sequence comes from Nocardioides agariphilus, assembly GCF_015352445.1. Lineage (GTDB taxonomy): Bacteria > Actinomycetota > Actinomycetes > Propionibacteriales > Nocardioidaceae > Nocardioides > Nocardioides agariphilus. The sequence goes on from NZ_JADKPO010000025.1 coordinate 6,528, forward strand.
TCGGCAGTCACGTCGAGGGAGGCGATCACCAGCTCGGTCTCGCGCTGCTCCCAGAGCTGCAGGGTTGCCTCGAGCAGGTCGTTCCGGTCGGCGAAGTGCCAGTAGAAGCTGCCCTTGGTGGTGTGGAGCTGCTTGGCGAGCGGCTCGACGGCCACGGCCGCCAGGCCTCCCCTGCTCAGTGCCTGGAGGGAGGCGTCGACCCAGTCCGCACGCGCCAGGGATTCGCGCTTCACTTTCACCATGTCCATACGGTACCGTACGGAACAACCTCCATACGGAGGCGTATGGAAGGGGAGTCATGAACGCTCACGCAGTCGCAGTTCCCAGCACCACGTTGCTCGCCAAGTCGCTGCCACGGGTCGACTGGTCGGACGCCTACGCCGTGCAGGTGCCTCGCAACGCCAATGGCCGCAACCCGCAGGAATGGGCCGACGCGATCTTCAGCCATCCACCCGGGTGGATCCGCGCACTGTTCGTGGTGCGCGAGATCGTGGTGCGCGCCGTCGGCATCGAGCCTGGGGGCAAGCACGTGTTCGCCACCGTGGACTGGAGGCCCGATGAGGTGCTGGTCGGCGTGGACCAAGGTCACCTCGGGTTCCGCGCATCGGTGCTCGTCGAACCAGGACGCGTGGTGCTGAGCACCGTCGTCCAGGTGCGCAGCCGTCGCGGCCGCATCTACTCGGCCGTCGTCCGCAGGATCCATCCGTGGGTGGCGCGCGGCATGTTGGCCCGGGCAGCCAGGGCATTGGCGGTGGCGCCGTGATCGGGCGTCCGGACCTCGCCTGCCTCGTGGCGGCCGTCCTCCTGACCGTGATCGACCCCGCTACGGCCGCGCGGCACGCGGCGCAGCACGCGATCTGCGAAGCAGCCAAGGGCATCCCGTTCGTGGCCGGCCATGTCGACTGACGCGCGCAGCCGCACCTATCACTGGGACGACCCGAGCCCGACGGCCGTCGCCGGGCTCGACCATGAGGGCCTCGCCGTGTTGAGAGCCATCGGTGCCGGGACGTTGCCCGTGCCGCCTGCCGTGCGCACGGTGGGCCTCGAGCCCGTGAGTGCCGACCCGGGGCGGGTCTGCTTCACCCTCGACCTCGGCGAGTACCACCTCAACCCGTTCGGGATCGTCCACGGCGGGGTGCTGGCCGCGGTGCTGGACACCGCGATGGGATGCGCCGTCCACTCGCTGCTCCCGCCGGCGGTCGGTTACGTCACCAGCGAGCTCAACGTGCGGTTCCTGCGCCCAGCCGTGCTGGCTGGAAGCCCACTCACGTGTTGGGGCGAGGTCGACCACCAGGGGCGGACCACCATGGTCGCCTCCGCGCGAGTCGTCGACGCCGGTGGTCGCGACATCGCGCTAGCGGGCAGCACGTGCCTGGTGCGGAGGTCGTGACGTCCCTGCTTGTTCCGCCCGGTCCGCGTCACCACCACGGCGCGGTCTCCCCAGCTCAGGGTCCGTCACCGACCTGACGTTTCGGGAGAACGCTTGGCGGGTGCCGCCGGCCGCCACTCCTCGCTAGGGTCGAAACCATGGCCGTCCCTGGCAGACCACACGCTGGGCCTCCCCCCGATCTGGCCGCGACCGAGCTGTTCGCGGTCGACGCCTACGCGACCGACTTCGCCGCTCGCGTGGTCGAGGTGGACCGCGAGGGAGGGCGCATCCGGCTCGACCGCACGGCGTTCTACCCCGGCGGCGGCGGGCAGCCTCACGACGTCGGCACCCTCCAGACAGCTGACGGCACCCTGTTCGTCACCTCGGTCAAGCGTGAGGCGGGTGCGATCTGGCACACCGTCGGCGAGCTCGACCTCGACGTCTCCGAGGGCACCGAGGTGCAGGGAGTTCTCGACTGGACCCGCCGCCATCAGCTGATGCGCACCCACACGGCCCTGCACATCTTGTGCGGGGTCATCTGGGCCGACTACAAGATTCCCGTGACCGGCGGCAACATGGAGCCGCTCAAGGGACGACTCGACTTCCCGTTCCCCTCGATGTCGGCCGACCTCGGCGCCAAGGTCGAGAGGCGGATCAACGAGGAGATCGAGAAGGCACACGAGATCCTCGTCGACTTCGTGCCCCGGTCCCTGGCCGACGCGGACCCGGCCCTGATCCGCACCAGCGCCAACCTCATCCCCCAGGCGATCGACCCGCTGCGGATCATCGACATCGTCGGACTCGACAAGCAGGCCGACGGCGGCACGCACGTGCTCTCGACGGCCGAGGTGGGCGGCGTACGCGTCGCCGGCACGGAGAGCAAGGGCAAGGACAACAAGAGGATCCGCCTGGAAGTGCTGGACAGCCCGTGGGACCCCCAACCGGAAGGAAGCGCCGATGCCTGACCACCTGATCGGACTGCTGCTCGGAGCCGAGGAGGACTGGCCGCAGGCCTTCGAGGCGATCCTCGGGCGGGTGGGGGACATCAAGCTCTCCGACGGGAGCACGCACACCTTCCGCAGCGAGCGCCTGACGATCGAGCCGTTCGACCTGATGGACCCCGTGCGCACCGAGCTGGTCATCGACCGCCTCGCCTACTGGTACTACCACCCGCGCGAGTGGCTGAAGAAGGCCGCGATGGTCAACGGCACCTACCTCCTCAACAGCCCCTTCACCTTCCAGTCCATGGAGAAGCACTCGGCCTACTGCGCGATGCTGCGGCTCGGGCTGAAGGTGCCCAAGACGATCCTGGTGCCCTACAAGAACCCCGTCGACAACGTGCGCTGGGCCTACACGTCGAAGAAGTACAACAAGGCCTTCGACCTCGACAAGATCGCCGAGGAGCTCGGCTACCCGATGTACATGAAGCCGTTCGACGGCGGCGGCTGGCGCGGCGTCTCGCGGATCAACAACCGCGAGGAGCTGCACAAGGCCTACGACGAGTCCGGCGAGATGCTGATGCACCTGCAGGCCACCGTCGACTACGAGCACTTCGCCCGCGCTCTGTCCATCGGTGCCGAGACGATGGTGATGAAGTTCCGGCCCGACGAGCCCATGCACAACCGCTACGCCGTCTCCCACGGCTTCCTCAGCGAGAAGGCCGGCAGCGAGGCGATGGCGATCTCGCGCATCGTCAACGCCTTCTTCGCCTGGGAGTTCAACTCCTGCGAGATGTTGGTCGCCGGCGACGACGTCTACCCGATCGACTACGCCAACGCCTGCCCCGACGTCGCGGTCACCTCGCTGCACTACTACTTCCCCTGGGCGATCTCGGCGCTGGTGCGCTGGTCGGTCTTCACCCTCGCGACCGGGCGCAAGAGCCGCGTCGACCTGCACACCCGCAAGTACTTCGACATCGCCGACGACGAGTCGATGTCGTACGACGCCAAGCTCACCGCCTATCTCGCGCTCGCCGACGAGCACTTCGACTCGGCCAGCTACTGGCAGTGGTGCGCCGAGAACCTCCCGCACCTCGACGAGCAGGTCCACGACTGGGTCACCTCGCCCGACTTCGAGCGCCTGCTGCGCGAGACCGTCGCGGCGACGTACCCGGTCCACGAGCAGGACCAGTTCATGGCTCACTTCAAGGGCTTCACCGACCTCTGGGCCGCCGACAACAAGCCGGTCGCCGGTTGAGGAGGTTGCGCAGCAACCGGCTCGAAACCATGGGGCGGGCGGCTCGCCGGGTTTCGAGACAGGCGCTGGCGCGCCTTCCTCAACCACCGGGGGTGGTCGCTGGTTGAGGAGGTTGCGCAGCAACCGTCTCGAAACCATGGGGCGGGCGGCTCGTCTGGTTTCGAGACAGGCGCTAGCGCGCCTTCCTCAACCAGCGGGGGTGGTCGCTGGTTGAGGAGGTTGGGTGGTCGCTGGTTGAGGAGGTTGCGCAGCAACCGTCTCGAAACCACTGGGCGGGCGGCTCGCCGGGTTTCGAGACAGGCGCTAGCGCGCCTTCCTCAACCAGCGGGGGTGGTCGCTGGTTGAGGAGGTTGCGCAGCAACCGTCTCGAAACCATCGGGCGGGCGGCTCGCCGGGTTTCGAGACAGGCGCTGGCGCGCCTTCCTCAACCAGCGGGGGTGGTCGCTGGTTGAGGAGGTTGCGCAGCAACCGTCTCGAAACCATCGCGCGGCGGCTCGCCGGGTTTCGAGACAGGCGCTAGCGCGCCTTCCTCAACCAGCGGATGAGTAGCGTTCGCGCATGAGCATCGCGGACTTCCCACGGCATCTGTTGACGTTCGGGCCGAGCCCGATCCACCCGCTCGATCGGCTGAGCAGCCATCTCGGGGGTGCGCGTATCTGGGCCAAGCGCGAGGACTGCAACTGCGGCCTGGCCTTCGGCGGCAACAAGGTCCGCAAGCTGGAGTACCTCGTGCCCGAGGCGATCGCGCAGGGCGCGGACACGTTGGTGAGCATCGGCGGCTACCAGTCCAACCACACCCGACAGGTCGCGGCCGTCGCCGCCCACCTCGGGATGAAGTGCGTGCTGGTGCAGGAGAAGTGGGTCGACTGGCCCGACAGCGTCAACGACCGGGTCGGCAACATCATGCTGAGCCGGATCATGGGCGCGGAGGTGCGTCTGGACGACGCCGGGTTCGACATCGGCTTCCGGGACTCCTGGAAGCAGGCCATCGCCGACGTCCAGGAGCGGGGCGGCACGCCCTACGCGATCCCGGCCGGCGCGAGCGACCACCCGCTCGGCGGCATGGGCTTCGCCAACTGGGCCTACGAGGTCGCGCAGCAGGAAGAGGAGCTCGGCGTCTTCTTCGACACCATCGTGGTCTGCACCGTGACGGGCTCGACCCACGCCGGCATGATCGCCGGGTTCGCGGCGCTCGAGGCGGCCGGCGGCCGGCCGCGGCGGGTCGTCGGGATCGACGCCAGCGCCACCCTCGACAAGACGCGCGACCAGGTCGCCCGTATCGCCCGCCGCACGGCCGAGCTCATCGACGTGGGCCGCGACCTGCGCGACGACGAGATCACCGTGCTCGAAGGCTGGGCCGGTGACCTCTACGGCATCCCCGTGCAGTCGACGCTCGACGCGATCCGGCTGACCGGTCAGCTCGAGGGCGTCATCATCGACCCGGTCTACGAAGGCAAGTCCATGGCGGGCCTCATCGACCTGGTGAGCCAGCGCGAGATACCCGCCGACAGCAACGTGCTCTACGCACACCTCGGCGGGCAGCCGGCGCTCAACGCCTACTCGGCTCTGTTCTCGGCTACGAGGCGAGTCGGCGAGTGAGCGAGCTGGAGGAGCTGTTCGTCCGAGCAGCACGCGCTGCTGCCGACTACCGGCGTACGGCTGGCGAGGTTCCGGTGTCCGGCGGATCGTCGCGAGAGGATGCGCACGCGGCCTTCGACCTGCCGCTCCCCGACGGCCCGACGCCGGCCAGCGTCGTGGTCGACGAGCTGGTCGCGGCAGCCGACGCTCACCTGGTGCGCACGGTCGGCCCGCGCTACTTCGGGTTCGTGATCGGCGGCTCCTCGCCGGCCTCGACCGCCGCCGACATCCTCACCGCCGGCTGGGACCAGAACGCGTTCAGCGCAGCCCTGTCGCCGGCAGCCGAAGGGGCCGAACTCGCGGCCGGCGGCTGGGTCAAGGAGCTCCTCGGCCTGCCGCGGGACGCCTCGGTCGGGTTCGTGACCGGTGCGCAGGGCGGCAACACGGTCGGCATCGCGTGTGGACGCCACTGGGTGCTGGCCCAGCACGGGTACGACGTCGAGGCCGGTGGCCTGATCGGGGCGCCGCGCGTGCGGGTGGTGACCGGCTTCGAGCGGCACGGCACGATCGACCGGTCCCTCAAGCTGCTCGGCCTCGGCACGTCGTCGCTCGTGCCCGTGATCACCGACGACCAGGGTGCGCTCGACGTCGATGACCTCGCCCGGGTGCTCTCGCAAGATCGCGAGCGACCCACGATCGTCTGCCTCCAGGCCGGCAACGTGAACACGGGCGCATCCGACGATTTCGCCCGCGCCATCCCGCTCGCCCGAGACGCCGGCGCGTGGGTGCACGTCGACGGGGCCTTCGGGCTGTGGGCGGCGGCCGCACCTCGCCGGGCTCATCTCGTGGACGGGGTGGGACTGGCCGACTCGTGGTCGACCGACGCGCACAAGTGGCTCAACGTCCCTTACGACAGCGGCCTGGCGATCGTGCGCGACCCGGCCCTGCACGGGCGCACCATGTCCTACGCCGCGGCCTACCTCACGGGGTCCGGAGGAGCGACGTACTCCCTGGGTGACCTGGTCCCGGACTCCTCGCGACGCGCTCGCGGCTTCGCCGTCTGGGCCGCCCTGCGCGAGCTCGGCCGATCCGGCGTCGCCGACCTCGTCGAGCGCTGCTGCGCCCTCGCCGGCCGGATGGCCGAGCGGCTCGCCGAAGGTGGCGCCACCATCGCCAACGACGTGATGCTCAACCAGGTGCTGGTCGGCTTCGGCGACCTGTCGAAGACCGACGCCATCGTCGCCGAGGTGCAGCGCGAAGGTACGTGCTGGCTCGGCGCGACCACCTGGCACGACCAGCGCCTGCTGCGCATCTCGGTCTCCAACGCCACGACGACCGAGGCCGACATCGACCGGTCAGCGGCAGCGATCCTGGCTTCGGCGGCGCGGGTGGGCGCGATCTCCGGCTGACCACCAGCTCGCGCCGCCCGGGACGTCATACGATCTGGTCGCCATGGCGACCACTTCGTATGACGTCCTCCGGGATCGCCAGTTCCTCCGCTACTTCCTCTCGCGACAGCTGTCGGTCGCGGGCAGCATGGTCACGCTCGTCACCTTGCCGATCATCGTCTACCGCACGTCCGGGTCCGCCAGCCTGACGGCCCTCGTGGCGGCGTGCGAGGCCGCGCCGTACCTGCTGTTCGGGCTCTTCTCCGGTGCGCTGACCGATCGCTGGAACCGCAAGAAGGTGATGGTCAGCGCCGACGTCCTCAGTGCCTTGCTGGTCGCGACCGTGCCGCTGGCCGACCTGGTGTGGCACCTCACCGTCCCCCACGTCCTGGTGGTGGCCTTCCTCGGCCCGACGATCGGCGTGTTCTTCGACGGTGCCGTCTTCGGCGCGCTGCCGATGCTGGTCGGACGCAGCCGCATCGCCGAGGCCAACTCGGTGTCGTGGGCGGCCAGCAGCGTGATCGAGATGGTGGCGCCCTCAGCGGTCGGCGTGGTGCTCGCGTTCGCGCATCCCGCGTGGTTACTGGGTTTCGACGCGTTGACCTTCGCTGTCTCGGCCGCCCTGATCGGCGGGATCGTGCGCCCGATGTACGACGCCACGCGCGAGCGCGCGCCGCTTACGGGTCGCCTGATCCTCGCCGACATCCGTGAGGGGCTCGCCTTCCTCGTGCGCCACCCGGGCGTGCGGTCCTTCACGATCATCGGCTGGCTGCAGTGCTTCGGTGCCGGTGGCTTCCTCGCGCTGATGGTGGTCTGGATCGACCAACGGCTCGGCGTCGGCACCGAGGGGCTCCGCTTCGGCCTGGTGTTCGGTGCCTGGTCGGTGGGCGGACTGGCGGCATCCCTGGCGCTACCTCGTCTGGTGCGGCGCTTCGCCGCGGCGCGGATCGCGCTGGTCGCGGTGCCGTGCTCGGCAGCCTTGGGGGTGACGCTGCCGTTCGTCACGTCGTGGTCGGTGGCGGGCGTCGCGCTGGTGGTCTGGGGCGTCTTCCACCAGCTGGTCGTGGTCAACACCATCACCTACCGCCAGCAGGTGACTCCTGAGCATCTGCTCGGTCGCGTCAACACTGCCGGCCGGATGCTTGCCTGGGGCTTCGGGTGGACCGCCGGCGCCTTCGTCGCCGGCCTGCTGGTGGGCTGGATCGGGCTGTTCGCAACCCTCGTGGTGCTGTCGCTGGCCGAGGTCGTCGCAACGGCCGTCGCCTGGACCTCACCCCTGCGGATGATGGCCGACACAGCCGCTGTGGCCGAGGTCTGGCCAGGCCGCTAGGGCACCTCGGGGTGTGCGAGAGTACCCGCGTGGGGGAGGGCCCTGTCACAGCAGCGATCGTGAGTCCGCACGAGATCGTGCACACCGGCCTCGCTGGGATGTTCGCGACCCGGCCCGGTGCCATCGAGGTCATCGAGCTCGACCCGGCAGCCCCTGACGACCAGCAGCCCGACGTCATCCTCTACGACGTCGTCGAGCTCCACGAGGGCGAGGGCGACGAGCTGGACCGCTTCGTGAAGGACTACCACTCCGCGGTGGTCGCGATGGCTCGTGACCTGCGCCCCGACCTGGCGGCGCGGGCGATCGCCAAGGGTGTCGATGCGTGCGTGACGTTGGCCGGCGACGTCGACGAGATCATCGAGGTGATCTGCTCGGCCGTCGCGGGCGAAGGGCAGCCTGATGCCGACGGCCCGGGCAACGACGCCTCGGGTCCCTACGCCGTGCTGGGCGAGGAGGTCGGCCTGACCCCTCGGGAGACCGAGGTCCTGCGGCTGCTCACCCTCGGCCTGAGCAACCAGCAGATCGCCGACGAGTGCTTCTTGTCGATCAACTCGGTGAAGTCCTACATCCGTTCGGCCTACCGTCGCATCGGCGCGACGAGCCGCAGCCAGGCCGTCGTCTGGTGCATCCAGCACGGCTTCGAGCCACCGAGCGACGACGCCGGCCCGGGCCTCATGGACGGTCCGGGCGGACTGGCCTGAGCGACCCTCACATGGTGCGGCGACGGTTCTCCATCAGCCGCAGGATCATCGGCGTGAAGATCAGCTGCATCGCCAACTCCATCTTCCCGCCCGGTACGACGATCGTGTTGGGCCGCGACATGAACGAGTCGTGCAGCATCGTCAGCAGGTAGGAGAAGTCGATGTCGTGCGGGTCGCGGAACCGGATCACCAGCGTGCTCTCGTCGAGCGTCGGGATGTGCCTGGCGATGAACGGGTTCGAGGTGTCGACGTGGGGCACTCGTTGGAAGTTCACGTCCGTGCGCGAGAACTGCGGGCAGATGTGCTCGATGTAGTCGGGCATCCGGCGCAGGATCGTGGCCACGATCTCCTCGTGGCTGTGCCCGCGCGTGCTTCGGTCGCGGTGCAGCTTCTGGATCCACTCGAGGTTGATGATCGGTACGACGCCGACGAGCAGGTCGGCGTGCTGGGCGATGTCGATCCGGTCGTCGGCGTACCCGCCGTGCAGCCCCTCGTAGTACAGGAGGTCGGTGCCGTCGGCGAACGGCTGCCACTCGCCGAACGTGCCGCCGACGACACCGCCGGCCTCGTCGTCGTCGTGGAAGTACTCGCGGAACTCGCCGCGGCCGGTCGCGCCGTACGTCGCGAACAGCTCCTCCAGCTCGACGAGCAGGTTGGCCTCGGGAGTGAAGTGGCAGAAGCGGTGGTTGCCGGCCCGCTCGTGCTCCTCGATCGCCTGCTGCATCCCGGCGCGGTCGTAGCGGTGGAAGGCGTCGCCCTCCACCATCGCCGCCCGGATGCCCTCGCGGCGCAGGATCTGCTCGATGGTGCGGGTGACCGACGTCGTGCCGGCGCCGGACGAGCCGGTGATCGCCATGATGGGGTGGCGGGCACTCATCGCGTGCTCCGGTGTCGGTAGAGCGAGCGTCCGCGAAACAGCGAGGTGTCGAAGGTGCGCGGCGAGCCCGTGCGTGGCTGGTCCCCGGTCTCGCCCGGGGCGGCTGGCGACTCGTGGCGGTGCACGTAGACCGGTCCGGTCGGACGTGCCAGCTGGCCCACGATGGTCTCGAACCGGTTGCCCGCACGGCGGGCCAGCCCCGGCTCGCGCCACCAGCCCCCGACCTGTCTCAGGGCGAGGTCGCCGGCGCAGTGCGTGAGCGGCCAGGCGGCACTCTCGTGGGCCATGGCGTGCTCCAGCTCGTAGGCGTCGCTCTGCGCGAGGTGCAGGCGGTCTCGGGGGACCACGACGACGACCTGCGCCACCGCATGCGGGATGGCCGCGCTGAGGCCGGTCACCAGCGAGCCGAGCCGTCCGCCCCACTCTCGAGCGGACGGGTCGACGCGCAGGCACACGCGCAGTCGCCCGAGGTCGGCCCCGTCCGCCGCCGCGCGGTCGAGGAGGTCGCCGATCGCCCGGATGCCGTCGGTGTCGTGCACGGACGACCCGGGGCCGGTGACCCACAGCATCGGTGCCAGGCCTGCACGCGTGATCGCCCCCGCGACCGTTGCCGTGAGCGGGGCCTGGTCGGTCGGCGAGTCGAGGTCGGCGTGCCAGCAGGCCCCCGTCGCGCCGAGCGCGCGGATGTCGCGCGCCCACTGCTCGACGGCGACGGCACCGTCGACGAGGAGGCGGGTGCCCGACCGGTGCCGCGGATCCGCGTCCGCGATCACCGTGACGTCGGCGCCGCTGTCGGCCCAGGCCCCAGCGACCGTGCGTCCGCCCGCGCCGCGGCTGCGCGCCAGGCGCTCCCCGAGGAGGATGGCCAGCCCCGGTGCCCGAGCCGCCATCGCGTGGTGGAAGTCGGCATCGGCCAGGGGGTCTCCGGCTCGCACCTGCCCGGGTGTCGGTTGCGCAAGCAGCCAGGTGGACTGCATCGATCCGCACCCCCGCTTGGTGATTGGCTGTCTGCTGGGCATCAAGGTGCCGCTCGCGCTGTCGCTCGACTGGTCCCGCGTCTGGTCCCGCGTCTGGTCCCGCTTCTGGTCCCGCGTCTGGGCAGCACGAAGGCTAGTTCTTCCGGCACCCCCGTGGTCAGGTGGTCCACGAACAGCAAGGTCGTCGCCGAGGGGTGCGCGGTCGTCAGCAGGTGCCAGGGACGTGACATCGGCGTGCCCGGGACCGGGCGCTGCACCAGCTCGCCCTCGGCGAGGTACCACGCGACCGCGTCGGCGGAGGCCAGGGTCAGTCCGAGGCCCAGCACGGCCGAGGCGATGGCGGCCCCGTGGGAGCCGAGCGCCAGCGTGGGCGGCACGATGCCCAGGGACTCGAAGAGCGCCTGCATCGTGGCCCGGGTGCCGGACCCGGACTCGCGCAGGAGCCAGGTCGCCTCCTCGAGGTCGGCGTCGTACCCCGGCGCGGCCACCACGATCAGGGAGTTGTCGCGCGTGGCGCGCGAGACCATGCCGCGCCCGGGTAGCGGGCGTCCGCCGACGACCACGTCGAGGTGGTGGTCGGCAAGCCGCCGCAGGATGTGGTCGCGGACCCCGACATCGAGGGTGATCTCGACGTTGGGGTACGCCGTGCGGAAGTCCGCGAGCAGCCCCGGCATGAGGTACTCACCTGCCGTGGTGAACGCGCCGAGCCGCAACCGGCCGGAGGCAGGGGCCAGGCCACTGCGGGTCGCGATCACGCTCTCCTCGAGCAGGCCCAGGATCTGGCGCGCGTACGACGCGAAGACGGCGCCCGACTCGGTGAGCCGCAGCCCTCGGCCCTGGCGCTCGAACAGGGTCGCGCCCACCTCTTGCTGGAGGGCGGCGAGCGAGGCCGACACCGCGGACTCGGTCACGTGCAGCTGGGCGGCCGCGGCCCGCACGGAGCCGGTGTCGACGATGGTGAGGAAGGACTGGAGACGCGCCGGGGTCACGGGTCAGGATGACACGAGCAGGAGGGCATCTGAACCCGTGAGCTCGATCGCTGCGCGCACCTCGTCGACGTACGCGTCGTAGTCGGCACCGGTCGCGTCGCGCTCGACCAGGACCGCGCGCACCGAGGTGTCCCACCACAGCAGGTGAGCGAGGCCATCGGGCGAGCCGGAGCCGGGACGCGTCACCACGATCCGGTCGGACAGGTCGACGCTCATCGTGGTCCCACCGCGTCCATTCGCCTGGCGAGTACCTCCGCGACGGTGACCCCCATGCTCGACGGGTTCGGCGCGACGGTGATGCCGCACGACTGCAGGATCTCGACCTTCTCCTGCGCCGACTCGCCAGCGGCCGACACGATCGCCCCGGCGTGGCCCATCCGGCGGCCCTTGGGGGCTGCGAGTCCGGCGATGTAGGCGATGACCGGCTTGGTCATGTGGTCGCGCACGTACGCCGCTCCCTCGGCTTCCTGGCCACCGCCGATCTCGCCGATCATCACCACCGCATCGGTGTCCTCGTCGGCCTCGAAGAGCTCGAGGATGTCGCGGAACGACGAGCCGTTGACCGGGTCTCCGCCGATCCCGACGCTGGTCGAGACGCCAATGCCCAGGGCCTTGAGCTGCGAGGCGGCCTCGTAGCCGAGCGTGCCGGAGCGCCCGATGATGCCGATCCGCCCCGGCAGGTAGATGTGGCCCGGCATGATGCCGAGCAGCGCCGCGCCGGGGGTGATGGTGCCCGCGCAGTTGGGTCCCGTCAGGCGCATCCTCGACTCGGCGCGGTAGCGGCGCATGTAGCGCTTGACCCGCATCATGTCCTGGGTCGGGATGCCGTCGGTGATGCAGACGCAGTAGTCGATCCCCGCGTCGGCGGCCTCCATGATCGCGTCGGCAGCGAACGGCGGCGGCACGAACACGATCGATGCGGTGGCCCCGGTCGCGACGACGGCCTCCTTCATGGTGTTGAAGACCGGCCGTCCGAGCAGGCTCTGGCCGCCACGTCCAGGGGTCACACCCCCGACCACGCGCGTGCCGTAGGCGATCATCTCCTCCGCGTGGAAGCTGCCGATCCGTCCGGTGAAGCCCTGGACCAGCACCTTGGTCTGGGCATCAAGCAGGATGGCCATCGAGGACCTTCTCTCGTCGTGCGGCTGTGACCACCAGCTCGGCCGCCTCGGCGAGCGTGTCGGCAGTCAGGATCGGAAGTCCGGAGGCGGCGATGATCGCCCGACCCTCCTCGACGTGCGTGCCGGCCAGTCTGACGACCACGGGGATCCGCACGTCGATGGCGGCGAACGCGTCGACGACACCTTGGGCGACCCAGTCGCACCGGTTGATGCCGGCGAAGATGTTGACCAGCATCGCCGTCACGTTCTGGTCGTTGAGCACGGCCCTGAACGCCTTGAGCACGCGGTCGGGAGAGGCGCCTCCGCCGATGTCCAGGAAGTTCGCGGGGGCCCCGCCGGCGAGCTGGATCATGTCGAGCGTGGCCATGGCCAGGCCGGCCCCGTTGATCATGCAGCCGATGTCGCCGTCGAGGCCGACATAGGCCAGGCCACGGTCGGCCGCGTGGCTCTCCCGGGCGTCCTCCTGGCTGCGGTCGCGCAGCTCGGCGATCTCGAGGTGCCGGAACAAGGCGTTGTCGTCGAACGACATCTTCGCGTCGAGCGCCACCAGCTCGCTGGCTCCCGCGGAGCTGTCGGTGATGACCAGGGGGTTGATCTCGACCATGGCCGCGTCGAGGTCGCGGAACGCCCGGTAGGCGCTGCGGAAGACGTGCACGGCCTGTGGCACCAGCTCGTAGGGGATGTCGAGGGCGAACGCGAGCTCGCGGGCCTGGAACTCCAAGAACCCCAACGCCGGCTCGACGCTGATCCTCACCAACGCCTCGGGTCGCAGCTCGGCGAGCTCCTCGATCTCGACGCCACCCTCGCGGGACCCGACGACCATGATCCGCTCGGTACTGCGGTCGACGACGATCCCGAAGTACAGCTCGCGCTGGATCCGCGAGGCCTCCTCGACGTACAGCCGGTAGACCAGCTTGCCCTCGGGCCCCGACTGGCGGGTGACCAGGCGGCTGCCGAACATCTGGTTGGCGACCTCGTTGACCTCGCGGTCGGTGGTGCAGACCTTGACGCCGCCGGCCTCACCACGTCCGCCGGCGTGCACCTGGGCCTTGACGACCCAGGCCGAGCCGCCGAGCTCCTTGGCGCGGTACGTCGCCTGCTCGGGGCTGTAGACCACGCCTCCGCGTGGGATGGGCACGCCGTAGCGGGCGAGCAGCTCCTTGGCCTGGTACTCGTGGACGTCCACGTCACGGCCTCCCAGCTGACGATGCCGCGATCGCGTCGGCCATCTCGAGCACGGTGCGCGCCATCCGTTCGGAGGCGGCGTCGATCATCTTGCCGTCGACGGCGGCCGCACCACGGCCCTCGGCCTCTGCCTTGCGCAGCTCGGCGACGATCCTCCCCGCGCGGTCGACCTCTGCCGGCGGCGGGCTGAAGACCTCGTTGGCCAGCGCGACCTGGCTGGGGTGGATGGCCCACTTGCCCTCGGCGCCGAGCGCGGCGGCGCGGCGCGCGCCGGCACGGAACCCGTCGGGATCGCCGAAGTCGCCGAAGGGTCCGTCGATGGCGCGCAGCCCGTAGGCGCGGCAGGCGACGATCATCCGGCTCAGCGCGAAGTGCCATTGGTCGCCGGGGTAGTCGGGGTTGAGACCGCCGATGCTGACGGTGCGCGCGCGGTTGCTGGCGGCGTAGTCGGCGACCCCGAAGTGCAGTGCCTCGAGGCGGCCGCCGCTGGCGGCGATGGCCTCCACGTTGGCCATGCCGAGTGCGGTCTCGATCAAGGCCTCGGTCGCGACCCGCGTCGAATAGCCCCGGGCCTGCTCGATCTGGTCGATGAGCGTCTCCACGACGTAGAGGTCCGCGGGCACGCCGACCTTCGGCACGAGCAGGGTGTCGACGCGGTCGCCGGCCTGCTCCATGACGTCGACGACGTCGCGGTACATGTACGGCGTGTCCAGGCCGTTGATGCGCACCGACACGGTCTTGCCCAGCCCGCGCCAGTCGATCTCGCGCAGCGCGGCGACGACGTTGGTCCGCGCCTGGTCCTTCTCCGAGGGCGCCACGGCGTCCTCCAGGTCGAGGAAGACGTAGTCGGCCTCGCTGGTGGCTGCCTTCACGATGAAGTCGGGGTTCGAGCCCGGGACGGCGAGCTCGCTGCGCTGCAGGCGGGCTCGGCGAAGCGGGTGGAGCGTGTGACTCATCGGGTCTCCTCGAGGTAGTGCTGGCTGTAGTGGGCCTGGGCCGCCGCGACGCCTGCGCCGAGCTCGATCTTGGCGCCGGCGTCGTTGAGCGAGATCTCGGCGGCCGCCAGGGCGGCCAGGCACATCACCTCGTTGCAGTCACCGAGGTGCCCGATCCGGAACACCTGGCCGGCGAGCTTCGACAGGCCGGCGCCGAACGACGTGCGGTAGCGGTGGTAGGCGATGCGCACCACGTCGCCGCTGTCGACGTCGTGGGGGACGCGGATCGCCGAGACGGTGTCGGAGTACTGCGCCGGGTCGGTGGCGCACAGGTCGAGCCCGAGTGCGGCGACGCCGCGTCGGACCCCTTCGGCCAGCCGGTAGTGGCGCGCGTAGACCTGCGGGAGACCTTCGTCGAGCAACAGGTCCAGTGAGGCACGGAGGCCGTGCAGCAGCTGGGTCGGCGGGGTCTGCGGGAAGTAGCCGGTGTCGTTGGCCGTTGCCATGCTCGCGAAGGAGAAGTAGCTGGGGCTCATGGCCCGGTCCGTGCCGTCGACCGTGCCGTCGACCGCGGCGTTGGCCTCGAGCGCCTTGAGGGACACGCTGAGGAAGGCCAGGCCCGGCGGCAGCATGAAGCCCTTCTGGGATCCCGAGACGGCGAGGTCGACTCCCCACGCGTCCTGCTCGAAGTCGATCGAGGCGATCGAGGAGACCCCGTCGACGAAGAGCAGCGCCTCGGACCCCGCGGCGTCCATCGCCCGCCGCACGGCGGCGACGTCGGAGGTCACCCCGGTGGAGGTCTCGTTGTGCGTCACGAAGACCGCGCGGATGCCGGGGTCGGCGGCCAGGTGCTCGGCGTACTGGTCGACGGGGACGCCCTCGCCCCAGGGGACGTCGAGGCAGACCACGTCGAGCCCCAGCCGCGTCGCCATCTCGACCCAGAGGTGGGAGAACTGGCCGTACCTCGCCATCAGCACGCGGTCGCCGCGGCGCAGCGTGTTGGTGATCGCGGCTTCCCAGGCTCCGGTGCCCGAGGCGGCGAACACGAAGACCCGCCCGGTCGAGTTCGCGAAGACGGTCTTGAGGTCTTCGAAGATGCTGCCGGTGAGCTCCGGGAAGTCAGGCGCCCGGTGGTCCTGCATCGGCACGTTGACGGCGCGGCGTACGACCTCGGGCACGTTGGTCGGTCCGGGGATGAACAGATGCGTAGGGCCGCTCGGCATGCGCAAACGGTAGGGATGAGGAGGTCCTGACTACCAGAGCAGACGATTGACAATCAGCCCATGACACATGAGCAATGGCTCAGGTTATGGCGAGCTTGAGCGCGATGGCCAGCATGGTCAGGCCGATCAGCACGTCCAGCACCTGCCACGCGGGGCGCTTGGCCAGCAGCGGGCTGAGCAGCCGCGCGCCGTAGCCCAGTCCGGTGAACCACGCCAGGCTCGCCGCGGCTGCTCCCGCCGCGAACCACCAGCGTCCGGTGGGGCCCTCGTGCGCGGCGAGCGACCCGAGCAACAGCACGGTGTCGAGGTAGACGTGCGGGTTGAGGAACGTCAGCGCCGTCACTTGTACGACAGCGCTGCGGCGGGTCAGGGATCGGTCGCGCGCGGCTTCGAGGGCTCCTGCGTGCCGGGCCTGCAGGAGCGAGCGCACGCCGTACCAGGTGAGGAACGCGACGCCGAGCCAGCGCACCACGTCGATGGCCACCGGGGCCCGTTCGACGATCGTGCCGATGCCGGCCACTCCCGCGACGATCAGCACCGCATCGGCCACGGCGCAGATCGCCACCACGACCCCGACGTGCTCGCGCACCAGCCCCTGCCGCAGCACGAACGCGTTCTGTGCGCCGATCGCGATGATCAGCGACAGCCCCGTCAGCAGACCGGTGACGAGGGGGGCGAGCACGGGACGAGGCTAGGACCCCGATTCGTCAGTGGTCTGGCGGGTGGTCCCTGCGGCACAAACCCTGACGAATCGGGGTGGCCGGGCCTAGAAGCTCTCCTCGGGAAGATCCATCAGCGCGAGGTCGGTGGACTCGGCGATGGCCCGCTCGGCGGAGAGCTTGGGCAGCACGGTCTGGGCGAAGAACTGGGCCGCCGCGACCTTGCCCTCGTAGAACACCTTGTCCTTGTCGGAGACGTCGCCGGCGAGCTTGGTCAGGGCCACGTCGGCACCGCGCAGCAGCAGCCACGCGCAGACCACGTCGCCGAGCGCCATCAGCAGTCGCGAGGTGTTGAGGCCGACCTTGTAGACGTTGCGCGGGTCGGCGCCGTCGACCGACGGGTCGCACGACATCAGGTCGTTGATCATCGTGCCGACCATCGCGTTGGCGTCCTCGAGGGCCTGGGCGAGCAGGCCCCGCTCGACCTTGAGGCGCCCGTTGCCCGCTTCAGAGGCGATGAAGGCCTGGATCTCTCCGGCGAGGTGCCCGAGCGCGCGGCCCTGGTCCTTGACGATCTTGCGGAAGAAGAGGTCCTGACCCTGGATCGCGGTGGTGCCCTCGTAGAGGGTGTCGATCTTGGCGTCGCGGACGTACTGCTCGATCGGGTAGTCCTGCAGGAAGCCCGAGCCGCCGAACGTCTGCAGCGACTCGGTGCCGAGCAGCACCCATGACTTCTCCGAGCCGTAGCCCTTCACGACCGGCAGCAGCAGGTCGTTGACCGCCATCGCCAGCTCGTCACGCTCGCCGTTGTGCTCGGCGACCATCACCCGGTCCTGCCAGGACGCGGCGAAGAGGACGAGCGAGCGCATCGCCTCGGCGTAGGCCTTCTGGGTCATCAGAGACCGGCGTACGTCGGGGTGGTGGGTGATCGTGACGCGCGGCGCGGTCTTGTCCGCTGCCTGGGTCAGGTCGGCGCCCTGAACGCGCTGCTTGGCGAACTCCAAGGCGTTGAGGTAGCCGGTCGAGAGCGTGGCGATGGCCTTGGTGCCCACCATCATCCGGGCGTTCTCGATGACCTGGAACATCTGGGCGATGCCGTCGTGCACCTCGCCGAGCAGCCACCCCCGGGCGGGCTCGCCGCCACCGACACCCGGGTCGCCGAAGGTCAGCTCGCAGGTGTTGGAGACCTTGATGCCCATCTTGTGCTCGACGCCGGTGACGTAGACGCCGTTGCGCTCACCGGTCAGCTCGCCGGACTCGGGATCGAAGTGCCACTTCGGCACGATGAACAGCGAGAGTCCCTTGGTGCCGGGGCCACCGACCCCCTCGACTCCCGCGGGGCGGGCGAGCACGAGGTGGACGATGTTGTCGCACAGGTCGCTCTCACCGGAGGTGATGAAGCGCTTGACGCCGGTGATGTTCCACGTGCCGTCGTCGTTGGCCGTCGCCTTGGCGCGACCGGCGCCGACATCGGAGCCCGCGTCGGGCTCGGTCAGCACCATCGTGGTGTTCCAGCCCTTCTCGACGATGTGCTCGGCGATCCGCTTGTCGCGGTCGTTGCCGTTCTTGTGGACGACGCCCGCGAACATCGCGCCCGCGCCGTATATCCACACCGCCGGGTTGGCGCCGAGGACCAGCTCGCCCAGGGCCCAGCAGACACTGGACGGAGCCGGCGTCCCGCCGAGCTCGGCCATGGTCATCAGCCGCCAGTACTCGGCGTCCATCCACGCGTGGTAGCTCTTCTTGAACGCCTCGGGCAGCGGTGCCTCGTGGGTCTCGGGGTCGAACTGCGGCGGGTTGCGGTCGGCGTCCTCGAACGACGCCGCGAGGTCCTCGCGGGCCAGCCGGTCGACCTCGTGCAGCACTTCCTTGACCGTGTCGGTGTCGACCTCGGCGAACGGGCCGGTGCCCAACAGCTCGTCGCGCCCGAGCACCTCGAAGAGGTTGAACTCGATGTCGCGGAGGTTGCTCTTGTAGTGGCTCATGGCCTACCTGTCCGTATAGAAGGCGAGGTTGCTACTGACGAGTAACTTAATTCTGCCTCGGGGGTTACGGGGGTGCAAGCGACTCGGCAGGATTCACCGGCGTGATGTGGCCCGACTCACCCTTAGTCGGTCGAGACGAGCGATTCGCAGGACTTCTCTGTGAGAATGCGGCCATGCGCGTCTCTGCCAAGACCGACTACGCCCTCCGGGCGCTGCTCGAGATGTCGTCGCGCACCGACGGACGCCCGGTCTCGGCCGAGGAGCTCGGCCGCCTGCAGGACATCCCTCACGGGTTCCTCCAGGCGATCCTGGCCGACCTGCGCAAGGCCGGCGTCGTCATCGCCCAGCGAGGCCAGTCGGGCGGCTGGCGGATGAACCGCGACCCGGCCGACGTGTCGGTCGCCGACGTGATCCGTGCCGTCGACGGGCCGCTCGTCTCGGTCTACGGCGTACGCCCCGAGGCCGTGTCCTACAACGAGAAGGCAGAGGTGCTCCAGCTCGTCTGGATCGCCGCCCGCAGCTCCCTGCGCGACGTCTTCGAGAACGTCAGCCTCGCCAACCTCGCCGCCGCGAGCCTCCCCGACGCGGTCACCGCGCGCACCGCCGACGAGGACGCCTGGCAGCCGCACTGACCAGTTGTCGAGCGGAGCTCGACTGTCCGAGCGCGCTGCGACGGGCCGTCTTTCCCTCCTCGCCGGCTCGCCCAGGGGCTCGCCTGGCTCGTCAGTCCAGACGCCCCGGCGCGCTCAGACCTCGTGCTTGAGATGCTCGGACGGTGTCGATGCACGATCTGGCGGAGCTGTGGGCCGAGGGCTTGCTCCGCTCGCCGGTCGTCGACGTGAGACCGTTGAGCGGCGGCATCACCTCGACGATGCTGGCGCTGACCACGGCGGCCGGCGATCAAGCCGTCCTGCGGCTGATGACCAACGAGCCGTGGCGCACGCACGGCGCTGAGCTGACCTCCCGGGAGCACGAGACGCAGCTGATGCTGGCGGCGACGGCCATCCCCGCGCCGAGGTCGATCGCGCTCGACGCCGACGGCCGTCACGCTGGCGAGGCGGCGCACCTGATGACCCTGCTGCCTGGTGTGGTCGACGCCGGGCGCACCTCGGACGAGGACCTCACCACCGTGGCCCACTTACTGGCCGCGATCCACGACCTCGATCCGGACCCGCGACCGCGGACCTACCAGTCCTGGGCGTACCCGTCGAAGTACGTCGTGCCTGCCTGGGCCAGGGAGCCGGAGGCTTGGGAGCGGGCGTTCGCGATCCTCGGTCAGGACCCCCCGGCGTACGACGGAGTGTTCTTGCACCGCGACTTCGCGCCCCGCAACCTGTTGTGGAGCGGGCGCGCGATCAGCGGGATCGTCGACTGGGTCGAGACGTCGTGGGGGCCGGCGTGGCTCGACGTCGCCCACTTTCGCACCATGCTGGCGGTCGGCCACGGCACCGAGGTCGCCGACCGGTTCGCCGCAACGTACGTGCGGCTGACCGGGCGGGAGCCGCAGCCGTACTTCGACGTGATGGACGTCGTGGGCCTGTTGCCGGCGCCGGGCCGCACGCCGTTCCTGACCGAGCCCGGCGAGCTGGTCCGGCTGGAGTCACACCTGCTCAGCTTGTTGTGAGGGCCGGCCACGAGGGCTCGAGATCCACGCAGGCGTACGCCGTGTCGGCAGGCCGGATCCCCAACGCGGCCCAGAGTCCGAGGTATCCGTTGCGCTCGCGGCCCGGGTGGTCGCGACGGTCCGGGGTCGCCTGGCAGAAGTGCCGCCGGACCGAGCACGCGTCGACGCCGACGACCCGGGCGACCAGCTCGTAGTCACCGGACCACTCCTGCGCGAGGGTGGCCGGGTCCTCGTCGTCCCACACGAGGGCGGCCGGGTAGGAGTGCAGCCTGTCGAGCTCGGTGCCGCACGCGAACAGCGTGTGCGACCACCCCTCGTCGTCGGTCGTGGTGATCGCACTGACGACGGTGTGCAGCTCGCGCGAGAGCCGCTGGCACACGGTGAGGTCGCGGGGTGCGAAGTACGCCGGCCAGGTCAGCGTCGTCCAGCCGTCGCGCTCCCCGGCGACGACCAATTGCGCGCGACCGGGTGCCGAGCCGTCGAAGTACGTCTCGACGGCCTCCACCACCTGGTGCGGCGCGACCCCCCGGATGGCCGACCGTGAGGTCAGCTCCACGCGCACACCGTAGGCCGCATCACCCTCGCCACACAGCCATTTGCGCCGGACAATCGAGGAATGCGGGTCGGGGTGATCGGTGCGGGGCCCACCGGGCTCGTCCTCGGCATCGCACTGGCCCGTCGCGGGCACGAGGTGACGCTGGTCGACCGAGACCCCGGGCCGGAGCCTGACGGTGCCTGGCGGCGCAAGGGCGTCATGCAGTTCCACCACGCCCACGTGATGCGCACCCACGCGGTGCACGTCGTGCGAGCCGAAGTGCCGGAGGCCTACGACGAGTGGCTGGAGCTGGGTGCCGAGCCTGCGCTTGCCGGTGACCAGATGGTGGCCATCAAGGCCCAGCGCGAGACCTACGAGCGTGGGCTGCGGACGGTGGCCATGCGCGAGCGCGGCGTCACGATCCGCCGCGGTCACGTCGACGGCGTGCTGGTCTCGGACGGACGTGCGGCAGGGTTGCTGGTCGACGGGAGGCCGCTCAACGGCGATCTCGTGGTCGAGGCTGCTGGCCGGTCGAGCCGCGCCACCGATGCGTTGGGCGCGCGGGAGAGCATCGGCGGATCGTGCGGGATCGCCTACGTGGACAGGGTGTATCGGCTGCATGCGGGTGCCGAGCCCGGGCCGATGACGACGCCGTTCACGTTCGCCGCGGCCTACGACGGCTACTTGGCGATCCTGGCGCCGCACGAGCACGGCATCTTCTCGCTGATCGTGGTCCGCCGAACCGACGACAAGGAGCTGGCGCGGCTGCGTCACGACGAGCTGTGGGACCGAGCCTGCGCGGCGATCCCCGGCATCTCCGATTGGACCGACCCCGAGCGGTCACAGCCGGTCACCAGCGCCCTCGCGGGTGGCAACCTCCTCAACGTCTACCGGTCGCAGCGGGCTCCTGACGGCCGGCTGCTCCTGCCGGGGCTGGTGTCGGTCGGTGACGCCGTGTGCACGACCACGCCCATCTACGCGCGGGGAGTGGCACTGGCGATGTTGCAGGTCTCGCGGCTGCTCCAGCTCCTCGACGCCCACGGAGTCGACGCCGACACCGCGGTCGAGGAGTTCGCGGACTGGTGCGCGGCCGCGATGCGGCCATGGGTCATCGAGCACATGGCGATCGACACCGGGCTCGCCCGTCGGTGGGCCGGTGAGGACGTCTTCGCCGACCACCATCTGCCCGGGGACCTCGTCCTCGCCGCGGGCGCGCAGAATCCAGCCATTGGTGACATCGCCGGCCCGTGGGTCAGCATGGACGGCGGCCCCGAGAGTCTCGAGCCGGCTCGGGCGCTGGCCCGCGAGGTGTACGCCACCGGCTGGCGTCCGCCGTACGCCGATGGCCCCACGCGTGACGAGCTGGTGGCGCTGCTGGGCTAGTGGCCGGCGGGCCCGCCCTCCTCGCCGCCGGCCTCGAAGTCGTCGGGCACGACGACCGGCCGCAGCTTGGCCCAGGCGAGGAACGCGATGCCGACGACCAGGAGTGCCAGGCCGGACCAGAGGTTGGCGTTGACGCCTCCGGTCTTGTCCTCCTCGGTGTCCCCGAACAGGCCCATCAAGAAGATGATCAGGCCGTCGACGGTCAGCAGTGCGCCGATGATGTTGCGGATGTCGAACAGCCCGGCGCGATGACCGCGCCCGCGGTGGGACTGGGTGGTGGTGCTCATCGCAAGGCCTCCTAGAAGATCACGTTGAGGACGATGACCATGGCCAAGGCGACGCTGGCGAGCGGGACCGTACGCCGGTACCAGGGGTAGCTCGCCTCGTCGGGGTCGGTGCGCTCCTCCTTGGGTGTCTCGGAGTACACGAGGCCGCGCAGCTCCTCGTCAGGCTTGGGTTCGGTGACCAGCGACACCACCACGCTCAGCACGATGTCCACCACGAAGGCGACCGAGGCCGCCAAGAAGGCCGCGCCCTGGCCGCCCAGTGGGATGACGCCGGTGCTCAGCGACCCGAAGGCGTCCTCGGAGAGGAAGGCGACCGCGACCGCCGACAGCGTGCCGCTGACCAGGCCCACCCAGCCGGCGGTGGCGGTCATCCGCTTCCAGAACATCCCGAGGATGAACGTCGCGAACAGCGGTGCGTTGAAGAAGCCGAACAGCACCTGCAGGTAGTCCATGACGTTGGAGAAGTTGGCGGCGAGCGACGCGGTGAAGATGGCGATCGCGGTTGCCGCCACCGTGGCGATCCGCCCGATCCGCAGGTAGTAGTCGTCGTCGCGGTCCTTGACGACGTAGTCGCCCCACAGGTCGTAGGAGAACACGGTGTTGAAGGCGGAGATGTTGGCCGCCATGCCGGCCATGAACGCAGCCAGGAGACCGGTGATCGCCAGCCCCAGCAGGCCGTTGGGCAACAGGTCGCGCATCAAGTAGAGCAGCGCGTCGTTGTAGGCGACGCCCTGTCCCGACGCACCCCCCGGCGGCGAGCCACCGGCCTTCAGGTCGACGATCTCCTTGACCAGCACCGCGGCGATCATGCCGGGCACGATCGTGATGAAGGGGACGAACATCTTGGGGAACGCGCCGATGATCGGGGTCTTGCGCGCCGAGGAGATCGAGTCCGAGGCCATCGCCCGCTGCACCTCGACGAAGTTGGTGGTCCAGTAGCCGAAGGACAGCACGAACCCCAGTCCGAACACGATGCCGACCACCGACCAGAACGACGAGTCGAGGCCGGAGAGCGCCTGACCGGGCCAGGAGTTGAGCTGCTGCTCGGCGGGTGCGGCGTTGCCGTTCTCGGCGGCCGCCGTGATCTTCTCGGTCAGCCCGTTCCATCCACCGACCTTGTGCAGGCCGATCAGGGTCAGCGGTGCGAGTGAGGCGACGATGACGAAGAACTGGAGCACCTCGTTGTAGATCGCGGCCGAGAGCCCACCCAGGGTGATGTAGGACAGCACCACGAGCGCGGCCACCACGAGTGCGACAGGCAGCGGCCAGCCGAGCAGCGCGTGCACGACGCTGCCCAGCAGGTAGAGGTTGATCCCCGCGATCAGCAGCTGGGCGACGGCGAAGGAGATGGCGTTGACCAGGTGGGCGCCCGTGCCGAAGCGCCGGAGCATGAACTCCGGCACCGAGCGGACCTTCGAGCCGTAGTAGAACGGCATCATCACCACGCCGAGGAACAGCATCGCCGGAATGGCGCCGACCCAGAAGTAGTGCACGGTCGGGATGCCGAAGTCCGCGCCGTTGGCCGACATGCCCATGATCTCGACCGCGCCCAGGTTGGCCGAGATGAAGGCCAGTCCCGTCACCCATGCGGGCAGCGACCGTCCGGAGAGGAAGAAGTCGATCGACTCCGAGACCTGGCTCTTGGCCAGGAAGCCGATGCCCAGCACGAACGCGAAGTAGATGACCAGGATCAGGTAGTCGACGAAGCTCGCGTCGATGATGGTGGCCATCGGGAGTACTGCGGACACGGACTCTCCTCCCGAGCGGTGGGGTGTGCGTCTCGCAACCTAGACCCGGGCTGGTTCGCCCGTCCTCGCCCGTCGGGGTGGGCAGCTCATTCGGACGACGTCGTGCCCAGCCATGCGATGAGCGGGCGCAGCGAGGTCCAGTCGGCACGAACCCGGTCGAGGAGCTCGGGGGTGTGGATGACCTTCTCGAAGCCGTAGGACTTCCCGGCGTACAGAGACTTGTGGCGCAGCAGGTCGATCCGCTTGTGGTCGGCGTCGTAGCCACGAGGAGTGGTCTTGAGCGTCTCGCCGCCCAGCTCCCAGCCAGCCTTGGTGAGCTTGTTGGTGATGCGACCGAGCTGGGCGCCACGCCTGTCATCGACGACCGCGTCGCGGAAGACGGCGATCCGTTCGCTGGACATGTCGTAGCAGCCGCCGCCGACGCGTACGCCGCGCGCGGAGATCTCGACGTACCAACCGGTCGACGGCGCTACGTCGATGTAGGCGCCCTGGTTGGTCTTGTACGGCGTCTTGTCCTTGGCGAACCGCACGTCGCGGTAGGGCCGGAACACCTTGTAGGACTTGCCGTCGTGGGCGAAGTCCTTGGCCAGCGCCGCCACGAGCGCCGTGATCGGCGCCTTGACGTCGCTGTCGTAGGTCGCCTTGTGCTTCTCCCAGTAGGACTTGGTGTTGTCGACCTCGAGGTCGTCGTAGAAGTCCAGGGCCGCCACCGGGAAACCGGCGAAGTCACTCACCGGCTCAGGCTACTGGGGCATGCGCGAGTGCTGCCCCGCGGATCGTGGCCGATGCTGCGGGGTACTATTCCTGCGCCCCGGTCAGCCGGGCATGCGGATGTAGCTCAGTTGGTAGAGCGCGACCTTCCCAAGGTCGATGTCGCGAGTTCGAGTCTCGTCATCCGCTCCAGGTCAGTCCCAGGGAGCCAGGCCGGGGCGCTTGGGTGCGACGGAGTCGCCGCTTGACCTACCGGTCAGTCGTCGCCGCACCCAGGGCACGAAGTGGGCGCGGGTCCACTGGGCATGGGCGCGGTAGCGGCCGGTGCGGGTGAGCACCACCTCGGGTGGGAGCTCGGGTTCGTCGAGGCCGTGGGGTACGCCGAGGACGTCGAGGACGTGGAGCGCCATCCGGGCGTGACCGGCGGGGCCGAGGTGCATGCGGTCGTGGTCCCAGTAGCGCCAGTCGCGGAACTCCCGCATCCGCCAGAAGTCGACGATGGTGGCGCCGTGGCGGTCGGCGGCTGCGCGGACCAGCTCGTTGTAGAGAGCAAACCGAGCACGGACCGGTCGGTAGATCGCGGAGCCGCCGGTGTCGAAGGCCGTGAACACCAGCAGCTCGGCGCCGGTCGCGGCGAGCTTGCCGAGGGCGGCGTCGTAGCGGTCGACGATCGCGTCGATGTCGACCCGCGGACGCATGATGTCGTTGGCGCCGGCGTAGATGGTGACGAGGTCGGGGTCGAGCGCGACGGCTGGCTCGAGCTGCTCGGCGATGACCGCGTCGAGCTTGCGACCGCGGATCGCGAGGTTGGCGTAGCGGAAGTCCCTGCTCTGCGTGGCCAAGACCGCTGCGACTCGGTCGGCCCACCCACGCAGGCCGTTGGGCGAGGACTCGTCGGGGTCGCCGACGCCTTCGGCGAAGGAGTCGCCGAGCGCGACGTAGCGGTGGTACGGCACGCAGAGAGCCTATGAGGTGCGGCTAAGGTGCCGTCGTGCTGCTCTCCGACCGCGACATCATGGCCGAGCTCGAGCTTGGCCGGATCACGATGGAGCCGTTCGATCCGGCGATGATGCAGCCGTCCTCGATCGACGTGCGGCTCGACCGCTACTTCCGGGTCTTCGAGAACCATCGCTACCCCCACATCGACCCGGCGGCCGACCAGTCCGACCTGACGCGGATCGTTGAGCCTGAGGGCGACGAGCCGTTCATCCTGCACCCGGGGGAGTTCGTGCTCGGCTCGACCTACGAGGTCATCACGCTGCCCGACGACATCGCCGCGAGAGTCGAGGGTAAGTCGTCGTTGGGACGTCTCGGCCTGCTCACCCACGCGACGGCCGGCTTCGTCGACCCCGGGTTCTCCGGCCACGTCACCTTGGAGCTGGCCAACGTCGCGACGTTGCCGATCAAGCTCTACCCGGGCATGAAGATCGGCCAGTTCTGCTTCTTCCGGCTCTCCTCGCCGTCGCAGCACCCCTACGGCTCGGCGAAGTACGGATCGCGCTACCAGGGCCAGCGTGGACCTACGCCGTCGCGGTCCTTCCAGAACTTCCACCGCACACCGATTCCCGGCACAACGGAAAAACGCGACTGACCCCGCCCGAAGGTGTCGGGCGGGGCCAGGTCCTGTCACTGCTTCCTGTCACTTCTCGATGCGGTCCGCGATCCGGTGCAGGCGCTCGGCCAGCCGGTGACGGCGAGAGCCGGTGTGCAGGTGCGGCTCCGAGGCACGCGCCACGCGCTCGTGGATGAGGTGGTGGGTCAGCTGCTCGTTGAAGAAGGTCTGGTCGGTCATGGTGGTACTCCTGGTCTCGTCGGGTGGTGGTGTGGTGGCGAGGTCGCTCAGACCTCGTGGAGCTCGATGTCGCCGCTGACGGTCTTGGCCCGCAGCTCGACGTAGTCCTGGCCCGGCTCGGGCTGGCCGGCGCCTTGCAGGTCGGAGTGGATCGAACCGCTGACGGTGGTGATGTCGGTCCAGACGGGCACTCCGGCCGGGACGCCGATGAGTACGTCGCCCGAGGCCCCCTTGGCGCTGAACTTGCCGCGCTTGGCCTTGTCGATCTTCATGTCGCCACTGCCGGTGCTCATCGAGACGCCGTCGCCGGCGGTGCCGATCTCGAGGTCGCCGGATCCGGTCTTGACCACGGCCTGGCCGTTGGTCTTGCCGATCTGGACGTCGCCCGAGCCGGTCGACACCGCGACCGTGGCGCCCGTGTCGTTGACGTCGACGTCGCCCGAACCGCTCTTGATGCGCAGGTCGCCCTCGGCGTCGTCGACGTAGATGTCGCCCGACCCCGTCTCGACGATCAGCGGGCCGGCGAACGTGTCGAGGCGGCAGTCGCCGGAGCCGCTGCGGATCTGGCCGGCCCCGTAGTCGCCGTCGAGGGAGATGTCAGCGCTGCCGGTCTTGGCCACCACGTTGGAGTGGCTCGGGAGGCTGACCGAGACGACGTAGGACGGCTCGCCACCGAACAGCCCACGGTTGCCCTTGGGGGCGATCACGCTGATCTGGCGGCCGTCTTGGCGCACCTGCACCTGCTCGGCCTCGCGTCCGACGACCTCGACGGTCGTTGCGGTGGTGTCGCTCGCGGTGACGCTCAGGGCGCCTTTGCCGAGCTCGACGTAGAGGTCGACCGGCTCGTGGGTCTCGAACTCGTAGCTGCTCATTGCTGTCTCCAGGGTGTGCTGATCCAGGGGACCGACCAGTGGTCGTCCCGCAGTGGGTGGTGGTGAGGGCGGTGTCGGCTAGACCCAGCCGGACATGCGACGGTTGCCGCGCTGCTTGCCGCCT
This sequence comes from Nocardioides agariphilus, assembly GCF_015352445.1. GTDB lineage: Bacteria > Actinomycetota > Actinomycetes > Propionibacteriales > Nocardioidaceae > Nocardioides > Nocardioides agariphilus. Next base: position 34,117 of record NZ_JADKPO010000025.1, read on the forward strand.
CCGAACGGGTCGCCGCCGAAGAACGGGATGCTCGAGAGGTCGATGTCGACGTTGATGGCGCCATCGCGGGTCGCGGTGCGCACGACGTTGACCAGCCAGGTGTTGAGCGACTGACCGGACTTGGCGGCGGCCTCCTCGGCCTTGGCCTTGACCGACTCCGGGATCCGGAGCGTGATCCGGGACAGGCCGCCCTCCTCGTCGTCGTCGCCGGGCATCGGGGGAGCCGGAGGCGCAGGTGGGGCGGGGATGTTGCTCGGTGCGTGGACCACGAAGTCGAGGTCGCGACCGTCGAGCCGCACGTCGACGCCGCCGTTGGGCAGCTCGGCGGTGATCTCGGCCGCAGCCTGGGAGATCGCCTCCATCATGGCCAGCCGGGCGGCCGGGTCGATCGCATAGCTCAGGCGCTCGGCGACCTGGCGGGCCTCGTCACCGGCACCCTCGGCGGCGGCCAGCAGGTCCCGCTTGAGGGAGTCGACGTACGGGGTGATGTCCATGTGCACCAGCATGACATCACCATGACGTCATGTCAAGCGAATGATGACATCACTTCGGCGTCACATGATGTCAGGTGACGTTTGCCCAGGTCAGCGGGCTCTCACAAGTCGAACAGGGAGTCGGTGTGGTTGATGTCGGCGTCGGTGCGAGGCGTGTTGGTGGCACCGCTGGACGCCGGCGCACCATCGGGTGCGACAGGCTCGGGTGCCTCGTCGGGCTCGGGCTCGTCGTCGGCGTCGAGAATCGTCTCGGGGTCCTGGCCACCCTGGCCCACCTCGAACAGCGACTGGCCCTCGGGGATGTCGTCGCCGACTCGCCAATCGGGGGTGGCGTCCTCGACGGCCGGGGTCGCAGCGGCTGCCGGGGCTGCCGCCGGGGTCGCCGAGCCGGCGGGTGCGCCGTGGCCGACGTCGAACAGCGACTGGCCCTCGGGGATGTCGTCGCCGACCTGCCAGTCAGCCGAGCCGGTAGTCGAGCCGGTAGTCGGCCCGGTAGTCGGCCCGGTAGTCGCCGCTGGCTGCGCCGGCGCGCTCTCGGCGGGTGGCTCAGGCGAGGAGTCGCCGATGTCGAACAGGGAGGTGCCGGCGGGGATCTCGGTGCCGACGCCGGCGTCGGCCTTGGCCCGGGTAGGCGTGGCAGGTGGTGCCGCGAAGGTGGTCTCCTCCTCGACCGGGGTATCGAACAGTGAGGCCCCGTCGCCGAACAAGGAGCCACCGAGCTTGCCCTCGCCGCCCTGGATGCCCTCGACCTCGGACTTCGCCTCGGTGGGCTGAGGCTGGTCGGCCTGGTCGGTGTCGAAGAGGGAGCCGGGCTGCCTGGTGTCGACAGGCTCGACGGGCTCGACGGGCTCGACAGGCTGGGCCACCGATGGTGCGGCGATGGGAGAGGCGGGCGACTCTCCGGCTGCCGGCGGTGCGGCGGGACCAGGTGCCGATCCCACGACGGCTCGCGCCTTCGTCGCCGAGACGCCCTTGACCGAGGCCAGCAGCATCTGGGCGACGTCGAGGACCTCGACCTGCTCGCTCGCCTCACCACGTGACTGCGCGGCGGTCAGACCGTCGTCGAGCATCACGCGGCAAAACGGGCAGCCGACGGCGATCTGGTCGGCACCGGTGGCCACGGCCTCGCGGGTGCGGTTCTCGTTGATGCGCTCGCCGATCCGCTCCTCCATCCACATGCGGGCGCCGCCCGCGCCGCAGCAGAAGGAGCGTTCGGCGGACCGCTCCATCTCGACGTACTGCGCTCCCGGCAGCACCTGGAGCAGCTCGCGCGGCGGGCTGTAGACCTGGTTGTGGCGGCCCAGGAAGCACGGGTCGTGGTAGGTGATCGACCGCGGCGACGCGCCTTCACCGGACGCGACGGGAGTGAGCTTGCCGTCGCGGACCAGCCGGTTGAGCAGCTGGGTGTGGTGCACGACCTCGAGCTCGAGGCCGAAGTCGCGGTACTCGTTCTTGAGGGTGTTGAAGCAGTGGGCGCAGGTGGTGACGACCTGCTTGGTCTTGGCCTCGGTGAGGGTGGCGACGTTCTGCGAGGCCAGGCCCTGGTAGACGAACTCGTTGCCGGCGCGCCGCGCCGCGTCACCCGTGCAGGTCTCGCCGTTGCCCAGCACGCCGAAGGAGATCCCGGCGAGGTTGAGCAGCTCGGCGACGGCGCGTGTGGTCTTCTTGGCGCGGTCCTCGTAGGCTCCGGCGCAGCCCACCCAGAACAGCCAGTCGACCGACTCGAGCGACTCGATGGTCTCGCCGACGACCGGGACCTCGAAGTCGAGGCCCTTGGCCCAGTCCATGCGCATCGTCGGCGCCATGTTCCAGGGGTTGCCCTTGCCCTCCAGACCGCGGAACAGCTGGCTGAGCTCGGCCGGGAAGTTGTTCTCGACGAGCACCTGGTAGCGGCGCATGTCGATGATGTGGTCGACGTGCTCGATGTCGACGGGGCACTGGTTGACGCAGGCTCCGCAGTTGGTGCACGACCACAGCACATCGGGATCGATGACGCCGTAGGACGCCTCGTCGGCGATCAGCGGGCGGGCGGCCTCCTGCTTGACCGACTCGGGGAGGCCGTCGCGGGCGGACTCCTCAGCCAGGATGTAGGGCGCCTTGGCGAACGCGTGGTCGCGCAGCTCCAGGATCAGCATCTTGGGAGACAGCGGCTTCTCGGTGTTCCATGCGGGGCACTGGGACTGGCAACGGCCGCACTCGGTGCAGGTCGCGAAGTCGAGCAGGCCCTTCCAGGTGAAGTCCTCAACGGCGCCGACGCCCAGCTTGGCGTCCTCGTCGAGCTCCTCGAGGTCGTCCATCGTGATCGGCTTGCCGGCCGACATCATCGGCACTGCGGCACCCAGGGCCACTGGAGTGCGACCGAACATCACGTTGATCGGCGCCACGAAGATATGGAGGTGCTTGGAGTGCACCACATCGACGAGGAAGACCAGCATGATGCCGATGTGGAGCAGTAGTCCGAGGTGCTCGAGGAACTCCAAGGACCCGTGGTCGATCCCGTCGAGCCAGTCGCCGACGGCGATCGACATGAACGCCCCGCTCTTGTAGGGCAGGTTGCCCAGCGCGGAGGCGGCGCCTCGGAAGAGGAACAGCGACCAGACGACGTTGAAGATCATGAACAGCACGACCCACGCGCCGCCGAGGTGGGAGCCCTTGAACCGGGACTTGCGGCCCAGCCGCTGCGGGGAGTTGCGGAGCCGGATGATCGCGAACGTCGTGATGCCGGCCAGCGCCATCAGCGCGATGAAGTCCTGGAGGAAGCCGAGCACGGCCCAGCGGCCGATGAGCGGGATCGCGAAGTGGGGGTCGAAGAGGGCGCCGTAGGCCTCGAGGTAGACCGAGGCCAAGATGACGAAGGCCCAGAAGACGAAGAAGTGCGCCGCGCCCGGCACGCTCCACTTGAGGAGCTTCTTCTGGCCGAAGACCTCGACGACCTGGCGCTTGAGGGTCGCGCCGAGACGCCCGGTCACTCCCTCTACCCGACCCGGCGCCGGCTGTCCGGCCGTGATCAGCCGGTAGAGGAAGAGGACCCGTCGACCCACGATCGGCAGGGCGACCGCGTTCATCAGCAGGCCGATCACCAGCACCCAGTTCACTCCACAGGCTCCTGTCGGGGTCCGTACGTCGAGGGACTGCCCGAGCCTAAGGCGCAGCGCCGACGGGCGGCAGACCTGCCCAGGTGAGAAGACTCCTACTGAGCGGACATGTGCTGCTTCAGAGTCGATAGGCGCCACGGGCGTTGCCACCCGCCACCATGGCGCCGATGCGCCGCGCGTCGGGCTCGCTGAGCTCGTCGGCTCGCACCAGGTCGGCCAGCACGCCATCGAGGCCCCGGCGAAACAGCAGGCTGCCCAGCAGGTAGAGCTCGGGCAGTCCGAAGGCGTCGGAGGAGTGCAGCAGCTTGGTGAACGGGACCAGCTCGAGACTCTCCTCGATCAGTCGTCGCGAGAGGGCGCCGGTGTTGTGCACCGCGAGGCCGACGTCCATGAAGACGTGGTCGAAGACCTGGGCAAGGTAGGCGGCGTGGCGGTGGAACGGGTAGTTGTGCAGCAGCAGGACCGGTACGCCGAGTGGCTCGGTCGCGCGCAGGAACGGCGTCAGGTGCAGTGGGTCGCACCGGAGCAGGTCGACGTCGTTGTCGCCGTACCCGACATGCAGCTGGAGGGGCAGGCCGGCCTCGATCGCGGTCCACGCCAGGGCGCTGATCACGGTGCGGTCGGTGATCCGCCAGGGCTCACCGTCTGCGGGCCGTGACGAGTGCAGGGTGGCCACGACGTCGAGGTCGCTCGGGCGCTCGCCGAGCAGGTCGAGGCCGCAGCGGTAGGCGGCGATGCTCTTGGCGCCGACTGCCTCGGACTCGGTGAGGCGTTGGCGCAGCGCGTTGCGGAAGTCGCGCGGCTCCGTGCCGGTCTCCAGCAGCTCCTGGGCCGTCGTCTCGAGACGGAGGATCTCGTGGGCGCGAACGGCCGGTCCGGCGTAGGCCGCCACCTCGGCGGGGTCACAGATCTCCTCGGGCTGGAAGCCGGTGTCGACGAGCAGCGTGTCGATGCCGGCAGCAGTCAGCATCCGCCGGGCGACCTCGTCGTGGCCGAGGGCCTGCCGACGGCCCAGGTAGGTGTCGGGGTCGGCGTGGGGCTCCAGGCCGAGCAGCGGCGCGCAATGGCGTCGGATCGCCGCCCCGAGCATCGAGTCGAACGGTGAGCCAGTCCACCTGCCGGCACCAGCCCCCTCGTTCAGCAACGCCTCGAAGGCCGGGCGGTCGAGGTCGCGTCGCACGAGGCCGTGACAGTGGTGGTCGACGAGAGGCCCTGCGACGTAAGGGGTCTGGGTCATGTCATCAGGCTCGCAGGCTCGCAGGCTCGCAGCTCAGCCATCGGCCGCGTCGACCTTCTCGAGTGACACCGAGAGCCGGCGTGCCAGACCCGGCGAGAGCACCATCGCGACAGCGACCAGGAGCACGATCCCGAACGCGACGACGGGGAACCACTGACCCGGGTTGCCATCGGGGTAGGGGATGACGTTGCGCCAGATCGTGTAGCCCAGCATGACGAGCGCGGCCAGCGGGATCACGATCTCCCACGTCGGCACCGACATCTTGCGATCGACGAACAGCAGCTTGATGCAGCCGACCGTCGCCAGCACATAGGCGACGAGGAGGATCAAGGTGCCGATGGTGCCGCTCCAGAGGAACGTGTCGAAGGGCTTCGCACCGAAGAGCACCGCGCACACCAACGCGATCGCAGCGATCTTGAAGCAGACCACGATGGCCGCGATCGCAGGGGTGTCGTTGCGGCCGGTGCGGCTGAGGATCGAGCCGGGGCTGGCGTCGCGAGCCACGGCGAACAGCAGTCGCGATGCCCCCACGACGCACGCCAGGCAGCAGGCGAACGCGCTGACTGCGGCGCCGAGGGTGACGGTCTCGCCGATCCACGACGCGATGTAGGACGTGCCGATGTCGCCCATGAGCGCGCCGGACCCTACGAACGCCTCCATGCCGGCCTTGTCGGTCCCGAAGGCCATCACCTCGACGGCGGTGACGAAGGTGAAGTAGACGCCACCGAAGATCGCCGTGCCGAGGATCGCCCGGGGGATGTCGCGCGACGGGTTGTGCGCCTCCTCGCCGAGGGTGGCGGCCGCCTCGAAGCCGGCGAACGACAGCAGGCCGAAGACGATCCCGAGGAACAGCGTGGAGGTGTCCGTGCCGGGCTCGACCTTGAACACGTCGAGGGTCAGCTCGGCACCTCCCGGCGCGGAACCGGCCGCCATCTTCACGAACGCGAACAGTGCGATGAGCAGGATCAGCAGTACGGTGACGCCCTCGATCACCAGGAGCGTCGTGGTCGCGCGTCGTGCGGGCACGATCGCGAGCCACAGCACCAGCACCAGTGCCAGCCCGCCGACCACGAAGCCCGCCCAGTCGGGCTGGTCGGTCCAGATGCCCGTGTCATCGAGGAACTGGGCGCCGAAGACACCGGTCGCGCTGGCGGTGACCAGGCCGTAGAACGTATAGGTCGCCAGCAGGCTCAGACCCGCCGTAGCGCCCGCCTGCGGTCCGAGCGTGGCGCCTGCGAAGACGTAGACCGATCCTGCGTGCTGGTAGTACTGGCACAGCCGCACGAACACGTAGGCGATCAGCAGCACCGCGACCGCGGCCAGGAAGAACGCCAGTGGTGTCGCGCGACCCACGAGACCAGCGGTGCCCTGGGGGTTGATGTTCGCGGCCATCGACGGCGCCATCAGCGCCACGGAGATGCCGACTGCCTGCCAGATCGTGAGACCCCTGCGTAGTCCGGTACTGCCGGCGGTGGCCACCTGCGCTCCTCTCCGAGGAGCCGACCCCTGCCGGCTCCTACGATGCGAGTGTGGATCACGTCGCCGACCTGGCCCAGACCGAACGCGACGCACGTGCCGCCGCGGCCGCCACGTTGCTCGGCCCACTCTCCGAGCGCGGCATCGTCGCCGTCGCCGCGACGTTCGTCGACAACTCCGGGGTGGCCAGGGTCAAGGCGGTGCCGCTGGATCGGCTGCCGCACCTCGCGGCGTGGGGAGTCGGGTCGTCGGTGTCCTTCGACCGGTTCCGCTTCGACGACTGGATCGCCGGCGCGGGTGAGGGGCGCGAGGTGGTCGGCGACCTGCGGGTGATGCCGGACGTACGCCGTGTCGTCCCGCTCTCCGCTCAGCCCGGGTGGGCGTGGACGCCGGCCGACCGCTACCGGCAAGACGGCGTCCCGCACGACCAGTGCAACCGTCTGCTGCTGTCGTCCATGGTCGGATCGCTGGCAGCGCATGGGATCTCGATGAAGGCGTCTGTCGAGCTCGAATGGGTGGTCGGTGACGACGACGGGACTGACGACTTCACGCCTGCCGTGCGTGGGCCGGCCTACGGCCTGGCCCGACTCGTCGACGGCTCCGACTACAGCCGTGACGTGCTCACGGCCCTGGCCGGCTCGGGGGTCGTCGTCGAACAGTTCCACCCCGAGTACGCGCCGGGTCAGATGGAGCTGTCCGTAGCACCCGAGGACCCGGTCTCCGCTGCCGACACCTCGGTGCTGGTGCGCACCGTCATCGCTGGCGTCGGCGCACGGCACGGCTTCCGCACCTCGTTCTCCCCGAAGGTGGCCGTGCCTGGTGTCGGCAACGGCGGTCACGTGCACTGTTCGCTGTGGCGAGGCGACCAGAACCTGATGGCCGGCGGCCCGTCCGAGCACTTCGGGCTCTCGGCGGAGGGGGAGTCCTTCGCCGCTGGGGTGCTCGCGCATCTCCCTGCTCTGATGGCCGTCGGTGCACCTGGCGCGACGTCGTACCTGCGGCACCTGCCTTCCCACTGGGCGGGCACCTATGCCTGCTGGGGGCTGGAGAACCGCGAGGCAGCGGTGCGGATGGTCACCGGATCGCCGGGGGCGACGGCGATGGCGGCCAACATCGAGGTCAAGTGCTTCGACCTGCACGCCAACCCCTACCTGGCCTTCGCCGGCGTCATCGCTGCCGGCGTGGCCGGCCTCGCGTCCAACGCGCGTCTGCCCGACCCCGTCGACGTCGATCCCGCCGTGCTGCCCGATGCCGAGCTGGCCGCGCGCGGCATCAAGCGCCTGCCGACCTCGCTCCGAGAGGCGGTCGTCGCCTTCGCCGGCGACGCGGTGATCCGGGAGGCCTTCGGCGGCCCCTTGTCCGCCTCGATCGTCGCCGTGCGGGAGAGCGAGATCGAGCTGTTCGACGGTGTCAGCGACCAGGAGATCGCGGCCCGTACCAGGTGGCAGCGCTGAGTCGTGTGGGCGAGCGTGCGCTCTGGCGCACGCTGAGGGACACGACGCGGCCTATGCTCCACCCCGTGTGGGTGGGGGTGCTGGGCCCGACGCTCGTCGTGGCCGAAGAAGGAGGGCCGCCGGTCGAGCTGCGCGCGGCCAAGCACCGCGCACTGCTCGCCGCACTGGCCCTGCATCCGGCGCGCACCGTCTCGCCCGACGTCCTCGTCGAGGCGATCTGGGGACCCGACGCCCCGGCGAGTGCGAGCACGACGCTGCAGAGCTACGTGTCGGTCGTACGTCGCGCGCTCGAGCCCGACCTGCCGGCCCGGGTCGCGTCGTCGTACTTGCTCAGCGTCGACAGCGGCTACCGCCTCGTCGCGGACACCGACGCCGAGAGCTTCGCGGCGACGGTTCACGAGGTGCACGGCCAGCTGGGAGCGGTGGCCACCGATCTGGTGCCGGTCGCGCACGACCCGGCGGCGATCGAGGGGCAGGCCGCTCGGCTGGCGCACGCCTTGGGGCAGTGGCGCGGCACAGCGTTCGACGACCTGCCGGAGTCCGACCTCCTGGTGCCCGAGCGTGCTCGCCTCGATGCCCTCCGGGTGCTGGCCCAGGAGGATCGGGCCGCCTGCTTGGTGGCGGCGGGTCGCGATGCCGAGGCGGTCGCCGAGCTCGAGTCGCTGACCCGGGCGCACCCCCTTCGCGAACGCCCCTGGCAGCTGCTGGCCCTGGCCCTCGCTCGCACCGGCAGGCAGGCCGATGCCCTCGGGGCGCTCGAGCGTCTGCGGACCACGCTCGATGAGGAGCTCGGGCTGGAGCCCTCGCGGGAGATCAACCAGCTGCAGACGGCGATCCTTCGCCACGAGCTGCCGCCCGCCCGCGCGAGGGCAGCCGTGGCGCCTGATCCGGCGCGCGGCCCTGAGCAGGCCACGGTCACGCTTCCAGAGTGGCCGCTCGTCGGCCGCGAGCAGCACCTGGCGATCCTGGAGAGCCTGCTCGACCAGGCGCACGGCGGCTCGCCCGCCTACGCCGCGCTCGTCGGCGAACCGGGCGCCGGCAAGAGCCGCCTCGGGGCTGAGCTCGCGGCCCGGGCTCAGCAGCGAGGTGCCCTGGTGCTGGTGGGCCGCTGCTCGCAGGACGAGGACGCGCCGCCGCTGTGGCCATGGCGTCAGGTGCTCGGCGACGCGGTGGTCGACCAGCCGACGGCCGGCGTGGACCCGGACGCCGCCAGGTTCGCCGTCGCCGAGTCCGTGCGCCGTGCGCTGGCCGACCTGGCTCGTGACCAGACCGTCGTGCTCGGGCTGGAAGACCTGCACTGGGCGGACGTCTCGTCGCTGCGGGTGCTGCGTCACGTCCTGGCCCACCTCGAGTCCGGACGTCTGCTCGTGCTCGCGACCTGGCGGCGCGGCGCGACCGCTGCGCCCACGAGCGCGGGTCACGCGCTTGCCGACGTCGCTGAGTCCCTCGCGCGCCACCACGCCACGACCATCGACGTCGCTGGACTCAGCGAGGAGGACACCGCCCGCCTGGTGTCCGAGCTCGCAGGCGGGGTCGAGGAGTCCGTGGCAACGGCGCTGCACCTGCGCACGGACGGAAACCCGTTCTTCCTCATCGAGTACGGACGGCTCGCGCGAGACGAGGGGCGTGGGCTCGGCGAGGCGATCGACACGGTCCCTGCGACGGTCGCTGCCGTCGTGGGCCGCCGGATCTCCCAGCTGCCGGAGCCCACGGCTACGACGCTCACGGCCGGCGCCGTGATCGGCCGGGAGTTCTCGGTCGACGTGCTGGCCCGAGCCCTCGACGCCGACGAGCTCGCCCTGCTCGACCTCCTCCAGCCCGCCGTCGACGGCGACCTGCTGCGCGACGTGGGTGGCGACCAGTTCCGGTTCGGCCACGCGCTGGCTCGTGACGCGGCCTACGACTCGCTCTCCCCGTCTCGCCGTGAGCGTCTACACGCGCGGATCGCGACCATCGTGGAGGAGCGGCCGGACGCCACGCCCCGCGCGCCCGAGGTGGCGCGCCACTGGGCGGCAGCCGGCCCCCGTCACGTCGGGCGGGCCTGGCGGGCTGCAGCGCGAGCGGGTGCGCTGGCGATGTCGGCGCACGCGGCCGAAGAGGCAGCCGGACACCTCGAGACCGCGCTCGCCCTCCATGCCCGAGACCCGGATGCCGACGCCCGGCAGCGTTACGACCTGCTCGTCGAGTACGCCACGGCCTGCCGCTGGAGCACTCGTCGCGACGAGATGCACCAGGCCAGCGACGAGGCGACCTTGATCGCCGGTGAGCTCGGTGAGCCGGAGCTCGTCGTCCGGTCGGCGACCGTGCCGTCGTACGACGCGCTCTGGCCGGCCCGGGCCTACGCGGTGAGCAACGAGGCGGTCGTCGGGGTGTTGCGACAGGCACTCGCCTCCTTGTCCGTGGAGGACTCCGAGGTGCGGTGCCGGTTGTTGCTGGCACTGGCGACCGAGGACTACTACTCAGCGCGGGCCGCGGAGATCGACCGGCTGGTGGACGAGGCCATCGGGATCGCCCGGCGGCTGGCGGACGTCGACCTGCTGGCGAAGTCGCTGCTGGCAGCGGTGACAGCCCTGTGGCGCCCCGACTGCGCCGAGAGGCGTCGAGCGCTCCTGACGGAGTGCGCCACCCTCGCCGAGGAGCTGGACGATGCCCGCCTGCTCACCAACGCTCGCTGCCTGTTGGCCAGTGTGCGCAGCGAGCTCGGCGACGTCGACGGGATCGATGCCGAGCTCGTCCGGCTGGCCGAGGACGCGCGCGAGCAACGCTTGTACTTCGCGGAGCTGATGCTGGTCTGCCTCGCGCACTCGTGGTCGGTCATGCGGGGCGACCACGAGGTGTTCGAGGCGCAGCTCGCCCGCGTCGATGAGCTCGAGGACCTCATCTCGATGCCCGCCAAGCTCGACACCGTCACAGGTGTGAGGCTCTACCGTCCGCTGTGGGAGCCCGACATCCCCGTGGCCGTCGATCTCGTCCAGTTCTTCCTCGCACAGACCAGCCTCCCCCTGGCCCCGGCGGCAGTTGCGCTGTTCTTGCGACGCAAGAACTTCGATGCCGCGAGGGTCATGTGGGACCAGAGCCATGAGGACGACAGGCTGAGCTGGTACTCCCCGACGTACTGGGCGTTCTGCGCGGAAGGCGCGCTGGGCCTCGGTGAACCCGAGGTGGCGGCGAAGATGTACGCCCTCCTTCGGCCCTACAGCGGGCGTTGCGTGATGTCCGGCACCAACCCGGCCTTGGGTCCCGTCGACGCGTACCTCGCGCTCGCGGCCGCCGGGACCGGCGACCTCGATCTGGCCACCCAGCACGCCGACCACGCGGTCGAGCAGATGCGTGCGTGGCAGGTCCCGCAGGCCGAGAGGTGGTTCCTCGACCTGCGGGATCGCCACGGTTTCTGAATCGCGTTCCGATCAGGCCGGCAGGTACCTGAAGGCCTGCTGCTCGAGCCTGCGGAACCGACGCCTGCCCAGCCACATCACGACCCGGAACGCCTGGCCGGCCTTGGCGAAGACGCCGTCGACCACGGCAGGCGCGAGGTCCTCGGCGATCCAGTTGCAGACGTAGAGCAGGGCGCGCAGGTCCTTCTTGGTCTCACCGAAGAACTCCTCCTCGAGCCGGTCCCACTCCTCCTGGGTCGTGTGCCGCTGAAGGATGGCCATCGCCTCGGACTCCTCGTGGCGCAAGTGGTGGTCGAGCAGCTCACGGGTCTCGGCGAGGCGCACCGACAGCTGTGCCCGCAGGCGGTCGCGGTCCCGGCTTTCTCGCGCGAGCTCGGCGAGGAGGTGCGCGCACGACTTCAGCTGGGGGTCGATCTTGTCGTGCTCGGCCTCCATGGCCAGCAGCACGACGCGCTCGTCGTCGTCGGCGCGCTGGAGCAGGAACGGCCACAGCCCGGCGTCCTCGCCGCTGTGGTGCTTGTGCAGCACGTCGGCGAACCGCCCCCACCGGTCGGCCAGCGCCGTCCAGGTCGCCCGGTCGTCGACCGGAGTGTGAGGTACGGCGCTGGCGAAGCGGCGCAGGTCGCGCCGGAACGCGTGGTGCATCAGGTACATCATGAACATGTCCACCGGCCCCTCCGGCGCGGCCGCCTGGCCGGGGAGGAGCAGCTGCTCGGGGTAGGTCGTGGTGGTCATCGCGGTCTTCCTTCTCGTGAGGCCAGGTCTGTCTGTGTGCCCTCACGGTCGCCGCCCCCGCTTGGGTGGTACTTGGGTGCGACTTGAGCGGTCGACCGTCTAGGTCGAGGTCCCGCCGAGGCGTCGGGTCAGGGCCCCGGCCGTACGGCGTACGGCATCGGCCAGTGCGTGGGCGTCGCCGTCGGCGTAGGTGAGCGCGAGGCCGGCGACGGGGTGGCCGTTGTGGTCCACGACTGCGGAGGCGACGCTCGCCAGGCCGGGAGTCACCTCGCCCTCTTCGGTGGCGAACCCGCGTTGGCGCGTGTCGGCCAGCAGGGCGCGTAGCTGGCTGAGCGTGCGCGGGCCGGTGCCGTGGCGGTGCACGAAGGCGTCGGCGTCGGGGTAGAGCGCGCGTACCTGGGCAGGCGGCAGCGCGGCCAGGATCGCCCGTCCGCTCGCGGTCAGATGGGCGGGGAGTCGCACACCCACGTCGGTGACCAGAGGTGGGCGGCCGGGGGCGCGCTCCTCGACGACGTAGAGCACGTCGCGTCCGTGCAGCACCGCGAGGTGGGCACTTTGTCGGGTCCGGTCCGCGAGCTCGGCGAGCTGTCGGCGGGCGATGCGCTGCAGCGGCTCTTGTCGGGTATAGCCACTGCCCACCTCGAACGCCGCGACGCCCAGCCCCCAGCGGTGCTCCTCCGGCAGGTGCACCACGAAGCCCTCCTCAGCCATGGCGGTCAGGAGGTGGTAGGTCGTGCTGCGAGGCAGGGCGCAGGCCCGCATGATGCGGTCGATCGACGTCGGCTCCGGCTGGGAGGCCAAGAAGCGCAGCACGCGCAGCGTCCGCGTCGCAGCGGGTACCTGTCCCACCCGGCCAGTCTCGCATCCGAGACAGCATTCCGTCGCCCCCCACTGCCGTCAGGAGGCGCACAGGAGTTGCATGACTGCCATGACGGTGCGTGTGGACGTCGGGCCCCTGTCGTTCGGGGACGTGGTCGCGGTGGCTCGAGAGGGCGCGGCGGTCGAGCTGACCCCGGACTCCCTGGCAGCGATCGACCAGGCCCGCGAGGTCGTGGACGACCTGGCGGCGGCACCCGACCCGGCGTACGGCATCTCGACCGGGTTCGGAGCCCTGGCCACCCGGCACATCCCGGCGCAGATGCGCGAGCAGCTGCAGCGCTCGCTGGTCCGCTCGCACGCCGCGGGCTCGGGGCCCGAGGTCGAACGTGAGGTGGTACGCGCGCTGATGCTGCTGCGCCTCTCGACCCTGGCGACCGGCCACACCGGCATCCGTCGCGAGACGGCCGAGCTGATGGCTGCGCTGCTGTCGGCGGGGATCACGCCGGTCGTCCGCGAGTACGGGTCGCTGGGCTGCTCCGGCGACCTGGCTCCCCTGTCGCACTGTGCGCTGGCGTTGATGGGTGAGGGCGAGGTGCGCGACGCCGACGGCACCTTGATGCCGGCCGGCGCCGCTCTGGCCACAGCCGGACTGGCTCCCGTCGAGCTGAAGGCCAAGGAGGGCCTGGCTCTCATCAACGGCACCGACGGCATGCTCGGCCAGCTGGTGCTGGCGATCACCGACCTGCGGATGCTCCTGCGTACGGCGGACATCGCCGCCGCGATGAGCGTCGAGGCCCAGATGGGCACCGACCGGGTCTTCGCGCCGGAGCTGCAGGCGCTGCGGCCACAGGTCGGCCAGGCGCTGTCGGCCGCGAACCTCACGGCGGTGCTGAAGGGCTCCGGCCTCATGGCCAGCCACCGGGAGGACAAGCTCCACCGGGTGCAGGACGCGTACTCGCTGCGTTGCTCGCCGCAGGTGCACGGTGCGGCGCGCGACACCGTCGAGCACGCGGCCGTTGTCGCGGGCCGCGAGCTGGCCAGCGCCGTCGACAACCCGGTCGTCGTGGGTGACGAGGTCCGCAGCAACGGCAACTTCCACGGGGCGCCCGTCGCCTACGTGCTGGACTTCCTGGCCATCGTCGCTGCCGACGCCGCCTCGATCAGCGAGCGGCGCACCGACCGCTTCCTCGACAAGGCCCGCAACCACGACCTGCCGCCGTTCCTCGCCGACGACCCCGGCGTCGACAGCGGGCACATGATCGCGCAGTACACCCAGGCCGCCATCGTCTCGGAGATGAAGCGGCTGGCCGTGCCGGCGTCCGTGGACTCGATCCCGTCCTCCGCCATGCAGGAGGACCACGTCTCGATGGGGTGGAACGCCGCACGCAAGCTCCGGCGGTCCGTCGACGGCCTGTCCCGCGTGGTCGCGATCGAGGTGCTGACGGCAGCCCGGGCGCTCGACCTGCGGGTCTCGACAGGCTCGACCCGCGGAGTGTCACCCGCGGCCGGCACGGGGGCCGTCGTCGACCTGCTGCGGTCCTCCGGGGTGCAAGGGCCCGGCCCGGACCGCTACCTGTCCCCGGAGATCGAGGCATGTGTCTCGCTCGTCCAGTCCGGCGCCGTGCTGGCCGCCGTCGAAGAGAAGATCGGAGAGCTTCAGTGAACGACCGCCTGCCCATCCACGCTGCCCACGGCACCGAGCTGACCGCGAAGTCCTGGCAGACCGAGGCGCCGCTGCGGATGCTGATGAACAACCTCGACCCCGAGGTGGCCGAGCGACCGGAGGACCTCGTCGTCTACGGCGGCACGGGCAAGGCCGCCCGCAGCTGGCCGGCCTACGACGCGCTCGTGCGCACCCTGCGCGACCTGGAGGCCGACGAGACCATGCTCGTGCAGTCGGGCAAGCCGGTCGGCGTGATGAAGACGCACGAGTGGGCGCCGCGGGTGCTGATCGCCAACTCCAACCTGGTCGGTGACTGGGCCAACTGGGAGGAGTTCCGCAAGCTCGAGGACCTCGGTCTGATCATGTACGGCCAGATGACCGCGGGCTCGTGGATCTACATCGGCACCCAGGGGATCTTGCAGGGGACCTTCGAGACGTTCGCCGCGGTGGCCGACAAGAAGTTCGGCGGCACACTCGCCGGCACCATCACGCTGACCGCCGGCCTGGGCGGTATGGGTGGCGCGCAGCCGCTGGCCGTGACGATGAACGACGGCGTGGCGATCTGCATCGACGTCGACCAGTCGCGGATCACCCGGCGCATCGAGCACAAGTACCTGGACACGCAGGCCTCGTCGCTCGAGGAAGCAGTGGAGATGGCGGTCAAGGCACGTGACGAGCGGCGTCCGCTGTCGATCGGCGTGCTCGGCAATGCGGCCGAGATGTTCCCGCGGCTGTTGGAGATCAAGGCGCCGATCGACGTCGTCACCGACCAGACCTCGGCCCACGATCCCCTGTCGTACCTGCCGATCGGTGTCTCCTTCGACGACTGGAAGGCCGCAGCCGACCGCGACCCCGAGGGCTTCACGAAGGACGCGCAGGCGTCGATGGCTGCTCACGTGCGGGCGATGGTGGAGTTCCAGGACGCCGGCGCCGAGGTCTTCGACTACGGCAACTCGATCCGGGACGAGGCCCGCAAGGGCGGCTACGACCGGGCCTTCGAGTTCCCCGGCTTCGT
Organism: Nocardioides agariphilus; assembly: GCF_015352445.1. GTDB lineage: Bacteria > Actinomycetota > Actinomycetes > Propionibacteriales > Nocardioidaceae > Nocardioides > Nocardioides agariphilus. The sequence goes on from NZ_JADKPO010000025.1 coordinate 49,500, forward strand.
GCCGGCCTACATCCGGCCGCTGTTCTGCGAGGGCAAGGGCCCGTTCCGGTGGGCTGCGCTGTCGGGCGACCCCGCCGACATCGAGGCCACCGACCGCGCGATCCTCGAGCTCTTCCCCGACAACCAGCGCTTGCACAAGTGGATCAAGATGGCGGGCGAGCGGGTGCACTACCAGGGCCTGCCCGCGCGGATCTGCTGGCTGGGCTACGGCGAGCGCCACCTCGCCGGCTTGAAGTTCAACCAGATGGTGGCCAGCGGGGAGCTGAAGGCGCCGATCGTGATCGGCCGCGACCACCTGGACTGCGGCTCGGTCGCATCGCCCTATCGCGAGACGGAGGCCATGCTCGACGGCTCCGACGCCATCGCCGACTGGGCGATCCTCAACGCACTGGTCAACACCGCCTCAGGCGCGACCTGGGTGTCCTTCCACCATGGTGGCGGCGTCGGCATGGGGCGCTCGCTCCACGCCGGCCAGGTCTGCGTCGCCGACGGCACCGAGCTCGCTGCCCAGAAGATCGAGCGGGTGCTGACCAACGATCCTGGGATGGGCGTGATCAGGCACGTCGACGCGGGCTACGAGCGGGCGGTCGAGGTGGCCGACGAGCGCGACGTACGCGTGCCGATGCGCGACTAGGCTGCGCGCCCCTGCCACCGGTTCGCCACAACTGTCGGATAGCGAACCGACGGTGCTGCCGGTCGCGGTCGAAGGTGTGGTCACCGCCGCGAGAGCGGCCCTGACCTCAAGGAGATCGCCATGGACCTCACCCTCCGCCGCCTGACCACCGCCGCACTGACCGCCGTCGTCGGCGGCCTCGCGACGCTGTCGATGGCCACCCCTGCGAACGCGGCGTTCGCCAACCTGACCTCGGGCACCGGAAGCGTCGCGGTGACCTTGTCGGACGACGAGGCCAGCGACTGGTACACCCTCGGCAGCGTGATCGGCTACAGCAGGCGCATGGAGATCTGCGACAGCATCTCCCGCCAGACCAACGCTGAGCGCCTCAGCGTGGGCAACCACAACGAGCTCAACCAGGACGAATGCCAGGCGGCCGTCAACAAGTGCCTCAGCGTGGACAACCTCAACTTCGTGCAGGTCGACATCGCTGCGGACGACAAGACCGTGACCTGCTCCCACTGGTCCTACATGGACGCGGGCGACCTCTACGACCTGCTGACGAAGATGGACGAGTGGACCAAGCAGCAGGGCGTCTGAGGAAGCCTCGAGCCGTCGCGGTCGCGGACGCTACGCGGGGTCTCCGCGGTGTGCGTGACGATGCTCGTGGGGCGACTCGTCCGCTGTGTCCTCGGCCGCGAGGGGACGACCGGTGACGTCGGTCGCGGTCTGGTCCGCAGGATCGGCGTAGGTCCCACCGGCCGCCGGGGGCGCGGTCGTCGTGGGCTCGCCAGGCTGGTAGTCGTCGGCGCGCGTGTCGACGTCGGGGTCGACCCGGTCTGCAGATCGCAGGTGGTCCTCGACGCGGGCCTCCTCGTAGGTCACTCCCTGCTGAGCCTGCGCCGCCTGCTGCTCGGCCCTGGCGGCCTCGGCGCGCGCGACCTCGGCGCGTGCGGCAGCCTCCTCGGCCTCGCGGCGCGAAGCCTCGACCGCTGCCGTCTTCTCGGCGGCCTCGTTGCGCAGCTGCTCGGCGTGCTCGCGCTGTGCCTGGGTGCGTCGGTTGCCCATCAGCGCCCAGGCCGCCGCGGCAGCGACGACGAGAACGACCACGATCAGGATGATCCAGCCAGCGGTGTTCATGTCTTCCTCCCGACCCTGCCGCGACGCTCGCACGGCCTCGGGCCCGGCTCCACGGAACCAGACAGGTGGTCCCCGTAGTCCACCCGCCCGGGTGGTTTGCGCTCGCCCCGGACCGCAACGATGCCGCCCACCATCGAGCTCACCCGGCGCGAACAGCCCATGTGTCGCCACGGCGACGGACAGGGGACTCGGCCACCGAGCAGGCTGAAGGCACCAAAGCCCCGGATGCGTCCGACGCCCGTTCCTCCCGCCTCAGGAGTCCTCATGAAGATCCTTCGCCGTCTCACCGCCGGTGTCGTCGTGGCCGCCGCCGTCTCGGCGGGCGCCGTCGCCGTCAGCGCACCTGCCGGTGCCGTCACGGTGTCCAGCGTCGGTGGCACCGCCACGGTCTTCGTGACCGCCGACGAGGTCGCCCCCTTTGGCAACTGGTACCCCGCTGGCGCACCGGGCGACAAGTGCGCCGAGATCAACGCCATCGTCAACGCACAGCGTCAGGCGCAGGGCATCAGCCAAGGGCTCACCCAGCACGAGTGCATCAACATGATGAACCGATGCCGCTACGACGTCGGCGTCACGAGCCAGGTCGTGAAGGTGTTCGCTGACAACCGCTACACCTGCTACTCGTCGCAGACTGACCCCAACACCCAGACCATGGTCTCGGCCCTGCAGCAGATCGCCGCTGCGCTGGGGTGATGATCGGCTCGCTGGCGGCTGCGGCTGGTTACTGATCCCGGCCAGGCGGGCGCCACCGGCGCAGCCGCTGGAACAGCTCGGCCTGCTCGACGGCGTCGTCCAGGGCGTGGTGGGTATGGGGACGCTGCGGTACCAGCTCGGGCGGGAGCTTCTCCTTGCCCAGCTCGTCGAGCACGCGGTGGGTGCCGACGTACACCATCGTCTTCATGTCGAGCGCCGAGCCGAACGAGAAGGGCGAGCCGATCTCGGAGTACGTGTGGAAGTACCACTGCAGGAACATCCAGTCGTAGCCCATCGGCCAGCCGACGAAGACCGGACGCCGGCCGTCGGCCAGGTCGAGCACCCACTTCGCGGCATCGGTCATCGCCTGCGCGGGATCGATGCCCTCGGTCTTGAGCCGCTCGCGGTCCAGGCCGGTCTCGGCGATGGCGTTGAGCGCCTCTTGCTCGAACTCCTCGGAGATCGGCTTCAGCTCACGGTAGAAGCGCGCCGACTCCGGCTGGATCGGACGAAACGTGCCGGCCGCGTCCTGCTCGCCGGCGATGCACATGCCGAGCGCGAGCATCGAGAAGCGGCCGGGGATCGGGCCGTCGGCCTCGATGTCGGCCGAGATGTAGGCGTCCGTGCGGACGGGCGGTTCGGCGTCGAGCTCGTCGGGCAGCTCGTCCTCGGAGGTGGTCGTCACTCCCTGGGCTCCGAGGCTTGCTTGATGACCAGGTCGTAGACCTGTTTCAGCCCGGGTGACTCGGAGATCTTCTGCTGGAAGTACCCGCTCACCTGGACGTTGGAGGCGGCCGCGATGCGCTCGGCAGCAGCGAGCAGCTCGTCCTCGTCAAGCTCGGGCAGTCTGCGGACCAGGTCCACGATCTCGTCGCGGTCGGGCCCGGAGTAACACTCGGCGATGGTGCCCTCGAGGGCGGCCAGCTGACCGGCGATGGTCTCTCGGTCGAGTCGGTCGGCCCGGATGGCCTCGCTCAGCGCGTGCATCGTGCCGCCCACCTGGTAGAGCCGCGCCGGCGGGTCGTCGAAGAGCTGCCGCAGGTACGACGCGTCGGCGTCGCGCCGCAGGATGCGGGTGATGTTGTAGAGACGCTTGGCGACCTTGCCGTAGTTCTCATGGCCCTCGGCGCTGTACTTCGCGATCTCGCCGCCGATCTGCTCGAGGTAGTTCTCCAGCCCGTCGGGCGAGACGTGCTGCACCAGCCGCTCGATGTCGACCTTGCTGTCGGGATCGAGATAGACCTCTTGGTAGAAGCTGTCGAGCACTCCGTCGAGCGCGACGACCGAGCCGTCGGGGGCCTCCCAGGTCGCGTCGATCACCTTGGACACCGGGACGACGCGGTCCTTGGCGCGATCTGCGAAAACCCAGTCCAGCTTGACGAAACCGGGGTCCATGGCGACGTCGTGCATGCGCAGGCGGTAGGTCTCCCCGGTGGCGTCGACGACCTTGACGACGCGCCCGTCGATGTCGGTGAGGCCCCAGCTGATCGGCGAGCCCTGGGACACGGCCTCCTCGTCGCGGCTGTACGGGGCCGGGTAGAGGCCGAGCTTCATCTCGACGAACTGGAGCAGCGGGTTGGTGAACGTGCGGGCGACCGACTCGATCATGGTCAGGGCCAAGATCGCGACGGCGTCCTCCCGGGTCGGCGCGACGATGTGCACCCGCTCGAAGAAGTCGCAGTCGCCCGGGAACAGCTGGAACTTCGACTGGGCGGCGCTGCCCGCCAGCGCCATCGCGCTGCGGACCCCGTCTCGGGCCTGGGTCCGGATCATGTCGGCGATCTCACGCAGCGACTCGACACCCGACGCGTCGAAGTCACCCACCACGTCGTCGAGGCCGAAGACGCCGCCGCGCTGGACGAAGCGCTCTTGCTCGTGCATGGGCACAGTCTTCCTCTCTACGATGTCGCGCGGAGGGGGAACACGGCATGGACATCTCGACCTTTTACGCGCTGTTCTCGGCGACCTGCTTCACCCTGCTCGGTCTCTGGTGGAACGTGCTCCAGCTCAACTCGACGTGGATCGGCATCCCGGAGGAGCGCCGGGCGGTGGGCGGGATCTACCTCACGTTCCTGCTGCCGGCCCTGATGGGGCTGTTCGCACAGGTCGGCGGCACCGAGACGCCGACCGTCTGGCGGGCCAGCTTCATCGCGGTGGCCGCGGTCGGCTGCTACTCGACCTTGCGACTGATCCGGGTGCTACGCCACTCCAGCGAGCCGAAGCCGCAGGCCAAGTACGTCGCCACGCTCGTGATCTATCTCCTGGTCGCCTTCATCGGCGCCTATCCCGAGGTCGCCACGGCGTTCGACATGCGCCCGGTGCAGATGGAGGCCATCTTGCTGATCCTGCTGGTGGTCGTTGGTCACGGCCTGGTCTGGGACTTCATGGTCCGACGCCCACCCGGCGGCGGGCACGTGCGAGGTTCCGACACGTGACCCCCGAGCGGCGCGCCGTGCTGGGCCGCGTCGCCGACGCTCTGCCCGACCTCGACCGGCCGCTTCTCGTCGTCATCGACGGCGGCGACGGCGCCGGCAAGACCTGGTTCGCAGACGAGCTGGCCGACGTGCTCCGCCAGCGGCGACGGGTCGCCGTACGCGCCTCGATGGACGACTTCCACCACCCCCGTGCCCATCGCCACGAGCAGGGACGGACGGGCGAGACGGTCTGGGCGCGATCCTTCGACTATCGGGCGCTGCGCCGCGAGCTGCTCGACCCGTGGGGACGAGGCCCGGGAGCGTCGTACCGCTGTCGCTTCCACGACCTCACGAGTGATGCCTACGTCGAGGCCGAGGCCGAGGCCGTGCCGGATCGCGGCGTGCTGGTGGTCGACGGTGTCTTCGCCCAGCGCGAGGAACTACGTGAGTGCTGGGACGTGGTCGTCTGGCTCGAGGTGCCCGATGAGGAGCGCGTACGTCGAGTGGCCGCGCGGGGTGGCTTCTCCGCCCAGGTCGACGATCCGGAGCAGCAGCGGTACCTCGACGCGCAGGCCCTCTACCGGGCTGTCGCCGACCCCGTGCGCTCTGCCGACCTGGTGATCGACAACGCCGACGTCGACAGCCCGACGGTCGCCGGTGTGGTTGCGGTGCCACCCGGCTGGCACCGCACGCCCCACGGCCTGCGCCGGGTGATCACCACCGACTCCGCGACGGCCGAGCGGATCAACCGGCTGCTCGGGCCGCCTTCTTGACGATCTTGGTGATCTCGCGCTCCTGGGCGGCGCTCAGCTCGGTGATCGCCCAGACGACCGGCCACATCGAGCCGTCGTCGAGGTCCGCCTCCTGCTCGAAGCCGAGCTGGGCGTAGCGGGTCTTGAACTTGTCGGCGGCCTTGAAGTAGCACACGACCTTCCCGTCGCTGGCGTAGGCGGGCATGCCGTACCAGGTCTTCGGTGCCAGCCCCGGCGCCGCCGACGTGACGAGCTCATGCACCCGAGCGGCGAGCTCCTTGTCGTGGTCGGGCATCTCGGCGATCGCGTCGAGGCACGCCTGCGCCTCTGCGGCCGCCTTGTCCTTGGCGCGGCTGCTCGTGCGGACCTCGCTGGCCCGGGCCTGCATGGCGCTGCGCTCTTCGTCGGTGAACTGGCTGGTGTTCTTCCCGCTCTTGGTGGTCATGCCCGGTTGACGAACGCGGCTCGAGGTTTGTGACACCTGGCTCGTGCGACCCTGGGAATGGAGCAACGAGACGAGGTCCTGGCGGCTGCGAAGGCCAGGGCGGAGGCCCTTGCGGAGGCCGACAGCAAGCGACTGACCACACAGCCCGCGAAGTTCGGGGGGCGCCTCACGCGCGTTCGTCGGGGAGGTGTCTCTTCGGCGCCACGCGGAGGTGGGCTCGTTCGCCCTGTTTGCCGACGAGGCTCAGGAACTCGACCGGTCCGGAACTGGTGGCGCCGAACCAGTGCGGGGTTCGGGTGTCGAACTCTGCGGCTTCGCCGGGCTCGAGGATGAGGTCGTGCTCGCCGAGCACGAGGCGGAGGCGTCCGCTGAGGACGAAGGCCCAGTCGTAGCCCTCGTGCGTGCGCAGGTCTGGCTTCTGGTCGTCGCCTGGGGGGAGGACGAACTTGTAGGCCTGGATCCCGCCTGGGCGTCTGCTCAGAGGCAGGATGGTGCGGCCGTCGTTGGTGGGAAGCGGCCGCAGGTTCACTCGAGGGTCACCGGTCGGCGGTGCGTCGACCAGCTCGTCGAGCGTCACGCCGTACGAGCGTGCCAGCGGCAGCAGCTGCTCGAGCGTCGGTCGCCGCAGACCGGTTTCAAGCCGAGACAGGGTGCTGATCGAGATGCCGGTCTCGTCTGCGAGCTCGGTCAGGGTGATCTCGCGCCGCTGACGCAGCTCCTTGAGGCGCGGGCCGACGGCATCGAGGGTTCTGTCGGTGTCATCCATGAGGACAGTTTGCCATTCGGCAAGAATGTTTGCGAATCCGCCTGGTGAGAGTCATTCTCCTTGCTGTGCCGCAGACGGCGGCCGCACAGCCCCGGGAGACAGCACCGTGGACCACACCTTCGACAAGAACTACTGGGACGACATCTGGTCAGGCGAGCGTGCGAGCGCGATGAGCACCAGCGACCCGAACCCTCACCTCGTCGGCCAGGTCGGGAACCTGAAACCAGGCTCGGCCATCGACGCCGGCTGCGGCGCGGGTGCCGAGGCGATCTGGCTGGCCTCGGCCGGATGGTCCGTCACCGCGGTGGACGTATCCGAGGCCGCACTCGCCTACGGCGAGCACCGCGCAGCCGAGGCAGGCGCCGGCGACCGCGTGCAGTGGGTGCAGGCTGACCTGTCGACCTGGGAACCCGGACAGCGCTACGACCTCGTCACCACCCACTACGCACATCCCGCGATCCCCCAGCTCGAGTTCTACCGCCGCATCGCCTCCTGGGTCGCGCCTCACGGCACCCTCCTCATCGTCGGCCACCTCCACCACGACAGCACCCACCAGCACCGACACGGCCACGAGAGCGAGTACGGCGACCAGCCCCCGGCGGAGGCGTCCTCGACCGTGAGGGCGATCACGGCGCTGCTCGACCCTCAGACCTGGCAGATCGTGACCGCTGAGGAATCGCAACGGACCATGACGGGCCCGGGCGGTCACGAGACCACCACCCACGACGTCGTCGTCCGCGCCACCCGCCGCAACTAGCCAACCCGCCCCCAACGCGCGCCTGCCCGCCTGCCGCACCGGCACGGCGGCGACGAACCGCGCTCGGAGAGAGGAACCCGTGAAACACCACCATCCGTCGACCACCGGCCACGCCCGTACCACGATCGAGGACCCCCGCAAGAGGCGTGCGGTCCTGGTCGCCGTCTGCGTGGCCCTCATGGCCGTCATCTCCTCCGTCACTGGGCTCAACGTCGCCCAGCCCGAGCTCGCGGTCGACTTCGACGCCTCGCAGAGTGAGGTCCTGTGGTTCATCAACCTCTACACACTCAGCCTCGCAGCACTCCTGCTGCCGCTCGGTGCGCTCGGTGACCGGTGGGGCCGCAAGCCCATGCTTCTCGCCGGACTGACAGTCTTCGGCATCGCCAACGCTGCCGCCGCGTTCGCCACCTCCACCGAGATGATGCTGGCATGCCGATTCGCCGCCGGCGTCGGCGCCGCAATGATCATGCCGGTCACGCTGGCCGTCATCACCTCCACGTTCCCTGAAGAAGAACGAGGCAAGGGAATCGGCGCATGGACCGCGGTCGGCGGCGGAGGCGGCCTGCTCGGCATGTATCTGTCCGCAGTCCTGGTCGACATCGCCTCCTGGCGGTTGCTGTTCGCCCTTCCCGTCGCCCTGGTGGTCATCGCCGTCGCCATGACGCTCCGGTCGGTGCCCAACACCCGAGAACTCGCCCCTCACCGCTTCGACACACTCGGCTCAGTCGCGTCCGTCTTCGCGGTCCTCGGCCTCGTCTACGCCCTCCACGAAGGCCCGGTCCATGGATGGTCCGAGCCGCCAACGCTCGCAGCGCTCGCCATGGGCATCGCCGGCACCGTCGGGTTCATCGCCTGGGAGCGCCGTCAGACTGCTCCATTGCTCGACATCCGCCTGTTCCAAGACCGGCGCCTGGCCGCCGGGTCCCTCTCCATCCTGACCGTCTTCGGAGTCCAGGCCGGCATCCTCGTCGTCCTGTTCCCCTACCTCCAGATCGTCCTCGGCTGGTCGGCCCTGCACGCCACCGTCGGGATGCTGCCCATGGCCGTCTTGATGATGGCCTCCTCGGTCCTCGCCCCCAGAGTCGCTCAACGCGCCCGCCACCGCCCGACCATGGCCCTCGGCGTTGCACTCGTGACAGCCGGCTTGGTCCTGATGGCAAGCCTGATCACCGTCGATGGCGGCTACCTGACCGTGCTGCCCGGCATCCTGACCCTCGGTTTCGGCATGGGACTGGCCATGACCCCCTCCACCGAAGCCATCACCAGCTCTCTACCTCGAGCCAAGCAAGGACTCGCCTCCGCCCTCAACGACGTGACCCGAGAATTCGGCACCGCCATCGGCGTTGCCCTGCTCGGCGCAGTCCTCACCGCCGGCTACCGCAGCGCGATCGAACCCCAACTCGTCGGAGTACCGGATGACGTCGCCGGACCCGTCCGCGATGGCCTCGCCAACGCAGTCGCGGCAGCAGGCGACCGCGGCGACAGCTCGATCGCCATAGTCGACGCCGCCCGACAAGCGTTCGTCGACGGCTGGCAGCACGCCATGTGGGCCGGCGCCACAGCCATGACCGCCCTCTTCCTGGTCATCGTCATCCGCCCGAAGTACCCAGTCCCACCCGAACCGAACACTCCACTCACCACCTGGGCGTCACCAGACCACCAGCGTCATTGAGCCGCCTTGGACGCGCCGATCGGACGGCGCGTACTCACTGCTTGACATGTGACCATTCGGTCACCTATCGTCACGCACGTGGGCGACGACGACCACGTCTTCAAGGCACTGGCAGACCCGACGCGCAGGCTGCTGCTCGACCGGCTCTTCGAGCGCGACGGGCGGACGCTGGGCGACCTCGAGTCGCAGGTCGAGATGTCGCGCTTCGGGGTGATGAAGCACCTGCGGGTGCTCGAGGACGCCGGTCTCGTCGTCACCCGGAAGTCGGGACGGGAGAAGCTGCACTACCTCAACCCGGTGCCGATCCGCCTGGTGCACGACCGCTGGATCGACAAGTACACCGAGCGCCGCGTTTCGGCGCTCACCGATCTGAAGCGCGAGCTGGAGGGAACCGCATGACCACGACCGAGACGCAGACGACGCAGATCTACCGGATCGCCATCGAGGCGACGCCCGAGGCGATCTGGGAGGCGATCACCACTTCGGAGTTCACCCAGCGGTTCTTCTTCGGCGCCCGCCACACGGTGACCGCGGAGCGCTACCTCTCGCTCAGCCCCGAGGGCGAGGTCTGGGCCGACGAGCCCGTCGAGGAGTTCGACCCGCCGCGCCGACTCGTGCACGGCTGGCACTCCGAGTACGACGAGGAGCTGGCCGCCGAGGCCCGAAGCCGCGTGGCCTGGGAGATCGAGCCCCAGGACGACGGCAGCTGCCTGCTCACGCTGGTCCACGACCGTCTCGAGGGCGCGCCCAAGACCGCTGCCTCTGTGGCGGGCGGCTGGATGACGGTGCTCGGTCGGCTCAAGAGCCTCCTGGAGACGGGGGACGCGGGTGCCTGAGCTGTCCTTCGACGAGTTCACGATCTCGCTGCTGGTCAGCGGTGCACGGCCCAACGACGCGCGGCTGCAGGATGCGCACCTGGCGCACCTGGCCCATCTCCACAAGTCGGGCGTGCTGCTGGCCGGAGGTCCGTTGAGCGACCCAGCGGGAGAGTTGCGGGGACTCAGCATCCTCAACGTGCCGCCCGACGAGGCGAGACGACTCAAGGAGGAGGACGAGGCGGTCCGGGCAGGGGTGTTCTCGGTGCGGGTGATGCCGTGGATGATCCCGGCCGGGGCGGTGAGCTTTACGCCCACGTTCTTCCCGCGCTCGATGAAGGATGTCACCGGTTAGTTGCCCGGCGACGGAGTTGTCTGACAATCTGCCGCCGTGGACGTGAGCCTGATCGGAGTACCCACCGACGTCGGCGCCAGTGTCGTCGGCTGCCGCCTCGGGCCCGGAGCCTTGCGGCTCGCAGGCATCCAGGAGGCCCTGGAGAGGTTCGGGGCCGACGTCAAGGACTGCGGTGACGTCTCCGGTCCGGTCAACCCGATGGCGCCTCCGGTCGACGGCTACCGGCATCTCCCGGAGGTCATCAAGTGGAACGAGGCGCTCTTCGATGCCGTCTACGGCGAGGTGTCGGTCGGGCGGATGCCGATCATGCTGGGCGGTGACCACTGTCTGGCCATCGGTTCGGTCAGCGCCGTCGCGCGCTACTGCCGTGAGCAGGGCCGGCCGATGCGGCTGCTGTGGTTCGACGCCCACGCCGACTACAACACCGCGTCGATCACGCCATCGGGCAACATGCACGGCATGCCCGTCGCGGTCCTGACCGGCCACGGTCCGCAGGAGCTGGTGGAGCTGTCGGGCGAGGTGCCCGCACTCGCACCCCACCACGTCCGCGAGATCGGGCTGCGCGACGTCGACCTCGGCGAGAAGCGGCTGCTGCACGAGCAGCAGATCGAGGTCTTCGACATGCGCTACCTCGACGAGGTCGGCGTGCGTGAGGCGATGCGGATGGCTCTCGACGACCTCGAGCCGGACACGCACCTGCACGTCAGCCTCGATCTCGACTTCCTCGACGACACCATCGCGCCCGGAGTCGGTACTCCGGTCCGGGGCGGCCCGACGTACCGAGAAGCCCACCTGTGCATGGAGATGATCGCCGACACCGGTCGGCTGGGCAGCCTCGACATCGTCGAGCTCAACCCCGCCCTCGACGTCAAGAGCGAGACCGCACACCTCGCCGTCGACCTGGTGGAGAGCCTGTTCGGGAAGAGCACGCTGCTACGTGTTCACCAGCGCTGAGGCCTTCGGCTTCAGCACGAACGCCAGCAGGTACAGGCCTCCCACGATCAGCAGCAGGTTGGCGTAGCCGGTCAGCAGCGCGGAGTACTCCAGGCAGCCACCCACGATCGCACCGAGGATGTTGACGGCGAACGCGGCCTGCGAGTCGCCGGACTCGCTGAACCTCTTGGCGAAGGCGATGTTCGCCAGGTAGATCGGCAGGAACGCCAGCAGTACGGCGACCGCGAGGCGCGGCACGAAGGGCAGGCCGAGCAGCCAGTCGGGTTGAATCACGTAGGCGAGCGCGAGCGCACCCGCGATGCCCGCGAAGACCACCGGCAATGACGGTGTGCGCACTCGTCTCGTCGTCTCGACGGCCGCGAGCACGACGACCAGCACCCCTGCGAACACCAGGGCGTTGACCAGCCAGGTGGTGCCGAACAGCAGCGCGAACGTCGCGACGTTCTTGGTCTCCAGCAGCAGGAAGGCCGCGCCCATGAAGAACAGGTCTGCGTAGGGCCGCATCGACCGGAACGAGCCACCCAGCAGTCGCAGCGCCAGGGCCGACACGAACAGCATCGCGGCGATCGCCCAGAGGTACATGCTCGGGAACCGGTCGCCCTTGAAGTAGAGGAACGGGCGGTCGTCGGTCGCCGGTGCGACGACCTGGCCCGACGGCTGGTAGGCCGTCTCGCACTGCTGGTGGTCGGGGTCGCGGGCCACCGTGACGACCGCCTGTGCGCCGGCGAAGGTGTCGACGCACGGCGTGTGCCCGAACACGCTGGCCGCCGTGCCCGCGAGCCGGTCGATGAGCCAGGTCTCGCGGTAGTAGTTGTACATCGCGAAGGAGCCGTCGGGCTCGAGGTGCTCGCGGGCCTCCTCGATCGCGCGGTCGGTGAAGAGGAAGGACTCGAGGCGGATCTGCGAGGCCCCGCTGACCAGCGTCAGGGAGTCGGGCAGGGCGAAGAGGATCAGGTCGTACTTCTTGTCCGTCGACTGCAGGAACGCCCTGCCGTCGTTGACATGCCGGGTGACCCGAGGGCTCTGGTAGGCGCGGTCAGGGTTGCGCTCGACGCCGATCTGCATGATCCGCGGGTCGATGTCGACGGCGTCGACGTGGGTCGCCCCCTTCGACAGCGTGATGGCGACGTCGGAGCCCGAGCCCGCGCCGACGATGAGTACCTCGTCGAGCGAGTTGTCCTTGATGCGCAGATAGGGCGTCGAGTACTGCTGCTCGCCCTGGTCGAGCTTCCACTGGGCGGGCGCCATCAGCTGATGGGGAACGCCGTTGACGGCGATGTCGACGAAGTCGGGGTTGCCCGGCACGACATCGCGCGTCGTGATCTTGTAGTACGGCGACCAGCTGGTGCCCGCGGCCGTCGACTCGACCAGCAGCGTGCCCACGAGGACGACTCCGGCGGCGATCGCCAGCACGCGCTTGAGGTGGGGCACCAGGAGCAGGAAGGCGACCGCCACGATGACTCCCCACACCACGGGGGGCGCCCACATGAACGACAACACCGTGAACAAGCTGATGCCCGCCAGGGAGCCGACCAGGTCCCAGCGGTAGGCCGTCAGCGGCGACAGGTCGGCGAAGCAGCGACCGACGATCTCGGCGGGACCCGCGATGACCAGGGCCACCACCGCGAACACCAGCGGCAGCACCAGCCAGGCCGGCGGACCGGTCGCCGTGAGCGAGGTGAAGTAGATGACCTCGGAGCCGGTGCGGTCGAGCGAGACGGGGAACAGGCGCACACCCAGCACCAGCAGCGCCAGCAGCGCGGGCGCGAGTGGGATCAGCGACCACGAGCGCCGGCTGACCAGGAACCCGACCCCGATCCCGAGGAACGATCCGAGCAGCACGAAGTTCGAGAAGTACGACAGGTGCACGATGTTGGAGCCGAGCCATCTGATCAGGGCCAGCTCGAGGAAGAGCATCAGCGCACTGCCGAGGACCAGGCGGCGCACCGTGCTGGATGTGGGGCTCAGTGGACGGCCTCAGGTCGCGGGAGCAGGGAGATCTTCTGCCAGATCTTGTTCGAGAGCTCGGTGGTCATCGTCTCGAGCGTAGAGATCGTGTTGAGGATGACCTCATCGGTGCTGTGCTCGGCGCACAGCGCGGCCGTCTTCGCGGTGAGGCTGAGCATCTCCGAGCAGTAGTCGAGGTAGTGGTGCAGCTGGTCGGCGTCGAGGCCGTGCGTGACGCTCTCCGAGGTGCGGGTGTAGCCAGGGCTGACTTGCTCAGGATCCTTGGAGAGCTGGTGCATGTCGATGACGTGGGCCAGCGAGCGCAGGCGGTGGAGGAGGCGCAGGAGGGTGCGGCGCTCGCGGCGCTCGGGAAACGCCCACAAGAACAGCATCGCGATCGACGAGAAGACCAGGTCGTTGATCACGCTCTCGATGAGCGGCACCCAGTCCTCGCTCCTCTCGAGTCCGTCCCTGATCGCGTTGCGCAGGCTGAAGGTGAGCAGCACCACCGTGGCCACGACGATCGTGACGCTCGTGGTGCGGGCGATGAGCGTCGTACGGCGCAAGCGCACGTTGGACTGCTCGGTCACGCTCTCGACCTCGTCGACCAGCCGCCTGAGGTCGAGCGCAGCACGCGTCAGGCCCCGGTCGCCGAAGCGTGCCCGGATGCGGCGCTCGAGGTGATCGACGGTGTGCCCGACGTGGAGCGCGGCGAGCTGGACCTCGTCGCCGGCGGGGCTGGTCACGGGCACGCACCCAAACTAGACGTCCGACACGCCCGGTGACGGGAATGCGGCGTTTGGCACACCGAGCCCGTGGCTGAGCCGGATACTCGGCTCAACACCTGACAACTCTCTCGGGCATCTCTCGGACACGGAGGATCGAGATGGGCTTCATGGACAGCATCAAGGAAGCGCTCGGAGGCGACAACGACGACCAGGCGATGCCTCCTGCCCACGTCAGGCCACTCATGCAGGCTCGCCACGTCGACCGCGATGCCCCGCCCGAGCGCATGGAAGACGCCGACCGCATCACCGGCGGCAAGCACCGCCTCGCCGGCTGACCCTGCTGGTTGAGGAGGTTGCGCCGTCTCCGCTGGTTGAGGAGGTTGCACTATGTCGCTGGTTGAGGAGGTTGCGCAGCAACCGTCTCGAAACCAGGCGAGTGTCGCTGGTTGAGGAGGTTGCGCTAGCAACCGTCTCGAAACCCGGTGACCGCGACGTCGGCGGTTCACTCGCGGGGTTTCGAGACAGGCGCTAGCGCGCCTTCCTCAACCAACGGGGGGGCGGATATTTGGTGGGCCCCAACATGTGAGAAACCCCAGCAAATACAGGGGCTCTCGACCCCGGACTGTCGGTGCTCGATGATCGAATAGACCCATGAGCGGAACTCGGGACCAGCAGCCAGACGACGGGTCGGCATGGCTGCCGGACTCGGCGTCAACGGTGCTCGAGGCCGCCCGCGAACTCCGTACCGCAGCCGACGCGGCGGAGGCGAGGCTGTTGGAGCTGGCGGTGCAGTGGGCGCTCATCCACCCCGCCGAGTCGTTGGCCGATGCCGGCACCTTCCGGCTCCACGGTGACGTCCCGGTCCCGATCGCCGGCCCGGGCGCACCCCTGGTCGCGGAGTTCTCCATCGCCGAGTTCGCCGCCGCGATCGGGACGACCACCGAGTCCGGCAGACGCTACCTCGGGCACGCCCTCGAACTCAGATACCGGTTGAACAAACTGTGGGCCCGAGTCACCACCGGTGACCTGGCGGCGTGGAAGGCCCGCCGGGTCGCCGAGCAGACCCGATGGCTGACCCCCGAGGCCGCGACCTATGTCGACAAGCATGTCGCACCCCTCGCCCACAAGATCGGCCCCGCCCAGCTCGACCGGCTCATCGCCGAGGCGGTCGCCCGGCACATGCCCGACCAAGCCGAAGCCGACCGCAAACAGGCCTGGGACCAACGCCGCTTCGACATCGACTTCGACACCGTCGCGATCGCCGGCACCTGCCAGGTCAGCGGCGAGCTCGACCTGGCCGACGCCATCGACCTCCACAACGCCCTCACCGCCGACGCGAAGGTTCAGGCCGACCTCGGCTCCACCCTCACGTTGGACCAACGCCGCTCGGTCGCCCTCGGCAACATCGCCCGCCGCGACCTCACCCTCGACTACCCCCAGATGGTCGACGACGAAGACCAACCCCAGACCAAGCCGAGCAAGCCGAGCAAGCCGCGGGACATGGTGCTCTACCTCCACCTCACCGACGCCGCCACCACCGGTGCCTCTGTGGGCTGGGGTGTGGGGCGGGTGGAGAACACCGCCACCCCGGTGCTGGCCGAGACCATCCGGACCTGGTGCGGCCACCCCGAGGCCAAGATCACCGTGAAACCGGTGATCGATGTGGCGAAGCACGTCCACCACGGCGCCTATGAGATCGACGGCCGGATCAGCGAACCCGTCGCCCTGCGAGACCACACCTGCGTGTTCCCGTGGTGCACGAAACCAGCCCGCAGACTCAAACCGGGCGAGCATGCGGCCGACTGCGACCACAACCACCCCTACGCCCAGGGCGGGGCCACCTGCACCTGCCAGATCGCGGCCCTGTGCCGCAAGCATCACCGGTTGAAGACCCACGGCCGCTGGCGATACCTGAT